>JBAZTF010000004.1:0-192807 GCA_041662105.1 Erythrobacter sp.
CTTCTGGGAAATGGACAACGGCAAGCTCGAGATCGTCGATGGCTCGCAAAGGCTGAGAACACTCAAGGAATATATCCTCGATGGATTCGAACTGGGTCAGCTGGAAGAGTTGCCCTCGCTCGCGGGAGATGTTCTCAGGGTTCGAAATCGAGCAGGTCGAGCTCAATTACAGGGCGAGCGGCCGGGTGACACCAGCACGTGAGCTAATCATCAGCGGCTGAGGCTCGCCGCTCCGGCTAAAGACGTTCTGGAGCGCGCCGCAAAGTGCTCTAGTTTCTCTTGTCAAAGACTCCAGAAACTCTTGTCCCGCTACAGCGGAATATCTTTCGGAACTGTGTTCCATGCGTTCCACCGTTCAGCGTCGACAGCGTCGCGATGAACGCCTAACGCCCGAATCGCAGCAACAGGGGCCCCGCATGAAGCTCATCATCGGCAACAAGAATTATTCGAGCTGGTCGCTGCGCGGCTGGCTCGCGGCCAAGCAGTCGGGCCTCCATTTCGAGGAGCTGGTGGTCCCGCTGTTCGGCGAAAACTGGCAAGCCGACAAGCATGGCGGGCAGATCCGCCCATCGAGCGGCAAGGTTCCGCTGCTGTGGGACGGCGATGCGGTGATATGGGACAGCCTCGCCATTCTCGAATATCTTTCGGACAAGGTCGGGCGCGACCGGTTCTGGCCCAAGGACGAGGCGGCGCGCGGCATGGCGCGCGCCATGGTCGCCGAAATGCATTCGTCCTTCCAGGCGCTGCGCGGCGCCTGCCCGATGAACGTGCGCCGCCGCTTCGACGGGTTCGAGCCGAGCGAGGCCTGCACCGCCGATATCCTGCGCATCCTCGGCCTGTGGGCGGAGGCGCGCAGCCGTTTCGGCAGCGGCGGGCCGTTCCTGTTCGGCACCTTCGGCGCGGCGGACGTGTTCTATGCCCCGGTGGTGAGCCGTTTCATCAGCTATCAGATCGCCGTGCCCGGCTTTGCCGTGGCCTATATGCAGGCGCTGTGGGAACACGAATGGATGCAGGCGTGGATCGCCGCCTCGGAGAACGAAGAATGGGTTATCGAACAATACGAAACCATTGGCTGAACCTGTGCGCCGCGCTGGCGGCGTTGGCGGGGCTGGCCGCCCCCGCGCCCGCGCTGGCCTGGGGGGGCTATGCGCACAGGACCACCGCCGATATCGCGCTGGCCAATGTGCGGCCAGGGACGCGCGCGGGTATCGCCCGCCTGCTGCGCGCCGCGCCGCAGCTGGGCACCCCCGATTGCGCGCTGGCGACGCTGGCCGACGCTTCGGTCTGGCCCGATTGCCTGCGCGGCGAGGGCTGGCGCTGGGGCTACAGCTTTGCCTGGCATTACCAGACCGAGCCGGTGATCGAGCCTTACGACGCGCGCAAGAACTGCGCCGGGGGCAATTGCATCAGCGCGCAGATCGAACGCAACCAGCGCATCCTGGCCGACGAACGGCTGCCCGATGCGGTGCGGCTCGAGGCGCTGGCGTTCCTGGTCCATTTCATCGGCGATATCCATATGCCGCTCCATTCGGGCGACCGCGAGGATCGCGGCGGCAACGATCGGGAGACCGCCTATGGCTTCGTGCCCGGGCTCAACCTGCATCGGGTGTGGGACGGACCGCTGGCCGAACGCGCGATCACCAGCGCCGCGCCGTCGCTGGTGCGCCGCTATGGACCGGACGAACGCGCGGGGCTGGACGGCGGGGCCGCCGCCGACTGGGGCCGCGAAAGCTGGGAGATTTCGCGCGGCTTCGTCTATCCCGAAGCCTTCGATTGCGCGCCTTGCACCGGGCCCCTGCCCGATAAAGCCGCGCTGACGCAGGACGATATCGAGCGCGCACTGCCGATCGCGCGACGCCGGATCGCGCAGGCCGGATTGCGCATGGCGCGCTATCTCGACGAAGCCTTCGCACCGGGACCGCTCGCACCGCCCGCGGGCGACTAGAGTGCCGGCTTTGATTGCATCAAAATCGGCACTCCAGAGTCTCGTTTCACCGTGATTTCCTGGTCGCCGGATGATTCCATCTGGCTCGAAATCACTCTACACCGCCGATCCGATGACCAGACCGCCCAGTGCAGCGGCTCCCAGCACTCGCATCACCGACCACCTTGCCCTGAACACGCAGAAGCATGAAAGCGCCGCAAGCAGCCCGACACGCCAATCAAAGCTCGCCAGATCCGGGACCAGAACGCGAAGCGGGCCTGCCTCCTGCTCACCCACCCGTTCGAACATGACATGGATCGCAAACCATGCAGCAAGGTTGGCAATTACGCCTACTACGGCCGCGGTCAGTGCTGCGAGGCCGCCCTTGATCTTGATCGCGTTGCGCAGCCGGTCGATCCACGGCGCGAATGCGAAAATCCACAGGAAGCAGGGGGCGAAGGTTACCCAGGTGGTCAGTCCGGCGCCGACCAGCCCCGCGACGAGCGGGCTGAACGGCTCCGGCGCGCGGAAGGCGGCGAGAAAGCCCACGAATTGCGTGACCATGATCAGCGGGCCGGGCGTCGTTTCGGCGAGGCCGAGGCCGTCGGCCATCTCTCCCGGCTGAAGCCAGCCATAGCCCTGGACCGCTTCCTGCGCCATATAGGCGAGAACGGCATAGGCCCCGCCAAAGGTCACGACCGCGAGTTGCGAGAAGAAGGCACCGATGTCCCACAGGACATGCTGGCGGCCCAGCGTGGCGAGCACCACGACCATCGGCGCGGCCCAGATCGCGGCCCAGAGCAGGATCACCCCGAATGTCGCCGCCCATGGCCGGGGACCTGCCGGGCGATCCGCGCCCGTCGTCTTGAGCGCCAGCCAGTCGGGACGCATGGCCGCCACCGCCATGCCCAGCACGCCCGCGCCGAATACGATCAGGGGGAATGGCAGGTCGAGGAAAAACAGCGCGACGAACGCCGCAAGGGCAACCGCCTGCTTGAACCGGGTATCGAGCGCGCGCGCGCCTATGCGCAGCAACGCCTGTGCGACGATCGCCAGTACCGCGGCCTTCACCCCGAGAAAGATCGCTGCAAACCACCCGAGATTTGCGGCCAGCGCGTAAAAATACGACAGCGCCAGCATGACGATCGCCCCGGGAATGACAAACAGCAGCCCCGCCGCCAGCCCGCCGCGCCAGCCGTGCAGCCGCCAGCCGATCCAGGTCGCCAGTTGCTGCGCTTCGGGACCGGGCAACAGGTGGCAGAAGTTGAGCGCGTGAAGGAAGTCTGCTTCGCTGACCCAGCCGCGGTCCTCGACCAGTTCGCGATGCATCAGCGCAATCTGTCCTGCCGGACCGCCAAAGCTGAGCAGGCCGACCCTCGCAAAGGCTTGCAGTAGCGCGCCGAACGAAGGGCCATCATGGGACTTGGTCATTTGTTACCTCGCAACAAGCCTGCCCGCCAGACGGCGGGGCGACGCGACGGCGGGGCAACGCTTGGGCCGCTACAGCCTGACCGGGAGGTTGCTTTGCCCCGGTTTCTCAATCCTGGCGCACGATCCTGCGGGGGAGAACAAGGCAAGGCGGCCTGCATCGCATGCGCCAGGCTTGGCCTGCACGTCTGTCGAACCGCCACAGGCTTACAAATTGAGGCTGATTTCCGCGCTGTCGATCCTGGCCGCGCCCGGGCCGTGCAGGGCTTGGCGCTCCGGCGGCGCGGATAGCGAACGGATCAGCCGGTCGACCAGGAATTCCCCGTACGGCCAGCAGCCAAGGCCGGACTCGGCATTGATGTGGCCGATCCATCCGGCATCCACCAAGCGGCTTCCCCAAAGCCTGGCCATTGTCCGCGAATGCCCGAAACTCGAATATTCGTCGTTCCTGCTGGCCGCGAGTATGGATGGGAAGGCGAGCCGCTCCCGCACGAGTGGCGAGAAGGGGGCAAGCCGGCTGCCCGGAGCGAGGTTTTCAACGCTTGGCGGTGCCACAAGCAGGGCCCCTGTCACCTTCGCCCGCTTGCGCGGCTCGGCGAACCGGTTCCACCATGCCACGGCATGACAAGCCAGGGAATGCGCCACAAGGATGACCGGAATCGGGGCCGAGCCGATCGCGGCGTCGAGCTTGTTCAGCCAGACGTTGCGGTGCGGGCGCTCCCACATGCCGAAGTCGACGCGAAAGCAGTCGTCGCGTTTTTCCTCCCAAAGCGACTGCCAGTGGGAAGGCCCGCTGTTGTTGAGGCCCGGCAGGGTCAGCAGTATCGGTTGCCGTCCGGTCGGCAGGGTTGCGGAAAGCTCGCGTTTCATGAAGTATCTCCTGCATGAAAATGACGAGGCTTGGCGTTGTCGCCCGGGCATCGGTCGTTTGGCATCATCGGATGCCGACCGATTCGCCGGTCAGCTCCAATAGCCTATTTAAATAGTAGGAATTAAGTTGCAAGCGTGCATTGATACGCGATCGGCGAAGCGTTCCGCAGGCGAGCAGTCGTCGGATGGATGCTGAAGCCGGCGGGCAGGTCGGTGCAGCCGATTGTCCATGGGTGGGGTCTCCGCTACCGGCAGGTTATTTCCTATTGGCACGATAGGCATTAAGGGGGCGCACGGGCTTCGGGTGATGGCATATCGGCAGAAAGTCTTCGGAAAGGGTCGGCCATGAGCTTTGAACAGGGCGCGATCCTGACGGTCCTGCTTGTCATGCTCATCGCCTATGCGTCAGAGCGGTTCAGGATCGAGGTCGTCGCGCTGTGCGGGCTTGCCGCCGCCTTCGCGCTCGGGGTCGTCCCGGTGGAGTCGGTCTTTTCCGGCCTTGCCAGTCCGGCAGTCGTGACCGTTGTCGAGATACTGCTGGTGGTTGCCGCGCTTTCGCGCACCCGCATCATCGATGACTTCGCACGGCGCATCGCGTCGAAGTGGCATGGCGAAACGGGCATAATCCTGTTCCTGTGCACGACCGGGGCGGCGGTATCGGTCTTCATGAACAACATCGGCGCTCTGGCGCTGCTTTTCCCCGTAGCGATTTCCGTATGCGCGCGGCTCAGGATGGCTCCTGCAAGGGTCCTGATGCCCTTGTCTTTCGCGACCCTGCTTGGGGGAATGTGTTCGCTGACCGGAACACCGGCAAATCTGGTCGTCAACGAATGGGTGGCAAACGAGACCGGCCGCAATCTCGGATATTTCGAACTCGGTGTGATCGGCGGACCACTCGCGGTCATCGGCATCTTGTGGGTTGCACTGGCCGGACCGCGCATCTTCGAACGCCGTGCGGATGGTGCCGCGCAGGCACTGGACGCCGGACCGACCGATTTTCTCGCGGAGCGGATCATCGGCCCGAACAGCGATTTTGCCGGCGCACGGGTGCCGGATCTGGAAGCGAAACTGGGTATCCGGATTCACGGTGTATCGAGGCATGGCGTACATGTGTTCGCACGCCGCGCGGATATCGTCCTTGCGAGGGGCGATACCATTCTCTTCGAGGCCAATATCGCGCGTATCGAGGAGTTCGAGGAAGCGGGTGCATTCGAAAGCGCGCGGGACGCAAGCGCCGATGCGTTCACCGAGGTCGTCGTCATGCCTGAAAGCCTGCTGCTCGGCTCGCGTATCGAGGACGCGGAGAGCCATGGGATGGGCGATGTCAGGGTGAAGGCCATGGCAAGCCGACGTGGGCGGATCGAAGGCCGCTTTGCCGATTTGCCGGTCTCGATGGGCGATGTCCTCCTGTTCGCCGGAGACAGGGATGCGGTACGCCGCCTTGCAAGCGAATGCGGGTTGCTGGTGCTTTCCCCGCGGCGTCCTGCGCGCCAGATCCGCGGGGCGGTGCTGCCGGTATCGATCTTTGCAGCGGGAGTGCTGGCCACGGCATTCGATCTGGTTCCGACCCAGATCGCGTTCGGGGCGGTCGTCCTTGGCCTGATCGTCACCGGAAGCCTGAACCTGCGCACCGCGCTGCAGGATCTCAACTGGGGCATCGTCCTGCTCCTCGCCGCGATGATCCCCCTGGGGCTTGCGGTGGAAGAGACGGGGGCCGCCCGCCTCATTGCCGACGCGATCGCATCATGCCTCCCGGCGGGTGAACCGCTGGTGGTCGTTCTGGCGATCCTCGCGCTTGCGGTGGCCATCACCCCGTTCATCGACAATGTCTCGACGGCAGTCGTGCTCAGCCCCATAGCGGCGGGCCTGGCAACGCGCACGGCTACGCCGGTCGAACCGCTTCTGATAGCGGTCGCGATCGGTGCCTCGCTCGATTTTCTGACCCCCTTCGGGCACCATAACAATGCCGTGGTGATGGGCGCGGGCGGCTATCGCTTTCTCGACTTTGCCAGGTTGGGAGCGCCGCTGACGGTCCTCTGCCTCGTAACCGCGGCGCTGGCATTCGCGCTGCTGTTGGCGAACTGATGCTTGCAAGAATTGCTGTCATGGGTTAAATGCCTACTTCTTGAATAGGGAAATGTCATGATCTCGAACAAGGCCAAATATGCCTTCAGAGCCCTGCTGGCGATAGCCGCGGCGCCCGAGGGCGAGGCCATGACCAGTGCCGGGATCGCGCGGCGCTACAGCATCCCTCACAAGTTTCTCGAGCAGATCCTGCTCGATCTGAAGAAAGCGGGCATTCTCGACAGCCGTCGCGGCAAGAGCGGCGGGTATGTCATGCTCCGACCCGCGGATACCGTCAGTTTCGGTGAAGTCTTGAGAATATTCGAAGGTCCGCTGGCCCCCCTCCCGTGCCTGTCGCGCCAATCCTACCGGCGGTGCGAGGATTGCGTCAGCGAGGCGAACTGCGAGATCAGGCGCGAGTTCGCCCGATCCTATGATGCCAGCAGGCGTGTGCTGGACGCGCGGACGATTGGCGATGCCCTCGCGAACACTCCGTTTGGCGTGGCCCTGCCCCGCGAGGATCGCCGCGCGGGCTGATGATTCAAAAACCTGTTGCATATCCCTAGTTAACCGATAGGATTTATCGGACTGATTCGGACGGCATCCTGTCGCCGGTCATTCGCAGGGAGAATGCAACCATGGAGATAATCCCGAGGTGGCGCACGGGGCCGCTGGGAATCCTGCTTGCCGGTGCGGCTGTGGCGCTGACTGCCTGCTCGCAAGGCGCAGAGCAGGCTGGTGCCACCGCAGCGCAGGCGTCGATCGAACTTCTCAACGTATCCTACGACCCGACCCGCGAGCTTTATCAAGCGATCAACCCGAGCTTCGCCGCCCGGTGGAAACGGCAGACGGGGCAGGATCTGAAGATCAACATGAGCCATGGCGGCGCGGGCAAGCAGGCGCGCGCGGTGATCGACGGCCTCGACGCCGATGTGGTCACTCTGGCGCTCGCCTATGACATCGACGAAATCGCCGAAAGATCGGACGCGCTCACCGGGGGTTGGCAACAACGCCTGCCCAATAACAGCGCACCCTATACCTCGACGATCGTATTCCTCGTGCGCGAAGGGAATCCCAAGGGGATCGGCGACTGGGACGACCTGGTGCAAACGGGTGTGGCGGTGATCACCCCCAATCCCAAGACCAGTGGCGGCGCGCGCTGGAACTTCCTCGCCGCATGGGCCTATGCGAAAGAGAAATACGGGACCGATGCGGCGGCCGAGAACTTCATGCGCCGGCTCTTCGCCAATGTTCCGGTGCTCGACAGCGGTGCGCGCGGGGCGACCACGACCTTCGCCGAACGGGGCATCGGCGATGTCCTGCTGGCCTGGGAGAACGAAGCCTTCCTTGCGCAGAAGGAACTCGGCGAGGACAAGTTCGATATCGTTGTTCCGTCCATTTCCATCCTCGCCGAACCGCCGGTTGCCGTTCTTGACGGCAATGCCCGCCGGCACGGAACCGGCGAGGCCGCCGAAGCCTATCTGCGCTATCTCTACACGCCGCAAGCGCAGGACATCATCGCCAGGCACTACTTCAGGCCGACCGACGAAGCCGTGAGGGCGAAATACGCCGCGAAGTTTCCCAAGGTGAAGCTCGTGACGGTCGATGGTGCGTTCGGCGGCTGGCAGGAGGCGCAGCGTCGCTTCTTCATCGATGGCGGCGTGTTCGATACGATCGTCACCAACGCCAGAAAGTAGCTTGCCATGGAAATCGCATTGAGCAGTCCGCTGCAGATGCCGGTCGCGCGCGGCGCGCGGCGATCCAGGCGGCCCGGATCGGTCATTCCGGGATTCGGCCTGACGATGGGACTGACCCTGGCCTGGCTCTCGCTGATCGTGCTGATCCCGCTCAGCACCGTGTTCATCCGGGCCGCGGGCATGGGCCTGGGCGATTTCATCGCGGTCGGTTTTTCCGATCGGGCAATCGCGGCCTACAAGGTCAGCTTCGGTACTGCGCTCGCCGCCGCGGCGGTCAACGCCGTGTTCGGTACGATCATCGCCTGGGTGTTCGTGCGCTACCGGTTCCCGGGCAAACGCGTCTTCGATGCCCTGATCGACCTGCCGTTTGCCTTGCCGACAGCCGTTGCGGGGATTGCTCTTACGGCGATTTATGCCGGCAGTGGCTGGATCGGCCGGCTGCTCGAGCCGTTCGGCATAAAGGTCGCCTATAATCCGGTCGGCATCACCGTTGCGCTGATCTTTATCGGCCTGCCCTTCATCGTCCGCTCGGTCGAGCCGGTTCTCGCCGATATCGGTGCCGAGGTGGAAGAGGCGGCGCTGTCGCTCGGCGCAACGCCGTTCCAGGTCTTTGCAAGGGTCATCCTGCCGGCCATCGGGCCCGCGCTTCTCACCGGGTTCGCGCTGGCACTGGCGAGGGGGGTGGGCGAATACGGCTCGGTCATCTTCATCGCCGGCAACATGCCCTTCAAATCGGAAATCGCCCCGCTTCTCATCGTGACCCAGCTCGAGCAATACGACTATGCGGGCGCGACGGCGATCGCCGTCGTCATGCTGCTGATCTCGTTTGCCATGCTCCTGTTCATCAATCTGGTGCAGGCGTGGAGCCGACGCAGGGTGGTCGCATGAGTGCCCGTCCAGAATCCGGCTGGAGCAAGTCCGCCCTGACGGCTGCCGCTCTCGCGTTTCTCGTCGTCTTCCTCCTGCTGCCGCTGGTCACGATTTTCGCCGCAGCGCTATCGAGCGGTCTGGGAGCTTATGGCCAGGCCCTCGCCGAACCCGATGCGCTTTCGGCGTTCGGGCTGACGCTGATCGTGGCCGCCATCAGCGTGCCCCTGAACATCGTGTTCGGCATCGTCGCGGCATGGGCGATCGCCAAGTTCGATTTTCCGGGCAAGAGCCTGCTCATCACCTTCATCGACCTGCCTTTCTCGGTTTCACCGATAGTCGCGGGCCTGGTCTACGTCCTGCTGTTCGGGGCTCAGGGATGGCTTGGCCCATGGCTGCGCGATCATGACATCCAGATCATCTTCGCGGTGCCCGGGATCGTGCTGGCAACCGTCTTCGTGACCTTCCCCTTCGTCGCCCGCGAACTGATCCCGCTGATGCAGGAACAGGGGCGCGACGACGAGGAGGCGGCGCTGTCGCTCGGCGCCAGCGGGCTGCAGACCTTCTTTCGCGTGACACTGCCCAATATCCGCTGGGGGCTGCTCTATGGCGTGCTGCTGTGCAATGCCCGCGCCATGGGTGAGTTCGGGGCCGTCTCGGTCGTCTCGGGGCACCTGCGCGGGCTGACCAACACCATGCCGCTCCATGTCGAGATTCTCTACAACGAATATAATTTCGTCGCCGCCTTCGCCGTCGCATCGCTGCTGGCCATGCTCGCGCTTGTGACGCTGGTGCTCAAATCCCTGCTCGAATGGCGGTTCGGCTATGCCCATGAGAGTGCGCGACATTGATTACGCTGCGTAATATTTCCAAACGCTTCGGCACGTTCGATGCCCTCAAGCGCATCGACCTCGAAGTCCGCGACGGCGAGTTCCTTGCCCTGCTCGGTCCATCGGGGTCGGGCAAGACGACATTGCTGCGCATCATCGCCGGACTTGTCTTTCCCGATGCGGGCCGCGTCGCCTTCAACGGCGATGACGTCACCGACCTCAAGGTGGCAGACCGCAAGGTCGGCTTCGTCTTCCAGCACTATGCCCTGTTCAAGCATATGAGCGTTGCCGACAATGTCGGGTTCGGGCTGTCGGTCAGGCCGCGGTCCATGCGCCCGTCAAAGGCCGCCATCCGCGCCAGGGCCGACGAACTGCTCGATCTGGTGCAGCTCGGCGGGCTGGGCGGGCGCTACCCTGCCCAGCTCTCGGGCGGGCAGCGGCAGCGCGTGGCGCTGGCCCGTGCGCTGGCGGTAGAGCCGCAACTGCTGCTGCTCGACGAGCCATTCGGCGCGCTCGACGCCAAGGTCCGCAAGGAACTGCGGCGCTGGCTCAGGCAGTTGCACGAACAGATGGGGCTGACCTCGATCTTCGTGACGCACGATCAGGAAGAAGCGCTCGAACTGGCGGACCGTGTCGTCGTCATGGATCACGGGGCGATCGAACAGATCGGCACGCCCGAGGCGGTGTACATGACGCCCGGCAGCCGGTTCGTTTCCGGCTTTGTCGGCGATACGAACAGTCTGCCCGTCACAGTTACCGGTGGTACGACAAATTTCCACGACCGGCCGCTGTGCGTGGAAGCGGGGCCTGTCGCCGACGGCCCTGCGCGGCTGGATTTCCGGCCGCATGACGTGGCCATCGCCGCGGACCAGGCCGGCTGCCTTCCGATAATCGTGACCGATGTCTATCGCCGGGGAGGCGACTGGCGTGTCGAAGGCACGGTCAGCGGCCTCACCCAGCTCATCGAGATCGACCTCGACACCGCAAACCCTCCCCCGCAGCCCGGCCAGCGCCTGGCATTGCGGATCAAGCGCGGGAGGCTTTTCCCTGCAGACGGAGTGCAAGCATGAATGATGTTTCCAAACAGCCCCTTTCGCCCGACGCGTCGCGGCTGATGGACGAAAGCATCGCCAGTGTCCGCGAAGCCCTTGCCGGCCTGAAATTCGGCAATGTTTCGCTCACCGTGCACGAAGGCAGGGTCGTCCAGATCGACGTGACCGAGAAGAAGCGGCTCAAGCCGAACTGATCGGGACACAGCAATTCAAACCAACTCATCAACCAAGACAGATCTGACCGGACCACCGGAAGGTCTCTGAAACCCAGGGACACAGATCATGAAGACGCGTAGGATTTTGCTCACAGGTGCCGTTCTCGCGGCATTCCATTCGGTGCCGGCACTGGCCGATGATACTGCGGAATCATCCGATCAGGTCTCGGTCGGCACCGGCGCGAGCGATGGCGATGCCATCATCGTGACCGCCCGGCGGCGCAACGAGGCGGCGCAGGATATTCCCATCGCCATTTCCGTCGTCGGTGGCGAACAGATCGACAATACCGGCAGCTTCAATGTCGGCCGCCTGCAGCAGCTGACCCCGACCTTGCAGTTCTATTCCTCGAACCCGCGCAACACCGCGGTCAACATCCGCGGAATCGGCGTGCCCTTCGGGCTGACCAGCGACGGGTTCGAGCAGGGGGTCGGCATCTATATCGACGATGTCTATTATTCGCGGGTGGCCACCGCCACTTTCGATTTCCTTGATGTCGCCCAGATCGAAGTGCTGCGCGGGCCCCAGGGCACGCTTTACGGCAAGAATACCACCGCGGGCGCGATCAACATCACCACCAACCAGCCGACGTTCGAATTCGAAGGCAAGGCCGAGGTGAGCCTGGGCAATTACAACTTCCAGCAGGCCAAGGCGGCCATTTCCGGCCCGCTGTCGGATACTCTTGCCGCGCGCGTGGCGCTGTCCAGCACCAGCCGCCGGGGCACGATCTTCAACGTCACGAGCAATGAGTGGATCCAGAGCCAGGACAATATCGGCCTGCGCGCGCAGTTGCTGTGGGAACCGACCCCGGACCTCAGCGTGACCCTTGTCGGTGATTACAGCACGCAGGATGCCGAATGCTGCGGTTCCGTCTTCGTTCGCACCGGCGCAACGCAGCGATCCTTGAACCGGCAGTTCGCCGCGCTCGCCGCTGCCCAGAACTATGCGCCGCCGAGCACCAATCCGTTCGACCGGCTGAGCGACCTTGATGCCAACCTCAACGCGGGCAACACGATTGGCGGCGCCGCTCTTCGGGTCAACTGGGACCTGGGGCCGGGGACCCTGTCCTCGATTACCGCGTGGCGCACCTGGGACTGGAAGCCGGAAAACGACCGCGATTTCACCGGGCTGCCGATCGTCAACGCCTCGAACAATCCCTCGCAACAGGATCAGTACACGCAGGAGTTTCGCTATTCCCAGTCCGGCGATGCGATCGATTTCGTGATCGGGGCTTTCGCCTTTAACCAGCGGATCGATACGCAGGGGCTGGAAGCTCACGGTGCAGCATCGAGCCGCTTTACCATCAACCCCAGCAATCCGCTGTCGAATGATCCCACCGTGCTGGATGGCCTGACCGCGCGCAACACCCAGTTCCTGAAAAGCACCAGCCTGGCCCTGTTCGGTCAGCTGAGCTGGAAGGTGTCCGACAGTTTCACCATCCAGCCCGGCGTTCGCCTCAATTACGACAGGAAGGAAGGGTTTTTTGAGCGCCGCGTTTTCACCGGGGACGGAACCGAACTGCTGGGCAACGAAACCGATGCGCGCAGCGTGGCGCAGCTCGCCGTGTTCCGGCCGCAGCTCAGTGCACCGACCAACAGCGACTGGAATTTCACTTATGACCTGACGCTCAGCCATGAGCTGGCCCCTGACGTTCTGGCCTATGGCACCTATGCCAAGAGCTTCAAGACCATCGGCATCAACCAGAACGGCCTGCCCACCGATACGGCCGGTGTGCCGATCGCGGCAGCCGGGCAGATCAGGCCCGAATCGATCGACCATTTCGAGGTGGGCATCAAGTCGCAATTCTGGGATCGCACGGCGACGCTCAACCTTGCCGCCTTCCGCACCGACATCGGCGATTATCAGGCGACCGTGACCAACGGCCAGTTCGGGGTGCTGCGCGGCTTCCTCGCCAATGCCGACAAGGTGCGATCGCAGGGGGTCGAGGCCGATTTCTCGATCCGCCCGGGCGAGCGGTTCAACGCCTATCTGAGCGGTGCCTATACCGATGCCAAATATGTCCGCTTCGTCGATGCGCCATGCCCACCGGAACTTTCGGGTGGCACCGCGGCCGGCAACAACACGCCGAGCGCTCCCGGCACGCCGGGCGGCTTCAGTCCGGCGAATTGCGACATTTCCGGCCAGCGCCTGCCGGGTGTCTCGAAGTGGTCGTTCTCGTTCGGTGCCGAAGCCAACGCCCCGGCCAGCTTTCTCGGCCAGGACGGGGAAGTCTATCTTGGTTATGACGGGAACTATCGCTCGAACTTTTCGTCGAATGCCTCGCCCTCGATCTATACCTTGGTCGACGGCTACAGCCTGTCGAACTTCCGGCTGGGATTCCGCAGCGACTTTGGCCTCAACATCTTTGGCTGGGTCCGCAACGCATTCGACCAGAACTATTTCGAACAGCTGTTCGTCGGGCCCGGCAATACCGGCCTGATTGCCGGCCTGCCGGGCGATCCGCGGACATGGGGGGCGACCATCAGCATAGGTTTCTAGAGTGATTTCGCGCCAGATGGGATCATCTGGCGACCAGGAAATCACGGTAAGACAGGAAACTAGGGTAATGGGGCCTGACCCTAAAGTACCGACTTTGATGCAATCAAAGCCGGCGCTCTAGCGGTTCGATCGGAACCGGAACGGGTCCAAGGTCCGGATCCAATAGGCCGCGGCGGCATGTCAGGGGTTCTTTGGCCGGGATTTGTGTCGCCACCGGCTCGGGGAGGCTGATGCGGGCGGGCGGGGCTGCGGGGCACAGCACCTCGCCCTGCCTGCCTGAAGGGGAGCTTGCCCGAAGGGCCGGCAATATTGAACCGCGCCGGCCCTTGGGCTATGGCCGCGGCGGATTGCAACAATCGGGACCGGGTCAATGCGGTGGAGAATCTTGGCTGGTCTTGCGGTGCTGTCGCTTGGTCCCGGTGCCGTGGGGTCGGCGCAGGGCACGAACGACGCGCCGATCGATTCGGGCACGCCCGGTGCGCTCGATGCGCCCGAAGCCTGGAATTGCCGCCGGATCGAACCCGAATATTCGCGGTGGCTGGACCAGGGCAATTCGCCCGAAAGCTGGAAATTCGCGGGCAAGACCTACCGCGATGTCGGCACCGGCAAGCTCTATAGCTGGCTCGACTGGCTCGATTGGGCGGACCGGGCAGGATGCCTTGGCGGGATCGAGCGATCGACCGGGGCGCAGACCACGCTGCTGGTCGGCGGTGCGATAACCGCCTTTGGTGCCGCGCTGATCGGAGCGCAGGGCGGCGCCGGCCCGAAAAGCCCGGGCTGAGGCAGGTTCAGCAGACCGGCGAAGCGAAAGGGGCGGTTTGCGGACCACCCCTTTCGCCTGTCCGGCCCCTTGCCTGCGTCACTTCAGCGGCAGGATCTGGCCGATGATGAAATCGGCCGCTTGCTCGGGGGTCATTTCGACCGTGTTGACCCGGATTTCGGGGTTCTCGGGTGCCTCATAGGGGCTGTCGATTCCAGTGAAGTTCTTCAGCCTGCCTTCGCGGGCCTTCTTGTAGAGGCCCTTCACGTCGCGCGCCTCGGCCACTTCGAGCGGGGTGTCGACGTGGATTTCGATGAACTCGCCCTGGGCCATCATGTCGCGCACCAGCTGGCGGTCGGCGCGAAACGGGCTGATGAAGGCGGTCAGCACGATCAGGCCCGCATCGCTCATCAGCCTGGCCACCTCGCCGATGCGGCGGATGTTCTCGATCCGATCGCTCTCGGTAAAGCCGAGATCCTTGTTGAGCCCGTGGCGGACATTGTCGCCGTCGAGCAGGAAGGTGTGGCGGTTCATGATCGCCAGCTTCTTTTCGACCTCGTTGGCGATGGTCGACTTGCCCGAGCCCGACAGGCCGGTGAACCACAGCACGCGCGGCGTCTGGTTCTTCATCGCCGCGTGATGTTCGCGGGTGATGTCGGTCGCCTGCCAGTGGACGTTCTGGCTGCGGCGCAGGCTGAAATGCAGCATCCCCGCGCCCACGGTGTGGTTGGTGATCTTGTCGATCAGGATGAACCCGCCCAGCGCGCGGTTTTCGCCATAGGGATCGAACACCACGCGCTTGTCGGTGGTGATCTCGCACACGCCGATCTGGTTGAGGTGGAGCGTCTGCGAGGCGAGATGCGACCCGGACCCCGCCGGATTGTTGACGTCGATCTCGTATTTCGGGTGCGCCACGGTCACGCTGACCGTCTGTGTGCCCAGCTTCATCCAGTAGGCGCGCCCGACGACCAGCGGTTCGTCGTCCATCCACACGATGGTGGCCTCGAACTGGTCGGCGACCTCGGGCGGGCTGTCGGCCGCGGCCAGCACGTCGCCGCGCGAACAGTCGATCTCGTCCTCGAGGCAGATCGTCACCGACTGCCCGGCAATGGCCCGGTCGAGATCGCTACCCATCGTGACGACCGACTTGACCGTGCTCACCTTGCCCGAAGGCAGCGAGCGCAGCCGGTCGCCCGGCTTGACCGTGCCGCTGGCGATAAGCCCGGAAAAGCCGCGGAAGTCGAGGTTGGGGCGGTTGACCCACTGCACCGGCATGCGGAACGCCTTGTCCGCATCGCCCGCGGCGTCGATCTCGACCTGCTCGAGGTGGTCGACCAGCGTCGGCCCTTCGTACCACGGCGTGTTGGGCGAATGCGTGGTGATGTTGTCGCCCCTGAAGCCCGAAATCGGGATCGCGGTGAAGCCCGCGATGCCGATGCTCTGGGCGAAACGGGCATAATCGGCGACGATCGCGTCGAACCTGGCCTGGTCGTAATCGATCAGGTCCATCTTGTTGACCGCCAGCACCAGCTTGCGGATGCCCAGCTGGTGGCACAGGAAGCTGTGCCGCCTGGTTTGCACCAGCACGCCCTTGCGCGCGTCGATCAGGATCACCGCAAGGTCCGCGGTCGAGGCGCCGGTGACCATGTTGCGCGTGTATTGTTCGTGCCCCGGGCAGTCGGCGACGATGAACTTGCGCTTCTCGGTCGCGAAAAAGCGATAGGCGACGTCGATCGTGATGCCCTGTTCGCGCTCGGCGGCGAGGCCGTCGACCAGCAGCGCGAAGTCGATTTCCTGCCCCTGCGTGCCGACCCGCCTGCTGTCGCTTTCGAGCGCGGCAAGCTGGTCCTCGAAGATCATTTTCGAATCGTAGAGCAGCCGGCCGATCAGAGTCGACTTGCCGTCGTCCACGCTGCCGCAGGTGATGAAGCGCAGCATCGACTTGTTCTGGTGCTGATCGAGATAGGCCTCGATGTCCTCCGCGATCAGCGCGTCGGTCTGGTAGATGGGGTCGGTCATAGTCCTCAAATCCGTTCGGGCTGAGCTTGTCGAAGCCCCGCACTTCGTTCCTACCGTCGTCCCGGAAGCAGGACGGCCCTTCGACAAGCTCAGGGCGAACGGGTGGAAGCTAAAATCCTTAGAAATAACCCTCCTGCTTCTTCTTCTCCATCGACGCATCGCCGCCGTCCCTGTCGATCACGCGGCCCTGGCGTTCGCTGGTGGTGGTGAGCAGCATTTCCTGCACCACTTCGGCCAGCGTCGCGGCCTCGCTCTCGACCGCGCCGGTCAGCGGGAAGCAGCCCAGCGTGCGGAAGCGGATCGATTTTTCGGTGATCTGGGGACGCTTGCCCATGACCCTTTCGAGCCGTTCGATGTCGTCGGCCATGAACAGGCCGCCTTCATATTCGAAGGTCGGGCGCGGCGCGCTGAAATAGAGCGGCACGATCTCGATGGCCTCGGCCATGATGTATTGCCAGATATCGAGTTCGGTCCAGTTGGAGATGGGGAAGACGCGGATGCTCTCGCCCTTCTTCTTGCGCGCGTTGTAGAGGTCCCACAATTCGGGGCGCTGGTTCTTCGGGTCCCACCCGTGGCTGGCGGTACGGAAGGAGAAGATGCGCTCCTTGGCGCGGCTCTTTTCCTCGTCGCGCCGCGCGCCGCCGAAGGCCGCGTCGAAGCCGTATTTGTCGAGCGCCTGCTTCAGTCCCTCGGTCTTCCACATGTCGGTGTGCAGCGGGCCGTGGTCGAACGGGTTGATCGCGCGCTCCATCGCTTCGGGGTTGTGGTAGACGATCAGTTCCATCCCCGCATCGAGCGCGCTCTTTTCGCGCAGCGCGTACATGTCCCTGAACTTCCACGTCGTGTCGACGTGGAGCAGCGGGAAGGGCGGGGGCGAGGGATAGAAGGCCTTTCTGGCCAGATGCAGCATCACCGCGCTGTCCTTGCCGATCGAATAGAGCATCACCGGCTTTTCGGCTTCGGCGACCACTTCGCGCATGATGTGGATCGCCTCCGCCTCGAGACGCTGGAGATGGGTGAGGGTGCTGGCGTCGTTCATCGCAATTCCTTTTCGGCGGCCTGAGATAGTGCGAACCATTCGCGGTGGACCTCCCATTTGGGAGGTGTTACCTTGTGCGCATGCGTATCCCCAACCTTGGCGAGACCGAACTCCTCGTGCCGCTGCACGATGGAATGTTCGAACAGCCGATGTGGCAAACTTTTCTTCGCCGCCTGAAACGCGCGTCGGGCGGGGAGTTGGCGCTGCTGCGCCTGCGCACGCCCGGATCGCGCGACGAGCTGGTGCTGAGCGACGGCGATGCGGGCGGTGTCGCGCGGCTGCTGGGCGAGGCCATGCGCGAGGGGCGGACCTATGCGCTCAGCGAATTGGTCGATGCGGGCGGCGGCGGGAACCTGCCGGCGGACCTGCGCGCGATCCGCCTGCGCGACCCGAGCGGTCTCGAGGCGTGGCTGGCGGTGGGATCATCCGCGCCGCTCGACGCCGAACATTCGAGCCTGCTCGCCGCGCTCGCCGCGCATCTGCGCGTGGCGCTGCGCGTCCTGGCATCGCTCGAACAGGAGAAGGCCCGTGCCTCGATGAGCGCCGACGCCTTCCGGCGGATGAATTTCGGCTGGATCGCGGTCGACGAACGCTGCCGGATCGTCGATTGCGACCCGCAGGCCGAACGCTTCCTCGAACGCTCGGGCTCGCTGCGCCGCGGGCCCTATGATCGGCTGGTCCCCTCCTCGCCCGCGGTCGACCGCCAGCTGACCGCGCTGGTGCGCGGCTTTGCGGCGGACCAGCGCCACCGCCCGCGCGCGCTCAACCTCAGCCGCGATCCGTGGATCGATGTGCTGGTTTCGCCGATGCGCCTCGATTCGCTCACCGGCGATCGCCGCGCGGTGGCGGTGATCTACCTGCGCGGCGACCGATCCTCGAGCGCGGACCGGCACGAGCAGCTGGTCGACCTGTTCGACCTGACCCCGGCGGAGGCGCGGCTGGCGTGGTCACTCTCGCAAGGCCTGTCGATCGCCGAGGCCGCCGCGCAGCACGGGCTGACGCTGGAGACCGCGCGCTACTATTCGAAGCGGATCTACGCCAAGACCGGCGCGCGCGGGCAGGTCGACCTGGTGCGCAACATCCTGGCCGGCGTGCTGGCGCTGGCTTAGAGTCGTTCCGGTTCCGATCGAACCGAAACCACTGTGGCTTATCTTTCGTTTGCCGTGATTCCCGGGCCGCCGGATGATTCCATCCGGCGCGAAATCCCTCTAGCCGAGCCTGCGCAAGGCACTCTCGTCGTCGATATCGAACAGGGTGGCTTGTGGTGCAATGACCAGATCGGCCGCCACAAGCAGCACGCGCGCGCCGCTGTCGCCGCTTGCCTGCATCAACCGTTCGAAATGCGCATTGCCGAAGACGGCGGGCGGCATCGGCGCCGTCCCGTCGCTTGAGGCGACAAGGGCCTGTGCATCCGGCGCGCGGCCCAGCAGCGCAGTGAAGTGGGACTGCGGGACCAGCGGCATATCGGCGAGCGCGATCAGCAGCCGATCCGCGCCCGCCTCATGCGCCAGCCGGCCCGCCAGCGCGACCGAGGTGCCCATGCCCTGTGCGGCGTCCGGGTTCAGGATCGGATCGAATCCCGCCGCCGCCCAGCCGGGGATGCAGGCATGGTCGAAACCGGCGACGATCACCCAGCGATGCGCGAAGGCGATCTGCCCCAACGTGTCGCCCGCATGCAGGCCCAGCATCCCGCCCCTGAAATCCGCCACCAGCTTGTCGCCGCCGAACCGGCGCGACTGCCCGGCGGCGAGCAGGGCCACCGCGTCAGCCAAGCCCGGTCTCGAAACTGCTGTCCTGATAGGCCTTGACGATTTCGCCCAGCGCCGAGAGCGCCAGCGTGCCGGGATCGCGCGAGGAATGGAACAGGCCGATGGGCGCGTGGATGCTGGCGACCTGCGGCTTGGCCACCCCCGCCTGAGCGAGCGCTGCCCGCCGCAGCGCATGCGCGCGGCGTCCCCCCATCGCGCCGACGTAGAAGTGGGGTAGCGCCAGCGCCTGCCGCAGCAGCGCAATCTCCCAGTCGTGATCGTGGAACAGGAAGGCGAAGGCGGTCCAGCGATCGCCGCGCAGCATCGCGGTGTCGGTGGAGCGCGCAAGCCGCGCGGCGCGCAGGCCTTCGCGTTCCAGCGCGGCGACCAGCCCGGCATCGGGCGAGAGCGCTTCAACCGCGAGCTCCATCGTCCGCGCCAGCCGGGCGAGCGCGGCCAGCCCGGCGCCGTGGCCCACCAGCACCAGCCGCGCCTGCGGCCAGTGGCCGAAGGCTCCGTACCCGCCGGCGAAATCGAAGCGAGGCGGCATCCAGCCTTGCGCAAAGGCCGCACCAGCGGGCGTGATCGCCACCGTAAACGGCTGGCGGGCTTCCACTGCCGCAAGCCCGGCAGCGACCAGCCCTGCATCGGCGAGCGGCTGGAAATGAATGTCGAGCCCGCCGCCGCAGGGCAGGCGGATGTCGAGATAGGGCGACCCCGTGCCGAAGCGCACGATCCGTGGCGCACCGTCAGCCAGCGCCGCCAGCGCTTCGGCCACCACCGCCGCCTCGATACAGCCACCCGACAGCGAACCGCAAAAGCTGCCGTCCTGGCACACGCCCATATGCGTGCCCGGATCGCGCATCGAACTGCCTTCGACCGCCACCACCGTCACCAACACGCAGCGCAGGCCCCGATCGAGCTTCCCCGCGAGGAAACCGAAGACGCGCGGGCAATCCACGGCGATGTCAGCCGGTGATGCTGGCCAGATAGGCGATGATCGCCGCGCGCTTTGCCGGATCGCTGACGCCTGCGAAGGTCATCTTGGTGCCGGGAACCCTGGCCGCCGGCAGGGTGAGGTAAGTGTCCAGTTCGGCCTCGTTCCAGGTGATGGCGGAGGCCTTCATGGCTTCCGAATAGGCGAAGCCTTCCAGCGTCCCGGCCTTGCGCCCGACCACACCGGCGAGGTTGGGTCCGATGCCCGCGGCGGCACCCGGTTCTGCCGAGTGGCACGCAGTACAGACCGCAAAGGCCGCCTTGCCCGCCGCCACCGGATCGGTCGCAGCCACCTCGGGTGCAGTCGCCGCGGCAGGTGCCGTCTGCGCTGCCCCCGGTTCGCTCACGGTGATCTGCTCGGTCGGCGGTTCGGGGTCCGAGCCGCAGGCGGCGAGCGCGAAGGCGAAGGTCAAGGCCAGTGCCAGGGGTTGGGCGCGGGTCACGGGGCGCATTCTCTTGGGTCTCCTCTGGAAGGTCAGGAAAATTGCTTGGCGAAGGGCATTTCGCGCAGGCGCCTGCCCGATACGGCGAAGATTGCATTGGCCAGCGCGGGGGCGACCGGGGGCAGGCCCGGCTCGCCCGCGCCGCCCAGCGTCACATGGTCGCCGTTGATGATCTCCACCGCAATTGCCGGGCATTCGTCCATCCGCAGCATCTTGTAGTCATGGAAGTTGCTCTGCTCGACCGCGCCGTCCCTGAGCGAGATTTCGCCATAGAGCGCGGCGGTCAGGCCATAGACGATCCCGCCTTCCATCTGGCTGCAAAAGCCGTCGGGGTTGACCGCGAAACCGGGGTCGGCGGCGCACCACACAGTGACCAGCCTGGGCGAACCCGAGGTCATGTCGACCTCGACCACTTCGGCGACGATGGTGCCGAAGGATTCGACCAGCGCCACGCCCTTGCCGTGCCCTTCGGCGGTGGTGCCCCAGTCGGCCATTGCGGCGACCTTTTCCAGCACCGCCTTGTGGCGCGGCGACCTGCCGAGCAGGGCAAGGCGGAATTCGACCGGGTCCTTGCCCGCGGCATGCGCGGCTTCGTCGATGAAGCTTTCGATGAAAAAGCCCTGCTGCCCGTGATCGACCGATCGCAGCGAGGCGAAGGGCAGCAGGATTTCCGCCTCGGCCACGCGGATCGACTTGTCGGGGATGTCATAGAACGGACAATCGAACGCCCCCGGCGGGTCGTGCCGCTGGGTGAACGCGTTGTCATAGGCCACCAGCCGGCCGTCCGGGTCGAGCCCGCCCTTGAAGCGGCTGATATCGGCGGGGCGGAACACGCCCTTTTGCGTGTCCTCCTCGCGCGACCAGATCATCTTGACCGGATAGCCGGTCGCCGCGCCGATCCGCGCGGCCATGGTGACGTAATCGGTTTCGAGCCGCCGCCCGAAACCGCCGCCCAGCAGCGGATGATGGAGGGTCACGTCATCGGTGCTCAAGCCCGTGGCCCTGGCCGCGGCGGTGCGCGCCATCAGCGGGACCTGCGTGCTGGTCCAGATATCGCACTTGCCCTCGCGCACCCAGGCGGTGGCGTTCATCGGTTCGAGTGGGGCATGGGCGAGATAGGGGGTACGATATTCGGCCTCGAGTTTGGTCGCCGCGCTGGCGAAGGCCCCCACCGCATCGCCATGGCTGGCCGCTTCGTCCCCGCCGCTGTCGCCGGCCGCGTCGAGCGCGGCGGTGAAGCGGGCATATTGGTCCGCGCTGGAGCGGATCGTGCTCTCTGCCGGGCTGTATTCGGCGGTGATCGTGTCGAGCGCCTGCTGCGCCTGCCAGTAGCCATCGGCCACCACCGCCAGAAAATCGCCCATGTTGAGGATCTGCAGCACGCCGGGCATGGCCCTGGCCTGTTCGGCATCCATCGCGGTCACGCGGGTTCCCGGCACCGGAACCCGGCGCACCGCGGCATAGCTGAGCTGCTGATCGGGCACGGTGGCGTCGATCCCGAAGCTGGCCGACCCGTCGACCTTGGCCGGAATGTCGAGCCGCGGCGCATCGGTGCCCATCAGGCGATAGGCCCTGGGCTGCTTGAGCGGCGGGGTCTGCGGCATGGCCTGTCCGGCCGCCGCCGCGGCGAATTGGGCATAGGGGGCCGATTTGCCCGAGGCGGCATGGCGCAACATGCTGTTGGCGGTGGTGATCTCGCCAGCCGGGACTCCCCAGCTTTCCGCCGCCGCCGCGACCAGCATGTGGCGCGCCGCCGCCCCGGCGATGCGCATGGTATGCTGCCCGGTCGAACGGACCGAGGAACTGCCCCCGGTGATCATCGCATCGGCCAATCGCCCGATATTGGTGAACAGGCCGTTCCATGTCGGCTCCAGCCAGTCGGGCGCGCCCAGCGTACCCGGCGCCACGAACAGCCGCGCGGTATCTGTGACGATGTAATTGCCGTCCGCCGGAGCCTGCATCACCCGCACCAGCGACCAGTCGGCGTCAAGCTCGTCGGCCAGCATCTGCGCCAGCGCCGAATGCGCGCCCTGGCCCATTTCGCAATGCGGCACGATGGCGGTGGCGATATTGTCGGCGTCGATCTTGAGCCAGCTGTTGATCAGCTGTTCGCCCTCGCCACCGGCAACGATCGGACCGAGCCTGCCGACCGGATTGCCGGGACGTACGCCCACCCCGATCAGCAGCGCCCCGCCGGTCAGCACGCCCGCGCCGATGAAGCCGCGGCGGGTCCATTTGGCCGCGCGGCTGCGCTGCGGCTTGAGAGTGTCGGTGTTGTCCATCACGCAGCCTCCCCGGACGCGGTGGCCTCGATCCCCGCCGCGACCTTGATCGCGCGGCGGATGCGGACATAGGTGCCGCAGCGGCAGATATTGCCCGCCATGGCGGCATCGATCTCATCATCGGTCGGGCGCGGATTGTCGCGCAGCAGCGCGGTCGCCGCCATGATCTGGCCCGACTGGCAATAGCCGCATTGCGGCACCTGTTCGCTGATCCAGGCCTGCTGGATCCTGCTCAATTCGCCGTCGGGCCCCGCGATCCCCTCGATGGTGGTAATCGCCCTGCCTTCGGCTTCGGACAGCGGGGTCGAACAGCTGCGGATCGGCTGGCCGTCGAGGTGCACGGTGCAGGCGCCGCATTGGGCGATCCCGCAACCGAACTTGGTGCCGGTCATCCCCAGCCGCTCGCGCACGACCCACAGGATCGGCATCGAAGGATCGGCATCGACCGTGGTCGGTTTGCCGTTGATCGTGAAACTCACCATGGCGCTCACGCCCCTCTCGATAGTGGTTTGGGCGCAGAATGCGCGACCGACAACCGGTTGTCCACCGCAACCCATCCCGTTTGGGAAAATCCTTGTCGTGCGGCGCGTCAGCCGTCCCAGGCGGGCGGTTCGAAGGTGACCAGTTCGGCGATCTCGCGCGATTGCGGGCCGATGGTCAGCGCGTTTTCGACCCCGGGGAGGATGGCGACAGAAAACAGCTCGCCGATCGCGCCTTCGAGATAGAGCCATTGTTCGAGCGCGCCCGTCTTCAGCGATACGATGGCCAGCCCGCAGCGCGCCGCTTCGCCGCGTTCGGCCAGCCGGGCGTCGAGCGCCAGCCCCTCGAACCGCCCGTCGCGCGGCTTGGACAGGCCGATCACCGCATGGTCGCCGAACAGCGCCAGCCCGCGCAGGAAGCCCGGCTGGAAACACAGCGGCGCGAACCGGCCGCCATCAGGCGCGATCCGCCCCAGTTCGCCGGTGCCCGAATTGAGCACCCACAATTCGCCTTGGTGCCAGCGGGGCGAATGCGGCATCGAAAGCCCCTGCGCCACGATCCGGTTGCTGGCGATGTCGATCACCAGCCCGCCATCGTGGCGCTGCCCGCGCCAGCCCTCCTTCTCGTCCGAGCGCGCGACCGCGGTGACATAGCGCGGCGCGCCATCGACCATGGCCAGCCCGTTGAGATGGCAGCGATCCTCGGGCACCAGCGCGCTGATGAAATCGGGCTTCCACAGCGGGCGGAAGCTGTGCGTCAGGCTGGGTTCGCACAGGCAGGAATAGCGGGTGTTGACCACCACCACCCCGCCGCTGGCGCGAATGCCCAGTTCGTGGAAATCGATATTGCCCATCACCTGCATGTTGCGCGGGACATAGAGCCGGTCATGCCTGCCATTGGCGCGTTCGCCGGGGGCGAGCACGTTTTCCAGCCGCACCAGCTGGGTCAGCGTGCCCAGGTAGATCCGCTGCGCATCGCCGACCACGCCCATCGCCTGCGGATAGAAGGCCTCGTGCACCGCCAGCTTGC
Source organism: Erythrobacter sp. (assembly GCA_041662105.1). Classification (GTDB taxonomy): domain Bacteria; phylum Pseudomonadota; class Alphaproteobacteria; order Sphingomonadales; family Sphingomonadaceae; genus Qipengyuania. The sequence goes on from JBAZTF010000004.1 coordinate 24,241, forward strand.
CGTCGGGCGAGCGGCCGACGAGGTAGAGATAGCCCGACTGATAGGAGGTGAAGGCGAGCGAGATGCCCGCCTGCGCAAGATAGCCGGCGAGGCCGGGCGAGAAGTCGAGCGACACCTTGGGCGTGTCGCCTCCATCTGGCGGAGGGGGCGCGTCGGTCTCGCTCATCGCGCGCTTGGGTAGCGCGTCGGGCCGCGCCGCACCAGTCAGACCGGGCGGTAGTCGGGGAAATTCGCGGCGCAGGCGGCAAGCATGGCGCGCACCTGCTCCTGCTCACCCACGGCAAGGCCCGGCGGCGGCGGCTGCATCTTCGCCTGCGGGGGAAAGGTGCCATAGCCGGCGAACAGGCAGTGCCAGCTCATGGTGGCATAATGCGGATTGCCCGCATGCTGCTGGAGGTTGAGCTGGCCGATATCGTCCCGGGTGAACCAGGCGGTCATCATCGCCTTGAGCTTGTCGGACAGCGCATGGTTTGCCGCATTGTCGCGCCAGTACTGCGTGTCGCTGCGCTGGTTGAGCCGGTAATGCGCGACGATGTAGTCGCGGATGCCCTCATACTTTGCGGCGATGCGGCGGTTGAAGCCATCGCGGTGGCGCGGCCCGAAGCCGCCGGTCTGATAGGCCTCGGCAAAATCGAGCGCGGTCGCGATCACGATATGCAGCGCGGTTGCCTCGAGCGGTTCGATGAAGCCCTGCGACAATCCGACCGCCAGGCAATTGCGCGCCCAGCTGTCCTCGACCCGGCCCACGCGCATCTGCAGGAACCGCGCCTCGCCCTCATTCTCCATCCCGATCGCCGCGCGCAGTTCGGTTTCGGCCTCCTCGTCCGAAATGTATTCCGACGAATAGACATAGCCGTTGCCCACCCGCGAAGTCAGCGGGATCGACCAGCGCCATCCCGCCGCCATGGCGATGCTGTCGGTCTGCGGCTTCACGGCCTCGCGATGCGCGGTCGGCAGCACCACCGCGCGATCGTTGAACAGGTTTTCGGCGAAAGGCAGGAAGCGGGTGCCGAGTTTCTGTTGCGAAATGAGCGAACGGAAGCCCGAACAGTCGACGAAGATGTCGCCGGTGATCCGTTCGCCGCCCTCGCACAGCAGCGCAGCCACATCGCCGGCCACGTCAAGCGCCACGTCGACCACGCGAAGCGGCCTATGCGCCACGCCGCGCGCCACCGCCCATTCGCGCAGGAAACCGCCCAGTTTCAGCGCATCGAAGTGGTAGCCATAGCTGGGCGTGAAGGGAAAATTTCCGTTTGGTTGCGGCGCCTTGCGGCTCTCGGCAAGCGTTTGGGCAAGGAACCAGTCATCGGGATGTGCGGGCACGTCCACCCCCCGCCGCCGCAGCGCGCAATTGTGCAGGAATTGCGGTTCGGTGTGGAGGTCGACCGGGCCGGGGAATGGGTGGAAATAGCTCTCGCACCCCGCCCGCTCGCTCCATCCGGTGAAGCGGATGCCGAGCTTGTAGGTGGCATCGCACGCCGCCATCCACTCGCCCTCGGCAATGCCGAGGTGGTCGAAAAAGGCCTTGAGCTGCGGGGTCGATCCTTCGCCGACCCCGATGATCCCGATCTCCGGGCTTTCGACCACCGTCACGGTTCCGCCCTGGCTGCCCCACTCGTGATGGAGCAGGCAGGCGGTGATCCAGCCGGCGGTGCCACCGCCCAGGACGACGACGTGGGGAGGGGCGCGGGGAGGGACGCGCGGAGGGGTGGGTGTGCTCACCGCCCCGGCGGTATCAGCCGAACCGCGAAACCGCCACCCGGCGCCATGCGCAGCGACAGCACGTCGGCAGCGGTCACGCGCTTCTCCTCGATCACGATGTCGAAGCGCGCATCGCCCGTGTAGGTGGCGCCCGGCCCGTCGCGATAGATCTGCGCGCGATAGGTCTTGCCCGGGTCGAGGAAGGACAGCGCAACCTTGCCGTCATGCCCCTGTTCGGCGGCGACCCCACCCACGTACCAGTCGGCGCTGTTGCGGTCCTTGCGCGCGGTGATGACGTAATCGCCCACCGCTGCGTCGAGCACGCGGCTTTCCGCCCAGTCCGCGGGCACATCCTTGATGAACTGGAAGGCCTTGGGATATTTCGCGTAATTCTCGGGCAGGTCGGCCGCCATCTGGATCGGCGAATAGACCACCACGAATTCGGCCAGCGCGCGCGCCTGCGTCATCTGCAACGGCTGTCCGCGACCCTCGAGGCTGAGGATGCCGGGGGTGTAGTCCATCGGGCCTGCCAGCAGGCGGGTGAAGACCAGCGCCGGAATATGGCCCGGCCCGTTGGGCGGAACGCCCCAGGCGTTATACTCCATCCCGCGCGCCCCTTCGCGGGCGACCCAGTTGGGATAGGTGCGCCTGAGGCCCGTGTCCTTGACCGGTTCATGCGCGTTGATCGCGATATGGCGCTTTGCCGCTTCGGTCACGACCCTGAGGTGGTGGCGCTGCATCACCTGGCTTTCGGTGCATTCGCGCGTCGCGCTGCCGTCCTCGTGGACATAGCGCAGGTTGCAGGCATCGGTGACGTAGCCGGTCTTGATCACCTTCACCCCATGCTGCGCCATCGTGTCGAGGCCGGCCTCGAGCTGTGCTTCGTAATTGCCGATGTCGCCCGAGGTTTCGTTGTGCCCGATGATCGGCACGCCCTTCTTCGCGGCGTAACGCGCCAGTTCATCGAAGTCGTAGTCGGGATAGGGCCGGGTGAAGCTGAACACCGATCCGTTGAAGAACCAGTCGCCGTCCCAGCCGACGTTCCAGCCTTCGACCAGCACGCCCTCGAAACCGTTCTTCGCGGCGAAATCGATGTAGCGCTTGACGTTGGCGGTGGTTGCGCCGTGCTTGGGACCCGAGCCCCAGCTTTCGACATCCAAGTGCATGCCCCACCACACGCCGACATATTTGTGCGGCTTGAACCAGCTCACATCGCCAAGCCTGTTGGGTTCGTTGAGGTTGAGTTCGATGTCGCTCATCGCCAGCCCGGGGGCATCGGCGGAGATCAGGATCGTGCGCCACGGCGTGGCAAAGGGCACATCGCGTTCGGCGCGCGCGGCGCTGCTGCCGGTGGGCGCCAGCGTGGCGCGGAAATTGGTCCCGGTGGTGCGCTTGACCCACATGCCGGCGAAATCGACCAGCGCGGCTTCGTGCAGCGACACATGCGTGCCGTCCTGCATGCGGAAAGTCAGCGGCGTATGCGCCAGCGAGACGCCCGAGATCGGCGTTTCCTGATAGAGATATTCGTAGCGGTTCCACTCGCCGCCCGGGATCCACCAGGCGGTGCCATCCTGCGCGATGTTGAATTCGGTCAGTTCATCGGCGATGCGCACGGTGGTCCCCATGCTCGCATCGTCGAACAGATAGCGGAACCCGATGCCGTCATCGAACACGCGGAAGATGACGCCGAAGCGGCGCCGGGCCTCGCTCTGTTCTTCGAAGCGGACGGTCAGTTCGTTGTGATGATCGCGCACGAAGCGCCGCTCGCCCCATGGCTGTTCCCAGGTCTCGTCATGGCTGGCGCGCGTGGCGCTGGCCACCGCGAGGCGCCGTTCGAGCTTGTCCTGGTCGGTCAGCAGGAAGCCCAGGCGGCTGTCGGCGATGACGGGCCGCCCGTCCTTTTCGACCCGATAGAACGGGCGGCCCTCGCCATTGACGCCGACACTCAGCGTCAGGTGGCCGTCGGGCGAGGAAATGGTCTCGCCGGCCAGCGCCGCGGGCGCGAGGAACAGCAGGAGCGTTGCAGTAACCAGTCGGAGGAAGTTCATAGTTCGATCACCAATGCGCCAAGCGGAGGAAGCGATCCGGAATCCGCCGCGTTTACCGATGCAAGCACGGTTCCCTCGGCCAGACCGGCGGGTATCTCATGCACGAAAGCCCCGAGATTGAACAGGCAGCGAACCACCTGTCCCTCGCCTTGCCGTTCGATCACGAACATGCCGTCGACCTGCTCGCAGCGCGCCACGGTGCCGTGGTGCAGTGCCGGGTTGGCATTGCGCAGCGCCAGCATCGCGCGCGTGTGATGGAGCAGGGAGGTCGGGTCGGCCTCCTGCCGGTCGACCGCGCGCAGCGCGTTGTCCTCCCCGACCGGGAGCCACGGCCTGCCGGTGGTGAAGCCGGCATGGCATGCACTGGCCTGCCACGGCATCGGGGTGCGCGCACCGTCGCGGCTCAGCGTCATCGGCCAATTGGCGATCGCCTCGGGGTCGTGCAACTGCTCGAACGGGATATCGACCTGCGTCAGGCCGAGTTCCTCGCCGTAGTAGAGGATGATATTGCCGCGCAGGCAGGCGAGCAGCAGCATCTTCAGCCGCGCGGCGGGGGCATGCTGGTCGGGACTCCACCAGCGGCTGATCGCGCGCGGCGCGTCGTGGTTCTCGAAGGCCCAGCTCGGCCAGCCGATCCCCTCCTCGTCGGGCCATTGCGCCAGTGCAGCGCAGATGGCGCCGGGCGAGAGCTTCTCGGCATAGAGGAAGTTGAAGCCATAGGCGGAATTGAGATGCGTCTCGCCCGCGGTGAACGCCTTCATCTCGCTCTCGGCCTCGTCGCCGCCGACTTCGGCCACGGTGAACACGGCTTCGTATTCGTCGGTCAGCTCGCGGATGCGGGCGATGAAGGCGGGAATGTCGGGGTGCGACTGGTTGTACTTCTTGAGCTGGAAGTCGAACGGACGGCTGCGCGGCCGCTCGCTCGCAGGCGCCGGCGGATTGTCGCGCAACTGGGGATCGTGCATCGCGAAGTTCAGCGCATCGATGCGGTAGCCATCGACCCCGCGATCGAGCCAGAAGCGCATCACACCCAGCACCGCATCCTGCACGGCGGGGTTGTGCAGGTTCAGCTGCGGCTGCGAGTTCAGGAAATTGTGCAGGTAATATTGCCCGCGCCGCGCGTCCCACGTCCAGGCGGGCCCCCCGAAAACCGACTGCCAGTTGGACGGCGGCGACCCGTCGGGCCTGGCATCGGCCCAGACGAACCAGTCGTTTTTGGGATTGGTCCGGCTCGAGCGGCTTTCGGCAAACCAGGCGTGTTCGTCCGAGGTGTGCGAATAGACCTGGTCGATCAGGACCTTGAGCCCCAGCTCATGCGCGCGTGCGACCAGCACGTCGAAATCGGCGAGCGTGCCGAAGATCGGATCGACATCGCAATAGTCGGCGACGTCATAGCCGAAATCCTTCATCGGCGAGACGAAGAAGGGCGATATCCAGATCGCATCGACGCCCAGAGAGGCGATGTGCGCCAGCCGCCGGGTGATGCCCGGCAAATCGCCGATCCCGTCGCCGTTCGAATCCTGGAAGCTGCGCGGATAGATCTGGTAGATCGCCGCGCCTTTCCACCAGGGCAGGGTAGCGGTTTCGGCGGCGGGCCGTTCGATCGCGGCGGGGCGGTTCATTCAGCGGTCTCCGAAACTCGGCACAGCGCCCAGCCAAGGGCGGGCAGGGTAAAGGCGGCGCTGCCGGGTGCCGCAACCCGGGCGGGGCAGGTGCCGGACAGCGAGTTGAGGGTGCGCGCGCCATAGTCAAGCACGACATTGGCCTTGCGCGGTGCAGTGCTGGTGTTGAACACGGCGAGGTATTCGGTGCCGCTGTCGGGATCGAAACGGCTGACGGCGAAAATGCCCGGCTCCTGCTCATAATGGCGGATCACCTGCCTGCCGCGCGTGAAGGCCGGATGGGTTTTGCGGATCGCACTGAATTCGGAAATCAGCCGGAACAGCGGATGCGCTTCGTCGAAATTGCTGTCGGCAGTGGTCGCGTCGGTGCCAATGAGGTCGTTGTTATTGTAGAGCGCGGTCGCGGAAGGCATCATGTCCTCGCGCGCGAGCTGATCGTCACCATCGCCCACAAAGCCCTGTTCGTCGCCGTAATAGATCACCGGCGCGCCGCGCAGGCTCAGCATCATCGCGTGGCCCAGCATCACCCGCCGGAGCAGTTCTTCCTGCGATAGCCCCGGCCTGTCGGCTTTGATGAGCGTCGAGAAACGGCCCATGTCATGGTTGCCGAGGAAGGTCGGCAGATTGCGCGCGGCCTGCTCGCCCCCTTCGTAGAGCACGTCGCCATCGAACATATGCGCCAGGACGACCGTGCCCTTGTCGCGCCCCAAAAGGTCGCGCATCGCCGCCTGGAAGGCGAAGTCGAGCACGGCGGGAAGATGGTCGCGGCGGGTGTACTGGGCGATATAGCCGCTGTCGGGCACATTCCTGAAGATTTCGCCGAACATGGTGAAGTTGGCAATGCCATTGTCGTGCGCGACCTTTTCCAGCGCCGGGACGAAGGCCTGCCAGAACCCCGGATCGACATGCCGCGCGGTGTCGATGCGGAACCCGTCGATGCGGAAATCGCGCACCCAGTTCGAAAAGATTTCGACCATCCCGGCGCGCACGCGCGGGTGTTCGGTGAACAGGTCGTCGAGGCCCGAAAAATCGCCAAGGCGGCTGTCCTCGCCGGTGAAGCTGCTGTTGCCGCGATTGTGGTAATGGATCGGATCGTTGAGCCACGCCGGGACCTTCACGTCCCGCTCGGCATCGGGAACATAGGGCTGATAGGCGAAATCGGGATCGGTGAGTTTGGCGAAATTGGCTTGCGAGCTATCCTCGTCCCCCATGAAGCCGGGATTGATCGGCGCCCCGCCCACCGGGCCGCGGGTCGAATAGGGATAGTCGCCCTTGCTGCGGTATTCGTAGTTCGTCGCATCGCCGTCGCGATAGCGGATCACGTCGGCGGTGTGGTTGGTGATGATGTCCATATAGACCTTCATCCCGCGTGCATGCGCCGCATCGACGAAGGCCTTGAATTCGGCGCGCGTGCCGAAATGGCTGTCGGGACGGGTGAAGTCGGTCACCCAATAACCGTGGTATCCGGCGCTTTCGCTGCCCGGCGATCCCTGCACCGGCTTGTTCTGGAAAATCGGCGCGACCCAGATCGCGCTGACGCCGAGCTGTTCGAGGTAGTCGAGCCGACGGGTAAGCCCCGCAAGATCGCCCCCGTGAAAAAAGCCTTTGCCCTGCGGATCGAACCCGGTCCGCAGGCGGTCGCCCTTCAGGCCACCCCTGTCGTTGCGCGGATCGCCGTTTTCGAACCGGTCGGGGAGCACGAAGTAGATGATTTCCTCGGCCGGCAGGCGTTCGCGCATCGATGTGCTGGCGCCTTCGGGCGCGGCTTGCGCATGCGCGCAGGACGCCATGGCCAGCGCGAGCAGCGGGAGGGCGGTACGGATCATGCGGGCACTCCCTGGTGCGGTGACGAATGGAGCATGGCCTGCACGAAATCGAGATGGCGCGGCATTTGCCGCACTTCCTCGACCAGTGCCGCTTCGGTCCGGTCGAGCAGCATGCGCAGATCCTCTTCGGGCAGGCTGTCGGCGATCGGATTGTATCCGCGCGTCTCGACCCCCTGACCCACCAGCACCTGGAACCAGCCCACTTGGGTGAACAGTTCCTCGTGCTCGCGGTGGATGAAGCCGCTCGCGCGCCACTGATCGAGCTTGGCGGTCAGCGTATCGGGCAGCTCCATGTTGCGCACGCCGTCCCAGAAGGTTTCGCCCTCGCGGGCATTGGCGTGATAGTGGAGGATCAGGAAATCGCGGATGCGCGCCCATTCGAAGGCGCACTGCGCGTTGAACCATTCGACCAGCGCGGGCTCTGAGGGCCCAGAGGGCAGCACGCTGAGGAAACGGCTGATGGTCGACTGGATGAGGTGGATCGACGTCGATTCCATCGGCTCGAGGAAGCCGGCGGCAAGGCCGATCGCCAGGCAGTTGCCGTTCCACATCTTGTGCCGCATGCCGGTGGTGAACGGGATCGGTCGCGGATCGGCCAGCGGTTCGCCATCGAGGTTGGCGAGCAGGATCGCGGCGGCCTCGTCATCGCTCAGATGCGCGGTGGAATAGACCAGCCCGTTGCCGATCCGGTGCTGCAGCGGGATGCGCCATTGCCACCCGGCCTTGCGCGCGATCGCTTTGGTATAGGGGGTGAAATCCCCGCCATTGGCGCAAGGGACCGCCATCGCCCGGTCGCAGCGCAGCCACTGCGTCCAGCCCTCGTAGCCGGTGCCGAGCGTCTGTTCGATCAGCAGCGCGCGAAAGCCGGTGCAGTCGAAGAAGAAATCGCCTTCGACAGCGCGATCGCCTTCGAGGCCGAGGGCGGTGATCGCACCGCTTTCTCCATCGCGTTCGACCTGCTCGATCAGGCCCTCGTGGCGCACCACGCCGCGCGCCTCGGCGAAGCGGCGCAGATAGGCGGCATAGAGCCCGGCGTCGAAGTGATAGGCATAGGGCATTTCGGGAATGCCCGGTGCGCGACGGCCGCGCTGCATGCGCAGCGTGCGCGCGGCGAGTTCGTTCAAGGAATAGCGGATCAGCGGCTTGGCGATGCCCAGGCGCTTCGCGCGCAGCCAGTAATGCTGGAACGGCAGCAGGCCCGCACTGCGGCCGATGCTGCCGAAAGCGTGCATGTAGCTTTCGCCTTCGCGCAGCCAGCCGTCGAATTCGATGCCCAGCTTGAAGCTGGCCCTGGTCTCGCGGACGAATTCCGCTTCGTCGAGACCCAGGGCGCCATTGAAAAGGTGGATTTGCGGGATCGTGGCCTCGCCCACGCCGATGGTGCCGATCGCCTCGCTTTCGACCAGCGCGATGCTGGTGCCGGACGGGGCGAAGCGCGCCAGGGCAGCGGCCGCCATCCAGCCCGCGGTTCCGCCGCCAGCGATGACGAAACGCATGCGCGTGTCAGGGTCGGGAGTGGTGTATGCCATGATTGACTCGATCCCCTTGGGTCATGTTCCGGGGTCATGTTCCGATCGGGCCATGGCAGGCCCTGCGGCGTGGAGGCCAAGATGGCGGGGCGGCCGGGAGGAGAACGACCGCCCCGCAAGTCGGTGCTTGATCAGAACTTGTAGGTAAATCCGGCAAGGAAACGGCGACCATAGATCTGGTAATCGATCACCTGGTTCCGTGCCGCACCGACCGAGGCAAACCGTTCGTCGGTCAAATTTTGACCTTGGACATAGAGCGACAGACCTTCAAGGGCACTGTCTGGCTGGAAGTCATAACCGATCTGCGCGTCAATGATGGTTTCTTCAAGCGCCGTACGGCGGGTCGGTGATCCGCCAAAGCCGGTGAAGTCGCCGAGGAAGGTCGACCGATAGCGGGCGCTGACGCGGGTGTTGAAGCCTGCCTTTTCAAAGTACGCCGTGCCGTTGACGACCCACTTAGAGTACCCCGGAATGGTCGTCTCCACGCCGTTGGCATCTTTGACCTTTGTTTCGGTGTAGCTGGCGCCGCCGGTGATTCCGAAGCCCTCCAGTACACTGCTGAAGATCGAGAACGGCAGGGTAACAGCCAGTTCCGCGCCGTAGAGATCGCCGCCGCCGGTATTGACCGGCGCATCGAGCGTGCCGAGTGTCGGGAGGTCGGGAAAACCATCGGCCCCGGTCGGCTCGGGGAAAGAACTATAGTCGAAGCCGAAGCGACCGTTGAAGATATAACTCTTGATGTCTTTGTAGAACAGCTGGAGCGCGACCACGCCGCCGGTGCCGAAGTACTTTTCGATGTTGAAGTCCACGGCGTTCGCCCGATACGGACGCAGGAACGGATTGCCGCCGCCGCCGCGGATGATGCCGTCTGGGACGGAAGCGTCAATTCCATAACCGATCGACAGGCGCGTGTCGTCGAGGCGGGGACGCATGATCTCGCGGGCTGCGGCAACACGGACCACCCAGTCGCTGTTGAGACGCAGCGAGAGGTTCAAGCTTGGCAGAATATCCCAGTAATCGTCACCCAGGGTCAGTAGCTGCGGACCGGAGGGGCTGAAGATGAACCCGGTCGAATTCTGGTTGGTGTTGACCGCCTGGACGCCGAAATTGCCGGTCAGGACGCCCGCGCCAACATCCTGTTCGATGTTGGCTTGCAGATACGCGGTCATCAGGTCTTCATTGACGGTGTAGCCTTTGCCCAGGACATCGTTGGCGGCGTTTGGTCCGGTGGTGACGCGTGGTTCGAGCACCAGAACTCCGGCCGCAATCAGCTCGCGCGCGTCGTAGCTTACGATCGGCCCCAAGCCGAGATAGCTGAGATCGGTCGAGCGGAGCAGGAATTCGGCTGGGATCGCGGCTTCGAAGGCGCCATTCGGTAAACGCACGAAGGCCTCGTCGGGGATCAGTCCCTTTTCACGCGTCGTGTAATTCAGGCCGAATTGCACGCTGCGAAGGAAGCTGCTCTCGAATTCCTTCTCCACCTCGACGCGGAACTGGAACAGTTCGTCGTCGATGATGCGGTTGTTGAAATAGCCTGCCTGCGGAACTGTACCGCCGCCCCAGCCGAGCGGGTCGGTAAGGAAGATGACCGCCGGATCGCTGTAGTCGAGCGAGGGATCGAAAACAGTACCTGTGTTACCCGACACGAAATCGATCGAGGCCGCTGCGCCATTACCGGTATCATCCCCGTTGAAGCCGGTGCCCGAATAGCTTTCCAGACTCAGCTCGTTGCGATCGGTCCGCGAATAGCCGAAGTCGAACATCGCATGCCAGCCGTCGTCCCCATCATAGTCGGCGTTGAAGCCGAATGAGTAGAGGTCGGCCCTGCGTTGGAAGATGTCGTTGCGAACAACGCCGCGCACGTTGCCGAAGGTGCCTTCGGTGACGAGCCCGTCGGCGGCGGTCGCAGTGCTTGGGTCGAAAGTTGTACCGAAGGCGCCGAAGCCGAGCGGCAGTTCGATGCCCCGCTTGGACTGGTCATCATTGAAGTGCGAATAAAACCCATCGAACGTCAGCATGAACTCGGGCGTCGCCGCGATCTGCAATGTGCCGTTGATGCCGAAGCGCGTCAGGTCGGTTGAGGTCACAAAGGACTTTGAGCCCCCGATGACCGCCGCATCCTGTCCGGCGACGTTGGTGCCGGCATACCCCCAAGCATTGAACTCCTGGAGTTGGTAGGGCTCGTCGACATAGGATGCGGCAAGCGAGATGCCGATGGTGTCGTCGGCGAACTGGTCGACGTAAGTACCGTTGACGCGATAGCCCAAGTCCTTCGAACCGGCATTCAGCTTGCCGAGATCGGCATAGGAGCCGCGCGCGCCAACAGAGATGATGCGCTTGCTGGTTTCGAGGGGGCGGATCGTACGGATATCGATCGTGCCGACAAGGCCCTGGCCTATCAGCGAAGCGGTCGGTGACTTGTACACGACCACCTGATTGACGATCTCCGAAGGGTACTGGTCGAGTTCGACCGAACGGTTGTCGCTGGTGGTGGTCTGTTCGCGGCCGTTCAGCAGCGTTTGCGAGAAATCGGGACCGAAACCACGGATCGCAACGACATTCGCGCGACCGTTGAGGCGTTGCGAGGTAAGGCCGGGCAGGCGCGCAATCGACTCACCGATCGAGGCGTCGGGCAACTTGCCGATGTCCTCCGCGGTCACCGATTCGACGATCTGGTCGGCACCCTTCTTGGTGTTGGTTGCGCTCTCCAGCGAAGCACGGAAGCCCGAGACGATGATGACATCCTCGTCAGCCTCGTCAGCCTCGTCGACCGCTTCGGCAGTGTCTGCCGCGGCGTCCTGCGCCATGGCCGGAGTGGCCAGCGCAGCGAGCGCGATGGTGACGGCGCCCATGCTGATGCCGCCGGCAAGATGCTTGCGAAATGCCATATTGTGCTCTCCCAACTGGCCCGGACAAATTGGCAGTCCCCAGGCCGAATCCAAATCGTCGACAGGGTTTTTTGCAGTCCCTGTTCGCTGTCTGGATAGGTTGTCGGCGGGCAATGCCGGAAGATGGCATACGTATACGTTCACTGCTTCGACGAATGTGGAGTCTCCGAAATACCACACGGTCCTGGCGCCGATGGCATCGGCGGTTCCCGCGATTGCCAGCCATCGGAGGCCATCCTAAAGCCCGTATACAAGGCCCCGGCAAAGGGACCAGGAGGAGAGCAATGGGTCGCAAGCCGACGGGTCGGCCGACCAGCTTCGACATCGCCTATGCGGCGGGCGTTTCGCAGCCCACCGTCAGCCGCGCGCTGCGCGGCGACCGTTCGGTAAGCCAGGCGACGCGCGAGCGGATCAAGCAGATTGCGCGCGATCTCAACTATACCGTCGACAAGAACGCCTCCTCGCTGCGCTCGCAGCGTTCGAACACCATCGCGCTGCTGTTCTTCGAGGACCCGACGCCCGACGAGAGCATGATCAACCCGTTCTTCCTGGCCATGCTCGGATCGATCACCCGCGCCTGCGCCGACCGCGGGCTCGACCTGCTCATCTCGTTCCAGCGGATGGAGGATGACTGGCATGTCCAGTACCAGGACAGCCACCGGGCGGACGGCCTGATCCTGCTGGGTTATGGCGACTATACGCTCTATCGCGAACGGCTCGACGAACTTGAACGGCAAGGGACGCATTTCGCGCGCTGGGGTTCGGTTTCGAGCGACAGCGGCGGGCTGACCGTGGGGACCGACAATTTCGAGGCAGGGCGGCTCGCGGGGCGGCATCTGGTCGAGGCCGGACGCAAGCGCGTGGCCTTCCTCGGCGGTGCCGACGAACACTGCCCGGAGTTCGAAAGGCGCTATGCGGGGCTGTGCAAGGCGCTTCAGACGGCAGGGATCGATCCGGACCAGTCGTTGCAATACGATGCCATCACCACCGAAGAGGCGGGCCATGCGGCGGCGCGGGCACTGCTTTGTTCGGGCCAGCCATTCGACGCGATCTTCGCGGCGAGCGACCTGATCGCGATCGGCGCGATGCGCGCGCTGGCCGAAGCCGGGCTCAAGGTCCCTGGCGATGTCGCGGTGGTCGGCTTCGACGATATCCCCGCGGCCAGCCTGACCACCCCGCCGCTGACCACGGTAATGCAGGACATCCACGGCGCGGGCGAGGCGCTGGTCGAAACCTTGCTGGCGCAGGTCGAGGGGCGCGAATTGCCCAGGCGCAGGCTGCCCGGCAAGCTGATCGTGCGGGGGTCCAGCGCACTCGCCTGATCGGCAACGTATTCGTATACGCCCTTGTTGCGTATCGGGCATCGTGCGAGCCGTGCCGGTTCGAACGAGGGCGGGCGACAAGACCTGCCCGGGATTGAGGGACTGAAATGGACAATATGCTTCGCGAGAAGCCGCGCCAGGGCTTCACCGGCCTGTGGAACATCAGCTTCGGCTTCTTCGGCATCCAGATCGGCTTCGCGCTGCAGAACGCGAACATGAGCCGCGTCTTCCAGACGCTCGGCAGTTCGATCGACGACCTTCCCGCGCTGTGGGTGGCGGCCCCGCTGACCGGCCTGCTGGTCCAGCCGATCATCGGCCACCTGTCGGACCGCACCTGGAACCGGTTGGGGCGGCGCAGGCCCTATTTCCTCACCGGCGCCGTGCTCGCCGCGCTCGCGCTGCTGCTCATGCCGCTCAGCCCGACGATGGGTGTGCCGCTGCTGTTCGCGGCGGCCATGCTGTGGCTGCTCGATGCCAGCCTCAACATCTCGATGGAGCCGTTCCGCGCCTTCGTCGGCGACATGCTGCGCGCCGACCAGCACGCCGCGGGCTATGCCGTGCAGACCGCCTTTATCGGCATGGGCGCGGTGGTCGGCTCGATCTTCCCCTGGCTGCTCGAACATATCGGGGTGAGCAATGTCGCCCCCGATGGCAGCCTGCCCGACACGGTCAGGTGGAGCTTCTGGGCGGGCGGGGTGGCGCTGTTCGGCGCGGTGCTTTGGACGGTGCTGACGACCCGCGAATACTCGCCCGCGGAACAGGCATCGTTCAGTGGTGGCGAAGAGGCAAGCGACGATGGCGTCACGATGCGCGCGCTTGCCGCGAAGAGCTATGGCTCGGCGGCGGTCTGGATTGCGGCGGGCGTGACCGTCGCGCTCGCGGTGGATGTCATGGCGCTGGAGAAGGAAGTGCTGCTGCTCGGGGCCTTGCTGGCGCTCTACGGTGTCCTCAGTGCGGTGGCGATTTCCATGGCCAAGCAGGGCCGCGCGGCCAATATGCTGTCGAGCATCGTCGGCGATTTTTCCGGCATGCCCGAAGTGATGAAGCGGCTGGCACTGGTGCAGTTCTTCAGCTGGTCGGCGCTGTTCATCATGTGGATCAACACCACGCCGGTGGTCACGCAATATGTCTACCGCAGCAGCGACACCGCCAGCGCCGCCTACAACGAGGGCGCGAATTGGGTGAACGTTCTGTTCACCGTCTATAACGGCGTGGCGGCCGTGGCCGCGCTGGCGCTGCTGCCCTGGCTCAGCCGCAAGGTCGGGCAGGTGACGACGCATTCGATCTGCCTGGCGCTGGGCGCGGCGGGGTTCCTGATGTTCTTCCTCGTCCGCGACGCGCAGGGGCTGCTGCTGGCCGAAATCGGCATCGGCATCGCCTGGGCCAGCATCCTCGCCATGCCCTATGCGATCCTGGCGAGTAACCTGCCGCAGGCCAAGCTCGGCATCTATATGGGACTGTTCAACATCTTCATCGTCGTCCCGCAGCTGCTGGTGGCGACGGTGATGGGCAGCATCATGAACGCCTTGTTTCCCGGCGAGCCGGTGTGGACCATGCTGTTCGCCGCCGCCTCGTGGATCATCGCGGCGCTGGCCATGCAGCGGGTCAAGGCGGCGCTGTGATGCCCGGCCTGTCGGCGTATAGCAAGGACACGCTCGCCTAGGTGTTTAGTCCCGGCATTGATTGCATCAAGGTCGGCACTGCTGGATTCTTGTTTTACCGTGATTTCCTGGTCGCCAGATGAGTCCATCCGGCTCGAGTCGGGCCATGGTCCCGGTCTCCTCCCCCCCTTGACTTGTCGAATTGCGCGGCAATGCCGGTTGACGTTTGCGTAAACGTGACGCAGCAAGGGCGCAAGACAGGTTTCGAATTGAAATGGAGAGGGCGCGATGTCCGAGGAAGTCCTGACCAGCGAAGCGGACGGCATCCTCGTCGTCACCATCAACCGCCCCGATGCGAAAAACGCCATGACCAGGGCCGCAGCCGAGGGGATCGCGGCGGCGATGGACCGGCTCGACAGCGACGATTCGCTGCGTGTCGGGATCCTCACCGGTGCGGGCGGGACCTTCTGTTCGGGGATGGACCTCAAGGGCTTCCTGCGCGGCGAATCGCCGATGGTCGAAGGGCGCGGCTTCGGCGGGATCGTGCAGAAACCCCCGGTCAAGCCGCTGATCGCCGCGGTCGAAGGCTATGCGCTGGCGGGCGGGCTCGAACTGATGATCGCCTGCGATCTGGTGGTCGCCCATTCGGGCGCGAAGTTCGGCATTCCCGAAGTGAAGCGCGGCCTCGTGGCGGCGGCGGGCGGGGTGATGATGCTGCCCGACCAGATTCCCCAGCGGGTCGCCATGGAGCTGGCGCTGACCGGCGATTTCATCACCGCCGCGCGCGCCTATGAGCTGGGGCTGATCAACCGCGTCACCGATGGCTCGACGCTCGACGGGGCGAAGGCGCTGGCGGCGTCGATCGTCGCCAACGGCCCGCTGGCGGTCCGCGTCTCCAAGCAGATCGTCAGGGAATCGCGCGGCTGGCCGATCGAAGAGCGCTATACCCGCCAGACGCAGCTGATCGCGCCGGTGTTCGTCAGCCAGGACGCACGCGAAGGCGCGGCGGCCTTTGCCGAGAAACGCAAGCCCGACTGGACCGGCAAATAACCGGCCAGACCGACAGGACAATACCGCAGAGGACCCGAACCATGCCCGCAATCGACGTGCCCCAGCCCGAATTCATGAATGACGAGGAAATCGCGATCTTCGCCGATGCGGTGGGCAAGTTCTACCAGCAGCACGCCCCCGAAAAGCGCGTGCTCGAATGGCGCAGGAACGGGCAGGTCGAGCGCGATTTCTGGCGCGAGGCGGGGCAGGCGGGCCTGCTCGGCGTGTCGGTGCCGGTCGAATACGGTGGCCACGGCGGCGATTTCCGCCACGACATGGTGGTGATCGACCAGCAGGCCAGGCACGGGGTCGAAGGCTTCGCCGCCTCGCTCCACAACACCATCATCCTGCCCTATCTGGTGCGCCACGGGACTGAAGAGCAGAAGAAGAAATACCTGCCCCGGCTGGTCACCGGCGAACTGGTCAGCGCCATCGCCATGACCGAACCGGGCGTCGGCTCGGACCTGCAGAGCATCACCACCACCGCATCGAAGGACGGCAATGGCTACCGCATCAACGGGGCCAAGACCTATATCTCGAACGGCCAGACCGCCGACTTCATCATCGTCGTCGCCAAGACCGATCCCGGCGCGCGGGCCAAGGGCATCTCGCTGATGCTGCTCGAGACCGAGGGCGCCGAAGGGTTCCAGCGCGGCAAGAAGCTCGACAAGATCGGGCTCGACGCGTCGGATACCTCGGAGCTGTTCTTCGACGACGTGTTCGTCCCGGCCGAAAACGTGCTGGGCGGGGTCGAAGGCAAGGGCTTCTATCAGCTGATGGGCGAACTGCCGCAGGAACGGCTGATCATCGCCATGGGGGCGGCCACGGGTATCGAAAAGGCGCTCGAGATCACGCTCGACTACGTCAAGAGCCGCAAGGCCTTCGGCCAGACCATCTGGGACTTCCAGAACACCCAGTTCGTGCTCGCCGACCTCAAGGCGCGCGGGACGGCCGCACGGATCTTCGTCAACGACTGCATCGCGCGCCACCTCAAGGGCGAACTCGACGTCGCGACCGCCTGCATGGCCAAATACTGGGTGACCGAACTGCAGGGCGAAGTGGTCGACAAATGCCTCCAGTTCCATGGCGGCGCGGGCTTCATCAACGATTACCCGATCGCGCGGATGTATCGCGACAGCCGCATCACCCGCATCTTCGGCGGATCGAACGAGGTCATGAAGATGGTGATCGCCCGTTCGATGTGATTGCAATCTTGCGGGGAATAGACACGGTCGGCGCTTCCCCCGGTGCCGGCCCCGCGATAGGCCCGAACGAGGGAATCATCCCGGGGGGAGCCTCATGAGACGTCTGGAGCACCGCCTGCCGGAGACGCGCCAGGGCTGGATCGTGGCGGGTTTCCTCGCGGCTGCACTGGTGCTTGGCGGGGGCGGCTCGCCCAGCGCCGCTGCGGAGATCATCGTCCAGCTGGCCTTTGTCGCCGCCGTCGCCGCATGGCTGTGGTGGGGGCGAACGGGCGATGCGGTGCAGGCGCTGCCGCACAGGGCGCTGGTGTGGCTGGGCGCAGCGATCGTCGGGCTTCCGCTGCTCCAACTTGTGCCGTTGCCGCCCGCGCTTTGGCAGGCCCTGCCCGGGCGCGAGACGCTGGCCGCCGCCTTGGCCGCGGTGGATGGCGCGGACCACTGGCGGCCGCTGTCGGTCGCGCCCTTTGGCACGCTTGCCGCGCTGCTGGCGCTGATCCCCGCTGTCGGCGCGATGCTGGCCACGAGCGTGCTGGTCCGGCGCGACCGGCGCTTCCTGTTGCTGATGACCGGGCTGGTGGCGCTGGCCGGGGCGGCGCTGGGGGTGCTGCAGATGGCCGGCGGGGGGCGCCGCTTCCGGCTCTACGAGATCAGCCACGACCTGTGGCTGACGGCCTTCCATGCCAGCCGCAATTCGGCGGCGGATGCGCTGCTCATCGGCATGCTGGCGCTGACCGCCTGGTTCGCCACGGGCTCGCGGCGGCGCCCATTGCTGCGCGGCGACCTGGGCCTGCTTGCGCTGTGCCAGGCGTTCCTGTTCGTCGCGCTGGTGCTGACCGGATCGCGCGCCGGGATCGTGTTGCTGGTGCCCGTGCTGCTGCTGCAGTTCGCCATGCTCCGGTGCGCCGATATCGCGCGCGGACTGTCGAACGGACTTGCCAGTGCAGCGGGACTGTTCGCGCTGGTCGTGATACTTGCGACGGCATTTTCGGGCAATGCGCGGGTGGCTGGCGCGCTCGCCCGCTTCGATGCCACCCGCGATTCGCGGATCGACCTGTGGCGGGACACGCTGACCGCGATCGGGCAATACTGGCCGCTTGGCAGCGGCATCGGGACCTTCCCCCGCGCCTTCCTGCCGGTCGAACGCCTGGCCGCGATCGATGACCTGTTCCCCAACCGCGCGCACAACGACTTCCTCGAATTCCTGCTCGAGGCGGGAGCGCTGGCACCGCTGGTGCTGGCGCTGGGTCTGACAACAATGATCCATCTTGGGAGGAGGGCATGGCAGGCCGCCGCGTCGGAACGTCCGGTCACGCTCTTTGCCGTCGGAACTTTCGTGGTGACGGCGCTTCACAGCATCGTTGATTATCCCCTGCGGAACATGGCATTGGCGACGCTGGCAGGGATCGCGGCCGGACTCCTCGGGGGGGTGGCTCACCAAGGCCGGGAAGGGCGCAAAACGGACGCGATATGACAATACGTCTGCGAGGCAGGAACATCGGGCCGGGAGTCGCGATCTGCATCGGCGGCGCCCTGATGGGGCTGACCGCATGCCAGCCGGGGACCGATTCGGTGGTCGCCGCCGGAGATGCGGGCTATGCGGCGATCCGCGTTCCACAAGGCGCGCAACTGCCCGAACGCTACCCCCTCCAGCCGGGCGATGTGGTGTCGGTCCAGGTCTATGGCGAAGCGGAACTCAGCGTTTCGGAGATCGCGCTCGACAATGCGGGCATGCTCGGCCTGCCGCTGATCGGCGCCGTCAGGGCGGGCGGGCTGACCGCTGTCGAACTGTCGCACGCCATCGAGGCGGCCTATGCCGCCGAATTCGTGCGCGACCCACGGGTAGCGGTGCTGGTCAAGAAGACCCAGCCGCGCACGATCGCGGTCGAAGGCGAAGTCGCGCTTCCGGGGGTCTATCCCTATGCCGAAGGGCAGACGCTGCTGACCGCGCTGGCGCTGGCCCGCAGCACGACCGAAAAGGCCAGGCTCGACGAGATCATGGTCTTTCGCACGATCGACGGCCGGCGGATGGCGGGGCGCTTCGATGTTCGTGCGATCCGCGGCGGGCGGATGCCCGACGTCCCGCTGTTGCCGGGCGATACGGTGGTGGTCGGCTTCTCCGGCGCGCGCGGGGCGTTCCTCGATGCGATTCGCGCGATTCCGGTGATCGGCATTTTCAGGCCCTATCCATGATCGCCGATTCGTTTCCCAAGCCGCTCCAGCCGGGGGCCGTCGGTGCACGCTTCCAGGCGGCCTATCTCGCCGCGGGCGAGAATCCGGTCAGCGCGAACCTGCGCCATGCCTTTGCCGCTTTGCGGCGGCACCTGTGGATGGCGATCGCCATTGTCGGGGCGGCGGTGATGCTGGCGCTGATCTCGACCCTGCTCGATACGCCGCGATACACGGCGCAGACCAGCGTTCAGATCAACGACCAGAGCGATGAGGTGCTGGGCAGCGAGTTCGAGGCCGGCAATGTCACCCCGCCTTCCGACTGGGATATCGACCGCTTTCTCAACACCCAGCTCGATGTCCTGCGCAGCCGCGGCCTGGCCGAACGCGTGGCGGACCGGCTGGAACTGGCGGGTAGCGAGCGCTTCTTCAGCGCGATGGAAGTGGCGCCTTCGGCCCTGACCGGCGATCAGGCCAAAGACCGCAGCCTGGCGGTCGACCTGCTGCGCGACAATCTCGAAATCGACCTGCCGCGCGCGACGCGCGTCGCGTCCGTCTCGTTCACCAGCAACGATCCGGGGATGTCGGCAACCGTGGCCAATGCCTTTGCCGAAGAGTTCATCCAGGCGAACCTGCAGCGCCGCTACGACAGCACCGCCTATGCGCGCGATTTCGTCGCCGACCAGTTGGAGGAGGCGCGGGTCTCGCTCGAGGAATCCGAGCGCGAGCTCAACGATTATGCCAAGAGCGTGGGGCTGATCCGCACGCGCGACGTGGTGTCGCCCGACGGCCGCGATGCGGTGGCGGGCACGGTGACCACATCGAGCCTCGTCCAGCTCAACGATGCGGCAATCGAGGCGCGCGCGGCGCGGATCGAGGCGCAATCGCGCTGGGAGGCGATCCAGGGCACGCCGCTGCTCGCCTCGCAGCCGGTGCTGGGCAATCCCACGGTGCAGAACCTGATGACCCGCAGGGCCGAACTCCAGGCCGAACTGCAATCCGCGCGCGCGCGTTACCTGCCCGGCCACCCCGCGATCGGCCGGCTCGAGGAAGACCTTGCTGCGGTGACACGCCAGCTCGATGGCACCGCATCGCAGGTCCGCGAATCGATCCGTGCCGAGTTTCGGGCGGCACAGGCCGCGCAAGCGCAGCTCGACAGCCAGGTGCACGATGCGCGCGGGGCAAGCCTTGCCGAACAGGACCAGTCGGTGCGCTACAACGTGCTGGCGCGCCAGGCCGATACGGCGCGTTCGATCTATGACGGGCTGCTGCAACGCTATCGCGAACTCAATGCCTCTGCCGGGATTGCGTCGAGCAACATCGCCATCATCGACCGCGCCCAGGCGCCCGCCGTCCCGTCTTCGCCCAATGTGCCGCGCAATATCGCGCTGGGCCTGCTGATGGGCCTCGCGCTGGCCGCTATCGCCGTGTTCCTGCGCGATCAGCTCGACGACGTGATCCACACGCCCGAGGATGTCGAGGACAAGCTCGACCTGGCGTTGCTGGGCGTGGTCCCGCGGATCGACGATGTGTCCCCGATCGAAGAGCTGGGCAATCCCAAGTCGCCGATCGCGGAAGCCTACAACTCGCTGCGCGGTGCGTTGCTCTATTCGACGCCGAACGGGCTGCCGCGGATCATCGTGGTTACCAGCGCGCAGGCGCATGAGGGCAAGTCCACCACGAGCTTCGCCATCGCCTCGGGCTTTGCGCGGATCGGGATGAAGCCCTTGCTGATCGATGCCGACCTGCGGCGTCCGGCGCTCGACAAGCTGTTCGGGCTACGCGTCGAGCGCGGGCTGACCAACCTGCTCGTTTCGCAGGACGATCCCGCAACCGCGATCTTTCACGTCGACAGCGCCAATATCGACCTGCTGCCGGCCGGACCGCTGCCGCCCAGCCCGTCGGAACTGCTGTCTTCGCCGCGCATGGCGCAATTGCTGGAGGGTTTTGCCGAAAGCTACGACGTGGTCATTCTCGACAGCCCGCCGGTGCTGGGGCTTGCCGATGCGCCGATGCTGGCGGCGATCGCCGACGGGACTGTGTTCGTGGTCGAGGCGGAACGCGGGCGCAGCGGTTCGCTCAAGGCCGCGCTGCGGCGCCTGCGCTCGATGAAGCCGGTGCTGCTGGGTGCCGTGCTGGCCAAGTTCGATCCGACCAAATCGGGCAACCGCTATTCGGCCTATTACGGCTACGACTATTACCAATACGCCTCGGGCGAGCGGCGTAGCGAGGCATGAGCGGGTCACGCGCGCGCAGCGGCGCGGGCTTTGCCATCGCGCTGCTCGCCATCGCGCTCTTTTCTGTGCTGGTGCTGGTCTCGGGCTTTGATCGGATGAGCGAAACGCGCGGGTCGTTCGAACGCTTCGTGCCTGCCGCCATGCAGGTCGGTGCGGCCAAGCGCCGCGCAGCCGCGGCGCTGAGCGCGCAAGACTATGCCGGGGCGACGCGGGCGGCGCGGGCGGCGGTGTTGCGCGACCCGCTCGATGCGCGCGGGCTGGCCTTCTTGGCGAGCGCGCGCTTGCTGGCGGGTGACGGTGCCGGGGCCCACCGCGGTTTCGCCATATCCCGCCGGTTGGGCCGGCGTGAACCGCTGACGCAGATCTATTTCCTCTCGAGCAGCGTGGATCGCGGGGATTTCGAACAGGCCGCCTTCGAACTCGATGCGCTGCTGCGTTCGGCGCGCAGCGATGCCGCGGTGGCGCAGACCTATTTCTCGCTGCTCGAACAGAGCGAGGCCGGCCGGCGCGCGCTGGGCGAGCGGCTTGCGCGCAATCCGCGCTGGGCCGCCATCTATCTGCGCGCGCCGGGGACCGATACCGATACGCTGCGCGCGAGGGGCAACTTTCTTGCGCGGGCGGACAACGGGCTTGGCCGGCTGGGCTGCGCGGCGACCCTGCCGATGATCGGCGAACTGGCGCAGCACAACTTCCGGCGCGAAGCGGAGGCGCTTGCCGCACGGCATTGCGACCGGGTCGCGCGCGGCGGGCTGCTGGTCGACCCGCAGTTCCTGCTGTTCGGCGACGGGGAGGCGGGAGTGCTGGGCTGGCGCCGGTACAACACCGGCGATGTGCGCGTCACCCGCCTGGCGGGCGAACGCGCACGGATCGAGCTGGAGAACCGGGCCAGCGTGACCCGCCCGGTGCTGGCGCAGCCGGTTGCGCTCGACGCCGGTGCGCACATGCTCAAGGCGAAGGTCGACGGGCCGGGGGGCGAGCGGCTGATGGCGGCGGTCGGTTGCGGCGTGCCCGAACGCCCGCGCGCCACGCGCGAACGGATCGACCGACAGGGTCTCGAACTCACCGCGCCGGCCTGCGACAACCAACTGCTCGGCCTGTGGCTGCGGCCAGGCGTGGGGCGGGTGGTGATCGACAGCCTCGAACTCGCGCCGGTCATCCGCTGAGCAGGCTGGCATAGAGCGCCTCCCAGCGCCGCGCGATCGTGTCCCGGCCAAAGCGGGCACGGGCCAGGTCGCGCGCCGCATCGGCCATCGCCTGCCACGCCTCGTCGCTGCGGCCGAAGCCGTCGCGCAGCGCCGCGGCGATGGTTTCGGCGCCGGTCCCGCAATCGATCGCTGCCCCGGCCGCAAAGCCTTCGGGCAGCTGGCAATGCTGCGACATGATCGTCGGCGTGCCGCTGGCCCAGGCCTCGAGCACCGCCATCGGCAGCCCTTCGCTGAGCGAGGGAAGCACGAGGAAGCGGGCGATGTCGAACAGCGCCGCTTTCTGCGATCCGAAGGCGGTGCCGACGAAGGCGATCGAAGGATCGCCACCGGCCATCGCCGCCTCGAGCTGGGCAATCCCCTCATCGTCGCCCCAGCCGGCGATGGTGAGCTGCGCATTGGCGGGCAGATGCGGGCGGGCCAGGCGCCAGCCGGCGATCAGCGCGGGCAGGTTCTTCTTCGGGTGGATCCGGCCGAGATAGAGCGCGTGCGGCGGGCGTGCGGCGTCGGAAACGGGGGCCGGCGTGGGCGCGGCATTGGGGACGATCGCGCAGGGGGCGGCGGGCATTTCGCGGGCGATGTCGGCCTGTTCGGCAGCGGTCAGCGCGTGGACCAGGCTGGCGCTGGCCCAGCTGCGCCGCTCCCACGCCAGGCGCGCGAGGGTTTTCTTCCAGCGATTGCGCGCGGTGATCCATTCGGCGAACATGCCGTGCGGGCTGATTACCAGCGGGCGGTGCCAGCGCCGCGCCCAGGCGCCTGCCGCGTGCGTGGGATATTGCCAGATGCCGTGGAGATGCAGCAGATCGAGCCTGGCCTCGTCGAGCGCCCGCGCCATGTGCGGGGCATAGGCCAGCGCGCGCGGGCCGATCGCCGGAACCACCACCACCTCGCAGCGGTCGAGCCGCCAGCGATCCTGTGCGTGATGCTCGTCCCCGGCCGCCAGCACCACCGGCTGCGCGCCCAGTTCGCGCAGCATGGCGGCTTGCGCCACCACCGCCTCGAACACCCCGCCATTGGCGCGGCTGGCCCAGGCGGACAGCAGCCCGATGCGCTTGCCGGCGACCGGGCCCGCCATGGTCAGGCCTGGACGATTTTCTGTTCGATCGCGCCGAAGATCGAATGGTGGTGCGCGTCCTTCATCTCGATCCGCACCACATCGCCCGGCTGCATGAAGCGCGTGCTCGGCTGGCCGCAGGCGATGGTTTCGATCATGCGGATTTCGGCGATGCAGCTGTAGCCCAGCCCGCCTTCGGCAACCGGTTTGCCCGGATCGCCATTGGGACCCTGATTGGAGACCGTGCCCGAACCGATGATCGTGCCTGCGCACAGGCGCCGCGTCCTGGCCGCATGGGCGACCAGCTGGGCAAGGTTGAAGGTCGCATCCACGCCCGCGTTGGCGCGCCCGAAGGCTTCGCCGTTGAGATCGACCATCAGCGGCAGGTGGACGAGGCTGCCGTGCCAGTCGTCGCCCAGCTCGTCGGGCGTGACCGCCACGGGGCTGAAGGCGCTGGCCGGCTTGGACTGGAAGAAGCCGAAGCCCTTGGCCAGCTCGTCGGGGATCAGCCCGCGCAGCGATACGTCGTTGACCAGCATCACCAGCTTGATGTGCCGCGCCGCATCCTCGGCGCCGACGCCCATCGGCACGTCGTCGGTAATCACCGCGACCTCGCCCTCCATGTCGCAGCCCCAGGCGACATCGCCCAGCGGAATGTCCGCGCGCGGGGCAAGGAAGCCGTCGCTGCCGCCCTGGTACATCAGCGGGTCGTGATAGAAGCTTTCGGGCACGCTCGAACCGCGCGCCTTTCGTACCAGTTCGACGTGGTTGATATAGGCCGAACCGTCGGCCCACTGATAGGCGCGCGGCAGCGGCGACAGCGCCTCGCGCTCGTGGAACCGTTCGCAGGGCACCGCCTGGTGTTCGACGTCGCGATAGAGCGCCTCGAGCTGCGGCGCCACGCGCTCCCAGTTGTCGAGCGCATATTGCAGCGTCGGGGCGACATAGCCCGCGGCGCAGCAGCGCGTCAGATCGTGCGAGACGACCACCAGCCTGCCGTCGCGGGTGCCATTGTCGAGCGTGGCGAGTTTCATGGCCTCTATCCTCCTTGCGGTCCCCTGTAGTCGGGGCTGTCGATCTGGTTGTCGGGATGCGCGCGCCGGAACTCTTCGCGCGCGAGGCAGGCGGCCTCGATCCGGGTGATGTGCGGATGCGCCGAGAGGTCGAAGGCGAGCTTGCGCGCGTTGAACAGCTGCGGGAGCAGGACGATCTCGAACAGGCCGGGGCACCCCATCAGAAAGTCGCCCGTGCCGAGGGCGGCGAGCCTTGCCTCCACCGGATCGAGCGTGCGTGCGAGCCAGTGGCGGTACCACTCATCGGTGTCCGCTTCGGAGTGGCCCAACTGGCCGCGCAGGTGCCTGAGCACCTGGAGATTGTTGAGCGCGTGGATCTCGGTCGCGATGGCATAGGCCAGTTCGCGCACCGTATAGCGATCCTCGATCGCGGCGGGGAGCAGGGGATATTCGGGATAGGCTTCGTCGAGCCATTCGAGGATCGCCATCGACTGCGCCCGGTCGCGCCCGTCGGCCTCGAGCATCGGCACCCCGCCAAAGGGATTGCGCGCGAGGAATTCGGGGGCCTTCTGCCCGTCGGTGCGCAAATCCACCGGGATCACCTCGTAATCCAGCCGCTTGAGGTTCAGCGCGATGCGCAGGCGATAGCTGGTCGAACTGCGGAAATAGGCGAACAGGCGCATCATGCCGCCATCACTCCCTGTGTAGGACGATTATAGGAATTGCCCATGGTTTCCCTGCTCGATGGAACACATGGAACACGGTCCTGGCGATAAAAACACCGCCGCCCATGCTCGCGCCGAAAAGTGGGACGTGGAGATGGCAAGGCGAGACCGGACATCCCGCCAGCGTCGCATATTTGCGCCGGGTAGGACAGGTCCGGCCGCGCCCCCTGCATCAGAATGCGGCGATTCCCGTGATGGCCCGGCCCAGGATCAGCGCATGGACGTCATGCGTGCCTTCATAGGTGTTGACCGTCTCGAGGTTCACCATGTGGCGGATCACCTGATATTCCTCCGAAATGCCGTTGCCGCCGTGCATGTCGCGCGCCTTGCGCGCGATATCGAGCGCCTTGCCGACATTGTTGCGCTTGACGATGCTGATCATCTCGGGCGCGAACCTGCCCTCGTCCATCAGCCGGCCGACGCGCAGCGAGCCTTGCAGGCCGAGCGAAATCTCGGTCATCATGTCGGCCAGCTTGAGCTGGTAGAGCTGCTTCGATGCCAGCGGCACGCCGAACTGGTGACGGTCGAGGCCGTACTGGCGCGCGGCGTGCATGCAGAATTCGGCCGCCCCCATCGCGCCCCAGCTGATGCCGTAACGCGCGCGGTTGAGGCAGCCGAAGGGACCTTTCAGCCCCTGCACCCCGGGCAGCAGGGCATCGGCGCCGACCCTTACCTCGTCCATCACGATCATGCCGGTGGTCGAGGCGCGCAGCGACAGCTTGCCTTCGATCTTGGGGGCGCTGAGGCCCTTCATGCCCTTGTCGAGCACGAAGCCGCGAATGCCGCCGCCATGCGCCTCGCTTTTCGCCCAGACCACGAAGACATCGGCGAAGGGGGCATTCGAAATCCAGGTCTTGGAGCCCGAGATGACGTATCCGTCGCCGTCCTGCTTCGCGACGGTCTTCATCCCGGCGGGGTCCGATCCGGCATCGGGTTCGGTCAGGCCGAAGCAGCCGATCAGCCTGCCGCTGGCAAGGCCGGGCAGGTATTTGCGCCGCTGGTCTTGCGAACCGTATGCATAGATCGGGAACATCACCAGGCTCGACTGGACCGAAGCCATCGAGCGATAGCCCGAATCGACCCGTTCGATCTCGCGCGCAATCAGCCCATAGGCGACATAGGATGCGCCCGCGCCGCCGTATTCGGGCGGGATCGTCGCACCCAGCAGCCCGGCCTCGCCCATCATCGGGAACAGGTCGGGGGCGTCGATCTCCCTGGAAAATCCTTCGATCACGCGCGGTTGCAGTTCGCCCTGGGCAAAGGCGTGCGCGGCGTCGCGGATCATCCGCTCTTCCCCGGTCAGCTGTTCGTCGAGATTGAACGGGTCATCCCAGCCGAAAGGCACCATGCCGGCCATGCGGTCTCCTCTGTTACCGGTTTCGCACTGGCAGGCTTGCGCCCGCTCCGCAAGGGGGCGTCAGGCGGGCTCGGGCGCGCCGGGAACCAGCAGCGTATAGCGGGTCTCGTCGCACAGGCCGGTGACCCATTCGGGACCGACCTTGAGCCAGGCGTGGAAACGCAAAACGCCCGCCGCGTCGCGCTGCGTGCCGATGAACAGCGATGAAACGATCCCGCGCCGCGCCAGCATCTGCCGCGCCGCGAGCGCCTGGGGCAGGCAAATCGGATCGGTCGGCAGATTGCGCGCCGCGCGCGCCACCGCGAGCCTGACGCGGCGCACCGGTTCGATCAGGTCGGGTGCGAGAGGGGACGAATCATCACCCGCCGCGACCGGGCCGAAGTGCGAGCGCCAGCGGCGCGGCGCGACCATGCGCAGGCGCAGCTGTGCCAGCGCAAGGTCGCACAATGCCTCGACCGTCGCATGGCGGTCCGCCCAATCGAGCGCGAAGAAGCTGGCCAGCTTTCCCATGCGCTCAGGCTATACCACCATGGGGGCCGGCGAAAGCGTCCTGCGCTAGAGTGATTTCGAACCAGAGGGAATCATCCGGCGGCCCGGAAATCACGGTAAAACAAGAACCTATAGTGCCGACTTTGATGCAATCAAAGCCGGCAAGCGCTCTAGTCGAGGCGTCCGTATCTGTCCGCAAAGCCGGCTTCGTCGCCCGAGGTGAGCAGTTTTGCCTGGCCGACCCAGTCGTCGCGGCGGATGCGTCCCCGGAAGCGGCCGAGCCGGGCATCGACGCGCTCGATCGCGGCCTCGTCCCAGGCGGCCACATCGGCAAGGCGGGTGACGCCAAGCTCGCCCAGCAGCGCGGCGATCCTGGGGCCGAGGCCCTTGATCCGGGTGAGGTCGTCGCCGCCCGATTGTGCAGGCGCGGCGGGCGCGGGATCGCGCGTCGCGGCCGGCGCGCTGTCGATCAGCGCGCGGTTGCGTTCGGCGGGCGCGGCGCCCTCGTCGAGCACGTCCCTGACCGTCCCGGCCACACGGGTGCGGCGCGTGGCGGTGAAGAGATACCAGGCCATCACCAGGCCCAGCGCCAGGGCGATTGCCAGCGCGGGCCAATAGGTCTGGAGCAATTGAGTCATTCGCTATCCCCTCGTGTCGTCTCGTCTCGTGTCCGCGCCCTTGCGGCCCCACAGGCCCCAGCCGATCGCGATCCCCGCGCCATAGGCGGCGAGCATGGTCACCGCCAGTTCGAACCACACCGGCATCTCAGTGCGCTCCCGGCGTGTCGACGGGGGTGGGGGTGAGCGGTCCGGTCCGGATCACGGCGAATTCGATACGGCGATTGGCCGGATCCTCGGGCGTCAAGCCTTCGGCGGGCCTGGCCGGACCGACCCCTTTCGCGCGCAGGCCGTCGCGCGGGATGCCGCGCCGCACCAGCGCCTCGCGCACCGCCTGGGCGCGCTGCATGCTCAGCGCGGTATTGCCCGGCTCGGTGCCCGAATTGTCGGTGTGCCCGGTGATCGAGATGATCGCGCCCAGGCACGGGCGCAGCGCATCGGCCACCTCGTCGAGCAGGAGCTCGCTGGCCGGAAGCATGCGGTTCGAACCTTCCTCGAAGCGGATCGAGCGGCTGCGCAGCAGGCCTTCGACATCGTCCTGGCAATGGAGCGGCTCGTAGCGATCCTGGCCGCTGCCGGCGCGTATCGATCCGTTGCGCCAAAACACGCCGCCGACGCCCGGGACGGCAGCAACCGCCTGCGCCACGCGCGCGCGGGTCGCTTCGGACAGGTTCCCGCCGCCGACCAGTACCGGATGGCGCGAAGGCGCGCCGGTGGAAGTGGCGAAGCGCGCGCTGACGCCGTGTCCGCCTTCACCGGCAATGGCGGCCTGCGCCTGCCGCGCCAGCGGCTCGATGAAGCCGGCCGCGGTCGGCAGCGCGATGGCATAGCCCGACGCGGCGACCAGCACGGCACCGGCAAGGATGGCAGGGACGGGACGTATCCGCATGGAGCGGCTCTTAGCCGTGCGGCGCCCCGCCTGCCAAGCTTGCTGGTCCGGCGCCCCCCGCGATCTACACCAACCGCCTCGAAACCATTCCAACGCACCCTGCCGCTTGGGGAATGTCAGCCCCCCACCGGGTCGCGCTTGTCGATGTTGCGGCGGAACAGCACCCGGTCCTCGGGCCCGAAGCCGCGGGTCCAGATGACCCAGCCGTAGACGAGGAGGATCGCCGGAACGCCGAAGGCCAGTTCGGCCCATTCGGGCAGGTTGGTGGCGAGAAAGCCGACGACCACGGCAGGCGCGGCGGCATAGACCAGCGCCCAGCGGAAGTTGTTGATCGCATGGCCAAGGATGCGCGAGAGCAGCACCGCCTTGATCAGGCTGGCGGTGCCCAGCGCCAGCGCCAGCGCGATCGCGGCGGCGGCGGCCTTGAACGGTTCGCCATAGCCGCCCAGGACCATCGCCTTGATCAGGGCCACGGTCAGCACGCCCTGCAGCATGATGGTGCCGGTCGAGATCCACAAGTTGCGCACCCGCGCGATGTAGATCAGCACCGCTTCGGACACGACCGCGGTCGCCGCGACCACTTCGGCCACCAGCAGAAAGGCCAGCGCACCGGTGCCGTCGACGAATTCCGGTCCGACGAGCCCCATCACGCCTTCGCCCGGCACGCCGAGCGCCAGCGCGATTCCCGCCTGCATGGCGATGATCCAGAAGCCGACCTGCGACACCTGTTTCGCGATCGCCTCGTAATTCCTGGTCTTGAGGTTCTTGGTGATGACGGGGCCCAGGATCGGCTCGAAGCTGGTCTTGAGCTTCTGCGGCAGGCTCGCGACCTGTTGCGCGATGTAATAGACCCCGACCGCGCTCGGCGCCGCGAACAGGCCGAGCACGAAGATGTCGAGCCGCCGCGTCCCCCATTCGATGGCATCGGCGGTCGCCAGCGGCAGCGCGCGCGCGGTCATCCGCGCCATCTCGCCCGGATGCGGGACCCAGTCCTGCGGCGCGCCGTAACAGCGGAAGAACGACCACAGGCCGGTCGCCAGTCCGGCATAGATCGAAACGAGATAGGACAGGGCGAGCCCCGATTCCCCGGTCGCCGGGGCCAGCCAGAACACACCGGCCATGATCGAGATCGCCCACGGCTCGACCACCGCGCGGGCGCGCACGCTCGTGGCGATGTCGTATCTGTAAGCCTGCGCGGCGAGCACGATCTCGGTCAGCGCATAGCCGGGGATCGCGATCACGATCAGCCGGTCGAGTTCGGTATAGTGCCCGCTCGGAAACAGCGGGGCGGGAACCAGCCACAAGGCGGCGGCGGCGATGCCGGCGAAAACGACTGTCAGCAGCATCCCGTCATAGACGAGGTTCGCGGGATGCTTGTCCTCGCCGTCGGCCAGCCGCTGCGCGAGTCCGCGTTTCTCGCCCATGGCGCACATCAGCGCGACCAGTTCGACCACCACCAGCGCCGAGGCGAAGCGACCCAGCGCCTCGGGCCCGTAAAGGCGGCCGGCGATGAACAGGAAGGGCAGGCGCGCCAGCAGCCGCAGCAGGAAGCCGACGAAATTCTGCCGCCCGCCCCTGGCGAGCGCGGTGAGGTCCTCGTCGGACGGGGCCGAGGTCATCCGGCGCTTTCCTGTTCGGCGCGCAGCGGCCGCGCGAGCAGCGCGGAGACCACCCGGCGCGGGTCGTCGCCCGCGATGAGGCCGTTGACCGCGCCGACGATCGGCATGGCGACACCGTGGCGCGCGGCCAGTTCGACCAGCACCGGCGCGGTATGCGCGCCTTCGGCCACGGTCCGCCGGTCGGCCATCAGCTCGCTGGCCGACTTGCCTTCGCCCAGCGCCTTGCCGAGCGAGAAATTGCGGCTCGAGGTGGAGGAGCAGGTCAGCACCAGATCGCCCAGGCCGCACAGCCCGGCCAGCGTTTCGGGCCGCGCGCCCAGCGCTTCGCCGAAGCGCAGCATTTCGGCATAGCCGCGCGCGATCAGCGCGGCGCGCGCGTTCTGGCCCAGCCCCAGCCCGTCGACCACGCCGCAGGCGATGGCGAGCACGTTCTTCACCGCCCCGCCGATTTCCGCCCCGGTGACATCGTCGGAATAATAGGGGCGGAAGGCGGGCCGCGCGATCACCGGCTTGAGCCGTTCCCACTGCACCACTCCCCCGCCGCAGGCGAGCGTGACCGCGGTGGGCAGCCCTGCGGCCACCTCATGCGCGAAGGTGGGGCCCGACAGGACCGCGATCGCGCTGCCGCGCGCCGCCTCGCTGGCGACCTCGTGCATGGCCCTGCCGCTGCCCGCCTCGATGCCCTTTGAACACAGCACCAGGTCGCGCGGGTGCGAGGGCATGGCACCGAGCACGCTGCCGGTGTGCTGCGCGGGCGTGACCACCAGCAGCACGTCGAGCGCGGCCATGTCGGCAAGATCGCCGGTGGCGCGGATGGTCGGGGCCAGTTGCACGGAAGCGAGGAACAGGCTGTTGGTGTGGCGGGCATTGATCTCGTCGACCAGTTCGGCCTCGCGCGCCCAGATCAGCACCTCGCGCCCGTCGCCCGCCAGCATCTGCGCCAGCGCGGTGCCCCAGGCACCGGCGCCAAGAACGCCCACGCGGCTCATGCCTTGACCCCCGCGCCGCGCACCGGCTCCGCGCCGGGATCGAGCGGCCAGCGCGGCCGCGCCGAAATGTCGAGCGGGTCCGCCATGAACCCTGCAAGGCCAAGCCGTTCGATCCCGGCCCAGGCGATCATCGCGGCATTGTCGGTGCACAGCGGCGGCGGCGGCGCGGCGAAACGCATGCCATGGTCGGCGGCCACCCGCTCCAGCGCGGCGCGCACCCCGGCATTGGCGGCGACGCCGCCGGCAACCACCAGCGTATCGACCCCGTCCATCGCGGCCAGCGCGATGCGCAGCCGGTCGACCACGCAATCGATCGTCGCCTGCTGGAAGCTCGCGGCGATGTCGGCCACCGCGTAGCGGCCGCTTTCCTGCGCGCGCAGCACCGCGCTCTTGAGCCCGGCGAAGGAGAAATGCGGCTCGCCGCTGCCGACCATCGGGCGCGGCAGCGGAACCGCCCCGGCATCGCCGCCGCGCGCGGCGCGCTCGACCGCAGGGCCGCCGGGGAAGCCGAGGCCGAGGATCTTGGCGGTCTTGTCGAACGCCTCGCCCAGCGCATCGTCGATGGTGGTGGCGAGCCGCCTGTACCGTCCCACGCCGTCGACCCGCAGGATCTGGCAATGCCCGCCCGAAACCAGCAGCAGCGCATAGGGAAAGGCGATGGTCGCATCGGCCAGCCGCGGGCTCAGCGCATGGCCTTCGAGGTGGTTGATCGCGATCAGCGGCACATCGCCGGCCATGGCGAGCGCCTTGGCGCTGACCAGCCCGACCATCACCCCGCCGATCAGGCCGGGCCCGGCGGTCGCCGCGATCGCGTCGCAATTCCCCAGCGTGACCCCGGCATCGTCGAGCACGCCCGCGATCATCGGGGCCAGCCGTTCGGCATGCGCGCGCGCGGCGATTTCGGGCACCACCCCGCCATAGGGGGCGTGCTCCGCATCCTGCGAGGCGATCCGCTGCGCCACGATGCGGCGGTCGGAATCGACCAGCGCGGCGGCGGTTTCATCGCACGAACTTTCTATGCCGAGCACAAGAGCCATCGCGCTTTCCCTTAGCGTGCCTGCCCGCTAGGGCAAGAAAACGCTATGCCGACCTTCCCATTGATCCGCCTCGGAACCCGTCGTTCGCCGCTTGCCATGGTGCAGGCGCAAGAAGCCCGCGCGCGCCTGTGCGCGGCGCATGGCTGGGACGAATCGCGCGTCGAACTGGTTCCGCTGGTGGCGAGCGGCGACCAGGTGCTCGACCGTCCGCTGGCGGAAATCGGCGGCAAGGCGCTGTGGACGCGCGAACTGGATCGGTGGCTCATCGACGGGCGGATCGATGCGGCGGTGCATTCGATGAAGGATGTCGAGACGCTGCGCCCCGCCGCGATCGCGATCGGCGCCATATTGCCGCGCGCGGACAAGGCCGACCGCCTGCTGGGTGCAGGTTCGATCGCGGAGATTCCCCAAGGGGCCAGGGTCGGCACCAGCGCACCGCGCCGCGCGGCACAACTGCTCAACCTGCGGCCCGATCTCACCATTGTCGGCATCCGTGGCAATGTCGCGACGCGCATGGCCAAGCTCGATGCGGGCGCGGTGGATGCGACCTTCCTCGCTTCAGCCGGGCTCGACCGGCTGGGCGAGGATGCGGTGGGCGTGCGGCTCGATCCGCAGGGCTGGCTGCCGGCCCCGGCGCAGGCGGCGATCGGGATCGAATGCCGCAGCGGCGATGCGCGCCTGCGCGATCTGCTCGCCGCGATCGACCATGCGCCGAGCCGCGCCGAAGTGCTGGCCGAACGCCGCCTGCTCGAAGGGCTCGGCGGTGGGTGCAGCAGCCCGATTGCCGCGTTGAGCGTCACCACGGGCGCGGAAATCCACTTGCGCGCGGCGATCTTCAGCGCGGATGGCGCGGTCCGCGTGGCCGACGAGGCGCGCTTTGCCTCGGACGACGGGGAGGCACCGCTGGCGCTGGCCGCGCGCCTGATCGCTGCCGCGCCGGGCGAAGTTCGCGCGCTGTTCGACGGGGCGGCGTGACCCCGCTGTTCCTCTTCCGGCCCGAACCCGGCTGGCACGGCACGGCACGGGCGGCCCGCGCGATGGGCCTCACCGTGCGGGGCGCCCCGCTGTTCACGATCGAACCGGTCGCATGGGACGTGCCCGGTCCCCAGGACTATGACGGCCTGCTGGTCGGCAGCGCCAATGTGTTGCGTCACGGCGGGGAAGGGCTCGAAGGCCTGCACGGCTTGCCCGTCCTTGCGGTGGGCGAAGCGACCGCCGATGCGGCGCGCGCGGCGGGCTTCGCCGTGACGCTGACCGGGCGCGGCGGGCTCCAGCCGCTGCTCGATGATCTCGCCGGATGCGAAATGCGCCTGTTGCGGCTGGCGGGCGAGGAACGCGTCGCGCTCATCGCGCCGCAGGGCATCGCTATCGAGACACGCGTGGTCTATCGCGCGGTCGCGCGGGCGCTGCCTGCCGACGAGGTGCAGCCGCTTGCAGCGGGCGGGGTGGTCGCGCTCCACTCGGCCGCTGCGGCGCGGCACTTTGCCGCGGAATGCGCGCGGCTGGGCATCGAACGGTCGTCCATCGCGCTTGCCGTCATCGGTCCGCATGTCGCCGAAGCGGCGGGGCAGGGATGGCATTCCATCCACATCGCCATCGCTCCCGACGATAGCGAGGTGCTGGCCTTGGCCACAGCTTTGTGCCAGACCCCGCGCATGGGAAAGCAAGCGCCGCATGGCGGGTTGCACGGGTCGCAGAATGGACATCGATGAACGAATTCACCAGCAGCAAGCGCTCGTCGGCCAGGCCCCTGCTCGTGGCCTTTGCCGGGGCCTTCGTGCTCGGCGGCGCAGTGGTCGGCTATGCGGTCTATCGCCTGACCGATGCCGCCGCCCCGACCGCGGTTGCCGATGGTCCCCGGCCTGCCGCCTCCACCATACCGATCGCGCCCGACCCGACCCCCAGCGCAACCGCCAGCAAGGCGGCGCAGCAGGCGGTCGCGCGGGTTGAGGAGCAGCAAGGCGGCCTCGATCAGCGGCTGGCGGCGGCGGAACAGCGGCTCACCCGGCTCGACCTGCAGGCGCAGGCCGCGGCGGGCAATGCCGCGCGGGCCGAAGGCCTGCTGATCGCCTTCGCCACCCGGCGCGCGCTGGAGAAGGGGGCCGAACTCGGCTTCCTCGCCGACCAGTTGCGGCTGCGTTTCGGCGATGCCATGCCCAATGCGGTCGACACGCTGATCCGCGCCAGCCGCAACCCGGTGACGCTCGATCAGCTGATCGCGCGGCTCGAAGGGCTTGCGCCGCGCCTGGCTAGGCCATCGGACCAGGGCAGCTTTGCCCGGATCGGGCATGAACTGTCGCAGCTGTTCGTGATCCGCAGCGAAAGCGCGCCCTCGCCGCAGCCGCAAAAGCGGCTCGACCGCGCGCGGCTGTTCCTCGAAAGCGGGCGGACCGAGGCCGCGATCGCCGAAGTGCGCGCGCTTCCCGGCGCGGTCAATGCCGCGGGCTGGATCCGCGATGCCGAACGCTATGCCGCGATGCAGAAGGCGCTCGACCGGATCGAGACATCCGCCGTGCTCGAGCCACGCCTGCTGCGCGATGGCGCGGGCGAGCGGATCGAGCAGCCCGGCCCGGCTGAGGAGCTCACGCCCTAGGCCTTCAGGCCATCAGGCCTTCAGCAGTTCGGGCAGCCTGCCCGACACGCCGCGCGCCTCGTCCATGAAGAAACGCTTGAGCCAGCCCGAGCGCTGGACCCCCGCCATGCCCAGCCGCCGCACCGCGCTCGCCGCCCGTCCGGGCACGCCGAACAGCCGCGTCAGCCCGTCGGTCGCGCTCATCACCATCAGCGCGTCGAGCGCGCGCCACTCCTCGTATTGTTTCAGCACCTGCGCATCGCCGGGATCGAGCCCGAGCCGCAGCGCCTCGTCGAGCACCTCGACCAGCGCGCCGACATCGCGCAGGCCCAAATTGAGGCCTTGTCCCGCGATCGGGTGCATCCCGTGCGCGCTATCGCCGACCAGCGCCAGCCGCTCATCGACGATCCGCGCGGTGTGCTGGAAGGTGAGCGGATAGGCCGAGCGCGGGCTGTTGAGCGCAAGCTCGCCAAGCAGGTCGCCCATGCGCTTGCGCACTTCGGCGAGGAAGGCGCGGTCGGACAGCTTGACCACGCCCGCCGCATCCTTTTCGTTCACGGTCCACACCAGCGCGCTGCGGTGCTGGCCTTGGGGCCCGTCGAGCATCGGCAGCAGCGCGAAGGGGCCGTCGGGATAGAAGATTTCCCAGGCGACATTGTCGTGCGGCTTCGCATGGTCGAGCCCGACGATCATCGCGCGGTGGCTGTAATCCCAGCGCGCCATCTTGAACCCGGCCTCCTCGCGCGAGGGCGAGCCGCGCCCTTCGGCGCCGACCATCAGCGCGGCCCTGAGCACGGTGCCATCGGCCAGCCTGGCCGAAACGCCGAAAGCGTCGCGCTGGCGCTCCACCACGCTGACCGGGGCGTGCCAGGCGATCAGCGGCTCGCGCGCCGCGGCCTCGAACAGCGCGAGACGCAGCTGGCGGTTGGCGAACATCCGGCCAAGCGAGCCTTCATGCGGTTCGGGGCGGAAGTCGAGCCGGCCGGGCTTCATCTGGTCGAGCACCGCGATCGCCGAAATGTCGCAGCCATGCGGATCGAGCGCGGCTTCGAGCCCGATGTTGCGGAACAGCCGCCAGCTTGCGGTCGAAATGGCCGAGGCGCGACCGTCGAACCCCTCGGCGGTCAGCTCGGCCGGGTCGGCACGGTCGACCACATGGCTCGACAGGCCTTTCCCCGCCGCGGCCAGCGCCAGCGTCATGCCCACCAGCCCGCCGCCCAGGATCAGCAGGTCGCGCGTCTCGTCTGCCTTTGTCACCTTGTCCGCCTCGTTGCGAATAGCCTGGCATGGCCCTAGAGGCGCGAGTATGAGCGAGGCAAGGACAATGAACGGGTTGCGCGCGGTCATGGCCGCCATGATTCTGGCTCTGGCCGCGCTGTGGCCGGCCGTGGCGGCGGCGCAATCGCAACCGGGCGGGCCCAACGACATCGCGGTCGAACTGGTCGCCGATGGCGCGCCAAGGGCGGGCGGCGAATGGACGCTGGCGCTGCATTTCACCCCGCGCAGCCCCGAATGGCATGGCTATTGGTCGAACCCGGGCGATGCCGGACTGGGCATGGAACTCGCCTGGACCCTGCCCCGGGGCTGGGTCGCGGGCGCGCCGCTCTATCCGCTGCCCCGGCGGCTGGTGATCGGCGGGCTGATGAACCATGTCTATGAAGGGGCGCACGCGGTGCTGGTGCCGGTTGCGGTGCCCAAGGGCGCGGCCGTGCCCGGTGCGCCGATCCGGCTGACCGTGCGCTATCTTGCCTGCACCGATACGATCTGCGTGCCGCAGGTGGCAGAGCTGGCGCTCGACCCGGCGCGCGCGGCGAAGGACCCGCGCTTCGACGGCTGGCGCAGCCGGATCGTCCCGCCGCTGGGCAGTGCGGCCGGGTTCGAATTTTCGGGCGACTCCTTGCGCATCGGCATCCCGCTGCCCGCCGCCAGCCAATTGGGCGAACCACACGTCTTCCTTGGCAGCGGAGAGATCGGCGGGTTGCAGAAACCCATCTATATCGCGCGCCAGACCTTCCGTCGGCAGGGCGATTTGCTGGTCGCGGAAATCCCGCTCGCCACCATCCCCGTGCCGCCGGACGCAGGCCTGATGCCGCTGCCGCGCCCCGAGCAAATTACGGGCATCCTCGATTTCGGGACCGGCCACGGGACCAGCTTCGAAGCCGTGCCGGGCGAGGTCCCGCTCGAAGGCGTTCGCCCGATGGGCAATGCGATGACCCCGGCGCTGTGGCAGCTGCTGCTCGCGGCGCTGGCGGGCGGGCTGCTGCTCAACGTCATGCCCTGCGTCTTCCCGATCCTCAGCCTCAAGGCGCTGGCGCTGGCCAGGGCGGGCGGTAGCGAACACGCGGCGCGCGCCGATGCGCTGGCCTATACCGCGGGCGTGGTGCTCGCCTGCGCCGCGCTGGGCGGGGCGATCCTGCTGCTGCGCGCGGCGGGCGAGCAGGTCGGCTGGGCCTTCCAGCTGCAGAACCCGGTGGTGGTGGTCGGCCTGTTCCTGCTGGCGCTGGCGATCACCGCCAATTTCCTCGGCGCCTTCGAACTGCCGGGCGTGGCGATTTCGGGCGGCAGGCCGTCGCGCGGCGGCTCTTTCGCCACCGGCCTGCTGGCGGCTTTCGTCGCGACGCCCTGCACCGGGCCGTTCATGGCGCTGGCGCTGGGCGCGGCGCTGGTCATCCCCCCGCTCGACGCGGCGCTGGTCTTCGTGGCGCTGGGCATCGGGCTGGCGCTGCCCTTCCTGCTGGTCGGCTTCGTTCCCGCGCTTCGTGCACGCTTGCCCAAACCGGGCGCGTGGATGGAGCGGTTCCGCCGCTGGATGGCGCTGCCGATGGGGCTGACCGCGCTGGCGCTGGCCTGGCTGATCTGGCGCATCGGCGGCGCGAATTTCCTGTTCATCGCCGTGCTGATGGGCGCGGTGGTGGTGGTATGGCTGGTTTTCGCCGGACGGCTGCAACGCAGGGGCAGGGGCGGTCCGATGCTCGCCGCGCTGGCCGGTGCCGTGGCGCTGGGGCTGGTGCTGCTGCCGCAACCGCAGTCGCCTGCGCAGGCCAGCGAAAGCCTGCTCGATCCGGTGCCGTTCAGCGAGGCCGCGCTGGCCAGCGCGCGCGCATCGGGCAAGCCGGTGTTTCTCTGGTTCACCGCCGACTGGTGCGTCACCTGCAAGGTCAACGAAAGCGTCGCGATCGAGCGCGATGAGACGCGAGCCGCCTTCGCGCGCGCGGGCGTGGTGGCGATGCGCGGCGACTGGACCCGGCCGAACGAGGAAATTTCGCGCATTCTGACGCAGCAGGGCGCGGCGGGGGTTCCGCTCTACCTGTGGTACGCGCCCGGCGGCGAAGCCGAGCAATTGCCGCAGGTGCTTACGCCGGACCTGCTGGCGCAGAAGGCGCGGGCATCGCGCTAGCTTCGGGTTCGGGCGCGGCCAGCGCGCGGCATCGTTCGATCAGATCGCCGGGCAGCGTGCTGGGATTGAGGATCACGCTGCCCGCGCCCGGCACCGTCGCCTCGACCTCGCGGTCGCCGGTCAGCGCGTCGAGCGCCGGTTCGCGCGCGTCGACCGAGCCCTGCCACGTCCATCTGCCATTGCTTTCGACCGCGTCGATCCTGAAGCGCGCGACATTGGCGTTGCCGATCAGCGCCAGCATCGCCTTGGCGCGGGGATCGGCTGCGGCGAAGCGGGTATAGGCGATGCGCGGCGTGCCGGCCTTGTCGATGCATTCGATCGCCAGCAGCGGGCGTTCGCCCGGCTTGCCGTAGAGCAGCCGATCGGGCCGCGTCGCGGCGGCCCAGATCGCCCCCGTGGTATCGGGCGAATCGATCGGTTCAGAGGGGCCTTGCGTGCGCGAGACGATGCGCGAGCGTTCGACATAGTCGTCCGATGCAGGCGGCTTGCATGCGGCCAGCAGGGCGAGTGGAAACAGGGCGATGGCGCGAACCATGCGCGCGCTATGACACAGGCGTGACGGCGTTCAAGGCATTGGCCGAAACTGTCCTCAGCGCTCGCGAATGAAGTCGCGGATATCGCGCGCAAGCCTGGCCCGATCCTCGTCGCGGACATACATCATGTGGCCCGCGTCGTAGTAATGGAAGCGGATGCGATCCTGCGGGATGCCCGTGCGGCCGAGCGCATATTCGGCGGCGAAGAAGGGGGTCGCGAAATCGTACCAGCCCTGCGCGACATGGATCCGCAAGCCCGCATTCTCGCGCAGCGCGCGGCCGAGATAGGGCGCGACATTGAGATAGGCATCGGTGTCGCGCCCGCCCTTGAGCCGCCAGTCCCAGTCGCTCACCGCGCCGATGGTGGCATATTGCCGGTCGGTCCGGTAGCCGATCTCGTCGCGCAGGAAGGTATTGACCGCGGCGGTATAGCCGCCGTCGATGCCGTAGAAGCTGGGATCGTTGTCGGGAACTTCGCCGGCGTTGTCGTAATCCTTGCCGGTATAGCGGCTGTCGAGCCGGCCCACGCTCAGCCCGCGATCGCGCAGCAGTTCCTTGTAGAACCGGCCCGAACTGACCCGCAGGTCGGCGTTTTCGAGGAAGGTTTCGGACAGGCCGGTAAACCGTGCCAGTTCATGCCGCACCGCCGCGCGTTCCCCGGCGCCCGCCTTCTGGCCCTTGAGCAGGAAGGCGGCATAGGGGCCGATGGCGAATTGCCGCGCTTGCTCGACGAATTGTTCGACCGAAGGGGCGCCGGAATCGCCCGGGACCTTGCCATGGTAGAGCGCGGTCGCGGCG
The DNA here is from genome assembly GCA_041662105.1 of Erythrobacter sp. Classification (GTDB taxonomy): domain Bacteria; phylum Pseudomonadota; class Alphaproteobacteria; order Sphingomonadales; family Sphingomonadaceae; genus Qipengyuania. Next base: position 63,724 of record JBAZTF010000004.1, read on the forward strand.
AAGGAGGGCAGCGTGGTGATATAGCCCAGCTCGGCGCCTTCGGTTTCGGCCCCGGCAGCGAAATCGAGCACGGTCGAAATCAGGATCACGCCGTTGAGCGCAACGTCGTTATAGCCGCCTTCGAGTTCGTTCACCACCGCCGCGCTGCGGGTGGTGCCGTAGCTTTCGCCGCCAAGGAACTTGGGGCTGTTCCAGCGCCCGTTTTCGCCCAGCCACTGGCGGATCACCTGCGCGACCGATTTTGCATCCTGCGTGATGCCCCAGTAATCCTTGGGATCGGTATCGCCGATCGCGTGGCTCCACCCGGTCCCGACCGGGTCGATGAACACGAGGTCGGTCACGTCGAGCAGCGAATCGGGATTGTCGAGGATCGGATAGGGCGGGCCGCCATCGTCGCGCGCGTCGGAGGGTATGGCCACCCGCTTGGGCCCGAAGGCGCCCATCTGCAGCCACAGCGAGCCCGAACCGGGTCCGCCGTTGAACAGGAAGGTCACCGGGCGGCGCGGGTCGCGCGGTTCGGCGACATAGGCGGTGGTGACGATCGCCGCCTTGGGCGTGCCCTTGTCGTCCCTGAGCACCTGTTCGGCAACGGTGGCGGTATAGGTGACCGCGCGACCGCCGAAGGTGCCGGTGAAACGCTTCGAGGCGCTGTTGGGCTGATAGCCGGCGGCGGCGGGCCTGTCGCCAGCTTCCTTGTCGGCTGCCCCTTTTTCGCCGGCGAAGGCAGGAACGGCGAGAAGCGCTGCCCCGGCGGCGAGCGTGGCAATGATGCGAGCGTTCATGCGCCGTCCTATGCCAGTGTGCGCGGCGAAGGCAAGGCCGGGTTCAGCCCGGCTTGCGGAACCTGAACACGAAGCGGTCGGTCTTGCCGCGCACGCCCGGATCGAACACCAGCTTGGTGTGATCGTCGGCCGGATTGGCGAGCAGACCGCTTTCGGCCTCGAGCACGAAGCCCGCGCGCGCGAAATCGGCGCGCACCACCGCGGGGTCGATCCGGTGGAGTTTGTCGACCAGCGCGCGCGTGTCGCTGCCTTCGCCGACATGGTCGATCACGCCCACGATCCCGCCCGGCTTCATCCCGGCATAAAGCGCGCGGACATAGGCGTCGGGATCGGTGGTCGGGATCCTGAAGCGTTCCGAGGTCCAGTAGATGTCGTGATAGGACAGATTCACGATCGCGAAATCGAGTGAATTGGCGGGCGGCGCGAAGGCATCGAAGGGATAGCGATCCTCGCGCACTTGCGGGGCGCGGGCGAGCAGCGCGGCCCAGTCGGCCTTGCTCTTGTCGTCGGTGAAGAACTGTTCGGGCTGGTAGGCGATGACCTGCCCCTCCGGCCCGACCGCATGGCCCATGATCTCGGCCCAGTAGCCCTCGCCCGTCAGCAGGTCGGCCGCGACCATGCCCGGCTCGAGGCCGAGGAAGGCCAGCACCTGAGCGGGCTTGCGGCCTTCGTCGAGCGCGCGGGCATCCTCGGGGCGATCCGGGGCGGCGAGGGCGCTGGCGAACGGGGCCGGGGCTTCGGCATGGGAAGTGTGTCCGACCGGTTGGGCCGAAGCGGCTGCCCCGCAAACGAGCGCGAGGGCGGCGGCAAGGGTGGTGCAGGCGATACGCATCGTGAGTCTCCCCGATTGCGGCGGAGACTGACGCCGTCCGCGAACGACGCAATCGCCGCTGGATGAACGGCATTGCCGCTCGACGAAGGGCGAGGGGTCAGGCGGCGCGCTTCTGCACCGTCAGTTGAAGCCCGAGGGCGCCGAGCACGCCAACCAGGGTCTCTAGTGTCGGATTTCCATCCTCGGAAAGCGATTTGTAGAGGGCCTGCCGCCCAACCCCTGCCGCGCGGGCAACCTCGGCCATACCTTTCGAACGCGCGACATCGCCCAAGGCACCGGCGATGTGCCTTGCGTCGTTTCCTTCCATTGCAGCCTCAAGATAATAGAGGATGTCCTCCTCTGTCTCGAGGTAGTTCGCGGCATCAAATGGATAGACCTTCCATGCCATCACCAGCCTTTGCCGCAGCGTAAATCGCTGGGCGATAGCGTGGCTTGGGGACGGGGATGCCTCGCTCTTTTGCGGTTTCGATCCACAGTTCGATCGCCACTTGCGCCTCGGCTATGGCTTCCTCTGGCGTGTCACCGTGGGCCGCCATCATTTCCCGCATTTTCTCTGCGTTTTGCCGAAGTGTTCCTTCCTCGTACCCGGATTGACGCGTGGGTTCACTCGCCCAACATCCGCACCCCGGGCCAAACCACCTTCGCCTTCGCTGCAAAGCGCGCGTCGCAGGTCACCAGGTCGCAGCCCAGTTCCATCGCCAGCGCGAGGTAGATGCAGTCCTTGAGCGGATGGCCAAGATCAAGGGCGAGGCTGGCAGCTTGGACCATTTGACGCAGCTCGGTGTTTTCCACCTTGATCAACTGTTCGTCAAACAGCGCCACGAACCGGGCAATCGACGTTTCGGACGCTCGGCGGAGCTCGCTGTCGATATTGGCCCTGCGCACCAGCGCGCCGGTTACTTCGATCAGGAAGACAGGCGGGACAACGATGTGGCCCTCGTTCTCGGCGAACCAAGCTTCCGCCTCATCCGAAAGCGCCTCGTCGAGATACCACTTGAGCGCCAGGCTGGCATCGACAACGATCACCAGGACTCGCGCTCTTCGCGCAGCAGGTCGAGCGAAGTCATCCCATCGGGAAGCTTTAGCGGGTTGCGCTTGCGAAATTCGTGCATTTCCGCAAGCAGTTTTTCGACCCGACGCTTGCGGGCGACCTCAGCGATTACACTGCGCAACTCTTCGGAAATCGACCGACCATGTTCTTCGGCCATTTCGCCGATGGTGGCGTAATCGCGGTCATCGACCTTGCGGATTGTGGCAGTTGCCATTGTGAATCTCCAACGTGTGAGCGTCGCTAGCACTTTTAAACAAAAACTGCAAGCGCTACTGTCCCCACTTGCGCTGCGTCTTGCCATAGCGGGTCTTGCGCGTACCGGGTCGGCCTGCGTCCGAGCGCCCCACACGCGGCGCCTTCTTCTCGTTATCCGGCAGCCCCAGCTCGTCCGCTTCCAGCCGCCGGATCTCGTCTCTCAGCCGCCCGGCCTCCTCGAACTCCAAATCGGCAGCGGCCGCGCGCATCTTCTTCTCCAGATCCTCGATATAGGCACGCAGATTGTGGCCGACGAGGTTGTTTGCGCCCTCCGCGTCGATCTCCACCAGCACGCCGTCGCGGCTGGCGGTGTCGGCCACGATGTTGTGGATGTCGCGCCTGATCGTCTGCGGGGTGATGCCGTGCACTTCGTTGAACTCACGCTGCTTCTCGCGGCGGCGGTCGGTTTCGGCGATGGCGCGCTCCATGCTGCCGGTGACGCGATCGGCATAGAGGATCACGCGCCCGTCGACGTTGCGCGCGGCGCGGCCGATGGTCTGGACCAGCGAGGTTTCGCTGCGCAGGAAGCCTTCCTTGTCGGCGTCGAGGATGCACACCAGCCCGCATTCGGGAATGTCGAGCCCTTCGCGCAAAAGGTTGATGCCGACCAGCACGTCGTAGACGCCCAGCCGCAGGTCGCGGATCAGTTCGATGCGTTCGAGCGTTTCGACGTCGGAGTGCATGTAGCGCACCCTCGCGCCGGCCTCGTGCATGAATTCGGTCAGGTCTTCGGCCATCCGCTTGGTCAGCGTGGTGACCAGCGTGCGGTAACCGAGCCCGGCGGTCTTGCGGCATTCCTCGATGCAGTCCTGCACCTGATCCTCGACCGGCCTGATTTCGACCGGCGGGTCGATCAGCCCGGTGGGACGGATGACCTGTTCGGCGAACACGCCGCCGGCCTGTTCCATCTCCCACGGGCCGGGGGTGGCCGATACCGCGATGGTCTGCGGGCGCATCGCATCCCATTCGTTGAAGCGCAGCGGGCGGTTGTCGATGCAGCTGGGCAGGCGAAAGCCGTATTCGGCCAGCGTGATCTTGCGCCGGTGGTCGCCGCGCGCCATCGCGCCGACCTGCGGCACCGTCTGGTGGCTTTCGTCGACGAACAGCAGCGCGTTCTCGGGCAGATATTCGAACAGCGTCGGCGGCGGTTCGCCGGGCAGGCGCCCGGTGAGGAAGCGGCTGTAATTCTCGATCCCCGCGCAGGAGCCGGTGGCCGCGATCATCTCGAGATCGAAATTGGTGCGCTGTTCCAGCCGCTGCGCCTCGAGCAACCGGCCTTCGCCGTGCAGTTCCTTGAGCCGTTCCTGCAGTTCGAACCTGATCGCCTCCATCGCCTGCTTCATCGTCGGGCCGGGCGTGACGTAGTGCGAATTGGCATAGACGCGCACCGTGTCGAGGCCCGCCCCCTTCTTGCCGGTCAGCGGGTCGAATTCGCTGATTTGCTCGATCTCGTCGCCGAAGAACGAGACGCGCCAGGCCACGTCCTCATAGTGCGAAGGGAAGATCTCGAGGCTATCGCCGCGAACGCGGAAATTGCCGCGCGCGAAGGCCGCATCGTTGCGCTTGTATTGCAGCGCGACGAGCTTGCGGATGATTTCGCGCTGGTCGGCGGTGGTGCCGGTCTTGAGGTCGAAGATCATCGCCGAATAGGTCTCGACCGAACCGATGCCGTAGAGGCACGACACCGAAGCGACGATCACCACATCGTCGCGTTCGAGCAGCGCGCGCGTGGCCGAATGGCGCATCCGGTCGATCGCCTCGTTCACCGAGCTTTCCTTCTCGATATAGGTGTCCGAGCGGGGCACATAGGCCTCGGGCTGGTAATAGTCGTAATAGCTGACGAAATATTCGACCGCGTTTTCGGGAAAGAAGCTCTTGAATTCGCCATAGAGCTGCGCGGCGAGGATCTTGTTGGGGGCGAGGATCAGCGCCGGGCGCTGCATTTCCTCGATCACCTTGGCCATGGTGAAGGTCTTGCCCGACCCGGTGACGCCCAGCAGCACCTGCGTCTGTTCGCCCTGCTGCGCCGCCGCGACCAGTTCGGCGATCGCACCCGGCTGGTCGCCCGAAGGCGTATATTCGCTGACCAGCCGGAACGGTCGCCCGCCCATCGACTTGTCGGGGCGCGCGGGCTTGTGGGGCACGAAGGCCCCGCTGGTGTCGGGTTCTTCGAGTCCCCGGCGGATGACGAGTTCGGCCATGCGCGCACATATGGAGAACATTGGCACGCGCCGCAACGCCGCCTTGCGGATCGCCCCCGCGCTGCTAGCCTCGCATTACCCGACCCAGTATCCGACCCAGGAGGAGTCCCGCGATGCGCCGTATCGTCCTTGTTGCCGTTTCCGCGCTTGCCCTTGCCGCGTGCGGCAGTTCCGGCGCCGATGCCGATGCCGATGCCGATGCCGATGCCGATGCCGATGCCGAAATCTCCATGGCGGAAGCGGTCGACAAGTCGAAGGAAATGATCAAGCCCGAACCGGGCAAGTATCGCAACACCGTCCATCTGATCGATCTCGAACTGCCCGGCGCGCCCAAGCAGGTGCGGGACATGATGAAGCAGATGATGGGCAAGGAGCCCAAGACCACCGAATACTGCCTTACCCGCGAAGAGGCCGAGAAGGGCTTCGAGGAAATGGCGAGGCAGGCGCAGAACGACGAGGATTGCAGCTTCGAGAAGTTCGACGCCGCCGGCGGGACGATCGACGCGATCATGACCTGCGCGGCCGATGGCAAGGGCACAGCGCGGATGACGCTGCAGGGGACCGGTTCGCGGACTTCTTCGGAAATGACCATGACCATCGATGCCACGGGCCCCGACGGCAAGGCGATGAAGATGACCATGAAGTCGAACCAGCAACGCATCGGCGCCTGCGACGGCTGATCGCTGCCCGATCCCTCATCAGCGCGGCCGGTTGTGCGACCGCACGATGACCGGATGATTTTCAGGGCCCGTTCACCGGCCGTGCGTATTATTACGCCTTGATGGCAACATTACCGTTCAGAGACTCGGCATTCATCGACCGCGAGGAACTGGCCCGGCGCTGGGCGCTGGCGGCCGAACCGCGCCCCGAAGATGCGCGCGGGCCGCGGCTGCCGCTGTTCCTGCGCGAATTCCTCTGGCCGTTCGAAATCCTCATCCGCGAGTTGCGCGAACCGCTCGATGTCGCTCCGGCGCGCAATCCGCACACGGTCATGCTGCTGCCCGGCTTCGGCGCGCACCCGATCCGCATGCGCTGGATGGCGCGCCAGCTCGAACGCGCCGGGCACCGGACCAAGCGCTGGGGCAGCGGGATCAACTTCGGCGCCACCGCCGATCGGTTCGCGCAGGTCGAACAGCGGCTGACCGACCTGTTTGCCCGCGAAACCCGCCCGATCGTGCTGGTCGGCTGGAGCCTGGGCGGGGTGATGGCGCGCGAACTGGCCAAGGCGCATCCGGGCATGGTGGCCAAGGTGGTCACGCTGGGATCGCCCTTTTCGGGCTCGCCGCGCGCGAACAACGGCTGGCGCGCCTATCAGGCGATCGCCGGGCACCGGGTCGACGAGCCCGAGATCGACACGGTGATCGCCGAGAAGCCGCCGGTCGAAACGGTGGCCTTGTGGAGCCCGCGCGACGGGGTGGTGCACCCGCGCTCGGCCTGCGGCAAACCGGGTGAACGCGACCGTGCCGTGGCCGTGCGCTGTTCGCACATGGGGCTGGTGCTGACCCACCAGGCGGCGGCGGCGGTGTTGACGGAGCTTGACCGACCCTGACCCGATGTGGTCCTGTGTGCAGGCGCGCAATCGCTGCTGCACCCGCACATCGATGCCCGCACGCGATCTCAGGGGGACAATGACCGGCACGGGCGGATATTTTGACGAAATGCACAACGCTGACGGCAGCGTGCGCGACGCCTACTCCGACTATTGCCGCTGGTTCGACGAACAGCAGACCAGCCTGCTGCGCCGCAAGCATGCCGAGGCGGAGACCAATTTCCGCAAGACCGGGATCACCTTCAACGTCTATGGCCAGGACGAGGCCGAAGAACGGCTGATCCCCTTCGACATGGTGCCGCGGGTGATCACCGCGGCCGAATGGCGCCGCCTGACGCGCGGGATCGAACAGCGCGTGCGCGCGCTCAACGCCTTCATGCACGATCTCTACCACCGGCAGGAGATCATCCGCGCGGGCCGCATCCCCGAACGGCTGTTCCGCGACAATTCGGCCTGGCTGCCGCATATGGTCGGTTTCCGGCCGCCGGGCGGGGTCTACACCCACATCGTCGGGATCGACCTGGTGCGCACCGGACCCGACGAGTTCTTCGTGCTCGAGGACAATGCCAGAACGCCGTCGGGGGTGAGCTACATGCTCGAAAACCGCGAGACCATGATGGCGATGTTCCCCGAACTGTTCATGCGGCTGGGGATCGAGAGCGTGTCGGATTATCCGCGCCGTCTCGCCAAGAGCCTCGCCGCCTGCGCGCCCGAGGGCACGCGCGGCAAGCCGGTGGTCGCGGTGCTGACCCCGGGAATCTACAATTCGGCCTATTTCGAGCACGCCTTCCTTGCCGACCAGATGGGCGCCGAACTGGTCGAAGGCTCCGACCTGCGCGTCGTCGATGGCCGCGTGACGATGCGCACCACCGCGGGTTACCAGCCGGTCGACGTGATCTATCGCCGGGTCGATGACGATTTTCTCGACCCGATGAGCTTCAACGAGGACAGCGTGCTGGGCGTGCCGGGCATCATGGACGTCTATCGCGCGGGCCGGGTGACCATCGCCAACGCGCCGGGCACCGGGGTCGCGGACGACAAGGCGATCTATTCCTTCATGCCCGAAATCGTCGAATTCTATACCGGCGAAAAGCCGTTGCTGCCCAATGTCGAAACCTTTCGCTGCGCCGAGGAAGGGGCGCGCAGATACGTGCTCGACAAGCTCGCCGAACTGGTGGTCAAGGAAGTCCACGGTTCGGGCGGTTACGGGATGCTGATCGGGCCGACCTCGTCGAAGAAGGAAATCGAGGCGTTCCGCGCGAAGATCGTGGCGCATCCCGAAAACTACATCGCCCAGCCGACGCTGGCGCTGTCGACCTGCCCGATCTTCACCCGGCAGGGTCTGGCGCCGCGCCATGTCGACCTGCGCCCCTTCGTGCTGGTTTCGCCCGACCGGATCGACATCACCCCGGGCGGGCTGACGCGCGTCGCGCTCAAGCAGGGCTCGCTGGTGGTCAATTCGAGCCAGGGCGGGGGCACCAAGGACACTTGGGTGCTCAAGGACTGATGGCGGGGTTGCGCTGATGCTAGGCCGCACCGCCAACGGCCTGTTCTGGATGTTCCGCTATCTCGAGCGGGCGGAAAACACCGCGCGCCTGCTCGACGCGGGGCTGCGCATGGCGCTCACCCGCGACATCGCCACGGCGGAGGAGGAGTGGCGCTCGGTGCTCGCCACAACCGGGCAGCGCGCGGGCTACGAAGCGAAGAATGCAAGCTACACCGGGATGCAGGCGTGGAACTATATCCTGCGCGAGCGGGACAATCCCAATTCGGTGCTCGCGATGTTCGGCCAGGTGCGCCACAACGCCCGCCACGTGCGCAATACGATCACCACCGAGCTGTGGGAAGCGATCAACGAAAGCTGGCTGCTGATGACGGAACAGCTGGCGCGGCCGGTGGGCGAGAACCGCGTGATCGAAGCCGTCGCCACCGTGCGCCGCGCGGGCACGCTGGCGCATGGCGCGATGGCCGGGTCGATGCTGCGCGAGGAAGGCTATCATTTCGCCCGGGCCGGGACCTTCATCGAACGCGCGGACAGCGTGGCGCGGATTCTCGACGTCAAATACTACCTCCTGCTGCCCTCGCTGTCCTATGTCGGCTCGAGCCTCGATACCGGGCAATGGGACCAGGTGCTGCGATCGGTTTCGGGCGACCGCGCCTTTCGCTGGCTCAACGCCGGACAGATCGATGCCCGCGGGATTTGCGAATTCCTGATCCTCGATGGCCGTTTCCCGCGCAGCCTCGCCTTCTGCCATGCGGCGCTGCGCGAAAACCTCGCCGCACTGGCGCGGCTGCACGGCGAGGAGGGGGAGTGCCACGCGCTGATGCGCGATGCCGACACGCGGTTCTCCGGCCTGGGGATCGACCGGATCTTCGACCGGGGCCTGCACGAGTTCCTGATCGCCTTCATGTCCTGCAATTTCGCGATCGGCGATGCGATCGCGCGCGATTACCGGTTCCTCAGCTGATGCGCCTCGCGATCCGCCATACCACCCGCTACCACTTCGATGCCCCGGTGGTGCACGCGCTGCAACGCCTGCGGCTGACACCGAAGAGGACGCAGGGGCAGGAAATCCTCGACTGGTCGATGGATTACGACAACGCCCGTCCCGAGCTGACCTATGAAGACCAGAACCACAATACGGTGACGTTGGTCGCGGTCGAAAAGGGCGCACAGGACGTGACGGTGACCTGCCGCGGCACGGTCGACACGCACGATCACGCCGGGGTGATCGGCCACCATGCGGGGCATTTGCCGCTGTGGAGCTTCTGCAGCCAGACCGGGTTGACGCGTCCCGGCATGGGGATGCGCAAGCTGGCGCGCGAGATCGGCGATCCGGGGGACGACCGGATCGAACTGCTCCACCGCCTGTCCACGGCGGTCCTCCAGGACGTCGCTTACCAGGCGGGCGCCACCCATGCGCGTACCACCGCCGAAGAAGCCTTCGCCATGGGGACCGGGGTGTGCCAGGATCATGCGCATATCTTCATCGGGATCGCCCGGCTGCTCGGCATTCCGGCGCGCTATGTCAGCGGCTATCTGATGATGGACGACCGGGTGCAGCAGGATGCGGGCCACGCCTGGGCGGAAGCCTATGTCGAGGAACTTGGCTGGGTCGGCTTCGACGTTTCGAACGGGATCAGCCCCGATGCGCGCTATGTCCGGGTTGCCACGGGGCGCGACTATCGCGATGCCGCGCCGGTGACCGGGATCAGCCTGGGCACCGCTTCCACCGTGCTCGAGGTGGACGTGGCGGTCGAACAGCAGCAAGGGCAGCAGCAAGGGCAGCAGCAATAGCTGGCGGGGATATGATTCGATGACCTATTGCGTGGGGATGATGCTCGACAGCGGCCTGGTGCTGATGAGCGATACGCGCACCAATTCGGGTGTCGACAACATCTCGACCTTTCGCAAGATGTTCACCTGGGCGGTGCCCGGAGAGCGGATCATCACGCTGTTGACCGCGGGCAATCTTGCCTCGACGCAGGCGGTGATCGGCCAGCTCGAGGAGCGGACCAAGGAGCCCGACGAGCGGTTCAACGTGCTGCTCGAAAGCCCGACCATGTTCCAGGTGGCAACGCAGGTCGGGGCGTTGCTGCGCTCGACGATCAACGACAGCCAGGGCGCCAATGGCGAACGCGGGCAGGGCCGGTTCACCGCCTCGATCATCGTGGCCGGGCAGATCGCGGGGATGCAGCCGCGATTGTTCATGGTCTATCCCGAAGGCAATTTCATCGAAGCCAGCCATGACACGCCGTTCTTCCAGATTGGCGAGACCAAATATGGGCGGCCGATCATCCTGCGCGGCTATGATCGGTCGATGCGCCTCGAGGACGGGGTCAAGCTGCTCATGGTCAGCTTCGATTCGACGCTCAAGGCGAACCTGTCGGTGGGGCTGCCGCTCGACCTGCAGGTGATCGAACGCGACAGCTATGCGGCGATGCACCAGCATCGCGTGACCGCCGACGATCCCTATTTCCAGGCCATTTCGTCGCGCTGGGGCGACGCGCTCAAGCACGCCTTCCACTCGCTGCCCGACTACAGTTTCGGCCAGGGCGGACAATAATGATCGAAATCGGACCTTTCTTGCTCGCCGCGGCATTGCAACTATCCGGCGGCTGTGATTATGGAATTACCTCGAAATAGGTAGTGTTCCGAATTTCGGGATTGTGCGTATTGCGACATCATCCGTCGCATGGAACTGCGACAGACCCTCCACATCGTCGGTGGCTCGAGCCGTTCCCGGGCCGAACAGGCGCACCTGTGCTTCGGACTGGGCCACCATTGTGAAATCTATGCCGATACGGGCGAGCTGGTGGCACATCCGCCCGATCGCGGCATCGTGCTGGCGTTCGACGATTGCGAGGCAGGCGGCGTCGCCTGCGTGCTGCGTTCGCTGGCGGCGCAAGGCCGCTGGGTGCCGGTTGTCGGCACAGCCTATGAACCCAGCCCCGCGCGTGTGGTTGATGCGATCAAGGCCGGCGCGCTCGATTACCTGCGGCTGCCGCTGCGCGAAGACCGGCTCGTCAGCGCGATCGAACGGATCGGAGTCGAGGCCGGCGCCTATGCCGAGGCACGGCGCAAAATGGTCGAGGCGCGCAATCGCATCGCCGCGCTGTCCCCGCGCGAGCGCGAGGTGCTCGACTGGCTGGCCGAAGGTTGCAGCAACAAGATGATCGCGCGCGAGCTGGCGATCAGCCCGCGCACGGTGGAAATCCACCGCGCCAACATGATGTCGAAGCTGGGGGCCGAACATCCCAGCCAGGCCGTGCGGCTGCGCCTGGAAGCGCATCTCGACACTGGCCCGCGCCTTGCCACTGGGTAATGGGTCCTGACCCTAGAGCGATTTTGCGCCAGATGGAATCATCTGGCGACCAGGAAATCACGGTAAAACAAGAATCTGGAGTGCAGACTTTGATGCAATCAAAGCCGGAAGCGCTCTAGCTTTGTGACCTTGCGGGTCGTTCAGCGGCAGTAGGAACTGCCGCCCGATTCGAGGTGGAAGTGGTTGCGGTGCGCGGAATTGTAATCGGGGCCCAGCACGGTGCCGAAGCGCTTGCACGCGCTCGAGTGGACGATGCGCAGGAAATCGCGCTCTTTCGCCGAGGCGTTCCAGCCCTCGAGCACCGAAATCCGCCGACCGTCTTCCAGCACGAAGGCGGCGATATCGATCGCCTCGGCCCGGGCATGGGCGGAAAGCCGCGTGGTTCCCGCGACATTGCGGCAGGCATAGCTGCCCATGGTCTCGATCCGCGCCAGCGGGCTGCCCATGATCCGGCGCGCCGCCCGGTCGACCCCGAAGCGCGCCCAACCGGCCAGCGTGTTGGCGGCAGGGCAGGCCAGCGGGCCCAGATTGGTGACGGTGATGTCGCCCCTGTCGCCGCCCACCCGGTCGAGCTTCACCGCGTTGAGCGCGGAACAGCCGGGACCGGAATACTTGTCGGCCAGCGGGGCGAAGCTCGATCCGGTCCGGCCCAGTTCGGCCTGGCACTGGAACGTTTCCGGGCGCATCTGCGCGACCAGCGGGATGGCCGCTTCGCTGCGCGGCCTGTACGGTTCGCGACTGTCGGGGACAGCGCCGCATCCCGCCGCCGAGAGGAGGAGAGGAAGGATCAGGGCGGGATGCGGTCGCATGGCCGGATCATGCCGCGGGCATGGTTAATTTTTCGCTAATCGCGGTGTTTCACGCTCGGTCGGGCGCCTCGACCTGCTGCCACAGTTCGATCTTGATCCCGTCGGGATCGAGCAGCCAGGCGAATTTGCCATAGCCTTCGTCGGCGCTGCCGAGCACCGCAACCCCCTTGGCCGCGAGCAGGGCCAGGAAGCCGTCGAGATCGTCGACCCTGAGGTTGATCATGAAACCGCCGGTGCCGGGCCTGATATATTCGTCGTCGGCAAAATGGCTGATCAGCGAATAGGGCTTTGCGCCGGTTTCCTCCGACCAGTCCAGCTGCGGCCCGTAGTCGCCGTCGATGCCCAGTATCTCGCGATACCAGGCGCGCGTGGCGGCAGGGTCGTTCACCACATAGAACACCCCGCCCAGTCCGGTCACCTTGGCCATGGCCCACCCCTCCTGCGATCAGTTACCCTTCGCCGTCGCCCGGCTGACCAGCACGATCGCCAGCCACGCGGCGATGAAGCCGGGAACGATTTCATACAGCCCCGCGTCCATGCCGGGCAGCGCCGTGTTCCAGCCCAGCGCGATCCACCCCGCGACCACTGCCGCGCCGGTCACCAGCCCGGCCACCGCGCCCGCGCCGGTCATCCGGTCCCAGGTCAGCGCCAGCAGGATCAGCGGCCCGAAGGCCGCGCCGAAGCCCGCCCAGGCATTGGCCACCAGGCCCAGCACCTGGCTGTCGGGATTGGCGGCGATGGCGACAGCCACCAATGCCACCAGCGCAACGCAAAGCCGCCCGACATTGACGCTCTCACGTTCGCCCGCCTGCTTGCGCAGGAACAGCTTGTAGAAATCCTCGGTCAGCGAGGAGGAGGCGACCAGCAGTTGCGAACTGATCGTCGACATCACCGCTGCCAGCAGCGCGGCGAGCAGGAAGCCGGTGACGAGCGGGTGGAACACCATGTTGGCGAGCACGATGAAGATCGTTTCGGGATCTTCCACCACCAGCCCGTTACGCTCGGCAAAGGCGCGCCCGGCAAGCCCGATGCCGATCGCCCCGATCAGCGATACGCCCATCCACGCCATGCCGATGTTGCGCGCGGCCGGCATGTCCTCGACCCGCCGCACCGCCATGAAGCGCACGATGATGTGCGGCTGCCCGAAATAGCCCAGCCCCCAGGTCACCGCGCTGACGAAGCCCAGCGCGGTGAGGCCGTGGGTCAGGCTGAGGAAGCCGGGAACCGGGACCTGCGCCAGCGATCCGCCCGCGCTGCCCCCGGGGCCGAACAGCACCGCCAGCGGCATCACCACCAGCGCGGTGACCATGATCAGCCCCTGCACGAAATCGGTCAGGCTGACCGCCAGGAACCCGCCGATCATGGTATAGGCGAGCACCACCAGCGCGGTGATCCAGATGCCGAGCATATAATCGCTCATCCCCAGGCCGGGAAAGGCACCGGCAAAGCTGGTTTCGAACAGCTTGCCCCCGGCAACCAGGCCCGAGGCGGTATAGACCGAAAAGAACAGCACCACGATCAGCGCCGAAGCCACGCGCAGCGCCACCGCCTTGTCGGGGAAGCGGTTGGCGAGGAATTCGGGGATGGTCAGCGCATTGCCCAGCTCCTCGGTCTGGCGGCGCAGCCGCGGGGCGACGACGATCCAGTTGGCCAGCGCGCCGACGAACAGGCCGATCCCGATCCACGCTTCGACCAGCCCGCCGACATAGAGCGCGCCGGGCAGGCCCAGCAGCAGCCATCCGCTCATGTCCGAGGCCCCGGCCGACAGCGCCGCCACCGCCGGCGGCAGGTCGCGACCGGCGAGCAGATAGGCCTCCGAACCGTCGCCCGACCGGCGCCAGGCATAGACCCCGATGGCCAGCATCAGGACGAAATAGAGGGCGAGGCTTGTCAGCGTTCCGGTCTGCATCCGTGCGACCTAACACGGCGCGGACGGCGCGGCCACTGCCCGTCAGTCGCCCTTGCGCTTGGCGCGCTTGCGCTCGTGCGGGTCGAGGATCGCCTTGCGCAGGCGGATGCTCACCGGGGTCACTTCGACCATCTCGTCATCGTCGATATAGGCGATCGCCTGCTCCAGCGTCATCACGCGGGGCGGGGTCAGGCGGATGGCATCGTCCTTGCCGGTCGAACGGAAGTTGGTCAGCTGTTTCGACTTCATCGGGTTGACCTCGAGGTCGTCGGGCTTGGCGTTTTCGCCGATGATCATGCCTTCATAGATCTTCGCGCCGCCGCCGATGAACAGCTCGCCGCGCTCCTCCAGCGCGTTGAGCGCATAGGGCACCGCTTCGCCCGGGACCATCGAGATCAGCACGCCGTTGTTGCGACCCTCGATCGGGCCCTTGTGCGCGTCGTACTTCTCGAACAACCGGTTCATGATGCCCGTGCCGCGCGTGTCCGACAGGAATTCGCCGTGATAGCCGATCAGGCCACGCGAGGGGGCGGAAAAGGTGATGCGGGTCTTGCCCTGGCCCGAGGGACGCATCTCGGTCAGCTCGGCCTTGCGGCGCTGCATCTTCTCGACCACCGTGCCCGAATGCTCGTCGTCGACGTCGATCACGACGGTTTCGAACGGCTCCATGCGCTTGCCACCTTCCTCGCGGAACAGCACGCGCGGGCGGCTGATGCCCAGCTCGAATCCTTCGCGGCGCATCGTCTCGATCAGCACGCCGAGTTGCAATTCGCCGCGCCCGGCAACCTCGAAGCTGTCCTTGTCCGCGCTTTCGGTGATGCGGATCGCGACGTTGGTTTCGGCTTCGCGCAGCAGGCGGTCGCGGATCATGCGGCTGGTGACCTTGCTGCCCTCGCGTCCGGCGAGCGGGCTGTCGTTGACCGCAAAGCGCATCGCCAGCGTCGGCGGGTCGATCGGCTGCGCCTGGATCGGCTCGGTCACCGCCGGATCGGCGATGGTATTGGCGACGGTCGCCTTCTCCAGCCCCGCGATGGCGATGATGTCGCCCGCTTCGGCGCACTCGACCGGAACGCGTTCGAGCCCGTCGAAGCTCAGCAGCTTGGTCGCGCGGCCGGCTTCGATCACATTGCCTTCGGCATCGAGCGCGCGGATCGGGTCGTTGAGGTTGACCGTGCCCGACTGGATCCGGCCGGTGAGCACGCGGCCCATGAAATTGTCGCGGTCGAGCAGCGTCGCGAGGAAGCTGAACGGACCATCGGGGTCGAGCCCCGGCGCCGGAACGTGATCGACGATCAGCTGGAACAGCGGGTTGAGATCGCCACTGCGCGCTGCCTCGTCATCGCTGGCATAGCCGTCGCGGCCCGAGGCCCACAGCGAGGGGAAGTCGAGCTGATCGTCGTTGGCGTCGAGGCTGGCGAACAGGTCGAAGCATTCGTCGAGCACTTCCTGCGGGCGCGCGTCGGACCGGTCGATCTTGTTGACCACCACGATCGGGCGCAGGCCCAGCGCCAGCGCCTTGCCGGTGACGAACTTGGTCTGCGGCATCGGCCCTTCGGCGCTGTCGACCAGCAGGATCACGCCGTCGACCATCGACAGGATGCGTTCGACCTCGGCGCCGAAGTCGGCGTGACCGGGCGTGTCGACGATGTTGATGCGCGTGCCGTTCCATTCGACGCTGGTGCATTTGGCGAGGATCGTGATCCCGCGTTCCTTTTCGAGATCGTTCGAATCCATCGCGCGTTCCTCGACACGCTGGTTTTCGCGGAACGTGCCCGATTGACGGAAAAGTTGATCGACGAGGGTGGTCTTGCCGTGGTCGACGTGGGCGATGATCGCCACGTTGCGCAGGTCGCGGGACATGGATATATGCTTTCGTTCAGGATGCCGTAACGGCAGCCGCATGTCGGGCGCCGCGCTTCGGGCGCGCCCCTAGCCGATATGCTGCAATGCGGCAAGCATCGGCGGTGTAACGCCAAAGGCACACTTGCCGAACCAGCTTGGTGACCTGCCGGCTAAGCTCTTGAGGGGACGGGCAGGTCCGAATATCTGCACTGAAGCTTGCGGGTTTCAACGGACCGCGCGGCAGAACACAACATGTCTTGCGAGGAGAGGACCCCATGAAATTCACCAGTATCGGGCGTATTGCGACCGTTCGCAGCGCCATGCTTTCCGGCGTCGCGGCGCTGGCCATTCCGACGGCGGCCTTCGCGCAGGACGCCGACGCGGCGGCCGGGCAGGACGACGAACCCGAGGTCGGCAACGTCATCATCGTGACCGCGACCAAGCGCGAACAGACGCTTCAGGAAACGCCGATTTCGGTTTCGGTCACCACCGGGGAAACCCTTGAACAGGCGCAGATTCGCGATATCCTGGACCTGCAGACGGTTGCGCCGTCATTGCGCGTCAGCCAGCTGCAGAACTCGTCCTCCTCGACCTTCATCATCCGCGGCTTCGGCAATGGCGACAATAATTTCGGCATCGAACCGTCGGTCGGCGTGTTCATCGATGGCGTGTTCCGTTCGCGCTCGGCCAGCTCGCTCAACGACCTTGCCAATGTCCAGCGCATCGAAGTGCTCAACGGCCCGCAGTCGACGCTGTTCGGCAAGAACGCTTCGGCGGGCGTGATCTCGGTCATCACCCGTGCGCCGCAGTTCGAGTTCGGCGGATCGGTCGAAGCCACCTACGGCAATTATAACAACATCCAGGTGAAGGGCGACATTACCGGCCCGATCACCGATTCGCTCGCCTTCTCGGTCGACGGCAGCTACAACAAGCGTGACGGCTATGGCACGATCGTCAACCTCGACGAAGACGTGAGCGATCGCGACCGCTGGACCGCGCGCGGCCAGCTGCTGTTCGAACCGTCGGACACGGTCCGCATCCGCGCCATCGTCGATTATTCGAAGATCGACGAAAGCTGCTGCGTCGTCAGCACGCTGGTCGCCGGACCGACGGCCCAGGCCGTGTTCGCGGTGGGCGGCGAACTCAGCACCGATTTCTTCAGCTACGACACCTATCTCAACCAGATCCCGCTCAACGAGGTCGAAAATTACGGCGGGTCGATCCAGTCCGACTGGGAACTGGGTGCCTTCACGCTGACAACGATCGCCGCCTATCGCGAACTGAAGAACTTCGTCGACCAGGACGTGGACTTCACCAGCGCCGACATCGTCGGCGAAGTGCGCGACCAGCGGGTCAAGACCTTCACCGAGGAAGTGCGCCTCAGCTCCGATTTCGACGGGCCGTTCAATTTCCTGATCGGCGGTTTCTACTTCGATGAATCGGTCGATCAGGACAGCCGGCTGACCGCAGGCGCGGACGCACGCTCGTTCTTCTCGCTGCTGGCCGGCAACCCGCTGGTCTTCAACGGCGTCGAAGCCGCGCTTGGGCTGCCGCAGAACAGCATCTTCTCGGCCGGGCTGCTGACCAGCGAGGACTATTCGCTGGACAATACCTCGTACTCGGTCTTCGGCACGGTCGATTTCGAACCGATCGAAGGCCTCGTGCTGACGGGCGGCTTCAACTACACCCACGACAAGAAGGACTTCGCGCTGAGCGGCGTCGCCTTTGACGAACTGGCCAACATCAACCTCGTCGATGCCGCCATCATCGGGGCAACCGGCGGTACGGTAACCACCCGCGCCCAGTTCCTGGCGCTTCCGGCGGCCACCCAGGCAGCCCTGGCGGCGGGGGCCACCAATCCGGCCACCAATCCGCTGCTGGGCCTCACCCCGTTCCAGTTCCAGCCGCCCTTCCTCAGCATTCCGAATGCGGTGGAAGACGGCAGGACCCGGGACGACGACCTCAGCTACACGCTGCGCGCCGCCTACCAGATCAACGACAACATCAACGCCTATGTCAGCTATGCGACCGGCTTCAAGGCAAGCTCGATCAACCTGTCGCGCGATAGCCGTCCGGCGTTTGGCGATTATATTCCGGGGCCGGTCCGCTCGACCTTCCTCGCGCCGTCCTCGCCGGTGCTCGATGGCGGGATCGCGGTGCCCAACCTCAACACCGGTTCACGCTTTGCCGGTCCGGAAGATGCCGAGGTGTGGGAAATCGGCTTCAAGGGCGAATGGGACGGGCTCAACGTCAACCTTGCCCTGTTCG
This sequence comes from Erythrobacter sp., assembly GCA_041662105.1. Classification (GTDB taxonomy): domain Bacteria; phylum Pseudomonadota; class Alphaproteobacteria; order Sphingomonadales; family Sphingomonadaceae; genus Qipengyuania. Next base: position 82,048 of record JBAZTF010000004.1, read on the forward strand.
ACCAGACGCTGAAGGGCTTCCAGTCGTTCCTGTTCACCGGGACCGGCTTCCAGCTCAACAATGCGGGCGAGGAATCGGTCAAGGGGTTCGAGCTCGATACCCGCATCCAGCCGGCCGATGGCCTGGTCTTCACCTTTGCGCTGACCTATCTCGATGCGCTCTACAACAGCTTCACCGACAGCCCGGTGGGCGACCTGTCGGGCCAGCGCCCGGGCGGCATTCCCGAGTTCAACATCGCCACCTCGGCGACCTACACCCACGAATTCGGTGGCAGCGGAAACCGCCTCGTCACCCGCGTGGACTTCAGCCACGAAAGCAACACCGACATAAACAACGGGCTGCCGACCTTCAACGCATCGCTGGGGAATACGCAGGTTTTCCGCCGCGAGGTGAACCTGGTCAACGCCTCGACGACGCTGGTGCTCGACAACGGGATCGAAGTCGGCCTCTACGCCCGCAACCTGCTGAACGACGAATACATCCTGACGGTGTTCGACGGCGTTGCCCAGTCGGGCACGGTTTCGGGCTATCCCAGCGCCCCGCGAACCTGGGGCGGCGTGGTTCGCTTCAAGTTCTGATCGCCAGTCGATTTGAAACCAAACCGGTAAAGGGGGCTTTCGGGCCCCCTTTTCTTTGGCCCCTTTCCTCGTCGTCGTCGGCCAGTCCAGCGGGGCGTCCCGTCCGGGCGGATCGCCGCGCAAGGCGCCGTGGAGTCACAGCGCGCGCAGCGCCTGCGCCGGCCTGATGCGCAACAGCGGCAGCGAGGCGCCAAGCGCGAAGCCCAGCACCACGGCGATGCCCAACCCGAGAACGGCGAGGATATCGCCCCAGTTTGGCAACCAGTCGAACTCGAACAACTGCGTGACCACCAGCCAGCCGGCGAAGCTGCCCACCGCCAGCGCAACCACGGCGAGCGCCCCGGCCAGCGTGGCATATTCGATCAGCTGCATGGCGAGGATCTGCCGCCGGTCGGCGCCGAGCACGCGCAGCACCACCGTGTCGTAGCTCCGCGCGGCGCGCGCGGCGGCAATCGCGCCGAGCAGCACGGCGAGGCCCGCCAGTACGGCGACGCTCGCCGCCGCCAGCGTGGCGAGGCCGACCTGTTCGAGGATCGTGCGTGCCTGCCCCAGCACCCCGCCAACCTCGATTACCGATGCCGAGGGGAAGGCCTTGACCAGCGCTTGCAGCAAGGGGCCGGTGGGCCTGTCTGGCGACAGTTCGATCGTCGCGGCGAGGTTGTGCGGCACGTCCCGCAGCGCATTGGGGCTGAGCACGAAGACGTGGTTGAAGCCCATGCTTTCCCAGTCGATCCGGCGGAAGCTGGCCACGCGCGCGCGCTTCTCGACGCCCAGCACCCCGAAGGTGAGCATGTCGCCGATTTCCAGCCCCGCGGCCCGCGCGAAATCCTCGTCGATCGAGACCAGCGGTTCGCCGCTGTAAAACGGACCCCACCATTTGCCCCTGGTGATCGTATTCCCCAGCGGAACATTGTCGGCATAGGTCAGCCCGCGCTCGCCGCGCAGCGCCCAGGCGCCATCGGGGATTTCCGCAAGATCGGCGGTGCGGGTCAGCGCGTCTTGCGGGCCGAAGGCGAGCACCGATCCGCGCAGCGCCGGGACGGTGCGCCAATTGGCCCTGGGATCGGCCCGTTGCACCAGCGTCTCGAACTCGGCCACGCGTTCGCGCGGGATGTCGAGCACGAAATAGTCGGGTGCGCGCTCGGGCACGCGTTTGGCGATATTGCCGTCGAGCGCCGACTGCACCGCCGCCAGCAGGACAAAGGCGGACAGGCCGAAACCGAGCGCCGTGACCAGCGCACCGGTGGAACTGCCCGGACGGTGCAGATTGGCGAGCGCGTTGCGGGCGATCGGGCTGTTCGGGCGCGGGAGCCGCTGCGCCAGCCTGCGGATCGCAACCCCGAGCAGCGCAAGCAGGCCAAGCACCGCCGCCGCCCCGGCGAGGAACCCGCCCGACAGCATCGGCTGGTCGGCGCTGAGCAGCGCCAGCGCGACGATCGCCGCCAGCCCGCCGCCGACCAACGCCAGCGCGGCCCGGTCACGCGCGAGCGGGGTGACCCGGGCGCGCATCAGCGCCATCGCCGGGAAGTTGCGCGCGCGCAGCAGCGGCGGAGTGGCAAAGACCAGCGCGACCAGCAGCCCATAGGCGAGCGCCAGCAGCAGCGCGGGCGGATCGATCACCAGGCTGGCCGACACGGGCAGCAAGCCTCGCAATGCCTGTGCCAGCAGGGGGACCATGGCGATGCCCGCCGCAAGGCCCGCCAGGCTCCCCACCAGCGCGGCCGCCACGATCTGCAGCGCATAGATGCGGGCGATATCGCGGCTCGTCGCGCCGAGGATCTTGAGCGTGGCGATGCCCTGCCGCCGCGCGTCGAGATAGGAGGTCACGCCGCCGCCGATGCCGATCCCCGCGATCACCAGCGCCGCGAGGCCCACGAGCGTCAGGAAATCGCCCATCCGGTCGACGAAACGATCGGTGCCGGGGGCCGCCCGATCGGCGGTGTCGATGTCGAACCCGGCGTCGGGAAAGCGTGCCTTCAGCGCATCTTCGACGGTTTGCGGATTGCGCCTGCTGCTGAACTTCACGCGCGTCTTCGTCTGGTACATCGATCCCGGCGCGATCAGCCCGGCGCGCCGCGGCAGGTCTTCGGCGACGATGATGGTCGGGCCAAGCTGGAAGCCTTCGCCCAGCCGGTCGGGTTCGTCGGCGATGAAGCCACCCACCCGCAGCTTGGCCGTACCGATGAGGATCGTGTCGCCCAGCCTTGCACCCAGCCGGTCGGCGGCCCCCCGCGACAGCCACGCCTCGTTTTCGCCCGGAGGGCCGGCTTTGCGCCCGTCCTCGAGCACGAGTTGGCCGTACAGGGGGTATCTGCCGTCGACCGCCTTCAACTCGATCGGTGCTGCCCGATCGGCGAAGCGCGCCATCGCCTGCATCCGCGTGCCCGCCGAAACCTCGCCGTATTCGGCCAGCACCTTGCGTTCGTCTTCGCCCAGCGCGCGCTGCCACAGCTCGACCTGCAGGTCGCCGCCGAGAAACTGGCGCCCATTGGCCTCGAGCTCGCGCTCGATCGCGGCGGTGAGCGAACCGATTGCCGCCAGCGCGCCGGTGCCAAGGAACAGGCACACCAGCAGCAGCCTGAGCCCGCGAAACCGCGCGTTGAGGTCGCGGCGGGCGATCCGCCAGGCGGTGGCCCAGCCTATCGGACCCGCGCTCATCCGCGCCGGTCGCTGGCGATGCGCCCGTCGGCGATGGTCAGCACGCGCCCGCAATGCTTGGCCAGCTCGGGATCGTGGGTGATGACCAGCAGTGTGGCACCGGTTTCGGCGCGGCGGGCGAAGAGCAGCGCGACGATCTCGTGCCCGGTCGCGGCGTCGAGATTGCCGGTCGGCTCGTCGGCGAAGATCAGATCGGGGCGCGCGGCGATGGCGCGGGCGATGGCGACGCGTTGCTGTTCGCCGCCCGAAAGCTGCTGCGGATAATGATCGAGCCGGTGGCCCAGGCCGACCGCCTCCAGTTCGGCGCGGGCGCGGGCGCGGGCATCGGGCTCGCCGGCCAGTTCCATCGGCGTCGCCACGTTTTCGAGCGCGGTCATGGTCGGCAGCAGGTGGAAGGCCTGCAGCACGATGCCGATCCGCCCGCGCCGGGCATGCGCCAGCGCATCCTCGCCCATCGCGGCGAAATCCTGCCCGGCAACCGCAAGCGTTCCGCCGCTGGCGCGTTCGAGGCCCGAGAGCACCGCCATCAGCGAGCTCTTGCCCGAGCCGGAGGGACCGAGCAGCGCCACCGTCTCGCCGCGGGCGATGTCGAGGTCGATGCCGCGCAGGATTTCGACCGGAGCCTCTGCGGTCCCCAGCGTCAGCGTCAGCGAGCGGGCGGAAATAGCGGCTTGAGAAGTGGTCACGCCGCTGCGATGGCATGGGGCATGAGGTTGCACAAGCTCGCTCGGGCAAACTTGCCGATGATCGCCAGCCGTTGGTCGATTGCGCTTGCCGCGCTGCTGCTCGCCGCCTGTGGCGGAAGGGCGGATGAGGCTCCCGCAGCGGAAACGATGAAGGCCGAGGCGGCCGCGCCCGAACGGATCGAAGTCGCCGGGCCAAAGCGGCATATCCTCGCTTTCGGCGACAGCCTGTTTGCAGGTTATGGCGTGGGCCTGGCGCATTCCTATCCGGCCAGGCTCGAAGCGGCGCTGCGCCAGGCGGGGGTCAACGCCAGCATCGCCAATGCGGCAGTATCGGGCGAAACCAGCGCGGCGGGGGCCGGACGCTTCGCCTTCGCGCTCGATACGCAGACGGTGAAGCCCGAGCTGATCTTGCTCGAGCTGGGCGGCAATGATCTGCTGCGCGGGCTCCAGCCATCCGAAACCCGCGCCAATCTCGCCGCCATGCTGGGCGAGGCGAAGCGGCGCGGGATCAAGGTGCTGATCATGGGGATGCGCGCGCCGCCCAACAACGGCCCCGAATTTCAAGGCGAATTCGACGCGCTCTATGGCGATCTTGCCAGGCAGTATGGCGCCAGCCTGGTGCCGTTCTGGCTCGAGGCGATCTACGACAAGCCGCAGTTGTTTCAGGAGGACCACCTGCATCCGACGATAGAGGGAATCGACCTTCTGGTAGAGGATACGCTGGACGAGGTGCGGGCGGCACTGCCGACTGCGGGCTAGATCCGCTCCACGCTACCGCCCGCGACGCGCCAGGTCGCGGCTTCGCCTGTGATGCTTTCGAACGGCGCGAGTTCGGTGCCGGTCATCCACAGCTGCGCACCGCTGTCGCGCAGCTGTTCGAACAGCGCGGCGCGGCGCACCGGGTCGAGATGCGCGGCAACCTCGTCGAGCAGCAGCAGGCTGGCGCGGCCCTGCGCGGCGAGCGCGGCATGGGCCAGCGTCATCGCCACCAGCATCGCCTTCTGTTCGCCGGTCGAGCTCTGCGCGGCGGGCACGCGTTTGGCGGCGTGGACCACGTCGAGCTCGTCGCGGTGCGGGCCGGTTAGCGTGCGCTGCGCCGCGCGGTCGCGGCGGCGCCCGTCGTGGAGCGCCTGCGACAGCCCGCCCTCATGCCCGGGCGCGCCGGGCATATAGGTGAGCGCGGGGCGGGCGAAGGGCTCGGCCGGCATCTGCGCCAGCCGCACCGCCAGCGCTTCGACCAGCCGCGCACGGCCCGCCATCAGCGCGCCGCCATGCTCGACCATCTGCGCCTCGATCGCGTCGAGCCAGTCGGGGTCGGGTTCGCGCCGGTCGGACAGCAGCCGGTTGCGCTCGCGCAGCGCCGCTTCGTAGCGCGCCGCATACGCCGCATGCGAGGGATCGAGCGCGAGCGCGAGCCGGTCCATATAGCGCCGCCGGTCGCCCGCCGATCCGGTGAACAGTCCGTCCATCGCCGGGGTCAGCCAGGTCACGGCCAGCCATTCGGCCAGCGCCGCGCCGCTCGCTTCGGCGCCGTTGATCCGCACCCGGCGCCGCCCCGGGTTGGCCGGTTCGAGCCAGGTGCCCAGACGGACCGGCTCTTCTGCCTGCGCCAGGCTGGCCCCCACGGCAAAGCCCGCGGTCTCGCCGGACGCGCGCATCATTTCCGCCAGCGCGGCGCGGCGCAGCCCGCGACCGGGGGCGAGCAGCGAGAGCGCCTCGAGCACATTGGTCTTGCCCGCGCCGTTTTCGCCCACCAGCAGGTTGAAGCGCGCCGTGCCCGAAAGCTGGGTTGCGGCGTGGTTGCGAAAGTCGGCGAGGGAGATGCGATCGAGCGCCATGGGCGGGCCGAGCGATAGCGCGCGCGGCCGCCCGCCGCCACTTGAAACACCGAAATACAAATGTTGGTGAAAAATCCCAACCTTTCGGTTCTCTGAACGCGGACTGGTCGATCCGTTAACAACAAAACGGCAGAATTCCGCCGTTTTTTGAGTTTGGCACACCCCATGCAATTCATGGGGCATTCCCCCGGATGATCCGGGGAACCGACCAAGGATCAAGGAGTAACCCGATGTCTGCTTTCGATTATGCCAGCAACCGCGCGCTCGCCGCCGTCTTCGCCCTGGGCATTTCGGCCCTGTGCATGGCCGCCGCGATCGTCCCCGCCAGCCCGACCGTGTTCATCGCCTGAGGCGATGGCAGGTCCCTTGAATACAAGGCAAGGAACCATGTTTACCTCTGACACCGGCAACAAGCTTTTCGCTGCTGCCTTTTCGCTGGCCCTTTCGGCGATCTTCCTCGCCACGGCCATTGTTCCCGCCTCGCCGAATGGAGTTTGGGCATGAACGACCTCAAGTTTCGTGAGAACGACCACGCCGTTCGCCCCGCCAGGCACTTTGCGCTCGACCGCGGCAATGGCAAGCTGATGGGCGTCTGCGCAGGCATCGCCCGCTATTTCGGCATCAACGCCACCTGGGTCCGGCTGGGCTTCGTGGCGGGAACGCTGCTCGGTTTCGGCAGCTTCATCCTGATCTACCTCGCGATCGCGCTGATCGCCGACTGACGGGTCCCCGCAAGGGGATCCGTCATCCCGGTGAAAGCCGGGATGACGCCCGAGGGCATCACATCGCCGAAATCCCGCCATCGAGCTTGAGCTCGGCGCCGGTCATGAAACGGCTCTCGTCGCTCGCCAGATAGACCACCGCATTGGCGATATCGTTGGGCTCGCCCACGAAGCCGAGCGGGATCTGCCGCGCCAGCTTGTCCATCAGTACGCGCTTGTCGAGATTGTGGTTGCGCGCCGTGCCGTCGAGGATCGGCGTGTCGACGAAGGTCGGGTGCACCGAATTGCAGCGGATCTGCATGTTCTTCTTGGCACAATGCAGCGCGATCGACTTCGTCAGCATCCACACCGCCGCCTTCGACGAATTATAGGCGGGCATGGTGTCGCTGGCGATCAGTCCGGCGATGCTGGAAATATTGACGATCGATCCCGGCGCGTGTTCGCGCATCAGCGGCAGGGCCTTCTGGCAACCGTGGAAGATCGAATCGACATTGACCGAAAAGCAGCGCTTCCAGTCCTCGAACACGCAGGTTTCGATAGTGCCGCCAACGCCCATGCCGGCGTTGTTGACCAGCACGTTGAGCCCGCCCAGATCGTCGCGCGCCGCCGCGACCGCGGCTTCCCAGGCGCGGGGATCGGTCACATCGTGCTGGAGGGCAAAGGCCGTTCCGGCACCCAGTTGCGCGTTGATCTGTGCGGCGGTTTCCTGCGCGCCCGCGCCATTGATGTCGGTGCACAGCACGCGCGCACCCGCTTCGGCCAGCCGGGTCGAATGCGCCCGGCCTAGCCCCTGCGCCGCGCCCGTCACCAGCGCGAGCTTGCCCGCACACCGTCCTGCCATAATCACTCTCCTGCCAGAATTGCCTGTCCCAGCAGTAGGAGCATGCGCACGTCGATCCCGCAACCTTGCTTGCGCTTCGCCGCGATAAAGTCGCGCAGGCGGTCGAGCGCCACGCGGTGCACGGTGATGTTCTCGCCCTCGGTGCCGCCGCCTTCCGATACTTTCATCAGGCCGGTGGCGCGCACCAGCGTGAAGCTTTCTCCAAGGAGGCCGGGCGAGGAATAGAAGTCGCCGCAGTTTTCCATGCGCGCGGCCCGATAGCCGGTTTCCTCCTCCAGTTCGCGCGCGGCCGCCGCCAGCGGCGCTTCGCCCTCGGTCTCGTCGCCGATCAGCCCTGCGGGAAGTTCGAGGCAATTCGCACCCATCGGCACACGGTATTGCTCGACCAGCAATACCTGTCCGTCCTCGACTGCGATCACCACCGCCGCGCGTATGCCACGCGGGCGCGTCACATACTCCCAGCGCCCCCGCTTGCAGGTGGTCAGGAACTTGCCCTGCCAGACGATCTCCTCGTCCGCGTCGTGATCGGGGGCGGGCACTCTCAGACCTCGATCAGCCGGTCGGGCAGTTCGTTGATATCGTCCCCGTTGCGCGGGAATTGCTGCGACAGGACCTTGCCCACATCGCGCACCCCGGCGGCAAGGCCCTCGGCAAGATGGCCCGTGCGAATTTCGGCCAGCATATCGGCCATCGCCTCGCCCCAGACTTCGGCCGGGACCTTCTCGGCGATCGGGATATCGGCGACGATTTCGGCGCGGTGTTCGCGCATCGAGAGATAGAGCAGCACGCCGGTGCGGCCATGCGTGCGCCGTTCGGCACCCACCTTGAAATGGCGCACCGCGGCCTCGCGCACCCGCGCGCGCCTGACCGGCGGGGGGACCAGCCAGAACCTGAGCGGCTGCCACAGCTGGATCGCCAGCACGCCGAAGAACTTCGCCAGGCCGATGCCGAGCGCGATGGTCAGCACTTCGCCGCTGGTCCACTCATGCGTCCAGCCGCCGGTCAGCCAGTCGACCCTGGCGAGAGTGACATCGGGAAACAGCGCGAAGACGCTCATCGCGGTGAAACTTGCCCCGATCGCCCACCACAGCGCGACATCGGTATAGCCGTCGCTGCGTTCGGCCAGCACGGTGACGATCTCGCCCGAGGTTTCGAGTTCGGCCTGCGCCACCGCGGCGGTGACGATATCGTGCTGTTCTGCGGTCAGGTAAGCCATCACCACCCCCCGGAGGCGCCGCCGCCCCCGAAACTGCCGCCCCCGCCGGAGAAGCCGCCGCCGCCGCCGAAGCCGCCGCCACCCCAGCCGCCGCCGTCATGGTCGCTGATGCCGCGCGCGATCGCCTTGCCGGCTTCCCACAGGATGATATCGCCGACCGCGCCGCCGAGGCCCGAACGATAGTGCCGCCGCCGCCCGCCGCGGATCGCGGGGAGGATGAAGAACAGGAGGATGAAGCCGATCCAGATGAGGGCGCCCAACGGGAACCCGCCTTCGCCTTCGCGGTTCTGGCCGGCCTGCTGCGCGACCCTGGCCGCTTCCTCGGGCGGCAGTTCGAGCTGGCGGATGATCTGGTCGGCGCCCCAGGCGATCCCGCCGGAAAAATCGCCGTCGCGGAAATACGGCTTCATCCCCTCGACATATTCGAAGGCCAGGCCATCGGGGATCACCCCTTCGAGGCCATAGCCGACCTCGATCCGCATCTTGCGCTCGTTCGGCGCGACGATCAGGATGATCCCGTCGTTGCGTTGCTTGTCGCCCAGGCCCCATGCGCGGCCGAGCCGGTAGCCATAGTCGGCGATGTCGTAGCCATCGAGACCGGGCAGGGTGACGATCACGAACTGGCGCTGGTTGCGTTGCTCGAAGGCGTCGAGCTTTTCGGTCAGCGCGGCTTTGGTGGCGGCATCGATGATGTTCGCCGCATCGACCACCGGCGCGGTGCCGCGCTCGGGAAAATCCTGCGCGGCGGCGGGGGCCGCAAGGCCCAGCGCCGCCGCGAGGGCGATGAGGAGAAGGACGAGCCGGGTCATGATCGCGGTTTTCCCGCGGCGGTCACTTGGCCGCCGGGGCTTGCGCGCGCATGTTCAGTTCGGGCGCGACCTCGGCCCCTTCGGTAACCGCCTTGTACTGTACCATCGGTTCGGCCCCGTGGATGATGTTGGCGCCGATGATGTCGGGGAAGGTGCGAATGGTGGTGTTATACTGGCGCACCGCCTCGTTATAATCCTTGATCGCCACGCGGATGCGGTTTTCCTGACCCTCGATCTGGGTCATGAAGCGGCCGAAATTCTCCTGGCTCCTGAGCTCCGGGTACTGTTCGACCGAGACCAGCAGCCGCGACAGCGCGCCGCCGAGCTGGTTCTGCGCCGACTGGTAGGCTTCCATCTTTGCGGGGTCATTGAGATCATCGCCGCTGACCTGGATCTCGGGCCGGGTGGCCGAAGCGCGCGCCTGCACCACCGCGTCGAGCGTCGCGCGTTCCTGTTCGGCCGAAGACAGCACGATCTGTTCAAGGTTGGGGATGAGGTTGGCGCGTTCCTGGAAAGCCGCCTCGACATCGGCCCACTTGGCCTTGGCGTTCTCTTCCGCGGCGGGCACCGAATTGATGCCGCAAGCCGATAGCGCGAGGGCGGCAGCGGCAACGATCGATGCGCGTAGGGCGGCGAAGCGGGTCATGGGCAAGGTCCTCTTATTGGGATTCACGGGTAGTGTCTTAGCAAGATAGCACGGTTGCGTATGGGTTCAAGATCAACGCGTGCTTGTCGGGAAAGGGCGGTCGTGGCAGGCAGGACGGGTCTGAATGGGCAAGAAGGGGTCAGCCGTGCTGCAAGAGTTCAAGGAATTTATCGCCCGGGGCAATGTCATGGACCTGGCGGTCGCGGTGATCATCGGTGCCGCCTTCGGCAAGATCGTGACATCGCTGACCGACGAAGTGATCATGCCCATCGTCGGAGCGCTGTTCGGCGGCGCCGACCTCTCGCGCTATTTCTGGCTGCTTTCGGTGCCCGAGGGCTATGAAGGCTCGCTGAGCGATTATGCCGCGCTCAAGCAGGCGGGCGCCGCGATGATCGGCTATGGCAGCTTCATTACCGCGGTGATCGACTTCGTGATCCTCGCCTTCGTCATCTTCCTGCTGGTGCGCTATTCCAGGAAGGCGATGGCCGGGTTCGGCAAGCCGCCGGTCGAGGAAGCGCCTGCCGGCCCGACCGAAATCGAGCTGCTGATCGAGATCCGCGACGCGCTGAAGAAGTAAGCGCAAGCCGGCATAAGGCGCGCAGTCACTTCACATTAAGCCGACGGTGCCTATATAGGGCCCGTCGGCTTCGGTCGGCTATGGCGATAAATTGCGGTGTGCAATAGGCACAACGGACCCGGGGGCAGTACCCGGCGGCTCCACCACCGCAAGCGGGATGACGCTTGCGATGACGGGGCCGAACCAGGATCGACGTGTGTTGAAAGGCACTGTTTTCGCCCGGGCTGAGTAACCCGTTAAAGGCTCGAAACACACAAGTGCCAACGATAACGAAGCACTCGCTCTTGCCGCGTAATGCGATGGGCTAACGCCCTGAAGTTACAAAGCTAAAGCGCGGTTGGACCCACCGGGCAACAGAAGCGGATTCCGGGGGCCCGGGGCGGGCCTAGCAACAGAACCGCCCCACCTTCGCTGGTTCGAGAGAACCGTGTTCGCCGAGATGCGGTGGCCATCGCCCCTGACCCTGGCCCCCCCCGCTTTCCTGTTTTTTCACACGAAGACACGAAGATGGCCGCGCGGGCCGACCATGCCATGTGAGTCGTGGAAAGCCCGGGTGGGGCCACGATAATTTCGTGTCTTCGTGCGAGACTATTCTGCGGCCGGGCGTTCGACTTCGGTCCGCGCCTTTGCTTCCCGCTCATAGCGGATAGCGTCGAGGATCTTCGCCCCGCCGAGGAACACCGCGCCTGCGGTGGCCGCCATCAGCAGATATCCGCCGAAACCGGGGAATTGCACGGTGTAGTTCGCGCCGCGGGTCATCGCGCCGAGGGCGAGGGCGTAGATGATCAGATACGCTTCGAAGCGCGTCTTGATCACGAACAGTCGTTTCACCTTCCTCAGCACGTTCCTGCATCGCCCCATCGTTAACGTGTCGGATCACAAATCCCGTACCGGGAACGGATTTGCACAAGATCCGATGGTTAATCCGCTGGCAAGTGTAAGTCGACCCGACTGCCCTAGTCCAGCACGTTAACCAGCAAATTGCGGCTTATACGAGTTCGTCCAGCGACAGGACACCCAGCAAGGCCTCGCGCGCCTCGATCACGGTCCTGGCGAGGTCCGGCGAGCCGATATCGGCCGGGTCGATCCGTTCGGGCCACATTTCGGCGATGACCGATTCGATCCGTTCCGCCTTGGCCTCGTCGAGCAGGAAGCGGGCATCGATGGTCGCCGGGTCGGCCACCACGCGCAAGCGCAGGCAGGCGGGGCCGCCGCCATTGGCCATCGACTGGCGCACATCGACCGGGATCACCTGGCGGATCGGCCCGTTCGAGGCGAGCATCGATTCGCACCATGCCCACACCGCGGCGCTTTCGCGGCATTCCTCGGGCACCACCAGCGCCATCTCGCCCGTGGGCAAGGTCAGCAGCTGCGCGTTGAACAGGTAGGTGCGGATCGCTTCGGCGAGGCTCACCGCGCCTTCGGGCACTTCGACCACCTGCAGCGCGGGGAAGGCCGAAGCGATCGTCTCGCAAGCCACGGCATTGTCGGCGAAGGCCAGCTCGTGGGTGAACAGCACCCGTTCATTGGCGACCGCGACGACATCGTTGTGGAACGCGCCCGCGGCGATGGCCTCGGGGTTCTGTTCGATGAACAGGCACCTGTCGGGATCGAGCCCGTGCAGGCGCGCCACCGCGCGGCTGGCCTGTTCGTGCTGGCGCGCGGGGAAATGGCCTCCCGGCCTGCCATAGACGAACACCTCGACCCCCGGCGATCCATGCCCTTCGCAAAAGCGCATGTGGTTCGCCGCGCCCTCGTCGCCGAAGCTGGCGGGGATGGCATCGTGCACCTTGAAGTGCCGCTCGTCGCCGAAGGCGATCCTGAGCTGGGCCTGCGTGTCGCGCCATTCCTGCCCGCGGTGGAGCATGGTGACGAGGTTGGCCGGGGTCAGGTGGCAGCGCGCGTCGGCGGTGTCGGGCGCGGGGCTGACCGTCGCGGCATTGGCGGTCCACATCGAACTGGCCGACCATGCCGCCGCCACCAGCGCGCGATCGGCGTGCGCGTTCACCGCAAGGTTGCGCAGCAGGCCGAAATTGGGGCGCGGCAGCGGCAGCAGGAAACCCTGCGCCAGCCCGCGCTCCATATTGCCGCGCATCTTGGCCACGCCCTGCAGCGCCGCCGCGCGCGGATGGCTGGGGTTGCCCTTGTGCCGCGCGCTGGCGATATTGCCGAGGCTGAGGCCGGCGTAATTGTGCGAAGGGCCGACGATCCCGTCGAAGTTGATCTCTACCAATGCCATACAAACTCCGTTTGCCCTGAGCTTGTCGAAGGGCCGGGCTTCGACAAGCTCAGCCCCAACGGTACCAGGGCGCGCCGCTCACCGCGCCACGCTCCACACCGCGTCGCGCGTGCCCACGGCCAGCGCGCGCGCGGCTTCGGCGTCGATCGCCAGAGTGCCGCCGGCGCGCAATTCGCGCTTGCCGAAACAGCAGCGAAAGCTGCCGAGCTGGCCGCAGGCGATCAGCGCCTTCTCGCCGCTTTCGAGATCGGTCGCCACCACTTCGCCCCGCGTTGCGTCACGCACGCTGCGCACCTGGTCGGTGCGCGCGGTCATGGTCGGTCCGCCATCGAAGATGTCGAGATAGCCTTCGAAGCGGAACCCTTCGTCCTCGAGCATCTTCATCGCCGCGCGGCCGGTGGGATGCGGCACCCCGATCACCTTGCGCGCCGCTTCGTCGAGCATGGCGACATAGACCGGGTGCTTGGGCATCAAATCGGCGATGAACTGGTTGCCGTTGATCGCGTTGAAATAATCGGCTTCCTGGAAATTCATCCCGAAGAAGCGGCCCGCCACCCCGTCCCAGAAAGGCGATCCGCCGCGATCGTCGATCACCCCGCGCAGTTCGGCCAGGATGCGGTCGGCAAAGCGCGAGCGGTGCATCGCCACGAACAGATAGCGGCTGCGCGCCAGCAGCAGGCCCAGCCCGCCCGCGCGCGCCGCCGGGTGGAGGAACAGCCCGCCGACCTCGGACGATCCTTCGAGGTCGGTGACGAGGCTGAGCAATTCGGCGCGCACGGTGCGGTCGAGTTCCTGGCTGTGCTGGGTCAGCGTGTTGAGGCGATAGGAATAGAACGGCCACTGCTGGCCGACCATGCTCATCAGCTGGCAGGTGCCGCGCACTTCGCCGGTGTCGACATTCTCCATGATCAGCACGAACTGGTCATCGCCCAGCGTGCCGTCCTGGCGCGCGAAGGCCTGGCTCGCGCGTTCGAGCTTGCGGGTCAGCGCGGCGCGGTCGGGCGGCAAATTGGTGAAGCCGCCGCCGGTCAGCTTGGCCATCTCGTAGAGATGCTCGAGGTCGTCGACGCTGGCGGCGCGCAGGCGATAGGTCACAAGTGGTCTCCGGTGGAAAGCTTCGCGAGGACCAGCGCGGAAAGCGCCGCGCGTTCCTTGAGCGAGGCGACGATCATGAACTCGTCGGATGAATGGATCGCGCCGCCGCGCACGCCCATGGTGTCGACCACGGGCACGCCGCAGGCGGCGATATTGTTGCCGTCGCACACCCCGCCGCTGGGGATCCAGCCGATGGCCTGGCCCAGTTCGGCGCCGCAATCGCGCACCAGGTCGAACAGGCGCTGCGCCCTGGCATCGACCGGCTTGGGCGGACGGGTGACGCCGCCGTGGCGGTGGACGCCGACATCGTGCTCGGCTGCGATGGCCGCGATGGCCTTGTCGAGCTGGCTGTCGAAGCGGGTCATCGCCTCGGTCGACCTGGGCCGGACATTGAAACGCAGCACGGCAAGGTCGGGCACGACATTGTTCGCCGATCCGCCCTCGATCCTGGCCGGATTGACCGTGATGTCGTCCGCCGCCAGCGCCGCGAGCCGCAGCACCAGATCGGACGCAGCGACGATGGCGTTGCGCCCGTCTTGCGGGTTGCGCCCGGCATGGGCCGAACGCCCGCGAATGGTGATCGAATAATTGCCCGTGCCGCCGCGCGCATGGGCCAGCGTGCCGTCGGGCAGCGCGCTGGGTTCATAGGTCAGCGCGGCGTATTTCCCGCGCGCCAGCTGCTCGATCAGTCCACGGCTGGCGAGGCTGCCGGTTTCCTCGTCCGAATTGATCATCACGTCATAGCCGATGCGCGCCGCCCCGGCAGTCTCCTCGAACGCCTTGAGCGCGTGGAGGATCACGCAGATCCCGCCCTTCATGTCGGCGGTGCCGGGGCCGTTGAGCGTGCTATCGTCAAGCCAGCCGACCTGCTGGAACGGGTGATCGGCTGCGAAGACGGTGTCCATGTGCCCGGTCAGCACCAAGCGGCGCTCTGCCTGCGGGCGCACGCGCAGCACCATGTGCCGGCCGTGCGGCTTGGCGAATTCCCTGCCGTCGGCGGCAATCGCGCCGACCGGCGCCGGGTCGACCAGCTCGACCGCGCCCGGCAGCGCGGCAAAGGCATCGACCAGCACGCCCGCCATGCGATCGAGCCCGGCGATGTTGGCGGTGCCGGTGTTGATCGCCGCCCAGTCCCGCACTTCGCGCAGCATCGCGGCATCGTCGATCCGATCGAGCACGGCTTGAGGGGCGCTATCCGGTTTCATGCGCAACCGTCTCTAGCGAGGGGTTTGCCCCTTTGCCACCCCAACCATTTCCGTCACCCCGGCACCGGGGCCGGGGTGACGAAGTGGATGAGAGGGTTGCATTCGATAGAGGTGGAGGACATAGGGAAGCCACTCCTCCCCGGGACCGATAGTGCCGTTCGCCTGATCCAATGAGGAGTTCCATGACCGAATATGTGACGCGCGCCGGGATCGAAACCGATCCTGCCCTGGCCAGCTTCATCGAGACCGAAGTGCTCGGCCCCCTGGGTCGCGACGTCGATGCTTTCTGGCAGGGTTTCGCCGCGCTGCTCGGCAGCTTTGTTCCGCGCAATGCCGCGCTGCTGGCCAGGCGCGACGATTTGCAGGCAAAGATCGATGCCTGGCACAAGGCGCGCAAGGGCAAGAAGCCCGAGCAGGGCGAATACCAGGCCTTCCTGCGCGAGATCGGCTATCTCGTGCCCGAACCGGGCGCCTTCACCATCGGCACGCAGAACGTCGACCCCGAAATCGCGACCATGGCCGGACCGCAGCTGGTGGTGCCGATCCTCAACGCGCGGTTTCTGCTCAACGCGGCGAATGCGCGCTGGGGCAGCCTCTACGATGCGCTTTACGGCACCGACGCGCTCGACGCAGCGCCCGCGCGCCCGGGCGGCTATGACGCGGAACGCGGCGCGGCGGTGATCACCGCGGGGCGCAGCTTCCTCGACCAAGCGTTGCCGCTGGTGGGCCAGAGCTGGGCCGACATCGCCGACGAGCACGACGGGAAGCTGCGGGACCAGAGCCAGTATGTCGGCAAGACCGCGACGGGCCTGCTGTTCCGGCAGAACGGCCTCCATATCGAGGTGCAGTTCGATCGTGAGCACCCCGTCGGCCGCACCGACAGGGCGGGCATTTGCGACATCGTGCTCGAAGCCGCGCTGACCACCATCTGCGACTGCGAGGATTCGGTCGCGGCGGTCGATGCGGAAGACAAGCTGGCCGCCTATCGCAACTGGCTGGGCGTGATGCGCGGCGATTTGCAGGAGAGCTTCGACAAGGGTGGCAAGACGCTGACCCGCGCGCTGGCCCCGGAAAAGCACTTCATTCCCGCTCAGGCTGAGCCTGTCGAAGCCCCCGGCGGTGCAACGCGTCCTTCGACAGGCTCGGGACGAGTGGAAGTAGGTGCCTCGAAATTGCCCGGCCGCAGCCTGCTGTTCGTGCGCAATGTCGGGCATTTGATGACCAGTCCGGCGATGCGCTGGGATGGCCAGGAAATCCCCGAAGGCATCATGGATGCGGTGGTGACCAGCGCCATCGGCGCGCAGGACGTTGCCGGGCTGGGCAAATACGGCAATTCGCGCTGCGGTTCGATCTATATCGTCAAGCCCAAGATGCACGGGCCCGAGGAATGCGGCTTCACCAACGATTTGTTCGATGCGGTCGAGGATTTGCTCGGCCTGCCGCGCCATACGGTGAAGGTCGGGGTGATGGACGAGGAGCGCCGCACTTCGGCCAATCTGGGCGCCTGCATCCACGCGGTGAAGGACCGCATCGTGTTCATCAACACCGGCTTCCTCGACCGCACCGGCGATGAAATCCATACCTCGATGCAGGCGGGCCCGATGCTGCGCAAGGGCGCGATGAAGAGCGCCGCCTGGCTTGCCGCCTATGAAAAGCGCAATGTCGGCATCGGCCTGCGCCATGGCCTGTCGGGCCGCGCGCAGATCGGCAAGGGCATGTGGGCCGCGCCCGACCTGATGGGGCAGATGATGGCCGAGAAGATCGGCCATCTGCGCGCCGGGGCCAACACCGCCTGGGTGCCCAGCCCGACCGCCGCGACGCTCCACGCGATCCACTATCACCGCGAGGATGTGTTCGCGGTGCAAAAGGGGCTGGGCGAAGTCCCGCCGCTCGACGAACTTCTGACCATCCCGCTGGCCGACGGTGTGAACTGGTCGGCGGAGGAAATCCGCGAGGAGCTCGACAACAATTGCCAGGGCCTGCTCGGCTATGTCGTGCGCTGGATCGACCAGGGGGTCGGCTGCTCCAAGGTGCCTGACATCAACGATGTCGGCCTGATGGAAGACCGCGCGACGCTGCGGATCAGCTCGCAACACATCGCCAACTGGCTGCTTCACGGGGTGGTCAGCGAGGATCAGGTGCTCGATTCGCTGCGCCGCATGGCCGCCAGGGTGGACCAGCAGAACGCGGGCGACCCCACCTACGAACCGCTGCTCGACAACGAGGGCGGACCCGCGTTCAGCGCGGCGAAGGACCTGATCTTCAAGGGGCTGGAACAGCCCAGCGGCTATACCGAACCGCTGCTCCACGCCTGGCGCAGGCGCAAGAAAGCTAGCTGAGCGCGCGCGCCAGCGCGACGAATTCGGCCACGCTGAGCGTTTCGGCCCGCCGCTGCGGATCGACCCCCAGCGCCTGCGCCGCCGCGACCGCGCCCGGGATAGCCTTGAGGCTCTGGCGCAGCATCTTGCGGCGCTGGCCGAAGGCGGCTTCGGTCAGGCGTTCGAGCGTGCGCGCCGAAACGCCATCGGGCATCGCTTCGGGCACCACGTGGACGATCGCGCTCATCACCCTGGGCGGCGGGGTGAAGGCGCTGCGGTGGACCTTCATCGCCAGCCTTGCGGCGCTGCGCCACTGGGCCAGCACGGCAAGCCGGCCATAGGCGGAAGTGTCGGGTGCGGCGGTGATCCGCTGGGCGACTTCCTGCTGGAACATCAGCGTCAGGCTGGTCCATTGCGGCGGCCAGCTTTCGCCGCCGAGCCAGCGCACGAACAGCGCCGTGCCCACGTTATAGGGCAGGTTGGACAGCACCGCGAAGGGTGCGCCGCCCATCAGTTCGCCATGGTCGAGCTTGAGCGCATCGCCCTCGATCACGCGCAATTGGCCGGGGAAGGCTTCGCCCAGCTCGGCGAGCGCGGGGAGGCAGCGGCGGTCCATCTCGATCGCGGTGACGCGCGCCCCGGCGCGCAGCAGCGCACGGGTCAGCCCGCCGGGGCCAGGGCCGACCTCGAGCACGGGCTTGCCCGCAAGGTCGTCGGGGATGGCCGCGATACGATCGAGCAGATGTTCGTCGAACAGGAAGTTCTGCCCCAGCGCCTTCGACGCGCTGAGGCCATGGCGGGCAATGACTTCGCGCAGGGGCGGGAGGATAGGGTGGCTCATCCCCCCTCCCCTTCAGGGGAGGGGCCGGGGGTGGGGATGGGGATGGGGATGGCAAGGGGATTGCGGAAACGGTTCCGGCAAGCCCCGCCCCAACCCCTCCACAGTGGGGGAGGGGCTAGCATGATCCTGCGCCCGTCGCCTGCGCGCGCCGCGCCGCCATTGCGCCCGCCATGCGCAGCGCCGCGATCATCGCGCCGGGATCGGCGATGCCCTTGCCCGCAATGGCGAAGGCGGTGCCGTGGTCGGGGCTGGTGCGCACGATCGGCAGGCCCAGCGTGACATTGACCCCTTCGTCGAAATCGAGCGCCTTCAGCGGGACCAGCGCCTGATCGTGATACATCGCCAACGCCGCATCATAGGTCGAACGCGCGCGCGGGGCGAACAGCGCGTCGGCAGGGTGCGGGCCGGTGACGGCGAGACCCTCGGCGCGCAACGCGGCGATCGCAGGGGCGATGATCCGCGCTTCCTCGTCACCGAACTTGCCGCCTTCGCCTGCATGGGGGTTGAGCCCGCACACCGCCAGGCGCGGGTTGGCGATGCCGAAATCGCGGTCAAGCGCCGCAGCGACGATCCGCGCGCGATGCGTGATCAGGTCCTGCGTCAGCAGGCGCGGCACCTCGGCCAGCGCGCAATGGACCGTGAGCGGGACCGCGCGCAGGCTGGGCCCGGCGAGCATCATCACCGCATCACGTTCGGTCAGCCCGCAGGCGGCAGCGAGGAATTCGGTCTGGCCGGGGTAGGCAAAGCCGATCCTGGCCAGCTCGCTCTTGGCGACCGGCGCGGTGACCACGCCTGCCGCCACGTCTTCACGCGCCAGCCGGGTGGCGGCCTCGAGCGAATGGAGCGCCAGCATCGCTCCTGCCCGATCCGGCGCGCCGGGCGCATAGCGACAGTCCTCAATCCCCAGCACGGGCAGCGCGCGCTGGAAGACGTTCGCGGCATGCGCCGGATCGGTAATCCGTTCGACACGCAACGATACACCCCGTTTATGCGCCGCCTGCGCCAGCACACCCGCACCGCCGACCACGAAGAACGGGGGCAGGCCGGCGGCATCGCGCCGTGCCCAGCTTTCGGCGATGATTTCGGGCCCGATTCCCGCCGGGTCGCCCAGCGATATCGCGAGGGGAGCCACGGCGCCCGTCAGTTATACTCGATATAGGCATCGTTGCGCAGGTCGCGCAGGTAACGCTGCGCGCGCTTCTGGATGCGCTCTTCCTCGAGCTGGCCCATCAGCTCCTCGAAGTTGGGCCCGCTGGCCGCCTTGGGATCGTCACGCCCGCACAGCATCAGCACGCGCACGCCCTCTTCGAACGAGCCGAACGGCGGGGTGACCTGGCCGACCTGCATCTGCAGGATGATCGGCTGGAGCTGTTCGGGCAGCGCGCGCACCGCGATCTGGTCATTGGCGACCACGGTCGCGCCCAGTGGCGCAGCACCGGCTTCCGCCTCGCCGCAACCGCGCAGCTGCTGCACGCCGGTGAGGAAGGTCTGGAGCTGCGCATTGCGCGTCTCCTGCAAGGTGCCCGGTGCGAAATCGAGCTGGATCTGCTTGAGCGCGAGGATCGCATCGCGCGGATCGGCGGTCAGCACCTGCCGCTTGTCGATCAGCAGGCCGATCCAGTACCCGCCGGGAATGGCGATCGGCCCGACCAGCTGGCCCGGGCTCATCTCGCTCACGACCGTTTCCAGCGTCGCGTTCTTCAGCTGGCCGAGCGCGATCCAGCCAAGGTCGCCCCCGACAGCGGCGGTCGAGGCTTCGGAGAACTGCCGTGCATAGGCGACGAAGCTGCCACCCTGGCGCAGCTGTTCGACGATCTTCTGCCCGTTGGCTTCCACCTGCGCGGCGGTTTCGGGGGCGGCCGAGAGATAGATCTCGCCGAGCCGGTACTCGTCGGTCCCGCGGCTCGCTTCGAGCCGCTCGATCAGATCGTGGACCTCTTCGGTGGAAATGTTGACGAAGGGCGCGAACAGGCGGCGCTGGAGCCGCTGCCAGGCGAGTTCGCCATGGATCTGGCGCTTGAGCGAAGTGGGCGAGGAACCGATCGAACGCAGGTATTCGTCCATCGCCGCCGGACGCTGCTCGAAATTCTGCGCCGCGATGCGGGCATAGGTCTGGTCGATTTCGGCCTGCTCGATCTCGATTTCCTGCGCCTGCGCGGCCTGGATCTGCAGCGTTTCGTCGATCAGGTTGCGCAGCACCTGCATCTTGACCCGTTCGAGATCCTCGGCACTCAGCTTCTGCTGGTTGGCCGCGACCAGCAGCGCGGTGCGCTGGTCGACATCGGTGCCGGTGATGACGAAGCCGTTGACCACCGCGGTTGCCTTGCGGACATTGGGATTGGCATTGCCGAGCAAGCCGATATCGGGCGGGAGACCCAGCGGATTGGCGGCATCCTGCGCGAAACCGGCAGCCGGCGAAAGCGCCAGGCCCGCCGTCGCGGCGAGGGAAAGAAGCTTGGAAATCCGGTGTGCGCTCACGTGTGGTACCCATTTGCGGCACGCCAGGCGCGCCCGATATAATCCCGGCCACTGCCGCCGCGCGGCTTAACCGAAGCTGATTGAGCCGCGGCGGATAGCGTGTTTGCCCGGGACTGCCAACGGTCGCGAATCAGCGAAAGCCCAGATTTCGCAGATTGAAGTAGAGCTGGAAGGTATCGCCGCGCCGCGCGTCGCCCGAAGTGATGTAGTCGCGCCGCCAGGTCAGCCCCATTTCGAGGCAGTCGTCGGCATAGGCGATGCCCAGGCGGGTGCGGATCGGGTCGAACCCGTCGGAGGTCAGCGTCGGGTCTTCCTGCCGGTCGGTCAGGTTGAACACGCCCGATCCGAAAACCGACCAGTAATTGGCGAAGGCGACGCGCACCGCGCCGCGCAGTTCCTCGCGGTCCTGCAAGTCCTCTACCTGCGTGATGTCGCGGTTGAGCCGCAAATAGCCCAGTTCGATATAGCTGCGGCTGGTCCCCACCGTCGCGTCGATTTCGTTGCGGCGGATGGCGAGGTTGTCCTTGTCGAGCCGGAAGCGGTGGGTAAACTTGACGAAATCCCGATACCGGATCTCGGTACGGCCCACGAAATCCGAGAATTGTTCGGACAGGCCCGTCCCGTCGGGCAGGATGTCGTCCCGGGACGACAGGCGATAGGACTGGCCGAGCGTGGTCTTGATCTCCCAGTCGGGCGCGCGCAGCTGCCAGTCGAAACCGTAGGTGACCCGCGCGCCGTCCTCGACCCGGTCGTAGCCGGGGAAACGGTTGAGCGCGAAGAGGTTCGAATCTTCCAGGTCGATCGCGCGGGCATCCTCGTTGGGGATGGCGAGATTGCGAACCGGCGGCGTGGCGACCAGCTGCACGCGCGGGGTGAAGACCTGCTCGCCGCCGAGGAACCGGCCGACGAAGGGCCATTGCACATCGACCGCCCCCAGCGCCACCGCGCGCGCTTCCCATCCGGGATTGCCGCGATAGGATGCGGTCGAGGTCAGCGCGTTTTCGTCCGTGTGGTAGATGTCGCCGCGCAGCAGGCCGGTAAGCGTGACCACCTGGCCCAGCGCGGTCACCCGGTTGAGGTCCCATTGCGCGCGCGCGAAGCCGCGCTGCGTGTCCTGGCCGATGTCGCGGGTGATCGCGAGCGTATTGGCCTGCAGTTCGAGCTTGCCTCCCAGCACCGGGTCTTCGAGCCGCCGGCGATAATCGATCACCGGCAGCGCCACCGGCACTTCACCCTGCGGCTGGTTGAGCCGCAGGGTTTGCGTCGCCCAGCCGGCCAGCGAGAAATAGCTGGTGTCGTCGATCCGTTCGAGATTGACCGTCGAACGCAGCCGGTCGTCGCGGCTGATGTCGTAACGGCGCAGGAAGGTACGGTCGGTTGTGCGGCGGATCGAGCCGGTCAGGCTCCACCGCGGATCGAACTGGAACTTGCCATTGGCGAAGACGTAGCCGCGCCAGTCCCGTTCGCTGGTCTCGAGGCCGGTAAAATCCGAGATCCGCCGGCTGCGGGTGAGATAGCCGGTGACCTGGTAGGCACCCTTTTCGGCAAAATGGCGCCACTGGCCCGCGAACAGCGGCGGCGCGTCGGTATAAAGACGCGTGGTGAGCGCCAGGTCCTTGTTGTCGCCCAACCGCAGGTAATAGCTGCCGCTGACCTCGACCCCGTTGCTTTCGGAAACGCGCAGGTCGGGCACGAGAAAGCCGGAAACCGCGCCGCCATCGGTCCGCACGGCAAGGCCGGGGAGCGGCAGCAGGCGCAGGCCGAACAGCTCGAGGAAGGCATCGCGAAAGCTGATCCGGTGCTGCACGGGATCGTAGACCACCCTTCCGGCGGTGATCCGCCAGCTGGGATCTTTCGGGCACCCCTGCTGATCGACAATCGAGCAGCCCGAATAGGCCGCCTCGCTCAGCTCCACGGTTCCGTCGGCCTCGCGCAGCCCGCGATTGGCGGCGAGGCGCCCGCCCTGGCGCAGCGCGAGCAGGAGATTGTCCATCGCTCCGGCTTCGAACTGGTCGGTCAGCTCGATCCGGTCGGAAAACAGCTGGTTGCCGTTCTCGTCGACGAAACGCACCCGCCCTTCGGCAAGGATAACCCCGCTGGCGCGGTTCCAGGTCACCGCATCGGCGCGCAGCGAACGGTCGCCGCTGCGCAGCACGACATTGCCCGTGGCGGTGACCACGTCCGCTTGCGAATCGTAGCCAAGGATATCCGCCTCGAAGGCGATTTCGCGGCCAGGTTCTGCGGCAAGCGGGGCGCTTTCGGGATCTGGCGCGCGATCCGCCGCTACGGCTTGCTCGCCCACCTGCGCGGCCAGCGGGGTTCCGCCGACGAGCGTGGCGGCAAGGAGGAGCGAGCGGGCGGCCAGCCGACGGGCTGCGACAGCATTCTCGGCGGGCGGGACCATGCCTTGCCTATCGCACCGGCCACGCCTAATCGCAATCGCCATCCGATCGGCCGTTCCGTGCAGCGGAACGCGGCCCTCAGCCATATTTCCGGGAGATCCCATGCGCATCCAGTTCAGTCAGTCCCATCCCCAAGCGGCGCGCCTTCTTGCCCATGTCGTCGACAAGGGCAAGCTCCCGGCGGAACTCGAGCGCACTCTTGTCGAAGGGGCCGCCAGCGCGCGCTTCAAGGGCGCGGCGGGCCAGCTGTTCGAAGGCTTTGCCGAACGCGGTGGCGCGGTGGTCCGCGTGGCGCTGGCCGGGGCGGGCGACAGGACCGATGCGGCCCGCGCGATCAACCTCGAGAAGGCCGGCGCCGCGCTGGCAGGCAAATACCAGGCCGCGGGCGAAGCCGGGCTGGTGCTCGACGTGACCGGCAGCGGCCTGTCGGCGGGCGACGTGGCAGCGGTGCTGACCGGGCTGCAACTGCGCAACTGGCGCTATGACATCTACCGCACCCGGATGAAGGACGAGCAGAAGGTCACGCTCGAAACGGTCACCGTGGTTGGCGCGCCCAAGGGGGCCGAAGCCGCCTGGGCCAAAGCCGCGCATCTGGTTGCGGGCGTCGAATTCGCCCGCGAACTGGTCACCGAACCGGCCAACGTCATCTACCCCGAAAGCTTCGTCGAACGCTGCCGCGCGCGTTTCGAAGGCACCGGCGCGCATCTGGTGGTGCTCGACGAGGATGCGATGGAGACGCTCGGCATGGGCTCGCTGCTCGGCGTCGGGCTGGGCTCCGAACGCGAATCGCGCATCCTCGCGATCGTGTGGAACGGCGGCACGCCGGGCGACAAGCCGACCGCCTTCGTCGGCAAGGGCGTCACCTTCGACACCGGCGGCATCAGCATCAAGCCAGGGCCGGGCATGTGGGACATGAAGTGGGACATGGGCGGCGCAGGCGCGGTCGCCGGGGCCATGCTGGCGCTGGTCGGGCGCAAGGCCAGGGCCAATGTCGTGGGCATCATGGGCCTGGTAGAGAACATGCCCGACGGCAAGGCGCAGCGTCCGGGCGATGTGGTCACCTCGATGTCGGGGCAGACCATCGAAGTGCTCAACACCGATGCCGAAGGGCGGCTGGTGCTGGCCGACGCGCTGCACTGGGCGCAGGAGGAATTCCGGCCCGCGCGGGTGATCGACTTCGCCACGCTGACCGGTGCGATGATCGTCGCGCTGGGCAATGAGCATGGCGGGATGTTCTCGAACGACGACACGCTTGCCGGCCAATTGCTCGCGGCGGGCCGTGCGACCGGCGACAAGCTATGGCGCATGCCGCTCGACCCCGCCTATGACAAGCTGATCGACAGCCCGATCGCCGACATGAAGAATATCGGCGACAAGGGCGCAGGCTCGATCACCGCGGCGCAGTTCCTCCAGCGCTTCATCGCCGATGGCACGCCGTGGGCGCATTGCGACATTGCCGGGATGGTGTGGGCGGAAAAGCCCGGCCAGACCTGGGGCAAGGGCGCGACCGGTTATGGCGTGCGGCTGATGGATCGCCTGATCGCCGATACGGCCGAGCGCTGACCGGCCCCGGGCAGCGGAGCGGCAGGCCGTCAATGACCCGGGTCGATTTCTACCGGCTCGGCCGCGATCCGGTCGACATCACCGTGGCCAGGCTGGCGCGCAAGGTGATGCAGTCGGGCGAGCGGCTGCTGGTGGTGGCGGGCGATCCCGCGCAGCGCGAGGCGTTGTCGCGCGTGCTGTGGGCGCAGGACGGGGCGGCCTTCCTCGCCCACGGCATGGCCGGGACCCCCGATGCGGCGCGTCAGCCGATCCTGCTTTCGGACAGTGCGCAAGCCGCCAATGGCGCGACCACCGCGATCATCGCCGATGGCCGGTGGCGCGAGGAAGCATCGGCGTTGTCGCGCGTGCTGCTGCTGTTCGATGCCGCCGCGCGCGACGCCGCGGCCCAGCTTTGGCGCCGCTTCGCCGCCGACGCGGCAGTCGACAACCGCATCTACAAGCAGGACGAAAGCGGCGGTTGGCGCGAAGGCGTCTGAGCGCTAGGGTAATGGGGCCTGACTAGGGTATCGGCTTTGATTGCATCAAAGCCGGAAGCACTCTAGGGGCGCGCGCAACAATTCTCCCCCAATCTCGCCCCAATCTTGCAAGGACTTTTCCCATGGCGGTTACCCGCACCTTTTCGATCATCAAGCCCGATGCCACCCGCCGCAACCTGACCGGCGCGGTCACCGCGATGCTGGAAGAAGCCGGCCTGCGCGTCGTCGCCAGCAAGCGCATCCACATGACCCGCGAACAGGCCGAAGGCTTCTATGCGGTGCACAAGGAACGCCCCTTCTTCGGCGAACTGTGCGATTTCATGATGAGCGAGCCGGTGGTGGTGCAGGTGCTCGAAGGCGAAGACGCCGTCGCCCGCAACCGCGACATCATGGGCGCGACCAACCCGGCCGACGCCGCCGAAGGCACGATCCGCAAGACCCACGCGTTGTCGATCGGCGAAAACACCGTCCACGGTTCGGACAGCGACGAGAACGCGGCGATCGAGATCGCCTTCTTCTTCAGGCCCGAAGAAATCGTCGGCTGATCTTATTTGGCGACGAAACGCATCCGAGCGGTTGGGCCCGAATCGCCGACCGGCCCAATCGCCCGCGTGTCGTATTCGGTCCGACGCCGGAGATTCTGGTTCAAGCCGGGCTGAATGCGGGTGCGTTGATGCTGTCGGTGGACAAAGTCGCCAGATGCCGTCGAGAGCACCGGATGAAGAGCGCATCGATGGCGCACGCGCCGTTTCTCGCAGTCTGATGACAGCAATTCGCGCTGGCGTCTTCATCCCCTGGATGGTCGAAAGGCCTCTGGATGGTCGAAAGGCCCCTGGATGATCGAAAGGCTTGAGCGGCTATCGGGGCGGCCCGGTTGTCAGCAATGCGATGCGCTTACCCGCGACCGCCGGAGGAGCGCGCAGACATCCGTGCGATCAGCAGGCGCAAAACCAGCACGAACAGCAACACGCCGCCCACCACCAGCATCGTCGCGGTCATGCTCGCTTCGCTGTGGCGGCCTTCGATCTCGTCGGCATGGCTCGCCACGATGACGAGGACGAGCGCGGCAAACGCGTAGAACAGTATCGAGCGACCCATCACGCCGTCCTAGAGTGATTTCGAGCCGGATGGAATCATCTGGCGATCAGGAAATCACGGTGAAACAAGAATCCAGCAGTGTCGGCTTTGATGCAATCGAAGCCGGAAGCACTCTAGAACGCATCGGCGGCGTCGAGAAGCCTTGTCAGCCGCGCCGGGGCGATTTGTCGCCAGCTGCGTTGCAACCACACCGCGATCGCCTCCCAATCGACGCCCGGGCGGTTGAGGATGATCCCGATCCACCCGCTCGCCCCGTAATAGGCGGGCTTGTGATAGGCCTGCGGCTGGGCTTCGACGAGGCCTTCGAGTTCGTCCATGCCGCCGCATTTGACCAGCAGCGAGATATGCGGCGTGCCGTGGTGCCGGTCGGCGAAATAGGCGAAGAATTTGCCCGATTTCTCGCTCCCCGCACGCCAGCCGGGCGAACCGTGGCTCTCGCGCTCATGCGTTTCGGGCAGGGCGAGCGCCAGCTGGCGGACACGGTCGAGCAGCCATGCGGGATCGTTCTCGCGCATGATATATTCGGCGAGCACACGCGGATAGAGCTGGTGTTCGGCAATGCGCACGCGCTGCGCCAGCGTGGCCGGCGTATCGTCCGGGCGGATCGCTACCCGCACCTGTCCCAGCACTTCGCCCGCATCGAGGTTTTCGGTGACCAGGTGAACCGTCGCCCCGCCATGGCTGTCACCCGCGGCGATCGCGCGCGCGTGCGTGTCGAGCCCGGGGTATCTGGGCAGCAGCGAGGGATGGATATTGAGCATCCGGCCTTCCCAGCGGCGCACGAATTCGGGCGTGAGGATGCGCATATAGCCGGCCAGCACGATGATGTCGGCACCAGCGGCCTTTGCCGCCGCCTCCATCGCCGCATCGTGATCGGCGCGCGCCATGCCCTTGTGCGACAGCGCGAAACTGGCGACGCCTTCGCCCGCAGCCAGCGCCAGCGCATCGGCCCGCGGGTCGTTGGCGGCGACCAGCACCACCCGATAGGGGCTGTCCGGCATACGGCTGGCATAGAGCAGCGCGGCCATGTTGGTGCCCGTGCCGGACACGAAGACGGCTATGCGCGTGCCACCATGCCCGGGATCAGGCAACATGCGTCGCCGACCAGCCATCGCGCGCCGACCATGTGCCCGCCGATCCGCGCACGGTGCAGCCCCTGGCCCCTTCGGTGATACGACCCACGCGCAGGACCGTCTCGCCCGCATCCGTAAGGCGCTGCCGCACGGTTTCGACCTGTGCAGGCTCGACCGCCAGGACCATGCCCACCCCGCAGTTGAAGGTGCGCGCCATTTCGGCCGGTTCGATATTGCCCTGCGCCTGGAGGAAGGCCATCAGGCCGGGCTGTTCCCACGCATCGGCGTCGATTTCGGCATGCGCGCCTTGCGGCAGCACGCGCGGGATGTTCTCCAGCAGCCCGCCGCCGGTGATGTGGGCGAGCGCATCGACCAGCCCGTCGCGCAGCACGGGCAGCAGGCTCTTCACGTAAATCCTGGTCGGTTCGATCAGCGCATCGACCAGCAGGCGGTCCCGGTCGAACAGCGCGGGGCGATCGAGCTTCCAGCGCTTGTCCGCCGCCAGCCTGCGCACCAGCGAATATCCGTTCGAATGCACGCCCGAACTGGCAAGGCCCAGCAGCACGTGCCCGGCCGCGACGCGTTCGCCGGTCAGCTGCTCGCCGCGCTCGACCGCGCCGACGCAGAAGCCCGCCAGGTCATAATCGCCCGCGCCATACATGCCGGGCATTTCCGCCGTTTCGCCGCCGATCAGCGCGCATCCGGCGATCTTGCAGCCTTCGGCGATGCCCGCGATGACGCGTTCGGCCACGCCGCCCTCGAGCTTGCCGGTGGCGAAGTAGTCGAGGAAGAACAGCGGTTCCGCCCCCTGCACGATGAGGTCGTTGACGCACATGGCGACAAGGTCGATGCCGACGGTATCGTGCCGCCCGGTGTCGATCGCGAGCCTGAGCTTGGTCCCGACCCCGTCATTGCCCGCCACCAGCAGCGGGTCCTTGTAACCGGCCGCGCGGGGATCGAAGAAGCCGCCGAATCCGCCGATTTCGCCATCCGCGCCGGGGCGCCGCGTCGCCTTGATCAGCGGCCCGATCGCCTTGACCAGCGCGTTGCCGGCCTCGATCGAAACGCCGGCCTGCTCGTAGGTATAGGAGGGGGTATTGCTGCCCGGTTCGTCGCTCATGCCCCCGCCTTACGCATTCGCGCTTGGATTTCCAGATTCCTTTCGGCAAAAGGCCCCGGATTCCGCGATGCATCACGCCCTTTCCCTCCAAGCTGCGCTGCGCCGACCCGGCCTGGTCCTTTCCGGGATCGCCGTGCTGTGCGCGATGGGCGCGGTGGTTTGGGCGCAGGTCGGCGGCGATCGCGGCATCGCGGCGGTCGCCGCGTCGAGCGATATCGAGGTTTCGGGCATCGAGGTGGACGAGACCGGCAAGACCGGCACCCAAGCGCGCGAAAAGGCCTGGGGCGTCGCCGCGCGGCTGGCGTGGAAGAAGATCAAGGGCCCCGACCTGCCCGATTCGCAGGTCTCCGGCATGGTTTCGGCGATCGTGATCGAGCGCGAGCGGCTGGGCCCGCGCCGCTATATCGCCACGCTGGGGGTGGTGTTCGATCGGTCGCGCGTGGCGCGCTATCTCGGCGCGGCGGGGGAAGTGGCCCGCTCCGCCCCGATGCTGCTTGTACCCGTGACGGTCTCGGCCGGGACCGAGACGGTCTATGAACAGCGCAATCCCTGGCAACAGGCCTGGGCGGAATTCCAGGCGGGCAGCAGCCCGATCGACTATGTCCGCCCGACCGGTGCGGGCGGCGATTCGCTGCTGGTGACCTATGGCCAGACCGGGCGCCGCAGCCGCGTGTGGTGGCGCAATGTGCTCGACCGTTTCGGCGCTTCGGACGTGCTGATCCCGATCGCCAGGCTGCGCTATACCTATCCCGGCGGTCCGGTCGAAGCGACCTTCACCGCGCGCTTTGGCCCTGACAACCGCGTGCTGGGCAGCTTTGCCCTGCGGGCCGACAGTCCCGAGAAACTGCCCGCGATGCTGGCGCAGGCGGTGGTCCGGTTCGACGGGATCTTCCGGTCGGCGCTGGCCGACGGCAAGCTCAAGCCCGACGCGACGCTCAATCTCGCTTCGCCCGAACTCGATCCCGCGATCCAGCGGCTGGTCGAACTGGGTCGCGCATTGATGGCGCAGGACCGCGCCGCACGCGAGGCCAGCACCGATCGGCCAACCGCGGAAAGCGGCGATGCGATCACCACCGCGCCGATCCGCACGCCGCCGCCCGATGGTTCGGTGGCGCTTTACACCGTGCAGGTGGCGACGCCCGACGCGGCCGCTTTCGACGGCGCCATCGCCGCGGTGCGCGGCACCCCCGGCGTGCGCGCCACCGGCGTGCGCAGCACCGCGATCGGCGGAACGTCGGTGATGACGGTCAGCTTTTCCGGTTCGATCACCCAGTTGGCCGACGCGCTCAGGGCGCGCGGTTTTACCGTCCGCCAGGGCAGCACCGCGCTCTCGATCAGCCGCTGAGGGGCGGCGCGTGTCGCAGATCGCCCTTCCGCTGTCGGTTTCCCGTCCCGGTAGCGTCCAGGCGATCGTGGTCGGTGGTGGTAACCGCGCCGCCGTCGATGCGCTCGCCGCGCCCCGGACCTGGCCCTATCGCACCGCGATCCTCAGCGGGCCGCCGCGTTCGGGCAAGTCGCTGCTGGCGCGCTGGTTCGAGGCCAGCGGGCACGGCGTGGCCATCGACGGTGCCGACCGGCTCGACGAGAAGGAGATATTCCACCACTGGAACCGCGCGCAGGAGACTGGCAACGCGCTGTTGCTGGTCGTCGATGGCGCGCGCTGGGATATCGCCCTGCCCGATTTGCAGACGCGGGTGCGCGCCTCGCTGCACCTCGAAATCGGCCCGCCCGACGATGCCATGGCCAGCGATCTGATCCTCGCCCATGCCGATGCGCGGGGGCTGGCGCTGGGCGACGGCGCGCCCGCCTATCTTGTCCCGCGGATGGAGCGCAGCTACGCCGCGATCGAGCGCGTGGTCGGCGAAATCGACCGGCTGAGCCTTGAACGCAAGGTGCCTGCGACCCTATCTGTGTGGAGAGACGCACTCGAAGCCGTGCAGGGGCCGCAGCAGGGACGCTTGCTTTAACACCGGCCTGGTGGGAGGATATCGTTAATGTTCGAACGGCTTATCGCCTATCTCGACAGCATCAAGGCGCGCGATCCCGCGCCCCGCAGCCGTTGGGAGATTCTGACCTATCCGGGCGTCTGGGCGCTCGGCTATCACCGCATCGCGCACTGGCTGTTCGAGGCCGAGCTCTATTTCCTCGCCCGCCTGGTCAACCACTGGAGCCGGATGCTGACCGCGATCGACATCCATCCGGGCGCCAGGATCGGCAAGAATTTCTTCATCGATCATGGCTTCACCGTGATCGGCGAGACCGCCGAGATCGGCGACAACGTCACCATTTACCAATGCGTCACGCTGGGCGGCAGCAATCCTACCAACGGCAAGGGCGGCAAGCGCCATCCCACGATCGAGGACGAGGTCATCATCGGTTCGGGCGCGCAGGTGATCGGGCCGATCACCGTGGGTCGCCGCGCGCGCATCGGCGCCAATGCGGTGGTCACCGACGAAGTGCCCGAGGGCGC
Organism: Erythrobacter sp.; assembly: GCA_041662105.1. Taxonomy (GTDB): domain Bacteria; phylum Pseudomonadota; class Alphaproteobacteria; order Sphingomonadales; family Sphingomonadaceae; genus Qipengyuania. Next base: position 112,997 of record JBAZTF010000004.1, read on the forward strand.
GACCATGATCGGCCTCAAGGCGCGCAGCACGCTGGTCCCGGCCGAACAGTGGCTCAGGGAATTCATTCCCTATGGCACGCCCTGCGACGACCCGTGCGAAGGCGGGCAGGCCGGTAGCCGCGACTGTGTCGAGAAGCTCGATGCCGAGCTCAAGGCGCTGCGCGAGGAAGTCGCGGCGATGCGTGTGGAGCTTGATCCGGTGAGGCGGAGCGGGACCGGCGATTGATGCAGCTCTTCGGTGACACGATTGTCGCCTTTCCCGCTCGCCGGCCGCTGCAGGTCGGCTTCACCCGCGAGGAACTGGGCCGTATCCTCGATCTCTACGGCCGCATGGTCGCCGCCGGGCAATGGCGCGACTATGCGATGGACTTCGCCAGGGACGCGGCGAGCTTCGCCGCGTTCCGCCGCACCGCCGAACGCCCGCAGGCGCGGATCGAGAAACGCCCGGCGCTGCGCGGCAGGCAGGGCATGTGGACGCTGTTCGGCGAACACGGCCAGGTGCTCAGGCGCGGCCACGAACTCGCCGGGGTGATCGCCCCGGTCGAACGGCGATTGATGAAGGCGGTCGGGAACTGAGCAGGAAAGGGCCCGCGCACGGGACGCGGGCGTTCTCCTTCCTCGAGGTGTTCGTCAGGCGGTGATGGGGAGCCGCCCGCGCATGTCGCCGGGCAGCGCCGCCAGCACCGCGCGGCGGATCGGGGTCCACAGCGCGCTGAGCGTCAGCAGCGCCGAGCCGATCACCAGCGCGGTCAGCGCGAAGTTGAGCTCGACCGCGCCGAATTCGCGGAACAGGAAGGTCAGCGCGATCAGCACATAGGCGAGCGCCGAGACCAGCAGCGCGCGGCGATCGACTGCCAGCGCCACCAATCCGAAGACGAGATAGACCGCCAGCACCGCCAGTGCCGCGCTGATCCCGATGTTCTGGCCCTCGGTCACGCCGATCAGCGCGAAGACCGGGTGGGCGATCATCGGGGCGGCCAGCAGGTGCAGCCAGAACGCGACATCGCTGCGCCGGGTCGAACGCGCGGTGTCGCTCATGTCCCAGCGCATGGCGATGGCGAAGACCGCCAGCCCGACGAGGAACACGAGCGTCAGCATCACCGTGTGCGCATTGTCCGAACTCGGCCCGATGATGGCCATGGTCAGTGCAATGACCGTTCCAGCCAATGCAGCGGTGCCTGCAGCGATGGTGATGGGGACCATGAAACGCTTCCAGTGCAGCCAGGCTGCACCCGCGGTTATCAGGCCCGAACCCGCGATCATCAGCGTTGCGAGCGTTTCGTTCCTGTCCGGCCCGTCACCGAAGACCGCCACCGTGAGGCCAAGCAGACCCACGAATATGCCGCCGACAAAGGCCAGCAGCAGGATGATGCTGGGCAGCGCCATGCGCCGCTTGGCGGTGAAGAATTCGGCCAGCATCCACGCGGTCCCGGCCACCAGCACGCCGCTGGCGGGCGAGGGTGCGTGGTCGTTGCTCCAGATCGCATCGCCGATCGCGGCCATGGCCACCAGCATGATGACCACGCCGATCGACACGAAGACGTCGTTGAAGCCGGTAATCAGGCGAAAATGTTCGGCATCGGCCGGAACCGCATAGCGCTGAGCGGCGACATGCGCGCGCAGCGCATCGGCCGCCTCGGCGCTGATCGCGCCCGCAGCGACCGCGGAATTGAGATCGTCCTGGCTGTACATCAGCCTATCCTCCCACTGTTGAAGCGGCGAGGATAGGCCGAAGTGTATTAGTCAGTCAATACGGGAGATCAGTCGCGCGCGCTCGACGGAGCAGCGTCGGCGCCGAGCACCTTCTGCATCGCGGTGAGGATCGCGCCCGACTGTTCGCTGCCCGACTGCGGGGCCTTGAGGTTGGCGAATTCGCTGATCTTGTCCCAATGCGCGGCAAAGCCTTCGACCGTGCGTTCGGCCTCGGGCAGCCAGACGGCGTCGTTCATCACGGTCCACGCCGAATGATAGCCGCCCGCGCCCGCACCGACGATGGCGTTGGTCGGCGCGTCCTCGCTGACCAGGAACAGCGCGGCGGGAACCACGTTGACCGGATCGAACAGCTTGAACGCCTGTTCGGGGAAGAGATCCTCGGTCATGCGCGTCCCGGCCACAGGGGCCAGCGTGTTGACGCGCACATTGTACTTCGCGCCTTCGAGCGCGAGCGTCTTGGTCAGCCCGGCAAGGCCCAGCTTGGCCGCGCCGTAATTGGCCTGGCCGAAATTGCCGAACAGCCCGGTCGATGACGCGGTCATCAGGATGCGGCCATAGGCCTGCTCGCGGAAGGTGTCCCAGCACGCCTTGGTGACGAAGGCCGAACCGGCCAGATGGACCTTGACCACGAATTCGAAGTCGGCCGGTTCCATCTTGGCGAAGGTCCTGTCGCGCAGCACGCCGGCATTGTTGATGAGGATGTGCACCCCGCCCCATTTCTGCCTGGTGTCGGCGACCATCTTTTCCATCTGTTCGTATTCGGTGACGCTGCCGCCGTTCGAAACGGCCTCGCCGCCCATCTTTTCGATCTCTTCGACCACTTGCAGCGCCATGTCCGAATGGCCGGTGCCGTCGCGCGCGCCGCCCAGGTCGTTGACCACGACCCTGGCCCCGCGACGCGCCAGTTCGAGCGCGTATTCCCGGCCCAGGCCGCCGCCGGCGCCGGTGACGATGGCTACCTTGTCCTTGAAGTCGATGCTCATGGGGCTGCTCCTGCTCTTTCGTTTACGTAAAGGTCAATTTTGCGCGCGCGCAGTGGCACTTTCCGCGCGGCGATGCAACCGTATGCGCGGCGTCTCGCCATGCCGTAGGGGCAGGCGCGGGTCACAGGCGCTCGAGCGCTTCGACGAGCTGATCGAGCGAATCGATATGCGCATCGGCACCCAGTTCGGGTGCCGGCCTGTCGCAATAGCCATAGCCCGCCGCGACCACCGGGACGCCTGCGGCGCGCGCCGCCATGACGTCGTAGGAGGAATCGCCGACGAAGGCGAGACTGCCCCCGCCGCCGCGTCTCTGCGCTTCGAGGATCGGGTCGGGCGCGGGCTTGGCGCGGCCCTGCCCCATGGTGTCGCCGCCGATGATCGCGACGAAGCGGTCGGCAAGGCCGAGCGTCGTCAGGATCGAGCGGGCGAAGCCTTCGAACTTGTTGGTCACCACCGCCAGCGCCACGCCGCGCGCGCGCAGTTGCGCCAGCACCTCCACCGCGTGGGGATAGGGCCGCGTGTGCACCGCGTTGTTGCGCGAATAGAAGGCGAGCATTTCCTTGTAGAGCCGATGGAATTCGCCCTCGGGCAGGCCGCCCTGTTCGTCGACCGCCTGCTGCAGCATGATCTTGGCCCCGCCGCCGATCAGATCGCTGGCATGGTCGGCGGGAACGGTGGCAAAGCCGCCCAGCGCCAGCGCATGGTTGACCGCGGCGCCCAGGTCGCGATGGGTTTCCAGCAAGGTCCCGTCGAGGTCGAAACCGACGATGTCGAAGCGAAATGCGGTCATGCGCGCGGTGCGTGGCGGATGGTTCTTCAATCCGCAAGGGTTTGCTGGCATGGAGCCTTGCCATGAGCCAGAACCGAGACTTCGCCGCCGTCATCCTTGCCGCGGGCAAGGGCACCCGCATGAAGAGTTCCCTGCACAAGGTGCTCCATGCGATCGCGGGGCGGGCGATGATCGAGCATGTCTTGGCGAGCGTGGGCGAGCTGGGGCCGGAGCACACGGTGGTGGTGGTTGGCCACGGGCGCGAACAGATCGAGGCGGTCGTGGGCGCGCGCGCAACCATCGCGCTGCAGGAACCGCAACTGGGCACCGGTCATGCGGTGCAGCAGGCCGAGGCGGCGCTGGCCGGGTTCGCTGGCGACGTGCTGGTGCTCTATGGCGACGTGCCCTTCGTCCGCGCCGCGACCATGCAGCGAATGCTCGACCGGCTGCACGAGGCCGATGCGCCGCCCGCGGTGGTGCTGGCCTTCCGCGCGCGCGATCCGGGGGTCTATGGCCGGGTGATCAGCGCGGATGGGCGGACCGTCGCCAAGATGGTCGAATTCAAGGACGCCAACCCGGCGGAGCGCCAGGTCGACCTGTGCAATTCGGGGATGCTGGCGGTACGTGCGAGCGATCTGTTCGCGCTGCTGCGGCGGGTTGGCAACGACAATGCGGCGGGCGAATATTACCTGCCCGACATCGTGATGACCGCGCTGGCCGATGGCCGCGCCAGCGCCTTTGTCGAAACCGACGAGGGCGAGGTGCAGGGGATCAATTCGCGCGGCGAACTGGCCGCGGCAGAGGCGCAGTGGCAGCGGCTGCGGCGTGAAGCGGCGATGGAGGCGGGGGTCACGCTGCGTGCGCCCGAAACGGTGTTCTTCAGCCACGACACCGAAGTGGCCGCCGACGTCACGGTCGAACCCAATGTCGTGTTCGGCCCGGGCGTGAAAGTGGCCAGCGGCGCGGTAATCCGGGCCTTCTGCCATCTCGAAGGCGCACTGGTGGGCGAGGGTTGCGAAGTAGGCCCCTATGCCCGCCTGCGGCCCGGCACGGTGATGGCAAAGCGCAGCAAGGTCGGCAATTTCGTCGAAATGAAGCAGGCGGTGCTGGGCGAAGGCGCCAAGGCCAACCACCTGACCTATCTCGGCGATGCGCAGATCGGCGCGGGCGCCAATATCGGCGCGGGCACGATCACCTGCAATTACGATGGCTATTTCAAGCACAGGACCGTGATCGGCGAACGCGCCTTCATCGGTTCCAACAGCGCGCTGATCGCGCCGGTCAGCATCGGCGCGGATGCGATCGTCGCCGCGGGCAGCGCGGTCAGCCGCGATGTCGGCGCGGGCGATTTGCGCATGGTGCGCGCCGAACAGCTGGTGAAACAGGGCTGGGCCGACCGCTTCCACGATGCGATGCGCAAGAAGAAGGCGGCCGAGAGGAAGGGCTGAGCCCATTGCGGTCACTGCGTGGAGCCGCAGGCCGCCCTTCCTCTTGCGCTTTGGCGGCGGTCAGTCGGCCAGCCGCTGGAGCAGGTAGACGAATTGCAGCGCCTGCAACTGCGCGCGCTGTTCGTTGTCGACCCCGCCCGAATGGCCGCCGGTGGTTTCCTCGTAATAGTAATAGGGCTGGCCGAGCGCCTTCAACTTGGCCGCGCCCTTGCGCGCGTGCGCGGGATGCGTGCGATCGTCGGCGGTCGAGGCCCACAGGAAGGGCGTGGGATAATCCACCCCCGCGACGATCTTCTGATAGGGTGAATAGCCTTCGATCCACGCGCGCTGTTCGGGAATGCGCGGGTCGCCGTATTCGCCGATCCACGATGCACCGCGCCCGATCAGGTGATAGCGCAGCATGTCGAACAGCGGGATCTGCACGATCACCCCGCCGAACAGGTCGGGGCGCTGGGTCATCGCGGTGCCGACCAGCAGCCCGCCCTGCGACCCGCCCTGGATGCCCAGGTGCTTGGCGCTGGTGATCTTGCGCGCGATCGCATCTTCGGCGATGGCGATGAAGTCGTCCCAGGTGCGCTGCTTGTTCTCGCGGATCGCGCTCTGGTGCCAGCCCGGGCCGAACTCGCCCCCGCCGCGCATATTGCCCAGGATGAAGACCCCGCCGCGCTCCATCCACAGCTTGCCCGTGGTGCCCAGATAGCTCGGCAGGCGCGGGACCTGGAAGCCGCCATAGCCGGTCAGCAGCGTCGGATTGGTGCCGTCGAGGACCATGCCCTTGGGCTTGACCACGAAATAGGGGATCCTGGTCCCGTCCCTGCTCGTCGCCTCGAGCTGTTCGACCTCCATCCCGCTGGCGTCGAAATAGGCGGGCGAGGTCTTGAGCACCTCGATCGCCCCCTTCGCCCCGTCGAGATGGAACAGCCGCGTGGGGTTGAGGAAATCGGTGACGGTGAACATCACCTCGTCGCGTTCGTCGGACGATGCGGCAACGTCGATCGTGGCGTTCTGCGGCAGTTCGACCGGCGTCTCGATCCACTTCCCACCGGCGAAATCGAATTTCACCACCTTGCCGCGAACATTGTCGAGCAGCGCGACATAGAGGCTGTCCGAGGTGATCGTGGCGCCCTGCTTGGTCTGGCGTTCGCCCGGCGCCCAGACCAGTGTCTTCTTCGCGCCGTTCGGGTCGGCCTTGAACGCCTCGAGCTCGATCGCGACCAGCGAATCCGCCGGGAAGGTCTGGCCCTGCGTTTGCCAGTCGACATCGGTCGAGATCAGCAAATGCCCATCGACGATGCCATAGGGCGAAGCCTTGAGCGGGATGTCGAGCCGCAGCCATTCGCCGTTCTTCTGGATGAAGTGTTCGGTTTCATGGAAGCTGACCCCGCGAAAACCGGTCAGGCCGTGGACCGTGCCCGCCCCGTCGCGCAGCAGCGTGGCGGCCGACCACACGTCGCTCGCCTCGCCGCGGAAGATTTCCTGCGCTTGGGCGATTGCGGTGCCACGCCGCCACAGGCGGCTGGTGAAGGGGTATTCGCTGTCGGTCAGCGTGCCTTCGCCGAAATCGCGGCTGACCAGCAGCGTGTCCTTGTCGAGCCATTCCACGCTGCCCTGGCTTTCGCTGTCGAGCGCAAAGCCGCCATCGACGAAGCGCCTCTGCGCCATGTCGAATTCGCGCATGACGGTGGCATCCTTGCCCCCGTCGGATAGCGCGATCATGCACATCCGCTGTTCGGGCGGCAGGCAGGTCGCGCCCTTGTAGACCCATTCGCGCCCTTCGGCGCTGGCCAGCGCATCGATGTCGAGCACGGTTTCCCACACGGGGCTGTCGCTGCGATAGCTTGCCAGCGTGGTGCGGCGCAGCAACCCGCGCGGGTTCGCCTTGTCCTGCCAGAAATTATGGAGGCCGTCGGGGCGGATCGAGACGAAGGGGATCTTGTCCTCGCTGTCGTAGATCGCCAGCGCCTCGGCCTTGAGCGCCGCGAAGCGCGGGTCTTTCGCCAGCAGGTCCAACGTGCGCGCGTTTTCCGCGCGGACCCAGTCGAGCGCCTTGTCGCCGCGGGCGTCCTCGAGCCAGATGTTGGGATCTTCGGCGGGACCGGGAATGCCGTTTTCGTCGGCGGCGGAAGCGGGATGTGCCAGCGTCATGGCGGCGGCCATGGCCAGCATGGATGCAAGTTTCAAGTGCGGTCTCCTTTCAGCTCCTTGGCCGAGGCGCGAGAGTGATTTCGAGCCGTATGGTATCATCTGGCGATCAGGAAATCACGGTAAAACAAGAATCTAGCGTGCCCATTTTGATGCAATCGAAGCCGGCACTCCAGCAGGTGGCGTGGAACAGGGGGAGCCGGGCACACGTCGGCTCCAGGCCCGGATTTCGCGTTCGTGCAAGGTTTCGTGGGCGATCTCGAAATAGTCGCAGGCGATCGCCGCCTTGACCAGCGCCCGGGCCTTCTCGTTCTGGGGGGTGAAAGCGGTGTCCGCGGTGACGATTACCGGCGGGCGTGTGGCGAGTATGCGCGCCACCTCGGCCGTCTGCGAAACACCGAGCGCATCGCGTTCGAGCAGGTTGTTGAGGTGGTCGGGATAGATGAACCGCGTCGGCAGGCAGCTGCCGGACAGGCGATAGAGCGAAGTCGGCCCGTCGAAGATCCACAGGCAGTCGTTCTGCGCATCGACGCGGCTCGCAATGGCCGTGGCCAGCCGATCGAGCGACGCGCGCTGGGTCTGCGACTGCCGGTATTGGTGCGGCAGGAACAGGATGTAGGCAGCACCCGCCGCCAGCAGCGCAAGCGGCACGACGCCCGCCGCGCCGCGCCGGTCGAGCAGCGGCAGCGCCACCAGCACGGTTGCCGGGACGCCGGCCGCGAAATAATAGCGATAGACGGTGGAGGGCAGGAAGATCGTGGCGAGCGCGGCCGCGAACCACAAGAGGCAGAACACATAGACCTTGCCGTTACGCGGCGGCGTTATCCACACCGCAGCGCAAAGCCCGCCGATGGCGAGCATGACCAGCGGCATCACGAAGAGCGCGAGGTCGGGGTAGAGCCGCCCGACGGCGGACGGCTGGCGGTCGAAAAACGAGGTGAAATTGGCGAACAGGAAGGCCTCCCAATGCCCGCCCATTGCATAGCCGCCCGCGACCAGCGCGGTGGGAAACAGGCCGAGCGCACCAAAGCCCGCCGCCAGCGCGACGAGGCGCGGCAGCGATGCGCCGCGCCGGTGCTGGCCCCACAACGCCCAAAGGCCGAAGAACAGGCACTGCGGGATGACGGTGTATTTGACCTGCAGCGCCAATCCACCGAGCAGCATGGCGGCGAACGCGCGCGCGGTGGCGTGCGCATGGTCCGTATCGCGCACCAGCAGCGCCATGCCGAGCATCATCGGCACGAAGAACGCTTCCGAATTGCCCGAGTGAGCGCCATAGACCGACATCAGCGCGATATAGAGGAAGCCCGCCCCGAACCCCGTGACCCTGTCGACCAGCCCGCGTGCGAGGCGATAGGTCATCCATGCCCCGCCGAGCGTGAAGAGAGCCGCAAGCACCTGATAGGCGGCCGGACCCGGACCGCCAGCCGCATGGGCGAGGGCGTAAAGCAGGAACAGGCCGAAGGGTTTGCGATCCCACAGGTCGACATAGGGCAGCGCACCATGGGTCATGGCATTGCCGATGAGCGAATAGAGCTGTTCGTCGATGTCGGCATTGGCATCGCCGATCCACGGCGCGCGCACGACCACCATGGCAAGGGCAAGCAAGACGAAGACCAGCCAGTCCGAACCTGCGCGCGACAACCCGGCCGAAGCCTTCTTAACGTCGAGCGCTGCGGTTGCCATGCTGTCCCGGGTATCAGCCCTCGACGTGTTCCGCCAGCACGGTCAGCCCGTTTTCGCCGACTTCGGCAAAGCCGCCGCGCACTTCGATGGTCTCGGGCGCGGCGCCATCGGTGCGGTAGACCTGCACCACGCCGTCGCGGATGGTCGACATGAAGGGCGCATGGCCCTCGAGCACGCCGAATTCGCCTTCGGTGCCCGGGACGACCACCATATAGACGTCTTCGCTGCGCACGAGCCTGGCGGGGGTCACGAGTTCGAAGTGCAGTGCCATAATTTCCTCCAGCCCCCTCCTCTTCAGAGGAGGGGCAGCGAGACTTGCCTTCGCGCAAGCGAGGGCTAGTCGCAGCGGGGTGGTGCAATTCGCATCCACCACCCCCCGACCCCCTCCTCTAAAGAAGAGGGGGAGAGTTTCTTACGCCTCTTCGGCCAGTTTCTTGGCCTTGGCCACCGCGCCCTCGATCCCGCCGACCATGTAGAAGGCGGCTTCGGGCAGATGGTCGTATTCGCCGTCGACCACCGCCTTGAACGATTTCACCGTGTCTTCCAGCTGGACGAACACGCCCGGGATATTGGTGAACACTTCGGCCACGTGGAACGGCTGGCTGAGGAAGCGCTGGAGCTTGCGCGCGCGGGCGACGGTCAGCTTGTCCTCTTCCGACAGCTCGTCCATGCCCAGGATGGCGATGATGTCCTGAAGAGACTTGTACTTCTGCAGCGTTTCCTGGACGCGGCGGGCGGTTTCGTAATGCTCGGCACCCACGACGCGCGGTTCGAGCACGCGGCTGGTCGAATCGAGCGGGTCGACCGCCGGGTAGATGCCCAGTTCCGAGATGGCGCGCGACAGCGTGGTGGTGGCGTCCAAGTGGGCGAACGAGGTCGCCGGTGCCGGGTCGGTCAGGTCGTCGGCGGGAACGTAGATCGCCTGCACCGAGGTGATCGAGCCCTTGGTGGTCGAGGTGATGCGTTCCTGCAGATTGCCCATGTCGGTCGCCAGCGTCGGCTGGTAGCCCACCGCCGAAGGAATGCGGCCGAGCAGCGCCGACACTTCCGAACCCGCCTGGGTGAAGCGGAAGATGTTGTCGACGAAGAACAGCACGTCCTGCCCTTCGACGTCGCGGAAATATTCCGCCATGGTCAGGCCCGACAGCGCGACGCGCGCGCGCGCGCCCGGCGGCTCGTTCATCTGGCCGAACACCAGCGCCACCTTCGATCCGTCCGAAGTCGGCTTGCCGTCGGCGTCCTTGGCGATAACCCCGGCATCGAGGAATTCGTGGTAGAGGTCGTTGCCCTCGCGCGTGCGTTCACCGACGCCCGCGAAGACCGACACGCCGCCGTGGCCCTTGGCGATGTTGTTGATCAGTTCCTGGATCAGCACGGTCTTGCCCACGCCCGCGCCGCCGAACAGGCCGATCTTGCCGCCCTTGGCATAGGGGGCGAGCAGGTCGATCACCTTGATGCCGGTGACCAGGATCGCCGCTTCGGTCGACTGGTCGATGAACAGCGGGGCTTCGGCGTGGATCGGGGCCGTGCTTTCGGCGCCGATCGGGCCCATTTCGTCGATCGGCTGGCCGACCACGTTCATGATGCGGCCAAGCGTCTTGGGGCCGACCGGGACCGATATCTGCGCGCCGGTGCTGACCACTTCCTGCCCGCGCACGAGCCCTTCGGTCGCGTCCATCGCGATGGTGCGCACGGTGTTCTCGCCAAGGTGCTGCGCCACTTCGAGAACCAGCGTGTTGTCGCCGTTCCTGGTTTCGAGCGCGGTCAGGATCGCCGGCAGTGCGCCTTCGAACCGGACGTCGACGACGGCGCCGATGACCTGGCTGATGGTGCCGTTGGGGCTTTGGTTGAGCTTGGGTGCGGTGGCCATGATGTGTGTCCTACTGGCTCGGGAACTTGGGATTACGCGCCGGTCGCGGCGCAGACGGTGGCCGGATCGGCAAGGACCCAGCCGGTGTTGTCTTCGTTGGCGGTCAGCGTCGCCCTGTTGCGCAGATATTCGTCATCGCCGAGACCGAATTCGCACACGACATCCTTCGAACCCAGGCCCGCGCGCTTGCACACGGCGGTCTTGACCGGCTTGGCGCCCTTGCAGGCGTCACCGAAAGCGGCGGCGAAGGTTTGCTGCGTCGGGGCAGGCAGCTTGCTGACCGGCGCGGGCGCGGCGGCGGCAACGGTTTTCGCCGCGGCGGGGGCATCTTCGGCCTGCTGCCCGCAGGCGGCGAGGAGGACGAGGGGCAAAAGGAGGGCAATCTGCTTCACGATGGGGGTCCTTAGAGCGCTTCCGCGCCGGGTTTCCTGATGATGCTACAGCGCTTCCGCGCCAGATTTTTCAATGATGCTACAGCGCTTCCGCGCCAGATTCTCCAATGTTGCTACAGCGCTTCCGCGCCAGATTCTCCAATGATGCTACAGCGCTTCCGCGCCAGATTTTTCAATGATGCTACAGCGCTTCCGCGCCAGCAATGATTTCAATCAGTTCGGTGGTGATCGCGGCCTGGCGGCTGCGGTTGTACTGGATCGTCAGCTTGTTGATCAGATCGCCCGCGTTGCGCGTGGCATTGTCCATCGCGGTCATCGAGGCGCCCTGTTCGCTGGCTTCGCGTTCGAGCAGCGACCCGAACAGCCGGGTGCGGACGTAGCGCGGCAGCAGTGCCGCGAGGATTTCCTCCTCGTCAGGTTCGTATTCGACCACCGCATCGCCGCCGCCAACCGCGCCACCCCTGGGCGAAGGAACGGGGATCAGCTGGTCGACCGTGGGGTCCTGCGCCAATGCCGACTGGAACACCGGATAGACCAGATGCGCGACGTCGAATTCACCGGCCTCGAACATCGCGATCAGTTCGGCGGCGATCGCTTCGGCTTCCTCGAAGCCGGGGGTGCGCACGGTCGAGGTATCGAACTGGCTGCCGATCCGTTCGGGGAAATCGCGCTTGAGCGGCGCGCGGCCCTTCTTGCCCACGAGGTAGAAGGTCACGTCCTTGCCCGCCGCGATCAGCGCTTTCGCCTTGAGGCGCGCGGCCTTGACCACGTTCGAGTTGAGACCGCCGCACAGGCCCTTGTCGGTGTTGACCACCACCAGCAGCTGGCGCTGGTCCGACCCGGTGCCCGCGAGCAGGCGCGGCGCGCTGTCGCCGCTCACCTTGGTGGCGAGCGAGGCCATCACGTCCGCCATGCGCCGGGCATAGGGACGCGCGGCTTCGGCCGCGGCCTGCGCGCGGCGCAGCTTGGCCGCCGCGACCATCTGCTTGGCCTTGGTGATCTTCTGGGTCGACTTGACCGAGTTGATCCGGCCCTTGAGTTCCTTGAGACTGGCCATCTTGTGCTATCCCACTTTCCGTTCGCCCTGAGCTTGTCGAAGGGCCATATTTCACTTCTTGCGCTGCGCCCCAAGAGAAGGGCGGTGCTTCGACAAGCTCAGCACGAACGGGTCAGGATTGTTGCTCCTCTGGTTCCTGTTGTCTCTCAGGCGAACTGCCTGGCGAAAGTGTCGAGCGCGGCGACGACCTTGCCCTTCACATCGTCCTCGAACTTGCCGGTGTCGCGGATTTCCGCAAGCACGGCAGCGTGTTCGGCGCGCATATACGAGAGCATCTGCTCTTCATAGGCGGTCACGCGATCGGTCGGGATCGGGTCGAGATAGCCATTGGTGCCAGCGAAGATCGAGACGACCTGTTCTTCGACCGGCATCGGCGAGAACTGGCGCTGCTTGAGCAGTTCGGTCAGGCGCGCACCGCGGTTGAGCAGCTTCTGCGTCGCGGCGTCGAGGTCCGAGCCGAACTGCGCGAAGGCCGCCATTTCGCGATACTGGGCAAGGTCGAGCTTCATCGAGCCGGCGACCTTCTTCATCGCCTTGGTCTGCGCGGCGCCGCCGACGCGGCTGACCGACAGGCCGACGTTGATCGCCGGGCGGATGCCCTGGTAGAACAGGCCGGTTTCGAGGAAGATCTGGCCGTCGGTGATCGAGATCACATTGGTCGGGATATAGGCCGACACGTCGCCCGCCTGCGTTTCGATGATCGGCAGCGCGGTCAGCGAACCGCCGCCCAGCGCATCATTCATCTTCGCCGCGCGTTCGAGCAGGCGGCTGTGCAGGTAGAACACGTCGCCCGGATAGGCTTCGCGGCCCGGCGGACGGCGCAGCAGCAGCGACATCTGGCGATAGGCGACGGCCTGCTTGGAAAGATCGTCGTACACGATCACCGCGTGCATGCCGTTGTCGCGGAAGAATTCGCCCATCGCGGCGCCGGTGTAGGGCGCGAGATATTGCAGCGGAGCGGGTTCCGAAGCGGTCGCGGCGACGACGATCGTATATTCCATCGCGCCGTTTTCTTCGAGCGCGCGGACGATCTGCGCAACGGTCGAGCGCTTCTGGCCGACGGCGACGTAGATGCAGTAGAGCTTCTTGCCTTCGTCGCTGCCCTGGTTCGCTTCCTTCTGGTTGATGAAGGTGTCGATCGCGACGGCGGTCTTGCCGGTCTGACGGTCGCCGATGATCAGCTCGCGCTGGCCGCGGCCGACGGGAACGAGGGCGTCGATCGCCTTGAGGCCCGACTGGACGGGTTCGGAAACCGACTGGCGCGGGATGATGCCCGGAGCCTTCGATTCGACGCGGGCGCGGGTTTCGGCGACGATCGGACCCTTGCCGTCGATCGGATTGCCGAGCGCGTCGACCACACGGCCGAGCAGGCCCTTGCCGACCGGCACGTCGACGATGGTGCCGGTGCGCCTGACGCTGTCGCCTTCGCCGATTTCGGCATCCGAGCCGAAGATCACCGCGCCGACGTTGTCGGCTTCGAGGTTGAGCGCCATGCCCTGCACGCCGTTGGCGAATTCGATCATCTCGCCCGCCTGGACGTTGTCGAGGCCGTGGATGCGGGCAATACCGTCACCCACCGACAGCACCGAACCGACTTCGCTCACTTCGGCTTCGGTGCCGAAATTGGCGATCTGGTCCTTGATGATCCTGGAGATTTCTGCGGCGCGGATATCCATGTTTTGAAGTCCTTTAAGCCTTCATGGCCTGGGCAAGAGAATTGAGACGGGTGCGGATCGATGCGTCGATGCGCCTGGAACCGATGGTCACGACGAGACCGCCGAGCAGGTCGGGATCGACCGTGGTGGAAAGCTTGACGGTGCGGCCTTCGCGCGCGGTCAGCCTGGCCTTGAGGCTGTCGATCTGCGCGTCGCTCAGCGCGTGGGCGCTGGTGACTTCGCCAGCAATCTCGCCGCGCTGCGCGGCGGCGATGGCGCAAAAGGCGCGGATCACGGCGGGCAGTTGTCCCAGGCGGCGGTTCTGCGCCAGCACGCCGAGGAAGTTCTGCGTCAACCCGCCGAGGCCGAGGACCCTGGCGACACCGGCCAGCGCCTGCTGCGCGGCGATGCGCGTCACCTTGGGGCTGCTGGTCAACAGGGCGAGCTCGCCCGATTCGGCGAGCGCGGCGGCCAGCTTGTCGAGGTCCGCTTCGACCGCGGTCACGGTCCCGTTCCCGCTCGCCCCGTTCTCGCTTGCAAGATCGAACAGGGCCGAAGCGTAACGCCCTGCCAGGCTAGCCTGTATACCGGCGGAAATATCCACGCGCTTGAGGTCCTCTCGGGTCCGGAAAAGAAACTGTCACAGCCTGCCGAATCCGGGCGCACGCAGGGTGGCCCCGGCAAGGCTGGCGCGCGCCTAGCAAAGCGCCTTCGCACTTGCAACCCGACTCGGCGCGGGAAAGTCCGGACCCGTCGCGCGCGTCGCGCGCGGGGCCTGTATCACCACGCCCGGCCAGCGCTTGCCGGGATCGAGAAATCAGGGCCGCGTGCTGCACTCATAGACCAGCCGCTCGTTCGGTTGCTGCGGCAGCTGGCCGAGCACTTCGCCCTGCAGGTCGCCGAGCCTGGCGGCCGCGCCCGCGGCGGCGCACAGGGGCGCATCGTATTTGGCGCGGGCGGCGCGCGCCTCTTCCATTGCGCCGCGCGACAGCAGGTAGCGTTCGACGCGATACGTCCGGCGGTCGGGATCGAAGCTGGCGACCGAAACTGCGTCTTCGGCTTCGGGCACGAACACGCGCGACCAGGTGCCGCCGGAAAAGCCATATTGCGTGCGGGCATTGACGCAGCCGTCGCTGGTCCAGTCGAAATCGAGATCCTCGGTTTGCGAACCGGTCACGCGGCTGCGTTCGGGGACGATGCGGCAGGTCAGCTTGAGATCGCCCGGCTGTGACGGGTCGCCATTTTCGCCATCGGCCTGCGGCGTCATCGCGGCGGCTACGCGACGGTCGATCTCGTCGAGGCCGGGGCGGGTGAGATAGGCGGCGAGCGCGGCGAGCACAGCGACCACGGCCCCGGCGCCGACCAGTTTCAGCCGCTTTTCGTCGCGAGGTTCTGCCCTGTGCATCGCCAGCGCCCATTGGCCCATGCCAAAGGCCGCCAGCAGCAGGACGAAGGCGAGGAACACCCGGTCCTCGCGGTCGGTCAGCACGCCCTGTTCGGCTTCGATCTGCGCCCGTTCGCGCTGCTCGCGGGTCATCTCGGCGCGTTGGGCCAGGTCCTGGCGCGCGACCAGCTGCTCGCGCTCGGCCCGCTCGCGCTCCTCCGCGTCGAGATCGGCCATCGAACGGCAGGGCATGTCATTGACCCGCGCCGTGACGCCATTGGCCCTGAGGAAGGGCACCAGTTCGCGGTTCGACACGGCGAAGAAGAATTCGGCATCGCCGCTGTCATTGTCCGAACCGAAGCTGTTCACCCCCAGCACGCGTCCGCAATTGTCGAGCAGCGGACCGCCCGAATTGCCGCGCGCGATCGGGGCGGTGTGGAGGATCGAATCGAACTGGCGGCTGGGGCGCTCACCCGACACCGAGCCGCGGCTCTTGACCGGTGGCTGGCTGCGGAAAATGTCGCCGAGATCGAGCCCCTGCGCCCGGTCGACGTTCATCGGATAGCCGACGCTGGTGACGTCGCCGCTGTCGGGAGAGGCGCCCCCGGCAAGCACCAGCGCAGGCAGGCGCAGCGATCCCGTGACCCGGACCAGCGCGAGATCGTTCCTGGTCGAAATCTGGATGAGCTGGCCATAGACCGCCTCGCCGCCGCCGGAGGGGATGATGCCGATGCGCAGGTCCTCGTCGCGCATCGCGTCGCGCACGACATGGGCGTTGGTGACGACCATGTCGCTCGCCACCGCGAAGCCGGTGCCGTGGCTGATCGGCACGAGTTCGTCACCTTCCTGCCCGATGATGACCACCCGCACCACGCCGCGCGCGGCGGCGTCGATATCGGCAGGCTCGGCCTGCGCAAGGCCGGGTGTGACCAGCGCGAGGAGCGCGGCGATGCGGGTGAGGAGGCGTCCCATTCGCGTCGCGTTTTGCCGGGCAATCGCTTTGATCGCAAGCGGCGGGATGCGGCGATGCGGCGGGAGGCGATAGGAACCCACGATCAACGGAGAAAATCATGCACTATATCATCGAAGGTATCGATCCCGCGCCCTATCGCGCGCTGTTCGGGCTCGACGAAGCGGCGCTCGCGCGGCATGGCGCGATTCGCGTCACCTGCGACGACCGGGCCGGTTTCCCGTGCCGCATCACGCTGGAGGATGCGGTGCCGGGCGAAACCCTGCTGCTGCTCAATCACGCCAGCCGCGAAGGCGCCACGCCCTATCGTGCCAGCCACGCCATCTTCGTGCGCGAGGCGGCTGGGGCCGCGGCGAGCTATCGCGACAGCATTCCGCCGGTATTCGCATCGCGGCGGCTGTCCTTGCGCGGCTTCGACGCGAAGGGCATGATGGTCGATGCCATGATTACCGAACCCGGCGGGGCCGAAGCGGGCCTTGAAACCCTGTTCGCCAACCCCGGAATCGTCGAGATCGACGTTCACAATGCGGCGCGCGGGTGCTTTGCCGCCAGGGCCAGGAGGGCGTGATGATCGCAAGTCCCGATCCTGACACGGCCTGGGCTGCGGTCAAGCGCCGCGACCGCGCCTTCGACGGGCGCTTCGTCACCGGGGTGCTGACCACGGGCATCTATTGCCGCCCGTCCTGCGCGGCGCGGCATCCCTCGCGCGGGAACGTGCGCTTCTTCGCCAGCGGGGTCGAGGCGCGCGCGGCGGGGCTGCGGGCGTGCAAGCGCTGCCTGCCCGACGATGTCGCGCGCGATCAGGCCGCGATCCTCGCCGCGATCGACGAGATCAGGCAGGCCGAGGATGCCCCTTCGCTCAGCGCGCTGGCGGCGATTGCCGGCTATTCGCCCACCCATTTCCAGCGCGTGTTCAAACGCGCCACCGGGCTTTCGCCCGCCGCCTATGCCCGCGCCTTGCGCGAAGAGCGCGCGCGCGATGCGCTGAGCAGCGGCGACAGCGTAACCGGCGCGATCTACGAGGCGGGCTATTCCAGCGCCTCGCGCTTCTACGACGATACGAAAGGACGGTTGGGGATGACGCCGAGCGACTGGCGCGATGGCGGCAGGGGCCGCACGATCCACTGGACGCTGGTCGATACCAGCCTTGGCGCGATGCTGGTCGCGGCGACCGGGAAGGGGGTGTGCTGCCTGTCGTTCAACGAAGGCGAGGACGAATTGCGCGCACGTTTCCCCAAGGCTGAACTGGTCAGGGGCGGCGAGCAATTCCGCGCGCTGTTCGAAGCTGTCGCCGCCACGGTCGAACAGCCGGCCTGTGCCACCACCGCGGCGATCCCGCTCGACGTCAAGGGCACCGCCTTCCAGCAGCGCGTCTGGGCCGCGCTGCGCGAAATCCCCGCGGGCGAGACGCGCAGCTATGGCGAACTCGCCGCGATGGTCGGCAATCCCAGGGCCAGCCGCGCGGTCGGCGGCGCGAATGGTGCGAACGCCATCGCCGTGCTGATCCCCTGCCACCGCGTGATCGCGCACGACGGCGGGCTGGGCGGCTATGCCTATGGCACCGAAATCAAGGCCGAACTGCTGCGAAGGGAAGCGAAATGACGGACAGGGTCGAAGCCAACGGCTTCCACGACGGCAAGACGCTGCCGCTTCAGCTTTCGTTTGCCGTGATTTCCAAACCGCCGGATGATTCCATCCGGCTCGAAATCGCTCTCTAGACGAAGCTGTAGGGGTCGACGTCCACCGCGATCCGTATGCCCGGCGGGTGATCGATCTGCCCCAGCCAGCCGCGAATGACGTCCTGCAACTGCACGCTGCGCCGCGCGTTGATAAGGAAACGGTAGCGGTAGCGGCCGCGCAGCAATGCCATCGGCGCAGGGGCCGGGCCGAGGATCTGGCAGTCCGCGACCTGCGGGCGAAAGGCGCCAAGGTGGTTGGCTGCCTCGCGCGCTTCGGCATCGTCCTCGCTCGAAACGATGATCGCGGCCCACCGCCCGAACGGCGGCGCACCGGCGTGGCGACGCCCCTCGGTCTCCACCGCATAGAAGGCGTCGCGATTCCCCGCGGCGAGCGCGGCGATCACCGCGGCTTCGGGATGGCGCGTCTGGATCAGCACCTCGCCCGGCTTCGATCCGCGCCCCGCGCGCCCCGCGACCTGCGCGACCTGCTGATAGGTCCGCTCGCCCGCGCGCAGGTCGCCGCCCTCCAGCCCAAGGTCGGCATCGACCACGCCGACCAGCGTCAGTTCGGGGAAATGGAAGCCCTTGGTCACCAGCTGCGTGCCGACGATCACGTCGACCTCGCCCGCTTCGACCAGCGCGATGAATTCGGCCGCCTTGCCGGGCGAATTGAGCGTGTCGGATGTGGCCACGAACACCCGCGCATCGGGCAGGCGCTGCGCGGTCTCGTCGGCGATCCGTTCGACCCCCGGGCCGCAGGCGACGAGGCAGTCGGGCTCGCCGCATTCGGGGCAGGCCTGCGGGCTCGGCGTCTCGTGGCCGCAATGGTGGCAGGCCAGCCGCCGGGAGAAACGGTGCTCGACCAGCCAGGCGCTGCAATTGGGGCACTGGAAACGGAACCCGCAATTGCGGCACAGCGTCAGCGGGGCATAGCCGCGCCGGTTGAGGAACAGCAGCGATTGTTCGCCCCTGGCCAGCCGCTCCTCGATCGCGTCGACCAGCCGCTGCGCCAGCCACATGCCGTGCGGCGGCTTTTCCTGCGTCAGGTCGATGGTGTCGATGCGGGGCAATTGGGCGCCGCCGAAGCGGGCGGGCAGGTCGATCTTCGCATAGATCCCGCTTTCGGCCATCTGCAGGCTTTCGAGCGCGGGGGTGGCGCTGGCAAGGATCACCGGGACCCGTTCGAAATGCGCGCGCATCACCGCGACGTCGCGCGCGTTGTAACGCACGCCGTCTTCCTGCTTGAAGCTGACCTCATGCGCCTCGTCGATCACGATCAGGCCGAGCCTGGGGAAGGGCAGGAACAGCGCCGAACGCGCGCCGACCACCACCTGCGCGCTGCCCTGCGCCACCGCGCGCCACGCCCGCCGCCGCCCGGTCGCCTTGAGCGAGGAATGCCACAGCACCGGCGCCGCGCCGAAGCGCTGTTCGAAGCGGTGGAGGAAATTCTCGGTCAGCGCGATTTCGGGCAGCAGGACCAGCACCTGCCGCCCCATCCGCAGCGCTTCGGCGACGGGTTCGAAATAGGCCTCGGTCTTGCCCGAGCCGGTGACGCCATCGAGCAGGAAGGGGGCGAATGCCGCCTCGCGGACGGCCTTGGTGAGCGTGGCGGCGGCCGCGGCCTGTTCGGGGCTCAAGTCCACCTGCACGAAATCGGGCCGCGCCGCATCATAGGGGCGGTCGCAATCGACCTCGACCGGTTCGAGCACACCCTGGTTGACGAGGCCGCGCAGCACGCCTTCGGATACGCCGGCCAGCCCCGCCAGTTCGCGGATATTGGCCTGTTCGCCCTCCAGCGCCTCGATCGCCGCCTGCCGTTGCGGGGTCAGCCGTTCGGGCAGCCCGCCGGTCAGGCGGTATTCGGTCATGGTGGCGGGGCCCTTGAGCGCGCCGCCCGAACTGAGCGCCATTCGCGCCACGCTGGCGAGCGGGGCGACGTAATAATCCGCGGTCCACGCGATCAGCCGTCGCAGCGGCGCCGAAAGAGGCGGGACCGGCAGCACGCCGCGCAGATTGCGCAGCTTTTCGGCGGGCACTTCGGTTCCCGGCAGCCGTTCGGATTCCCACACGATCCCCACCACCGTGCGCGGACCCAGCGGGCATTCGACCACCGATCCGGGCTCTACCGCCATGCCTTGGGGCACTGTATAGTCCAATGGACCCAGGGCGGCATTGAGGATGAGGCAGCGCACACGGTTCATGGCCCGGCCATATGCGCGGCGGGGCGGATGCGAGACAAGGGCGGGCTGCGGTCGGGAGCGAAATATGACCGGTATTTTCAGGCGCGATGCCCGTCGGCCCGGCCATCGAGGATTCGAACAAGGCCCGCCGCATTCCGCGTTGGCCCGATGGGCCGCGCACGGTTGCCTTGTGGCGGCGGCGGCGGCAAAACAGGCCGCGACTGTTCGGCTGGCTCTCCCCGTGACAATCGCATAGGGCGAGCCGACCCTTCGCCATCCGGATTCGGGAGCGCATCCATGAAATTCTTCGTCGACACCGCTGAAATCGCCGACATCAGGGAGCTGGCCGAAACCGGCCTGCTCGATGGCGTCACCACCAACCCCTCGCTGATCGCCAAGTCGGGCCGCGACTTCATCGAGGTTACCAAGGAAATCTGCGGGATCGTCGATGGTCCGGTCAGCGCCGAAGTGGTCGCGCTCGACCATCAGGCGATGATGCGTGAAGCCGAAACGCTGCGCAAGATCGCCGACAACGTCTGCATCAAGGTGCCGCTGACGATCGACGGTCTCAAGACCTGCCGGAAGCTGACCGGTGACGGGGCCATGGTCAACGTCACGCTGTGCTTCAGCGCCAACCAGGCGCTGCTCGCGGCCAAGGCGGGCGCGACCTTCGTCTCGCCCTTCGTCGGGCGGCATGATGACAACGGGTTCGACGGGATGGAGCTGATCCGCGACATCCGCCTGATCTACGACAACTATGACTTCAAGACCCAAATCCTCGTCGCCAGCGTGCGCCATGTGGTCCACGTGCTGGAGAGTGCGCGCATCGGCGCCGACGTGATGACCGCGCCGCCTTCGGTCATCAAGAGCCTGTTCAAGCACGTGCTGACCGACAAGGGCATCGAAGGTTTCCTGGCCGATTGGGCCAGGACCGGCCAGAGCATCCCCACGGACTGAGCATCCCGACCGGCCCAATGACCGAACAGACCCCTCTCGACCGTTTCAAGCAGGCGCTGACCGGCACCGCGCGGGCGATCGCGCGCGAGCCCGAGGTCGAGGTGGCGTGGAGCGCGGATACCCCGGCGCAATCGGGCAGGAATTTCCGCGTGCCGCTGCCGGGCCGCACCCTGCCGCGCGAACAGGCGAGCGAGGCGCGCGGCTTTGCCGACAGTTTCGCGCTCAGGCTGCGGCATCACAACGAGACGCTCCACGCCAGGGGGGCTCCACCAGAGCCGATCGCGCGCGCCTGTTATGACGCGATCGAGCAGGTTCGCTATGAGGCGATCGGGACCAATAACTATGCCGGGATACGCGACAATATCGGCTCGGCGGTGGCGATGCGCACCGCTGCCGACCCGATCGTGCGCGCCGACGAGGCGAGCGCGGTGCCGCTGCCGACCGCGCTGGCGCTGATGCTGCGCGAGGCGCTGACCGGCGAGGCGATCCCCGCGCGCGCGCAGGCGGGCGTGGAGATGGTCCGGCGGGGCATCCTCGAGCGGATCGGCGGCGACATGGACGGGCTGGCCCAAGCGCTGGGCGACCAGCGCGCCTTTCAGGACCTGACGCTCGACATGCTGCGCCACCTCGAACTGACCTTCCCCGACACGCCCGATACCAGCGATGCCGATGATGGCGACGAAGGCGAGAGCCCCGAGGACCAGGACGGCGGCGAGGACGAGGATCAGGGCGCGGGCGAACCGCAGGCCGCCGACATGCGATCGGAAGTCACCGACGGCGAAGCCGATGGCGACGCGCAGCAGGAGGTCGAAGGCGAGCAGGAGATGGCCGACGGCGATCCCGCCGACGATGGCGAGGAAGGGATGCAGCCGGTCCGCCCCAACCGCCCGTGGACCGAGCTTCCCGACGGCTTCGACTACAAACCCTATACCGAGACATTCGACGAGGTGATCGAGGCCCCCGGGCTGTGCGACAACGAGGAACTCGATCGCCTGCGCGCCTATCTCGACAGCCAGATGGCGGGTCTTCAGGGCGTGGTGACAAGGCTCGCCAACCGCTTGCAGCGCCGGTTGATGGCGCAGCAGAACCGCAGCTGGGATTTCGACCAGGAGGAAGGGCTGCTCGACGCCGCGCGGCTGACCCGCGTGGTGGTCAGCCCCGGCCACGCGCTGTCCTACAAGATCGAGCGCGATACCGAGTTCAAGGACACCGTGGTCACGCTGCTGATCGACAATTCGGGCTCGATGCGCGGGCGGCCGATCAGCATAGCGGCGATCAGCGCGGACATCCTTGCGCGCACGCTCGAACGCTGCGGGGTCAAGGTCGAGATCCTCGGCTTCACCACCCGCGCATGGAAGGGCGGGCAGAGTCGCGAGGCGTGGCTGTCCGACGGGCGGCTGCCCAATCCGGGCCGCCTCAACGATTTGCGCCACATCATCTACAAGCGCGCCGACGAGCCCTGGCGCCGCGCGCGCCGCAACCTCGGCCTGATGATGCGCGAAGGGCTGCTCAAGGAAAATATCGACGGCGAAGCGCTGCTGTGGGCGCATACCCGCCTGCTCGCCCGGCCCGAGGATCGCCGCATCCTGATGGTGATCTCCGACGGCGCGCCGGTGGACGACAGCACGCTTTCGGTCAACCAGGCGGGCTATCTTGAGAGCCACCTGAGAAAGGTGATCGACTGGATCGAGAAACAGTCCCCCGTGCAACTCGCCGCCATCGGCATCGGCCACGATGTTACCCGCTATTACAGGAAATCGGTGACGATCATGGACGTCGAACAGCTGGGCGGCACGATCATCGAGCAATTGGCCGGGCTGTTCGAGGTGGAGTGATGGCCGAGGGGGTCGAGATCAGGTTGCTCTCGTCAGACGATTTTGACCTCGTGCTGTCTGCGGAAGGTTTGTTCGACCACCAGCCCATCCCACAGCAAACCGCAGCATTCCTCGCCAGTGACCGTGACTTTATCTGGTTTGCCATGGAGGCTCTGGTCCCCATCGGATTTGTCAGCGCCAGTGTGATACTCCACCCCGACAAGCTGCCTCATCTTTTCGTCAATGAACGCGCGACGCGCGAGGATCGACGCAGGCGTGGTGTCGCACGCATGCTGTTGCAGACAGTGGTGGATTTTGGCAAATCGAACAGCATATGGCCACTCGGGCTTGCCGCCGAGGGCGACGACGAACCCGCCAAAGCGGTTTACCGTTCACCTGACGGCTTTGGAGAGCGCGATGCAGTGGTGTTCGAGTGGGAGCAGTTGCCCCAATCACACTTCGTATGATAAAGTATGCCCATGGCTAAGCTCGAACGCATCACCGTCACCATGCCCGAGGAAATGGCCGCCAAGCTGCGCGCGGCGGTCGAGGCGGGCGAATACGCGACCACCAGCGAGATCGTGCGAGAGGCGATGCGCGACTGGATCGATCAGCAGGAACGGCGCGAATCGGCGCTGGCCAGGTTCCGTCAAGAGATCGAAAAGGGATTGGCCGGGCCTTTCCATGATGGTGAGACGGTCATGCAGGAACTGCGCGACTATGTTGCTAAGCTTGTGCGGGAACAGGCCCATGACGAAGCTGCATGAATTATCGCATTTCTGACGAGGCGAAGCGGGACCTTGCTGGCATTGGCCGTCGCATTGCCCAAGACAATCCAGCTAGAGCGTTATCATTCGTCGATGAATTTACCGCAAAATTTCGTATCGTGGCCGGGCGACCACTTTCCTTTCCTTCGCGAGAGGAATGGCATCCTGACCTGCGATCCGCATTGCATCGACCCTATGTCATTTTGTTTCGTGTCGCTTACGATCACGTGGAAATCGTGCGTATCTTCCATGGTGCGCGAGATATTCCGAACCTGCTTTGAATGATGGCAAGATGACCGTAACCGAAGCCGTCCAGACCCGCCGATCCGTCCGCGCTTTCCTCGACCAGCCGGTCGAGCGGGAAACCCTCACCCGCATCCTCGAGAAGGCGCGGCGCGCGCCATCGGGCGGGAACACGCAGCCGTGGCACGGCATCCTCCTGACCGGCGAACCGATGCAGCGGCTCTTCGCGCGCGTGGCGCAGGACCTGCCCCGTGGGCGCGAGGCCTTTGCGCCCGAGTACCACATCTACCCGCCCGAACTCGACGGCGCTTATGAGCAGCGCCGTTTCGGGGTGGGCGAGGATATGTATGGCGCGCTCGAAATCTCTCGCGAGGAGAAGGGCCAGCGGCTGATGTGGTTCGCCAACAATTTCCGCGCCTTCGGGGCGCCGGTGCTGATGCTGGTTCACACGCCCAAGTATATGGGCCCGCCGCAATGGTCGGACATCGGCATGTGGCTGCAGACCATCGCGCTGCTGCTGCGCGAGGAAGGGCTCGACTGCTGTTTCCAGGAAGCCTGGGCGGTCTATGCGCGCCAGATCCGCGAAGTGGTCGACATTCCCGGGGATCACATCTTCTTCTGCGGCGTGGCCATCGGCTGGCGCGACCGCGCGGCTGCGGTCAATTCCTTCCCCGTCGCGCGCGCGCCGGTCGAGGAATCGGTGCGGTGGGAGGGGTGGTGACGCCTCCTTACAAGTCATCCAAAGGCGCTTGACGTAAACGAATTTTGCCATTCGCCTTCATGGGCGTAGGAATGGCGCCGCATAAGACAGGATTCGGGTTCGCATTCGTGGGTTGGAGTGGCTGTAGTGGCTGCTCCTTGGGGGAGTGGCGAGCGTGTTTCAGCGGAAATTCCTGCCGTTCTGGGCGGCCGTGGTCACCTGTGCCGCCGCCATGCCGGCACAGGCGCAGTCGGGCCCGGTGCTGCTGCGCGATTCGTTCTCGATCGGGCGCGAACACGGCATCTTGTGCCAGGTGCAGGACCGCAGCATCGGCAATCCCGCGGGGCGTTCGGTGTTCGACCGCCGCTGGGCGGTGGTGTGCCGCGATTCGGCGCTGCCGGTGGCAACGATCTATGCCTTCAAGGACGCGCCGGGTGCGGCCGATGCCGCGGTCGCGCCGTGGCGTCGTGAAAGCGTCGATTGCAGTGCCGCGCAGCATGGGATCGAAACCGACGTCGTCGGCAGCTCGCTGACCAGCTGCAAGATCGCCGGGGCCGGGCTCGAATGGTCGATCATCGAGGTTGAGGATAGCGGCCTCCATTTCGTGGCCGACGGCTTCGCCGCCTATGACAGCGCGACGCTGCTGGCGCTGCGCTCGCTGCTCGAGAATCGTGTCGTGCAGGGTACGATCGACGTCGCCACCACCATGGCCAGCGACCCCTTCGCCTTCGCCCGCGTGCAGGCCGAAACGCTCGAACCCGAACAGGCGCTGGCAGAGGGCTATCGCCGCAACCTGGGCGGCGATTATGCCGAGGCGGCGGCCTATTTCGAAACGCTGCAGGATCGGCTCGAGCAGAGCGGCGAGGCGAGCACGATTTCGGTGGGCGAATTCACCGTCAACCGCGCGCTTCAGCGCAGCAACATGGGCGAATTCGGCACCGCCGACCGGCTGTTCGCCGATGCACGTCCGCAGACCGCGGGCGACCCGATCGGCGAGCGCCTCCAGCGCAATTTCGAGGCGATCCACCTGCTCAACCAGCGCCGACCCGATGAGGCCGCGGCGCGGGCGGGCGAACCGCTCAGCGCCGCGGCCTTGCAGGTCGATCTCGATGCCAGGAAGCTGGAGATCAGCCTGCCATTGTCCGAACGGCTCAACGGTTCGGGCGACGGGCTGTTCGGCTTCATCGACGAGGTTCGCCTGAGCCAGCGCGAGCGTGCCGAGATTCTCGATGCCCAGGCGCTGCAATTGCGCGGCAGCGCGTTGCGGCTGCAGGGCGATCTTGCAGGGGCCAGGTCGGCGCTGCTCGACAGCTATGCGCGCGCCATCGCGGTGCGCGACGGGCGGGTCACCTCGATCACCCGGATGCGCGCGCAGACGCTGAGCGAACTGGCGACGATCGCCGAGGCGCAGGGCGACCCGGCCAGTGCCGAGGGTTATCTGGGCAATGCGCTGGCGCTGCTCGAGGTGCAGTATCCCGAGCGCCGCACGGTCAGCGCGGCGCGCGCGCGGCTGGCCGATTTCTACCTGCGCCAGAACCGCCGCGCCGAAGGGCTGGCGCTGTTCGCGCAGGTGATCGAGCGCGCCATCGGGCAGAGCGACGCCGCGACCGGCTTTGCCAACCGGCTTGCCCCCTATTTCGCGGAGCTTGCGCCCGAGGTGGCCAGCGATCCGCAGGCGGCAGAGGCCTTCTTCAAGGCGATCCAGGTGCTGGTGCGCCCGGGTGTGGCCGAAACGCAGGCGATCCTGTCGCGCGAACTGTCCGCGCGCACCGACGATGCGTCGCGCCTGTTCCGCCAGTCGACCGACCTGTCGCGCGATATCGAACGCAGCCGTATCCGCCTGCAATCGCTGGTCGCCGCCGATGTCGCCGCCAACGATCCGCGCCGCGCCGAGCTGGCGGGCCGGATCGAGGAGTTGCAGGAAGCCCAGCTGCGCACCCAGGCCGAACTGGCCGATTATCCCGAATATCGCGTGGTCGCGCCGCGTTCGCTGACGCTCGAGGAATTCCGGGCCAGCCTGCAACCGGGCGAAGCCTATGCCCGGATCGCGTTGGTCGGGCGCGACCTCTACATGTTCTGGACCGACCGCGCGCGCGCCACCGCATGGAAGCTCGACCTGAGCGAGGAGGATCTCGATTTCCAGGTCGACATGCTGCGCGCCTCGATCTCGATCGACGAAGGCGGGCGGATCCTGACCTATCCCTATGACATCGGCGTGGCGCGGGCGCTGTACAAGGACCTGTTCGCGCCGGTGGCCGATCGCCTCGCCGCGACCGACCATCTGATCTTCGAACCCGATGCGGCGCTGCTGCGCCTGCCGGTCGATATCCTCGTGGCCGACGATGCCTCGGTCGAACGCTATCATGCCAGGGTTGCCGCCGGGGGCGATCCTTACGACTTCACCGGCACCGCCTGGCTGGCGCGCGCCACGCGGGTCAGCACGGCGGTTTCCGCGCAGGCCTTCGTCGATGCGCGCAGCACCGCGCGTTCGCGCGCCGCGCGCGCATATCTCGGGCTGGGCGAGAACACGCCGCTGGGCGGCAATACCGCGCCCCATGCCAGGGCGGTAATGGCATCGGGCAGCAGCCGGTGTGGCTGGTCCCTCGCCACCTGGAACAATCCGATCGACGATGCCGAACTGGTCGCGGTGCGCGGCCTGCTGGGCGCGGGCGAGTCCGAACTGGTCACCGGCAAGGCCTTCACCGACGACGGGCTGGCGGCGCGGACCGACCTCGACCAGTATCGCGTGCTGCACTTTGCCACGCATGGCCTCGTCACCCCGCCCGATCCCTCCTGCCCGGCCAAACCGGCGCTGCTGACCTCGTTCGGCGGCGAGACTTCGGATGGGCTGCTGTCGTTCGAGGAGATCTTCGACCTCGACCTCGACGCCGATATCGTGATCCTGTCGGCCTGCGACACCGCCGGCGCGGCGAGCATCGAGGCGACCCGCGCGGCCGGGGTGGGCAGCGGCGGCGGCACCGCGCTCGACGGGCTGGTGCGCAGCTTCGTCGGCGCGGGCAGCCGCGCGGTGCTGGCCAGCCACTGGCCGGTGCCCGACGACTATGACGCCACCACCCGGCTGGTGAGCGAGATGTTCCGGCTGGGCCGGACGGTAGACATCGGCCATGCGCTGCGCGGCTCGCAGGCGTTGCTGATGGACCGGCTCGACACCTCGCATCCCTATTACTGGGCGGGCTTCGCCATCGTGGGCGATGCCGCCCGCCCGCTCCTGACCGACCGCGCGAGCGCGCTCGCGCGTGCAGAGGACCCACGCCTTGGCCACTAAAGCGATTCAAATTGCCGCCCTGCTGGGCGGCTTGCTTGCCACCCCTGCGCTGGGGCAGGCGGTGCAGCCGCCGACGCGCGAGCAGGTCCGCCGCGACCAGTTGGATGACCGGCTGAGCAGGCCGGGTGACGGCGTTACGGTCGATCCCGCACTGGCGCGCGCGCCGTGCCCGCTGGCGGATGCGCAATATGCGGATATCCGCTTCACGCTGTCGAGCGCGAGCTTTGCCGGGATCGAGGAGGTCGAGCCGGGTTTGCTCGATCCCGCATGGCGCGGCTCGGTTGGTCGCGAGCTGCCGATTGCCGCGGTCTGCGACATCCGCGATCGCGCCAGCGCGATCCTCAATGCGGCGGGCTATGTCGCCTCGGTGCAGGTCCCGCCGCAGCGGATCGAGGGCGGGGCGGTGCAGTTCGACGTGATCGTCGCACGCATGACCGGGCTGGTGATCCGCGGCGAGCCCGGCCCCTCGGGCGAGCAGCTTCGGCGGCAGTTCGAAAAGCTGCGGTCGCAGCCGGTCTTCCGCCGCGGCGAGGCCGAGCGCAGCTTGATGCTGGCGCGCGACATTCCGGGGATGGATGTGCGCCTCTCGCTCGCGCGCGACGTCGGGCCCGATGCCAGGCCAGGCGATCTGATCGGCATCGTCGATGTGGTGATGGACCGGTTCCAGGCCGATTTTTCGGTGCAGAACTACAGTGCCGGTCGCACCGGCCCCTTCGGCGCGCTGCTGCGCGCGCAGATCAACGGCATCACCGGGCTGGCCGATCTGACCGAATTGTCGGTCTATTCGAGCCAGGACCCCAGGGAGCAGGTGGTGCTGCAGGGGCGGCATGAATTCGGCATCGGCACCGACGGGCTGCGCGCGGGAATCAACGCGGTCCATGCCTGGACGCAGCCCGACGTGACCGGCCCGGACGTGTTCGATTCGACCACATTCGTAGGGACGCTCTACGCCAGCTATCCGCTTGTGCGCGCGCAGGTCAGGAACGTGGTGCTGTCGGCCGGCTTCGACTGGATCGACCAGCGGATCGACTTCAGCGGGCTCGACTTCAGCAGTGACAAGCTGCGCGTGCCTTTCGTGCGGATCGAGGGCGGGACGATCGACCGGGCCAGCGCCGAAGGTCGCGGTGGCTATACCATTGCCGAGCCGCGCCTTGCGATGCATGGCTCGATCGAGCTGCGCCACGGGATCGGCGGATTTGGCGCCAGCAAGGGCTGCGGGCCGGGCTTTATCGCCTGCACCGCACCGGGCGTGGTGCCGATCGCGCGGTTCGATGCGGATCCTTCGGCGCTGGTGATCCGTTATGAAGGGCTGCTCGATTTCCGGCCCTCGCCGCTATGGCTCGTCAGCCTGGCGCCGCGCGCGCAATATTCGCCCGATGCGCTGCTGTCCTACGAACAGTTTTCGGGCGGCAACTTCACCATCGGGCGCGGTTTCGACCCGGGCGAGCTGTCGGGAGACAGCGGCGCGGGCGCGCGGCTGGAATTCGCCTATGGCACGCTCCAGCCCGAGACGCCCGATGCCATCGCCTGGCAGGGTTTCGTGTTCTGGGACACCGCCACGGCGTGGATCAGGAACGTTTCGGACGATCCCTTCACGATCAATTCGGTTGGTGCGGGGGCACGCTTCAACATCGCCCGGCGGGCCTTCCTCGAAGTGGTCGGCGCGGTCCCGCTCGACCGCGCGCCGTTCGAGACGAAGCGTGACGATTTCCGCCTGCTGCTCAACCTTTCGATCAAGCTGGGGTCCTGACCATGACCAAGCCCAATTCCGCCGGCACCGGTTGCAGCGACGCTTCGCGCGCACGGCGCGCACGATGGCTGGCGCGCGGCTCGGGAATGGCGATCGCGCTGGGCCTGTGCTTCGGCGCGGCGGAACAGGCGCGCGCGCAGGCGATGCCGACGATCGCGGAGCCGATCGACACCGGGCGGGCGGTGCAGGCCACCCCGACCCTGCCGGGCAATGCCGCATTCGGGGCCATTTCGGCGGTCGAAGACGGGGTCGTCGTCGTCGGGCCGAGTGCGATCCTCAACTGGACGACGCTCGACACCGCGACGCTCGACACCACCAGCAGCCATGTCAATTTCCTGCCGCAGGGCACCACGCTGACCTTCACCGGGACCGAGGCCAATTTCACCGTCCTCAACCGTATCTTCCCCACCGCGAACGGGGCGGGCCAGTATCGCGGGATCGCCATCGACGGCACCGTCAGGAGCCAGCTCATCAGCGGCGGGCTCACCGGCAATATCTGGTTCTACAGCCCGGGCGGGATCCTGCTCGGCAGCAATGCGAGCTTCAGCGTGGGCGGGCTGGTGCTGACCACCAGCGACGTGAACGCCATCACCAGCGGGCGGGTCGATTTCCTCGGGGCGCCGCAGGATTTTTCCTCTGTCCATATCGCCGCGGGCGCGTCGATCAACCTGACCAGCGAGAACAGCTATCTCGCGGTGGTCGCGCCGACAATCGAACAGCATGGGACCGTGCAGGTCAATGGCAGCACCACCTATTTCGTGACCGATTCGGGCGCCATCCTGCTCGACGGGAACGGCGGGCTCGCCGCGCAGGTCACCGATGTGGATTCCAACCCCCTGACCATCGAGGGCGCGGCGGCGAACGGCAACTACCTGATCCACACAGGGACCACCGGCGGCGTCGCCTCGTTGCAGGTGCAGGACGTCAATGGCACCATATTGTCGGCCGATCCGCACATCATCGAGTTCCTCGCCCCGAACAGCGCGGTGACGCTCGAGATTTCGGGCAGCGTGGGATACGAAGCGGCAGCGGTCGCGGCGAGCGGGGCGAACGGATCGGTCATCATCCGGGGCGCCGATGGTTTCTCGCCCGGCCTGCCCAGCGACGTCGAAAGCGCGGCCAATTCACTGACGGTCAGCGGGACCGGCTTCACCTCGAGCGTCGCCATTTCCGGGTTCAACCAGGCCTCGATCATCGCCGGAACCGGCGAAACGATTTCGCTCGGCACCGACGGTTGGGGTGCGCTCGACCTTTCGGTCTCGGCCAATTCGGTGTCGATCGGCGCGGCCGCGGGCGGTTCGCTCACCGTCGATGGCAACCTGTCGATTTTCGACGGACGGTCGGATCGCGCCGGCAGCTTTGCTCTCGACGTCCAGAGCGATCCGGCGGGGGTCCTTGCTCCGGGCAGCGTCATGGTCGGCGGCAATCTGTCGATCGATACGAGCATTCGCTCTGGCGGCAGCCCGATCCAGCCGGAGGCCGCTGACGAC
Source organism: Erythrobacter sp. (assembly GCA_041662105.1). Taxonomy (GTDB): domain Bacteria; phylum Pseudomonadota; class Alphaproteobacteria; order Sphingomonadales; family Sphingomonadaceae; genus Qipengyuania. The sequence continues at coordinate 143,932 of JBAZTF010000004.1, forward strand.
ATTGCCGTTACCATCGGCGATGGGGCATCGCTCATCGTGGGCGGGCAGGCGGGGCTCGACACCTCGACCTATTCGGGCCGGGTCCAGGGGGTCAGCCCCTACCAGTCGTCCGAAATCCGCAGCGGTGCCGTGACGCTTTCGGTCGGAGACGGCGCGACGCTCACCGTGGCCGGCAACCTGACGATCAGGACCGATGCATCGCGCAGCGAGGGGGGCTATGCCTATGGCGCCTCGTCGACCGCCGGGGATGTCGACATTGATTTCGTCGGATCGCAGGTCTTGGTCGGGGGGCTGTCGATCTACAGCGATGCCCAGGCGTCGCCCGGCTATTATTCGAACCCGGCGGACGTGACCTATGACGGAACGGGCGGCCGCGTCACGATCGACATCGTCGGCGGCGCCGCCGACCTTGGCCCGGTCTTGATCGACGCCTCGGGGATGGGTGGAACCGGCGGGCCGACCAGCCCGTCCGGCGCCGGGATCGGCGGTGACGTCAGCCTGACCAGTACCGGCATGCTTTCGGTAACCGATCTCACCATCGTCGCCGATGGCGTGGGAGCGGCGGGCAGGGATGGCTCATTCCTCGGTTTCGGGGGCAGCGGCGGCGAGGGGCGGGGCGGTTCGATCGTCGTCGACACCGGTTCGACCATCACCGGCCTGACTTCGATCGACCTGTCCGCCATCGGGACGGGCGGCGCCGGGGGTGCGGCCTATTCCGGCTCGGGTTCCTATGCCGGCGGCGCCGGTGGCGGCGGTTACGGCGGTTCGATCACGCTCACCGCGCGCGGCAGCGGGACCACGCTGGCAGGGCTTTCCACCCTGGCGCTCGACGTCACCGGCACGGGCGGTGACGGCGGGGACGGCGCCTATGGTTTCAGCGGGGGCAGCACCAACGGCTATGCGGGGGGCAACGGGACCGGCGGTTCGCTGGTGATCGAATCGCGCACGGGCGCCTATCTCGAAATCCCCTCGGGCGCGGACCTGCTTTCGGCGAACGGATACGGCGGGGCAGGCGGCAGCGGGGGCGGCAATTACGGCGGTCCCGCCACCACCGGCGGCGACGGCGGCGGCGGCCTGGGCGGTTCGCTCAGCCTGGTGGCGCAGGGCGGAACGCTCGCCGGCGGCAGCATCGACCTGACCTCGACCGGCACCGGGGGTGCGGCCGGGGCGGGTGGATATGTCTACAACCCGGGCATCGGGAGCTACTACGGTCCCGATGGCACCAACGGTGCCGGTTCCGGCGGCTCGGTGTCGCTCGCCGCGCTGGAAGGGAGCCCCGGCGTCATCTCGCTGGGGGCGATCAGCATCGACGCCAGCGGTTTCGCGGGCGGCGGCGACATCACCGTGCCGACCACCGGCGGCGCGATCACCATCACCGATGCCTCGACCGATCCGGCGGGGCTGATCACCATGACATCGCTCAACGCCGTGTCGGCGGGCGGGTCGGGCACGCCGGGCGATTTCTCCGTGGCGGGCGACAGCGGGCCGATCACCGTCAACGGCGCGGTCAGCGTCGATGTCGACGGCAATATCCTGTTCGATTTCGCGGGGACGGGACAGCTCGTTGCCGCGGGCGCGACCACGCTGACGGCGGCGGGTTCGATCGCCGTCAGCCATGCCGGCAATGCGGTGCCCACGCTCTCGCTCGACAGCGCCGGTGCCTTCACCGCCACCGCCGGCGGCGATTTCATCGTGGGCAGCGGGGCGATCGTCAACAGCGGCGCGACCGTATCGGTTCGCGCGCAAGGTGCGATCGCCGTCGACGATATCCGCGGCGTGGGTTCGATGGACCTGTCTGCCGGCCTCGGCAACACGGTCCGCAACGCCTCGGTAAGCGGCGCGCCGACGACCGTCCCGCTGGGGGCGCTTTCGCTGGTCGCCACGGGGCTGACGATCACCGCAGGTGGAGACAACGGCAGTCCGGTCGAACTGTTCGACCCCAACTACAACGTGCTGATCACCGGGAACGTCACCTCGACCGGTTTCATCCAGGTCGAAGCGGGCGGGACCGCGACCTTCCAGGCCGGATCGAGCACGATCTCCGACAACGGGTTGCGCGTGCGGACCGGTGACGACATCGTGATCGGGGCAGGGGCGCTGGTCGCAGCGGCGGCCAACCCCGCCACGGCGGTGAACCCGGCTTTCCTCTTCAGCAATCCGAACAATCTGTTCCTGCAGGCGGGCGACATCAGCGGGGCGGAACTGGTCGCGCCGATCCTTACTCCGATCGCATCGATCGTTTCGGCAGCGACCATCGACGCCAACAGCTTCGCCGCCGTCCTGACCGGCCATGCCATCGACGGTGCGGGTGGCGTGGTGTCGGGCGCCTCGATCGCCGCGGACATCAACGATGCGCCCGCGATTGGCGTGGTCCAGCGCGACGACAACGGCCTGCTCACCGACCCGTGCCTCGAAGGCGACGCCTGCCTCGGCACGATCGGCGCGACCAATCGCGTCGAAATCGGGCAGGCGAGCAACAATGATGTCATCGCCCTCTATGTCGAGGCAGGCAATGTCAGCGCCGACACGATCCTGATCACCACCCGGCAGAGCATCGGTTTCGGCACCGCCGGAGCGCCCTCGATGCTCTCCGCGACCACGCAGTTTGCCGCCAACAGCATCCTGGGCGACATCACCCTGCTCGACGCGGCGATTACCTCGGATCTGATCCGGATCAGCGCCGCGGGCAGCCTGCTGGGAACCGCCTCGCTGGTTTCGGCCAGTGATATCGGCATCACCGTGGGCGCGGACATCAGTGCCGCCCTGATCGACACCGGGGGGCAACTGACCACGGTCGGCGGGATCGGCGGAGCATTCGAGACCTCTTACTCGCTTCCCGGTTCGATCACCGTCGGCAGCCTGGTCCAGGGTGCCGCAACCGGGGTGAACATCATTTCCGGCGGGAATATCTCGATCGGGTCGATCATCACCCCCACCCAGGCCATCCTGCTTACCGCGAACGCGGGCACCGCATACCTCGGCACGACAAGCGCGGCAGGCGCGGCGTCGGTCGAGGTCCTCGCCCAGTCGATCGAGTTCGACGATCTTGCCGCCACCGGTGCGATAACCCTGGTATCGAGCGTGGGCGGTATTTCGGGGGGGCCCCTGGCTGATCGCCCGTTCGGCCCGACCACCCCCTTTGGCGGTTCCGGGTCGCTTTCGGCGGGCGGGACGATTTCGCTGAGCTCGGCAGGGGATATCCGGTTCGACAGCGGCACGGCAAGCGGCGGTGATTTCGCCGCGCTGGCGGGCGATACGATCCTGTTCGGCAGTGCCGCCGCCAGCGGGCTGCTCGATTTCCGCTCGACCCGGGGAATTTCAGGCAGCGGCGTCGCGCAGGCGGATACCGGCGCCGTCTTCACGACCGGGCCGGACGGGATCGATCTTGCCGCGCTGGCGGCGCCGGTGGCGATGCTGATCGCGGATGGCGGGCCGGTGCGCGTGAACGCGGCGAGCGTCGACCAGCTCACGGCATCGGGCAGCGATATCTTCCTGCGCGCGACCGGCTCGCTGGCGCTGTTCGCTTCGGCCAGTGCCGGCAATATCGACGTGCGGGCCGCCGGCGACCTGACGGTCGATCTGGCTGACGCGACGGGGGCGATCGCGCTCGCCGCCGACGGCGGCAATCTCGTCACCAATCCCTTTTCGGATGGACCGACGATTTCCGGCCTGTCGGCGGATCTGTTCGCGGCCCAGGACATTACCCTCGACGGCGATGTCTTCGTGCAGCAATCGCTCGCCATGAACGCCGGCGGGGTGATTTCGGTCCAGGCGCCGGTTTCGGGCGCGACGATAACCAGCCGCAGCGCGGATATGGATATCGGCGCGGCGGGTCGCCTGGGCGATGCCAGCCTGACGACCGATATCCTGATTGGCAGCGACGGCACGGGCCCGATGACGCTGGGTGGCGACGGGACGGCTTCCGGCTTCGCGCTGGGCGCCGCCGAGGTCGGGCGAATCCGGGGCAACGGCAATCTCGTGTTCGATGCCCCCACGCCGGGCGGCGCAGGTCCGGCGCTGGTGATCGGCGATGTCACCTTCGCGGTGACCGGTGGCACCAACCCTGGCCAGATCGGAACTGGCGGGACGCTGAGCCTGCGCACCGATGGCGATGCACTGGTCACCGGCGCGCTGCTGGTGGACGGTGCCGGTGCCGATACCTCGCTGGAAATCCTCGCCGGGCAGGCGCTGCGGATCGACACGCGCACCGGCAACCTGCGGCTGGCCGACCCCAACGGTGGAGCGACCGGGCAGTTGCTGCTGTCGGCGACCGATCTCTTCGCGGTGACCGACGAGGCGCTGGCCGATCTCGATGGCCTGTCGCTCGATCGGATCAGCGACCGGCTGGCCCTGAACGACGGGGTCGACCGCCCCGATGGCGTGATCCAGACGGGCGCCCTGACCATTTCGACCACGGCCAGCCGCGTGTTCATCCAGAACACCGCGCCGGGCACCGGCTTCGCCGATCGCCGCGGGATCGTGGTCGGTGCGCTGACCCTGACCGATCGGGCCGGGACCGTGATGCCGATCGTCATCAACGGTATCGTCGGGCAGGCGCAGGGCATCGCCGCCATTGCCGCTACCGATATCCAGGCAAGCTTCGATCCCCGTTCGACCATCAACGGGTGCCTGATCGCCAATCCGGCGAGCTGCGGGCGGCCTTCGAACGAGCCCCAATTCCCCTCCGACGGGATCCAGGACCTGATCGAGGAGGGCATCGACGGATCGGGCGGGACGGACGGGCTCAAGGCCGATACGGTGCTGATCGATATCGCCGAACAGGAAGAGTTCCGCGACGACCCGCTGATCGACGAGCCGGTGACCGGTGCGGGCAACGACGATTTGTGGAGCGACGGGGGATATTGCTCGGATGACGGTGCCGGGGCTGTGGATTGCCCCACGCAGGGCAAGGCGGCGGAACCGGCGCAATAGCGCCCGCTGCTGCTCGCCGCTTGACCGCCGCGAGCGCGCGCTTATGGCCGCAGCACCATGACCGACGCGCCGCTCAAGCTGTTCAACTCGCTCACCCGCGAGATCGAGATATTCACCCCCGTCCATCCGGGTGAGGCGCGCGTCTATACCTGCGGGCCGACGGTCTACAATTATCCGCATATCGGCAATATGCGCGCCTATGTGTTTGCCGACGTGCTGGGCCGCACGCTGAGCTGGAAAGGCTATGCGCTCACCCATGTCATCAACATCACCGATGTCGGCCACCTGACCGACGATGCCGATGCGGGCGAGGACAAGCTGGAGAAGATGGCTGCCGAACGCGCCCAAAAAGGTGAAAAGGTGGCGATCTGGGACATCGCCCGCCATTATACCGAAGCCTATTGGGCCGACGTGAAGGCGCTCAACATTCGCGAGCCTGCCAAGTGGTCGATCGCCACCGATTACATCGACGAGATGCTCGAATTCGCGAAGAGCATTGCGGCCAGGCACTGCTACGAGCTCGACAGCGGGCTCTATTTCGATGTCTCGACCGTCAAGGATTACGGTCGGCTGGCGCGTGCGGTGACCGAAGAGGGCGAGGGCCGCATCGACGCGGTCGCAGGCAAGCGCAATGCCGCCGATTTCGCGATTTGGCGCAAGACCCCGCCGGGCGAGACGCGCCAGATGGAATGGGACAGCCCATGGGGCCGCGGCGCGCCCGGCTGGCATCTCGAATGCTCGGTCATGGGCGGCAAGCTGCTCGGCTTCCCGTTCGACATCCACACCGGCGGGATCGACCACCGCGAAATCCACCATCCCAACGAGATCGCGCAGAACCAGGCCTATTGCTGCACCAACGGGCTCGACGTCGCAGAGAACAGCGGCGCGCGCATCTGGATGCACAACAACTTCCTGGTCGAACGGTCGGGCAAGATGAGCAAGTCGAGCGGCGAATTCCTGCGGCTGCAACTGCTGATCGACAAGGGCTACCACCCGCTGGCCTACCGCATGATGTGCCTCCAGGCGCATTACCGCAGCGAGCTGGAGTTCTCGTGGGAGGGGTTGCAGGCGGCGCTGACCCGGTTGAAGCGGATGGTGATGGCGGTCGAGGCGCTCAAATCTCGTCATGCTGAACTCGTTTCAGCATCCATGCCGCAGCTTGAGCCTTGGGCGAGATCCGAAGGATGGACCCTGAAACAAGTTCAGGGTGACGACAGGGGGAAACTGGCTCCATTAATCGAGAAGTTCGACTTTGCCGTGTCGGAAGATCTCAACACGGCTGTCGCGCTGACCGTCCTTGAAGATGTAATCGCCGCCAGGAAAGTCGACCCGGCCAGGAAACTCGCCCTTGTGGCCGCGATGGAGGCTGTTCTCGGCACGGGCGTTCTCGAACTAAAGCGCAGCGATCTTCGCATTCGCCCGAAAGATGCGGCCTTGACTACGGAGCATATCGAGGCTGCGATTGCGGCCCGCAAGGAACTGCGAGCGCAGCAGGACTATGTTGCTCTCGATCGCAATCGGGACGAACTCACCGCTAAGGGAGTAGAAGTGATGGACGGCGACCCGCTCGGCTGGGAATGGAAGCTTTGACCATGGCCGATCCGCAGGCCCTCCTGTGGCACCACCTCAAGGACGCGCCGCGGGGTCTGGAGTTCGTCCGCGATTTCGAGGCCGACGGCTTCACCCTGCCGTTCTATTGCGAGGCGGCGCATCTGGCGATCGAGATCGAGGCGGACCCGTTCAAATCGAAGATCCACGCCGCGCGCGAGGCCTGGCAGGAGGCGCACCGCGTCGACGTGATGCAGGTCCCGCCCAGCCACGTGCTGCGCAACGCTTCCGAAGTGGCCGCCGCGATCCTCGCCATCGCCGGCCCGCGCAAGGAACGGTTTGCGAAACAGGCCTGAAACGGCAAGGAGTGCGGGGAGGAGAATCTCATGACCAAGGCCGTCCTGTCCGCCCTGATCCGCCCGCTGGTCGAACCGCGGCTGCCCGACTGGGTCGAACCCTTGTGGTTCATGAACAAGGAACAGGCGCTCGAATTCGCCCCGCAGGCGGAAATCGGCTGGTTCGACCTCAACGAGAAGGAGCCGATGATCGAGATCGCCCGTGCGGCGACCGGTCTCAAATGGCTCAATTCGATCTATGCCGGGCTCGATTTCATGCCGCTCGACCTGTTGGCCGACCGCGGCGTGGTGGTGACCAATGGCGCGGGGATCAACGCGATCACCATCGCCGAATACACGATCATGCTGATGCTGGCCCACGCCAAGGGCTATCGCGACGTGGTGCGCGCGCAGGAACGGCACGAATGGCTGCTCGACAGCCCGGGCAAGCGCGAACTGGCGGGCGAGCGCGTGCTGCTGCTCGGCCTCGGTGCGATCGGCAGGCTGATCAAGACCCGGCTCGAGGCCTTCGCCATGGAGGTGGTGCCGGTGCGCCGTTCGGGCGGGGAGGGCGCCTTGGCCCCCGATGCCTGGCGCGGCCGGCTGGGCAACTTCGACTGGGTGGTGGTCGCGGTCCCCTCGACGCCCGAGACGCGTCACATGATCGGCGAAGCGGAACTGGCCGCCATGCGCCCCAATGCCGTATTGGTGAACATCGCGCGCGGCGACGTGATCGACCAGGGCGCGCTGGTCGCCGCGCTCGATAACAAGCGGATCGAGGCGGCGCTGCTCGACGTGACCGATCCCGAACCGCTGCCGCCCGACCATCCGCTGTGGGAACTCGACAATGCGCAGGTCACCATGCACCTGTCGGGCCGGGCGCAGACCAGGATGTTCCAGCGCAGCGCCGACCGCTTCATCGACAACCTCGAGTGCTGGCGGCGCGGCGAACCGGTCGAACCGCGGCTCGACCTCGCATTGGGTTACTGACTTGCGGCCATGCGTCTGTTAGGCGGGGCAAAGACCCGTAACATAACGGGCTTGGGTCGCGAACGGAGTGGAGCCGGCAGGCGGCACCATGGGGAGTATTCGCATAGCATGACCGACACACGCAAAGCGTCCGACCTGTTCGTGCAATGCCTCGAGGCCGAGGGTTGCGAATATATCTTCGGGGTGCCCGGCGAGGAGAACCTCGACCTCCTCGACAGCCTCAGCCGCTCGAAGCAGATCAGGCTGGTGCTGACCCGGCACGAACAGGGCGCCGGGTTCATGGCCGCGACCTATGGCCGCCACACCGGCAGGACGGGCGTGTGCATCGCCACGCTGGGTCCCGGCGCGACCAATTTCGTCACCGCCGCCGCCTATGCCCAGCTGGGCGGGATGCCGATGATGATGATTACCGGGCAGAAGCCGATCAAGAAGTCGAAGCAGGGCCAGTTCCAGATCCTCGACGTGGTCGCGATGATGGACCCGATCACCAAGTACACACGCCAGCTTCACGCGGGCGACAACATCCCCAGCCGCATCCGCGAGGCCTATCGCCTGGCGGAAGAGGAAAAGCCCGGCGCGGTCCACCTCGAACTGCCCGAGGATATCGCCGAGGAGAAGACCGCCTCGCGTCCGATCCCGCGCAGCGTCGCCCGCCGCCCCAGCGCCGAGCCCAAGGCGGTCGCGCTGGCGGTTGCCGCGCTGACCAGGGCGAAGACGCCGATCCTGGTGGTCGGCGCGGGCGCCAACCGCAAGCTGACCGGCAATATGCTCGCCGAATTCGTCGAGAAGGCCGGCATCCCCTTCGTCACCACGCAGATGGGCAAGGGCGTGCTCGACGAACGCCACCGGCTGTTCCTGGGCTGCGCGGCGCTGTCGGCGGGCGATTTCTGCCACCGCGCGATCGAGCAGGCCGACTGCATCGTCAACATCGGCCACGACGTGATCGAGAAGCCGCCCTTCTTCATGCGCGCGGATGGGCACACGGTGATCCACATCAGCAACCGTTCGGCCGAGGTCGATCCGGTCTATTTCCCGCAGATCGAGGTGATCGGCGACATCGCCAATGCCATCTGGCAGATCAAGGAAGCGATCGCGCGGCAGGACCACTGGGAAAGCGGCAGCCTCAAGCGTTTCCATCACGCCGAACTGGCGCATACCGGCAAGCTGGCCGAGGATACGCGCTTTCCGATCTTTCCCCCGCATCTGGTCCAGCAGGTGCGCGATTGCATGCCCGAAGACGGGATCATCTGCCTCGACAACGGGGTCTACAAGATCTGGTTCGCGCGCGGCTTCACCGCTTACCTGCCCAACACCGTGCTGCTCGACAACGCGCTCGCCACGATGGGCGCGGGGCTGCCCAGCGCGATGATGAGCGCGATGCTCTATCCCGACCGCAAGGTCATGGCGGTGTGCGGCGATGGCGGCTTCATGATGAACAGCCAGGAGATGGAGACCGCGGTTCGCTTGCGGCTGAACCTCACCGTGCTGATCCTGCGCGACGATGCCTATGGCATGATCCGCTGGAAACAGGCGAACATGGGCTTTGCCGATTTCGGGCTGACCTATGGCAACCCCGATTTCGTGAAGTATGCCGAAAGCTACGGCGCGAGCGGCCATCGGGTGGAAAGCAGCGACCATCTGCGCAAGCTGCTCGCGCATTGCCGCGATACGCCCGGGGTGCACCTGATCGATTGCCCGGTCGACTATTCGGAAAACGACCGGATCCTCAACAAGGACATCAAGGATCTGAGCAAGCGGCTGTAAGGCTGGCCGGGTAACGGAGGACACGAATGCCCCAGCTCAAGGATATCTACCCGCTCTACCTCAACAACAAGGCGGCGCAGCCCAATACCGATCTCGAGGTGACCGACAAGTTCACCGGCAAGGTCGCCTTTCGCACCGCGCTGGCGACGCCCGAGATCATCGACGAAGCCATCGCGGGGGCGGTGCGCGCGGCCGGGCCGATGGCGCGCATGGCGAGCTATGAGCGGCAGGCGGTGCTGCAACACTGCGTCGACCGCTTCAGGCAGCGCTTCGACGAGCTGGCCTATGCGCTGTGCGTCGAGGCGGGCAAGCCGATCAAGGATTCGGAAGGCGAAGTTACCCGCCTGATCGACACCTTCCGCATCGCCGCCGAGGAATCGGTGCGGATGTATGGCGAGGCGATGCCGCTCGACATCAGCCCGCGCGCCAGGGGCTATCAGGCGATCTGGAAACGCTATCCGATCGGGCCGTGCAGCTTCATTTCGCCGTTCAACTTTCCCCTGAACCTCGCCGCGCACAAGATCGCCCCGGCGATCGCGGTCGGTTGCCCCTTCGTGATGAAGCCCGCCAGCAGGACGCCATTGGGCGCGATCATCATGGGCGAGGTGCTGGCCGAGACCGACCTGCCCGAAGGCGCTTTCAGCATCCTGCCCGCCAGCCGCGACGGGGCCGACCTGTTCACCGAGGACGAACGGCTCAAGCTGCTCAGCTTCACCGGCTCGCCCGGCGTGGGCTGGGACCTCAAGGCCAGGAGCGGCAAGAAGAAGGTGGTGCTCGAACTCGGCGGCAATGCGGCGGTCATCATCGACCACGACGCCGATCTCGACGACGCGCTCGAACGGGTGATCTTCGGCGCCTTCTACCAGAGCGGGCAGAGCTGCATCGGGGTGCAGCGGATCATCATCCATGAAAGCGTCTACGACCGGTTCAAGGCCATGCTGGTCGCGCGGGCGAAAACGCTGGTCGCGGGCGATCCGAAGGACCGCAACACTTTCATCGGCCCGATGATCTCCGAGGGCGAGGCCAGGCGGCTCATGGGCTGGATCGACGAGGCGGTCGAAGGCGGGGCGACGCTGCTGTGCGGCGGCACGCGCGAAGGCAACATGCTCGAAGCGACGCTGCTCGAACACGTCGCCTCCGACGCGAAGGCGCTCAACGAAGAGGCCTTCGGCCCGCTGGCGATCCTGCAGACGTTCAGCGATTTCGATGCCGCGCTGGAGGAGGTCAACAATTCCAGGTTCGGCCTGCAGGCGGGCATCTTCACCCGCGACCTGTTCAAGATGTTCGACGCGTGGGACCGGCTCGAAGTCGGCGGCGTGGTGATCAACGACGTCCCCAGCTACCGCGTCGACAACATGCCCTACGGCGGGGTCAAGGATTCAGGCCTCGGCCGCGAGGGCATCAAGTTCGCGATGGAGGACATGACCGAGATCAGGAATCTGGTGATCCGGCGGGGCTAGCTAGTCAAAACTGCTTGTCGAGGCCAGCCTGCTTGAGGGTCTCGTTCGCTGTGTGTCTTGATTTGATGTCGTTATCGACGGTGAAATGTTCGCCAGTTGGGGCTTTCCAGATTTCGTGATCGCCCTTCCCATTGCGCACGAACTCGCAGCCAGCCTTGCTCAGAGCCTTCTTCAACTTTTTTGTATAACCGACCACCAGCCGAAGCGAGCCTTAAGCAAGGGCCAAGCTTAGCGGAGCATCAAAAATCGGGCGAACGGCAATTGGCGACGGATCAGCCTTGGCACTACCTGCTCGCTTCCTTTTCGCGGCAGGTCGAACGGCCATGATCTCGGCGTATTTGCCAGAGTTGAGTTCAATGAGTTCTGGCGCACATTCGACGATACGGTTTAGCAGGTCGATCGGGCTTTCCGATTCCAGGCTCAGGCCTGGAATTTCCGTCTTTGCGACGTACCAGACCTTTGCTTCGGCATCGAATGCCAGATGGACCTGTAGTTCTACACGGTTAGACATAGCTATAGCGCTCCGCCGCTGCCCCCAACGGTTTGCGAAATTTCCCATCATTCTGGTTAACGAGATATCTCTCATATGGTACCCACTCGGCAGCTTGCAAGCCGACCGGCCCTCCTATGTGGGTTATTCATCGAGATTTGCATCCCACATATGGTACGCTTCGGTAAAGTGAATTCTCGCTGACTCGAGGGTATTCGAGATATTACCCCTCCTCCAGCAACAGCAGTTCGCATTGCACCACCAGCCGGGGCGAAGGGAGCAGGCGGTGTTCGGCCTCGGTCACGCTGGCGTCGGCCACCAGCTGGCCGGGGATGGTGAATTCATGTTCGGGCAGCGCGGCGATGAAGCGCTCGCCCGCCTCGACGGCTTCCTCGCCGGCAAAGACCAGCGCCAGCCGGTGGCGCGCACCGGCGAAGGTGATGCTGGCCCACGGCGTTTCGCTGTGGGTGAGGACCTGCCCGCGATGCTCGCCCAGCGCGAGGACAGCTTCGCGCAGCCGGTCGGTGGTGGTGCGGCGCGGGCGCGGCGTGCGAGGGGGTTTGCCTTCAGCCGACATGCGCCGCCTCCCTGGCCGCTTCGACGCGCGCCGCCTCGAAGCCTTCCATGAAGCCGCGGATACGCTGTTCGGTGCGGTCGCGCGGCTCGCGCCCCATCCTCAGGTCGAGCACGAATCGCGGGTCATGCGCGGCCAGGCGACCGAATTTGGTCGGGGGCATTTCATGGTGGCGGAGGAATTTCTCGATTCTGCGGATCAGCATGGCGGGCTCCCCAAACACTTGCAGGGAAAGGCGAATCGCGCCTTTCGTTCCCTATTCGTTCCATTCCAAATCCTACTTGTCTAGGAAAAATCCTATGCTATAGGAATTTTCTCGCATCGACCTCCGGCTGCCGTGCCCCTGGTCGCATGCAGGCACGATACGCACCGGGTCGGGAAGGAGGACGGACATGGACAGGATGACCGCCGATCGCCTCCGCCTGGTCGAACTGGCCGAGGCGAACCGCACCAGCCTGGCGGCGCTATCGGCGCTGCTGGGGCGCAACCCCAGCTACCTCCAGCAATTCGTGCGCAAGGGCTCGCCGCGCCGGTTGGAGGAGCAGGACCGCCGCCGGCTGGCCGAATTCTTCGGCGTCGGCGAGGTCGAGCTGGGCGCCGATCCCGACCACACCCGTGCCCCGCGCGAGGATGAGTTCATAACCGTGCCGCGCCTGCCGCTCGACGCCTCGGCGGGGCCGGGGGCCTTCTCGGCGCAGGAAATTTCCTTCGACAGCTACCGCTTCAGCCGCCGCTGGCTGCGCGAGATGGGGCTGGAAGGCGCGGACCTGTCCGCCATCCGGGTCGAGGGCGACAGCATGGAACCGCTGCTGCGCAGCGGTGACGAGATCTTCGTCGATCGCAACAAGCGCGCAGGCGAGGGCATTCACGTGGTCCGCATCGGCGATACGCTGCACGTCAAGCAGGTGCAGGCCAGCGCGCCCGGCCGTATCGCGCTGATCAGCGCCAACGAGGCCTATGCCCCGATCGAACTCGCGCGCGAGGAGGTGGAGGTGATCGGGCGGGTGGTGTGGAAGGGCGGGCGAGTGTGAGCGCTCGACGTGCCACCCCGCCCGACCGGCGGGGTTTTTCGTGCCGGTCGGGCGCACTCCACCAGAAAGGACTGCCTCGATGACTGCATTTACCACCCAGGAGGATTTCGCCCGTCTCGCCCGGCGCGCGCTCGATGCCAGCCTGCCGCATGCCGACTGGACCCACGAAGCGCATTTCGCGCTCGCGCTGTGGCTATTGCGACACCGGTCCGCAAGCGGCGATCCCGACAGCTTCCGCGCGATCATCCTTCGCCTCAATGATGCGCATGGCACGCCGAACACCGACACATCGGGCTATCACCACACCATCACCGTGGCATCGCTGCGCGCGACGGGCGCCTGCCTGGCGGAACATGGCGCGGATACGCCGCTGGCCGATGTGCTCGCGGCCTTGATGGCGGGGCGGTTCGGGCGTTCCGACTGGATTCTCGCCCACTGGTCGCGCGCGCTGCTGTTCAGCGTCCCAGCAAGGCGCGGCTGGGTCGAACCGGACATCGCGCCGCTGCCCTATTGACGGGCGCGGGCCCTATTCGCCGTGCCTCAGCGAGATGATGTAGTCGCGCATGAGCACCGCCTTGTCGTCGGGCAGCTGGATCCGCATCTGGCCCGCATTGTCATGCCCGTCGCGGAAGAATTCGTAGAGCGTGACCGGGGTGAACCCCATGTCGTTGGCGACCACCTCGAAGCCCGGTGCGCGCGGATTGGGCGATTCGCTCCCCGGGCTGACCGCGTGGCAACCGCTGCACTGGTCCGCGGCGAAGGCGAGCGCTTCGGCGTGCCGCGGCTCGCTTGCACGCCGAGGGGCTGTCGTGGCGCAGCCCGATACGAGCGCGAGGATGGGCAATATGGCAAGACGCATGATGCGCCAAGGTTAGTCGTTCGGCCGGGCAAGGGCAATCGGGCGGATGGCGAACTGCCGCTTGCGGGCAGGCTCCATTCTCCCCACAATCACCGGCATGACACAAACCCCTGCCACGCCCCCGATGAAGGCGGCCATCATCCCCGTCACGCCGCTCCAGCAGAACTGTTCGCTGATCTGGTGCACCAGGACGATGAAGGGCGCGCTGGTCGATCCGGGCGGCGATCTGGCCAAGCTGCGCGCGGCGATCGCGCAGACCGGGGTGACGATCGAGAAGCTGCTCGTCACGCATGGCCATATCGACCACTGTGGCGAGACCGGCATCCTGGCGAAGGAACTCGGCGTGCCGATCGAGGGCCCGCACGAGGCCGACCGCTTCTGGATCAGCCGGCTGGACGAGGATGGCCGCAACTACGGCGTCAACGGACAGGTGTTCGAGCCCGACCGCTGGCTCGAGGACGGCGATACCGTCAGCGTGGGCGAGCTCGAGCTCGAGGTGATCCATTGCCCCGGCCACACGCCCGGCCATGTGATCTTCTTCCACCGCCCCTCGAAATTCGCCATCGTCGGTGATGTGCTGTTCCAGGGCAGCATCGGGCGCACCGATTTCCCGATGGGCAACCATCAGGACCTGATCGCATCGATCACGAAGAAACTGTGGCCGCTGGGTGAGGACGTGACCTTCATCCCCGGTCACGGCCCCACCAGCACCTTTGGCCGCGAACGCAAGACCAACGCCTTCGTCTCGGACTATGCGTTGGGCTGAGCGGCGCTCGCGCAGCTGGTGGACTACATCTTGCCCATTGCGATCAGCGTGGCGCAAACGGCCAGGCCGAGCTGCGTCAGCAGGGTGATCAGCGTGCCGATCATCCGCCCCCTGCCCAGCGCGCCGCCATCCATGCCAAGCCCGTGCGCCACACGCCCGAGCATATAGACCGCCGCCACCCAGGCGAGCCACTGCCCGCCCTTGCCCGTCAATTCGATGGCCGCGACCAGAATCAGCACGAAGCCGGTGTTTTCGACGAAGTTGAGCTGCGCGCGCATCCGCGCGGTCAGCGGGCCGCCGCTGTCGTCGCCGATCGAGACCTTGTGTCTGGTGCGCATCTGCCCGACGCGCACGGACAGCCAGATGTTGATGATTGCCGCAGCCGCGGCCGCCGTCAGCGTAACCGGTAGCAAGATACCCATGCGATCCGTCCTATCCCCAATGTTGCTGTCTTTCGACGCGGCAAGTGCTAGGCGCGGGGCGCGGGGCAGGCAATGCAGGAGTCTGCGCCACATGGCTTGCATCCCCGGTATTTTTCGCTATAGCGCGCGCCTTCACCGCCACGGTCGGGAATATTCGGGATCACGCGCTCTTGTGCGTTGCCGGACCTTCCCCTAGGGCGGCCACCGAAATCGTATGAAATTGTTTGAGGAACAGGTGCCGCCATGGCCGTCCCCAAGAGGAAAGTATCGCCCCACCGCCGCGGCAACCGTCGTGCGCATGATTCGCTGAAGGCCGAAGCCTTCCACGAATGCTCGAACTGTGGCGAGCTGAAGCGTCCGCACAATCTGTGCACGCATTGCGGCCACTACAACGGACGCGAAATCTTCGCCGTCGGTCTCTAAGACCACTAGCCAAGATCCGGAGACGCACATGAGCCTGCCGCGTATCGCCGTCGACGCGATGGGCGGCGATGAGGGCGTGCGCGTGATGGTCGAGGGCGCCGCGCTCGCCCGCCGGCGCCACGACAAGTTCAAGTTCCTGCTGGTGGGTGACCAGGCGCGCATCAAGGCCGCGCTCGCGAATCACCCGGGCATGTCGGGTGCCTCCGAAATCCTCCATTGCGACGATGTCATCGCGGGCGACGAAAAGCCATCCAGGGCGCTGCGTCGGGCCCGGACCACCAGCATGGGCCTCGCGGTCGATGCGGTGAAAAAGGGCGATGCCGGGGCCGCCGTTTCGGCCGGCAACACCGGCGCGCTGATGGCGATGAGCAAGCTGGCGCTGCGCACCATGCCGGGGCTCGATCGTCCGGCGCTGGCCGCGCTGCTGCCGACGCTGGGCGACAACGACGTCATCATGCTCGACCTTGGCGCGAATCGCGATTGCGACGCGCGCAATCTGGTCCAGTTCGCGATCATGGGCGCGGCCTATTCGCGCATCGTCACCGGGCGCGACCGGCCGCGCGTGCGGCTGCTCAACATCGGCACCGAGGAAACCAAGGGCACCGAAGACATCCAGGCCGCGGCCGAGGCGCTGCGCGCCGCGAGCGGCCTTGCCATGGAGTTCGAAGGCTATGTCGAGGCGGACAAGATCAACCGCGGCGAATGCGACGTGGTGGTGTGCGACGGCTTTTCCGGCAATATCGCATTGAAGGCGATCGAAGGGGCGGCCCGTTTCGTCACCGACCTGCTGCGCAGCGCCTTCACCTCCAGCCTGCGTTCGAAGATCGGCTTCCTCGTCTCGCGCCCGGCGACCGAACTGCTGCGTCACCATCTCGATCCGAACAACCACAATGGCGCGGTGTTCCTCGGCCTCAACGGCGTGGTGGTGAAGAGCCATGGCAGCGCCAATGCCAAGGGCGTGGCCAATGCGGTCGAAGTCGCCGCGCGGCTGCTCGAGGACGATATCCTCAATCGCATCCGGCGCGATCTGGGCGAAGTCGGCACCGAAGGATTGGTCGCCAAGTGATCCGTTCGGTTATCCGGGGAACCGGTTCGGCATTGCCCGAACGCTGTGTTACCAACGCCGAACTGGCGCAGATGGTCGATACCTCGGATGCGTGGATCGTCGAGCGCACCGGCATCCGCCAGCGCTATATCGCGGGCGAAGGCGAGACCACCTCGACGCTGGCCACCAGGGCCGCGCGCGCTGCGCTCGCGGCCTCCGGAACCGACGCGGGCGAGATCGGCCTGATCGTGCTGGCCACGACCACCCCCGATCACACGTTTCCGGGCGCGGCCACGCAGGTCCAGGCTGCGCTGGGCGGCGGCGGCGGGATCGCCTTCGACGTGCAGGCGGTCTGTTCGGGCTTTCTCTACGCGCTGACCGTGGCCGACGCGATGCTGCGCACGGGCATGGCGAAGAAGGCGCTGGTGATCGGCGCGGAAACCTTCAGCCGCATCCTCGACTGGGAAGACAGGACGACCTGCGTGCTGTTCGGCGATGGCGCGGGCGCGGTGGTGCTCGAAGCGCGGGAGGTAGCCGAAGACGGCCCCGGCATTCTCGCCAGCCGCCTCCATGCCGATGGCGCATACAAGGACATGCTCTACGTCGACGGCGGCCCCTCGACCAGCGAAGCGGTCGGCAAGCTGCGGATGAAGGGCCGCGAGGTGTTCCGCCATGCGGTGGTCAACCTCGCCGATGTGCTCAAGGAAGTGCTCGACGATGCGGGGATGGGCGCCGCGGACATCGACTGGGTGGTGCCGCACCAGGCCAATGCCCGTATCCTCGATGCCACTGCGCGCAAGCTCGACCTGCCGGCGGAAAAGGTGGTCGTCACGGTCGATCGCCATGCCAATACCTCGGCCGCTTCGGTGCCGCTGGCGCTCGACGTGGCGGTGCGCGACGGGCGCATCAAGCCGGGCGATCTGGTGATGTTCGAGGCGATGGGTGGCGGCTTCACCTGGGGTGCATCGCTGGTCCGCATGTGACACCGGTCGAAAACTTTGCCATCGACATTGCGATTCGCACGACAAACCCTTAGTTTGCCACGCGAACTTCACTCAGGGTCGCACCGGGGGAAGGGAAATGGATACCATGCGCTCCGTAGGCACGCTGACCCGCGCCGACCTTGCCGAAACCATCAACCGAAAGATGGGCCTGTCGCGGGCCGAATCGCTCGACTTGGTCGAGGCGATCCTCGACAGGATGTGCGACGCGTTGGCGGCGGGCGAGAACGTCAAGATTTCAGGTTTCGGCAGCTTCGTGCTGCGCGACAAGAAGGAACGGATCGGCCGCAATCCCAAGACCGGGATCGAGGTGCCGATCACCCCGCGCCGGGTGATGACCTTCCGCGCCAGCCAGCTGCTCAAGGAACGCATCGCCAAGGGCTGAACGGCCTGCGGCACGAGGAGAGACGATGGCGGTTTTCGACGACGGCAAGGACGCGGGCGCGCTGCGCACCATCGGCGAAGTCGCCAAGGCCACCGGCATCAAGCCGCATGTGCTGCGGTACTGGGAACAGCAGTTCCCCATGCTCAAGCCGCTCAAGCGCAGCGGTGACCGGCGTTATTACCGGCCCGAGGATATCGACCTGGTCGAGCGGATCGACCGGCTGGTCAACCGCGAAGGCTATACGCTCAAGGGCGCCAGGGCGGCGCTGAAGGGTGGCGCCGGCGAAGCCGCGAGTGCGCCCGTGATGCAAGCTGCCCCAGCCACGCCGCCCACTGGCAGTGAGGATATTCTCGCCCGTCTCAAGGCGATTCGTGACGAGTTGAAGCGCGCGCTGGCGGCCTGATCGCGCCCGGATTCGCGCTCAGATTCGCAGGGCGCCAAGCTCCTCGATCCAGATGCGCAGCCGCTCGCGCAGCAGGTGAGTGCGCATCGAGGGGCTGATATCCTCGGCGTCGAGCACTTCCAGCACTTCGAACGACAGATCTTCTCCGCTACCCGAATTCCACGCGTCTTGCAGCGCGCGGTGCGGATTGCTGCCCAGCTTCAGCGTGAACCACAGCCGCGTGCGGATGGTCGACAAATCGGGCGCGCTGCCAACCCATACCTGGCCCGTTGCGAGGCTGCGCAGCGCATAGATGCCGCTTTCGACCCTGCGTTCCTTGTAGGCGGCGATGGCGGCCTTGCGATCATGGGTCTTCATTCGTCGAGATTCCTTCTGCCCGGCGCTCATGGCACAATGCGGGCCGCAACACAATATTACCCGGGTAATATTGACTGTTTCATTTTACCCGGTAAAAATACCGCATGACTGACCGATTCGCTCGCTCCTGCACGGCCTTCGTCGGCGATCGCTTGTTCGCCAGCGGTTCGCTCGCCGAAGTGGTGATGGCCATCATGACATGCGCTACGGGCGACGAGCTGACCGTGCCCGTCGTGTACGACGATGCCAGCGGCAGAGTGATCGAGCTCGACCTGCGTGGCAGTCCTGCGCAGGTGATCCGGCGCCTGGCAGAGCCTGAACCCGCCCCAGCGCGACCTCGCGCCACGGCCACGCCGCGCGGGCGCGGACGCCCCAGGCTGGGCGTGGTCCCGCGCGAGGTCACGCTGCTGCCGCGCCAGTGGGAATGGCTTGCCGCGCAGCCGGGCAGCGTTTCACAGGTGCTGCGCAAACTGGTGGACGAGGCGCGCCGCGCCGACCGCGGGCAGGCGCAGCGCACCACGCGCGAACGTGCCTATCGCTTCCTTTCGGCGCAGGCGGGCAATTTGCCGGGATATGAAGAGGCGATCCGCGCGCTGTTCGCTGGCGATGCGGAGGGCTTTGCCGCGCGCATGGCCGCATGGCCGGCGGGCATCCGCGACTTTGCCCTCAAGCTTGCCACACCAGATTCCATGGAAATCATCGAATGACTCCCGATAATCCGCGCAAGCGCCTGCTTGCCCACTTCATCCACTATGTCTGGAATGAAGGCGAAGTCGACGCAGCCGACTTCTACCTCGCGCCCAGCTACACCATCCACCACGATCCCGGCGATCCGTGGGAGGGCCAGGCGCTCGACATTGCGGGCTTCAAGGAGCGTGTGCGCATCTCGCGCGCGGCCTTTCCCGATCAGGTCTTCGACATCGTGGCCATGTATGCCGATGGCGACGATGTGGCGATGACCTGGCGGTGGGCCGCCACGCATCTTGGCGACCTGACCGGCTTCCCTGCGACTGGCGAGGCGATCCATATGTCCGGCGCCACCGTCTACGGCTTCGACGCGGATTCGCGCCTGACCGGGCATTGGCAGATCGCCGATCGGCTGGGCGTGTTCCAGCAATTGCAGGTCAATGCGCGGGAGGCGGCCTGATCGCTACTCCGCCGCCAGCAGTTGTTCCGCGCCGCCCAAATCCACGCTGACCAGGCGGCTGACGCCTTTTTCGATCATCGTCACGCCGAACAGGCGGTGCATCCGGCTCATGGTCACGGCGTTGTGGGTGACGATGAGATAGCGGGTGTCGGTTTCCTTCACCATCGCGTCGAGCAGGTCGCAGAAACGGTCGATATTGGCATCGTCCAATGGCGCGTCGACCTCGTCGAGCACGCAGATCGGCGCGGGGTTGGTGAGGAACAGCGCGAAGATCAGCGCGGTCGCGGTCAGCGCCTGCTCGCCGCCCGACAGCAGGGTTAGCGACTGCAGCTTCTTGCCCGGCGGCTGCGCGAAGATCTCCAGCCCCGCGTCGAGCGGATCGTCGCTGTCGACCAGCGCCAGATGCGCCTCGCCCCCTTCGAACAGGCGGGTGAACAGGCGGCGGAAATGGGTGTCGACCTGCTCGAAGGCGGCGCGCAGCCGTTCGCGGCCTTCGCGGTTGAGGCTGCCGATCGAGCCGCGCAGCCGGCTCACCGCCTCGCGCAGTTCGGCCTGTTCCTCGGCATTGGCGCCGTGTTCGCTCTCGATCCGCTCGAGTTCCTCGGCGGCGACGAGGTTGACCGGGCCGATGCGCTCGCGATTGGCGGTCAGGCGGTCCATTTCCTCGCTCTCGGCTTCGGCGCGGCCGACCCCGGCATCGTCGAACCCGAAGCGTTCGGCCAGCAGCGGCGGCGGGCACTGGAAGCGCTCGCCCGAAATGCGCGCCATTTCGATCCGGCGGCCGTCCTGGCTCTCGGCGCGCGCAGCCAGCCCGGCGCGGCTTTCGCGCGCCTCGGCCAGCGCTTCGTTGGCAATGGTGAAGTCGCGTTCGGCCTGCTGGAAAACTTCGTTCGCGGCGGCGAGGGCGGCCTCCGCTTCGGCCAGCTCCTTGCCCAGCCGTTCGCGTACCACGTCGCCCTGCTCGATCTCGCGCATCAACCCTTCGGGTCTTGCGGCGGCGACGGCGCGTTCCTGCGCGATCTCCTCGGCGCGGATTTCCATGTCCGACAGGCGCCGCGCGGCATCGCCCGAGCGCGCCTGCCAGCCGGCCATGTCGCTGCGCTGGGCACTGGCCCGCTCGCGCGCCACCGCCAGCGCCTGGTCGTGCGCGGCCAGTTCGGAGGCGCGCAGCTGCAACAGCGCGCGCGCAGCTTCGTTCGCGGCCCGCGCGGCTTCGAGCGCGGCGCGTCCGGCGGCGGGATCGGGCAGGGCATCGCGCTTGGCCTGGGCGGCGGCAAATTCCGCCTTGGCGGCAGCGGTCACTTCGCCGTGGTCGCGCTCGGCGCGCGCCAGTTCCTCGAGCCGGGCGGCGAGCCGTTCGCGCGCCGCTTCGGCCTGGTCGAGCGCGCGCAGCGCCTGGCGCTCGATTTCGGCAGCGGCGGCAAGGTCGCGCTCGGCGGCGACGAGGTCGCGCTGGAGCTGGCCCAGCTCGCTGCTCGCCGCGTCGAGTGCGTTTTGCGCATCTTCGGCGGATTTGCGCAGCGCGGGCAGGCGCGCCTCGAGTTCGGCAAAGCGGTTCTCGGCCTCGAGCCGCGCGGCTTCCGCCGAACCCTCGCCGCGCACCACCAGCCCGTCCCACCGCCGCAGCTGGCCCGCCAGCGTGACCAGCGCATGGCCGGGGGCCAGCGCGCGGCCATCGTCGCTCTTGGCCACATGGACCAGCGCCAGCAGTGCGCGCAGTTCCTCCGGTGCGCGTTCGACATGGGCCGACAGGCTCTGCGCAACCGGCGCGGGGGCATCGGCCCCGGTCCAGTAGCGGCCCTCCGCATCGCCCTCGGGCGCGCCGAGCAGCGCCTTGCCGTCGCGCCCCAGCGCCGCGGCGACCGCGCGTTCATAGCCGCTGGCGGCGCGCAGGCCGTCGATCGCCTGCCGGCGCCCGCTGCGCTTTTCCGCCGCGCGGGTGCGCGCGTCGCGGTCGCGCTTGAGCGCGTCCCATTCGCGCTGCACGCCCGAAAGCTCGGCGCGGGCTTCGGCCAGTGCGGTGGCGGCCTCGTCGCGCTGCGCCTGCAGCGCGGCCTTGCGCGCCTGCATGGTTTCAAGCGTGGTGCGCCTGCTCGCCAGGGTCGCGGTTGCGCTGGCCAGCATGGCCTTCGCGGCGTCGACATCGGCCTGGGGGTTCTCGCCCACCAGCGCGGCGCGCTGAACGGCCATGCGCCGCCCCTCGGCCTCGGCGCGGTCGAGCCGGCTGCGAGCCTGCGCGATTTCGGCCTCGGCCACGCGCCATTCGGCTTCGACCCCGGCGTTGTCGGCGGTGGCCCTGGCCAGCGCCAGTTCGGCGGCGCGGCTGGCCTTTTCGGCCTCGTCATAGGCAGTTTCGAAGCTGGGGCGCCGGGTCTCGTCCTCGGCCAGCGCCTTTTCGTTCGCCGCGAGTTCGCGTTCGAGCCGCGCCAGCGCTTCGGCGGCGTCCCTGGTCAACCGGTCGGCATCGCCGCGGTCGGCTGCGAGCCGCGCCGCCTGCCGGTCGAGGTCGGCGAGCCGTTCTTCGGCTGCTTCGAGCTGGTGGGTCAGCGTCGCCATGCGGTGGCCGTGGGCGCTGGCATCGTCGCGCCGGTCGGCCTGCTCGTCGCGCGCCTCGGCCAGCGCTTCGGCGGCGGCGCGCTGCGCTTTCTGAGCCTCGTCGGCGGCCTTCTGCGCTTCGCCCACGCGCGCCTCGGCCGCGGCGGCCGCCTGCCTGGCCTCGTCGGCCGCCGCCGCGGCATCGCGCCAGCGGGCGAATACCAGCCGCGCCTCGGCGGTGCGGATCTCGTCGCTCAGCTTCCTGTAGCGTTCGGCCTGCTTGGCCTGCCGCCGCAGCGCGGCGATCTGGCTGTCGAGCCCGGCCATGATGTCCTCTAACCGCTCGAGATTGGCCTCGGTCTGGCGCAGCTTGCCCTCGGCATCGCGGCGGCGCACGTGGAGCCCGGCGATCCCCGCCGCTTCCTCCAGCATCATCCGCCGTTCCTGCGGCTTGGCGGCGATGACCTGCGCGATCTTGCCCTGGCTGACCAGCGCCGGGCTGTGCGCGCCGGTGGCGGCATCGGCGAAGATCAGCGCCACGTCCCTGGCGCGCACGTCGCGCCCGTTGAGGCGATAGGCCGAACCCGCCCCGCGTTCGATCCGGCGGATTACCTCCAGTTCCTCGCCCCCGGCGTCGGCGCCGTGCAGCACGACTTCGGCGAAATCGCGCTGCGGGCGGCTCTGCGTGCCGGCGAAGATGACGTCTTCCATCCCGCCCGAACGCATCGACTTTGGCGAATTCTCGCCCATCACCCAGCGGATCGCTTCGAGCAGGTTGGACTTGCCGCAGCCATTGGGGCCGACGACGCCCGTCAGCCCCGGCTCGATATGCAGCGTGGCGGGTTCGACGAAGCTCTTGAAGCCGCTCAGCCGGAGCTTCGAGATGCGCATCGTCGATCCTGGTCCCCGGCCCCGGCCTACCTGGCCCCGGCGCGCTGGAGGACGGGTTCGAGCGCGGCCCAGGTGTTGGCTTCGACCACCTGGCCGTTGAGCACGAAGGTCGGCGTGCCGCCGATCTTGAACTCGGTGGCGTATTTCTGCGTTTCCGCCGCCGCCGCTTCGATCGCGGCGGTATCGGCAAGACACTGGCGCGCCTGGTCTTCGGCAACGCCGCGTGCGGCGAAATAGTCGAGATAGCCCAGTTGCTGGGCGGCAACCACGAAGCGCTGGTCGAGCGGAAGCTGCATCGCGCTCTCGAACGCGGCCTGGTTGGAAGTCAGCGGTGCCATGATCTCCTCGTGACCCTTCCACACCTGGTCGGACAGCGGCACCACGGCTTCGACCGACCCGCACCTGGTCAGCCGGCCAAGCAGCAGGTCGATCGGGCCGTGGATCGCGAACTGGCGCAGTTCGAAGCTGACGCGGCCGGTGTTGACATAGTCGTTGAGCAGCTTGTCCGAACCCTCGATCCCGAAACGGGCGCAGGTCGGGCAGGTCAGCGAACCGTATTCGATCAGCTTGAGCGGCGCGTCGGGATTGCCGACCAGCGTGCCGCCATCGGGCGTGGTCACGGCCTTGTCGATCCACTGCGTGCCGGCCGGGGCCGGGATCGCGGCGATCGCATCGCCTTCGAGGCTGCCTTCTTCCTCGGCCCCCGAACCGCAGGCGGCGAGCGCCAGGGCGAGCGGGGCGGCAAGGGCGAAACGGAAGCACTTGGTCATGGGAATCCTCGTATCTGGATGGGATAGGCTAAAGCAGGGGGTCGGGCGATTGGAAGGCGGGCGCGGGGGTATCCACAGGGCTTTCCCCCGAAAACGCGGCCATGGTGCGGATCACATGGTCTGGTCGAGTTGGGGGCGTAGCGCCTCCCAGGCGTGGGTACCGGCCAGCAACTGGCCGTCGAGCACGAAGCTGGGCGTGCCCTGGAGATCGTATCTGGCGATGTCGGCGCGCGAGGTTTCGGCGATGGCGCGGGCCTTGGCCTCGTCGGCAAGGCACTTGTCCACCTCCACCCGGCTGTAACCGCGAGTTTCCATGATCTCGTAGAAATCGAGATCGCTGGCGATCGCCTGGAAGCGCGCCGAAAGCGTCCCGAACTGCCAGCGCGCCTGCTGCGCCTGCGTGGCCTGCCGCGCCTTGTCGATCCATTGGGGATAGCGCGACATGATCGCCGCGTGATTGAGTGCGAACTTCTTCGCCTCGCCGCAATGGGTCAGCATCGCGGCGGTCAGGTCCACCGGGTCGCGGATCAGGTGGCGGATCTCGTAACTCATCCGGCCGGTGGGGATATAGAACAGCTTGAGCGCGCCATCGCCTTCGCGCGCGAAATCGGCGCAGTGCGAGCAGGTATAGCTCATGAATTCGACCAGCTTCACCCCCGCGTCGGGGTTGCCGAGCAGGTGGCCGCCTTCGGTCGCGGTGACCATCGCGGCCCAGTTGCCGCCCTTGAGGATCGGCCGGTCCTGCGCGCTGGCCCCCGGTGTCAGCGTGCCCGCCCCGAGCGTCAGCGCCCCCGCCACGCCAAGGAAGATGGATGTGAACAAGCCCGTTTTCATCGTCACCTGGAATCGTTCCCGTTGTCGTGCGAACCCATGCTGCGCGCAAGCGATTCGAGCACCGCACGCAGTTCGGGGTCGCCGATATCGCGCAGACTGTCGCCCAGTTCCATCGGAATCGGCTTGAGCGAGAGCGGCGCCTTGGGCGGATTCCTGCCCGGCGGCGGCTTAACCTCGCCTTGCCGCAGCTTGATCCGCGCCACCGCGCGATAGCCGAAGAAGCGGTTCACCCGTTCGGCGATCTCGGGCAGCACCTGCTGGATCAGCGGCGCGTGCGCGGGAAGCACGACAAGGTGCATGATCCCCTCGGACTTTTCGCCGGGGGGGAAGCGGATCATTTCGGGTGTGCAGACGCGGGCATGGATCTCGCCCACGATTTCGGGCCAGCGGCTGACCACCGAACTCTGGACGAAGCCGTAGCGGCGAAAGGCGCTGCGTCCAACCTGCGGCATCAGGTCGCTGATCGGCTTGGCCGCGCCGCCGCGCTGGCGGTGGTATTCGCGGCCTGCCGCCTTGCCGCGCCGCGGTTTGCTGTCGTCCCGTTCCATTGCGACTTCACCCATGCCATAGGCGGCGCGTGACCGCCACCGTCTCCGTTCTGCTTCTCGACTGGTACGGCGTGCATGCACGCGACCTGCCCTGGCGCGCGCGGCCGGGCGAGCCCGCGCCACACCCCTATCGCGTGTGGCTGTCCGAAGTGATGTTGCAGCAGACCACGGTGGCGGCGGTGAGGCGCTATTTCGCCGCCTTCACGCAGCGCTGGCCGACGGTTGCGGCGCTGGCGGGCGCGCCGGAAGCGGATGTCATGGCGGCCTGGGCAGGGCTGGGATATTATTCGCGCGCGCGCAATCTGGTGAAATGCGCGCGCGCGGTGGCCGAACTGGGCGACTTCCCTTCGACCGAGCAAGACCTGCGCAGGCTGCCGGGGCTGGGCGCCTATACCGCCGCCGCGGTGGCGGCGATCGCCTTTGGCCGGCGGGCGGTGGTGGTCGACGCCAATGTCGAGCGGGTGGTGGCACGGCTGTTCGCCATCGACGAGCCGCTTCCCGCCGCGCGCAAGCCGATCCGCGGCCATGCCGACCGGATCACTCCGATGGAGCGTGCGGGCGATTTCGCGCAGGCGATGATGGATCTCGGCGCGACCATTTGCACCGCGCGCGATCCGCAATGCCTGCTGTGCCCGCTCGCCGGGTGCTGCGCGGGCCGCCGCGCGGGCAATCCCGCTCGCTTGCCCATCAGGGCGCCGAAGAAGGCGAAGCCGCTGCGCAGGGGTCGCGCCTTCTGGACCGAGCGCGAGGGGGCGGTCTGGCTGGTACGGCGCGAAGCCAGCGGGATGCTGGGCGCGATGCGCGCGCTGCCCGATGACGGCTGGAGCGTAGGCGGCAATGGTTCGGGGGGTCCGGTGGGCGAAACGCTCGGCATGGTGCGGCACGGCTTTACCCATTTCGACCTCGAACTGTCGGTCGAGCGGGTCGACGATGCGCAGGGCGAGGGCGAGTGGTGGCTGCTCGATGAGCTCGAACAGGCCGGCCTGCCCACGCTGTTCGCCAAGGCCGCGCGGCTGGCGCTGGCGCGTTAGGGCGCCCTAGATCACCCCGCCGCCCAGGCTCAGCCGGATCGCGGCGATGACCAGCACGACCAGGCAGAAATTGCGCCCGCCATTGCTCGATGACAAAGCTCCGAGCCCGGCACCCGCGACGGCGAAGGGCAGCGCGATCCAGTTGCCCCAGCCGAGCAGCGGGATCGACGAGGGGATGGCTATGGCCAGCGCGATGAGACCCAGCAGGATCGAGAGGATATTGAGCATGTGTCTTATATGAATAAAACAGCTGACATTTGCAACAGGCGCACTTCGCAATTGACCGCCCCGCGCGGGTCCATCACAAAGGCGTCGCCCAAATTGGAGAGGAAATTCATGGCTTACCGATCCTTCGAGACCCCCCAGATGTCGCGGCGCGCGCTGCTGCGTTCGGGTGCATGGCTTACCGCCGGGGCGACGCTTGCCGGGAACCCGTTCGGCGGCATGGCCCTGGCGCGCGACCCGTCTGCCGCCTGGCCCGCCGTCACCGCGCTGATCGAGAAATATGCCGGCACGCGCAAGGTCGCGAACATGGTTGCCGCGCTGGGCTGGGGCGACCGCGCCGCGCAGGTCATTGCGCAGGGGACACTGGCGATCGGCGGCGAAGCAAAGGCCGGGGTCGACAGTCTCTATCGCATCTATTCGATGACCAAGCCGATCACCGGCATGGCGGCGATGATCCTGATCGACGAAGGCAGGATCGGTCTCGATCAGCCGCTGGCAGAGGTCCTCCCGGCCTATGCCAGCATGATGGTGCAGAAGACCTATGACGGGTCGGTCACCGATCTCGTTCCCGCCGAGCGCCCGATCACCATGCGCATGCTGCTGACCCATACCGCAGGGCTCGGTTACGGCATCGTGCAGAAGGGCCCGATCCAGAAACTTTATGAGGAACACGGCCTGATCCCCGGCCAGGTCAGCCGCCTGCCGATTCCCGGCCTGAGCAGCGCCAAGCCGGTCCACGGGCTCGATGTTTTCGCCGACCGGCTGGCCATGGCGCCGCTGGTGCTCCAGCCGGGTTCCAGGTGGAGCTATTCGGTCGGGCTCGACCTGATGGGCCGGGTGATCGAGGTTGCCAGCGGGCAGAAATTCGATGCCTTCCTCAAGGACCGCATCTTCGATCCCGCCGGGATGACCAGCACCTGGTTCACCGTGCCCGACAGCGAGGTTGGGCGGTTGACGACCAATTACGGGATATTCAACGGCACGCCGCTGCCGATGGATCCGGCGGCGAGCTCGATCTATCTCGACACGCCGCCCTTCCCGATGGGCGGGGCGGGGCTGGTGTCGAGCCCGCGCGACTATGACCGCTTCCTCGAAATGCTGCTTGGCCTGGGCGTGATCGAGGGCAAGCGCGTGATGAGCGAGGCGGCGGTGCGCATCGGCACCTCGAACCTGCTGCCCGAAACCGCCTCGACCAGGGGCACCTGGGTCGAAGGCCAGGGTTTCGGTGCGGGCGGCCGCGTCAATGATGGCGCCTATGGCTGGGGCGGTGCCGCGGGGACGGTCGCCTTCGTCAGCCACAAGACAGGGCTGCGCGCCACCATGATGACGCAATACATGCCGTCCGATGCCTATCCGCTGCACGAGGCATTTCCCGAGGCCGTACTGACCGACCTTGCCGCAATGAAGGGCCTGTGAACACGGCCGTGCTGTCATTCACGGGATCGCGCCTCGACCGCGCCGACCACGTTCGCGCCGATCCCGACCGGCTGGCGGGATACATGAACTGGAAGGCGCGGCTGCTCGCGCTCGACGGGCTGGTGCCGGTGCTCGACGACAACGGGCGACTTGGGTGGGGCTCGCTCGCCGACGCGGCGGACGATGCCGAGCTGTGCTTCCTCGGACTGGACGAGGGCAGGGCCTGCTTCGCCGCCGTCCCGCCGCGCGGTGATGCCAGCCCGCGCATGGCCAATCCGCAATTGTGGGCGCTGATGGCGTCGCTGCAGCCCGACGACCTGGCGCTCTATGGCGGGGCGCGCAGCCTGGTCGACTGGCACGCGCGGCACCGCTTCTGCGCGCAGTGCGGCGGGCCGACCGTGCTGGCCAAGGGCGGCTGGCAGCGCAATTGCCAGGCGCAAGCGGGCACCTGCGGCGCGCAGCACTTCCCGCGCACCGACCCGGTCACGATCATGCTGGTCGAACACGAAACCCGCCTGATGCTGGGTCGCGGGCTCGGCTGGCCCGAGGGGCGCTTTTCCGCACTGGCGGGCTTTGTCGAGCCGGGCGAGAGCATCGAGGAGGCGGTGGTGCGCGAAGTGATCGAGGAAGCCGGCGTGCGCGTGCGCGACGTGACCTATATCGCCAGCCAGCCGTGGCCCTTCCCCAGCCAGCTGATGATCGGCTGCCATGGCTTCGCGGACAGCGACATGCTTGACATCGACACCACCGAAATGGCCGAGGTAGCGTTCTTTACGCGCGAGGAGGTGAAGGATTCGCTCGCCGGGAACGGCCCCTTCATCGCCCCGCCCACGCATGCTATCGCGCATCACCTGATGCATTGGTGGGTGAGGAAATGAACGAAGCCAGGACCCTGCGGATCGATATCTGGTCCGACGTCATGTGCCCGTGGTGCCTGGTCGGCTGGGGCAATCTGCAACAGGGCCTGGCGCAGCTTGAAGGCGAAATCGCGGCCGATGTGCGCTGGCACGCCTTCGAACTCAACCCCGACATGCCGCCCCAGGGCGAGGACAGCACCGCGCATATCGCGCGCAAATACGGCCGGACCCCCGAACAATCGCGCGAAGTGCAGGGCCGCATGCGCGAAGCGGCGCGGGCCGCGGGGGTATCGCTCGATTACGAAGGCCCCGAACCCGCGCCCGAACGGCGCATGTGGAACACGTTTGCCGCGCACAAGCTGCTGACCTGGGCGGGCGAGGAATTCGGCCCCGAGCGGCAGACCGAACTCAAGCTCGCGCTGTTCCGCGCGCATTTCAACGAACGCCGCGAGATCGGCGACCATGCGGTGCTGCTCGACGTCGCGCAGGGCGTCGGGCTCGACCGCGCCGCCGCCGAAGCCGCGCTGGCGAGCGGGGAACTGGCGCACAAGGTCCGTGCCGAAGAACGCGCGGCGTGGGACATGAACATCACCGGGGTCCCGGCGATGATCGTCGAGAACCGCTTCATGATCCCCGGCGCGCAGCCGCCCGAAACCTATGTCGCCGCGCTGCGCCGCGTGGCCGAACGCGATCGTGTGGACGCGCGCGCGAACCCCTGACTGATCTCAGGAGTTGATCTCAGGGGCCGATCTCAGGCCGCGCGGACCGAGGCAACGAACTCGCTGGACCGGGCATCGAGCGTCCGGGCGCTCGTATCGAGGTGGTTGGCGGACTCGAGCACCTGTTCCGCCGCTGCGCCGGTGTCGTGCGCCATGTCACGGATCTGCGAGATATTGTCGCCGATCCGTTCGACCCCGTTCGCCGCCATGTCGAGGTTGCGGGCAAGTTCGCGGCTGGACAGCGACTGTTCGTCGACCGCCTGCGCGATGGCGATCGCGGTCATTTCGACCTCGCGGATGCGGTTGCCGATTTCGGCCAGCGCGCCTGCGCTTTCGCGCGTCGTCACCTGCATGTCGGCGATCCTGGCGGCGACTTCGCCGGTCGCCTCGCGGGTCTGGCGGGCGAGTTCCTTGACCTCGCTCGCGACCACCGCGAAGCCGCGCCCGGCCTCGCCGCCGCGTGCGGCCTCGATCGAGGCATTGAGCGCGAGCAGATTGGTGCGCACGGCAATCGATTCGATCAATTGCACCACCGCCCCGATGTCATCGGCGGCACTGCTCAGCGCGGCCATCCGGGCATCTGCGCGCTCGGTCGCGCTGCGTGCGATCTGCACGGTCTGCGCCGAATGGCCCGCCTGGCGCCCGATTTCGGCGATCGACATCGCGAACTGGTCGCTGGCCGCCGCCGCGGCGGTAACCCCGCTCGCGGTTTCGCGCATCGTCTGCGAGACGTGCTCGACGAAGCCGACCGCCTGCGTCGCCGCCCCGGCCATGGCGCTGGAGGTTGCCTGCAACTGGCGCGAGGCGGACGAAACATCGCCGACGACTTCGCCGATGCCCCCTTCGAAACCGCCCGACAGCCGTTGCAGCAGGGCGTTCTGGTCCTCGCGCGCCTTGCGCTGGTGATCGGCCAGCGCCTCCGCGCTTTCGCGAAAGACCACCAATGCGCGGGCCATCTCGCCGATTTCGTCCTCGCGTTCGGTGCCCGGGATCCTGACCGCGCGATCGCCGCCGGCGAGGCGGGTCATGACGCCGGTTATGTCGCCGAGCGATTCGGATACCTGCCGGGCGAGCGAGCGGGCACCGAACTGGACCAGCACGATGCAGCCGGCGGTCAGTGCAATGGTGATGGCAATGGTGATCAGCTTGAGCGCATTGAGCGCGGCCCGCGCGGCGTCCGATTGCACGGTCAGTTCGTCCCCGATCATCGCGGCCTGTCTGGCGAGCTGGCTGCCGCTGATGTCGATCGCATTGGCCAGCGCGTCGCCGGTCGCGGACGGACCGTTTGCGGTAATCGAGGCGTTGAGCGCGCGCAGCTCGGGCTCGAACCCTTCGGCCTGGGTCGCCAGCCATTCCATCCGCTCGCGCGAGCCGCTGTCGCTGTCGCTGTCCTCGAGCGCGACGGCGGCGTCGATCTCCTCATGCGCATGGCGCAGGGTCTCGAAGGCCATGGCGATCATCTTCGGGTCGCCCGCGGCGGCATAGCGCGAGGCGAAATAGCGGCTCTCGGCAATGCTGGTCTCGAGCTGCGACGCGGCCAGCGCACGGGCGGTGGTGACGGAAGCCTCGCCCGACCGGGCGGACAAAATGGCGAGCGCACCACAAAGGACAGCCCCGAGCAGCGTCAGCAGCAGGGTGAAGGACAAGGCGAACAATCGCACCTTGCCGGCGATGCTGGTCCGCATCTGCCCGAGCTTGCCGCTCATGCCCGATTGCTTCCACCGGAGCTTCGGCGCCGGTGTCGGGGCAAATTCGTCCTCGTCGGCCAAATCGGCCTCGCGCACAAAGGCGTCGGCAAAATTCGGCAGGGCAGTCATCGCGATTCGCCTTCCTGGGAGGGATCGCTCGCCCGATAGCCTCGAGGGCTTACCAATCGGTGAAATTCATGTAGAAAAGCACATATAAAACAATGACTTGAAAATGAAATACGAGTGTCATTACTCTGTTTTAAATGTTTCAGGACAGTAACTTAGAGTGATTTCGAGCCGGATGATTTCATCTGGTTCGAAATCACTCCAGCTATCTGTTAGCGACGGTTCGACTTGTCGCGGCCGAACCGCTAGTTGGGGTCCCAGGATGCCTTTGGCGGCGTACCGTCGTGCAGCACCGGATAGGCGGCGCTGTAGATCCAGTCGCTGTCCTTGGCCGGTTCGTGGCAGGCCTGGCAGCTTTCCTCGAACGAAGGGGCCACCTGCTTGCCGGGGTTGCCGGCTTCGAACAGGGCCCAGCCCCAGCCTTCGCGCCACAACGGGTTGTCCTTGTGGCTGCCCTTGGAATCCTTGACCATCACGAACCAGACCTTGGTCTTGGCCGGCCAATGGGCATTGCCGGTGGTCAGCGGGGCCGCCTTAACATCGGCGACCGCCTTGACCAGCACCGTGCCGTCGGCAAACACGCCATCCTTGCGATAACTCTCGATCCCGCCCGGCGAAACATAGACCGTGTGCAGTTCATTGACCGGCGTGTCGGGCCCGGCCGAAGCCGTGGCCCAGCTGCCCAATGTGGGCCATTTGTCGAAATCCCTGGGCAGGGAGATTCCGCCCGCGGCGTCGCTGACCGCTATCGGTTGCGGCATGGTTTCACCGCCCTGCCCGGAACACCCGGCAAGCGTGATTGCGCCGATGCATGACAGCACCGCGCCCCTGACGATGTACATTGAAATTCTCTCCGGCGCCGCGCGTGTTGGAATGCGCGGGTGCGATAGCATTCGGTCGGGGCCGCGCGATGGTTACAGGCTTTTCCGCGCCACCTGCGGCTTTGCCGCAGGTGCAAGCCTTGCGGCTGTAAACGGCCCCTTGGCAAACGCGTATTGCGGGCCGATATCGCGCCGCGCGCACCGAGGAGTTCCGCATGGCCGAATACGACTACGACCTTTTCACCATCGGCGCCGGTTCGGGCGGGGTCCGCGCCAGCCGCATCGCGGCCACGCACGGCGCGAAGGTCGCGATCGCGGAAGAATATCGCTATGGCGGCACCTGCGTCATCCGTGGCTGCGTGCCCAAGAAGATGCTGGTCTATGCCTCGATGTTCGCCGAACAGCTGGCGCATACGCAGTCGAAGGGCTGGACCATCGGCGATGCCCGGTTCGACTGGGCGGTGCTGCGCGATTTCGTCAACCGCGACGTCGACCGGCTCGAAGGCCTCTATGGCGAAACGCTGGGCAATGCCGGGGTCGAACGCTTCGGCGAACGCGCGACCATCACCGGGCCCCACACGGTCCGCCTCGCTTCGGGGCGCGAGATCGGCGCGCGCCATATCCTCGTCGCCACCGGCGGCTGGCCGGTGATGCCCGAGTTTCCCGGCGCAGAACACTGCATCACCTCGAACGAGGTGTTCCACCTCGCCGAACAGCCGCGGCGGCTGGTGGTGATGGGCGGCGGCTATATCGCGGTCGAATTCGCCGGGATATTCAACGCGCTGGGCAGCAAGGTCACGCTGGTCAACCGCAGCGAGACGATCCTGCGCACCTATGAGCAGGACATCGTCGAGCGCCTGCCGCCGATCATGCAGGCGCGCGGGATTGACCTGGAAATGAACGCGCAGATCACCAGGGTCGAACGGCTGGCCGACGGATCGCTCATGGTCACGCTGAGCAATGGCACCACCATCGCCGCCGACCAGGTGCTGATCGCCACCGGCCGCGCGCCCAACACCGCCGGGCTGGGGCTGGAGTCCGCGGGCATCAAGCTGGGGCACAAGGGCGAAATCCCGGTCGATGCCTACAGCAAGACCAGCTGCGACAGCATCCATGCGGTGGGCGATGTGACCGACCGCGTGCAGCTGACCCCGGTCGCGATCCGCGAAGGCCATGCGCTGGCCGATACGCTGTTCGGCGGCAATCGTCGCCACGTCGACCACAGCACGATCCCCTCGGCGGTGTTCTCGCAGCCCTCGATCGCGGCGGTCGGGCTGACCGAGGCGCAGGCGCGGCGCGAATTCGACGAGGTGTGCATCTACACCTCGAACTTCCGCCCGATGGGCAACATCTTCTCGCCCCGCGTCGAGCGCGGCTTCTACAAGATGGTGGTCGACGGCCTGACCGACCGGGTGCTGGGCATCCACATGATCGGGCCCGATTCGGCAGAGATCATCCAGGCCGCCGCCGTGGCGGTGAAGGCCGGGCTGACCAAGGCCGATTTCGATGCCACCGTGGCGATCCACCCGACCATGGCCGAAGAGCTGGTGTTGCTGCGATAGGGTCGGACAAGCCGTTCAGGGAAAGCCGGGCGCCTCCGCCTCGCTCACCACCGCGCGGCCAGACGTGCCGCGGCCGATAGGCCCGCGATACCCGCGCTCACCGCAAGGAAATCAACCCGTTCCATCGATACTGCGTTGTGACTCGCCCCCCGCCGACCTACACTGGTGAGCGAAGGGGACGATCGATGGCAGCTACGGTACTCGTCACAGGTGGCACAGGCTATATCGCAGGCGAACTCATCCGCCAGTTGCTGGCGAAGGGCTGGACGGTCCATGCAACCGTGCGCGACAAGGCGAAGAGCGAGGCGGGGCTGCGCGCGCGAGTCGGCAGCCCGGGGGAAGACCGGCTGCGGGTCTTCGAGGCCGAGCTGATGAACGATGCCGGCTGGGCCGAAGCCGTCGCGGGCTGTACCCATGTCGCGCATGTCGCCTCGCCGATTACCGTGTCCACGCCGAAGGACGAGAACGAGATGATCGTTCCCGCGCGCGAAGGGACGCTGCGCGCGCTGCGTTTCGCCAAGGCGGCGGGGGTCAGGCGCTTCGTCCAGACCAGTTCGATGGCGGCGGTCGCCTATGGCCGCAGCGACAAGGACTACACGGTCGACGAGAGCAACTGGACCGACATCGCGCATCCCGATGCCTATCCCTACGTCAAGTCCAAGACGATTGCCGAGCGCGCGGCGCGCGAATGGGTGGCCGAACAGGGCGAGGGCATGGAATTCGTCTCGGTCAATCCGTCGATGGTGCTGGGTCCGGTCGACGATCCCGATTTCAGCCCATCGGTCGAGGTGGTGAAGCAATTGCTCGACGGTTCGATGCCGATGGCACCCGATCTCGGTTTTGCCATCGTCGATACGCGCGATGTCGCCGAGCTCCACATCCGCTGCCTCGAAGAACCGGGGCTGGCGGGCGAGCGGTTCCTTGCCGCCGGACGGTTCTACAAGATGATCGAGGCGGCCGAGGTGCTGCGGCGCGGTCTGCCTGCAGCACAGACCCGCAAGCTGCCCACCAGGGTCATGCCCAACTGGATGGTCGCGATCCTCAGCCTGTTCAACGCCGGCGTGCGCTCGATCAGGAGCGAACTGGGCAAGACCCGCAATGTCGATGCGAGCCACGCCAGGCAGCGGCTGGGCTGGCAGACCCGCAGCGAGGAGGACAGCATCCTCGATTGCGCGCGCAGCCTGATCGAACATGGCGTGGTAAAGGTTTGACGATCCGGCAGGTGCCGCGCTGCCTGACGCCTGACGCCCCGCTGCGGGATGATTGGTGGCTGCTCCATTGCCAGCCTGTCGATGGCCCGCCAGAACGCGGTTAACGATTCGCGGGATTCGGGGAGATTGCATGAATATGCTGGCTTCGCGCGGGCAGTTGCGCGCGAGTTTCATCCGCTGGGCGCTGTTCTGCGTGCCGCTGGTCGTGCTGCTCGGCGTCCTCGCCGCGGCGCTGGGCAACCCGAATTCGGCGTGGCTCCAGACGCTCTCCATGCCCGAAGGCCTGCCTGATCCGGCACGGTTCGACCTTGCGTGGAAGGGGCTGTGCGTGGTGGTCGGCCTGGCACTGACGCTGGTCGCCTCTGCCTGGGGTGCGCGCGGGCGCGCCGTCGCGCTGTGGGCCTTCGCGGTGCATTTCGCGCTTTCGCTCGCCTGGCTGCCGACCTTCTTCACCGCGCACCAGCTCACGCTGGGCCTGGGCCTGCTGGTGCTGGTCGACCTGACGCTGCTGGCGGTGCTCGTGCTGTTCTGGACCGTGCGAAGGGCCGCCGCGCTGCTGTTGCTCCCCTATCTCGCCTGGGTGTTGTTCATGACGCTGCTCAACTACCAGCTGTTGCAGCTCAATCCCGATGCCGACGGGGCGGGCGATGCTGGGCAAATCGAACGGGTACGCATCGACGTTTAGGTTTTACGCCCGCGCCTCCGCGCGAGCATCCTCAGCGCTATTCCTCCGCTTCGCTCCGGGCACTTGCGGGCGGGCGGTCGCCCTTGCCGGGCCTCCATCGGCCCGGATAACTCGGAGTGCCGTGGGCTTGCGAGTCACAGGTAAGCCAAGGCCACGGATGCGACCGCCAGCGCCGGAGTCTGGACAAAATGCGCATCCAGTCCCAAGGTAACGGGATGCAGAGCCAGAACCCGCTGATCGCCGATTTCGTCAAACTCGCCAACTCGGCGGCCGGCACGCTGGCCGGCATGGGCCGCGAGGCGCGCGATTCGGCGCGCGAACGCGCACGCGAGGCCTTCGGCGGGATGGATTTCGTCACCCGCGAGGAATTCGACGCGGTCAAGCTGATGGCCGGCAAGGCGCGCGAGGAAGCCGAAAGGCTGGCACAGCGCATCGCGGCGCTCGAAGCCAGGATCAAATGACCATCGCCCCTGCCACGGGGTAGGGGACACGAATGCAGCTCGTCGCTCCTGCCATCCTCGTCGCCGCGCGCCCGTATGGCGAAACCGCGGTGATCGCGCGGATGCTGACGGGCGAGAGCGGCCTCATCGCTGCCTATGTCGCGGGTGGGCGCGGGCGGGTGCTGCGCCCGGTGGTGATCCCCGGCAATCTGGTGCAGGCGGACATTCGCGCCAGATCCGACAGCCAGCTGCCCTTTGCCCGGCTCGAACTGGTCAGGAGCCGCGGGCCCTGGCTCAACGAACCGCTCCCCGCCGCCGCGATCGCCTGGGTGACCGCGCTCACCGCCACCGCGCTGCCCGAACGCAACCCCTATCCTTCGCTCTACGCCGCGCTGGGCGGCTTGCTCGACGCGATCTGTTCGGCCGATGCCGCGCGGCAATGGGTCGAGGCGCTGGCGCTCTTTGAGGCGCTGCTGCTGCGCGAGCTGGGCTATGGCGGCGAGCGACCCGAGATAGCGGGGCTTGGGCAGGCTCTGGAAATTCTCGACCGTCAGGAACCGCTGATCGCGCGCTACCTGCTTGCCGACACGCGCGCCGACGTTCTAGCCGCAAGGCAGCTCCTGCGGCAGCGGCTGGAACGGATGGTTTCATGATCCGGTCATTGCGAGGAGCCGAAGGCGACGCGGCAATCCATCTTGAGCAGGACTGGATTGTTTCGCCATGCTCGCGATGACAGGGTGAAAAATGAAGATTGCGGTATTTGCAGGCGACGGGATCGGGCCCGAGGTAACGGCACAGGCACTGCGCGTGCTCGATGCGCTGGCGCTGCCCGGGGTGGAACTGGTCGAAGGCGCTGTCGGCGCGGCGGCCTGGCGTAGTCACGGTCACCCGCTCCCGCCCGAGACGCTCGAAATGGCGCGCGGTGCCGATGCGGTGCTGTTCGGCGCGGTCGGTGACTTCTCGTGCGATGACCTGCCGCGTCATTTGCGCCCCGAACAGGCGATTCTGGGCCTGCGTGCCGGGCTGGGCCTGTTCGCCAATCTGCGCCCGGCGGCGGGCTTTCCGGGGCTCGAGCATCTGTCCTCGCTCAAGCCCGAAGTGGCGCGCAGCATCGACCTCCTGGTGGTGCGCGAGCTCAACGGCGACGTCTATTTCGGCGACAAGGGCGAACGCGAGAGCGCGGGCGGGCGCGAGGGGTGGGACACCATGTCCTATAACGAGGCCGAGGTGCGCCGCATCGCCCATGTCGCCTTCCGCGCGGCGATGGGGCGCAACAGGCGCCTCACCAGCGTCGACAAGGCCAATGTGCTCGAAACCAGCCGCATCTGGCGCGAGACGGTGATCGAGGTGGCAAGGGATTATCCCGAGGTCGAGCTCGAACACATGTATGTCGACAATGCCGCGATGCAGCTGGTCAAGGCGCCGGGGCGGTTCGACACGATCGTCACCGGGAACCTGTTCGGCGATATCCTGTCCGATCAGGCCAGCGCCTGCGTCGGGTCGATCGGCCTGCTGGCCAGCGCCTCTTTGGGCGAGCGGCGGACCGAATACGGAACCTTCGGCCTTTACGAACCGATCCACGGCAGCGCGCCCGACATTGCCGGGCAGGGCAAGGCCAACCCGGTCGCCGCCGTGCTCAGCCTCGCCATGCTGCTGCGCCACTCGCTCGGGCACGATGCGCAGGCGGCGCGGGTCGAACGCGCGGTCGAGGGCATCCTCGCCGATGGCGTGCTGGGCGGCGACCTGGGCGGCAGCGCCTCCACGCGTGACATCGGCGATGCCATTGTTAGGAAGCTGCTAACCATATCTTGAGAATTGGCCCGTAACCGGGTGTGGCAATGGACATGACCCTTTCGATGCAGCCCGCACCGGCCGATATCGCGCGCGTTCTCGAACTCGCGATCATCCTGCCCACGCTCAACGAGCGCGACAATCTCGCCCCGCTGGTCGAGCGGATCGAAGGCGCGCTGGGCGCATCGGGCTGGGAGGTGCTGATCGTCGACGACAATTCGGCCGACGGGACCAGCGACGAGGCGCGCCGGCTGGCGCTGGCCGACCCGCGCATCCGCGTGATCCAGCGCATCGGCCGTCGCGGGCTGTCGAGCGCCGCGATCGAGGGGTTCTGCGCCACCGCCGCGCCCTATGTCGCGGTGATGGACGCCGATCACCAGCACGATCCCAGGCTGCTGGTCGATATGCTCGCCGCGGTAAGATCGGGCGCGGCCGAGGTCGCGGTCGCCAGCCGCTTTGCCGAAGGCGCGAGCATGGAAGAATGGGGCCGCCCCGACCGCGAGAAGCTGTCGAGCGTCGCCAACATGCTGGCCCGCAAGCTGACCGGGGTCGAGTTGAGCGACCCGATGAGCGGGTTTTTCCTGCTGCCCAGCGCCACCGCGCGCGCGCTGGTGCCCAATCTTTCGGGGATCGGGTTCAAGATCCTGCTCGACCTGCTCGCCACCGCGCCCACCCCGCTCAAGGTGAAGGATTTTCCGATGAATTTCTCGGCCCGCCGTTCCGGCGAATCCAAGCTCGACCGCGCGATCGCGCTCGATTTCCTCGCCGGGCTGTATGACAAGAGCTTCGGCCGGGTGATCCCGACCCGCTTCGCGCTGTTCGGCACGGTCGGGGTGATCGGCGTCGGCGTGCACATGGCGATCCTCTATGCCTTCATCCTGGTGGCGGGCACGAATTTCAGCTGGAGCCAGGCGGTCGCGACCTTCGGGGCGATGAGTTTCAACTTCTGGCTCAACAATTTCCTCACCTATCGCGACAAGCGGCTGACCGAGGCGAAGAAGGTCTTCTGGGGCTGGGCAAGCTTCATCGCCGCCTGTTCGATCGGTGCCTTCGCCAATGTCGCGGTGGCGACCACGCTGCACGACCGCGGGCTGCACACGGTGCTCGCGGCGCTGGTGGGCATCGGTATCGGCTCGGTGTGGAACTACGCCCTCTCGAGCCGCTTCGTGTGGGGGCGGTATTAGCCCTTATCGCCAGCTGTCGAGCCAGGTCCACACCGCGAAACTGTCGGGCCGTGCGAGCGGCGCGGCGCTGAGGATCGGATAGAACCAGGCGAACAGCGCCACGCTGGCGACCAGCGGCAGCAGCGCCGATTTGCGCTGCTCGCCGTGCCACAGCGCATCGCAGGCCAGCGCCAGCGCGGCGAGCAGCGCCATGCTGGGCAGCGCGTAATGGTAATAGAACTGCACCGGCTTGGCGGCGAGCACCCAGAAGCCCAGGCTCACCGCATAAAGCACCACCGTGCCCAGCGCCGCCCAGTTGCGCCGCGCGAGGCCGTGCCACAGGCACCACGCCAGCGCGGGCAGGCCCAGCAGCATGGTCAGCGGGTTGCCGATCAGCATGATCCCGCGCTGGACCCCGTCGACCGGCTCGTAGAGATACCAGATCGACCGATAATTCAGCACCCAATCGGGCCAGCTCGACTGGTAGGGGTGAGGCTTGAGCACCTGTTCCTGCAACCCGAGCATGAACTGGTGGTGGAACACCAGCCCTTCCGTGATCGGGTTGAAGGCGAAGAACCAGGCCGGGATGAAACTCGCGGCATAGGTCGCCAGCGGGACCACGCCGAGCCACACGCCCGCCTCGAGCAGCGTGGTGCCCGGCACCGGCGCACCGCGGCGGCTCAGCAGCAGGCGCCGGCGCCGCGCCAGCGTGCGCGCGACGAGGAAGGCGAGCCCGAACAGCGGTGCGACCGCCAGCGCGTTCCACTTCGATGCCATGGCGCAGCCCAGCGCCACCCCGGCCAGCGCCAGCCGCCAGCGGCCCTGTTCGGGCTGGCGGACGGCGGCGGCGAACTGCCATGCGGCCAGGCACAGGAAGGCCAGGCAGAAGATGTCGAGCATCGCGATGCGC
The DNA here is from genome assembly GCA_041662105.1 of Erythrobacter sp. Lineage (GTDB taxonomy): Bacteria > Pseudomonadota > Alphaproteobacteria > Sphingomonadales > Sphingomonadaceae > Qipengyuania. Next base: position 184,087 of record JBAZTF010000004.1, read on the forward strand.
GCGTGGACGAACAGGTGGAAACCGCTTGCCAGCAGCACGCCATAGGCCAGCGTGGCGAAGCGGTGGAGCGTGGCGAACCACATGGCGCGCATGCCCGCGAACAGCGCCAGCGCGCCGAACAGGCTGGGCATGATCCGCCAGCCCCATGGGTTGTCGCCCAGCAGCGCCATTCCGGCGGCGATCAGCTCCTTGCCCAGCAGCGGGTGCTCGCGATTGACGAAGGTGCCCAGCACCAGCAGCTCGCGCGCGGCCGGGACATAATGGACCTCGTCGAAATAGGGCTTGGTGACGACCGTCAGATAGGGGAGGCACAGCAGCCAGAAGCCCAGCGCCAGCACGGCGCACCAGATCAGGGGGTCGCGGGGTTGCTGGGGCGCACGGCTCATCGGGTCGGGGGTTAAGCGAGGCTTGGGGCCGTGACAACAGCCTTGCGCTTGCCGTGGCGCGCGCGCGTGCTATCTGCCCGCCATCATGAAGAAGACCACCGGAACCGACCGCTCGATCACTTCCCGATGGCGCCCGGCCACGCAGGCGGTGCGCGGCGGCACCTGGCGCAGCGAACATGGCGAGACCAGCGAGGCGCTGTTCCTCTCCTCGGGCTTTACCTACGACGACGCGCAGACCGTTGCCGACCGTTTCGCGGGCGAGGCGCAGGGGATGACCTATTCGCGCCTGCAGAACCCCACCGTCGCCATGCTGGAGGAACGCATCGCGCTGATGGAAGGGGCCGGGGCCTGCCGCGCGCAGGCGAGCGGGATGGCGGCGATGACCGCCGCGCTGCTGTGCCAGCTTTCCGCCGGGGACCATATCGTCGGCGCGCGCGCGGCCTTCGGGTCGTGCCGCTGGCTGCTCGACAGCCTGCTGCCGCGCTTCGGCATCGAGTGCAGCGTGATCGACAGCGCCGACGACGCTGCATGGGAATCCGCGATCCGGCCCAACACCAGGGTGTTCTTCTTCGAAACGCCCGCCAACCCGACGCTCGATGTGGTCGACCTGGCGCATGTCTGCGGCGTGGCCCGGGCGCATGGTATCACTTCGGTGGTCGACAATGCCTTCGCCACCAGCGCGCTGCAGCGGCCGATGGATTACGGCGCCGACGTGGTCGCCTACAGCGCGACCAAGCTGATGGACGGGCAGGGCCGGGTGCTGGCCGGCGCGGTGTGCGGCTCGCAGCAATGGATCGACGAGGTGCTGCTGCCGTTCCAGCGCAATACCGGTCCCAACCTGTCGCCGTTCAACGCCTGGGTGGTGCTCAAGGGGCTCGAAACGCTCGACCTGCGCGCGCGCCGCCAGAGCGAGAATGCGCTCGAACTGGGGCGGTTCATCGAGGGGCGGGTGCCGAAGATGCTCCATCCCGGCCTGCCCAGCCATCCGCGCCACGAACTGGCGGTGCGCCAGATGGTCGCGACCGGTCCGATCTTCGCCTTCGACGTCGGCGACCGCGCGACCGCCTTTGCCGTGCTCGACGCGCTCGAACTGGTCGATATATCGAACAATATCGGCGATGCGCGCAGCCTGATGTGCCATCCCGCCAGCACCACCCATGCCGGCATGTCCCCCGAAGCACGGGCGCAAATGGGCGTGACCGAGGGCCTGTTGCGGATCAATGTCGGGCTGGAGGATGTCGAGGATATCACACAAGACCTCGACCGGGCGCTGGCGGCAGCGGGGCTGTGAGCCCACCGCCGTGGGCGAGCGGGCGCGCTTAACCAAAACTTAGCCGAAAATCCGTAGCTTTCGGGGAGTTTTCACGTGGAATTCCCGAATATGCACCTGCCCTTCGCGACCAAATCCATATCCGGTATCCTCACGCTTGCCGGATTGATCGTCGGTCTGGGCATGGCTTCGATTCTCGGCCTGGCATGGTCGACCACCACCGACCTGCGGCGGGCGCAGGACGAATCGCGCCAGCTGACCATGGCGATGCGCAACCATCTCGAATCGGACATGGTTCGCGATGCCCTGCGTACCATCACGCTGCGCGCCCAGCAGGCGTCGATGACCGGCGACCGGCAGGAAGCGGCGGCGGCGCGCAAGGACCTCGAAGCATACCTGTCGCGGCTGCAAGGGGTGCAGCAGGCGACATCCGGGCTTGTCCTCGATGCGCAGATCGCGGCGCAGCTGCGCGAGGTGCAGCAAAGCTATGTTCCCTATATCGAGATCGTCCACGAAATCGTCGCGCTGTCGGACGGCAAGGCGGACGCTATTCGCGAGCGCATGCCGAAATTCCAGCAGCTATTCACCGTGATGGACCGCAACAACACGCAGGTCACCGACCGGCTCGAAACCGAGGTCCTCGCCAGCGGGCAGCGCGTTTCCGATACGCTGTCGGACCTGTTGCTCGAACTGGCGCTGGGCGTGGTCATGGTACTGATGCTGACCGCGGGGCTGGTCTGGCTGCTGCGCCGGCGGATCGTCGAACCGCTCACCCGGATCAGCAGCGATCTCAAGTCGGAGACGCCGACCGATCTTTCGCTGGATCAGGCCCGCGAGGACGAGATCGGGGATCTTGCCCGCAGCGTCGGCGCGTTCCGCGAAGCAAGCGAACGCGCCCGCATGAGCGACGAGGCGCGAATCGAGGCCGAAGACCGCGCGCACGCGGAGGCCGGACGCCTGCGGGCGCTGGCCAACACCGCCGAAACGCTCGAGCGGCGGACGCTGGGCATCGTCGAACAGGTCATCGCCACCGCCGCGCAGCTCAAGCAGGTGGCAGATTCGCTGGCCGATTCGGCGGGCAAATCGCGCGAGGAGACAAGCTCCGCCGCGGCCGCCGCGGAACAGACGCTGGGCGGGGTGCTGGCCATCGCGCAGGCGACCGACGAATTGCTGGTCTCGATCGACGAGGTCGCCGGCCGCATCCACCTTGTCGCGCGGTCGGGCGAAGAGGCGCGCGCGCTGGCGACCTCGACCGAATCGACCATCGCCGAACTCAACGCGATGGCGCAGCGGATCGCTTCGTTCACCGTGCTGATCGGCGAGATCGCCCAGCGTTCGAACCTGCTGGCGCTCAACGCCACGATCGAGGCCGCCCATGCCGGCCACGCGGGCAGCGGCTTTGCCGTGGTCGCCGACGAGGTCAAGCAGCTTTCGAACCAGACCTCGAAGGCGGTGGAGGAGATCGAGGAACAGATCCGCGCGATGGCCGCGATCACCCGGAATGCAACGGCTTCGCTGGCGGCCATGGCCAGAGCGATCAACGAGCTTGGCGGCGCGACCACCTCGATCGCCTCGGCGGCCGAGCAGCAGTCGCTCGCGACGTCGGAAATCGGACGCACGATCGAAATGTCTTCGACCGGGACCGAGGCGATGCGCGGCAATCTCATGCGCGTCGAAGGCCAGGTCAGCGAGACCGCCAGCAGCGCCGAAGCGGTGCGCGAGGCGACGCGCGTGCTCGACGCCCAGGCCAGCGAACTGAGCCGCGAGATGGCCGCCTTCATCGCGCAGGCCAAGGCCGCCTGAGCCGGGCGGACCGGGCTGGTCCGGGCGCGCGGCGGCGGCGCGAAACAGAAAGCCGCGCCTGCGGCACGCTGCGGCACGATGGATGCCGAAACAGGGGTGCCGAAACAGGGGTGTCATGACGGCCCGGCGTCATGGCATAATGTCAGGATGGCATGGTGTCAGGCGGATTCGGTTCCAGCGCGCCAGCGCGGAGGGCCGGACGCGCGGTTATTCGGGCAGGTAGACCGTCCTGCTCTGCGTCAGCACGATCGGCGGGATCGCCGCGAAGGGGATGATCGGCGTCAGCCGGATGGTCATGGTCATCGTCCCGGTTTCGACGTTGTTCGTGGTGCTGCGGGCAAAGGCCAGCGTCTGGATGCCGTCGTGATCGACCCCCACCAGCGAATTGCGCGTGCGCGACAGCACCGCGTTTTCGCTCGCGGAAGGATTGACCTTGGCCAGCCGCAGACCTTCGCCCATCGCATTGCGCATCGCGCCATTGGCGTTGAGCACCAGGCCGAACTGCAGCACGCCGACGATCAAGGCGACCAGGACCGGCAGCGCGATCCCGAATTCGAGCCCCGTCGAGCCGCGATTGTCGCTGGACAGCCGCGCGATCATTGCAGCCTCACGACGCTGTCGCCGGTTACCGTGATGGGCGTGTAGGCGGCGCTCTGGCCGGTGAATATCGCCGCCATGGCACGCCAGTTGAACCCGGTGTCGACGGTCCTGCGGATCGCCACGGTGGCGAAGCGGCGGGTTTCCTGTCCGGTGGAACAACTGCCGGTGAAGCTGGATTGCACGGTCCCGTCGCATTCGAGCGTCAGCGTGACCGAGACATCGCCGGACGGCACGCCCGAGGCCGCCACCGCTTCGTTGACGAGGTAGCTCGTGCTGCCGTTCGGCGGACGCTTGCCCAGCGCATAGTCGGTGGTGCGCTGTGCCGCCTGCTCCAGATCGATGCGCGCGGCCACGATCTGGCTCAGGTCGACCATGCCCAGGAACAGCAGCGCCAGCAGCGGCGCGACCAGCGACAGCTCGACGAAGCCCACCCCGCTCTGGTCGCGGATCAGGCGCTGGAGGAATGCGTAGATCACCGGTCCTACTCCACTACCCGCACGACGCGCGCGATGCCCGCTGCTGAATCGACATCGGGGTTGCAGTCGTTCTCGATGTTGTTGGTCCCGCCGAAGCGGACGCGTTCGGTCACGATCAGCAGGCACTGGGCATCCTGCGTGGCCGCGCCGTTATAGGTCAGGTCGCCGGTGGGCAGGTAGATGATGCCTTCGATATCGATGTTGGCGCCGCCGTTGATCGTGTGCGAAGCATCGCCGATCGGGTCCTGGTAGAACAGGATGCCCGCCCAGGTCGCGTTCTCGTCCGCGGTCGGTGCGCTGAGGTTGAAGGTCGCCGAACCGTTGATCGAAACGGTCGCGACGGTGTTGGCATTCGTGCCAGTGAGGATGAAGGTTACCCCGCCGTCGCCAAAGAGCTGGACGTTGGCGCTCGAGTTGACGGTGAAGGTGCCGCCCTTGATGATATAGACGCCGCCATGCAACCGGACGGTGCCCTGGATGCGCAGGCCGTTGCAGTAGGTGCCCGGGTTCAGCGCCACGTTCTGGCTCGGCTGGATGTGCGTGTTGTTATAGGTGCAGCCGCTCGCATCGAAGTCCAGCTCGCGCCCGGCCAGCGGGTCCTCGACCGGCAGGCCATAAGGCACGATCGCGGCGTCGCTCGGCAAATTGCCGCTGCTGTAGTCGATCCCGCCGACGCTCAGCACCAGGTCGGTGTCGAGAAAGCTCGATCCGCCGACGTCGACCGACACGCCGCCGGGCGAGTTCGAGGCGACCGGGCAGTCGAGCGAGACATTGGCGCCGCCGAACACCTCGACCCCGGTGCCGCTGGTGGCGGTGGCAAGGACGCAGGGCGCGCCGACCGCCACGCTGGTGGCGACCGCGCGCACGCGGATCGTCGGCGGGGTCGACAGGAAGACGCTCGAGAAGGGCAGCGTCCGGCTGGTGGTGGCATAGACCTCGATCGCCCCGGCATTGCCGGCATAGGCGCCGGTGGTCGGCGGGACGTTGATCGATTCGATCGTGTAGGCGGTGTTCGCGGTGCGCGCGACTTCGCGATTGACCGCGATGGTGCTGCTGCGGCCATAGACCATGGCGATGGCGCCCGCGGTGGCGCCGGTATCGACCGCCTGCTGCATCTGGCGTTTCCACAGATACCACTGGACGGTGTCGACCCCGATCCCGGCCGCCCCGATGAGACCGGTCAGCGCCGCGCCCGCCATCAGCAGCACGTTGCCGCGCTGGTCGCCGCTCAGGCGGCGAAGGATATGTACAATCCTGGAGATCATGATCGGTACCCGACTGCGAATGTCCACCTGTGGTGACTTTCAGGTAAAGCGGGGTCGGTTAGCGGTTCGTCATCCGATCCGGTAAACGAGAATTAACCATGCCCCGGGCTTGATTGCCGCGATCATGCGGATAGGGTGTCCGGCGACTTGCCGATTTTGCCAGGCGATTTTGCCAGGGGGAGGGGTTGCATGTCCGGGTCCCTGAGATTGCCGGTGCTTGCTTGCTGCGCCGCATTTGCCGTTCTTGGCGCGGGTGCGGCCTATGCCGGACCGGCGGCCGGTGCCACCACGACGGGCGCGGCGGGCGCGGCGGGCGCGGCGAAGGATTCGCGGCCCGCGCCGATCGCGACCCGGGCCTTCGCCTCGCGCAGCCCCTTCAGCGGCACCAGGCTGTCGCCCGATGGCACGCTGATCGCCACCAGGCTGGTCAATGCAGGCGAGACCTTCGTCGCTCTGATCAGCACCGACGAGCGCAGGCTGGTGCACCGCTTCGCGATTCCGAAGCAGAACGAGGTCGAGTGGATTCGCTGGGCTGGCAGCGAGAAACTGCTGGTCTCGATCTCGATGAAGGGCGAGTTCTTCGGCGAAGAGGCGCTCTATACCCGGCTCGTGCTGGTCGATCTCAAGGCCCAGCAGGTGGACGTGCTCGGCAAGCGGTTTTCCGCGGTGATCGGCGATGACGTGGTCTATGTGGCGAGGGATGGGTCCTATGCGCTGGTGGCGATCCAGCGGTCGGTCTACGATTATCCCTCGGTGATGCGTTTCGAACTGGTGAAGGATGGCGAGAGCACGGTGGTCGAGCAGCCCAGGACCGGGGTGTGGGACTGGATCGCCGACGATGATGGCGTGATCCGCCTTGGCCTGGGATGGCAGAACCGCGCGCTCAAGGTCTGGTATCGCAAGCAGCCCGAAGACCGCTTCAGGCTGATCGAGACGATCAAGGAAGGCGAGTTCGAGGAGAAATTCTGGGACGTCACCCAGGTCATCAGCGGGTCCGACCAGGCCTATGTCCTGCGCGAGGGCGACGACGGGCGGACAGGGCTCTACCTGTTCGACCTGGCGACCCGCCAGCCGGTCGAAGCGGTCTTCACCCTGCCCGACAACGACATCGACGACGTGACCATCAAGGACGGCAAGCCCCTGGCGGTGTTCTACACCGATGACCGCGAGCGGGCGCACTGGTTCGACAGGAAACAGGCCGAACTCTATGCCTCGCTGGGCAAGGCGCTGAGCGAGGACGAGGTGTGGATCACCTCGCGGTCGGACGACGACACGCGGATGCTGGTCTGGGCCGGGGGCGAGGCCGATCCCGGCGCCTATTACACCTTCGATGCGGTCCACAACAAACTCGACCTGCTGCTGGAACTGCGCCCGCAGGTGCCCGAAGGGGATCTCGCGAAGCCCGGGCCGATCGCCTACACCGCGCGCGATGGAACCGAAATCCACGCCTACCTCACCCTGCCGCGCGGGCGCGAGGCGAAGGGCCTGCCGCTGATCCTGATGCCGCACGGCGGCCCCTATGGCGTGCGCGACAGGCTCGCCTACGACGATCAGGTGCAACTGCTCGCCAATCGCGGCTATGCGGTGATCCAGCCCAATTATCGCGGCTCGGGCGGCTATGGCGACGCTTTCTCCGAACTCGGCGCGGGCCAGATCGGCCGGGCGATGCAGGACGACCTCGACGATGCCATGGACTGGGCGGTCAAGGAAGGCATCGCGGACAAGGCGCGGGTCTGCGTCGTCGGCAGTTCCTATGGCGGCTATGCCGCGATGTGGGCGGTGATCCGTAACCCCGAACGCTATCGCTGCGCGGCCAGCTTTGCCGGGGTGACCGACTGGGATCTGATGCTGAAATACGACCGGCGCTTCTTCACCCGCAAGGCGGGCAAGCAGTGGCAGGCGCGCGTGCAGGGGCAGGAGGCCTTCGATCTCGACTCGGTCTCGCCCTATCGGCTGGCGCAGACGCTGTCGCGCCCGCTGCTGGTGGCGCATGGCAAGGAGGATTCGAACGTCCCGTTTTCGCAGTTCACCAGGTTCCGCAAGGCCGCCGCCGGGGCCAGCGTGACGCCGGTGGAACTGGTGTTCGAGGACGAGGGCCATGGCTTCGACCACCCGGAAAACGAGGAGAAGTGGTACGACACGCTCGCCGCCTTCCTCGCCGAACACAACCCGGTCGATTGACGCGCGGCGGAGGATAAACGGGAAATTGCCGACGCGCAGGGCTTGCGCTCCACGGCGGCATTCCTAGGTTAGCGGGGTGATCAAGGAGCTTTTCCAGCACGCGGCGACGACCCACGGGATCACCGTGCGGGTTTCGGTCAACTTCCTTCCGGAACAGTCGCAGCCCGAAGCGGGCAAGTGGTTCTGGGTCTATCACATCCGCCTCGAAAACCATTCGCACGAACGCGTCCAGCTGATCAGCCGCCACTGGCGCATCACCGACGGGCGCGGGATGGTGGCGCATGTCGAAGGCGAAGGGGTGGTCGGCGAACAGCCGGTGCTGATGCCCGGGCAAAGCCATGATTACGTCAGCGGCTGTCCGCTCGACACGCCGCATGGCTCGATGGAAGGGTTCTACACCTTCCATGCCGAAGACGGCTCGCCGCTCGAGGTGCGCATCCCCTTCTTCCCGCTGGCAGCACCCGCCACGGCGGATTGAGGGCATTGTGCCAGGCCTGCCCGGCCTTCGCTCGCAATCGGCAGGGTTGAGGCGTTCGGGGGCGTTACCGGCGCAGGGCCTTCGACAGGCTCAGGCTGAGCGGGTTTTGCGATCAATCGGCTGGGCATCGAGCCAGCACGATCGCGCGGGAACCGGTCGGATCGATAAGACCCCAATACGCGCAACCACGCGCGTCGTTGCCCCCGAACGCTTCAGCCCTGGCGGTTGCGGGCAAGGAAAGCGATCAATTCCAATCGCCCGC
>JBAZTF010000005.1:0-152714 GCA_041662105.1 Erythrobacter sp.
ATCCGGCCGTCCGCCGCAGTGGAAACATCCCTGAAGGATACGACCGTCGCCGTAACAGTCGACCCGCTTCACCGGTTCACCGCCTTTGTCTTTTCCGAAGCAGCGACCTCAATGGCGTTCAGTTCGCCAGCGCATCACGGCCGGCGATGGCATCGCGCAATGCACGGTGCGCGGGATCAGGGATATCGGCTGCGTGAAGGCCCCAGTAATCGACGATTGCGATGCTGGCGTCCATCCCGGTGTAATCGATCATCAGCACTCCCTCCTACGAAACCAAACCTGCCGCGCCACCAGGAACCATGGGCGCGCCGGCATCAAGCTCCCCCGTAGCTCGCTGGCCGACCTTGCGGCGCCGCCGCGCAATCTCGAACTCGCGCTCAGCTGCGCACTTGGCGTGAACCTGATGGGCGAGCAGTTTGAGATCGATGCCGACCGCCTCCGCCTCCTCGGACAGAATCCCGGCCGGAAGATCGATACCCGACAGGATCAGCACCGCCTCGACCGCTTTCTGCGCGTGGATCGCGCGCAGGTGCTCTGGGCTGACCATCGCGTAGATGTCGTCCGCGATCTCATCCTGCGCGCATTCGCCGATCACCGCGCATCCGGCATACCCTTCAATCTGGTCGGCGTTGATGATGAGCGTTTCGCCCTGAAAGATAATCTTGAGCATGATGTCCTCAGGCCGAAAGGGTCAGCGTGCCGTAAACTGAGTGCGCGACAACGCCAGCGGCGAGGCGGGCGCGGATGCGGGCGCGTTGGCTGGTTCCCGCCGTGATCGCTTCCGTCCGCTCGAAGCTGAACCCGGCGTAGTATCGGATGAATCTATTCAATTCGCTATCGAAGAAGACTTGGGAATCGGCTGTCACAGCTGCGCCCATCGACACCCATGCAGAGCCGTTCCATCGCTCGACCTGCACTTCCATGGTTGATGAGCTTTCGGTGTTGTTCGGCGGTCTGAATTGAAGCTGCACAGCGACGGTCTGCGTCGTCGTGGCTGACGTGACCTCAATCTCATTGGAAACACTGGTGAAGGTGCTCGATGTAACCGATGTAAAGCCGCTCGTCTGGCTAGCGATCGTCGAGCCACCACTGCCGTCGGCGCTCGGCGCGGCAAACGCCTTGCTCAGCATCAGGAAGGCAGAATTTGTCAGTCCGTTGCCGAATGTCGCGATGATTTCGACTTGCGCATTGTTGCTGCCCAGATTGCTCAGGGTCAAGGTGCCCGCGCCCGCACTCACCGACATCGCCCTCAGCGTATTCCCCGCCGCAAAGCCGTTTACGGCGCCTTCGATGATTCGGTATTGCCATGTCACTCCGCTGCTGATCGGTCCTGACTGGTTCTTCAGAATATAAATCAAGTCTACCGGAAGCTGCTCCGAAGGATCGAGCGCGCCGGTCGAGGCATAGTTCAAAGCCGCGATGGCGGGGCCAGCGATGCTGCGCTGCTCTTCGGCCGTCACGTCGGCATTGGGATCAGCGCGTCCGGGGACGTAGCGCGGCGGCACGGACTGGCCGGCTGCGACCTTGGCCAGCAGCGGCTCGGCAAAGAAGATGTAAGGGTCATCCTCGCCGGTCCCCAGCAGCCGCATCATCGGTATTGCCCAGCGCCCGCCCGCGGGCACGTCGCCGAACACGGTCAACTGCGTGAAGTTGGCCGGATCGCCATTGGCGGCCCCGCCCGTGGTTCCGCCACCTGTGACGGGCGCGCTGATCAGCGTGCCCGCGCCGTCGAAGATCAGCGTGTAAAGCTGAAACGTGCACCTGTGCTGCGCGGCAAGCACACTGGCGACCAGCCTGTCGCCAGCCACAACCGGCATTGCGAACAGCGGAGCATTGGCCATGCCCGCGCCGTTCCAGATCGCGTTCGGTGCCAGATCACGGGTACTGTTGATCGCAAACGTTCCTGGGACACCGGCAAACATCACATTGCGCTGCCCGAAATATTCGGGCGGGCCGGTCAGGTTGACCCCCCAGTCGCCTTCGAACCCACCCGCGCCCCAGAACCACCCGAACTTGCCGCGCGTGAAATCCGAATTGACAACCGAGTTCGATCCGAACGGCAGCGTTGCCGCATTGCGCGTGGCCAGATCGCCTTGCCCGGCGACGAAGGCCGCGGTGTTGGCGGATGTGATATCGGCGCCGTCGTCCGCATTCGGCCCCGGCGAATAGTCGGGATGCACCGTCTGCCCTGCCGCTGCCGATGCGACCATCGGCGCAACGATGCTGGCGACGATATCACCGCCGCCGCCCGAAATTATGTAGAGCACGATGCGCGCTCTCGTTGCGCCGGCCGGCACTGTCGAAAATGCTGCGCGGCGTGTGTCTGAGTAGGCGTTGCCATTACCGCCCGCCACATCCAGCTCGCCGACGATATTCGCGTCATCCAGATACTCGATGTATAGTATCCAGCCATCAGGCGCCGCGCCCGCTGGCGCATACACTTCGACCTGCGCCGATACTGAGAGACGCTCTCCGGCTCGCACGGGGATAAAACCGGTTTGTCCGGCAAACAGTGTTTGCCCCGCCCCGGTCGGTGCCGCATCGGTGCGGATAAACACCAACCCGCCCGCCGCGATTGCTCGCGTCGCAACAGACACGGTCATCGTGCCGCCCAGCACCCCCCAGCCCCGCCCGCCCTCGAAGCGCGAAAACGGCACCCGGTTCGCGTTGGCGGGGGCGAGCGCAGCACGCTTGCTCGCCTCATCGGCGACACCGTCAAGTACGGACTGCCGCGCGGCGAAGTAGTCGACAAACCGCGCATTGAAGTACGCGCGATCAATCACGGTGTCGGTCGCGCTGTCCAGATCAAGGGTGGCGAGATAGCCGGTGAGGTCGGTGTAGCCCGTGTCAAATGTTGCGACGGTGACATTCAGCGCCACGCCCCGCGCCCGGATGATCGGATATTCGCTGATGATCGCGGCGCGCTGCTTGCGGATCTCGGGCTTCTCGTCGCGCGACAGGATGCCGTCGGCCAATATCGTCGTGATCGCTGCATTGGCTGATGCCGCGGCGGCGTTGGCGGCGGACGCATCGCTCTGCGCGGCAGTGGCCGCGGCGTTGGCGGCGTCGATGCCAGGAAAAACTACGTCCTCCAGCAGCCCGGGCAAAATGACCGGCCCCAGAACAAGCCGGTCGCCCAAAATGCCATCGACGATGTAAGACACGCCGACATAAAACACGCCGCCGGTGCCTAGCGTTAATTCAACTCGGCTGATGTCCGGGCGTGAGTTCGCGGCGAAGGTCCACACGGTCTGTGCATCGGGAGGTGTTGCCTGCTGCGCATATTCGAAGACTACGAATTGCGCTGCAGGATCGTCAACCGCACCACTGACCAGCAGGATTGGCACTCTCTCCCCGCTGCTGTCGACAGTGATCGGCGTTACATCCCATGCGTCAATATCTGGAGCAGCCACCACCGGAGGTGGCGGTTGTGTGCTTGCGATCACGCCGTCATCCAGCGGGGCAGTGTCGCTGTAAACGCTGGCCGATATCTGGCGCAGGATCAGCTGATGGTGCCAGGCGCGGTTGGATGCCCAGGCTTCCACCCGGAACGTCCGTGTCGCCCCGTCAAAGCGCCGGTCGCTCTGCCATGTCACCCAATCGCCTTCCTCGATATAGCAAAAGCGTGGCGGAAGGGTTACCTGCGCGCGCCCCCAAAGCCGCCCGAAGCGGCGGATGATCTCGGCAATGCGCTGCGCCTGGCTGACATTGGTCACCAGATCGAGCTGCGGCTGGGTTTCCCGCGGGCCGCCATCTGCGATCACATCGGCCAGATCGCGCCTCACCGGGGCGCTACGGATGTTCCAGCGCTGCGCCGGATCGACGAACCGCGCGGTCACGGTGTTGACCCAGCCTTCGTCCTGCTGGCCCAGGAAACTGCTCCAGGTCACCTTGCTGCCGACCAGCAGATCGCCATCGGTGAAGTGCGCAACCGGGGCCTTGGCCTGCCCCGGATCGATCTCGACCGCGCCCTCGGGCTGACTGATCGTGCCTGCGCAGGCGGCCGCAAAGTCGCTCTCGACATCGATGAAGGGCTCGGTCGAGGCAACCACGCCGCCGACCCGATACCGGGGCGCGCCGCCGATCAGCTCGTCACACAGATTGGCGCGGGCAAAGACATTGGCGGGCGGAGCCTCGATCGCGCTGAGGCCCCTGCCGATCAACAGCATCCCCGGCTCGGTCACCCGGTCCCCGGCATAAATCCCGCATACCCAGTTGTGGCGGACCACAATCGGGTTCTCGCTCCACGTCCAGGTGGCGGCATTGTCGCGGCGGTGCGCGCCGCTGCCGCCGACCGTGCTGTCGAGGCGCGGATCGTAGCAGCGCAGGCCCCTCACCACCCAGCGAAAGCGTGGTCGGCCGTTCGGCCAGACCGGGCTTTTCGCGTCCTGGGCATCGGCCTTGTAGGCGACAACGACATAGGCGACCCCGCGCCCGCGATCATTGGCGGTCCAGCCCGGCCCGTTGGTGGTGAGGATCGAAGGAACCGCCTGATCCCACGTGCCCGATCGCCAGAACACCTGCAGCTGGTTGTTGTAGCCTGCCACGGTGCCGTCACCGGCGAAGGCGACGTAGGTATCGTCGACGAAGAAGCCTTCCAGCGCATCGCAGCGGTGATCCGCCAGCGCGATCACCAGCACTTCCCAATCGGTGTTGTACTTCCCGCCATAGTTGAACGCATCGACCAGCGACCCGCCCACCGCCGCGCGGCCGATAATGGCCTGTCGCGGCTGCTCGCCCAGTTGCAGTTGCTGCGCGGCGGATGCGCGGCGCGGACCGCCCGGCTTGCCGAGCAGCAACCCCGCGCCCGCGGAAAACAGCGCCGCGCCGACAGCGCCGCCGATCGGCCCGAACAGCAACGTCCCGATCGCCGCGCCGATAAGGGTCGCGCCAATCGAGACGACAGAGCGAATGACCTTAGACATCGGCGGCCTCGCGCATCGCTGGCCAGGCGATCATCATGGCGCTGCGCGGCAACCGTTCCAGCCCGCCTGTTCCCGGGCCGACCAGCGTCTCGCCCTCGATCACCATCAGCCGGATCCCGAACTGCCTGTCAGGCAGGCCCGCGATGTCGCCGCGCTTTGCCATCGCGGGGGGAACGCGGGCGCCAAGCCGGGCGTCAACTGCAGCGTCCAGCCCGCCCTGTTCGCGCGCCAACGCCAACGCCTCGCGCCGGCTCTGCCAGCGCGGCAGATCGGCGAGCGGATCGCGGCCGGTCTGCGCTTCGATGCAGGCGGCGGCGAAGCTCACACAGTCGCGCCCGCGCCGCCAGCGAAAGGCGCGCTTTGAGTGTCCCTCGATCGTCGCGATCAGGGCTGCGATATCGCGGCTCATCGCGACACCAGGTTGCGCAAGTCGGCAGCGATGCCGCCCCCGCCGAAGCCGCCGCCCGCACCGGGCAGCGCGGACCCGGCGCGTGACGGCCGCCGACCGCCCCAGTAAAGCGTCTTCTCACCGGCGTATGAGACGTTCTTGAAGAAGCCGTCAGCAGGATCGATCAGGCGTTGGTCGGCGTCGCTCCGCATGCGCGCACCGCTGCGGCCAAGCCCCTTGGCGGCGGTTTCGAGCCTTGCAGTGATTGCAGCAGTACCGCCAATCTCCTCATCGCTCTCGAGCGTGTCGAGCCGCCCGCGCGCCCACACGTCGAAGTCGAGCAGGGTGTTGCCCGATTGGTCAAAGATCAACCGCCACAGCACTGCCGGTGCGCCCGACAGACCGGTCGCATCCAGCAGCGCCAGCGTTTCGGCATCGATGCCGGACAGGGCAAGGGTGATGTCCTGCGCCGCATCGCCCAAAGCGCCGCCCATCACCTGCGCCAGCGCGCGATCACCGATCGGATCGAAGCTGCGCCCGTCAAAGGTGATCTGGTGATAGCCGCCCCACACGCGCACAACCGGTGTGCAGGCGATCTCCAGCGCTCCGGAGACAATGGCTTCTCCAGCTTCGAGCGCGGCGAGCGCGGCGGGTGACAATGTCTTCATGGCCGCAGGTCCTGTATCGCGGTGATCGTGCCGCCCGAAAGCACGCCACCCGGCCCGATCGGACCAAGATTGCTGTCCTCCGGCACCAACTGCATCACCGCGGCCGGATCGTCGAAATGCGCGATGGCGCCGGCCGGCACCAACGCGGTGTTGAGCGGCGGCTCGATCGTCACCTGCGCCTGTCCCGCTCCCGTCGCCATAGCTGGCAGGACAGCGCGGGCAATCGTCCGGCGCATCATGTTGCCCGCACCAAAGCCCGCTGCGTCCCAGCGCAGGCCAATCATATCTCCGGTGCTGATCTGGAAGCCGACAGGCAGCCCGTTGAGGGTGATGAGGACATTGCCGCTGGCATCGATCGCCTGGCTCCAGCTGACCGCGGCCCCATCAAAAGCTGTGGCCGATCCGGCGCGGACAAGCCCGCCAAAGCCAAATCGATAGAGCTTGGGCATCCGGCGCGTCGGATCGATAGCGTAGAAGCGGCGAATGCGCCCGCGCATCCGGTCGAAGAACGCCTGCCACAGATCCGCGCTGTCGGGATCGCTGCGGTCCAGTTCGTACCGCGCGGCCCACAGCGGCCAGCCTGCCTGCACGCCGCCCTGCCGACCGCTGGCCTCGGGCGCGGCGAAATCCACCCGCTCGATATCGAACCGGACGCGAGCGATGCCGCTGGGCGCGTCGGGCTGGTCAATGATCACCGGCCACCTCCAATATTGATCATGCGGCGATTGCTCGCGTCCTGCACCGTGGTGACAATGCGGCCGGGCAGTTCTTGCTGCAGCCGGTCGAGCCGCGAATTGAGCCGCGCGATCGCCGCCGCATCGGCCCCGGTGGCATCGATGGTAATCGGGATCATCACGTTGGTGCCGCGGTTGCCGCCGCCGCTCAGCAGCCTGCGGCTGTCGCCGTTCGACAAGATATCCAGCCCGCCCGGCCCGGCAAAGGCCAGCTCCGGCCCTTCCTCGCCGACGACGGCGAATTTGCCGGTCGGGATCGTGCCGCCGTCGGCACGCCCGCCCGCAAACAGGCCCGCAAACAGACTGCCTAGCAGCCCGCCACCACTTTCCTCGCCTCCCCCGCCGCCACCGCCGAACAGGGCGTTGGCCAGGGGCCGGATGATCGCCTGCTGGATCGCGATGCGCAGCAGATCGGCGATGATCTGGTCGGCCACCCGGCTGAAGACATCGCCCAGGCTCTCGGCCCCCAGGATCGCATCGGTCAGCCCGTCATTAAGCGCCTCGAGCCCGTCGATCTTGATCCCGTCGATCGCCTCGTTGATCTGGCCTGAACTGGTGTTGAGCCCGCGCAGGTAGCGCTCGCTCTCGGTCTCGTTCTGCCGGCCGACCGCCTCGCGCCGGGCGGCGGCGGTGGCATCTAGCGCATCAAGCGCCACCTGCGTGCGTTGCTTGTCGATATCGTTGGCGGCGTCACTCAGCAGGATCGCCTTCAACTTCGATTTCAAATAGGCGTCTTCGGCCTCCAGCATGGCCAGGGCTATGCGCTTTCTTTCGGCGTCGGTGTCCGCCAGCTCCATGTCAAGCTGCAGCGAAGCGCGCAGGGCATCGTACCGTTCGTCTGCCAGCGATTGGGCGTCGCGTTCCCGCTCGGCCGCTTCCTCCCGATTGATCAACTGGGCTTTCAGCGATCGATTGTTCTCGACCAGGATCAGCCCCTGTTCGTCCAGCAGTTCCTTATGGCCGTACAGCGCCTCTACCTGCTTGCGCAGCTCTTCCTTCTGGGCGTCACTGAAATCACTGGCTTCGATTTCGACCAGGCGCTGGTCGCGCTCCAGCCCCACCAATTCGGCGGCAATACTGGCGCGCTCTTCGGCCGATGTTGCCAGCTGGCGGCGCAATTGCAGCTCTTCCTCGGCCAGGCGTTGGCTCTCATCCTCGAACTCGTCGGCGATCTCTTCGGCGCTCTTGGTCTTCGGGCCTTTGCGGCCAGGCGAAGCGCGGTCGGACCTTCCCGGCGTGCGCAGCTCGGGGGCCAGCCTTCCGCTGTCCAGTGACTTGTCGATCAGGTCGGCCAGCTTGCCGTTGGCATCGGCAACTGCGCTGTCGATGATCGCCTGCTGCAGGTCCTTCTTGGTGATAGCCAGCCCATCGAAATCCAGGCCTTCGCTGCGCTTCAGCGCTTCGTCGCGCGATATCCGGCCTGCGTCCAGGTCCTGCACCACCCCGCGCACCTGGCCTTCGCGCCGCAGGGCGCCGCCAACAGGTATGCCAATTGCGCCCAGCACCTTCTGCCCGGTCGACAGCCCCAGCGATCCCTGCGAAAAATTCCCCAACGCGTTTTCGGAACTGGCGCGCTTGGACAATGCATCCGCGCGCAGGTTCAGCGCCATCAGCCGAGCGTTCAGCAGCAACAGTTGGTTCTGCGTCTTGAGCTTGCCGCTGACCGTGTCGAACACATCGCCCAGCGCTGTCTGGGCGCTGGCCAGCGCATCGGCACCGGCTTCGGCCAGTTCGGCCGCCTGCTCGGCTTCGAACAGCTTGCCGATAAACGGGGCCAGCACGATCGTAGCCGTGGTCAGCGCCAGCCCCCACGGCCCGCCCAGGAACGCAGCGAGGCGGCTTGTCCCGCCGGTCATCTGCTGGACCGCCTGGATCACCTGTCCGGCCTGCGAGGCGAAGATCTGCTGCGGGCGCGCGCCGAGCGCGAACAGGGTGGCAATGTCGTTGAGCTGAAAGCTCAGCTGCTGCAGCCCCTGCCGCTGCACGCCGGCCGATGCGGTGACCCGCTGCCCGGCCGCCTCGAAGCCGGCGCTCATCTGCGCCGCGCTGCGGCCGGTGGCGACCATCTCGCCCGCCAGCTTGATGGAACTGCCGCTCGCCCTGTCGAGTGTGGAGCCAAGGCGCTGGGCCTTGGCCTCGGCCTGCGTCACGCCCTGGGTAAACCCGGCATCGTTGGTGCGCAGATCGAGGAGCGCTTCGCCCAGCCTTTCAGCCATCGGCCTTCTCCGTGTTGTTGCCCAGCCAGGCGTCCAGATCGGTGATCGGCGACGCATCGCCGTCCACCGGCCTGATCCCAACGCCCATGCTCGCCAGATCGGCGGGAGAAGCCTTGACTGGCGCGGGCGGCGGGGTGTCTGCGGCCCGCCGCTCAACCGCCTCCATCGCCCGCTGGCGATCACAATCGCTGGCGAAGCCGATGTTGTTGGACAGCGCCGCCCGGTTGACGGTGGCCAGCGTCTCGCCCGCCTCGATCCGGTGCATCATCGTCACGAACGCCCTCACCAGTCCGGCAGGTATCGCTTCCAGCCAGTCCTGCGGCCGGCCGCCATAGAATCGCTGGAGGCGGGGGACGAGCTGCCCCCAGTCAAGCTCTGGAACCACTCGGGAAGCTCGCCCATCGCTGCTGCCATCGCTCCTGCCACTTTCAGCCTCGAGCGCAGCAGGAGCCCGGTAAAAAGGTCGATGATCGCCCATCGCTTCGAACCGGGCAGTGTGGCGAACAGCTCGTCCGATGCCCCGACGCAGATCTTGCGCGCGACGATGGAGACCAGCTCGTCGAGCTCCTTCTCCGCCGCCTCGCCGGTTTCGGCCGAAAGCGCCTCGATCCGCCGTCCCCAGACGCCGAAGCGATGGCTTTCGATCACGCTCAGCTCGTCCGGGTTGAGGATATCGACATGCTGCCCGTCGATGGAGATGAACGGCCGCTCGACCAGCGTGTCGATATCGAGCAGCGCTCTTCTGATTGCCTCGGCCATGCCGCGTCTCCGATCAGAGCGCGGGCAGGTGCGCGGCAAGGATGTAGCCGAAGCGTTCCTGCGCGCTCGCGGCGGCAAGGTCCTCCAGCGCCTCGAACTGCAGTGCCAGACCAGCACCGTCCCCGCCTTTGCGGAACACCGGCGCGGGCGCGCCCGACTGGTAGCAGCGCGGCACGCAATACTGCATCGCCAACGCCTCGTCGTAAGGCGAAAGGCCGCGGGCCAACAGCGCGTATTCCATGGTCCGGCCGACATCTTCCGAAAGGCCGATCTTCTTGGTGCCAGGCTGCCCGGCGGCAGGCGCGACCGTGGTGATCGTGTTGCCGTTAAGCGCGAGCTGGTACTGTTCCAGCGTGAGATCGAGCAGGGTGACGCCGAACATCAGGTCTTCCTCTTCCAGGAACGCCTTGATCGGGCCACTGGAACCGGCGGTGCGGACTTTGGAATAGCTCTTGGCGTGAGTCGTGGTGACCCCACCGTTTTCATAACTGCGGTCGCCGTTGGTGCCGACCTTGGTCCAGCCCGCGCCGGGTGCGGCAGAGATCAGGGGGAAGGCGGTGCCGATCGGCGCAACCCAGAGGGTCAATGGGGCACCGATGATTTCATAGGGCGTCATGATTGCTACTCCTCGACTTGGTAAAGACCGTGCATCACTTGAAAGGACTGGAACTGACGGGGCCACTCGGTCACCGGCTCGCGGCCCGCAAGCGAGCCGCTGGCGGCATTGACCCAATGGATCAGACACCCGGCGTGAACCGATCGGCGCAGCTCGCGCAGCGCCAGCGCGGCGACGCGCATCACCCGCGCGGCCTCGCGCGGGGTCTCGCCGAACGCGAAGACATCGACCCGCTGGGTATCGTGATCGAGATAGCTCTGACCGGTCAGCGAGACGCCGCCCGAAGCCTTCACGACGATCGCCTTGCGCGGCATGTCCTTGGCCATGCGCGCGGGCAGTTCACCGCCGAAAACCCAGATGTCGACCAGCGCCGCGAGCAGTGCGACACTGCCTAGATAGGCAACGAGCCCGCCTTCGAGATCAGCCGCCTCAGCCATCGCTCACGCCCCTCTGAGGTGCGTCTGAGGGACCGCCAGCCTCCTCGAAGGCCTTGCGGATATTGCCGGCCAGCTGCGGATAGATCGCGTCGGCCGCCGGGCGCAGATAGGGGCGCGCCGGGATCGTGACGCTCTTGACGATGCGAAACGAACCGTCGGGCAGTTTGAACCGCAGCGCCTGCGCCCGCACCGGCACGATCACGCCGCCCAATTCGTGGATCAGCGCGTAGCGGACATCGGTCGATCCCCATGTGCCGACCATGCCCGCGCCGTCAGGCCGGGCGAACTCGGCGATCTTGATCGAACCTTCCAGCACGCCGGTCTGGTTGCGCCAGGCGTGATTGGCCTTCGCCTGCTGGACACAGGCCGCCATCGTTGCATTGATGCCGAGCTTCTGCGCCGCGCGCATTCTGGCGGTCAGCGCGTCACCTTCCCAGCGCAGCGATTGGGTCATGACCGCACCTCAAGTAGCGCAGCGGTAGGTGCGACAAAAAAAGCCATCACCCGATCCTCTGCAGCGCGGCTTCGCGGTGGTTGTGCTTGAACTGGACCGGCCCCTCGACCTTCAGGCGGCCGGCGATAATCACGTTGCCCAGGCGGTCCGATACGGCGGTGATCTCGTCGCCTTCGGCCAGATCGGCACCCAACGCGACCATCACGCGCAGATCCTCGATCATCGCGGTCTTCGCCCCGTCGACGAGCTCGCGGCTGCTCTGCGAATAGACGAAGCTGGGGAGCGCGTTGTGGAGCACCGTGAAGACGGGCGCGGCCGGGCCGCCCCAGCTGTCCTCGCCGGTGGCGGTGTTGCGCTCCACCTGGGCGCGGTGGATCAGGCGGCCCGCGATCACCGGCGGTGGCCCTTGAGCTTGGCCGAAACCCACCCGCCCGCCACGAAGGCGAGGAAGATGATCAGCAGCGGCAGCCACAGCAGCGCCATAAGGGTGGCGGTGAAGATGCGCATGAAGGCAGGCTGATCACTGCCTTCGATGAAGACGGCGATGAACACCGCCGCCGAGATCGCCAGATGCAGGGTGGCGAGCATGCTCATGCCATCACCATTCCGCGCCGATCTTCCAGCGTCTGCAGGATCGCCTCGCGATCGGCGGCCATATCGCCGCTGAGCGTGATCTGGTAATCGCCCGCCCGCTCGCTGCGCAGCGCTCCGCGATAGCTGAGGTCGAGGGCGATCAGTTTGATCGTCACCTCGTCGCGCGCGGCGGCCATGCCGATCGGCGTGTAGAGCACACGCACCAGCGGCGCCCAGTGCGACCGGCCGTTCGTGCCGCCGGTCAGGCGTTGGAGCGTGCGCCCACCGTGGAGCAGTCGAAAATCGGCGCTGGTGAGGACGGTTTCATCGGCTGCGTTGCCGGTGTTGCCGGGATCGATCTCTGTGATGGTGATCGGCTGCGCAGGGTCGGCCGCGCGCAGCAGGCGCAGCGAGGTGCGCAGGCGATTGGCCGGATCGGCCGGATCGCCCAGCTCGATCGCGATCGCGCCCGTCAAGCCGAAGCGCGCGTCGAGCTCGGCGGTGATCGCGTCGATCATCGCCGTCAGCTCGCTATCGGGCAGATCGGTCGATACGCGCAGCCTGACCCGGTCGAGGAGCAACATCAGGCGGCCTCGCTCTCGCCATAAGTAAAGCCTGGCATTAACGCGACGGCGCAGAACCGATCCCATTCCACCGCCGCGCCGAGCGGCATCTCAAAGACCAGCAGATCGTTGCCCGCGCCCACGCGGAAATCCTGCTCGAAATGCGGAGGCAGCTGGGCAAGCTCGCTCAGCTCCGCCCCGAGGACCGGATCGGTCTCGCGGGGATAGTAGAGCACGATCGCCGGTGCTTCCCCGGTGATAACGCGGACGAGGATTGCCATCGATCAGGCTTCCTTGTTCTCGGCGGCAGGCTTGGCCTTGTTGGCGGGCGGGCGCTTGGCCTTGACAGTTGCTTCGGCGGCTTCGAAATCCGGCAGCGCACCGTCGACCAAGCCGAAGCGATTGTGCTCGGCGGCAACGATCTCGTCACCCGGATGCGCGAACAGGAAGGCCGCGCGCTTATCACCCTCGGCCACCAGTGCTGTCTTGTCGGCGGTGAGATAAAGGCGCTGGGTGCAGATAATGTTAGCTGACATCTGAGGTCTCCTTGATTTACTGGGCCTTAGCCCAGGTGATGACGAGGAAGAGGCCGGTGGTGTCGACCGTGCCGATGGTGACGGTGTCCGACGTGCCCGCCGGAATCGATGCATTGGCGAGCTGGTCGGTCGGCACCGGCGGGTTGGCGTCACTGACCGAAGCCACCGCCAGCAGCGTGTCTTGCGCACCGATGCCAGGCACTTTGAAATTGCCCGCGACGCCGCCCGGGATGACCGCGGTGGCGATTGTGTGGCGAAAGCCTGATTGCGTAACCGACATGGTGGTCTCCTGATGGGTCTTTCCTGGCGATCCTTGCGATCAGAGTCGCGGGGGAAGCCGGGGCCGGTTGGCAGGGCAGTGGACCAACCGACCCCCGGCTGAAGGCGCGACCGGGCGGGATCAGACCCGGTCGCGGGGGAGCACTTAGATACCCGTGACTGTGGCGAACGCCGCAGGACGCATGACCACCAGCGCGGCGCGCATGTCAGCGCGGATAGTGCGCAGACCCTGCGTGAACTGCGTGCCGACATATCCCATCGCGATGTCGATCCCGCGCCGTTCGAACAGGGTGATCCAGCTCGGTTCGAAGCTCCCGACCAAGGAGGTGCCCTCGATCAATGCATCATTCTGCACCACCGGCAGGCCCCACAGCCGCTCCGGCCCGGCATCCATCGGTGAACCGAAGATGTAGATGCCGTCCGCGGTGCGGGTCAGGCGGATGTCCTGGAAGTCGTTAGGGTGGATGTTGGTGTGCGTCGGCATCGCCCGGCCGATCAACCGGATCTTGACCATCGCCTTGTAGATCGCATCCATCACCGGGTCGGCACCCTTCGCCTGGGCCTGAATGCCAGCCACGTTGAGTATCCCGCGCAGGTTGGGCGCGGCTCCGTTGCCGTTGAGGCACTGGCTGTCGAGCCGCTGGCGGACACCGAAGGCGAGGCGCGAGTTGATGTAGCCCTCGATCATCAGCGCGTCTTCGAGCTGCTCGTCAGTAACCGGCAGGCTGTCGGTGATCTTCTCGACCGGCACACTGCGCTCGGTGAAGGCGAAGGTGCTTTCGGCGTAGGCCGCGCCTTCATTCGCCTCGGCAGCGGCATGGAGGCGGGTGGTTTCTTCCATGTACTTGACGGTTTCCCTCCCGACGGTCGCGGTCGGCAGGATGTCGAGCAGCTGGATCGGGCGGGTAACCGCCTCGACAAAACCGGGCTGGCGGATGCTTTCCGGCGCATAACCGGCAGTCGTGCTCATCAGTGCTTTACGCCCGATCGTTTCGAACTGCGCGGCCTTGGCGAGAAAATCCGACAGCGAAAGCTCGTCGAGCTTGATGGTCACGCCGTCATTCGCGCCGCGATCCCTCCACGCCTTGTATTGCGTGCTTTCGCCGACCAGCTGCCCCAGCGACTTGAACTGGTTGCGGTTGGCAGGCTGGCCGCCGGCACCGGGCAACGGGAAGCTGCGAACCCCCTTCTGCCGCTGCTCAAATTCAGCCGCAGCCTTGTCGGCTGCGCTCAGTGTTTCGATGTGCCTGGCAAGATCGTCGAGCTCGCCGTTCATTGCCTTCACGCGTTCGGCCACGGCGATGCTGTCGCCCTTGACCTCGTCTCCCAAGCACTTGACCTGGCGATAATCGTAACCGTCGCCGGCCTTTGCCTCGGCGAATACCTCGCCGAGCGCATCCTGCTTGGCAGCGAGCTTTTCCTGCGCCTGCTTCCGCGTCAGATTCTTGATATCGGACATCGCATTTTCTCCATTGGTCCGGGCTTGGAGCAAAAGTGCTTCGGCCCGGATGAAACCATGGAGACGTATTGAGAGCACAAACGCCGTGTGCGCGCCCCGGAACGCGTTCCGGTCGTGGCGATTCCGGTGATCTGGGGATTCCACCTGCCTAACGGCAAGCCCACGATTCGGCAAACGATCGCGGCTCAGCTGATCTGGCGCGATGTCTCGGTCTCAGCTGTGAAGCGGTGCGGCGGGGAGCGAAGCCCCGGCCTCAAACCACGCCCAGAAGCGATTTAAGAGGCCCTAAGAGGCCCCTCGCCCGACTTTTGGCGGGGAACGCCGCCAAGCGCGTCTGAGGCATTCCAGGCGGCTTCTGGCGCGGCACTGAAAGATCGTGATAAGGTTCGGATCACGGCCTGAATTTCAACCGCGCTTCGCGAGTCAGGTGCCGGGCGATCTCGTTCGCTATTGCGGCCTTGGCGGCATCGTCATCACCGCGCTCGAGCAGGGCTTCGAGCCGCGCGACCGGAATGTCGAGCACCCGGGCAAAACCCCTGATCCGCTCTTCGGGCGGCGTCTCGATATCGCCGCGCAGGATCTGCAACACTGTTCCACGCTCGATCCCGGCGGCGCTGGCCATCCTGTCGATAATCGCGCTGCGCTCATCGTCATCGTTGCCCGCCTGCTGATCGATCCGGGCGTTGAGCGCGCGCGCCAGCTCGGTCTGTTCCTTGGCCTCCAACGCCTTCATGCTCAGCGTGCCGGTGCCGCGCCCTGCGCCGCGGATCACGGTCGAGACTTCGTGCACGTCTAGCTGCTTGAGGATCCGCACCCGGTTATCGCCGCGTACCTGGAAGTCGGCATCGATCACGTCGAAGCCGTAGGAGTATTCCTGCACCGCCTTGCCGGTAGCGAGGTCGAACAGCAGCGCCTTGTGCCAGTCCTTCCCCGCCTGCGTTTCGAGGTTAAGATGCAGCTCGGCATAGGCGATGTCGCTCTCTTCATAGACCCGCGCCTTGCCGAATGGCATCTGGTAGCGATCGTGGTGGTGGATCAGCGGACACCATTGGTCACCCTTCCAACCGAACGCACCCTTGGCGTACGTGTCGCCATCGTGATCGATCTCGGACAGGCGGGCGAGGATGGCGAGGCCCTTTCCGGTCTCGCTCATCTCGGTGACGGTCATCATTTTGGTCTGCATCGGTCGGTTCCTTTAGATGCGGGCGGGCCTCAGGTAGCGAAGCGGTATGCCCGTCAGAGAGAGAAGTACGGAGCGAAGCTCAGCGTGCAGTTGGGACGCATATTGTCAGCCATGATCCGGGCATCGGCGGCGGACACGATCTTGCCGTCGCGGGCGATGTGGCTAAGCTCGGATCGCGGCGCACCGAAGCGGCCATCGAAGACCACGTATTCAGTCACCCCGGCGGCGCGGCCGGCCTCCAGCGTCGAGATGTTCTGCGCGTGCTTGGTCTCGGTTCGAGCGATGACCCGCGCGCGGGTTTCGGCGTTGCCCCAGTGCCCGCCTTCGACCTGGTTGGCGATGCGATTGGCCAGCGCCTGGACGCCTTCGCCTTGGGCGCGGCCTTCTGCCAGCGCGTCGAAGATCGCCTGCCGGGTCTGTGCGTCGACATCGATCAGCCCCGCCCTGCTGCCTCCGGTGGCGATGATCTGGCGCATGACGGGGTCTGGCAGCCCTGTGCCGAAGCCCGCTTCCTCCAGCGCCGCGGCCGTCTTGCGCGCGATCGCCAGGTATTGCGCCTGGTAGCGCGACGAAAGGCCCTCTTCCCAGGCTTCGAGGTTGAGGAGGTCGATAATCTGACGGATGAGATCGGAATCGTTCTTGGCGAACACTTTTTCGCCGCGCGCCCGCAGCACGTCGGCCGCGATCCTGCTGACACTGTCGCCCCAGCCTTCGAACAGCGGCATCAGCACAGCGCTGAAGGCCTCGCGGTGACCGCGCTCATCGCGCCGCAACATCAGAGCTAAGCGCTCACCACGCGCAATCGCGTCGGGGCTGGCCTCGCGGGCGTTGGCGGGGAGATAGTCTTCGAGCAGGTTGTTCGCCTTTTGCGCAGGAGCGGGCAGTGATTTGGCCGGCATTTGGGGATCGCGTGCGGCGAGCTGCGGGTCCGCCGTCGGTTGTCGCCCGCGACCCGCCACGGCGATCGGCACCTCCAGCATAGCGATCGGGCGCAGGTAGTAGCGGTGGCTTTCGTCGGCATCCCGGCCTGTCTCGATTAGGTAATCGTAGAGCGTGATCGCGCCGGCCTGGAACTCCTTCAGCTTGCGCTCGACCTGCTTATCCTCGTCTTCCGACAGGGCGAGCACGCCGCCGGCATCCCAGAACAGCTCGAGGCGGCGAGGCCGCCCGCGCTTCGCGAAATCGGGCAGCAGGCTGCGCTGCAGCTCGTCGGCGAGCGCGCGACCCAATGGCAGCACGCCATTGTTCCACGCGAGCTTGCGAAGCTCCTCCATCGTCGCGCCGACCTGCGTTTGCTGGAGCCCCGCGCCGAAGCCGACAACGGCGGCAGGAATGCCCAACGCAGCGCACACGCGTTCTTCGGCCACGTCACGCGCTTCGGACAGGTTCATCTGCTGCGGGTTGAAGCCGTAGGGCTGGACGTCGGTCGGCGCGCCCATCACCAGCGTGCCGCCGCGCCCATCGCCGCTGAAGGTCTGCTGGAACCACGCCTTGGTCGCCTCGACATCATCGGGGCTCGGCATCGATCCGGCCTTCGGGCTGATCACCACGCCGGGCACGCCCATGTTGCGCAGCAGGCTAGCTACAAAATTGCTGCTTTCGAGGTCGGCGAAGATCTCGCGGATCACACTCTGCATAGGCGCGAGGCCCCGGCGCAGATCGCGCGGGTTGAGGCCATTGCGAAAATGGACGACATCGGCGGGATCGAGGTAGACGCGCCCCGCTCCGGTGCCTGAATTGTATTCGTAGTGCGACAGAAACTGGCTGCCATCCAGCCCGGCCTTCGGCTCCATCATGAACTGCGGCACCCACCATAGCTCGCGCAGTGTGCCGGAAAGATCGCGGACCTTGAGCCAGTAGGCGTTACCGAACAGGGCGTAATCGGCGATCGTTCCGTTCCAAAGTGCGATGTCACCGTAATGCGGGTTCGGATTGCGGATCAGATCGAGCATCTCGTGCTCTTCCACCGGCTCGATCTTCCCGCCCTGCTTGCGTTCACGCAGCGCGAGCGTCGCCTCGGGCAGCGCACGCTGCAGCCACATCACGGGCGCCATCACCACCGAGGCGTCGAGCATGTCGCCGACTTCGCGCGCGTAATCGAACCGGGTGCGCTTGAGCAGCCCGCCGAAGAACAGCGACTGCGCTGCATGGCGCATCTGCGTGAGTGAGGTGGTGACGCGGGCGAGCGCCTTTGTCAGGAAGTTACCGTTGCTCATGCAAGTGTCTTTCCAAGAGGCGCGCGAGGTCGGCGTCGGCACGCCCAATTCGTTTCTCGATGCGCGTGAGAATGGCGCGGGTATCGTCCAGACCGGGCTGAAGCTGGGAGGCCATCTCAGGGTGTCGTTGCTGCCGCAGTTCGTCGCTGCGGATACTCTCGGTCAAAGCGATGCCGACCTTGAGGGTTTCGTAAAGGTCCAACGTGAGGAATGTGCGGCCGCGCTTCATGCCGGGATCCAGTTCGCATCGAGGTCGAGGACAGGGCTCTTCGGGGTGATCCCAGCGAGCGGTCGCCAGGGGGCGGTCTTGCTGTCGCTGCCCGCGTGGATCGCCAGCGCCAGCGCCCAGAAGCGGTCGGCGTGGCCATCTGGCGTGCGCTCGGCGGTGAAGCGGATATTGCCCGCGCCTGTCACCTGCTTGGTCACACTGCGCAGATCCGCGCGGATCTTGCCATCGTGCGGGATGCGCAGTCTGCGGTCTTCCATCGTTCCACGCACCGGATAGGCCAGCGCCTCTTTCGACTGCGCGGTGAAGTTGATCCCCTCGACGCGGTATTTGCCGAACTTCGCCTGGGCATCGTCCACCCAGCCGATGCCCAGGCCGGTGTTGTCGATCGCCACCCGCTGGCAGCGTTCAAACCACGGCCAGAGCACCTTTTCCTGTTCGCCCTTGGTCATGTTCTGCAGCGCTTCGATGTGCCGGGTGTAGAACACGTCGCCGAGCTTCTCGACCACCCACAGGACGGTGAGGTCTTTATTGCGACCGATATCGACCCCGGCGAACAGCGTGCCGCCTTCTTGCTGCTGCCAGTCGGTACCGGCGGGATACTCGCTGCGGGCGATCAGATCGTATTCGAGGAACGCCGCGTCATCATCGGCCGGGCGGCACATGTATTCCTGCTGGAAGCTCTCTTCGTCCGCCGCGCCTGATCGGACGAAATCGAAATAGGCGGCCTCGTCCATCGCCTGCTTTTCATCGTCGCTAGGCAGCGACTGCTGGAGCTTGAAAAGAAAGCCTTGGTCCAGCGCATTCTGCAGGGTGACGGTGTGCAGGCTGATCTTCTTCGGATTGCCCTGTTCCTTGATCTCGCGGACCAGCTGGTTGAAGAAATTGGCACTGCCGCGGTGCGTGCTGATCAGCTCCATCGCCCCGCCCCAGGTGATCCCCGGATAGGCGATGGTCCACAACTTGCGCGGATCGGGATGCAGGGCGAACTCGTCGAGAATGCGCCCGCCGCGCTTGCCCGCCTGCGCGTTCGGGTTGGACGACATCGAATTGATCCGCCGCCCGCTGGCAAAGCGCAGGACATAGGCCGTCTGCCGATCGCGGGGATCGAGCACCTGTTCGCCCAGATCATCCGCCGCGATCTTGAGGTTGCCTGCCCAGAACTTGCAGTCCTCAAGGAACAACTGCGCCTGGATATCGTCGCGCGAGCTGACCCACTGGTCTTGCCGCGCGCCAGCCAGCGCGGTGCGCGAGACGGCGGCATAGGCGGTCGCCCAGGAGAGGCCGATCTGGCGCGACTTCTCGATCAGCTTCAGCCGCGTCTCGTCGGCGATCCAGCGCGCCTGATAAGGCAGGAAGATCGCGCCGGGGTTGGTGGGGATGCACTTGGCGTTGCCCATCAGCTCTGCCCCATCAATGCGCGGTTGATCTCGGCAATGGCTTCGGGCGAGACGCCCTTGCGCTTGCCGATCTCGCCCACCTTCTTCTTCGCTGCTTCGAGCCGCTCGTCGCGCTCCTTCTCCAGCCGCTCGCGCAGCTCGGCGCTGCCCTTCTGGGCCGAGACCGCCGATTGCAGCGCGCGGCTCAGCTCCATGATGCCCTTGGTCGACAGCGTGCCGCCTTCCAGCAGCTCAAAGGCGGCGACCTTCAGCATCTCGGCCACCGCGATCGTCACCTCGTCCGGGGCCCTGGCGTCCATCGTTCGGGCGAGCTCGCTGCCCATCCGCTGGATTTCGTCGAGGCGGCGGAACTGGATCGCCTTGCGCACGGCATAGCGGCCCCAGGCGCTCTTGCTGATCGGAGCGATGCCGACATCGGCGAGCCGTTCGTTGAACTCGGCCAGGATCACCGCGCTCGGCAGCTTGCGGTCGCGCAGGCAGTCGTTCGCCCAGACGATGGCGCTCTCGGCCTCGTCGGGCAGCATGTCGATTGACGACAGGTGGCCGCGGCCTTCCTTGCGCTTCGCCTGCCTGGCCATCTCAGCCAAGCTCCGCCGGGCGCATCACGCCTTCGATCACACTGCGCTCTTCGAGGTGATCGCGCCCCGCAGCCATGATCCGGGCAAACAGCACCTCGTCGGCCTCATGCAGGGATACCGCGCCGAGATCGGCGAGCTTGCGCATCTGCGTCTTGATCCAGTCGCGATCACGCCGGTAGCCGTAATAATCGAGCGTGCGCTTGAGCAGCAGATCGGACATCCGGCCATCGGTCTGCTGCGCCAGCGTGCGCAGGATTTTCAGCCGCACTTCGCGGGCGATGCCTTCGGCAAGATTGGCGGCAAAGCTCATCTCTCCATCCCCTTGGGAACGACCACGGACATGATCAGTGTCAGGTTCTTGTCGATATGCTTGACCGAGGCGGCGGTCTCGGCCGAGATCGCGGCGTGCTCGCTTTGCTTGTCGGCCAGCGCGCGCTGGCGCGATTCCTGATCGGCCTGAACCCTGGCGAGCTTGTCGATCGCCTTTTCGAGCCGCTTGATATCGGCCGGGCTCGCAGTCTCGCGCTCGATACTTTCGACCCGCTCGACGATCTCGCCGACCTTGCTCTTGACCGCCTTCACCTCGCCCGAAAGCTCGTTGATCTTCCTGTCTATCCTGCCGGTTCCGACCGGGTTCTGCGCCCCGCCACGCCAGATCGCTGCGCCAATGCCGATCACGATCACGAGGATGATCAGCAGCTCGAGGAGATTGCCGGGGGTCATGGGCCAGTTGGTCCTTTTCCGATGGTTGAAAACGCCCCGGCGAAGGCACGGCGCATAAAGTCCTTCACCTGCTCACCGAACAGTTCGAGCAGGGAGAAACCGGAAAAGCCGAGCCCGATGGCGACCACGAAGGCGAATAGCCAGCCCGGGCGGCTCTCGATGATCCACAGCTGGACGACGACGAGCATGATGAAGGTGACGAGCAGGCGCAGTTTCCATCCGAGGCCGGCCTCGGCCCGGACGGTGAAGGGCCGCGCTGCGATGATGCCGACGAGGCCGAGGATGCAGGTCACCACCGGGATCGGCAGGCCCCAGGCATCGATCAGGAAGCGATCGCCGAGCGGGGTCTGCATATCAGGCATCACCACCGCAAAGGCGACGGCCGGCAGCCAGACGCTGAAGAACTTGGCAAACGAAACAGGCTCGATCATCGCAGCCCTTTCCGCCGCCGCTCGATAATGTTTTGGCAGGCAACGCAGCAGATCGCCGAAGGCAGGGCGACGCGGCGTTCTTCCTCGATCGGGTCGCCGCATTCGCGACAGAACTCATCGCCGCAGGTCTCGAGCCTGGCGCGAATTCTCGCGACGCGCAGCTCGTCTTGCTGGCGTTGAAAATCCTCCGCACGCTCAAGCCCGCGCTCCTCACTCATCACGGGACGTCTCCCGCGTGAAGCGGACGGCGGATTGAGCGATCACCCAGTCGATCAGCCGGTTGTGGCGATGGGCGTCCTCGCTCGCGGCCTCGGCCTCGTCGATCGACAGGCAGACCAGGCCAATCGGGCAGGCGGGCTGCGGGCTCAGGTTTCCGGCGGGGCGAAGGTCTTGATCCGCGGACGTTGCAGCAGCTCTGCCGGCGGCGCCGGCGGGGCCGGACAGACCAGCTGGGTCGGCACGGCCGGGATAGACCGGGGTTCTTCTGGCTGTGTCCCGCAGGCGGACAAAGCGAGCGCGCAGGGCAGCGCGATCGTTGCGCAGGTTGGCGAGCGTTTCATGGGTGACGATCTCCTGTTGGCGGGCGACCCGCAGGGCATTCGCCTCGGCCTCTTGTTGGGCTTGCCTGGAGGCGGCGCGGAAGCTGTTGACCGTTCTGAGATGAGCGACTTGTTCGGCGGCGAGGCTGGCTGCGGTCTCGGCCAGATCGGCGCGCAGGCCGGGCGCGGTGACCAACGCCATCCACGCGAAAGCGGGCAGCACCGTGCCGACCACCACATTGCGCCAGTCCGCCAGCAGCCACTTAAGCGCCGCTGAGAGGCCTCTCGGAACCGCGTCAAGCACGCCCGAGGCCAACAGCTTCAGGGCAAGCAACATCAGCCGATTCCCGGCGCGTTGCGGGCCAGCGCGGCGCGGACTTCATCCCTGATGTCGATCTGCCGGGCGCTCGCCCAGCGTGTCCTGCCGCTGGGATCAACCTCCTCGTAAATAACAACGACACCGTCACCGCTCCAGCGACCCTCAAAGAACAGGTCGCGCTCGGCCTTGCGGCGGGCGATGATCTCGCGTGGCTTCGACCAGTTCATGAACTGCAGCCACGCGGTGCGGCGCTCCCCGGCAAGCACGGACCGCACCCAGTCGGCCTCGCCGATCGCGCCGGTGTTCCAGTGGAAGGACAGCGCGGCGGCAAGCTGCGCCTCGGTCAGCTCGCGGCCCCTGAAGGCGCGCTGCACCTCAGGCAGATATTTCGTGCGCAGCAGCCACTCGAACACCTCGACCGCGCGTTCGATGGTCGATCGGCTCTTGCGGTAGCGGCCAACCTTGTGCCCGCTGGCATCGGTGACACCGAAGCCCCAGGTCCATACCCCGACACTGTCGAGATAGGCTTCGAGCACGAGGCCTTCGTGCTCGGCGATCTCGAGCAGGGTCTTTTCGGTGAGGAGCGCGGTGGTCATAGCACCGCTCGATGGGGTAATTCAGTGCTGGCCGCGCCCCGGAACGCGTTCCGTCCTTGCGGTTCACAAGAGGTTGCCCTGCCGCGAATCGCGCAACGCCTGAAGGCGTGCCTTGCGCTTGCGGACGCCGCGGCCAGTGTATCCGCAGGCGAGCACGATGTCACGTTCTGACCTTCCAGCGAGGATCATGGCATCGATCCGGGCCTGTTGGCTGGCGATGAAGCCGGTCTCGCCCAGCGGAATATCGACCCGCGCGCCGAGCAGTCCGGCGGTGAAATGATCGGCGATTTTCTGCGCCGCGCCCTGCCCGACCA
Organism: Erythrobacter sp.; assembly: GCA_041662105.1. Taxonomy (GTDB): domain Bacteria; phylum Pseudomonadota; class Alphaproteobacteria; order Sphingomonadales; family Sphingomonadaceae; genus Qipengyuania. The sequence goes on from JBAZTF010000005.1 coordinate 23,133, forward strand.
GCTTGCTGAGCCAGTGATCGGACGCAGGGACTGGCGGGATGTAAACCCGCGTGCCGCCCACCACCCCCGCCACCCGGCGCGCCGCTTCGTCGCCCGCTATCCGGGCGATATCGGCCAACACTTGGGGAAGATGATCGGCAGGGATGGTCACTGCGCGGCGGCGGCCCGCACGGCAGGCGCGACGGTGATAGTCGCCTGCGCCAGCGGCAGCGGGTGGCCGCAGTGCGCGCATTCAGCGCTGGAGCGGCCGACATGCCAGGCCTTGCGGCTGCATCGCGGGCAGCGGTTGACCTCGCCCTCGTGGTAGCACAGCGGCGCGGGGCGCTCGAAGGATGTGCGGGCGTTCATGACGCTCCTCCCGCTGTTCGCAGCTTCTTACCCAAGGCGTGCGCGATCGCGTCGTAGCCCTCGGCGGTGACCGGACCTTCCGCGCCGATCTCGATCCCGCACAGCCGGAAGGCGGCGATATCGAGCGTCCAGTCCTGCGGGATTTCTCCCGCGGCCTTCAGCTTGACGACGATCGCCTCGCACAACCGCTCTTTCAGCTTCAGCACCGTCCAGGCGTTGCCGTTGGCATCGACCTGGTCCCAGCCATGCCGCGCGGCCATGGCCTTCAGCGCCTCGATCAGCTTGTAGCCCTGGCGCTGGTCGGCCCAGACGAGCCGCTCGCACTTCAGTTGCCGCTTGGCGAAGGCCTCCAGCGCCTTCTCGCTCGCGCTCTCGACCGCGCCGAGGTGATAGAGCGATATCCACATCGCCCGCGCCTTGCGCGCGACCGGATGCTGCGCCGGGCGCCGCCCAAGGCCGGCCCCGGCCTTGGGCAACGGCTTGAAGCCGAGCGCCTCAAAGCGCTTCAACACCCGTTCGAGCTCGGCATCGGTGCAGTCTGCTGCGCTGGTCCGCCCGCTCTCCTCGAGCAGGATCTGGCGATAGTCGTCCTCGTCCAGGCAAAGATACTTCTTCGCCACGTGAATCTTTGCCAGCATCACGCGGCGGTGCGGGTTGGCGGGGAACTGCGCCGGCACGGCGCGGACAGCGGAAAGTCCCATCAGGCATCTCCTGTGATGGCAGCAAGGCCGATCGCGACGATCGCGGCGAGGCCGAGGGTGATCACCATTCCGATCGCTTCGGAGCGGGCGGTGCCGGGGCCGCAGGAGGCATCAAGCTCGCGCGCGGCTTCGCGGTAGAGGGCGAGGAAGCGGGTCACTTCGCGCTGCGGGAAGTTCCCGCGCTTGTCGAAGAGCCGAGCCAACTCTCGGCCATCATTAGCATCGACGCCGCCAAAGCTGCCTTCTTCGCATTCCGCGACCCAATGCCCCGGCGTGTGTTCTGCCCCGCTCATGCCCGGATCCACCGCGTGGCGCGCTCGCTTTGGGCGTCGCGCAGGTCGGCGATCGAGAGGCCGCGGTCCTCGGCTACCGCCAGCATCGTGGCAGCCTCGATCAACTGCTTGCATTCGCGCAGGCCCCCGCTGTCAGGGGTCAGCGCGATGTTCTCGAGATAGCGGCGGATGTCAGGCTGCTCGATTCCCCACGCATCACAGAAGGCGGTCACATCCTCGCCCAGCGGAGTGCGCTGTTCGTGCATGTTGGCGATGCGGCTGAGCAGGCGGGCGAGCTGGTCGCGCTTTCGCCCGGTGCGGATCGACTGGACCAGCTCATCATTGCCCAGCATGCATATCCCGACGCCGGTGGTGTCGTGCCAGAAGCGCAGCTCCTCGATCGCTTCGAGGCTCAGCCAGTTCGCCTCGTCGATCACCAATAGCCCGCGGCGGCCGGTCACCCGCTGGACCACAACGGCCGAGGCATCGGCGGTCGAGAGGCGGCGCTGTTCCACGCCGAGTGACTTGAGCACCGCCTGGATCATAGACAGCAGGCTGTTGCTGGACGGCTTCATCGTCGCCTTCCAGACCGGCCCGGCGCGTTCGGCATACTCGTCGATCGTCATCGTCTTGCCGGTGCCCGGGCCGGTGCCGACCACCGTAATTCGCCCCATGTGCGCAATCTCCAGCAGCTCGAGGATGCGCTCGCTGGTGCGGGTGGCGAAGTATCCCGGTTCGGTCGGCAGCTTGTCCTGGCGCATCGTCTGCGCCTCGGTCGATTGGCGGAAACGGAAGATTTTGCGCGCGACGTTCGTCCCCCCGTCTTTCGCGCCATAGGTGCCCGCGGCGAAGGTGGTGATGGTGCCCATGGGAATGCCCGATTCCCTGGCCAGCTGGCTCCACGGCATCGGTGGAATGCTCAGTTCGCGGTAGCCGTTGAGCCACAGCCGCATCTCCTCGACGTCTACCGGAATGTCCTTCACGTTGATCATGATCCCTTGCTCTCCTTGGTCCGAGTCAGTTGTTTGAGGCCGCGAGCTTGGCGCGGCCGAGGCGCATCCGTTCGAGCGTGCTGATCGGCGTCGGCTCGGCAGGTGCTGTGGTGCTTTCAGGGCGCGGGATGCCGACCGCGCGGCCCGCCGGGCGCACCGGGCGAACAGCACCCGCGGCGGGCGCCCGGGCGGGCGTTACGCCAGCCTGCAGATCGGCCAGCTGATCAGGCGCGATCAGATCGGCGGCGGCAGCCTGCGCCTTGGTCGCCTTCCTGAAATCGGCGCTGCGCTTGGCCGCTTCCTTGGCCCCGGCAGCTTCGGCAAAGCCGGAATCGACCAGCAGCGGCGCGGCCACGATGTAGCGGCCTTCCAGATCGTAAACGTGGACTTCACAATGCAGATTGTCGGGATCGAACCGCACCGTCACCCGGTCCCCGCGCAGCGAGGACAGCTCGGGGTGCCAGTACCGGTTGCCGTGCAGCTCCAGCTCGCCGGTCTGGCGGTTCACCAGCTTCTGATCGGCGGCGAGCAGCGCCATCCGCAGTTGCTCCGGCGTCGCCACCTTGCTGATCGTGCCGGCGGCGTAGCTTTCGAAGAACACCTCGTCGAAGCTGCGCCCGTTGGCCGTCTGGGTGCGGCGACCGGCGCGGGCGTTGTGCGCCGCGATTTCGTCGTCGACCAGTGCGGCGAACCGGTCCCATTCGACCGCGCGGCTGCCGTAATTCTCGGGCTTCGCCATCGGACTGTTTCCGGTGTAGGCGCCCTCGCAGGCCGGATGCTTGGCGATGCTGTCGCACAGATCGCGGAAGGCGCGTTCGATCGGCTTGGACTGGCCCCGGAACGGCAGCGCCCAGTGGATACGGACGCCCAGCCCGGTCAGCAGGCCGGTCGGTTCCTCGGGCCTGATCTTGAACCGGAACCGGCTTTTCGCGCCCCCGGTGATCCATTTAGATGCGAAGGCGCGCCCGTTATCGAGCGTGCAGTGTGCCGGGATTCCGAAGTTTCGGAACAGATCGGCGAAGGTCAGCCGCGTCTGGATCGCGCTTTCCTCTCCGCCCAAACGCCAGGCGAGGATCTTGCGGCTGTAGATGTCCTGAATCGCCACCATGATCGGGCGGATCACGCGGCCATCGGCGGTCTTCACGAAGACATCGAACTTGTGCCCGTCGATGTTGACCCATTCGAGCGCGCGCAGATCGGCAACGCTGCGGCGCTGCGCCGGGATCGAGCGGCGCAGGGCTTCCTCGCCCTCGCGCTTAAGGGTCAGCACGGCGGCGGGATATTGCCTCTCTATGCGTCGGCGGAAAGTGCGCTCAGAGGCCATTAAGAGGCCTCTTTGCTCGGCCATCCGGGCAACGCGGTAGTAGCAGCTGGTCAGCGTCGGCGCTGATGCGCGCAGGTAATCGCTGACGAAGGCGATCCATAGATCGGGGTGGATTTCGGCCTCGGCACCGCCGCCCTGACGGCGCGGGGCGAGCGCGACCAGCCAATCGGCGCGCGGGATGCCTTCGACGGCGCGCAGCCACGTCCACAGCGTCGATCGGCCGACGCCGGAATCGTACGATGCGGCGGCGACCGCGGCGGTGCGGCTTGCCCCGCCTGCGCACAACAGCTCGATCGCGTTGACGATATCGAGGCGGCACTCCGCCTCGGCCTTCACCTTGCCCCTCTGCTTGTCGAACCACGCCCAGGCGGTGTCCCGCCCGCTGCTCGCTTCCTGCGGGCGGGTGCGGATGATGCCGCGCCGGGCCAGCTCGATCCGCGCTTCGCCGGGCAGCAGGCTCGCGTGAAATTCCACCCCGCCGCCGCGCCCGGCGCGCTTGCGCACCAACAGACGGCTGTCCGGGCCGATCCGGGTGGCCCAGCGTTCGGCCTGGGCGCGCCGGTTGATAGAGCGCTTGTCGCCCGGCAGGCCTGGCAGGCCGAGGTCTTCCAGCTCGGAGGCGGTGAACCAAACTTCGTCTTCGTTCGGGATCAGGTTTGCGGCCCTCCCGCCCTCAAGCAGCGCAGCGGTAGGGCGCTTGAACTCGGCCATTATTCGTTGCCCTCTCTGATCGGGGTGGTTTCGTTCCGCAGCCGGCGGCGTTCATCCTGCAGTTGCTGGATCAGGGTCTCGACCTGGCCGAGCCGAGCGGTCTTGACCTCGTCGCCGACCAGCAGCGCCGCGCCGAGCTTGCGCATAATCGGATCGAGCAGATCCTGCCGATCAGTCACCACCAGCAGCGCGAACAGGCGCGAGGCGGGCACCTTGTGGTCTGGGCGCGCGCCGCTGGCGTAGGCATCGAGCATCGCCTTGCTGACCTGATCGTTGAGCACGGCGCTCATCGCGCCCGCGATTTCCTCGCGCGAGCGCGGATCGCTGGCGAGCACGCGGCCGACCAGCTCGGCGATCTGCCGTTCCAGCCCGGCAAGCTCGGCCACACCTCTGGCAGGCGCGGGAGCCGCGAAGTCAAAGGGCAGCTGGCCCGGATGGGGCTTAGCCTTGGGCATCAGAGCAGCCCCGCCTTGCGTAGCTCTTCCGCCATGAGAGGATCGAGGCCAGAGGCCTGTTCGGTCTCGCCGCAAAGCAGCTTGCGGATGTTCTCGAATGCGCGACTGGCCCAGCGCTTAGCGAGCTCCGCGCGCTCGTGATCGCCCTTCTTCTCAAAGCGGTTTGCACGGGCGCGCCACATCGAGGCGAGCGTGCGCATGCCCTTCGGGGCCCGACGCCAGCACTTACCGCAAATAATCCTGCCGCCCGGCTCGCACGTGGTCGTGCCGCGCTTGCAGCCCTTGATGCAGCAGTTGATCCGGGGGAAGGGCGGGCGCTTAGGCATCGGCCTCCCCACACTTAACCTTGAGGGAGATGCTTGCCCGCGAACTGGTGATGTAGCCGTTGCGATCAATGTTGATCTGCGCGCGCCAGCCATCAGGATAGCGCGCGACGACCCGGCGAAGCTTGCCGCGCTGGTCGTAATAGCCGGTGACCTTCGGATCGGGTGCGGCAGGCCGCTGCGCGAAGAATACAAATTCCTCCAGCTCGGCCAGCATCGCGGGCGTCGGCGTCACCTCGACCTTGAAGAGCTTGCCGAGGCTCATGCCGCATCGCCGTCGTCGTAGAGACCGTCGCGGGCCGGATCGAGGCGACCGGGTTGGTGACCGCGGGGCAGGATCGTGACGACGCGGTTCTCTTCGAGCACCACCCGCTGGCCGCTTCCGAGCCGGACGTAACGCGCGCCGAACTCGATCGCGATGCGCACCGCCCGGCAGTCCAGCGCCTGCCAGATTGCAGCCGCAGGCACATCAGCCACTCGCTCGCGGTAACGCTTGATCGCGTGCCGGGTCAGGAAGACCTGGCTCACGATTGCCCCCATTCCGCGCCATCATCCAGCACCGCGTCGATCATCCCTTCGTCGACGACGGTGCAGACGATCAGGCGGGCGAGGCTGTTCACGGTGACGCCCCTCTTGGCGGCATGCGGTCCCAGAGCGTTGAGAACATCAGTTGGCACAAGCATCGCTCTCCCGAGATACTGGTAGTCACTCCGCTCGCGCCGAGGCCTGCCCGATCCGCACTCGAGAGCCGCGACAGTTTTCAGACTGATGCCGATAGCCTGGGCAATCTGGTTGGTGGTCAGCCCCTGCTGGCGCAGGCCAAGCACGGCGGCAGTGCGGCTCGGATATCCGAGGCAAGGCTTTGCTGCGCCCATCGCTCAGTCCCGCATCATCCAGCGGGCACCGAACTGGTCGAAGGTGACCGGCTGCGCCTGATCGGGCTGAAGGCTCAACGGCGGCAGTTCCGAACGCAGGCCCCGGCGGGCCATCTTGGCGCGGTGCCGCTCACGTGCCTCGACCGCCTTCATCCGCGCCTCGGCCTCGATCGGCGTGACGCCCAGCGCGAGCGCCAGCTCGATCACCTTGCGGTGGTGGCGGTAGTATTCGGCCTTGCTGGCAAAACGCGGCATCACGCATCTCCTTTCCGGCTATCGACATCGAAGATCATCATCTTGCGTACCAGCAGGCCGAACCCGCTGACCGAGCATCCCATCCCGCGTCCCCTGCCGATCCACCCGACCAGCCCCATCGCGCGCAGCACCGGCGTGCTGGCACAGTCCGCCACCCGCCATGTCCCGGCGTAGGGCTGCTTGTTGCTGATCCACGCCTGCTTGAGTGTTTCGGCCGCCTCGGGATCGGCGGTTTCGAGATAGGCGGCCACATCGCGCGGATCGGGCAGGCCGGTGACCATCGCCCGCATCGCATCGCGCCGCGCCAGATCCAGCTCGCGCGACGAGCACGGCGGCCGGCCGAACAGCGCGATCTGGGCCAGCTCCAGCTCGGCGAGCTGACCAGCCTGCAGCTCGTCCCATTCATTTATGGGGGATTCGTATGCCATCAGCCCAGCCTTTCGATGCGGACGAGGTGCAGTGGCTCGCCCTCAGGCGCACGCGGGATCGCGATCGGCTGCATCACCTCGATCCTCCTGGTGAGGTAAGGCATCCGGCGGATCGCACCGCGCTTCTCGAGCGACCTCACCGTGAAGCTGGCATCGAACCCAGGCCGGGCACGTACGATGGAGGCCGCGCTGATTTCGCGGATCGTCGGCCCGATGCCGAAGCTCTCCTTGAAGCCGATGATGTAACGCAGCACGTCCTGCTCGCGCTCGGAGAGGAGCTTCATGCCAGCGCCTCCTCGGTCCGAACGTGGTAAAGCGGCGCACCATCCGACGCGTGCGGGATCGGCAGCTGCACCAGCACCTCGATCGCGCGGGCGCGGCTCGCAAGGCGGCGGATCGCACCGCGCTCTTCGAGGACATCGAGATGCAACGCCACCCTGGACACGGCCCTGTTGCCGACACCTTGGGCGATTTCCCTGAAGCTCGGGCTGAATCCCTTCGCTTGCTGAAAACCTATTATAAAGCGCAGCACGTCCTGCTGGCGCAGGGTCAGGCTGATCATGCCGCGCGCTCCTGCCGCTCACGCAGGCTCATTTCCCGCAGGATCACTGCGCGCTGCTGGATGCGCCGGATCGCCGGGAGCCGGTCGAACCCGGTCTCCTTCATCTCGCGTGCGATAGCGTCCTCGCTCGGTACGCGGCTCAATGGGTCAGCTCCCAGGCCACACGCGGCCAGCAGATCACATCGGGCATCGCAGTGCCTCCTCGAGCGACAGGATTTCGGGATTGCGGTGCACAGGCGGCAGCCAGATCGTGCGCGTCTGCCCGGCCTTGGTCGGGCGCTTCACGTCCCAAACGATCCAGCAATAATCGGTCATCCCGCCGCTGAAGGCGCGCTTGCCCATCGCCGCGATCAGGTCGCCCGGCGGCATCGAAGGCCGCTGGCACAGATGCAGCACCGCCTGCGGCGGGTGATCGGAGAACAGCCGATAGCGCGCCTGAGAGGCGAGCCACTTGCTCGGCATCAGGATGCAGACCCGGCGCGACGACAGCGTCAGCGCATGCCGCGCAAACGCCTCTGCGATGCCCTTCACATAGCTGTAAGGCGGGTTGCAGATAATGCTGCAGGGCGCGGGCGCGGCGGTCTGCTCGAGGAAGTCGCCGGGCTGGAAGATCATCGGCGCGCCCGAACCGAAGTTCTGGTAGGCAACGTTCTCGACCAGGTCCGATCCGTAGGTGGCAAAGCCCAGATCGTGAGCGGCGAGCAGGGTGTTGCCCATGCCGCAGCACGGATCCCAGATCGCGAGGCCCTCGTCCTGCTCCAGCGCCAGATCACCCAGCGCCAGCGCCAGCTGGTCCGCGCACCAGAACTCATCGACATACCAGTCGAGCGGATGGCGCTTGGAGTGCTTGCCGGAGGAGATTTCACCGCGCATCAGTCGGGCGCTCCATCAAAGCTCAAACCGACGCTCGACAGCGTTTCGGCGATATCTTGCGCGCCGTCTGCATCGACACCTGCTCGGATCATGGCAGCCGCAAGCTCGTCCGGCGTCACCAACTGCAGCGCATCGACGATGAGATCGGCCCAGATGATGTCGAAGCACAGCGGCTCACTCACGATCGGACGGACAGCGTCGCGATAGTTGAGGTGAATCTGCGTCAGACCCTCAACATCAGTGATCCTGCGGCGGTCAGGCATCGCCCAGCTCCTCGTTGAGCCGGTCGCGCAACGCCCGCTTCAGAGCCGGAGTGCTGAGCATCGAGGCGAGCTTCGGCACGAACTGGCGCTTCTGCTCGATGCTGAGATGCGACCACGCGCCTTCGATCGCATTGTAGTGCTTCTGATGCGCCACCGGCGTTGCCAGAGGCACCGCAGGCCCCACACCCACCGCGATCTTGGCATCTTCGACCCCGATCTCGGGATCGGCGAGCAGCGCCTCGATTACCTTGCGGCGGATGCGCTCGTCCTTCAGGTCGACGAGATCCTGCAGCTGCTTGCCGTTGTTTCCCACCACCGGGTGCTTTGCCAACGCCTCAGCAAGATCCGGGAAAGGCTCGATCACGAGGCGCGAGAGCGCCAGATCGCGGTGGATCGTGCGCCGCGACATGTCGAGCGCTTCGCCGACCGATTCCTCCCACCCGTATGCTTGTGCCATCGTGGCACAAGCATCCTCGGTCTCATCCCTGAGAGCCGCCTGAGCGGTCTCTTCGAAGTGCTTCACGCGGTCCCATCGGGCCTTCGCGCCGCGCTGATACTGGTCGAGATTGCCATGCGCGCGGGCGATCCGCTCCTGCGCGGCGGTCACCAGCGCTGCTGTGAACTTAGCGCGTTCAATCAGCCCCAGCGGGCGACGGTGGCGGTTCTCGGACGCCTCCAGATCGGCGAGGTCTTCTGACTTGCCCTTTACCTCGATCGCGAAGACCGTGATGCCCTCATAGGTCGCGCCCATCAGCCGGTGCATCCCGGTGACGAGCCACCACGGCCGTTTTCCCTCGGCAACACAGGCCTCGACCGTCTTGGACGGCAGGTTGCGCACCACCTTGATCGGATCGCGCTGGCCATCGACCGCCATCAGGCGGCCAAGCGCGGCGGCCTTGTCCTCGTGCAAGAAGCCGATCCGCTCGGGAATCAAGATGTCAGCGGGTGAAAGCTCCAGCAGCTGCGCGCCGGTGAGCAGCGGGGCAGCGTTCATTTCGCACCCCCACATAGACGATGCGCATGGCCGACAGGCCGGTTAGCCTCCTCGTCACTTGCACAGGAGAACAGCCCATACCGAATGCCAATCTCGATGCGGTCGAGCAGCTGCGTGACCAGCTTTACGCCCTCCAGCAGCTCGTCCTCGCGCAGTGCGTGGCCTTCGCGGCGGTCGATCGCAGCGCCACCGACGCCGCCCTCCTGATCGCAGGCGGCCAAGCCGATGCCCTGCTCGACCAAGGTCGCCCCGTCGCCGCGCAGCGGCTCGCGATGCTCATTCATGAGGTCGAGAAGTGCCTCGATTGAACCGCGCGCATCGCCAATCGCACTCTTCAGCGCGATCCGGCGGATCAGTGGGCGGATCACGCCAGTGTCAGCGAAGCCGCTGTCGGAGAGACCGTGCCGGTTCATGCCGCCACCGCCTTCCCGCAACCCGAAAGCCGCTTGGCGTCATCCGCCTCGATCTTGTTCAGCTCGCGAAAGAGCGCCTCGACCGAATGAAAATTCGCCCCCACCGGGTCAGGATTCCGCGGCGTCTTGCGCCACTTGAAGAAGGTGTCCGGGGAGATGCCTGCGCGGCGGCAGAGCTCGGCGATAGAAATCCGGGAGGCTTTCGCCCGCGCCTCGATTTCCCTGACGACTGTTTGCTGTTCCATACACAGCGAGGTAGCGTAATTAATTACGCATCACAACGAATGTTTTTCCGCGTTCAATTACGCCCTGCGGTTGGTAGCGCAGCATCATGTCCGGGCTAGAGGAAGACATGGTGCTGATCCGCGCGCTCGTGGACTACGCGGGGGTTTCTTCGGCTCAAGTGGCGCAGAGGGCGAAGGTTAACCCCCGAACGATTCAGCGCATGAAAAACGGCAATGCCGAGGCTCGCCTCAGCCAAGTCACCTTGGAAAAGCTGCATGATGCCTTTCCCAAGTTTCCGGGTTGGACCCGGGCCGGTGCCGCCGCGCTTGCCAGCTTCGAGGAACCCGACCTCGTCCCGGTGCGGGAGATCGACCTCAGCTATGGTATGGGCGCGACATACCTTGATGTTCCGGTCACTGAGGAAGTGCATCATTTCCCGCGCGCTTGGCTGCGCCGCTACACCCGCTCCACGCCGGACAAGCTCTTCTTCGCTCAGGGCATTGGCGACAGCATGGAGCCAACCCTTTACGACAGCGATCTGCTGCTGATCGATACCGATCAGCGCCAGCTGACAAGCGCAGACCGCATCTGGGTACTGACTTATGCCGATTGTGGCATGATCAAGCGCCTCCGCCCTGTTCCTGGCGGCGGTGTCGAGGTATGGTCCGACAAGAAGGAGTTCTCCCCCTTCACCGCCTTTGACGGCGAGATCGAGATCATCGGCCGCGTCGTCGCAGTCCAGAGGAAGCTATGAAACTCGCCCGGATTACCGCTTTGGCCAGCCTATTGATGGCCCCGGCCGCCCTCGCCGCAGGCCAGCAGTTCGACCTGATCTGCAAGGGCACCCTGAAGTCATCGTCGACTACCGGCGATAAATCTGAGCCTTTTGAGACCCACCTTCGCTTCGATCTGGAGAGAGGCAAATACTGCGAGCAGAAGTGCCGTGCCCTGTTCGACATCGCTAGCATCCAGCCCGGTAGCCTGACCTTGACCGATAAGCGTGTCGACACACCTTCAGAGGACAGTTTCATCCGAATTTCGATCAACCGCGAGACGGGTGAATACGCGGGAACATCAGCTTGGCGCACTCCGGGGCGGCCGGAGTTGAACGTGATATTAAAGTACACCGGAACCTGCGAAGCGTATCCCTTTTCGGGCTTTCCTGATCTGCAGACCAAGTTCTAGCCGGCCATCCTGCTCGATGGCCAGTTTCATCATTTCGCAGCCGATGCCCGATAGGTTCGAGCATCACCTGCGCGAGGCGATCGAGACGCTCGGATACTACAGGATCGACGCGCTCGAGCAGTTGCTCGCCATGTACCGCGATCGCTGGCCGCGTGGCCTGTCCTCTTCGATGTTCCGCCTCAGCGAAATCCAGCCGCTGCTGAGCGAGAAGGGCCTCTCCGATCCCTACCACGTCCAGAAGGCCACCCACCTGCGAGCCTACTTCAATCTTTCCCGCGAGCAGTTCGATGATCAGGAGCCGCACTGGTCGCAATTGACTAGCCAGGTTACTTTCGCGGCTTGCGGTCAATGGCTGTGCGAAGATGCGCGGCGGCTCAACGGGGCTGTCATGCCGGCAGGCGATCGCTGGCCGCTACCGCTCCCGGAATGTGCTCAGGAATGGTGCCCATGCCGTTGGGACTTGGTGACAGACCCGCTGTAAAAACGCGCCCACTTCGATCGCACCGAACCGCAGGCGATGTAGGAGCGAAAGCGGCGGATTTCCTAGGGTTTCCGGCTGATCGACGTACTCGCGGGCGAATGCCCCAGTTCTGTCCCGGTTTGCGGGCCTCTCGAACACCCCTGAGAGGCTCTTCAAGGGCCTGTTATAGGGTCAAAAATGGCGAATTCCCGGGCATCAGAGGCTCAAACCATCAAATCGGGTCACTCCAGCCCATCGTGGCAGATCATCGTCTAAATTCACCATGACTCTAGACACAGGCCGCGATCTCCGGTTTTTGGGTGCCTACCCCGCAAGCCCGCAGAAAACCGCCATTTTTGGTCCGCACATTCCCGGGCAAGCCCAAAAAATCCCGCACACCGCCACTCTAAAACCTTGTGTCATCTAACATCCGCCAAGATGACACGGGCGTTTCGGGGGGTGATTTCGGACTGCATGCGCGCAGGCTGGCACGCCCGACCCCCTGTAGGAAAATGCCCTGCGCAACGATAGAAGGCGGGCATGAGCCTGCGCCCCTTCCACCTCGCCTTCCCCGTCGACGACCTTGCCGCGGCGCGCGCCTTCTATGGCGGGATGCTGGGCTGCGCCGAAGGGCGCAGTTCGGACCAGTGGGTCGATTTCGATTTTTACGGCCACCAGATCGTGGCGCATCTCGCCCCCGGACAGGCGGGCGACCGGGCAGAGAACCACGTCGACGGCCACGGCGTGCCGGTGCCGCATTTCGGCATCGTGCTGCGGATGGAGGACTGGCAGGTGCTGGCCGACCGGCTGGCGGCGGCGGGCGTCGAATTCGCCATCGCCCCGACCATCCGCTTCAAGGGCCAGCCGGGCGAACAGGCAACGATGTTCTTGCGCGACCCCAGCGGCAACGCGCTCGAGATGAAGGCCTTCGCCAGCGACGCCATGCTGTTTGCGCGGTAACGGGATTGCACCAGGCGTGCGACAAGCGTCGATCCGCCCGTTCCGGCCGGGTCCGGACATGGCCTGCATCACGCAAGCCTACCGGCGTGTGACCCTGGCTGCGATCAACCGGCTCAGCCAGTCGCGCACCGTTTCGATCCTCAACGGCAGGTGCTTCCGGCTCGCATAGAGAATGGCCATGTCCGACGGTTCCGGCGGATGGTCGGGCAGGACCTCGATCAGGTCTCCTTCGGCCAGGTGTTGTTCGACATCGAAGCGGGGCAGCGAGATGATCCCGAGGCCCGTCAGGCCTGCGCGACAATAGCCCTCGGTCGAATCGACCGCCAGGCTTGCCTTGAGACGCACCTCCCTCTTGCCGAATGCGATTGAAACCCAGCCCCCCGCTTCGGGTCGACCATAGGACACGGCGCGATGGTGCGACAGTTCTTTGCAGCTGGCCGGCGTTCCGCACCGCTCGAGATAAACCGGCGCCGCGCAATTGACGAAGCGCAGCATGGTCAGCCGCCGGCAGATCAGGCTCGAATCCTCGAGCATTCCGACACGCAGGACCAAATCCAGCCCTTCGGATACGAGGTCGAGCCGATCATCGGAGATACGAAGGTCGAGCAGCAGGTCGGGGTGCTCCTCGAGGAAGCGAGGCAGGGCTGGAATGACGATGTGATGCGCGATGCGGCCCGGCATGCTCATGCGCACCCTGCCGGATATCGCCGTCCCCTTCCTGAACATGGTTTCGAGGCCGTGCGCTTCGTCGATCACGCCACGTGCACGATGCGCCAGTCGCAGGCCTTCCTCGGTCGGCGTCACGGCTCTGGTCGTGCGATGGAGCAAGCGGGCGCCAAGCCGATCTTCGAGACTGGAGATGATCGTCGAGAGCGTCGAACGCGGCAGGCCCAGCAGCGCGGCGGCCGCGGTGAAATTGCCCGCATCGATGACGGCGACCAAGGCTCGATAGTCGCGCAAATGGTCCATGCCGCGATTATTGTTTGGCATTTCCGAACAGTCAATTCGGATTTCGCCTCATTATCCGTAGACGGAACCCCCGTAGAGTTTACGGACCGAACACGGAGATCCCCATGGCAAATCATTCGATCGCAGGAAAAACCGCACTCATCGCTGGAGGCGCCAAGAATCTCGGCGGCCTCGTCGCGCGCGAACTGGCGGCCGCCGGCGCCAAGGCCATCGCCATCCATTACAACAGCGATGCCACCCGGGCCGCAGCCGAAGAAACCGCAGCGGCAGTCCGCGCACATGGCGCCGAAGTGGCGCTGTTGCAGGCGGATCTCACCACGGCGGCGGCCAACGAGCAGCTGTTCGCCGATGCGGAGTCGGCGCTTGGCAGGATCGACATCGCCATCAATACCGTCGGCATGGTCCTGAAAAAGCCGATGCTCGAGATCACCGAAGAGGAATACGACGTGATGGCGGCGGTCAACTCCAAATCGGCCTTCTTCTTCATCAAGGAAGCGGGCAGGACCCTCAACGACAACGGCAAGATCCTGACCATCGTCACCTCGCTGCTCGGCGCCTTCACCCCGTTCTATTCGACCTATGCGGGCATGAAGGCCCCGGTCGAACATTTCACCCGCGCGGCATCCAAGGAATTCGGCGCACGCGGCATTTCGGTCAATGCGATCGGTCCCGGACCGATGGACACGCCGTTCTTCTATGGTCAGGAAGCGGAAGAGGCGCAGGCCTATCACGAGGGCGCCGCATCGCTTTCGAGCTTTTCGAAAACCGGGCTGACCGATATCGAGGATATCGTGCCCTGGGTCCTGATGATGGTATCGGGCGGCTGGTGGATGAGCGGCCAGACGATCCTCGTCAACGGCGGCTATACCACCAAGTAACGCACAAGCGGGGCGGGAGCGGACAATGGTCAAATTCGTGGATGTCATGCCGCCCCGCGATCCCGCGGAAGTGCACCGCGCCTCGACGCCGCTCGAACTGCTGTTCGACCTCGCCACGGTAATCGCGATTGCCGCCTGTGCCGCGGGCCTGCACCACGGGCTGGCGGAGGGGCACGCGGTGGACGCCATCGTCAAATTCGCGATAGCCTTCTTCGCGGTCTGGTGGGCGTGGATGAACTACACCTGGTTCGCGTCTGCCTATGACAACAACGACGCGGTGTTTCGTATGGCCACCTTCGTCATCATCGGCGGCGCGGTGACGGTCGCGAGCGGCATCGACGCCCTGTTCGACGACCTGGACCTGCGCCTCGTCATCGTCGGCTATGTCGTCATGCGCCTGCCGCTCGCCCTCCTCTGGCTCAGGGCAGCCCGCGGCGACCCCGCACGACGCTCGACCAGCCTGATCTATGCAGCCGGACTGGTTCTGGTCCAGTCCTATTGGGCCTCGATGCTGGCGTTGCCCGCGCTACCCCAACGACTGCTGATAGGGGCTATCGCGGCCGGCTTCGTGCTCGAACTAGTGGTGCCCATCCTTGCCGAACGCCGGGCCAACACGCCATGGCATCACGACCATATCGAGGAACGCTACGGACTCCTGACGATCATCGTCCTGGGCGAAGTGCTGCTGGCCGCGGCACTTTCGCTGCGAACGGCCGGTTCGGGCGACTTCGAGATAGGCTTCGTCCACATTGCGATGTCCGCGCTCGTGGTCACCGGGGCCATGTGGTGGCTCTACTTCCCGGGCGGACGCCACTTGCACAGCCATAAGCTCCCCGACGCGCTCGCGTGGGGATACGGACACGTCCTTATCTTCGGAGCGGTCGCTTCGGTCGGGGCGGGGTTCTCGCTGCTGGTCGACATCGTTGCGGGCAAGGCCGAAGCCAGCCTCGCCACGGGCGACCTTGCCGTCGGCGTCCCGCTGGCGCTCTATATGTTCGGCCTCTGGCTGGTGCGCGACAGGCACCTGCTCGAGGGCCGGGGCGCCATGTCCTGCTCATATTCGCCCTCCTGATCCTGGCCGCGCTGGCTGCATCGATCGTATTGGAGGGACTGGTGGCGCTGGCGGTCGGGGCGGTGGTCGCCCGCGAGCTTGCCGCCCGTCGTGTGCAATCCTGAGCAGGGGGCAACGGCCCCTTGCCCCGGGGCTACCGGTCAAACCCCCGCGTCGGCCAGCACCGCCGCCCTGAGCGCGCCGATGCCCATGCCCTTTTCGGCGCTGGTCACGTGGACTTCGGGATAGGCGGCGATGTGTTTCCTCGCCTCGGCCCGGGTCGCGGCGAGGACCGTTTCCAGCTCGCTCGCCTTGATCTTGTCGGCCTTGGTCAGGACCACGCGATAGCCGACCGCCGCCTCGTCGAGCATTGTCATCATCTCGCGGTCGACCTCCTTGGGGCCGTGGCGGGCATCGACCAGCACCAGCGTGCGCGCCAGCACCGCGCGGCCGCGCAGATAGGTGCGCACCAGCGCCTTCCATTTCTCGACCACCTTCACCGGCGCCTTGGCGAAGCCGTAGCCGGGCATGTCGACCAGGCGGAACAGCGTCGGTTCGCCGACCTCGAAGAAATTGAGCTCCTGCGTGCGGCCCGGCGTCACCGAGGCGCGCGCGATCGCCTTGCGCCCGGTGAGCGCGTTGAGCAGCGTGCTCTTGCCCACGTTCGAGCGTCCGCAGAACGCGATCTCGGGCACGTCGGGTTCGGGCAGGAACTTGAGCTGCGGGGCCGAAAGCAGGAATTCCACCCGGCCCGAAAACAGCCTGTTCGCCCGCTGCTCGAGCGTGAGGAACTCCTCTTCGGTCATCCCGCGGCCTTGGCCTTTTCCGACTCGGTGCTGGCCTTGAGCTGCGGGTGCTTCGAATAGAGGTATTTCTGCTGCGCCAGCGTGAGGATGTTCGAGGTTACCCAGTAGAGCAGCAGGCCCGCGGCAAACGGCGCCATCACGAACATCAGCACCCAGGGCATGATGCTGAACACCTGCTGCTGGACCGGGTCCACCGCGCTGGGGTTGAGCCGGAAGGTCAGCCACATGGTGACGCCCAGCAGCACGCCCAGCGCGCCGAGGCCGAAGATGAACATCAGCCAGGCCGGCACGGTAATCCCGCCCAGCGACAGCAGCGCGGCAAGATTGGCCGGGTCGGGCGCGGAAAGGTCGCCGATCCACAGGAACTTCTGGTGGCGCATCTCGATCGCCAGGATCAGCACCTTGTAGAGCGCGAAGAACACCGGGATCTGCAACAGCATGGGCAGGCATCCGGCCAGCGGATTGACCTTCTCGCGCTTGTACAGCTCCATGATCTCCTGCTGCTGGCGCGGCTTGTCGTCGGCGTGCTTCTCCTGGATTTCCTTCATCTTGGGCTGGATGGCCTTCATCGCGGCCATGCTGGCAAAGCCCTTCTGCGCGATCGGGAACATGATCGCGCGCACGATCAGCGTCAGCAGCATGATCGCGATGCCGAAATTGCCGACCGCGTCGAACAGCTGGCGCAGCAGCCACAGCATCGGCTTTTCGAACCAGCGGAACCAGCCCCAGTCGATGGCCAGGCCAAACTTTTCGATGCCGCTGTCTTCGTAACGGTCGAGGATCACGCTGTTCTTGGCCCCGGCATAGAGCCGGGTCGCGGTGGACAGCCTGCCCCCCACCGGGATGGTCGCCGCTTCATAGACCATGTCCGCGCGGTAGATTTCGTTGCCCATCGCGCGGAACGTGGTTTCGGGCGCGCTGCCCGCCTGCGGGACCAGTGCGGAAAGCCAGTGGATATCGGTAAAGCCGGCCCAGTCGGTGCGGCCTTCGGGAACGGCCTTCCCCTCCTCGTCGAGGTCGGAATAGTTCACGTCATAGTCGGCGACGTCGCCGAACACGCCCATCGGGCCCGAATGCGCGTTCCAGATGTCCTGGCTCGCGGTCCTGCTGGTGCGGTTGATCAGGCCGAAGGGCTGCACCACCACCGGGTCGGGCCCGCTGTTCACCACCGCCTGTTCGGCGGTGATCATGTAATCGGCATCGATGCCGTAGCGGATCGAATAGGTCAGCCCTTCGCCATTGTCCCAGCTCAGCGTGACCGGGGTTGCGGGCGTCAGCACCCGGCCATCGGCCTGCCACAGCGTCCGGGGGCCGGGAACCTTGAGGTTCGCGCCGACCCAGCCGAACTGCGCGAAATATTGCGCTTGGGTGCCGTTGGGCGAGAGGATGCGGACCGGGCCGCTGCCCTTGTCGACCGTCGCGCGATGATCCTTGAGCACCACATCGTCGACCATGCCGCCCCTCAGGCTGATCGAACCGGCAAGGCGCGGGGCGTCGATCTTCACCCGCTCGGGCGAGGCCAGCGCGGTCGTGAGCTCGGTCTTCTCCAGCGCCTGCGCCATCGGATCGACCAGCCCGCCGGTGCGCGAATGCGAGGTCTTGTCGGGCTGAACCGGCTCGCCCGGCTGCCCGGCCTGCTGCGTGACCGGCGCCTGTTCGGGCTGCGGGTAGAAATACTGCATCGCATAATCCCAGCCGATCAGCAGCAGCAGGGAGAGGGCGATGGCCAGGATCAGGTTACGCTGGTTGTGCAAGGTCGGTCCCGTCGTAGTCAGTCTAAGGTCAGAATGTGGGCGAAGGTCAGAATGTGGGCGAAGGTCAGAATGTGGGGAGGTGTATTAGGCTTTCAAGACAGCGCCGCTATGGCACCGGATCATAGCCATGCCCGCCCCATGGGTGGCAGCGCATTATACGCTTCATCGCCAGCCATCCACCCTTGATCGCACCATATTTGCCCAGCGCCTCGATCGCATACTGGCTGCACGAGGGGGCATAGCGGCAGGACGGCGGCAGGATCCGGCTGGGGCCCCACTGCCAGGCGCGGGCGATGAGGATGAGCAGGTATTTCATGCGCGGCGGCTCCGGGGCTTGCGCGGCGGGCGCGGGCGGTCGCCCTTGCCCTGGGCGACGCGGGCGAGCGCGGCGGACAGTTCCTCGCGCAATTGGGCGAAATCGCGTTCCACCCCGCCCTCGCGTCCGATCAGCACATGGTCGTGATCGGGCAGGCCCTGTTCGGGCAGCGCCGCCCACAGCAATTCGCGAAAGCGCCGCTTCATCCGGTTGCGCACCACCGCATTGCCGATCTTCCTGGTCACGGTGATGCCATAGCGCTTGCCGCGCCCCGCATTGGGACGGGCGAGCAGCACGAAACCGGGACGCTCGATCCGCAGCCCGCGATTCGCGGCAAGGAAGTCGCTCCGCTTGCGGATGACGGCGAGATCGCGCTTCATGATTCGCCAGATACGCTAACGGGCTCCCGGATGGGAGCCCGCAAGGGCGACTGCCCGCCGCGGCCTATGCCGCGAAGCCAAGGCGGGCGCACGTCCGCCGCCCGGCGTCTGAGGGTCAATCAGACTACGCGCAAAGGCTCTTGCGGCCGCGGGCACGGCGGGCGCGCAGCACCTTGCGGCCACCCGGGGTCGCCTTGCGCGCGAAGAAACCATGGCGACGGGCGCGCACGAGGTTCGAGGGCTGGAAAGTCCGCTTCATCGGAAGTGTCCTTCAAAAATTTCCGGTTCAGGCAGCGGATCGCGCCACCAACAAAAAGGGCCACCCGGGCGGGTGACCGCTTGAATGGCGCGCGCATAAGCAAGCGCGCGGCTGCCGTCAAGAGAAAGTCATGTCGGCATAGACCAGCTGCGGGGCCGGTTGCCGAACGGGTCGCGGCGCCTCGCGCACGGCCCGGTACGCCGGGCGGGCCCAGCCACGCATGTCGCGCGCGGTCAGCCACAGCGCCGAATTGTGCAGCACCGAATTGGTGAAATCGTAGAAGGCGCGCGCCTGCCCGGCGCTCATCCCCATCTCGTGGTAATAATCGATGTATTTGCGGTTCTGCGGCGCATCGATCGCGAAATCGCCCGCCTCGCGGCCATAATCGTCCATCCAGCTGTGCACCGCGAACTCCGCGCCATCCGAAATATCGCGCTCTACCCCGGCGAAGAACAGCTCGACCGCGCCCGAACGGACCGAGCCGGTCGCGGGGACATGGGTGACCATGCCCGCCGCGCGGATCATCCGGCCCAGCTGCATATTGGCGATATCGTCGCGCGTGCCGGGGCATTCGACCATGTCGAGCTGCGCGAGCCCGGGGAAATCGCGCAGCATCGCGCGAAACGCGCGTGGCGTACCGGCCCCGGTCTCGCCAACCAGCGCGACGCGACGCGAATCGAGCACGCGGAAAGGCCCATACTGCGCAATCCCCCGGCGATAGTCGCGCAACTGGCGATCGACGAAGGGGGCCTGCCAGGTCGGGAGCGGCGTGGCTGACAGCGCGGGCCGCGCTCGCGCGGGGGCAAACCCCGCCACCTCCTGCCCCGGGCGGGCGACCACGCGCACTTGCGGCACGATCGCGCGCCCCGCGTGGACCTGCTGCACCACCGGCTTCGACACATAGACCACCGGCATGGCGACGAGCGTCAGCGACTGCGCCGCGGCGGGCGCGGAAATGGCAAGTCCAAGGAAGGACAGCAGGGCAAGGACGACTCGGCTCATGCATCCGCGGTGCACCGCTCCTGCTTGCCAGCGCGCCAAGGTCTTTGGTCAATGCCTTGCTAACCATGGATCAGCCCGCCGGAATGGGCCGGATTTACCCTCGACAAATCAGTTTCCTGCTTGCATCCCCCAGTATTGTCACGGGGGGCGGGAGACGGTTCTGGTCGCGCTGGTCAAAACGGTTGCCTATCTCGGCCTCGAAGCGCGCGGGGTGGAGGTCCAGTGCTCAATCGCCCCGGGCCTGCCCAAGTTCAACATCGTCGGCCTGGCCGACAAGGCGGTGGGCGAGAGCAAGGAACGCGTGCGCGCCGCGCTCGCCAGCATGGGGCTGGCGCTGCCGCCCAAGCGCATCACCATCAACCTGTCCCCGGCGGACCTGCCCAAGGAAGGCTCGCACTACGACCTGCCGGTCGCGCTCGCGCTGCTCGCCGCGATGGGCGTCACCGATGCCGAGCAATTGACCGACTGGATCGCGGTGGGCGAACTGGCGCTCGATGCGCGGATCGTGCCTTCGCCCGGGGTGCTGCTCGCCGCGCTCCATGCCAGCGAACAGGGGCTGGGGCTGATCTGCCCGCGCGGGCAGGGATCGGAAGCGCGCTGGGCGAGCGAGGTGCCGGTCTGCGCCGCGCCCGATCTTGCCGGCCTGCTCAACCATCTCAAGGGCACGCAGCGCCTGCCCGATCCCGAACCCGGCGCGGTCGAGGAACCTGGCATGGGCCCCGATCTCAGGCAGGTGAAGGGGCAGGAGACGGCCAAGCGCGCGCTGGAGATCGCCGCGGCGGGCGGGCACAACCTGCTGATGGTCGGGCCGCCGGGCGCGGGCAAATCGCTGATGGCGAGCTGCCTGCCGGGCATCCTTCCGCCGCTGACCCCGGCCGAAGCGCTGGAAGTCAGCATGGTGCAATCGGTCGCGGGCACGCTGGAGGAAGGGCGGATCAGCCGCGCGCGCCCGTTCCGCGCGCCGCACCATTCGGCGAGCATGGCGGCGCTCACCGGCGGCGGCCTGCGCGTCAAGCCGGGCGAGGTCAGCCTGGCGCATCTGGGCGTGCTGTTCCTCGACGAGCTGCCCGAATTCCAGCGCGCGGTGCTCGATTCGCTGCGCCAGCCGCTCGAAACCGGCAAGGTCGACGTCGCGCGCGCCAACGCCCACGTCACCTTCCCCGCCGATGTCCAGCTGGTGGCGGCGATGAACCCGTGCCGCTGCGGGCATCTGGGCGATGCCGCGCTGGCCTGTTCGCGCGCGCCGCGCTGTGCCGCCGATTACCAGGGCAAGGTCAGCGGCCCGATGCTCGACCGGATCGACCTGCACGTGGAGGTCGATCCGGTCAGCGCCGCCGACCTTGCCCTGCCCCCGCCGGCGGAAGGCAGCGCCGAGGTTGCCGCGCGCGTGCTCGCCGCGCGCCTGCGCCAGACCGCGCGCGCGCAGCAGACCGGTGTGCGCACCAATGCCGGGCTCGACGGCGATGCGCTCGACCGCTTTGCCACGCCCGACGACAAGGGGCGCCAGCTGCTGATGCAGGCCGCGGCCGCGATGCGGCTGTCGGCGCGCGGCTATACCCGCATGCTGCGCGTGGCGCGCACGATCGCGGATCTGGCAGGGGTGGAACAGATCGGCCGCATCCACATGGCCGAAGCGCTCAGCTATCGCCGGATGGCGCCGAGGGCGTGACCCTCAATCCTCGCTCATGTCGAGGTTGAGCTTGACCGTCCTGTGTTCATGCTCGCCTTCGAACTTGGCGAGGAAATCTTCGATCGGCATTGCCTGGCTGCGGTCGACCATCGGGTTCGACCGGGCCATTTCGACCGCGCGCAGCTCGTCCGGCGTCATGCGGACATGGATATAGGGCATCCACACCTCGCCGAATTCGGCCTGCTGGTACCACACGTCGAGGATGTCATAGGATGCCCACGTCCCGTTGGGTTCCTTCAGGCGGATGCCCTCGCCGATGCGCGGCACGGTCACCGCCTTGATGCGCAAAACGCTCTGGTGCGTCTCGTTCTGGATTTCGATATCGATCACGGCGAATCCGGCTCACTCAAATATTCGTGAATTGCGGGCATATTGTCAGCGACCTATTGAGATCACTTTAACGATGACGTCACGCAGCCAAGCTGTCTTTTCCGCAATATCCCGGCGACGTCACAGCGCGCTTGAGTTCGCCCCCGAACCCGCGCATGGGCGCTGCGGGGCAGGGGCGGTGACAGGCGCGGCTGAGGCCGGTTTCGAGGTCTGATGTCCTTTCTTCAGCAGATTGCCGGGCTTCGCAGACACGGTGGCGCGCCCGCGCGCGCGGCATGGTCCGAACTGCCACCCGAAACCCGCCAGCGGGTGGTCGGGATCGCGCTCGCCATCCTGTTCGAAGTGCTGCTGATCGCCCTGCTGCTGTCGCTTGGCGTGGCCAGCACGGTGGGCGAACCCGACAATCCGGCGCTGGTGACCTTCTCCGCCTCCGACGCGCAGGAGGAGGAAACACCCGAACCGGCACAGAAGCCGCCCGAACCCGCGCGCGCTGCCGCCAGCCAGCCGCAGCCCCGGCCGCCGCAGGAGCAGCCGGATACCCCGCAGGTCGAAGCGCCGCTTCCCGAGACACGGCCCCCGGCGCTGATCCCGGTGTCGCCCGATACCCTGCGCCAGCTCGATATTTCGCGCATCCCGCCCGCGCGGCCCGCGGCGCCCGCCGGACCGGTGGGCCCGCTCGACACGCCGCGCCCGGGCGATTCGCAGCGTATCGCGGGGAGCGGTCCCAACGGCGAGCCGCTCTATGCCGCGCGCTGGTATCGCGAACCCACGCATGGCGAGCTGGCCGGCTACCTTTCCACCGCATCGGGCCCGGGCTGGGGGCTGATCAATTGCCAGACCGCACCGCAATTCCGCGTCGAAAACTGCGTGCTGGTCGGCGAATCGCCGCAGGGTTCGGGGATCGGCCGCGCGGTGCTGGCGGCGGCGTGGCAGTTCAAGGTTCGCCCGCCGCAGATCGGCGGGCGGCCGCAGGTCGGCGAATGGGTGCGGATCCGGATCGACTACACGATCGCCCGCATCCCGCCACCGGGATAGAGTGATTTCGAACCGGATGATCCCTTCTGACGGCTCGGAAATCACCGCCAGCAAAAGATAGGCCGGCTTTGCGAAAACAGGCGGCGCGAAAACAGGCGGCGCGAAATCAGGCGGCGTCGCGTTCCGCGCGGGTGGACGCGATCGTGACCACCGAACCCGAACCCAACGGTCCGGCCGGCTCCGCGCGCGTCCCGTCGCCGCGCAGGCCCAGCTTGCTGCGTTCGACCAGATAGAGGTCTGTCGGGCCGAGGACGCGGCCATCGTGGCTGAGGATCGAGGTCGGGCCGATCGGCAACCGGTCGCGTTCGTCGACCAGGACCGGATTCTCGATCACTTCGGCACCGTATTTCTGGCCCCATTGGCGCAGCGCGACCATCGCGGGGAGCAGGTCGAAACCCTTGTCGGTCAGGCGATATTCGATCTTGCGGCGATCGTCGGGGCACGGATCGCGCTTGAGGATGCCGTGTTCGACCAGCTTGGCGAGGCGATTCGAAAGGATATTGCGGGCAATCCCCAGCTCGCTGAGGAACTCCTCGAAATGGTGCAGGCCGTTGAAGCTCGCGCGCAGGATCATGAAAGACCAGCGTTCCCCCATGACTTCGAGCGCCTGCGGCAGCCCGCATTCGGTCAGTTCACGCAACGGTTCGCGCATGTCACCCATAATTCCAGTCCTCTTCCGGCAACCCATGTAACGCGAAAATCGCAGAAACCAAATTTTTCAAAATATCGGGTTGCATTGCGCAACCTAACGCATTAGGTAGCGATTCGCAACGAGTTGCTAATTGAAACTTGTATTGCGCAAATGGCAATTTCCGTTGAAAAAATTGCAAATGACAAGGAACCTCCCCATGACCCTCATTCTCCCCCGTTCGACCAGCCTTGGCGCCATCATCGGCGCGCTTGCCTGGACCTCGCTGAGCTTCGGCGCGGCGCTCGCCCCCGCCCCGGCTGCCGCCGCCAGCGAACCCTTCTACACCGCAGAGCTGAGCAAGCCGGCCGAAAAGGACACCGTGATCGCCGGCGGCGTCGCCTGGAGTTGCAAGGGCACCAAGTGCGTCGCACCCAAGGGCAATTCGCGCCCGCTGCGCATGTGCCGCGAACTCCAGAAGGAAAACGGCGACATCGCGGGCTTTACCACGCGCGGCGAGACCCTGGCCGAAGATGAACTGGCAAAGTGCAACGGCTGACCTGATTGCCCCGCCCCTCCACATCGGTGGGATTGCCCGAGGGCTCCGGCGGCATCGCCGGGGCCCTCTTTTTACGCGCCGCGGATCAGGCCGCGTGCGAGGAGTTCGGCCTCGAGCCGTCCGGCATCGGTGAAATGGTGCACCTGCCAGCCGCAGTCGCGTGCCGCGGTGATATTGGCCGCATTGTCGTCGATGAAGAGCATCGACCCCGCCCGATGGCCGAAACGCCGTTCGGCCAGTGCGAAGATCGCCGCATCGGGCTTGGCCAGCTTTTCCTCGCCCGACACCACGATATCGCGAAAGGCGTCGAACACGGGCGCGCTCGGGCGGAACCTGGCCCAAAGCTCGGCCCCGAAATTGGTGATCGCGAACAACGGCACGCCCGCCGCCGCGAGCCGCGCGACCAGCGCATGGCTGCCGGGGACGGGACCGGGAATGGTATCGTTGAAGCGCGTCGCATAAGCGCGGATCTCGTTCTCGAAATCGGGATAGAGCGCGATCCGTTCGGGCACCATTTCGGCCAGCGGGCGGCCCGCGTCGTGCTGGAAATGCCATTCCTCGGTCACGACTTCGCCCAGCAGCTTGTCCAGCCGTTCGGGATCGCCGACGATCTGGCGGAACAGATGCGCGAGGTCCCACTGGTAGAGCACCCGCCCGACATCGAAGACCACGGCAGAAACCGTCACGCTGTCACCTCGAATGCGAACGGCCCGCGCTCCTTTCGGAGCCGGGCCGGCCTGCAAGACATTCGCCGCAAGGGTGCGGCGCGCGGCGAATCAGCCCTGGCGGGCCTTGAAACGGCGGTTGGTCTTGTTGATGACGTAGGTACGCCCGCGACGCCGGATCACGCGGCAATCGCGGTGACGGTCCTTGAGCGACTTGAGGCTGTTGCGGATCTTCATGGTTCGTCTCGTCAAATGAATACGCGCCGGAGTTGGGCCCCCGACGCGCCGAATGCAAGCGGGCCCGTTAACGACGGAAGCGATTCCCGTCAACCGTCTCCGCGGATTTCGGCAAGCCGCCGCTCCCACTGCAGCGCGTGGGTGACGATCGTATCGAGATCGGCATATTGCGGCTGCCACGGCAGCGTAGCACGAATCCGCGCGGGATCCGAAATCAGCTGCCCCGGATCGCCCGCGCGGCGCGGCTCCATGATCCGCACGATCGCCTGGTTGGTCACCCGATCGACCGCATCGAGCACTTCGAGCACCGAGAAGCCCCGGCCATAGCCGCAATTCATCGTCAGCGAGCGGTCGGACCGATCGATCAGCGCCGCGAGCGCGAGGACATGCGCGGCGGCAAGGTCGCTGACATGGATATAGTCGCGCACCCCGGTGCCGTCGGGCGTGTCGAAATCGCTGCCGAAAACGGCAACATGGCTGCGCTTGCCCGTCGCGGCTTCGCAGGCGACCTTGATCAGATGCGTCGCGCCCGCGGTCGACTGGCCGGTGCGTGCCTGCGGATCGGCGCCGGCGACGTTGAAATAGCGCAGCGCGCAGAAGTTGAAGCCATGCGCCGCGCTGGCATCGGCCAGCATCCGTTCGGTCATCAGCTTGGACCAGCCATAGGGGTTGATCGGTTCCTGGGGCGTATCTTCGGTCACGCGCTCGATATCGGGCACGCCATAGGTCGCAGCGGTCGAGCTGAAGATGAAGTGCCGCACCCCGCCCCTGACCGCCGCTTCGATCAGCGCGCGGCTCCTGCCCGTGTTGTTGTCGTAATATTTGAGCGGGTTTTCGACCGATTCGGGAACCACGACCGATCCGGCGAAATGCATGATCGCGCCGATGCTCCGTTCGGCGATGATCCGCGCCAGCAGCGCTTCGTCGGCGATATCGCCTTCGTAAAGCGGGACCCCGTCGGGAACGGCGAAGGCAAAGCCGGTCGACAGATTGTCGATCACCGCCACGGGCCATCCGGCATCGGTCAGCGCAAGGACCGCATGGCTGCCGATATAGCCTGCCCCCCCGGTGACGAGCACGGGCATGTTTCTGCTATCCACCATCAGTCGCGGCCCTAAAGTGATTTCGGGCCGGATGGGATCATCCGGCGACCAGGAAATCACGGTAAAACAAGAAACTAGAGTGCCGACTTTGATGCAATCAAAGGCGGAAGCACTCTAGGTTATAAACTCATAAAAGGGATTTTCAAGAGTGAGATGATCTGATTCAGTTTCCGAAAGGAGACTGGCGATGATTGCGCGGCGTTATGAGTTGAGTGATTTTGAGTGGTCGATCATTGCACCGCTGTTGCCGAACAAGCCGCGCGGGGTTGCGCGGGTCGATGATCGGCGTGTGCTGAACGGGATTTACTGGCGGCTGCGGACGGGATCGCCCTGGGCGGACATACCGGAGCGGTATGGCCCGGCGACGACCTGCTACAACCGCTTTGTCCGCTGGCGCAAGCAGGGTGTGTGGGACCGGCTATTTGCGGCGGTTGCAGCGGCTTATGAGGGCGATATCCAGATGATCGACAGCTCGTCGATCCGGGTTCACCAGCATGGCGCGAACAGTAAAAAGGGGGTCCGCAGACCAAGACCGGGAGTGCCGATGACCCCCGATGCATGGGGCGCTCGCGCGGGGGCCTGACGACCAAGATCCATGCCCTGGTCGATGCCAATGGCATGCCGGTCACGCTCAAGCTCACGCCGGGACAGGCGCATGACGGGCGCAGCGCCACCGACATGTTCGCCAGCCTTTGCCCCGGCGATGTGCTGCTGGCCGACCGCGCCTATGACTCCGACGCGCTGCGCGCCGAAATGCAGGCGCGCGGCGTATGGGCCAATATCAGAGCCATGCCACAGCGCGTCAGACAACCCGTCTTCAGCCCATTCCTTTATCGATATCGTAATCGCGTCGAGCGCTTCTTCAGCAAACTCAAACACTACCGCGCAATCGCAACCCGATACGAAAAATACCCCGAAAACTATCTCGCACTCGTCAAACTCGCCGCTACCCGAATCTGGATGAAATTTATGAGTCGGTGACCTAGCATACGAATTGGTAACGGCAAGGCATCTACAGGGCCGCCCAAGCGTCCCCTGGCGCAAGGCGGTTGCCGGGAATCATCCGGTGGCGCATCCAGGCACGGAGACGTGAAAGGATCGCAGGATGAAAGCCCCACTTGCAATTATCAGCCTTGCCGCCGCGCTCGCCCTGTCGGGCTGTGCCACGCCGCCGGGCCCGGTCGCGGTCACTCGCTTCGTTGCGCCCGAACGATTGGGCGAACTGGGCGGTGGGACTTTCTTCATCGAAGACATGCCCGGCTCCGGGGCCAGCGCACTCGAACTGGCCCCCTACAAGGCGGCAGTCGCGACCGAACTGGTACAGCTGGGCTATAGCGAGAGCGACCGCGCATCGGCCAATCTGGTCGTCCAGGTCGCGGTGCGGCGCGGCGTGATCGAGGCGGGCGAGCGCCGCGGCCCGGTCAGCGTCGGCGTGGGCGGATCGACCGGCGGCCATGGCTCGGGCGTGGGCCTGGGCGTCGGCATCAATCTGGGCGGTGGGCCCAAGGACCGGCTGGGCACCGAACTGGCGGTGCGGATCGCCGAAAAGGAGGGCGGCGCCAGCCTGTGGGAAGGCCGCGCCGATTTCCGCCCCCCCGAGGATTCCCCCCTTGCGCGCGGAAAGGCGAACGCCCAGACGGTCGCCTCCGCGCTGTTCCGGGACTTCCCCGGCAACAATGGCGAAACGATAGAAGTGAAGGTTTCCAGGTGAGCGATATCAGGATCGATTGCGGGTTCGACAGCGGCAATATCGAAGTGCTGTCGGTGGACGGTGCAACGGCGAAACTGGCGGTGCGCAAGGACCATATGAGCGAATTCGCGCAGTGGTTCCATTTCCGCGTCAGCGGCGCCGATGGCCGCGAGCTCGAACTCAGGATCACCGGGCTCAACGCCAGCGCATATCCGGCCGGCTGGCCCGGGTACGACGCCTGCGTATCCGAAGACCGCGACTATTGGGGCCGTGCCGAGACGAGCTGGGACGAGAGTGCGGATAACGGCACGCTGACGGTTCGCTATACCCCGGCGAGCGACATTGCCTGGTTCGCCTATTTCGCGCCCTATTCGATGGAGCGGCACCACGATCTCGTGGCCGAAGCCGCCGCCTCGGAAGGGGTCGGCTACCGCCATCTGGGCACCACGCTCGACGGGCAGGCGATCGACTGCCTCGACATGGGTGAAGGCGACTTTCAGGTGTGGCTCTATGCCCGCCAGCACCCGGGCGAAACGCAGGCCGAATGGTGGATGGAAGGCGTGCTCGACGTGCTTACCGACCCGGCCGACAGCGTGGGCCGCGAACTGCGCCGGCGCTGCCGCCTGCATATCGTGCCCAACGCCAATCCCGACGGTTCGCGCCGCGGCCATCTGCGCACCAATGCGGTGGGCGTGAACCTCAACCGCGAATGGGAAAACCCGACGCCGGAAAAGAGCCCCGAAGTGCTCGCCATCCGCAACGCGATGGACGCAACCGGGGTGGATTTCGCGATGGACGTCCACGGCGACGAGGCGATCCCGGTCGCCTTCCTCGCCGGATACGAGGGCATCCCGAGCTGGACCGAGGAGCATGGCGAGCGGTTCTGCCGTTACGAACGCATCCTCGATCGCCGCACCCCCGATTTCCAGACCGAACAGGGCTATGCCAAGGCCAAGCGCGGCGGCGCCAACATGACCATGAGCACCACGCAGGTCGCCGAACGCTTCGGCGCCACCGCGATGACGCTCGAAATGCCCTACAAGGACAATCCGGCGCGGCCCGAACCCGAACAGGGCTGGAGCCCCGAACGCTGCAGGATGCTGGGCCGCGACTGCCTCGCCGCGCTGCTCGAATGGCTCGAGGGCAAGGACGCCTGAACACGCGTTAGGTATCCATTGCATTTGTCCTGGCTTGTCAGGCAAAGAAGAAATGCTACCCTCCCCTCGATCTCAGGAGGGGCATTCTTTGTCTACACTATTTGCATTGATCTTCTTTGCCGCCCTTTTTGGCGTATTTCGTCCGTATAAATTCATACCGACCAGCAGGCGCTGGCATTACGGTTTGGCTGCATTTGCTTCCCTGATTCTTGTCAGCGCCTTTGCCCCCAAGCCAGGCGGCGATGCAGAAACCACGGCGAAATTGTCGGCCGCAGACTCTCGAACGAACGGTGCAGAACCGTCGCGGATGACAGGGAAGCAGGGGGCAGTCGATGCTCCAGCCAAACCGAAAAGCAAGTGGCACTACGATGAGAGCAAGGACGAGATGCGCAACTCGTCGAGGAAATTCGCCGAATTGGAGTCGGAAAACTCGATCGGCCTGGCGTTCCCCTATGGCGACCAGAAGGGATATCTAACGGTCAGGAGTGATCCGCAGTACGGCCTCGACGTCATGTTTTCGGTTCGCAGCGGACAAATACTTTGCCATGGCTTTGGCGACTCCTACCTCAATGTAAAATTCGACGACGGCCCGATCCGACGATTCAATTGCTCAGACGCCTCGGACGGCAGTAGCGAAGTCGCCTTCATTCGGGACGCCTCGACGTTCTTGGCGGCGCTGAAGAAAGCTGATCGCACGGTGGTAGAGGCGGAATTCTATCAAAACGGGCGCGTGCAGTATATTTTCGAATCACAAAACCTGGAGTGGAACTGACGATGCCGACAATTCAGAAGGAAGTGAGCGATAGGTCATTCTTCGGGAAACTGGTGAAATGGGTTTTCATCGGCTTCAATCTCCTGATGCTGATTTGGTTGGTCGCCGGGTTTGGTGTTGCTGGCCAATCGATGGACAACACGGTCAACGATGCCGAACGTGCCGGTGCGGCGATTGGTTCGACCATCGGGATCGGCCTCATCGTAATGGTGTGGGCACTGGGAGACGTTATTCTCGGTATCCTGGTGCTATTAACCCGCCGCAAGAAGCTGATCACCATCGAAGAGTGATCTCATGGGGCAAGGGGGCACTCGCACCCATCCGTGAGCCCGGTCAACTTGGCGGAGCGACCTGGAGACGTTCCGGTTCCGATCGAACCGAAACGACCCGGGCTTGTCTTTCGTTTGCCGTGGTTTCCGAGCCGCCGGATGGAACCATCCGGCTCGAAATCACTTTGGCCCCTGGATCAGCCGACCACGGGTTCCAGCACCCGCAGCGTGCGGGCGGTGGCATCGAGTTCGACCCGAACGCCCGAAGGCAGGCAGAGCTGGTTGCCGACATGGCCGATATTGGCCCCGGTGAAGGCCGGGATGCCGAGCGGCGCGAGGTGGTGGTCGATCACCTGGTCGAGCGTGAAGCCGACCACAGCTTCCGCGTCCTCGTGGCAGCGCGTGCACTGGCCGAAGACCACCCCTGCCAGCCCATTGAGGACCCCTGCGAGCTTCAACTGCTGGAGCATCCGGTCGACCCGGTATTCGGCCTCGTCGACATCTTCGAGGAACAGCACCGCGCCGGTGAAATCGGGCAGCCAGCGCGTCCCCATCAGCGTCGAGAGGATCGTCAGATTGCCGCCCAGCAGCCGCCCGCTCGCCCGCCCGCCGGTGATCGTGCGGCCCGGACGGCCCACCTCGCGCTCCATCGCCTCGCCCCCCAGCACGGGCATCTCGCCGGTGAAGGCGAGCCGCCACAGGCTCTCCCAGCTCGCCTTTTCCCAGCGGCTCGCGCCATTGGGTCCGTGGATCGTCGCGAAGCCGCCATGCGCGGCGATGGCGAGGTGCAGCGCGGTGGTATCGCTATAGCCGATCAGCAGCCTGGGATGGGCGCGGATCGCATCCCAGTCGAGCAGGTCGAGCAGCCGCGCCCCGCCCCACCCGCCACGCACCGCGAAGATCGCGCGCACCCGCGGATCGGTGAACATCGCGTTGAGGTCCGCCGCGCGCGCCGCGTCGGTCCCGGCGAGATAGCCATGCTGTTCGCGCAGGTGCGCGCCGGGTTTGGGCACCAGGCCCATGCCCTCGATCCAGTAGCGCGCGCGATCAAGCTCTTCGGGCAGCGTCAGCGCGCTGGCCGGGGCGACCAGCCCGACCGTATCGCCCAGCCGCAGGCGCGGCGGCTTGCGCTGCGCGACGGCCCGTGCCGGAACGGGCAGCGCGCTGGATGCAGCCAGTGCTGCCGTTCCGGCAAGCAACTGCCGCCGGTCGATCATGCAAGGCTGTCCGGCCCGAAGGCGTGGGGCAGCAATTGCGACAGGCGCAGGCGGGTGACGCTGCCGGGCCCGACGCAGAGAATCTCGGGATCGGTTCCGCCGAGCCGCGCGAGTTCACTGAGCACCTGACGGCAACGGCCGCAGGGGGTGACCGGCTGCGCGCCCGGCCCCGACACCGCGACCCTCTCCAGCCCGCCGCGCACGCCATCGGCCATCGCCCGGGCCACCGCCACCGTCTCGGCGCAGAGCGAAAGGCCGTAGCTCGCGTTCTCGACATTGGTGCCGGTGACCACGCTACCGTCGCGGAACAGCAGCGCGGCGCCCACCGCGAAGTTCGAATAGGGCGAATAGGATTTGCCGGCGGCGGCGCGGGCGGCAGCGATCAGTTCCAGGTCGGTCATCCAGGCTTCCTCACAGCGGGCGCACCACCACCCAGCGCAGCGGCTGGCCGGCGGCCTCGCTCTTGTACCAGCGGTTGGCGGTCCACATCAGCCAGGGCCGCGCGCCATAGGCGGGTTCGAACCAGCTTCGCGTCAGCCACAACTGCCGGTCGATCCGCCGCGAGACGCCATAGGCCCGCTCGAAGCTCTCGCTCGGCGCGAGGATCACCGGTTTGCCGGTATGCGCCTCGATCTGGTTGACCAGCGTCGTCAGCTCGCTCTGCACCGCGGCTTCGGAGACGCGGCGGGGGCAATTCTCCGCCGTATCCTCGAGCAGGATCGCGGGCGGGAGCAGGTCGCGGTCGCGCGGGACCATGGTGACGAAATTGGCCGATTGCCCGTCGGCGGTCTCGCACGGGTCGAAGCGGTGCGCCGCGCCAACCTCGAGCCCCTCGGCGCGCGCGCGGGCCATGTTCTGGGCGAAGGCGATGTCGTGGCCGGTGCTCCCCTCGCTCGCTTCGAGATAGGCGAATTTTCCGCCCAGACCGCGCAGCGTGTCGAAGGCGACCGGGCCATCGGCGGCCGAAACCAGCGCGCCCTGATCGGGCCAGACCGCCTCGTCGGGCCGCCAGCTGCGCCCCTTGTATGCACCATAGCCCGCCGCGAGGGCCGCGAGCAGCAACACGACCAGCAGCACCGCCTTCCTGCCCGAGAGGCGGAAGGGCCTGCGTCGGCTTCGCTTGCGCCGCGCCATCGCCTCAACCCTTGATGTGCAGCACGCAGATCAGCGTGAACAGCCGCCGCGCGGTGGCAAAATCGGTTGCGACCTTGCCTTCGAGCCGTTCCAGCAGCAGTTCGGCGGCATTGTCGTGGACCCCGCGGCGGGCCATGTCGATCGTCTCGATCTCCATCGGGGTCGCCTTGCGGATCGCCTGGTAATAGCTGTCGCAGATGGCGAAATATTCGCGGATCGGGCGGCGGAAGCGCGCGAGGCCGAGCAGCAGTTCCTCGAGCAGCCTGTCGTCCTTGTCGGAAATCGACATCAGCAGTCGCCCGTCCTGCACCGCCAGCCGCAAATTATAGGGGCCCCTCGCGCCGCGCTCTGCCGCGCGCAGCGGCTTGAACGCGTTGTCCTCGATCAGGTCGTAGATCGCGATGCGCCGTTCCTGCTCGATATCGGCGTTGCGCCAGATGATGGTCGCCTCGTCGAGTTCGATATGCGCGATACGGTGGTCGCCCAAAGCGCCGGAGGGAGGGGAAGCGGAATCGGTCATGCCCGGCACCGCTTTCGCAACTGGCGTGCCGCGGGGCAAGGCAGATGTCGATTTTGTTCACGCAGAGGGCAAAGGACAAGGGGTCGGTTCAGGTCACACGAAGACACGAAGAGCTGCGCTCGTGCGGCGCGGCCGCGCAAATTCCGCAAGTTCGACCGGGTGTTCGCCTGTTGGGCAAGCTGTTGGGCAGGGCGCCTTCGGCGCGATCAGCGCCACGGTCTTCGTGTCTTCGTGTCTTCGTGTGAAAAATATTGGCTGCCATCCACAGGCCTATCCGCCAGCCTGTCCGGAACCCCGCTTCCCTCTTCCCGAGAGTTCCCACATGGTCTCGCCATGGCCGACACCGATCTCCTCATCCGCATCGCCGATTCGACCGCCGACACCGGCAATGCCGGGCCGCAACTGCCCGCCAACCTCGAGGCGGAGGCCGCGTTTCTCGGCGCGGTGCTGATCGACAACAAGGTGATCGAGGAACTGCAGACGCCGCTGGCGGCGATGCATTTCCACGAACCGGTGCACCAGCGCATCTTCGACCGCGTGCTCAGGCTGCTCGACCGCAATTCGGTGGCCACCCCGGTCACGCTCAAGCCCTATTTCGAGGGTGACGAGGCGATGAAGCAGCTGGGCGGCACGACCTATCTGGCGCAGCTCACCGCCGATGGGCAGGGCCTGCTGCATCCGCGCGAACTGGCCGAACAGATCTATTCGCTGGCCTTGCTGCGCGAACTGGTCAGCGTGGGCCGCAACCTCGTCGAAGGCGCGCTCGATACCTCGGACGAGGTCGAGCCGCTCAAGAAGATCGAACAGGCCGAGGCCGACCTCTACCGCGTGGCCGAGGGGGCCAGCGGCGGCAGCGAGGCGCAGAGCTTCCGCACCGCCGCCTTCGGCGCGCTGCAGGTGGTGCAGGCGGCGATGAATTCGGGCGGGCGCTTTTCGGGCAAGACCACCGGGCTCGACACGATCAACGAGAAGACCTCGGGCCTGCACAATTCGGACCTGGTGATCCTCGCGGGCCGCCCGGCGATGGGCAAGACCTCGCTCGCCACCAACATCGCCTTCAACGCCGCGCGGCGGCTGATGGACGATGTTAAGGCGGGCATCGAGCGCGAGAAATCGCCCGGCGCGGGCGTCGCCTTCTTCAGCCTCGAAATGAGCGCCGACCAGCTGGCCACGCGCATCCTGGCCGAACAGGCGGAGATTTCCAGCGAGAAGCTGCGTTCGGGCCGCCTCAGCCGCGACGAGTTCCAGCGCCTGTCCTTCGCCAGCCAGGAACTGACCGACCTGCCGCTCTACATCGACGACACCCCGGCGCTGACCATCGGCGCGCTGCGCACCCGCGCGCGGCGGCTGAAGCGGCGCCACGATGTCGGGCTGGTGATCGTCGACTACCTCCAGCTGCTCCAGGGCTCGGGCCGCGCCAGCGACAACCGCGTCAACGAAATCTCCGAGATCAGCCGCGGGCTCAAGACGCTGGCCAAGGAACTCCACGTGCCGGTGGTCGCACTGTCGCAGCTCAGCCGCCAGGTCGAACAGCGCGAGGACAAGCGCCCGCAATTGTCCGACTTGCGCGAATCCGGCTCGATCGAACAGGATGCGGACATGGTGTGGTTCATCTACCGCGCTGAATACTATCACAACGCGTTGAAGCCCGACACGCCCGACGAGACCAGTTCCCAGGACGTACAGATGAAATATGCCGAATGGGAGGCGAAGCACCTCGAACTGGTCAACCGGGCGACGCTGATCGTGGCCAAGCAGCGCCACGGTTCGACCGGCAACGTCCCGCTGCTGTTCCACAGCGAGTTCACCAAGTTCTCCAGCCCCGACGTGCGCCACTACGAGGATTACGAATAGCTCAGATCCCCAGATTGAGCCGCCGCGTCACGGTATAGTCGATCACCGAAACCAGCAGCCAGCCGAGCCGCCAGCGCAGGCGGTTCCACAGCGTCGCCCGCTTTTGGTGGACCTCGGGCGTGATCGCTTCCGATGCGGCGATATGGCGCGTGACATAGCCGCGCATGATCTCGGCCAGCGCGGCATCCTCGACCCGGAACATGATCTCGAGGTTGAGATAGAGGCTGCGCATGTCGAAATTCGCGCTGCCCATATAGGTGGCATCGTCGAGCACCAGCAGCTTGGTGTGCAGCTTGCAGGGGGTGAATTCCCAGATCTTCGCCCCGCGCCTGAGCAGGTATTTGTAGAGCGAGCGCGTGGCCCCCAGCGTCGCGCCATTGTCGCTCTTGGCCGCCATCAGCAGGCGCGTGTGGCCCTTGCCCGCAACCCGCGCGATCCGTTGCAGAAGCGAAAAGGGCGGCGAGAAATAGGCCATGAACATGTCGAGCCGGTCGCCGTCGATCAGGTCACGGGTGACGCAGCGCGCCCAGCTCGACAGCCCGCGCGAAGGGCCGCCCACCAGCCAGCGCAGCTTGCCATCGTCCGAGCGCCATTCCCAGCTCTGCACCGTACGGTGGATCGCGCGGAAGGGCGCATGCTTCTGGTCGGTCCAGCCCACCAGCAAGGCGAACCAGTCGGCAAGGCCGGCAACCGCACCGCCTTCGATGCGGATCGCCAGGTCGTTCCAGCCATTCTCCTCAGGCGCCGCAAAATAGTCGTCGGCGATGTTGAACCCGCCAAACAGCGCACAACATCCGTCGGCGATGACCATCTTCTGGTGGTTGCGGATGAGATAGCGAAATCCCCAGCGCGGGCTGAAGAAGAAGGTCCGCCCGCCCGCCTCGACCAGCGGGGCAAGGAAGGCGTCGGTTACCGAGGCGCCGAATCGATCGACGATCAGCGTCACCGCCACGCCGCGCCGCGCCGCTTCGACCAGCGCATCGCGCAGCGCGGTGCTCACCGCATCCTCGGCAAAGATGTAGAAGCAGATGTCGAGCGTCGCGCGCGCCGCCGCGACGATTTCGAGCAGCGCGGCGCGGCGATCGGCACCCGAAGGATAGAAGGTCAGCGACTGGCCTTGCGCCTCCACCGCAAAGGGTGGCGGATCGCAATAGTCGATCGGGCTGTCGCAGGGTGGTTCCTCTCCCATCGCCCTCCAGCCTTACCGCGCCTGCGCGCCCGCGCAAATCCTTGACTGCGGCGGCCCGCGCCCCTATCTGGCGCGCTTTCCCAGAATCATCCAGATTGCCGGAGTGCCCGAATGGCGCGCGTTACCGTTGAAGATTGCGTAGACAAGATTCCCAACCGTTTCGATCTGGTGCTGCTGGCTGCCCAGCGCGCGCGCGAAATTTCGGGCGGTGCCGAGCTGACCGTCGATCGCGACCGCGACAAGAACCCGGTCGTCGCGCTGCGCGAGATCGCCGAACAGACGATCAAGCCGCGCGAACTGCACGAAGCCGCGGTCACCAATTTGCAGAAGATCCTGCCCGACGACGACGACGAGATGGATGAAGTCGGCTCGCTCAGCCAGTCGGCCGAAGCGCTGCGGATCACCGCTTCGGCGCCGACCCGCTCGACCTCGATCGGCGGCGATTACGACGGCTAGAATGCTTGCCGGCTTTGATTGCATCAAAGGCGGCCCTGCCGGATTGTCGTTGTACCGTGATTTCCTGGTAGCCGGATGATTCCATCCGGCTCGAAATCACTGCTGGATTGTCGTTGTACCGTGATTTCCTGGTCGCCGGATGATTCCATCCGGCTCGAAATCACTCTAGCCCGTCCACCCGGCGCGGATAGCGTGGAAAGGCCGTCCGATGGGCGGCCTTTTGCATTGCGGGACCCCATCCACCGACCCTTATTGATCGTCGGAGAGCCGGGTGATGCGACGCCTTTGGTGACGCCTGTTTGACCATCCGCATCGCAAGGTTGCAACGCAACCGTCATCGCGTAACAAAACCGTAACTATACGGCCCTTCGGGATCGCAAGCTTCGGGAAGACTATGGGCGTCGTCGCAATCTACAGCGTGAAGGGCGGCGTGGGCAAGACCACGCTGGCGACGAATCTGGCCTGGTACGCGGCGCAAAGCAGCCGAAGGCGCACGCTGCTGTGGGACCTCGATGCGGCCGGCGGATCGGCGTTCCTGCTGGGCAGGGAGCCGCCGCGCAAGCAGCGCGCCTTGCGGCTGTTCTCGCGCGAGATCCCCGCAGCACGGCTGATCCGCGATACCGAATTCGCCAAGCTCGACCTGCTGCCGTCGGACAGTTCGCTGTGGGATCTGTCGGGCCATCTGGTGTCGCTGGGCAAGAAGCACCGGCTCGCGCGCATCGCGAAGGAACTGGGTCGCAGCTATTCGCGCATCATCCTCGATTGCCCGCCGGTGCTCAGCGAATTGAGCGCGCAGGCGATGCGCGCCGCCGATCTGGTAATCGTGCCGCTGCCGCCATCGCCGCTGTCGAGCCGCGCGCTGGAGATGGTCGCCGATCAGGCAAGGCAAATGGTGCGCCACCACCCGCCGATCCTGCCCGTGTTCTCGATGATCGACCGCCGTCGGGCGCTGCATCGCGAAGCGCTGGAACAGCACCCTGACTGGCCGGTGATCCCGCTGGCCAGCGCCTATGAACAATGCGCGGTGCAGCGACAGCCGATCGGTGCGCTGGCGCCCGGCAGCCTTGCCGCCCGGCGCATCGGCGACCTGTGGCGCGCGATCGACCTCAAGCTGGCCGAACTCAAGCGCGCCTGAGGGTCACGCGCCCCGCGGAGCGCTCTCGCCGCCGAAGCGCCTACCTGCCTTGGGCACGGCGACACCCGCCGCAGGCCGGGCGATCGCCGGGCCGCCGGGGGTTTCGGGACGATCGATGCGCCCATCCTTCATCAGCTGGTCGATCTCCTCGCCGCTCAGCGTCTCGTATTCGAGCAGCGCCTGCGCGAGCAGGTGGAGCTTGTCTTCCTGTTCGGTCAGGATTTCGGTCGCGCGCTTGAGCCCGGCTTCGACCAGATCCTTGATCTCGGCATCGATCAGCTTGTTGGTCTCGCCCGAACGGAAGGTCCGCTGGCTCCCGCCATAGCCGAGATAGCCTTCCTGCGTTTCCTCGTACTGCAGCGGGCCGAGCTTGTCGGACATGCCCCATTGGGTGACCATGTTGCGTGCCAGGCTGGTGGCGTACTGGATATCGCCGCTCGCCCCGCTAGAGACCTTGTCGTGCCCGAAGATCAGTTCCTCGGCCACGCGTCCGCCCATCGAAACCGCCAGATTCGCGTGCATCTTGTCGCGATGGTACGAATAATTGTCGCGTTCGGGCAGGCGCATCACCATGCCCAGCGCGCGCCCGCGCGGGATGATCGTGGCCTTGTGGATCGGGTCCGAGGCGGGTTCGTTGATCGAGACCAATGCATGGCCCGCCTCGTGATAGGCGGTCATCTTCTTCTCGTCGTCGGTCATCACCATGCTGCGGCGCTCGGCGCCCATCATGACCTTGTCCTTGGCGTCCTCGAACTCCTGCATGGCGACGAGCCGCTTGTTGCGCCGCGCCGCGAGCAGCGCCGCCTCGTTGCACAGGTTGGCAAGGTCGGCGCCCGAAAAGCCGGGCGTGCCGCGCGCGATGGTGCGCGGATTGACGTCGGGCGCCAGCGGCAGCTTCTTCATGTGCACGCCGAGGATCTTCTCGCGCCCGTCGATATCGGGCACCGGCACCACCACCTGCCGGTCGAAGCGGCCCGGGCGCAGCAGCGCCGGGTCGAGCACGTCGGGCCGGTTGGTCGCGGCGATGATGATGATGCCCTCGTTCGCCTCGAAACCGTCCATCTCGACCAGCAGCTGGTTGAGCGTCTGTTCGCGTTCGTCGTTCGAATTGCCCAGCCCATGGCCGCGATGGCGGCCGACTGCGTCGATTTCGTCGATGAAGACGATGCACGGCGCGTTCTTCTTGGCCTGTTCGAACATGTCGCGCACGCGGCTGGCGCCGACGCCGACGAACATTTCGACGAAGTCCGAACCCGAAATGGTGAAGAAGGGCACCCCCGCCTCGCCCGCGATGGCGCGCGCAAGCAGCGTCTTGCCCGTTCCCGGCGCGCCGACCAGCAGCGCGCCCTTGGGAATCTGTCCGCCCAGCTTCGAGAAGCGCTGCGGATCGCGCAGGAATTCGACGATTTCCTCCAATTCCTCGCGCGCTTCGTCGATGCCCGCGACATCCTCGAACGTGACCTTGCCCTGGCGCTCGGTCAGCAGCTTGGCCTTGGATTTGCCGAAGCCCATCGCCCCGCCCGCCCCGCCGCCCTTCTGCACCTGGCGCAGCGCGAAGACCGCGATGCCCAGGATCAGCGCGAAGGGCAGGATCTGGATCAGCAGATAGACGAACAGCCCGCTTTCGGCCGCGCGGCCCGAATATTTGACCCCGTTTTCGTCGAGCAGCTTCGCCAGTGAATTGTCGCTGGGAACCGGCACGGTCGAGAAAGTCTCGCCGCTCTTGAGCTCACCCACGATCTGCTTTTCCGAAATCTGGACCGATTTGACCGTGCCTTCGGCGACCTTCGCCTTGAAGTCGGAATATTCCATCGGCGCACCGCCGCCCGCTGCCCCGCCGCCGAAGATCGAGACGACCATCAGCAGGGCAAGGAAAATCCCGCCCCAGATCATCAGGCTCCTGATCCACGGATTGGGGCCGTTGCCCTCGGGCTCGTGCTGCGGGTTCTGCTCGCTCATGCGCAGGGTCCTTT
Source organism: Erythrobacter sp. (assembly GCA_041662105.1). Lineage (GTDB taxonomy): Bacteria > Pseudomonadota > Alphaproteobacteria > Sphingomonadales > Sphingomonadaceae > Qipengyuania. Next base: position 62,780 of record JBAZTF010000005.1, read on the forward strand.
CGTTCCCGATTATGTAGGATCGAGCGGGTGAATGGCAAGTTGACCGAACCCGCGGAAATTCCGCGCTCGGCCAGCGGTGCGCTCGATCAGCCCGGCTTGCGTTGCAGCAGCGCGGCGCGCTCGCAACGGCAAACCACCTCGCCGCGCTGGTTGATCGCTTCGTGCAGAAAGGTGGCGATCCCGGCATCGGGCCGCGAGCGGCTGTCCTTCAGCCCCACCACTTCGCTGGTGGCGTGCAGCGTATCGCCGATGAACACCGGCCTGGGCATGGCCAGCCTGTCATAACCAAGGTTCGCCACCAGCGTGCCGAGCGTGGTATCGCCCACCGACAGCCCCACCATCAGCGCGAAGGTGAAGGTGCCGTTGACCAGGATCTGCCCGAACTCGCTCGCCCTTGCCGCCTCGATATCGAGGTGCAAGGGCTGCGGGTTGTGGGTCATCGTCGTGAACAGCAGGTTGTCGGTCTCGGTGACCGTGCGGCGGATTTCGTGCGTGATCCGATCGCCAACCTGCCATTCGTCGAAGAAGCGTCCCGCCATCAGGCGACCATGACCGATTTGACCTCGAGGAATTCGTGGAAGCCGAATTCGCCCCATTCGCGGCCGTTGCCCGACTTCTTGTAGCCGCCGAAGGACGCGTTCATGTCGTAGCCGCCGTTGATCGCCACGCGGCCCGCGCGGATCTTGCGCGCCAGCTGTTTCGCCGCCTCGGTATCCTCGCCCATGATATGCGCGGCAAGGCCGTATTCGGTATCGTTGCCGATCCGCACCGCATCGTCATAATCCTCATAGCCCAGGATGCACAGCACCGGCCCGAAGATTTCCTCGCGCGCGATGGTCATGTCGTTGGTGACGTCGGCGAAGACGGTCGGCTTGACGAAATGACCGACTTCCAGCCCCTCGGGCTTGCCGGAGCCGCCCGCGACCAGCGTCGCACCTTCCTCGATGCCCTTGTTAATCAGGCCCTGGATCTTGTCCCACTGCGCCTTGGAGACCACCGGGCCGATCGTGGCGTTACCCTTGGGATCGCCGGGGATGACGCTGTCGGCGGCTTCCTTCGCCGCGGCCTTGGCCTCTTCCATGCGCGTCTTGGGCACGAACATGCGGCTGGGCGCGGTGCAGGTCTGGCCAGAATTGCCCATCATCGCGGTGGTGCCGCGCGCGACCGAGCGGGTGAAGGCGCTATCGTCGAGGATGATGTTGGGGCTCTTGCCGCCCAGTTCCTGCGCCACCCGCTTGACCGTGCTTGCGGCGTTGGCGGCGATGGCGATGCCCGCGCGGGTCGATCCGGTGAAGCTGATCATGTCGATGTCCGGATGCCCCGACATGGCGGTGCCGACGCCCGGACCATCGCCGTTGATCAGGTTGTAGACGCCCGCCGGGGTGCCCGCGGCATGCATGATCTCGGTGAAGATCGCCGCGTCGAACGGGGCGATTTCCGATGGCTTGAGGATCATCGTGTTGCCGGTGGCCAGCGCCGGGAACACCTTGCAGGCGATCTGGTTGAGCGGCCAGTTCCACGGGGTGATCATGCCGACCACGCCGACCGGTTCGTACAGGTGCGTGGTGTTGCCGACGGTCTTCTCGAACGCGAAGTTTTCGAGGATGCCGATGGCGGTGGCGAGATGCGCGGACAGCAGGCCGGTCTGCGGCCCGCTGGCAAGGCTCATCGGCGCGCCCATTTCATCGCTGACCGCGCGGGCGAGGTCTTCCTTGCGCTTTTCGATTTCGGCAAGGATCGCGCGCATCAGGTCGAGCCGTTCGGCGCGCGAGGAAAACTGCCAGCTCTCGAAAGCCCGGCGCGCCGCGGCGACCGCCTTGTCGACATCGGCCGCGCTGCCCAGCGAGATGTGGCCGATGGTCTGCTCGGTCGCGGGATTTTCGACCGGCACGGTGTTCGGACTGACCGGGTCGACCCACCGGCCGTCGATGTAGAACTGCGTGTATTCGTACATGGGGGGACTCTCCTTCTCGACCCAGCGCTCTAGCCTTCCTTCGACCAGCGCTCAACGACTGCTTCACCATCCTCGGCACTATCGCGGATCGTACCCGGCGTGCGCCCGAAGCGCGGGGCGGGCGCGGTATGCCAGCGCCCGCCATGTTCGACGAAGGCGCCGCGCGCCTTCATGTGGGGATGGTCCTTCGCCTCGTCCAGCGGGACCACCGGCGCGAAACAGGCATCGCTGCCCTCGAGCAGCGCGCACCATTCGGCCTGCGTCCTGGTGGCGAACAAGGCCGCAAGCTCCTGCGCATAGTCATCCCAGTTGGCGGGATTCATCTGCCCTTCGCGCAGCCTTTGCGGCGCATCGGCGCGCTGGAGCAGTTCGGCATAGAACTGCGGTTCGATCGCGCCGACGCTGATTTCCTTGCCGTCCTTGCAGGCGTAGCAGCGGTAGAAATGCGCCGCCCCGCCCAGCAGCCCCGCCCCGCGCGTGGTGGTGCGCAGCGCGCTGTGCGGCTGACCGAAAAAGAAGCTCATCAGGCTGGTCACGCCATCGACGATCGCCGCATCGACCACCTGCCCCTTGCCGCTGCGCTCGCGCTCCCACAGCGCGGCGAGGATGCCGAGCGCGCAATACATCGAACCGCCGCCGAAATCGCCGACGAGGTTCTGCGGCGGAACCGGCAGCTCGCCGCGCTTGCCGATCGCGTCGAGCGCGCCGGTGACGGCGATATAGTTGAGGTCGTGCCCCGCGGCCATGGCCAGCGGGCCGTCCTGCCCCCAGCCGGTCATGCGGGCATAGACCAGCCGCGGATTGGCCGCGAGCAGTGGGTCGGGACCAAGCCCCAGCCGCTCCATCACGCCCGGGCGGAAACCTTCGATCAGCACGTCCGCCTTGCCCAGCGCGGCGCGCACGAAGGCAAGCCCGGCCTCGCTCTTGAGGTCCACCGCCGCGCGATGGCGCGCGCGTTCGACCACCGGGTTCATCGGGACATGGCCCTCACGCTCGATCCGCACCACTTGGGCACCCATGTCGGCGAGCAGCATCGCCGCGTGCGGGCCCGGCCCGATACCCTGGAATTCGACCACCTTGAGCCCGGTCAGCGGGCCCTTACTTGTGGAATCGGTCATGCGCGCCTCTCTCCCATTACGTGCAGCCCGTGTGCCAAGCCACGCGATAGGTTGCAATTGCGAACGCGACTTTGTGCCTGCGTCAGTCCCTGTCGAGCTGCGACAGCAACTGGCGCGCACGCGACAGGTGCGGGCGGTCGAGCATTCCCCCCTTCCAGCCGATCGTCCCGGCGCCGGGGTTGGCCTCGAACAGGTCCACGATCTCGCGCGCATGGGCGATCTCGTCCTCGCCCGGGGTGAAAGCCTCGTTGATTACCTCGACCTGTGCCGGGTGGATCGCCAGCATCCCGCTAAAGCCCGCGCGACGAACCCCCTCGGCGCGCGCCCTGAGCCCCTCGCTGTCGCGGAAATCGGCCTGGATCGTCTCAATCGCCGGAACCCCGGCGGTCGCCGCGCCCAGCAGGCACAGGCTGCGCGCCAGTTCATAGGTGAAGGCAAAGCTGCCGTCGGGGTTGCGATTGCTGCTGGCCCCGATCGAATCCGCCAGATCCTCCGCCCCCCAGGTCAGCGCGGCGAGGCGCGGCGCGCCCTTGAAATCGCCCGCGTGGAACATGCATTCGGCCACTTCGGTCAGCAGCACGATCACCGGGGTGGTCCCGCATTCGATGCCGTTGGCGACCTCGAGCGCGGCTAGGTACTTGTCGAGCGTCTCGACATCCTGCCGGCCATAGGCCTTGGGCAGCATGATGCCCCCCGGCCTGCCCGGCATGATCGCGGCGAGGTCTTCGAGCGTATAGGGCCCGTCGAGCGGGTTCACGCGCACGAAGATACGGCCGCGCGCGGCGGGATTGGCCTCGAGGAAGGCGCGGATCAGCTGCCGCGCGGCAGGCTTGCTGTCGGCGGCGACGGCATCCTCGAGATCGAGGATGACCACGTCGGCGGCGCTTTCGACCGCCTTGTGCATCTTCCGCTCGCTGTCGCCGGGGGCGAACAGCCATGACCGCATCTTCATTGCCAGGACCTCTCTGCCAGCATCCCGCCCGATGCCTCACAGCTTTTGCCCCGCGAGCGCAAGGGCCTTCATTGCGCGGCCAGTTCGGTCAGCAGCACTCAGCTCCTGGCCGAAACCGAAGTGGAAGCGGCAAGGGCGATCGGGCTGGCACGCATTCGATGAATTCCTCTCGTAAGCTGCGACAGGCGTAGCACCGCCGCAAGACGCGTCAAATCGCGGAAAAGCGGCGCCAGTTGCCGCGGTCGAAGATCACCTCGCGCGCGCAATTGTGGCCCGGCGCGCCGGTCACCCCGCCGCCCGGATGCGTGCCCGCGCCGCACATATAGAGGCCCCTGACCGGCCCGCGATAGGCGCCGTTGCCCAGCACCGGGCGCGCCGACCACAGCTGGTCGAGGCTCATGTGCCCATGCATGATGTCGCCCCCGACGAGGCCGAACTTGCGGTAGAGGCCCTTGGGGCTGAGCACCTGCCACCCGAGGATCGAAGCGCGAAAGCCGGGAGCTGCCGCTTCGACCGTATCGATGATCGTGTCGGCGGCGGCATCCTCTTCGTCGTCCCAGTCCCTCCCACCGGACAGTTCGGGCGCGAATTGCTGGCAGAACAGGCTGGCGACATGCTGGCCCGGTGGGGCGAGGCTGTCATCGACGGTCGAGGGGATCAGCATCTCGACGATCGGCCGTTTCGACCAGCCATGCGCCTTGGCGTCGAGGAAGGCCTTGTCCATGTAATCGAGCGTGGGGGCGAGGATGATGCCCGAGCGGTGGTGTTCGCCCTCCTCGGGAAGGCAGGTGAAGCGGGGCAGCTCGCTCAGCGCCACGTTCATGCGGAAGGTTCCGCCCCCCGCCTTGAAGCCGCGCATCCGGCGGCGGAAATCCTCGGGCTGATGGCTCTCGTCGAGCATGCTGCCATAGAGCAGCCTGGGCCCGACATTGGCGATCACCCGCCTGGCCGCGATCTCCTCGCCGCTTTCGAGCCGCACCCCTGCGACAGCGTCGCCATCGACCAGCACTTCGGCAACCGGCGCCTCGAGGCTGATCTCGACCCCGCACTGGCGGCACACAGCGGCCATGATCCGCGTGATCGTGCCCATGCCGCCGACCGAGTGGCCCCAGGCGCCCTTCTTGCCGTTCACCTCGCCGAACACGTGGTGGAGCAGGACATAGGCGCTGCCCGGCGTGTCGGGCGAGGCATAATTGCCGACCACCGCGTCGAAGCCGAACGCCGCCTTGACCGCCTCGCTCTCGAACCATTGCCCGAGGAAGCTGGTTGCCGATTTGGTGAACAGGTCGAGGATGTCGCGCTTGGCCTCGAGCCCCAGCCTGGCCATGCCCCAGCCCTGCGCGGCGCCCGCCAGCAGCGTGCGCAGCCCTTCGCCGACATTGGGTGGCGTTTTCAGCGCGAGGTCGCGCAGCACTTCGGCCACGCTTTCGAGCGCGTCGTAATAGGCCGGCAGCGCTTCGGCATCGCGCGCGGAGAACCTGCGGAACTCGGCCTGCGTGCGTTCGAGCCCGCCGCCAAGCTTGAGGTAACCACCGTCTTCCTGCGGGAGGAAGTTCGAGATCGGCCGCTCGATCACGCGATAGCCATGCTCGTGCAGCTTCATGTCGCGGATGACCCTGGGCTGGAGCAGGCTGACGGTGTAGCTCGCCACCGAATTGCGGAAACCGGGGTGGAACTCCTCGGTCACCGCGGCGCCGCCGACGATATCGCGCCGCTCGGCGATGCGCACCTTGAGCCCGGCCCGGGCGAGATAGAAGGCGCAGACCAGCCCGTTGTGGCCCGCGCCGATGATGACGGCATCGTATCGTTCGCTCATTTATGGCTCCAGCCGACCGGGGGTTGCTGTTCGAGGCGCGCCTCGGGAATGATGTCGCGCATGCGCTTGCAGAAATGCTTGAGGCACACCTCCTTGTCGGACAGCGGACCCATCGAGAAGCTGCGCGAGGCCATGCCGTCCTGCACGCGGGCGATCAGCGCGGTGTCCTCGGCATTGACCTGCCGGTTGATGCGCCAGTTGCAATAGCGCGCGGCGCGCATTTCGCGGCGGTCATCCGGGAGGATGTAGGAAATCTCGCGGATCAGGCTTTCGGTGGGGCTGATCGGCAGCCACTGCATGAAATCGACCTGATCGGGATAGATGTCCAAGGCGACATTGGGCCACAGCTTGAAATAGAGCCAGTGGCGCTGGTTCGCCTGGGGCAGGTGCGCAACCGGCGGAAGCAGCCGCTGGTACATGCGCTCTGACCAGTTGGCGCTCGCGCGCTCGACCATGTCGCCCCACATGCGATCGACATTCGCCTGCGCCTCGACACCATAGCTCTTGCCGAACAGGCGGGTGAGCCCCGGATGCGCGACGGGGATGTGCAACCCGTCGGAATAATTGTCGCCGACATTCTTCCAGTTGACCCTGCGCGGACGCAGGGTGACGCGGCCGAGCGCGGACAATTCCTCGAAGCGGTAGGGTTCGATCATCGCTTCATAGGGCGCCATCATCTGCGCTGGCGCAGGCCCGCCATCGTCCTCTAGCCGCACGAAGACGAAGCCGCGCCAGGTTTCGAGTTCGACGGGCGCGAGGCCCGCGCGATCCCGGTCCAGCGCCGGATAGCTGGCGGCGTCGGGCACGCCGGTCAGCCGCCCGTCGAGGTCATAGGTCCAGGCGTGATAGGGGCACACCAGCTTCTTCGCGCAGCCTGCCGCACCATCGACCAGCCGCGATCCGCGATGGCGGCAGACATTGGTGAAGGCGCGCAGCACATCGTCCTTGCCGTGCACGACGATGACGCTCTCGCCGCAATGGTCGAGCGTGTGCCAGTCGCCGTGGTTGGGGATATCGCTGGCATGGCAGACCACCTGCCAGCTCGGCCGGAAGATGCGATCGAGCTCGAGGCGATGGAATTCCTCGTCGTGATAGGTCCAGGCGGGCAGGCTCCACCCGTCGAGCGGGTCAGCCGCGCTGTCCTCGATCCTTGCCGTTGCCATCGCACGCTCCCTGCTATACATTCGTATAACAAGCTGATCATGGCGACACAACCTGCCTTTACCCGCGCCGATCCGGACGAGCGGCGCCAGAGCCTGATCGAGGCGACCGCGCGCGTGCTGGGAGAGAGGGGGGCTGCGGGGGTGTCGGTCCGCGCGATCTGCGCCGAAGCGGGGGTTTCGCCGGGCCTGTTGCGGCATTACTTCGCCGGGGTCTCGGACGCGATGGCCGAAGCCTATCGCTGGACCGGCCAGCGCATCGGCGAGGCGCTGGCCGCAGCGGTGGCGGATGCGGGGGCCGACCCGCGTGCCCGCATTCTGGCCTATCTCGCCGCCAGCTTCCGCCCACCCATCGCCACGCCCGAGCTGCTGGCGAGCTATGTCGCCTTCTGGAGCCTGACCCGCAGCGATGCCGCGGTCGCCGCGGTTCGCGCGCAGGTCTATGGCGACTATCGTGCGCAGCTCGAAGCCTTGCTGGCCGAGTGGCGGCCCGCGCTTGCCGACCCGCGGCTCGTCGCGATCGCGCTGACCGCGCTGATCGACGGGCTGTGGCTCGAACTGTCGCTGGGCGATGCACCCTTCACCGCCGCACAGGCGAGCGCGCTGGCCGAACGCTGGCTCGACAGTCTTGCCAGCCGATCCGCGCAAAAAAGGGGCCGGGATCGACCCCGGCCCGCCCTCGGTGACTGTGGTGTCCCGGCCTAGGGTGCCGGCTTTGATTGTATCAAAGTCGGCACTCTGGACTCTTGTTTTACCGCGATTTCGATCGGCAAGGCGCCGGTCTGGCTAGCGGCATGGGCTTCGGCCGCGCGCAGCACGCGCATGATATTGCGCGAGGCGATCTTTTCGAGGTCGCCTTGCGAATAGCCGCGCCGCGCCAGTTCGGCGAACAGCACCGGATAACCCGCCACATCCTCCATCCCCACAGGTCCGCCGGGCATCCCGTCATAATCGCCGCCGATGCCGATATGGTCGATCCCCGCGACCTGCCGGATGTGGTCGATATGATCGGCCATCTGCCCGACCGTCGCCGGGGGCGAGGGATTGGCGGCATCCCATTTCGCCAGCTGTGCCGCAGCCTCGTCGGGCTGGCCCTGCCACAGCGCCTTGAGCCGCGCCTCTTCGGCCGCGCGGGCGGCATACCACGCGCGCTGCTCTTCGCTGAGGAAGCCGGGCAGCGCGACCGCCATCACCACCCCGCCGTTCCCCGGCAGGCGGGCGAGCACGCTGTCGGGCACGTTGCGCGCATGCCCGTTGATCGCGCGCGCGCCCGAATGGCTGAAGATGACCGGAGCCTTCGCCACGTCGAGCGCGTCGTGCATGGTCCCCTCGCTCACATGGCTGAGGTCGACCAGCATGCCGAGCCGGTTCATCTCGCGCACCACATCGCGCCCGAAATCGGTGAGCCCGCCGTGTTTGGGCGTATCGGTGGCGCTGTCGGCCCAGCCCAGCGTCTTCGAATGCGTCAGCGTCATGTAGCGTACGCCCAATGCATACATCTGCCGCAGCACCGCCAGGCTCGAGCCGATCCCGCCCCCGCCTTCCATGCCCATCATCGAGGCGATCCTGTGCGCCTTCATCGCCTGTTCGACATCGGCTGCCGTCAAGGCCAGCTGCATGTCTGCCGGATAGCGCGCGACGAGCCGCCTGGTGACGTCGATCTGCTCGATCACCTGCTGCACCGCTTCGGGTTCGGGCAGGTCGGCGCTGACATAGACCGACCAGAACTGCGCGCCGAGATGGCCCTTGCGCAGCCGTGTCAGGTCGGTGTGCATCGCCCGTGCATCCGGGGTTTCGGTGTCGAGCGTATCGACGAAATCGAAGCCGTTGATGACGTTGTCAAAGCGCCCGCGCAGGGCATAGGGCACATCGTTGTGGCCATCCCAGACCGGCGCCACCTCGAGCGCGGCGGTCGCAATATCCTCCGGCGTCGGCTTGGCAAGGACGGGGGCAGCAAGCACCATGGCGATAGATGCGGCGGCGAATGTGAGATGGCGCATAAACAGGAACCCCTTGCAGTCCTGCGCCTTCTCCTAGAGTGATTTCGAGCCAGATGGAATCATCTGGCGACCAGGAAATCACGGTGAAACTAGAATCTAGAGTGCCGACTTTGATGCAATCAAAGGCGGAAGCACTCGAGCAAACAGGCCCGGCAAGGAAAGGCCCGCAAGATGACGATGATTGCCCGATGGAACGGCCGCACGATCGCGCGGAGCGACGATACGGTGGTGGTCGAAGGAAATCACTATTTCCCGCGTGCCGATGTCGCTGCCGATGCGCTGGTTGCCAGCGCGACCACCACCTTCTGCCCGTGGAAGGGCACCGCGCATTACCATTCGCTGTCGGTCGATGGCGCGCTCAACCCCGATGCGGCATGGTATTATCCCCGGCCCAAGGATGCCGCGGCGCAGATCCGCGACCGGATCGCTTTCTGGAAGGGTGTCGAAGTGGTCGAGGCGTGAATTCGTCACGCGCCGGGAATGTTGGCGCGGCCAATGCTGATCCGGTCCGCGCCGTGGACCGGCGGCGTAACGGACTGGCCGCGACGCCGCCGGTAGCCAGCCTAGCTCATGTGCTTCGAGACGGCGCCCGTCATCTTGAACATGGAGATCTGGTCCTTGCCGATCACCGCGCCGAGCTTGGCGTCGGGATTGATCATGCGCTTGTCCTTCGAATCCTGAAGGTCGTTCGCCTTGATGTGGTCCCACACCTTCGACGTCACCTGGGCGCGGGTCAGCGGACCCTTGCCCACGACGGCTTCCAGTTCCGGCGTCAGATTCACCGGCTTTTGCAGGGCGTTGTTCTTGCCAGCCATGATTAGTCCTTTCCTTGGCTATGCTTCAATCATCACCGTCGAGGCCCTCGTCCCATTCCTCGACCTCGTGGCCTTCGAAACGGGCGGTGAGGACCGCGGCGGCGGTCACGTGTCCGTCCAGATTGCGGACGAGTTCCTCATGCGTCGCCCCCGGCATCAGTGTGAGCGGGAGGTCGAGCGCAAAGAGCTGGAAAACGTAGCGATGCTCTTCGCCCAGCGGCGGGTCGGGCAGCAGCCACTCGGAATTACCACGGGCATTCTTGCCGCTGCGTGGTGGCGTCTCGCCCTCCAGCAGCTTGCCCTTCTGCGGGGCAAGGCCCCAGACGGCCCAGTGGACATGGCCGGTTTCGGCACTCTCGACCACCAGCACCAGTTCGTGCGAACCGGGCGGCGGGGCGGTCCATTCGAGCGGCGGGGCCACCGCATCCTCTTCGCAGGCGGTGAAGCAGGGATCGAGTTCGCCGCCGTGACGAAAGGCGCCGCTCGACAGGGCAAAGCCCGCACGGCCCATGACCCGCTCGTCGGCCACCCGGTCCAGCGTCAGGGCAACAAGGACCGCCCCCCCGCCGACCGCCTGTTCGATCCACTGCGCAGCACCACTCAAGACCTGTTCTCCTGCCTCGGCCTGCCATTGCGGGCCCGAGACCGGCCGTTAAGGCACAGCACGGAGGGGAAAACCATGCACCCAGGGTGAATTTACACCGTTTTCGCCCCGGATCGCCGAAAAATACGGATAGGGGGCTTGCCAGGCCGATACTTGGCCTGCGTGATACTGCGCGGCGACCAGCGTTCGCGCCAGCGTTCAGGCCAGCGCGGCGGCCAGTGTCGCGGCACCCAGCACCACCGACTGCGGGACCCGCAGCGCCATCCACCAGCGCGGCGCGAGCGGCCCCAGCTTGGCATCGACCGCCGGACTCATCAGGATAGCGCTGCCGAGCATGACCAGCGAGGGTTCGGGCCAGGTCCAACCGAAGACCCACGGCAGGCTGGCAGCGAAAGCGACGAGGCCGGGCACCACGGCCGCAATCCACAGCCAGCCGAGCGTCCGCCGTCGTTGCGCCGCCGGGGCGGTCGCCGCGATGCCCCACCACATGCCGCCGAGGAAGCTGAACACCAGCGCGGCATAACCGAAGGCCAGCGCCTGCGCGGCATGACGCCATTCGGCTGGCGCACCATAGAGAGCCGCGGCGCAGGCCAGTTGCGGCAGCAGCCCCAACAGCCCGAGCAGGCGCGGCAGCGAGGGAATCTCACGCACGGCGCGCAGGGTGTCCGGCGGTCGGGCCGGAACCGAAAACGAACCGCGGCGCGCACGCGAAAGCCGTGCTCACGGCACCCGATCCGCCACAGGGGGCCGCGCTTCGGTCCAGGCGCAGCCTTCGCGGGTTTCGGTGCCGATCCGCAGCGTCGCGGTGAAGGGGTAGCTGCGATCGCTCATCCCGTCGGAACAGGTTCCAGCCGTCACCAGCAGGTCGAAACCCGTTCCGTCGATCTTGCCGCTGAAACTGATCCCGCTGAGTCCGGCAAACCGTTCGACCGCGAAGCGGGTGCCGTCGGGATTCTCCGGCGTCGAATAGCGCGCCATGCCCTGTGCCACCTCGCCGCCCCAGAAGGGCTCGGTCCCGGTGAACCGCACCGTTTCTTCCGCCGTGATCCCGTCAAAGGCCTCGTTCGGACCGGCCGGATCCGCAGACTGGCACGCGACAATCAGGGCCACAGAGCCCAGCAGCGTGAAAAAGCGCATCACTCGATCCCACTCGCCAGAAATGAACCGGACCGTCCGGTCGCGTGCCACGCGCCCTTCGGGCAGCCGCAGCCTAGCCGATGCGGGAGAGGGCAGTCCAGCCGCTTGCCTCAGCGCCCGAAGATCCGGGCCATGAGGCCTTTCCTGGAAGCTTCGTCCTCCTGCCCGGTTTCGGTCACGCGGCGGCGCAGGTCGGCGCCGGTCAGTTCCTTCACTTCCTCGATGCTGCGGACCTGGATGAAGTCGGCCGCGATGATCGGCGCTGCCGGTTTCATCCCGATTTCGCGTTCGCGCTGGACGGTGCGCGCGCCGACACCGTGGATCATCACGACCTCGGGGCGCATGTCGACCATGCCGGAAACGACGGGAATCCCGCCGGGAAGGCCATGGATCGCGCATTCGCTGGCCACCGCCTGCTGATAGAGCAGCGCGCGCCACCAGCAACCGAGCACATATTCGACATAGCGCAGCGGCGCCTTTTCGGGCGCGGTGTCGCGGAAGAAGTGGCGCTGCTTGTGGTGCAGCAGCACGGTGTTGAGCCGGTCGAGTCCATCGATGTCGAGATAGACCTCGATATCCTCGTCCCGACCGGCCCAGGCCGGACCGTCTTCGACGCTGGTCTGTGCGAGCAGGTCGGCGGCGGAGGCGGCGGTGAAGCAGAAGGGCTCATCGGTATAGAGGCCGAGCAGCATATAGGGATGGTGCTGCTGGCCCTTTTCGAAGGCGCGGTCGGCCTCGTTGGCGATCGCCAGCGTCATCCCGGTGATCTCCTCGCCTTCGTGCCCCTGGATCGCCTCGACCAGATCGTCCCAGCCGGCGATGGCCACCTGATCGGGCGTGATCGTCAGGCACAGTTCGCCGAATTCGCTTTCCAGCGCGGCCAGCGCGGGTTCGAGTCGGGCGTGGACCTCGTCGAGTTCACCGGTTTCGAACAACGCGCGCAATTCGGCTTCCCAGCCGGCCTCGCCCTCGGCGGTTGCAAATAGCTGCTGCAATGCATGCATCGCTTGTCTCTTCCTGTTCCGACCGACCCCTCGGTCGCGCCGGGACATACCGGCGGTTTCTCACCATGGCGTTAACCTAGCCCCTGAACCATTGCACACGGGTGCAAAGGCGGGGTTAAGGAGGCGTGAAGGCGTCAACCCTTGCGCATCCCCGAACACGCGGGCGGCGCAGGAGCCTGCCCCGGCTCGCGGTCGCGAAGCGGCTGGATTGGCGGCGCGGACTTGGCATGGCGGCCAAACCCCTGCAAAGGGCCTGCACAACCCGCATCACCAGGGAACCGACGATGACCGGCGACGAGGAAGATTATGTCTATGACGAGGAAAGCGGCGAATGGATGCCCGCGAACGAGCTGGCGGCCAGGCGCGCGGCGCAAAGCGCGGTGGAAGTGCGCGATGCGGTGGGCAATGTGCTGGCCGACGGGGATTCGGTCACGCTGATCAAGGATCTCACCGTCAAGGGCGCCGGGCAGACGCTCAAGCAGGGCACGGTGATCCCCAGCATCCGCCTGACCGGCGATGCGCAGGAAATCGACTGCAAATACCCCGGTATCAAGGGGCTGGTGCTGCGCGCGGAGTTCGTGCGCAAGCGCTAGAGCGATTTCGAGCCAGATGGAATCATCTGGCGCAGGCGCGACGGGCCGGCGCAGCGAATGCTTGACCGCCGCGCGGCGTTGCGCGACCTTCGCTCGCAGCACATAACGAACAACCATAACGAACAAGGGGTCTGCCATGTCCGCGACACGGGTCGAGAAGATCGTCTATTGGATCGCCACGCTGCTGATGGCGGCGCTGATCCTGTTTTCCGCGCAGCTTTATATCTTCAACCACGCGGCGGCGGCCGGGTTCTTCGAACGCTTCGGCTACCCCGCCTATGTCGTCTATCCGCTGGCCGCGCTCAAGCTGGTCGCGCTGGCGGTGATCCTCGCCAATCGCTGGCGTAATCTCAAGGATATCGCCTACGGGGCCTATTACCTCAACATGATCATGGCCACCGCCGCGCATCTGATCGCGGGCGACAATCCGGTGCACGCCTATGTCGGCCTGGTCGCGGTGCCGCTGTCCTATGTGCTGAGCAACCGCGTGCGCGGCATGCCCGGGCGCGACGCCTTCCTGCTCGCACCGCGGAGCTAGTGGTTCGACCGAGACAGAAGAGTCCGACGCCAGTCGGGCCTTCTGGCGAGATAGGTTGAACCATCACAAACAGATAGCTAGTCGATTGGTTTCGACGATACGGGATCGGAATGTCGCGATCAATCCGCTAGAGCGATTTCGGGCCGGATGGATTCATCCGACGGCCAGGAAATCACGGTAAAACAAGAATTTACAGTGCCGACTTTGATGCAGTCAAAGCCGGAAGCACCCTAGGGCCTGACCCTAGCCGCGATCCCCCCGCGCGGCGAACTTGCCGGCTGCGTCGATCACCTGTTCGCCGACCAGGCGAAGCTGGTCGCATGCGCGCGCGTCGATGCATTCGCCGGCGCGCGTGAAAAGCTCGCCCGATGTGCGCAAGGTCACGCCCAGCGGGGTCGGCCAGCCGCGCAGCGCGTGGACGATGCCGCGCATGGTCAGCAGCGTGCCCATCGCCGCCTGGTCGCCATAGGCGGTGGCGATGAGGCCCACCGGGCGTTCGTGGAGATAGGGCCGCTCGTCCCGCGACAGGTCCTCGAGGTAGTCGAGCGCGTTCTTGACCAGGCCAGAGATGGTGCCGTGATAGCCGGGCGCGGCGACGATCAGCCCATCGGCCTTGCGCACCGCCTCGACCAGTTCGGTGCCGCTCGTTTCGCCATGCCCCGTGCCGCGATAATGCGGCAGCGCGCCAAGATATTCGCCGCCGAAGACGGTGACCTGTGCCCCCGCCGCGATCGAGGGCCGCGCGGCATAGCGCAGCGCCATTTCGGTGGTGCTGCCGGGATAGACCGTGCCGCCGATGGCGACGATGCGCAGCGTCATGCCGCAATCCTTTCGTTGCAATACCCGGCCAGCACCGCGGCCTCGTGAGGGGACAGGCGCAGGCCCAGCTTGGTGCGGCGCCACAGGATATCCTGCGCCGTGCGCGCCCATTCGCGGGCGATCAGATGATCGACCTCGCGCCGGGTCAGCCCGTGGCCGAAATGCCTGCCGCATTCGCCAAGGCTCGCCGCATCACCCAGGATCGCGAAGGTCGTCGTGCCATAGGCGCGCGCCATGCGGCGCACGGTTTGCGGTTCGAGGAAGGGATAGCGTTCGGCAATCCGGGCGATCAGCGCAGCGATGGTGCCATGCGCGAAATCGCCGCCGGGCAGCGGCTCCTTGCCGGTCCAGCCCGCGCGGTCCGCAAGCTCGAGCCGCTCGCCCAACCGGTCGACCGCCTCCTGCGCGAGATGGCGATAGGTGGTGAGCTTGCCCCCGAACACGGTGAGCAGCGCCGCACCCTCGTGCCGGTCGGACAGTTCCAGCCGATAGCCGCGGGTCGCCGCCTCGGGCCGGCCCGATCCATCGTCGATCAGCGGACGCACCCCGGCATAGCGCCAGATCACGTCGGCGGGCGCGATCTGGTGGCGGAAGAAACGGTTGGCGCCGTCGCACAGATAGGCGATCTCCTCCGCGCTCGGCTCGACATGGTCGAGCGTGCCGTGGTGATCGGCATCGGTCGTCCCGATCAGCGTGAAGTCTTCTTCATAGGGGATGGCAAAGAAGATCCGCCCGTCGGGCAGCTGGAAGAAATAGGCATGGCGGTGGTCGAACAGCTTGCGCACCACGATGTGCGAGCCGCGCACCAGCCGCATCCGGCTGGCGTCGGGAATATTTCCGGCGGCCAGCACTGCCAGCACGCCCGGCCCCCCGGCGTTGACCAGCGCGCGGGCATGAAAGGTCTTGCCGCCCGCCTCGATGTGCCACGCATCGCCTTCGCGCCGGAAGCCGGTGACGCGGCAGCGCGTGCGCACCTCGGCCCCGCGGTCGGCGGCATCGCGCGCGTTGAGCACCACCAGCCGCGCATCGTCGGCCCGGCAGTCGGAATAGACGAAGCCCTTGACGAATTCGGGCTTGAGCGGCGCGCCCGCCGGATGCCGGTCCAGCGCCACGCTTTCGCTCGCGCGCAGTTCCCTGCGCCCGCCGATATGGTCATAGAGGAACAGGCCCAGCCGCAGCAGCCAGCGCGGACGCAGACCCTGCACATGGGGCAGGACGAAGCGCATCGGCCGGATGATGTGCGGCGCGATCGCCCACAGCCGTTCGCGCTCCGACAGCGATTCGCGCACCAGGCCGAATTCGTAATGCTCGAGATAGCGCAGCCCGCCGTGGATCAGCTTGGACGAGGCAGAGGAGGTCCCCCCCGCCAGATCGCCCGCCTCCAGCAGCAGCACCTTCGCCCCGCGCCCTGCCGCGTCACGGGCAATGCCGCAGCCGTTGATGCCGCCGCCGATCACGACGATATCGTAGAGGGTGTGGTCGGTGGCGGCGGTCATGTCAGGACTGGGGTGCTCCGTGCGAAACAGTGGGATGAAACCATGGCCGTGCCTCGTGGGAGACACCGCCTCCCGCTCCTATGACGATAGCGCGCCGGGATAAAGACCGCGATGTGCCCTACCGTCCTCGCGACAAGGGCGGCGACCTTCGGGATGCGCCGGGGGCCGTCGGGGGATTACACGCCGCAGCGCGGACGCCGGGCGGCGGCGAGCGCCTGAACGCGGTCCCGCAAGGCGGGCAGCACCTCGGCTTCGAACCAGCGATTGCGGGAAAACCACATGCGGTTGCGCGGGCTGGGATGCGGCAGCACGATCGTCGAGGGCAGGGTTTCGCGCCATTGCCCGGTCAGGTCGGCCAGCGTGGCTTTCCTGTCGAAGCCATGCCAGTCGGCCGCATGGCGACCAAGGACGATCGTCAGTTCGATTCCCGACATGCGGTCGAGCAACTGCTTGCGCCACAGCGCCGCGCATTGCGGCGGGGGCGGCAGGTCCCCCCTTTCGCCCGATCCGGGGAAGCAGAAGGCCATGGGCACGATGGCGAACAGCGAGCCATCGTAGAAGGCATCGCGCGTGACACCCAGCCATTGGCGCAAACGGTCGCCCGAAGGATCGTCGAACGGCACACCCTTGTGATGCGTGCGACTGCCCGGAGCTTGCCCGGCAATCAGGATCGGCGCGCGGCGCTCCCACTGCAGGATCGGGCGCGGCCCCAGCGGCAGCGCGTCGCAGGCGCTGCACGATCTTATCTGCGCCAGCAGCGCATGATCGCCCTGTTCCGTCACGTGTCCCAAAGGCTCCCCTCCCTGTCCGCCAGGCCGGCTGGAGTGATTTCGAGCCGGATGGAACATCCGGCGGCGCGGAAATCACGCTAGACGACCTGCATGCCGATAACCAGAATTGCCGCCCACGACACGAGATAGGCGGGTGTCCTGAGATAGGGAATGCCGAGCGAATAGACGATGTAATGCGCGACCCGGGCATAATAGAAGATCATCGCCCACTGGCCGATGATCGCACCGTCGACCTCATTCGGCCGCATCGCGGCGGCGAACACCACCGCAAGGAAGGCCGGCATCGTTTCCACCATGTTGAGGTGCGCGCGCTTGACCCGCTGCGCCCACAGCGGCGGTTCGGGTTCGGTGGCCGGAAAGCCCTTGGGATAGTTGCCGAAGAAGTCCTTCATCCCCCACACGGCAAGCCGGGCGAGGATATAGGGCACCCACATCAGGACGGTGAACACGCCCGAAAGCGCCACATAGTGATAGGCCTGGTCCATGGCCCGCCCCCTATGCCGAAAAGCCGTTGTGGATCGCCTCGAGCTTGTGCCCGAAGGGATCGATCACGAAGGCGGCATAGACGTCGTTCGCCGGATAGTCGGGACGCGGCCCCGGCTTGCCCGAACACACCCCGCCCGCGGCGATGGCGCGCGCATGGAAGGCATCGACCGCTTCGCTCGATCCGGCACGAAAGGCGATGTGGGTGCCGTTGCCGCGGGTATAGTCCCCGCCGTCCGCCGGGATCATGATCAGGAACTGGACCGCGTCGATGCCATAGGCGGCAAAGCCTTCATTGGCGGCGAGGCAGTTCAGCCCCAGCGGCGCGAGCGCGGCATCATAGAAGGGCCGTGCCTTTTCGATGTCGGGCACGCCAAGGCTGATGTGATCGAGTACATTCATGTCATTTCTCCAAACAGGGATGATGGCGACGGTCGTCTCTTCTGTGGGGGTTGGGAGACATCAGAGACGACCGCCACCACCGGCAGGCCGCGCTAGAGATTCACGACCGCCATGCCACGGCTTGCGGCTCGATCGGGCGACCGGCCCCGGCATGCCTTCAGCCAGGGCCGGTTGCCCGCTCATGCGGCCTTGGTCGAAACCACCGGGAAATCGATCTCGGTCGCGGCGATGTGGTTGAAGTAGTTGGTGAAGATGTTGAGCGCGGTGACCGCGACGAGTTCGACGAGATGCCCCGCATCGAAGCCGGCGGCATAGAAATCCTCGACATCGGCATCGCTGAGCACGCCGCGCTGGCTGACGATCTTGCGGGTCAGTTCGACCAGCTTGCCGTCGGCCGAAGCCGGCGTATCGCCAGCGATGACCGCCTGCATGTCCGCCGCGTCGAGCCCCGCCATCTTGCCCAGCGCACTGTGCGCCGAGGCGCAATAGTCGCAGCCGTTTTCACCGGCCGCGGCAAGCGCCGCCAGTTCGCGCTGGGCGGCGGTGAAACGACCATTGCCGAGCGCACCGCTGAAACCAAGGTAACCTTCGAGCGCGGCGGGCGACTGGGCCATGGTCCGCATGATGTTGGGCACGCCGCCCATCTTTTCGCGGATCGCCGCGAACAGGGGGGCGACCGCTTCGGACTGGGTGTCGAGCGGCAGGGCGGAAATCCTTTGCATTGCATTCTCCATATGGGGTGTGTGGACGCGGCGGAGATGCGCAACTCAGGACCATGGGGCAAGTCTGATGCCGGTTCTTGGGATTTGCCGCTAAGCAATGCAGACAATCTGCAAAGTCATGCGGCCAGGCGGGTGCGGTAGCTGGAGGGGGATTCGCCGAACATATTGGCAAAGGCGCGCGTAAAGGCCGCGGGGGACTGATAGCCGATTCGCCCCGCGACCTCCTGCACCGACACCTTGCCCTGCCGCAAAAGCGCACAGGCCTTCTGGAGGCGCCATTCCGCCAGATAGGTAAGCGGCCCGCAACCGACGAGTTCCTGGAACCGCGCGGCAAAGCGGCTGCGCGACATTGCCGCTTCGCTCGCCAGCGCCTCGACCGTCCAGTGGGTCGCGACATTGTGATGCATCGCCCGCAGCGCGCGCGAAATCCTGGGATCGCTCAGCGCCTCCATCAGGCCCGCAAGCTGCTGCGATTGCGATGCGGAAGTCCGCACGGTCTCGATGAAGATGATTTCCGACATCCGCCGCACCACCGCCAGCGAGCCCGGATTGTCCTCGGCCATCTGGCGCGCCATCAGCCGCAGCGCCTCGTCGAGCCAGAAGGTCGAACTGCGCATCCCGGCACCGACATGGAGCAGGCTTGGCAGCGATCGCAGCAGCGGGTGGCTGCTGCCTTGCGCGAAGGTGAAGTGGCCGCACATCAGCTGGGTCGCCGCATTTTCGCACCCCGCGCCGACCACAAACAGGGGACCGCCCGAATAATCGTTGTCCGCCATGACCCGTTCGAGCCCGGTCGGCGCGCGGTCCGGCGCGTCGGAGAGGATGTGGGCTGCCCCGCCCGGCACCAGCACCAGATCGCCCTGGCGCAGGAGTATCGGTGGCTCGTCGCCCGCCCTGACATAGCATTCGCCCTGCACGGCATAGTGGAAGCGAATGGCCTCGGCATAGCAGGGTACGCCGATCGACCAGGAATTGTTGAAGCAGGTGCGGAAATAGAACTGGCCCTGCAGCGAAAGGGAATCGAGAATGTCGCTCAGCAAGTCCATCGGCCTGTTCCTTCCGCGATAAGCGATCGGCGGCGCCCGACCGGATGCCCGACGCCGCCCGGCGCGGCAGTGCCGCCAAGTTCGGGGCCGATCACATCGCTGCTATAACCCGCAGCCGCGCCGGTGAAGCGCCCTTCGAACTCTTCTGCCATCGCCGGTGTGGCGAGTGCAAGAAAGGCCAGCGGCGCGATCGGCAGAGCGCCAAGTCTCGTATTCATCCTCAATCCCTTTTCTGGTCCGCGCCCTGCCGTAGCGCCTGCATTCAAACGGGATTGACGGACGATTTGCAAATCGACGGCGCACTAACGGGACAGAGCGCAATTTGTGTGAGACGTTTCGCAAAGAGCCAAGACACACCAAATGCGATCCCGCAGCTGCAAGCACCCTGACGGTTGTTATCCGATCGCAGCCACGGTTTTTCGCGCTGCCACGAATTCCGAACCACGCCCGAACCTTTGAAAATATGGTGAGCCCTGCTGGGTTCGAACCAGCGACCTACTGATTAAAAGTCAGTTGCTCTACCGACTGAGCTAAGGGCCCCGACCGCGCGCGGGTGGCACGCAGCGCCACCTAGGGGCGCCTCGGGGCAGGGTCAAGCGGGTGATGGTTGTTTGACGGCCCGCCTGGCGATACCAGTGACGGCAGTGGATTCGAACAGGGGGCGCATGACCGGACCGCTCGATGCAAGCGAGGCGCAAAGCCGCACGGGTGGGCCCTCGTTCACGCCCGGCAACCGGCTGGCGCGCGCGCTGTGGCAGGCGTGCTGGCTGCTGCTTGCCCGCTGGACACCGCCGCCGTTCCATCGCTGGCGGGCAGTGCTGCTGCGGCTGTTCGGCGCGCGGCTGGGGCGCGGCTGCCGGGTCCATGCCAGCGCCCGGGTCTGGCTCCCCGCCAACCTCGAACTGGGCGACAATGTCCTGATCGGGCCGGGCGCGCTGCTCTACAACCAGGGACGTATCACGATCGGCAGCGACAGCGTCGTCTCGCAGGGTGCGCAGCTGTGCGCCAGCACGCACGCGGTCGAGGACCCCCATTTCCAGCTGGTGCTGCGCCCGATCGTGCTGGGCCAGCGATGCTGGGTGGCGGCGGAGGGCTTCGTCGGCCCGGGCGTCGCCATGGGCGATGGCGCGGTGCTGGCGGCGCGCGGGGCGCTGTTCGAGGATGCCGAACCGTGGACGATCTATCGCGGCAACCCCGCCGCCAGGCTCAGGCCGCGCGCGCTGCGAGCTGACGCAGGGTGAGCCCGCTTGCCGGATCGCGCCAATCGGGCGCCACCTGCGCCGCCGGACCCAGCACGAAGCGGCGCTCGCGAAACCGCGGGTGCGGCACCACCAGCCCGGGCGAGATCCAGACGCCGCCCGACCAGGCGACGATATCGAGATCGAGCGGCCGCGCACGCCAGCGCTGGCCGCGCCGGCGCCGGCCGAAGGCCCGCTCGATCTCCTGCAACCGGGCCATGAGCGCGGGAGGTTCAAGCGCGGTCCGCACCGCCGCCACCGCATTGGCGTAGCGGCGCGAGGCAGGCCCGACCGGGGCGCTGTCGACGATCCGCGAGACCGCTTGCAGCTCGAGCCCGGCACCCTCGAGCGCGCCCAGCGCCGCGGCCAGCACCGCACGCGGGCCGCCGACCCCCGGCACCCGCATGTTCGAGCCGAGCGCCACGAGGTAGGTCTCGGTCATGCCCGCCCCAGGAACGCGCCCACCGCATCACCGGTGATCACCCAGCCCACGCGGCGCCTCAGATGTCCGCGCTGATCCGCCCGTAAAGCTGCGGGCGGCGATCGCGGAAGAAGCCCATGCCGGCGCGGTGCCTGGCCGCGCGCCCGAGATCGAGCGTGGCGACCAGCACGCCGGCCTCCCCCGCGCCGAATTCGGCGACGAGATCGCCCCACTCGTCGCTGATGAAGCTGTGGCCGTAGAAGCTCTGCCGACGGCCCGCCGGGCCTTCATCGCCGATGCGGTTGGCAGCACAGACGGGCATGCAGTTCGCCACCGCATGTCCGATCATCGCGCGGCGCCACATCCGGCTGGTGTCGAGTTCGGCGTCGTATGGCTCCGATCCGATCGCGGTGGGGTAGAGCAGCACCTCGGCCCCCTCGAGCGCCATGACCCGCGCGCATTCGGGATACCACTGGTCCCAGCAGATGCCCACGCCGATGCGCGCGGTGCCGCCGGTACAGGGCACCTCCCACACCTTGAATCCGTCGTTCCCGGGCCGGAAATAGTATTTTTCCTCGTAACCGGGACCATCGGGAATATGGCTCTTGCGATAGGTGCCCATGATCCCGCCATCGGGCCCGATCATGGCCAGCGAATTGTAATAATGGTGCCCGTCGCGTTCGAAGAAGCTGGTCGGGATCGCCACGCCCAGCCTGCCCGCCAGTTCCCGCATCGCCAGCACGCCGGGATGTTCGGCGGTGGGGCGGGCGAGCGCGAACAATGCCTCGTCCTCCTCGCGGCAGAAATATTCGCCTGAAAAGAGTTCGGGCGGCAGCACCAGCTGCGCGCCCCTGACCGCGGCTTCCTCGACCAGCGCGGCCACCGCGGCGATATTGTCCGCCTCGTCGGCGCGGGCGAGCGGCAGTTGCAGGACGGCGACGGTCAGCGTTCTCATGGCCATCGCCCTAAGGTGCCGCCCGCCGCCTGTCCACGGTTCAGCGCTTGCGGAACAGCAGCGTCATGCGATCGCTTTCGCCGATTTGCCTGAGCCCGGGCTTCTGCCCGCTCCACGAGGGGGGCAGCTGCCACACGCCGCCTTCGTGGTTGGCCGGGTCGCGCGGGTTGGCGTTGATCTCGCTCTTGCCGACCAGCGCGAAACCATGCGCTTCGACCAGCGCGATCACGTCCTTTTCGCGCAAATAGCCGTTGCCGCCCAGCGTATAGCCCCCCGGCGCATCGGGCCGCGCGCGGTGCTGGACGATGCCGAGCATACCATCGGGCCTGAGCAGGTCGCGCAGCCGGGTGAGTTCGGTATAGAGCACCCCGGTGCGCAGCAGATTGTGCATCTCGCGGAAGATCAGCACGCGATCGACCTGGCCCTTGAGTTCCTTGGGCACTTCCTGCGAGCCGTAGATCGCCACGGGCGCCCCGGTCAGCGACCAGCCCGGCGCATCCTGGCGAAATTCGCCGGGAAGCCTGGCATAGAACTCGCTCCGGCTGTCGCTGTCGGCCGCGCGGGGATCGGGAATCAGCCCGATATAGATGCCCTTGCGCCCCAGATAGGGGGCCAGCACGCGGGTGTACCAGCCATTGCCCGGGATATAATCGATCACCGTCATGCCCGGCCTGACCTGAAAGAAGGCGAGCGTTTCGGCCGGGTGGCGCCATTCGTCGCGCGCGCGATCCTCGGCGCGGCGCGGCGCGGCCAGCACGCGCGCCATCTGCTCGCGCGCGCCGGCAGGGGTCGCCGCCTCGGCCTCTTCGGCGGCTTCGTCGGCCTGCGGTTCGGCGCTCGGCCCGAGAATCACGTTGAGTATGCCGCCGAGAACGTCGCGGCCCGAAGGATTTTGCTGCGCGGCAACGGGAGCCGCGGGCGCAAGCAGGGCGGCGGCAAGGCATGAGGCGATCAGGTAACGCATTGATTCTCTCCATCGAACGATAGGCCTGTCCTGCCCATGACTCCAACAGATGACAAGCCGCAGGCAGCTTACTATCTGGCAGGCAAAGGAGATTTTCATGACAATCGAACAGGCAATCGTCGCGGGCGGGTGCTTCTGGTGCACCGAAGCGGTGATGAAGGACGTGATCGGCGTTACCGGGGTCGAAAGCGGCTATATCGGCGGGACCGCGCCGCACCCGAGCTACAAGGAGGTGTGCAGCGGCGCGACCGGACACGCCGAAGCCGTGCGCGTGACCTTCGATGCCGACACGATCAGCCTGGCGCAGATCCTCGACGTGTTCATGGGCACGCATGACCCGACCCAGCTCAACCGCCAGGGCAACGATGTCGGCACGCAGTATCGCAGCGCGATCTTCCCGCTCGCGGGGCAGCACGAGCAAGCCCAAGCCGCCATCGCGCGCTGGAACGCGGATCACCCGGGCCAGAGCGCGGTCACCACCATTGAAGGCGGCGCATGGTATCCGGCGGAGGATTACCACCAGGAATACTGGCAGGGCGAAGGCCAGCGCAATCCCTATTGCCTGGCGGTGATCCCGCCCAAGCTGATGAAGCTGCGCAAGAGCTTCCAGAAATACCTCAAGCCCGAAGCCTGAGGCGCATCCGGCCCGCCGTGGCCGTGTAGGACAAAAGTTGGAATGCCGCCGGACAGCCCGACTGGATGGAACACATGGAACACGGTCCTGGCAGAAATATTCCCCCGCACCGCGAGCGGCCACATGAGGCAGTTCGCGGTCCGGGCAGAAACGCATTTCGGGCATGGCCGCAACCTGCCACGCGGGCGCGATCGTAGGAAAGCCGATTGCCTGCAATCCTTGCACGCCTGCCGGGCGCGACCGCACCTTCATCGCGCCGGAGCGTACGGGAAGCCTGATTGCGCGCTCAGCCGCCGCGCAGGTAGTGGCGCAAGGTGGAGTAGTGCGAAAGCCCGGGCAGCCGCCTGATCTGGGCCCCGCCCGGCAGCCGGGCCGCCAGCGCATCGGCCATCGCCGGCGGCACCCAGTCGTCGGCCTCCCCCTGCCACAGCGTGACGGGGCAGCGCACCCGGTCGAGATCCTCCGACCAGTCGGCGACGTAGAGCGGAACCTCGCGGCGATAGGCGCGCGGGTCATCCGCCAGCGATTGCCGGAGGATGTTTTCGATCCGCGCACAAAACTGCGGGTCCGCGGCGAGCGTGCGATCCTCGCCCCTGGCCGCCGCGAACAGCATTGACCGCATCGCGCCCGGCGCCACGCGTGCCATCGCGCCATGGACCCGCGCCAGCAGCGCGAACCGCCATGGCACCATCGCGGCACGGAAGACCGGGGCACCCGCCATGCCGGGCAGGAAATCGCCCAGTTGCAGCGGAGCGGCTGCGGCGATCCCGACCACGCTTTGCACCCGTTCGCCCAGCCTTGCGGCGACCCGCAGCGCCGCCGCACCGCCAAGCGAGAAGCCGGCAAGGTCGAACCGCGCATCGGGAAAGCGCGCGACCAGCCCGTCGGCCATGGCCCCGAAGGGGTCGGGCGCGCGCGCCGCAGCAGCGCGATCGGGAAAATGCCAGGCCTTCCCGCCTGGCAGCGGGCCGAACAGCCCGAGTTCCGCGACCGAGCCCGGAAGGCCGTGGAAATAGATCGTGGCAAATGCATCCATCAGGCGTCGGCTTGCTTCCAGCGCGCGATGAAGAACCCGTCAAGGCCACCGTGGTCGGCCAGCATCGCGGGATCGGTGCGCAGCCAGCCTTCGGCGCCAGGTGCAAGCCCCGGCGGCAGTTCGTCCTGCGCGATGGGCACGGGTTCCAGCGCAACCGCGCTCGCCTGATCCTCGCCCTCCTCACGCTCGAGCGAGCAGGTGGCATAGACCAGCGTTCCGCCCGGCTTGAGCCAGGCCTGCGCCCTGGCGAGCAGTGCGGCTTGCAGTTCGGCCATGTCCTCGATCTGCCGCGCGCCGATACGGTGGAGCACGTCGGGGTGGCGGCGCGCGGTGCCGGTGGCGGTGCAGGGCGCATCGAGCAGGATCGCATCGAAGCGGTGCTTCGGTTCCCACGCCAGCGCATCGGCGCGCACGATCCCGGCCCTGAGAGCGGTGCGCCCGAGATTGTCGCGCAGCAGGTCGAGCCGGCGCTTGGAAATGTCGAGCGCGGTCACCGCCCAGCCCTGCGCGGCGAGTTGCAGCGTCTTGCCGCCCGGCGCGGCGCACAGGTCGAGCGCATGGCGCCCCGCGCCCGCGCCGAGCAGCTGCGCGGGGAGCGAGGCGGCGAGATCCTGCACCCACCAGGCGCCTTGCCTGAACCCCGCAAGCGTCTCGACATTTGCCCCGCGCGGCAGGCGCAAATGGCCGGGCATCAGGCTGTCGGCGGACAGCTGGCTGGCCCAATGCGCGGTCTGCGCCGGATCGCGCAGCGTGAGGTCGAGCGGAGGCGGTTCGGCAAGGCCTGCCGCGATGGCGGGGGCGCGTTCGCCCCAGCGCGCGGCGACCTCTTCGGGCAGGTTCGGCGCATCGGGCAACCGCGCCTCGCGCCCGGTCAGCGTCGAGAAGACCCCGTGCGCCAGCCTGCGCGGGCCGCCCGCCAGCAGGTCGAGCCCGGTCGCCACCACCGCGTGCGGCGGGGTCTCCAGCCGCAACCATTGCGCCAGCATCAGCCGCAGCACCATGCGCGGCTTGGCATCGCCGGGCAGGCGCTGTTTCGTGGCGCTGTCGATCAACGCGTCGATATCGGTCAGCCAGCGCAAAGTTTCGCCCGCGATGGCGCGCGCCAGCGCCCTGTCCTCGAACTTGCGCACGTCCCTGGTCGCGGCGGCGAAGGCCACCTCCAGCGTTTCGCCCCGGCGCAGCACCGCATCGAGCAGGCGAAGCGCCGCGCGGCGCGCGTGGATTCCGGTGGGCTGGGCCATGGCAAGGCGCGCCTACCCGCTCTTGCGCAATCCCGCCAGCGGCATCATCTTGCGCGCATGGACAAGCCCACCACCAAGCGGCCCGAAAGCTTTCGCAAGCCCGCGCACTGGACCAACGATCCGCCGCCTCCGCCCGCCAGGGTCGAGGATGACGAGGAGCTGAGCCCGACGCGCTATGGCGATTGGGTGAAGAACGGCATCGCCGTGGATTTCTAGCCAGAGTGATTTCAGGCCGGATCGAATCATCCGGCTCAAAATCACTTTAGGCGTCAATCCACCCTGACAGTTCGCGGCGCAGCAAGCTTTCCAGCATGGCGAGCCCGGCCTCGGAGGTGTTGAGGCAGGACAGCGCGGCAAACCGTTCGCCCCCGGCGGCAAGAAACGCATCGCGCCCCACCATCGCCACTTCCTCGAGCGTCTCGAGGCAATCGGCGGCGAAACCCGGGCAGGCGACCGCCAGCCGCTTCGTGCCCTTGCCCGCTTCCTCGATCAGCGTGGCATCGGTCGCCGGTTCGAGCCATTTCGCCCGCCCGAAGCGCGACTGGAATGTGGTGGCAAACCGCAGGCCCGGCCGTGCCAGCGCCTCCTCCAGCAGCCGCGCGGTCTTGCGGCACTGGCAGTGGTAGGGATCGCCCAGGCGCAGCGTGCGTTCGGGCATGCCGTGAAAGCTGAGCAGCAGCGCCTCGGGCGTGAAATCCAGCGCATCGAGCTGGCGCGACAGGTCGCTGGCCAGCGCGGCGATATGGCGCGGGTCGTCGTGATAGGCGGGCAGCGTGCGCAGCGCGGGTTGCCAACGCATTGTCCGCAGGCAATCCGCAGCCTTGTCCACAACCGTGGCGGTGGTCGCCGCGCTGTATTGCGGATAGAGCGGCGCGAGCAGGATGCGTTCGCACCCCGCCTCCATCATCGCCGCGATCCGCTCGCCGAGCGCGGGCCTGCCATAGCGCATCGCCCACTCGACCCGCACGCCATCGCCCAGCCGCGCCTGCATCGCCTCGGCCTGCTGGCGGGTAATCACCGCCAGCGGCGAACCTTCGGGCGTCCATATCCGGGCATAGGCCGCTGCGCTGCGCCTGGGGCGTGTGGTGAGGATGATGCCGCGCAGGATCGGCTGCCAGACAAGGCTCGGTATCTCGACCACGCGCTTGTCGGAAAGGAATTCACCGAGATAGCGCCTGACCGAGGCCGCATCGGGCGCATCGGGCGTGCCGAGGTTGACCAGCAGCACGCCGACCCCGCCCGAGCGCACCGGCGGATGGCCGGTGGGCAGGTCCTGTCCGCGCCAGGTCATGCGCCCTCGGCCAGCAAGGGCAGGTGGCGATAGCGCGTGCCGGTGGCCGAATAGAGCGCATTGGCGATCGCGGGGGGCGCCACCGCCACGCCCAGCTCGCCCGGATCGAAGGGGGCGGCATCACTGGGGACGAACTCGATCACGATTTCGGGACTGTCGGCCAGCACCGGCAGTTGCAGCGCGGACAGGCGGTTGGGCACCGGTTTGCCCGCTTCGTAGGCCACGCTCGACCCGGCGGCGAGGCTCACCCCGAACAGCAGCCCGCCCTCGATCTGCTGGCGCGCGATGTCGAGGTTGACGATGCGCCCGATATCGACCGCCGCGAACAGCCGGGTGACCTTGAGCCCGCCTTCGGCCAGCGATGCCTGCGCGACGCAGGCGATCCGTCCGCCGCCCGCCGCAGACCCCATGCTGGCCATGGCGAGCCCCTGCCCGGTCCCGCGCCGCCCGCCGTCCCAATTGCCCAGCCGCGTGGCATGGCGCAGCACCTGGGCCATGCGCGGCATCCTGCCGAGCATTTCCATGCGATAGAGCAGCGGATCGCGCCCCGCCTTTTCGGCCAGTTCATCGATAAAGCATTCGGTGAAGAAGGCGCCATAGGCGGCCGCATTGCCGCGCATCCGCCCGGTCGGCAGCGCGATTTCGACCGGCAGGTGCTCGACCAGGACATGGTCGATGCCATAGGGCGGGACGGCGCCGATGCAGGCCAGCGCATCGCCCTTGCCCGCGGCTTGCGCGATCGCGGCCTCGGGGGTGAGGTTGTCGAACAGGCGAAGGCCGAATTCGCGCGCCGTGGCGGGCAGCGCCAGCCGCGCGCGCCAGGCGGCGATCCGCCCGCCGGTCGCCGGGTGGAAGGCCACCGAAATCTCGGCGGTCACCGGGGTGCGCGGCGGGACCGACTGGAATTCCTGCGCGCGCGGCCAGGTCAGCTGGACCGGCCGCCCGATCGCCTGTGCGATCTGCGCCGCCTCGATCGCGTGGAGCCGTTCGAGCCGGGCGTCGAAACTGCCCCCCGCCGCGGTGGGATAGAGCACGACATCGGCTTCGGTGAGCCCGACCGCCCTGGCCGCCGCGCGGCGCGCCTGTTCGGGTGCCTGCGTGGCGAGCCACAGCTCGAGCTTGCCGCCCTCGATGCGCGCGGTGGCGCTGGCGGTCTCGATCGTCGCATGGACGGCGGGCGCGACGCTGTAGCGCTGGGTCAGGTCGGGCCGTGCGAGCAATCCCTCCGCATCGCCGGCGCGATAGACGGCGCTGGGTTCGACCGCATCGAAGGCCTTGCCCAGCGCCTCGACCGCCGCAGCGCTTTCGACCCGGCGGCCCCCGGCGAAGATCGGCTTCATCGCCTTGACCGCGCGTTCGGCGATCCACCAGCTCTGCGCGACCGCGGCAAGGTAGCGCTTCGACTTCACCACCCCGACCAGCCCCGGCATCCCCGCCACCGCATCCGCATCGAAGCGCACCAGCGATGATCCGCCATGCGGCGCGTGCCGGATCGAGGCATAGACCAGCCCGGGCAGGCGGATATCGCCCGCGAAGAGGAAGCTGCCGTCGACCTTGGACGGCAGGTCGAGCCGCGGGAAGGCGGGTTCGAATTCGACATCGCCCGGCAATGGCCGTTCCGCGGCGGGTTCGACGCGCAAGGGCGGCGGATCGGGCGGGTCGTAGGTCGCGGCATCGACCACCAGTTCGCCGAAGCCGAGCTGCCGTGCACCATGGCGGACGAGGCCGTTCTCGACCGCGCATTCTTCCCAGGAGACCGCCCAGCGGTCCGCCGCCGCCATCGCCAGCATCGCCCGCGCCGCCGCGGCGGCTTCGCGCAGCGGCGCTTCATAGGCGTCGAGCGAGAGCCCTTCGGCGGTGGCGATGAAGCGGTTCGCGCGGGCGAAATTTTCCGCCAGCCGGCTGTCGGGCTGGCTGGCGAAGCCGGGCAGGCGCGACCACAGCGGCGCCCAGCGCGCGGCCAGCGGGACATTGGCGTAAAGCCCGCCGGGCGGGGCCGGCTCGATCGCCATCTGGCGCCAGTCCGCCCCCAGCTCGACCGCGACCACCTGTGCCAGCACGGTCGTCACCCCCTGCCCCATCTCGAGCTGCGGCACCGCCACGGTCACCACGCCATCGCGCCCGATGGTGATCCAGCCGCCGAAATCGCGCTCGTTGACGCCCGGCGAAAGCGGGCTGGCATAGTGGCGCGGCCACAGCATCCAGGCGACGATCAGCCCGCCGCCGAGCGCGGCCCCGGCGACCAGCTGGCGCCGGGTCAGCGCGAGCGCGCTCAGCTGTTTGCGCCAATCCATGCGTCGAGCTTGTCGGCTATGGCGAGGAAGGGGGCGGCGACGGCGCCGTCGGTTGCCGCGGGGGGCTCGCCCCGGTCGCTGCCTTCGCGGATCGCGAGATCGAGCGGGATGCGGCCAAGGAAGGGCAGTTCGAGCCGCGCGGCGGCGGCTTCGACCCCGCCCCTGCCGAACGGGTCGGACAGCTTGCCGCAATGCGGGCAGGCATAGCCGGCCATGTTTTCGACCAGCCCGATCACCGGCACGCCCGCCTGGTCGAACAGCTGGCCTGCGCGCGCCGCGTCGATCAGCGCGAGGTCCTGCGGGGTGGACACGATCACCGCGCCCGCGGGCTTGAACTTCTGCACCATGGTCAGCTGGACATCGCCCGTGCCCGGCGGCAGGTCGACCATCAGGATTTCGGCATCGCCCCAATGCGCGTCGAGCAATTGCGTCAGCGCGCCCGCCGCCATCGGGCCGCGCCAGGCGATCGCCCGGCCCGGTTCGACCAGCTGGCCCATCGACAGCATGGGCACGCCGAAGCGGTTCGCCACCGGCACCAGCTTATCATCATGCGCGGTGGGCCGTTCGCCTTCGGTGCCGAAGATCACCGGCTGCGAGGGGCCGTAGATGTCGGCGTCGACCAGCCCGACCTTGCGCCCCTTGCGCGCCAGCGCGATCGCAAGATTGGCGGTCAGCGTGGACTTGCCCACCCCGCCCTTGCCGCTGCCCACCGCGATGATCCGCCGCGCCTTGCGCTCGGCGGTCATCACCACGCGCACCTCGTCGATATCCTCGCGCCCGGACAGGATGTCGCGGATCGCCTGTTCCAGCTCGCCACGCTCGCGCTCGTCCAGCCCGCCGGCATCGGCCACGGCGATCGCGCGACGCTTGGCGATGGTCAGGGACGAGACGCGCGCCGCAATCGCGGCGGGCAGGATGGCTTTCGGGTCCGTCGAACTCATGGGCCCGGCTGCTGTAGCATCAAAAAGCGCGGTTCAACCCTGTTTTTCCGGGAAACCACACCTATAACGGGTGGCATGAGAACGTTCGACGGGTTTGGGCAGAGGATCTGGCTGGCAATGGCTGGCAGGAAGAGCCCCTGGGGCGGTGGCTCGGGCGGCGGTTCGGGCGGCGGTTCGGGCAGGGGACCCGAGGACGGCGATGGACCCGCTGGCGAAGGCGAGGATTCGGGTTCCGGTCCGCCTGACCAGGACAGGCCCGGTTCGGGCAAATCGGGGGGACCGCGCAACCCCTGGCTGCCGCCGGGTTCGGGCGACGGCCCGCGCCGCACCCCGAATATCGAGGACATCTTCAGGAGCCGCGGCCCCGAAGGCCCGCGCCGTCGCGGCGGCCCCGGCGGCCCCGGCTTCCGCCTGCCCCCGCGTCCCGGCGGCAAGAGCTGGTTCCCGGTGGCGGTGGCCGCCATCGTCGGGATCTGGGTGCTGGTCTCCTCGACCCACCAGGTCCAGCCCAAGGAACAGGGCATGGTGACCTGGTTCGGCGGCAAATATTCGCGCAGCATGACGCCGGGTCTCAACTTCACCCTGCCCTGGCCGATCCAGCAGGTAACGGTCGAGAACGTCAGCGAAATCCGTCCGCTGCGAATCGGCACCGAAGGCGAGAAGCTGATCCTCACCGGTGACCAGAACCTGGTCGACCTGTCCTATCTGGTGCGCTGGAAGATCAAGGACCTGACGCAGTTCAGCTATCAGCTCGACAACCCCGAACTGACGCTGGCCGAAGTGGGCGAGAGCGCGATGCGCGCCTCGGTGGCCGAACAGGATCTCGACGCGGTGGTTTCGGGCGAAGGGCGTTCGGATATCGAAGCGGGCGTGCGCCAGCGCATGCAGGCGGTGCTCGATGCCTACAAGTCGGGCATCGCCATCGAAGGCGTCGCGATCGAAAAGGCCGACCCGCCGACCAAGGTGGTCGAGGCGTTCAAGGCCGTCTCCGCCGCGCAGCAGGAAGCCAATGCCACGCGCAACCGCTCGCGCGCCTATGCCCAGCAGGTGCTGGCGCGCGCGCAGGGCGATGCCGCGGCGTTCGACCAGATATACGCCCAGTACAAGCTCGCCCCCGAAGTGACCCGCCGGCGTCTCTATTACGAGACCATGGAAAGCGTGCTGGGCAAGGTCGACAAGACCGTGATCGAAGCCCCCGGGGTCACCCCCTACCTGCCGCTGCCCGAAGTCAAGCGTCGCGCCGTCGAAGCGGCGCCGCCCACCATCGTCACCGGCCCGAAGGGGAACTGAGATGAGCTTCTGGCAGACCCACAAGCCTTCGCTGATCGCGCTCGGCCTCCTCGCCGCCGCCTTGCTGTCGACGGTCATCATCGTGCCCGAGACCAAGCAGGCAGTGATCATCCGCACCGGCGAGCCGGTATCGGTGGTCAACCAGTTCAGCCCCAGAAAGCCGTTCGGTTCGACCGGCGCGGGCATCTGGTGGCGCCTGCCGATCATCGACCGGGTGCAATATGTCGACCGGCGCATCCTCAACCTCGACATGCAGCCGCAGCAGGTCCTCTCGAACGACCAGCAGCGCCTGCAGGTCGATGCCTATGCCCGCTTCCGCATCATCGACCCGGTGCTGATGGTCGAGAGCGCGGTGTCGGAAGACAATCTGCGCGCGCAGCTGGCGCCGATCCTGTCCTCGGTGCTGCGCCAGGAGCTGGGCCGTCGTCCCTTCGCCGCGCTGCTCACCGCCGAACGCGGCACGGCGATGGCGAACATCCGCGCCGCGCTCGATCGCCAGGCGCGGCAGTACGGTGCGCAGGTGATCGACGTGCGCATCAAGCGCGCCGACCTGCCCGACGGCAGCCCGCTGGAAACCGCCTTCACCCGGATGCAGACCGACCGCCAGGCCGAAAGCGAGACGATCAAGGCACGGGGCGAGAAGGATGCCCAGATCATCCGCGCCGAAGCCGAGGCCGAAGCCGCGCGGATCTATGCCGAAGCCTATGGCAAGGATCCCGAATTCTACGACTTCTACCGCGCCATGCAGAGCTACCGCTCGACCTTCCTGGGTGGCGAAGGCCAGAGTTCGATCATCCTGTCGCCGGATAACGAGTATCTGCGGCAGTTTCGCGGGCGGCGTTGACGGTTTGTCGAACCGTCCCGCGCCGTTCAATCGCGGTTAAGCGGCAAAGGCGAGATTTCGCCGCCATACCCATTGCGTGCCCCGGCGACAGAGTCGCCGCCGGTGCGTCGAGAAGAAAAAGGACGAAAAGGACGTGAAGCCCGTGCGATACGCATATTCCGTGACGAGTGCGCTCCTGCTGGGAGGCGCAGCCATTTCGCTGGCGACCGGCTTTCCCGCCGGGGCGCAGGTCGCCCAGAACGACGATGCGCACATGGCCCGCGTGGTTCCGCGCGCCGGAGCGCCCGAAAGCTTCGCCGATCTGACCGCGCAGCTCCAGCCGGCGGTGGTCAATATCTCCACCCGACAGCGGATCGAGGTTCCCACCAACAACGGGAATCCCTTTGCCGGCACGCCGTTCGAAGGGCTGTTCGGCAATCGCGGCCAGCAGCAGCCGCAGCAGCCGCAATTCCAGGAAGGCCAGTCGCTCGGCTCGGGCTTCATCATCTCGGCCGACGGCTATGTCGTGACCAACAACCATGTGGTCAGCCCCAACGGGCGCGGGACGGTGGAGGAAATCACCGTGACCATGCCCGACGGCACCGAATATGAAGCCGAGCTGGTCGGGACCGATCCGCAATCGGACCTCGCGGTGCTCAAGGTCAGCCGCCGCGAACCCTTCCCCTTCGTCCGCTTCGGCGACAGCGCCCACGCGCGCCCGGGCGATTGGGTGGTGGCGATCGGCAACCCCTTCGGCCTCGGCGGCACGGTGACCTCGGGCATCGTCTCGGCGGTCTATCGCAACACCGGCCAGGGCGGCGCCTACGACCGTTACATCCAGACCGATGCCGCGATCAACCGCGGCAATTCGGGCGGCCCGCTGTTCGACATGCAGGGCAATGTCATCGGCATCAACAACGCGATCTTCTCGCCTTCGGGCGGCAGCGTGGGCATCGGCTTTGCCATCCCCGCGGAGATCGCCGCGCCGATCGTCGAAAAGCTGCGCAATGGGGTCGAGATCACGCGCGGCTATCTCGGCGTGTCGCCGCAACCAGTCAACGAAGACCTCGCCGATTCGCTCGGCGTCGAGCGCAACCGTGGCGAATTCATCCAGTCGGTCCAGCCGGGCGAGGCGGCGGACAAGGCCGGGATCGAGCCGGGCGACATCGTGCTCAAGATCAACGGCGAGGACGTGACGCCCGAGCAGACGCTGTCCTATCTCGTCGCCAATATCCGCCCCGGCACCACCGTGCCGATCGATCTGATCCGCGACGGCACGCGCAAGCGCGTCAGCGCCACCATCGACAAGCGCCCCTCTGACGAGGAATTGCGCCAGCAGCAGTTCGATCCCGACGCGCAGGAGCAGGACGATTTGCCCCCGGGCGACAACGTGACGATCCAGGAACGGCTGGGCCTGCAGGTCCTGCCGCTCAGCCCGCAGATCGCGCGCCAGCTGGGCGTCGATGTCAGCACCAAGGGCGTTGTGGTCGCGGGCGTCGATCCCAATGCCGATGCGGCGCGCAAGGGCCTGCAGCGCGGCGACATTATCCTCACCGCGAACTATCGCGCGGTGGCGAGCCTCGAGGACCTCGAGGCCACGATTCGCACGGCGCAGGCCGACAAGCGCGAGGCGGTGCTGCTGCGCGTCCAGCGGGGCGGTCGTCCGGCGCAATACGTGGTGGTGCGGCTGCGCTAGAGTGCTTGCCGGCTTTGATTGCATCAAAGCCGGCACGCTGGTTTCTTGTTTTACCGTGGTTTCCTGGTCGCCGGAATTCCATCCGGCTCGAAATCACCTTGCCCTGTGTCTGCCGTGATTTCCGAGCCGCCGGATGATTCCATCCGGCTCGAAATCACCTTGCCCTGTGTCTGCCGTGATTTCCGAGCCGCCGGATGATTCCATCCGGCTCGAAATCACTCTACTGCGGCTGGGGCGCCGGGCGCGGGCGGCGCTCGCCATCGGCGCCGGTCGCTTCGTCGAGGAAATCGTCGCCCACCGCCTGCGGCCCGCCATCGGCGCCGCGCTGGGACGGCGCAGGCGGGCGCGGGCGCTGGCCATCCTGTGGACGCTGCGCCTCATCCCCGAAGGGATCGCCGCGCTCGCCATCGGGGCGCCCCGGTTCGATCAGATTGCCCTGCTCGTCGATGAAATAGTAATCGTCCGGGTCGCCGAGCAGATATTCATCGTCGGGTTCGAGCTGCCATTCGGGCAGCTGGAGATCGGTGTCGAACTCCTCGACCGGGCGCCCCTTCACGGCATAGCGCATATAGGCGGCAAAGGCGCGCGCGGGCGCGGTGCCGCCCTGCAGCCCGCCGACGCGCGCATTGTCGTCGCGCCCCATCCACACACCGGTGGTGATGCCGCTGGAAAAGCCGACGAAATAGCCGTCCTTGTTCGAACTGGTGGTGCCGGTCTTGCCCGCCACCGGCCGCCCGATCTGCGCCGCGCGGCCGGTGCCGGTGTTGACCGCGGTCTGCAGCAGGTCGGTGATCCCCGCGGCGACATAGTCGGGAACCAGCTGCGACTGGCGGCTGCGCTGGTGCTGATAGAGCACGCGGCCATTGGTGGTGGTCACCTTGACGATGGCAAAGGGTTCGACCGAAGCGCCCTTGCCCGAAATCGCCGCGAAGGCGCGGGTCATGTCGATCAGGCGCACTTCGTTCGAACCCAGCACCATCGAGGGATAGGTGCTGATTTCGGTGGTGATGCCGAAGCGCCTGGCCATCGAGGCGACCGTGCCGAAACCCACTTCATTGCCCAGTTGCGCAGCGATCGTGTTGATCGAATAGGCAAAGGCGGTCCGCAGGTCGATTTCGCCGACATTGCGCCCGCTGGAATTGCGCGGCGACCAGCCCTCGATCGTGACCGGCGTGTCGACCACGCGATCATCGGGCTTGTAACCGGCCTCCAGCGCGGCGAGATAGACGAACAGCTTCCACGACGATCCCGGCTGGCGCATGGCGTCGGTCGCCCGGTTGAAGCTGGTTTCGACATAGTCGGTCCCGCCGACCATGGCGAGCACCGCGCCATCGCGGTCGAGGCTGACCAGCGCGCCCTGCGCCCCGCCCGGCGTGTTGGACTTGATCGCGGCGGTGGCCGCGCGCTGCATCCCCACATCGAGCGTGGTCCACACCTCGATCGGTTCATAGGTTTCGGGCAGCAGCAGTTCGAGCTGGGGCAGCGCCCAGTCGGTGAAATAGCGGACCGAATTCTGGCCCTTCTCCTGCTTGAGATTGACCGTCGAGGGATCGACCGTGACCCCGGCGGGGATGCGGCCCTGATCCTTCATCAGCTGCAACACCACGCTGGCACGCCTGACCGCGGCATCGACGTTGGCGGTCGGCGAATAGCGGCTCGGCGCCTTGACCAGCCCGGCGATGATCGCCGCCTCGGCGGTCGACAGCTCGGTTGCCGGGTGGCTGAAGAACGTCCGGCTGGCGGAATCGATGCCGTAGGCGCCACCGCCGAAATAGACCTTGTTGAGATAGAGCTCGAGGATCTGCTCCTTCGAGAACCTGACCTCGAGCGCCATCGCCAGCACCGCTTCGCGCAGCTTGCGGTCGAGCGAGCGGTTCGAGTTGAGGAAGACGTTGCGCGCCAGCTGCTGGGTGATGGTCGAGGTCGCCGAAATCCGCTCGTCACCGGTCACCGCCTCATAGACCGCGCGCGCCAGGCCATAGGGGTCGACCCCGAAATGCGAATAGAAGCGCCGATCCTCGACCGAGATCATCGCATCCTTCATCACCGGCGGGATTTCGCTGGCGGACAGCCATTTGCCGTAGCTCGGCCCGAGCGTGACGATCTCGCTCCCGTCGCGCGCGCGCACGACGATCGTCTGCGCGTTCCGGGTCGCCTTGAGCTGATGGAAACCGGGCATCGAGCGCGCCGAAAACCCCACCGCCAGCCCGACGAACAGCGCGCCGAGCAGCGCCAGCGCCCCGCCCCAGGCGAAGGCGCGGCGCATCCACACGCTGAAACGTGATCGCGGCTGGTCGGCTGCCGCCCGGCGAGCCCGTTCGTTGCGCGCCGCCTGCTTGCGGCGGCTTCCTCTCTTATCCATGTGACCCGGGACATCCCCTAGCTGCTGGCAGCGCTATATCGGTCACAGGCTGGAATGGCGAGGTCTAACGCGCGCTGAACGGGGTGCTTATCCCTCGCCGCCGCCAGACGCAGAAGGGGGCGCGAAGTCGAGCGCGGCGCTGTTGATGCAATAGCGCAGC
Organism: Erythrobacter sp.; assembly: GCA_041662105.1. GTDB lineage: Bacteria > Pseudomonadota > Alphaproteobacteria > Sphingomonadales > Sphingomonadaceae > Qipengyuania. The sequence continues at coordinate 99,576 of JBAZTF010000005.1, forward strand.
CCGCCCCGTTCGCGCGGGCCGTCGGGGAAGACATGCCCCAGATGCCCGCCGCAGTTCGCACACGTCACCTCGGTGCGGATCATGCCGTAGGACGTGTCGCGCCGCTCGTCGACCGCCCCTGTCCCGGCGGGCGCGGCGAAGGCGGGCCAGCCGCAGCCGCTGTTGTACTTGCTGTCGCTGTCGAACAGTGTCTGCCCGCAGCCGGCGCAGGCATATTCGCCCGCATCGAAATGCTTGTCGTATTTGCCGGTGAAGGCGCGTTCGGTCCCCGCCTCGCGCAGGACGTGGTATTGTTCGGGTGTCAGCGCGGCGCGCCATTCGGCGTCGCTGCGGGTGGTCTTGTCGCTCACGGCTGCTGTCCTTTCCGGCTTGTCTGCGCGATGTGGGGTTCGCCGCGCGATAGTCCACCGTTACGCTGGCCAAGGGTAGTGTCTCAGTTTGAAATTTGACGCCAGTCGCCCGCCGCCTATATGCTTAGCGGAAAGCAGGAGGCACGAATGGATTGGCACCAATTTCTCCGCGAAGAACGGGCGAGGAAGCTTCAGAGCATCGAAATGCTTAATGCGCGGGCTTACACAATCTCCCGTTGGCAGAACGGCGAGAGCCGCGACCTGAATGATGAGATCGTTGCCGATTATAGGCGACACATCAACGAGATCGAACAGCTTTTGACGAACGCTGGAGTGCCGCTGGTTGCGGACAGAAGCGGCCAGCCGACGTGATCGGCGCGGCTATCCGCGTGGCGCGCATTGCTACGGGCGAGGAAGATGACGACGCGGAAGCCAACGAGGGCGCAGCTGTCACTGGAAGCAAGGGCGGTAGGAAGCGCGCCGCCAACCTTTCGGCTGAGCGTCGCAGCGAGATTGCCAAGAAGGCTGCGGAAAAACGCTGGGGCGCGAAAGGCGCCTCTTGGCCCTGTTCATTTTTTTCTACACAAGTGAGGCAGAAAAAATGAACAGGAGGCATCTTTGCCCGCGATCATCGTAGCCAAGCCGGTTGAAGTTGAAAACGAGCTGGAAAAGATTGGTCTCTCTGGCGGCCAGGTCTTGGAAATCGTCCATGCGATGGCTGGAGCGAGGGCTGACGCGACCGAAAACGATCCTCCCGGCGCAGTTTGCCGCATCCATAAATCGCTGCGCGTCACGCCCGCACAGGAGGCGAACCTGACCGATCGCGTTTGGTCATTTGATGATCTGATCGCCAAGATGGACGAGATGGCACCGCCGCCCGCCAAGCGCGGCCCTTACAAAAAGCGCACCGTCAAGCTTGATAAATCTGCACAGTCTGCATTGAAGGCAGGAAATTGAAACTGAGACACTACCCGGCCAAGCAATTGCTTGACGATTCGCGGGGCCGCCGTTAAGTGCGCCGCTTTCCGGCGGCCCCTGGCTGCCCTTTCGCAACGCCCTGACGAGATTTACCGCCGCGCCTGCCGGTGCGGCCTGACAAGGACAGACCCGAGAACGCATATGGCCAATACGCCGCAAGCCAAGAAGCGCATCCGCCGCAACGCCGTCCGTGCCGAAATCAACGGCGCGCGCATCAGCCGCATCCGCAGCTTCGTCAAGAAGGTCGAAGCCGCGATCGAGGGCGGTGACAAGGATGCCGCCGCGCTCGCGCTCAAGTCGGCTCAGCCGGAACTCGCGCGTGGCGTGGCCCGCGGGGTGCTCCACAAGAACACCGCTTCGCGCAAGCTGAGCCGCCTGACCAGGCGAGTCGCGGCGCTCTGATTCGCCGGCCCGCAAGGCCGCTGTCGCAAATCCGCGTCGCGAATCTACAAGGGGTCGGGGCCTTTGCCCGCGGCCCCTTTGTCGTATCCTGGTCATGCTGCATCGCACCAGTGTAACTTCGGCGTAACCAAAATCCCGCTTTTCCTGCGATTCGCACCCCTCGCGAAGGCAAAATTCATGCAAATCATGGACTTGAACGGCAGCCTGCGGGGTTGGGGCAAGTCAACCAGAATATTTCAGTTTTTTTGCGGTTATCCCCCTTGCGACTCATTCGAGAGGGGACTTAGACAGGCTCCACCGGCCAAGGACGGGACAGCCTGGGCTTCACAGTCGAACTGCATGGGAGGTGTCCGGAATCGACTCGATTCCAGACAGGGGCAACGCTTTGCCCCGATGCTGCCCGGGCGAATTTTGGGGACCGCGACGCTGTGCCGCGTCGGCTTGGGGAACGGATCATAAAAATGAACAAGGCATCCGAATTCGCAGGTATAAAGCGGAAGGCACAAGACAAATCGATGGAAGATCTCGAAGCAGTGAACCTGGCCGCCGATTGGGCCGATATCAGCCAGGGCCTGCGCAAGGATCTGGGCCACCAGCTCCACAGCCAGTGGATCAAGCCGATCCAGGTCGGGGGAATCGACAAGTCGACCGGAACGCTCGACCTGTTCCTGCCGACCGAATTCAGCGCCAACTGGGTCAATGACCGTTTCGCCGACCGGCTGAGCCTGGCGTGGAAGATCGCCCGCAGCGAAGTGCGCACGGTGCGCATCGCGGTGCACCCGGGCCGCCGCCATGTCACCGACCTGCGGCTGCATTCGGACGGCCGCCGCCCGGCCAATGACGGCGACCATTCGATGATGGCGATCAGCGCCGATACGCTGGGCGATGCGGGCTTCACCTCTTCGGTCGGGCTCGACCCGCTGCTGACCTTCGCCGCCTTCGTCACCGGCGAAGCGAACGTGCTGGCGTTCAACGCCGCGCAGCGCATGTCGGCGACCGAAAAGCCGCAGTTCAGCCCGCTCTACCTCAAGGCCGCGACCGGCCAGGGCAAGACCCACCTGCTCCACGCGATCGGCCACGCCTTCCTCCATGCGCATCCGCGCAGCCGCATCTTCTACTGCAGCGCCGAACGTTTCATGGTCGAATTCGTCCAGGCGCTGAAGGCCAACCAGATGCTGGAGTTCAAGGCCCGCCTGCGCAGCTTCGACCTGCTGCTGGTCGACGATATCCAGTTCATCATCGGCAAGGCCAGCGCGCAGGAGGAACTGCTCTATACGATCGACGCGCTGCTGGCCGAAGGCAAGCGGCTGGTCTTCGCCGCCGATCGTGCGCCGCAGGCGCTCGACGGGGTCGAGCCGCGCCTGCTGTCGCGCCTGTCGATGGGTCTTGTCGCCGACATCCAGGCCGCCGATATCGAGCTGCGCAAGAAGATCCTCCATTCCAAGCTGACCAAGTTCGCCCCGCTGCAGGTGCCCGAGGATGTGCTCGGTTTCCTCGCCCGCACCATCACCCGCAACGTGCGCGAACTGGTCGGCGGGCTCAACAAGCTGATCGCCTATGCCCAGCTGACCGGGCAGGAAGTGTCGCTCCAGCTTGCCGAAGAGCAGCTGACCGACATTCTTTCGGCCAACCGCCGCCGGATCACCATCGACGAAATCCAGCGCACCGTGTGCCAGTTCTACCGCATCGATCGCGCGGAAATGTCCTCGAAGCGCCGCGCGCGCGCCGTGGTCCGCCCGCGCCAGGTGGCGATGTACCTGTCGAAGGTGCTGACCCCGCGCAGCTATCCCGAAATCGGGCGCAAGTTCGGCGGCCGCGACCACTCGACGGTGATCCACGCCGTACGCCTGATCGAGGACCTGCGCCAGCGCGATGCCGACATGGACGGCGATGTGCGCAGCCTGTTGAGACAGCTCGAAAGCTGACGGGACAACCCACGCAGCCCTTCGGTTCGCACACCAATGCTGCACAGCTGTTCGACAGCCCTTTCCACAGGGCTGTCGACAGCGCCGCCGCGACGCGCCAAAGGGCGTGCATGACCCGATCCGACCAGCTTCGTCCCGATGTCGTGCTCCCCGCTTCGCTCTGGGAAGGGCTGCTGCGCGGGCTGCGGTGCCATTGCCCTCGCTGCGGTGAGGCGCGCATCTTCGGCCGCTGGCTGAAGCCCCTGCCGAACTGCCCGGCCTGCGGGCTCGATCTCTCGCACCAGCGGGCAGACGATTTCCCCGCCTATATCGCCATGTTCGCCACCGGGCACCTGCTCGCCCCGGTCCTGATCCTGATGGTCGCCGATTGGGCGCTGTCGCCCTGGGCCATCGTCGCAACCATCATCCCGCTGGCGATCCTGTTCATGCTGGTGTTGCTCCAGCCCGCCAAGGGCGCGGTGATTGCGCTGCAATGGTGGCACGGCATGCACGGGTTCCGGCGCGAACGCCGCCCCCAGGACCCGCAGAAGTGACGCTGTCGCCCGACCGGCTCGATCGGTTCGCACGCCATATCGTGCTGCCCGAAATCGGCGGTGCGGGGCAGGTCGCGCTGGCGGGCAGGCACCTCGTGCTGGTCGGGCTGGGCGGGATCGGTTCACCCGCGCTGCAATATCTCGCCGCGGCGGGAATCGGACGGCTGACGCTGGTCGACGACGACAAGGTCGAAGCCGCGAACCTCCAGCGCCAGACGCTCTATTGCGAACGCGACATCGGCCACGGCAAGGCGGTTGCCGCCAAGCGCTGGGTGACCGGCTTCGATCCCGCGCTCGACGTGACCATTTCCGATCGGCGGATCACCGCCGGCAACGCCGCCGACCTTGTTGCCGGGGCCGACATCGTGCTCGACGGGACCGACAGCTTCGCCACCCGCCTGGCGGTTTCGGACGCCTGCGTGGCCGAACGCGTGCCGCTGCTTTCTGCCGCGGTCGGGCGCTTCCAGGGGCAGGTCGGCGCCTTCGCCGGGCATATGCCGGGCGAGGCCTGCTATCGCTGTTTCGTGGGCGACGCCTTCGATGCCGAGGATTGCGACACCTGCGCCGCAGACGGGATGCTGGGGGCGATGGCGGGCTGGACCGCGACCTTCGCCGCATTGCAGGCGGTGCGCGTTCTGCTGGCCGATATCGGCGGGCTGGGCGCGCCGCAATGGGGCACGGTCTTCCTGCTCGACGGCCTCGGGCCCGAAATGCGCAGCTTCAGGATCGCCAGGGACCCGGCGTGCAGGGTCTGCGGCCACAGGGCCGGATGAACCGCCTGCCGCCAGCGCGGTCGATTCGCTGTCGCAGGGCCTGACCTTGTCGACAGGCGTGCCCCGGCGTCAGCTTCCGCGAGGCCCTGCCTGCGCCAATTTGCGACAAATTCGCAACAATATCCCGCCTTTCTACAACAACGTGTGCCAAACTCGCGCGCTCGTTTTGCAATTCTGCGCAAGCTAGGGCTAGCCAGAGCTTTAGCCGACATTCGAAAATCCTGCCCTTGCCTGCCGCAGCAGCAGGCGCGGATCGCATGTGCATGGCCCAGGGAGTATCGACACATGGGTAAGAAACGAGATCTGCGAAATCATCTGACTGCAACCGCCGCTCTCCTCGCGATTGCCGCCACCCCACAGCTTGCGATGGCGCAACAGGCCCCGGAGGCCGACAGCGGCGCGGAGACGGGCAATTTCAACACCATCATCGTGACCTCGAAGGGGATCGCGCAGGATGTCTATGAAGCGCCCGTCGCCGTGACGGTGTTCGATCCCGAGGCGCTCGACAGCCGCAATGCCGACAGCATCGCCGACATCGGCAAATACGTCCCCAATCTGACGGTGACGAACTTCGGCGCGGGCAATCCCAGCTCGCAATTCCCGAGCATTCGCGGGATCGGTTTCCAGGATCACCTGATCGTCATCGATCCGACCGTGGGGGTCTATGTCGACGGCGTCTATCTGGGGCGCCAGATCGGGCAGAACCTGAACCTTGAGAATATCGAGCGGCTCGAGGTGCTGCGCGGGCCGCAGGGCACGCTGTTCGGGCGCAATTCGATCGGCGGCGCGGTGAACATCGTCACCCGCCAGCCAGGGGACGAGGAAACCGCCTCGGTCAAGCTGCAGGCGGGCACGCGCGGCAGGCTGGCCGGCGATTTCTACGGCAATGCCAGGCTGTCGGATACGGTGGCCGCCTCGATCAGCTTCGGGATCGACCGGCGCAACGGGCTGGGCGACTTCCTCAACATCCCCAATCCCGAAGCGCGCGTGGGCGAGCTGCAGGATATCCACGGCCGCGTCGCACTGAAATGGACGCCGAGCGATCGCCTGTCGATCCAGCTGACCGCCGATGGCAACAAGGGCACCAACGGGCAGAACCCGTTCACCACCACGATCATCGTGCCGCCGGGCGGCTGCACCGCGGCCGACATCGCCGACCTGTTCGGGCCTTTCGCGGTCGCCTGCGCGGGCGGGCTCGATCCGGTCACCAGCCAGTCGGAAGATCCGTTCGATACCAACTCGGGCCAGGCCGACCTCGCGCGGACCTCGAATTCCGCCTATGGCTTCAGCGGGATCATCGACTATGCGCTGAGCGACGAGGTCGCGCTCAAGCTGATCGGCAGCTATCGCTATTCGGACTATGAAGGCGGGCTCGACGATGACGGGGCCGAACCGGACTTCCTCTCCTTCCCCGAAATCGGCGAGGCCGAGCAGTATTCGCTCGAACTCCAGCTGAGCGGGCAGTCGGGCATCTTCGATTACGTTGGCGGCCTCTATTACTTCGAGGAAGACGGTTTCAACTTCCAGCAGCCGACCACCTTCAACGGCTTCGGCGACGGTCTGTTCGAACAGACCCAGCAGACGCAAAGCTATGCGGCCTATGCCAATCTCGGCGCGCAGGTCACCGATGCGCTGCGCATCGCGGGCGGACTGCGCTTCACCCACGACAGCAAGGACGCCACCGCCAACCTCGGCTTTGCCCCCGAGTTCGGCGGTTCGGCAAGCTTCGACGAAGTGACCTGGGAAGCATCGGCGACCTACGCGATCGCCGATCGTCTCGACATCTACGGAACGGTCGCGCGCGGCTATCAGTCGGGGCAGTTCCCGGCGCGCCCGTTCGGCGGGGCGGCGACCTTCTTCGCCACCGATCCGGTGACCGCGATCAACTTCGAAGCGGGGATCAAGGGCGAACCGGCCGGCTGGCTGCAAATGGCGCTGTCGGTGTTCCACACCACCTACAATTCCTTTCCCGCGCAGGTCAGCACGATCGGGCCGAACGGCTTCATCACGGTCACCGACGATGCGGGTGACCTGCGATCGATCGGCGTCGAATGGGAAGGCAATATCCGGCTGGGCGCCTTCTCGCTCAACACCGCGGTCGGCTATATCGATTCGACGTTCCGCAATGTCGAACCGGGCAGCAGCCTGAGCGATGGCGATCGTGCCGCGCTGACCCCGCGCTGGACCGTCGCGGTCGGGCCGCAGCTGGCATTCGAGGTGGGTGGCGGCACCGTCACGGCGCGCGCCGATTATTCCTACCGCGGCAGCCTGGAGGGCCAGCCCAACAATTCGCCGACGGCGTTCATCGCCAGCCGCGACCTGCTGGGTTTCAACGTCACCTATGAACCGGATGGCGCCAACTGGTCGATCACCGCCTATGGCAAGAACGTCACCGACGAACGCTATGTCCAGGCCGCGCTCGATGTCGGGCCCTATGTCCTCAACATCCTGGCCAATGACGCGAGCGAGTTCGGCCTCAAGTTCGCCTGGTCGCTGGGCGGCAGGTAACCGGCCGACCGGACGAGGCAACCTCGAGGGGCCTGCGCGCGGCAAGGCTGCGCAGGCCCTTCGTTCGAACGCCGCGCCATTGCGAGGGCGATAGCGCAAGCTACGCGCGGACCCGAGCCAGCAGGTCCTCGACCCACGCCGGGACCAGCTGCGTCGCCGGGCCCTGGCGGCTTTCGTGGAACCAGTGCGAACCCTGGCTGCGTTCGAGATTGAGTTCGAGCGTCTGCACCCGCAATTCGCGCGCATTGCGGACAAAGCCGGCCGCCGGGTAGACCGCGCCAGAAGTGCCGATGCTGACGAACAGGTCGGCCCGCCCGATCGCGGTGTGGATGCGTTCCATCTCGTAAGGCATTTCGCCGAACCACACGACATCGGGGCGCAGCGCCCGCGCGCCGCACGCCGGGCACGGCGGACGTGCCTGTCCTTCTTTGGCGATCAGCGGTCCGGTCCAGCGGCTGCGCGTATCGCATTGCGTGCACCAGGCCTTGAGGTGGGTTCCGTGCATGTGCAGCACGCGCTGTGCCCCGGCGCGTTCGTGCAGGTCATCGACGTTCTGCGTGACGATCAGCAGTTCGCCCGGCCATGCGGCATCGAGCCGTGCCAGCGCCTCATGCGCGGCATTGGGCCGCTTCTGCTGGATCGCCGCGCGACGCATGTCGTAGAAACGCAGCACCAGATCGGGATCGCGCGCAAAGCCCTCGGGCGTGGCGACATCCTCGACCCGGAACCGTTCCCACAACCCGCCGGCATCGCGAAACGTATCGATTCCGCTCTCTGCCGAGACACCCGCGCCGGTAAGGATGACGATGTTGCGAATGTCTGCCATGGACCATGTCTCGGGTATCGCGGGGGTTTTCGCAACACGCATGGCGAGCGTCGGATGACAGGGTCTGCACCCGCCTATCGCGCGGACATCGACGGGCTGCGCGCGCTCGCCGTGCTGCCCGTCGTGCTCTACCACGCCGGCGTCGCGGGGTTTTCGGGCGGCTATGTCGGGGTCGACGTCTTCTTCGTCATCTCGGGCTATCTGATCGCGGGGATCATCGCGCGCGAGGTCGACGAACAACGCTTTTCGATCGCACATTTCTATGAACGGCGCGCACGGCGCATCCTGCCCGCGCTGTTCGTGATGATCGCGGCGGTGCTGGCCGCGGCCTCGTTCCTCTACCTGCCGGGCAATTTCGAGGACGTGCCCCGCTCCGCGCTCGCCGCGCTGCTGTTTCTCGCCAATATCTGGTTCTTCGCGCAGACCGGCTATTTCCAGGACAAGGCGGGCACCATGCCGCTGCTCCACAGCTGGTCGCTGGGGGTGGAAGAGCAGTTCTACATCGTCTTTCCCTGGGCGCTGGTGGCGATCGCGGCGCTGGCGCCGCACCGGCGCAGGGCGCTGCTGTGGCTGGCGGCGCTGGCGTCCTTCGCGCTGTGCCAGTGGAGCGCACGGCTGCAGGACGCGTTCGATTTCTACATGCTGCCCGCGCGCGCATGGGAACTGCTGGCGGGCGCGCTGCTGGCGGTGGGCGCACTGCCGCAGGTCGCCGCGCGGCCATGGCGCGAGGCGCTGGCATGGGCGGGCGTGCTGGCGATCGCGGCAGCGGTGGTGCTGTTCGACGCCACCACCCGCTTTCCCGGTTTCGCCGCGCTGGCCCCGGTGCTGGGCGCCGCGCTGCTGATCCACTGCGCTCCCGCAACCAGCGCGGGCCGGCTGCTGTCGTGGCGCCCGGCGGTGTGGATCGGGCTGCTCAGCTATTCGCTCTACCTGTGGCACTGGCCGCTGATCGTCTTCACCGAATATCGCCAGGGCGGGCCGCTCGAAGGCTGGCAATCGCTGGTGGTGCTCGCCATCGCGCTGCTGCTCGCCTGGGCCAGCCTGCGCTGGATCGAGCGCCCGTTTCGCGACCGGCGGCGCGTCCCGCCCCGGCGCATCTGGCAGGCCAGCGCGCTGGGGATGGCGCTGCTCGCCGGCGCCTGCCTCGCGCTCATCTCGCGCGGCGCATGGGCCGAACGCTTCCCGCCCGAGGTCGCGCGCATGGCCGAGGCGCGCCACGATGTCAGCCCGGTGGGCGAACGCTGCCTGCACACCCGCTATGCCGAACCGGGGCCCGAATGCACGCTGGGCAACCGGGCCGGGGTCGATGCGCTGCTGCGGGGCGACAGCCACGGCGTCGAATTCGCCTGGGTGCTGGGCGAGGAGCGCTTGCGCCGGGGGCGCGGGCTCGAACAGCGCACGCAGGGCAGCTGCCCGCCGATGCTCGGCTACAGCGACCCGGTCCTGCCCGATTGCGCGCGGTTCAATGCAGCGGTGATCGCCGAGATCGAGCGCCGCCCCGAACTGCGCACGATCTATCTCGCGGGCTTCTGGGCCGGCGGGCGATACACATCGCCGCAGGCCGTCGCCCGGCTCGATGCCACGCTGGCGCGATTGCAACGGAACGGGCGGCGGGTGGTGCTGATCGGTGCCGTGCCGACCCAGCCCCGGCCGGTCCCGCGCGCGCTGGCGCGCGCCGCCGCCTATGACCTTGCCCGCCCGGCCACGCGCACCCGCGCGCGCCATGTCGACACGAGCGGCTGGCTGAGCGGCAATTTCGCCCGCTGGCGCGCGCAGGGCGTCCGCATCGTCGATCCGGCCGAAGCCTTGTTCGAGGGGGACCGCTCGCGGATCATGGCCGGGGGCAAGCCGCTCTACTACGATTCGCACCATTTGACGCTTGCCGGGGCACGGTTAGTGCTGGAGAGTGCAGATATGCAGGATCGGGAGGACGTTGTTGGCGCGGATCGGGATCATCGGTAGCCAGGGCGCGATGGGCCATACGCTCGCCAGCGTGATCGTGGCGGGCGGGCACACGCTGTCGGGCGGGATCGACAAGGGCGGCGATCCGGCAGGGCTTGCCGATGCCAGCGACGTGCTGGTCGATTTCTCCGCCCCGCAGGCGCTCGAGGCGAACCTCCACGCCGCGATCGGCGCGGGCATCCCGCTGGTGATCGGCACCACCGGGCTCGAACCCGTGCACCACACCGCGATCGACAATGCCGCGCGCGTGGTGCCGATCCTGCAGACCGGCAATACATCGCTGGGGATCACGCTGCTGGCGCACCTCGTGCGCGAGGCGGCGGCGCGCCTGAGTCCCGAATGGGACATCGAAATCGTCGAGATGCACCATCGCCGCAAGGTCGATGCCCCCAGCGGCACCGCGCTGCTGCTGGGCGAAGCGGCGGCGCAGGGGCGCGGGATCGAGCTCGCCGCCAACCGCGAAAGCGGGCGCGACGGCCATACCGGTGCGCGCCGCCGCGGGGCGATCGGCTTTGCCGCGCTGCGCGGCGGCACGGTGGCGGGCGAACACAGCGTGATCCTGGCCGGCGAGCAGGAGCGGCTGGTGCTCTCGCACAGCGCCGAGGACCGCAGCATCTTCGCGCGCGGCGCGATCCGCGCGGCGGGCTGGCTGATCGGCAGGCCTGCCGGACGCTATGCGATGGGCGACGTGCTCGATCTCTAGGGCGGGACGGGATTGGCCATGGCAGACCTGCGCAGCACCCTGCACCATCAATTATTCGTCGGCGCGGAGCCCGATGGCCATCTGACCATCCTCAACCGGCTGCTGATCGTCACGATCCTGCTGGCCGTCGCGTCGGCGGCGCTCTCGACCGAGCCGACCATCCCGCCCGGCTGGCGCCGCGGGCTGATGGTCGGCGAACTGGTGTTCGGCGCGATCTTCCTGCTCGAATATATCGCCCGCATCTACGCCGCGGCGCAAGAGCCGGGCGCGGGGTCCGCCTGGATCAAGCGCTGGCGGTTCATCCGCTCTCCACTCGGCCTGATCGACCTCATCGTGGTCATATCCACCCTGCTGCCGCTGATCACCGCCGATGCGGCGATGCTGCGCACGGTGCGGCTGCTGCGCGTGGTCGCGGTGATGAAGTTCGGGCGCTTCTCGAAGGCGATTTCGGAGGTCTGGGCGGCGGTCGCCAACCGCGCCGACGATCTCATCGTCACCGCCGCGCTGGCTTTCGTCTTCATCCTGCTCGGCGCGACCGCGCTCTACATGACCGAAGGGGATATCCACCCCCGGGCGTTCGGTTCGATCCCGCGTTCGTTGTGGTGGGCGGTGATGACCTTCACCACGGTCGGCTATGGCGACGTTTACCCGGTCACCGCGCTGGGCAAGATCTTCGCCAGCGTCATGGCGCTGTCGGGCGTCGCCTTCGTGGCCATGCCCACCGGCATCATCGCCGCGGCTTTCTCCGAAGCGATGCAGCGCCGCCGCGACCAGAAGATCGAGGACATGCGCACGCACCTCGCGCGGCTCGACGAGATCGACGAGGAGGTCGAGGCCAAGATCGCCGCGCTCGAACGGGCCGGCAAGCCGCGCAAATGACCCGCGATCAGATCTTCGAATTCTTCCGCCGGCTGGCGCAGGACAATCCCTCGCCTGAAACCGAGCTCGAATACGGCAATGCCTATCAACTGGTGGTGGCCGTCGCGCTATCCGCGCAGGCGACCGATGTGGGCGTGAACAAGGCGACGCGCGCGCTGTTCCGCACGGTCGAAACGCCGCGGCAGATGCTCGAACTGGGCGAAGAGGGGCTGAAGGCGCACATCAAGACCATCGGCCTGTTCAACTCCAAGGCGAAGAACGTCATCGCGCTCTCGCAATTGCTGGTCGACGAATATGGCGGCGAAGTGCCCGACAGCCGCGAAGAACTGGTCAAGCTGCCCGGCGTGGGCCGCAAGACCGCCAATGTCGTGCTCAACTGCTGGTTCGGGCAGGAAACCTTCGCGGTCGACACGCATATCTTCCGCGTCGGCAACCGCACGGGCCTCGCCCGGGGCAAGACGCCCGAACAGGTCGAGGCGAAACTCGAGAAGCGCGTCCCCCAGCCCTTCCGGCTGGGCGCGCATCACTGGCTGATCCTGCACGGCCGCTATGTCTGCAAGGCGCGGACGCCCGAATGCTGGCGCTGCACGGTCGCGGAGCTGTGCAGCTTCAGGAAGAAGGTGCCGGAGAAGCCGAAGCGCTAAAGCGATTTCCGGGCCGCCGGATGGAACCATCCGGCTCGAAATCACTCTGTCTTGTCTGTCGTGATTTCCGGGCCGCCGGATGGAACCATCCGGCTCGAAATCACTCTAGCGACCGAGTTCGTAAAAGGCGGAGATATGCGCCCAGGCCTCTTCGGCGGTCTCGCACCAGTGGATCAGGTCGAGGTCCTTCTTCGAAACCGTGCCCTCTTCGGCGAGCGCGTCGAAATCGACCACTCTGGTCCAGAAATCCCGGCCGAACAGCAGCACGGGGATCGGCTTCATCTTGCCGGTCTGGATCAGCGTGAGCAGTTCGAAGAGTTCGTCGAAGGTGCCGAACCCGCCGGGGAACACCGCCACCGCGCGCGCGCGCAGCAGGAAGTGCATCTTGCGCAGCGCGAAATAGTGGAAGTTGAGCGCGAGATAGGGCGTCACATACTGGTTGGGCGCCTGTTCGTGCGGCAGGATGATGTTGAGCCCGATGCTTTCGGCCCCGGCATCGCTGGCGCCCTTGTTCGCCGCTTCCATGATCGACGGCCCGCCGCCCGAGCAGACCACGAACTGGCGCTTGCCATCCTCGACGATCGACTTCTCGCTGGCAATGCGCGCGAGACGATAGGATTCGGCGTAATACTTGCTCTTGGCGACGAGGCTCTCGACCACGCGGCGTTCGCTATCGGGCAGGTCCCTGGCGCGCTCGAGCGCGGCTTCGGCGGCGTCGGGCGCGGGGATGCGGGCCGAACCGTACATCACCAGCGTCGAGCCCACGCCCGCTTCGTCGAGCAGCATTTCGGGCTTGAGCAGTTCCAGCTGGAAGCGCACCGGGCGCAATTCCTCGCGCAGCAGGAAGTCCTTGTCCTGAAACGCCAGCCGATAGGCCGGATGCGCGGTCTGCGGGGTTTGCTTGGGGTGGCTCTTTTCGAACTCGGCCTCTGCTTCGGCCGGATAGAACTTGCGATCGGCAAGTTCGCGTTTGTGCTTTTCTTCTTCCGTCATTCCGCGCGCGATAGGGCCGCGCGAGGCCCTCGACAAGCGGAGATGGAAAAAATGGCAGGGGTGACAGGATTCGAACCCGTGGCCCTCGGTTTTGGAGACCGATGCTCTACCAGCTGAGCTACACCCCTGCAGCCAGGCGGGCGCATTAGTATGGGCACAGGGGAATGGCAAGGCGCATATCGCCCGGTCGCACGAAGTGATAGCATGGCACCGATGCACGCCCCCGCCACCCGCACGATCCCGCTCGACCTGCTGCTGCGCGCCTATCGCGCGGGGGTGTTCCCGATGGCCGACCACCGCGGTGACGACGAGATCTACTGGGTCGAGCCGCGCGAGCGGGCGGTGATCCCGCTCGACGGTTTGCACCTGTCGGCCAGCCTGAAGAAAGCGCTGCGCCAGGACCGCTTCACCGTCACCTGCAACCGCGATTTCCCCGCGGTCATCGCCGAATGCGCCGCCCCGCGCGAGGAACATGCCGAAAGCTGGATCAGTCACCGCATCGAGGCGAGCTACATCGCGCTCCATCGTGCCGGATATGCGCATTCGATCGAATGCCGGCGGGACGGCGCGCTGGCAGGCGGCCTGTACGGGGTCGCCTTCGACCAGGTGTTCTGCGGCGAGAGCATGTTCAGCCGCACCGACGATGCCAGCAAGGTCGCGCTGGCATGGCTGGTCGCGGCGCTGCGCGGGGCGGGTTACCGCCTGCTCGACTGCCAGTTCATGACCGATCATCTCGCCACGATGGGCGCGGTGGCGCTGCCGCAATCGGGCTATCTCGACCTGCTCTCGGGCGCGCGCGGTCAGCCTTCGGCGTCGCTGCCCTCTGTCGTGTCCGAATTCGCCGGAAGCTCTTCCCCCGGAAAGGCCATCGTGCAGTCCTTGATCCAGACGTCGTAGATCGGGTGTTCGACCACGTTGAGGCTGGGCGAGTTCGTGAACAGCCAGCCCGAGAAAATCCGGTCGAACCGGTCCGACGATCCGCGCTGCTTGACCAGCACCTGAACGAATGCGCCCGTTTCCTTGGGCATTTCCCACGGCGCGGTGCGTTCGCAGGCCTGCAGGCGCACGATTACGTCACCCACCCGGCGCTGCTCGCCCGGCTTCATCTCGAGGTCCTGGCTGACGTTGTTGCGCTTGTTGAGCAGGCCGATCGTCGCCACGCGCTGGTTCATCGGCGTGCCGATCTCGCCCGCAACGGCAGGCCGTGGCGCGGCGGGCGCGGTCTTCAGCGCATCGGGAATCTCGGTTTCGGGCGCGGCGGGCGCCTTGGGTGCGCCGCCGTCGCAGGCGGCGAGCAGCAGGGCACCCGTCGTGAGGGCCAGCGCCCGGCGCATGGTCACGCGTCCGGCGACCAGGCTTCGTAATCGCCCGCGGCGCGCGCGCGCTGCCCGCCACGCTCGAGCGCGCCGGCCGGACGATAGGCGGCGGCGGTCCCGGTGGCATTGGGCGTATAGTCGGCCTCCCAGATGCGCGGCGGGGGCAGGTGGCTTTGCGGCACATCGTCGAACGCGCCGTGCAGCCAGCCGTGCCATTCGGCCGGCACGCGGCTGGCATCGTTGGCGCCTTCATAGATCACCCAGCGACGCTCGCGCCCGTCAGCGGACTGCTTCTTCGAGCGAAAATAGGCGTTGCCCTGCGCGTCGGTACCGACCCGTTCGCCATGGCGCGATGACCACAGGAGCGTGCCGATGGTGGCGCCGTCCCACCAGGTGAAGATCTTGCCGAGGATGCTCATGCGGGGGCGGTTAGCCGATTCGCGGGCGATGGCCAAGCATTCCCTCGCCCGAAATCACCCTTACCACTCGACCCTGTCGCCCGGCGCGATGCCCAGTTCGGCCGCGCGCCCGCCGCGCAGTTCGAGCACCCCCAGCACCAGCCCCGCCGAAGGAACCGGATCGAGCGAATAGGGCGTGGTCATCGCGGCGATATTGGTGATCCTGCGATCGGGGCCGATGAAGATGATGTCGAGCGGCAGCGGGGTGTTCTTCATCCAGAAGCTCTGCGCGGCCCTGCCGTCATAGGGGAAGATCATCCCTTCATCATCGGGCAGTTCGGTACGGAACATCAGCCCCTTGCGCTGTGCATCGAGCGTATCGGCCAGCTCGACGCGGAAGGCGTGCCTGCCGGTGGGGCCGGTCACGGTGAGCGGGATGACCGCAAGCCCCGAAACCGGGTGCGTCGCAGCCTGTGGCGATTCGGCCACAGGGCCCGCCTCGGCCGCGACCTGCG
This sequence comes from Erythrobacter sp., assembly GCA_041662105.1. Taxonomy (GTDB): domain Bacteria; phylum Pseudomonadota; class Alphaproteobacteria; order Sphingomonadales; family Sphingomonadaceae; genus Qipengyuania. Next base: position 115,281 of record JBAZTF010000005.1, read on the forward strand.
GCGAACAGGCGGCCAGCGCGACCGCGCCGCACAGGAAGAAAACCGGCCTCATCATGCTGCGTCCCGTGCTTCGGCGACCCATTGTTCGAGCTCCTCGATCGTGGCGGCGTCCAGCACCCGCCGGGCCGCGTCGAAGCCATGGCCCGCGCGCAGCATGGCCGCAAGGCGCTTTTCCCGCATCCGGTGGCGGGCATCGACATCCTGGGGCTCCGCCGCGCCGAACGGACCGAAACCGCGCCTTCGCGCGAAGGTCACCAGCGCCGCGCGTCGCTCGTATTCCTCGGGCCCCAGCTCGCGGCGCAGGTCCTCGCCGATTTCCGCCGCCCTCAGCACCTGCTCGACCCGCCTCGCGCCATAGCCGCGCGCCAGCAGGCCCTGCGCCTTGCTGCGGCCATAGGCGGCGTCATCGACAAAGGACTGCTCGACGAATCGGGCGACCAGCGCCCCGACCCCGGGATCGCCATCATCGTCCCAGCCGCGTTCGCGCAATTTGCGCCGCAAATAGGCCTCGAGTCTGCCCGCGCTGGTGGCGAATCGCGCCACATAGGCGAGCGCCAGCTCCTCGAGTCGCATGCGATCGAGCGGCCTTGCCGCGCGCGGTTTGCGACGAGATGTTGCACCGTCCTTCGCCATCGGCCATATTCGTGCCACAGTAGTTATCGATTGGGAAAGACTACACGGGCGTCCGCACGCAGACGGATGCCGTTTGGGCTCATGAGGGTGGCCGCGAGGCGCTCATAATCCACGGGTATCGCTACAGCATTATGACCGACGCCGTTTTGACGCCGACGCCGAACGATTGCGACCTTCCGCGTCGCCGTTCCGACTTCGCCACCTTCACCGATGCGATCGACTATGCCGCGCGAAGTGCCAAGGGGCTGAATTTCCACGATATGCGCGGCGCGCTGGTGCAGGTCTATCCCTATCTCGAGATGCGCGAGGACGCGCTGCGCGTGGCGCGCCAGCTGGCCACCGCGGGCATCGGCAAGGGTGACCGCGTTGCGCTGGTGGCCGAAACCTGCCCGGAATTCGCCGCGCTGTTCTGTGGCTGCATGTATGCCGGGGCCTGGCCGGTCCCGCTGCCGCTGCCGACGGGATTCGGCGGCAAGGAAAGCTATATCGACCAGCTTTCGGTCCAATTGCAGAGCAGCGACCCCAGGATTCTGGTCTATCCGGCGGAAATCGAGGAGATGGCCGCCGCCGCCGCCGCCCGCCAGGGTTGCGAAGGCCAGAACTGGGACCTGTTCGCCCAGCGCCCTGCCCCTGAATGCGAGCTTCCCGAGGCGCGCCCCGAAGACATCAGCTATTTGCAGTATTCCTCGGGCTCGACGCGTTTCCCGACCGGCGTCGCGGTGACGCATGAGGCGCTGCTGCACAATCTGCGCGGCCACGCCGAATCGATGGATATCGGCACCAACGACCGCGTGGTCAGCTGGCTGCCGTGGTATCACGACATGGGGCTGGTCGGCTGCCTGCTGTCGCTGATCGCCAACCAGGTCAGCGTCGATTATCTCAGGACCGAACATTTCGCGCGGCGTCCGCTCGCCTGGATCGACCTGATCAGCCGCAACCGGGGCACCACGCTGAGCTATTCGCCGACCTTCGGCTACGACATCTGCGCAAGGCGCATCTCCAGCCAGAGCCATGTCGAGCACCGCTTCGACCTGTCGCGCTGGCGCACCGCGGGCAACGGCGCGGACATGATCCGCCCCGACGTGATGCAGAGCTTTGTCAACGCCTTCGCCAATGCGGGCTTCAAGGCGAGCTCGTTCACCCCCAGCTACGGCCTCGCCGAAGCGACGCTGGCGGTGACCGTGATGCCTCCGGGCGAAGGGATCCGCGTCGAGCTGGTCGAGGAAGAACGCCTGTCGGGCCGCCCGCGCGACCTGTCGAAACCCGCGCGCTATCGCGCCATCGTCAACTGCGGCAAGGCGATCCCCGGGATGGAGGTCGAAATCCGCGACGAAAAGGGCATGGCCAAGGGCGATCGTCAGATCGGCAAGGTCTGGTGCCGCGGCAAGAGCGTGATGCACTCCTATTTCCGCAATCCCGAAGCGACCGAGGAATGTCTGGTCCCAGGGAAAGACGGAAAGGGAGCATGGCTCGACACGGGCGACATGGGCTACCTCGCCGATGGCTATCTGTTCATCGTCGGCCGGGCGAAGGACATGATCATCATCAACGGCAAGAACCTGTGGCCGCAGGACATCGAATGGGCGGTCGAACAGCTGCCGGGCTTCAACCACGGCGATATCGCGGCCTTCTCGATCGATATGGAGAATGGCGAGGAAGCGCCCGCGGTGCTGGTCCACTGCCGCGTGTCCGATCCCGAGGAACGGATCCGGCTGCGCGACCAGATCGCCGACAAGGTCCGCGGCGTCACCGGGATGAGCTGCGTGGTCGAACTGGTCCCGCCGCGCACGCTGCCGCGCACCAGTTCGGGCAAGCTCAGCCGCGCCAAGGCCAAGCGGCTCTATCTCGCGGGCGAAATCCAGCCGCTCGACCTGGCGGCCTGAGGCGGGGCCAGTCGAAAATCCTTGCCCTGCGCCCGTCAGCGCGCGCAGATATCGCCTCGGCGCTTGAAGATCGTGTCTTAGCCTACTAATACAGGCGCAGACACCCCATGCGCCTGCCAGAACGGGAGACCCGCGCCATCATGAGCCAAAGCAAGCCGCAGACCGCGACCGCCGCCGACTTCGAGCTGACCCCCCCGGCCCCGGTGCCCGAAGTGACGCCCGAAAAGGCCACCGGGCTGGTTCCCGTGACCGACGAGGTCAAGAGCAAGCTCGAAAGCAAGGTCGACAGCTTCGTCGAAGACCTCGTCTCGGCCGATGCCAATTCGCCCGAATTCGGCAAGAAGGTCGACCAGCTGACCAATATGGGGCGCAAGGAAATCATGGCCGCCGCCGGCCAGTCCAACCGCTTCCTCGACCGTCCGGTCCGGGCGATGGACAAGGACGAGGGCGTCGGCGCCAATTTGGCCGAACTGCGCCGCGTGGTCGAAGACCTCGATCCGGGCAAGCGCGGCAAATTGTCCGGTTCGCGCAAGATCCTCGGCATCATCCCCTTCGGCAAGCGGATCAACACCTACTTTCGCAGCTACCAGAGCGCGCAGACGCATATCCAGTCGATCCTCGGCAATCTTGCCAGCGGCAAGGACGAACTGATCATGGACAATGCCGCGATCGACGTCGAACGGCAGAAGCTGTGGGAGGCGATGGGCAATCTCGAGCAGATGATCCACATTTCGCGCACGCTCGACCAGAAGCTCGAGGACAAGGCCGCCGAACTCGACGCGACCGACCCGGCCAAGGCCAAGGCGATCCGCGAAACCGCGCTGTTCTATGTCCGCCAGCGCACGCAGGACCTGCTGACGCAGATGGCGGTGAGCGTGCAGGGCTACCTCGCGCTCGACCTGGTCAAGAAGAACAACGTCGAACTGGTCAAGGGCGTCGACCGCGCCAGCACCACCACCGTGGGCGCGCTGCGCACCGCGGTGACCGTGGCCGAGGCGATGACCAACCAGCGCCTGGTGCTGGGCCAGATCACCGCGCTCAACCAGACCACGGCGGGGATCATCGACAGCACCAGCACCATGCTGCGCGACCAGACCGGCAAGATCCACGAACAGGCCGCCGCCAGCACCATCCCGCTGGAGACATTGCAACGCGCCTTCCAGAACATCTACGACACGATGGACGAAGTCGACGCGTTCAAGCTGCGCGCGCTCGACAGCATGAAGCAGACCGTCACCCTGCTGACCAGCGAGGTCGAGAAGTCGAGGGGCTATATCGCCCGCGCCGAAGGGCAGGCGCAGGCCGCCCGGCAGATCAACGAAAGCGCGCTGCTGACGGCCGAGTGAGATGACCGACCTGACCCGCCAGAGCAGCCGCGTGATCGAGGATGCCCGCCGCCTGCGCGACGACAACCGCACAGGCGGGCGGCACCGCCGCGCGCTGTCGATCGGCGAGGGGTCTGCCCGGGTCAAGCGCGACCACCTGAAGAAGAAGCTGCGCAATGTCGCCATCGCGCTGTTCGCGCTGTGGGTGGGCATGGGCGTGCTGGGGCTGATCATCGACGGGCTGGGCTTTGTTGGGGTCATGGCGCTGGTGCTCGCCAGCGTGGCCGCGGTGGCGGTGCTGGGCAATTATCCCAGGCTCAAGACGCCGCGGCTGCCCGACATCAACAAGGGCAATGTGAAACAGATGGTCAGCCGCACCGAATTGTGGCTCGAGGCGCAGCGCCCCGCGCTGCCCGCGCCGGCGGTGACGCTGGTCGACCGGATCGGGGTGCAGCTCGACGGGCTCGGCTTCCAGCTCGACGGGCTCGACCAGAACCATCCCAAGGCACGCGAAATCCGCAGCCTGGTGGGCGAGCAATTGCCGCAGATGGTCGAAAGCTATCGCCGGATTCCCGCGCAGCTGCGGACCGAAAAACGCGCCGGATCGACCCCCGACGAACAGCTGACCGACAGCCTTTCCAAGATCAGCGGCGAGATCGATTCGATCACCCGCCAGCTGGCCGAAGGCTCGCTCGACGACCTGGCGATCAAGCACCGCTATCTCGACTACAAGTTCGGCGCCGGGGTCGAGACCAGCCCGCAACTGGAGCACAAGCCCTGATGCGCGTCCCGATCCGGCATGCCCTCGACAAGGCCGAAATCCGCCGCCGCCTGCGTTCGCGCAGCAGCGACATCGCCAATTTCCTGCCCGGCGGAGTGGCCCAGGTCGCCACGAGCTGGCCCGATGAGGACATCATGGTGCTGCGCGTCGGCGCGATGGGCCAGACCATCGACGGGCGCGTGCTGGTCGAGGAAACGCAGGTGGTGTTCGAGGTCGACCTGCCCGCGATGCTGTCCTTCATCGAACCGATGATCTCGAAGACCATAGAGAAGGAAGGCCACAAGATGCTGGCCGATCACAGCGGCAGCTGACCGGGCGGCCTAATTGAAGAAACGCTGCTGGTAATAGAACGGCGCCGCCACCGGTTCGCCCGCGCGGTTGGTCGCGGGGCGGAAACGCAGCCGCTCGATCACCAGCCGGCAGGTCGCCTGGTCGGTCTCGGGAAAGGGGCTGGCGCGATAGATGGTGCAATCGCTCGCCCGTCCATTGGGCTGGACGATCACCCGGACGATCACCGATGTGCCGATGCGCGCCGCCCGCCCGCCGGGAGGGATCGGGAAGTCGCGTGACGAATTGAGCGCGCCCGAGACGATCTCGGGCCTGGTCGCCGCGCCGCCGCCGCGCCCGCTGCCGCCATCGCCGCTGCCGGTGCCCAGGCCGCTACCCGCCGCGCCGGTCCCCGCCCCCGCTTCGGTTGCCCCCGCACTGTCGGCGGCGCCGGTCGAGGCCGCGCGCGGCGCGGGCCGATCGTCGCGCAGCTGCTGCTTCGCGGTGGGCGCGGCGACCGGCGCAGCGACCGCCGCCTTGCCCGGATCGCCCTGCGCACCTTGGGGTTCGGGCGCGGCGGGTTCCTCGCGGGGGGCAGTGACGGTTACGGTGAAGGCGGACACCACCGATCGTTCGATCTCGGCCACCGGACCGGGTGCGAAGCCACGGACGAGGGCATAGAAGATCGCCAGATGGATCAGCACGGTGAGCGCGATGACCCAGGGATCGGGCCGCTTCTTCACCGCGGCATAGCGGGTCGCCTCCTCCATCATTGGGCTTCAACGATCCAGCGCTCGTTCGCGTTCCGGGTCGCGCTCGCAGGAATAGCAGGCAAGGCCCGGAATGCGGATGCAAAAAGGGGCGGCCCGAAAGGACCGCCCCTAGAGTGATTTCGAACCAGATGGAATCATCTGGTGTCTAGGAGATCACGGTAAAACAAGACTCTGGAGTGCCGGTCCGGGGTTCGAGACCCCGGTCCCGTTGTCGGCTATCTGTACCGATCAGAACTCGTAACGAACGCCGACCTGGATCCGCCAGGCCGAACTGGAAATTCCGATGGACTGACGATCATCGGGGGCGAAGCCGGTGATGATGTAACGGCCTGCCGTGTCGACACCGCCATCGACCACATCGGTGAACGAAGGACGGAACTTGACGCGGTTGGCGCTGCTGTCGAGCAGATTGAGGAAGTTGTCGAAGTCTGCAAACAGTTCGAGACGATCCTTGAACAGGCCGGTCAGGCTACCGAAGAACGGCAGTTCCTGGCTGAAGCGCAGGTCGAGATCGTAGGACCACGGATTGTTGCAGCTGTTGCGTTCGATGCTCTGCCCCGGAGTGAAGTCACAACCCGATGCCGCGACATAATCGATCAACGACTGGACAGCAGCCGCGTTCGAGAGGGGCGATACATTCGGATCACTGGGTCCGCTCGGTACATAAAGCAGGGCGTTGTCGCTTCCCGAAGCGCTGTCGTTGAACACCGAACCACCGTCGAAAGTCAGGCTGTAGGGTCGGCCCGAGCTTGCCCGGAAGAAAATTCCCAGACGCGTCGCGAAGTCGCCGAAGAACTCCTCCTTGAAGCTCACGGCGGCGGTAATATTGTGGCGCGTTTCGAAATTCGAGGTCGAAACTGCCGGGTTCTGGCGATCGAATGCCGCGGTAATGTCGTAGGACGATGTCGCCGTCGACGAGGTGACGTCACGGCTGTTGTTCGAGTCGGTGAAGGCATAGCCGAAGCGCAGGGCAACATTGCCGCCATCGGTGAAGATACCGCGATCGAAGGTCTTCGACAGCAGCAGCGAAGCGACATGGCTGTCGTAGCTCGGCCCGTTGGTCAGCTGGATTTCGTCATCGCGGCTGGTCGCAAAGCACGCGGCCGTCACATCGGTATAGACCGGGGGCGTACCGCCACCGTTCTGCAGCACCGCATTACAACCCGGTGCCGTCGGATCGATCGAACGATAGATCGGGCGACCGTCAACCGTGAAACCGCCATCAGCCCGGCGAATGTCCGGCGTCTGCGCAAGATCGACGAAGTTCAGCGTGTCGTTGAAGCGGCTGTAGATGTAATCGAGGTTCAGGTGCCAATCGCTGAAGAAGCCGCTCTCGGCCCCGAAATCGGTGCTGAAGCCGATGTTGGCACGAACCACCGTGGGCACGTCGAAATCGGGATCGGTGGACTGCACGTCGGCAAGTCCGGCGGCGGCCGATGCCGAACCGGCATCGATCACGCACTGCGGCAGGCCGGTGAACTGACCACCGACGACCACGTTGGTCGGGAACTGGCCCGCGGCGCAGGCGGTCGAAGTGCCCAGACCCGTCGAGAAGCCGTTGTTCGAGAAGGCGTTGGAAAAATACACCACCGGATCGCCGCCCGCGAAGATGCCTACACCGCCGGTCAGGCGCGAGCTGCTGAAGAATCCTTCATTGTCGAAATCATAGGTCGCCGATGCGCGCGGCAGCAGGACCGGATCGAGCCGTCCGAAGGAATTGGCATTGGTGATGTCGTAGCGGGCCAGGAAGGTCGGGTTCGCCCGCGGCGCGTCGCCGGAATAGAGCTGGACGCGCAGGCCCAGGTTCAACGCCAGCTTGTCGCTCGCCTGCCATTCGTCCTGGGCGTAGAACGAGTAGATCGTACGCTTGAACGTGGCGGCTGCTTCATTGATGTCGCCGCTCGGCGTGGCATTGATGTCGGCGCCATAACCCGAACCGTTGAACACCTGCTCGTTGGTCGGGAAGAACGTACTGCCCTGGTTGACCAGGCCCTGTTCGAAAGCGTCGAGATTCGCGAAATAGAGCGATCCCGTCGCATTGACCGCAAACAGGTTGAACACCCGCAGATCGTTGATTTCGGCCCCGATCTTGAACAGATGGCCGCTGCCCGCATCGAGATTCAGCTGGAACTTGGCCTGATCGATGCGCGTGCTCAATGCGTTCGCGGAACGAAAGATGCCCGGCCCCGTGTTGAGGACGCCGAACCGGTCGTCGTCATTACCAAGAATGCCATCGTCGCCCGGCTGCGTCGTACCGACGACCAGACGGACCGTCGGATTCTCCGACTGTGCTTCACCAAAGCCCACCGGCCCCTGAATGTCCTCGACTTCGGCGCGGCTCAGGCGCAGTTCGGTCGTGACCGAGTCGCTCCAGTTCGAATAGAGACGCAGCGAATAGTAATCCGACACCGTGCCTTCATCCTCGAACGAATTCAGGCCGCCCAGGTTAGAGGCGCCGAAATCGGTTTCGACGTTGCTTTCCTCAAGCCGCTGATAGCTCGCTTCGAGACGGTGGTCGTCGGTGATGTAGGCATCGAGCCGACCGAAATAGCGCTTGTTGGTTTCGCTGAGGGTGCGCGGATACCCGCCCACGTCCTGACCGTAAACGTCGCGCGCAATCTGCGCGAAGCGATCGAAATCGGCCTGCGAAATCGCCTCGACCTCGTTGACGAAGCCACCGCCGGCCGGGCCGGTGTCGTTGGCATCGCCGAGGCTGGCTTCTTCATAGCCGAGATAGAAGAACAGGCGGTCGGGAATGATCGGCCCGCCCAGCGTGGCACCCCAGCGCTCCTCCCTGCCGGCCGAAAGCGGCTGCAGATCGCCATCGCCATCGACGATCTCGTCCGCGAGCAGACCCGAATCGAAATAGGTATAGAAGGCCGAACCGTGGAATTCATTGGTGCCCGATTTGGTGACGACGTTGACCAGACAGCCGGTGAAGTCCGAATACTCGACATCGAACGGCGCGAATTCGATCGAAGTCTCGCGAATCACGTCGAAGGGAAGCGGCAGCGAGTTGCGCGCCGCGAACGGGGTCCCGTTGAGACCGAAGACGTCGGCCTGGACGATGCCGTCGACCGTGAAGGTGTTCGAACGGTCGTTGCCACCAAGGCAGGAGATGCGGTCGACTTCGTTGGCGCGGTCGAGGCTGACACGCGGGTCGAGGCGGATAATGTCGCGCACGTCGCGCGTGATGCTCGGGAAGCTTTCCAGCGTTTCGACGTCGAATGCCGCGCCCGGGCCGACCGCGAGCTGCTGCACGTTCGCGCGCGCGCCGGAAACCACGATGACGTCGCCCGAACTGCTCGAAGTGAGGTTGAAGGTGAAGTCGGTATTGCCAGCCACCGTGATGAAGGTGTTTTCAACGGTCTGGCCTTCGAAACCGCTTGCCGTGACGGTAATGGTGTAGGGCCCGCCGGGGACGAGCGAAGCGGCGCGGAAGCTGCCGTCACCATCGGTCGCAAGCGTGCGGGCCTGGCCGGTGCGGGTGTCGGTGACCGTGACCGTTGCACCGCCCAGCGGGTTGCCCGATTCGTCGCGCACCTGACCTTCGATGCCCGAAGTGATCTGCTGCGCGGCGGCGGGAGTGGCTACCACCGCGGCGGTAGCGGCGAGGCTGACGGCGGAAGCAGCCAGAAGATATTTGAACTTCATGGAATAGAACCCTTCGTGTTCCTGCAGAGTGTGCGTTGCGAGAAGCGGCGTCCGGGTATTCGCGCTACATTGCGGTCAGGCTGAGTTTTTATGACAAGCTCAAGACAACGAAGACTCCACCGCGTCAGGCTCGCGGTGAAGTCTCGTTAAACTTATATATTTCAATGCCTTGCCCGTGTTGCAAATATGCCGCGCTGGCAATATTTCTGCAGGCACTGTGCAATTGCAGCATCGCATTCGCTGCGATGCAGCGAAGTCAGGCGAGGTTGATCTCGCGCAGGCGCTGGAGCAGGAACTCGTGGCTCGATATCGGCGCCGGGTGATCCTCGGGCCGGGCCGGGTCGATGCAGCCGGGCAGCGTCTCGATCACGTAATCGGGCCGGAAGTGCAGGAAGAACGGCATCGAATAGCGCGCGCGATAGGCGGCCTCGCCGCGCGGATTGACCACGCGGTGGGTGGTCGAGCGCAGCCTGCCGTTGGTCAGCCGGTCGAGCATGTCGCCGACATTGATGACCAGCCCCCCCTCGGGCACCGCGACAGCCTTCCATTCGCCCTGCCTGGTCAGCAGTTCGAGCCCCGCCTCTTGCGCGCCGAGCAGCAGGGTGATGGTGTTGATATCGCCATGCGCCGCCGCACGGATCGCGCCTTCGGCCTCGGCCCCTTCGAGCGGCGGATAGCGTAGCAGGCGCATCACCGAATTGCCGTCCTTCACCGTGGGCGCGAAAAATTCGCGATCGAGCCCCAGATGCAGCGCGATCCCCTCGAGCACGCGGCCACCGGCCGCCTCGAAGGCGGCATAAAGCTCGGTGAATGTCTCGCGGAATCCTTCGACCTCGCCCGGCCAGATATTGTCGGCCATGAACTGCGCCAGCGGATGCCCGGCAGGCAATTCGCGCCCGACGTGCCAGAATTCCTTGAGATCGTGGACCTTGGCGTCCTTGGCCTTTTCGACCCCGAACGGGGTATAGCCGCGCGCACCGCCGCCGCCGGGGATGTGATAGGCCTGCTTGACCTCGTCGGGCAGCGCGAAGAACGCCTTCGACAGCGCTTCCGCGCGATCGATCAGGTCCTGCGCGATGCCATGGTCGCGGATCACGGCAAAGCCATATTCGCGGAAGCTGCGGCCAAGTTCGTCGGCGATGCTTTCGATCGGCTGTGCTAGCGACACAACCGCGATGTCGGTGTTCGATTCGGTCATAATATGCGCCCTAATACGGAAGGAAGAGACCCGCCAGCGCCGCGCTCATCAGATTGGCGAGGCTGCCGGCGGCCAAGGCCTTGATACCCAGCCGGGCGATGACCGGTCTTTGATTTGGCGCAAGCCCGCCGGTGACCGCCATCTGGATCGCGATCGAGCTGAAATTGGCGAAGCCGCACAGCGCGAAGGTGACGATCGCACGGGTCCGCTCGCTCAGCGCGCCGGGCTCCATCGTGCCCAGTTCGATGAAGGCGACGAATTCGTTGAGCACGATCTTGGTGCCGAACAGCCCGCCCGCGGTGCCCGCTTCGGCCCAGGGCACGCCGAGCAGGTACATCACCGGGGCGAAGACGAAGCCGAGCAGCTTCTGGAACGACAGGCCGGGCATGCCGACCCAGCCGCCGATCCCGCCGAGGATGCCGTTGGCCAGCGCCACCAGCGCGACGAAGGCGAGCACCATGGCCCCCACCGCCACCGCCAGCTTGACCCCGGTCTGCGCGCCTTGCGCGGCCGCCTCGATGATGTTGGCGGGCCGCTCGCCCTCCTCGAAGGTTTCGGCCACCTCGACCTCGTGCGGGCGGCCGCCTTCGACCAGCGCGGCCGGGCCTTCGGCGCTGATCCGCGCGTCGGGCAGGTGAATTTCTCCTTCGGGATCGGCGGCGGGCGGCTGCTCGTCGGGCATGATGATCTTGGCCATCAGTATGCCGCCGGGTGCCGACATGAAGGCGGCGGCGAGCAGGAAGGGCAGGTAGTCGCTGCCGAGCAGCCCGGCATAGGCCGCCAGGATCGTGCCCGCGACGCCGGCCATGCCGACGCTCATCAGCGTGAACAGCCGCGACGGTTCGAGCGCGGCAAGATAGGGCCGCACCACCAGCGGGCTTTCCGACTGGCCGACGAAGATGTTCGCCGCCGCGCCGAGCGATTCGACCTTCGATATCCCAGTCACCAGCCCGATCGCCCCGCCGACCCAGCGCACCACGCGCTGCATGATGCCCAGGTAATAGAGGATCGAGACCAGCGCGGCGAAGAAGATGATCACCGGCAGCGCGCCCAGCGCGAAGGTGTTGGCCAGCGGGTTGCTCTCGTTCGGCCCGAACAGGAACTGCGTGCCCTGCCCGGCATAGGACAGCAGCGCCGCCACCCCGTCCGCCATGCCCTTGATCACCGCCCGCCCCCCGCGGGTGCCCAGCACGAGGAAGGCCATGAAGGCCTGCAGCCCAAAAGCCGCACCGACCACGCGCAGGCTGATCCGCCGCTTGCCGCTCGACAGCAGGAAGGCGATCAGCAGGATCGCGAGGATGCCGAGCAGATTGGTCAGGATTGGCGGCATGCGAGGGATCCCTTCGCCATGGAGGACAAGTTGCGGATGAAATCTTGCGCTGTCTTGCGCGTGGCGAGGCGTTAGTCAATTTTCGCCGCCGAGGGCAGTCCTGCCTGTAAACAGCTTGCGAGGATCGCCCATGCCCACCGACACTGCCGGCCAGCCCCAACCGGCATCGCCCGCCATTCCGCGCGCGATGTTCGTCTATACGCTGCTCTATGGCGGGATGACCGTGCTGGCGGGCGTGCTGGCGTACAAGCAGGTGCGGCTGTGGCCCAGCGACCTGTCGGTCGAAGCGGGGATATTCCCCTATCTGCTGCTGGTGGTGATCTCGAGCACGCTGGCGCAGCTCTATGGACAGGCGCGGGCGAACCTGCTGGTGATCTGGGGCTTCATCCCGCTGGCGATCTCGGCGGCGCTGATACTCCTCGTGCTGGGCCTGCCCGCCTCGTCCGACATGGGCGCCGACCGCCTGGCCGCCTTCGAGACCGTGCTGTCCTCGACCCCGCGGATCATGGCCTCGGGACCCGCAGCCTATGGCGTCTCGCTGCTGCTCAACGTGTGGCTCTTCTCCAAGCTGCGGGGCAGCGGGGAAGGCGAAGGCACGGCTTCGCTGATGATCCGCGGGGCGATCGCCAGCGCGCTCAGCCAGGCGATCGATTCGGTGATCTTCATCACCCTGGCCTTCTATGGCGAATTCCCGATCACCGGCCTGCTGATCGGCCAGGTCATCGCCAAGGTGATGCTGAGCCTGCTGTTGGTGCCGTTCCTGATCACCGGCGGGGTCGCCTTCGCGCGCTGGCTCGACGCGCGCTGATCAGGCCGAACAGCTCGCCCCGCCCAGCACGCAGAAGCGCGCGCAATGCGGGTGGTTGAGCGCCACCGGGCGCGATGCCTCGGCCAGCGTCGCGCCCATGTCGAAGCCGGGATCATAGGGGATCAGCGTGCAGGCCGCGATGCGCGGCGCCGCTTCGCCCCGGCGGTGCACGACCATGCGGCTGGTGGCGCACATGATATCGGCGGGCGACTTGCCGAGAATGCCCCAGCACGCGGTGGTGATCTCGGCCACGTCGCGGGTCGCGTCGACTTCGGGGAACAGCACCAGCCGCGCCGGGTCGGCGGCGTCGATGGCGATCGCTTCCTGCGCGAACAGCGCGCCATAGGCAATGCGCGCCTCGCCCTCGCTCTCGCTCGGGAGCAGGCGGCCCGCCACCGCGATCGAGAAACCATTGGCCGACAGCCAGCGCAGGCCGGCCAGCGCCGGGTCCCAGCTGCGCGGCCCGCGCTCGGCCTCGTGCACCGGCTTGCTGTGATGGTCGAGGCTGACCCGCAGCGTGAGCTTGCCGCCGAACCGTTCGCGCAGCGCCAGCAACGCCGCTTCGTGCCGCCGCATCGGCTTCATCGCATTGGTCAGCACCAGCGCATCGAAGCCGCGCGAAAGCGTGTCCTCGAGCATGGCGAGCATATCGGGGTTCATGAAAGGCTCGCCGCCGGTAAACCCGATCTCGCGCGTGCCCGCGGCCCGCGCCTCGTCGAGGAAGCGCGCGGCATCGCTGCGGGCAAGATAGACCAGCGCATCGTTGGTCGGGCTGCTTTCGATATAGCAGGTGGCGCAGGCAAGGTTGCACAGCGTCCCGGTGTTGAACCACAGCGTTTCCAGCCGGACCAGCGGGACGCGCGCGCGCGCTTCGCCCCCGGCGGTGACCCGCGGATCGCAAAACTTGTCTTCGGGCAGCGGCGCGGCTGCAACCGCGAAGGGCGAAGGGCCGGTCGGCGCGTTGCGGCTGGCGCGGCGTGTCGCCATCAGGCGAAGGCCCGCCGCAGCCGTGCCACCAGCGCGGCGTATTTCTTCGGCAGGCGGCCGAACACGGTCGGCTCCCACGCGGCGAAGGCGGCAGCCTTGGAAATCTCGCTGCGGGTGGGATAGCTGATGATCGCGCTGCCCAGCGCGAAACTGCTGCTCTTGCCGGTAATCACCTGGCTGAAGGGCAGCAGCAGTTCGCCCGCATTCCTGCCGACCACGCTGACGCCCAGCACTTTCCTGCCCTTGAGCATCATCTTCATGTGGCCCCTGGTATCGCCTTCGGCAATGGCGCGTTCGTTCTCGGCGAAATCCTGCTTCACCACCGTCACCCTGTCGCCATGCCGCGCGCGCGCCTCGGCCTCGGTCAGGCCGATCTGCGCCACCTCGGGCTCGGTATAGGTGCACCACGGCAGCGCGCGGAAATCGACCCTGGTCGGCAGGCCGGTGACGATTTCGAGCGCCACGTTCGAGCCTTCATAGCCCGAGACATGCGTCAGCCGCGGCCCTTCGCGGCAATCGCCGATGGCATAGATGCCCTTGACCGAGGTCCGCCGCCGTTCGTCGGTGACGAAGCCGTTTTCACCGGTGGCGATGCCGACAGCCTGCGCGCCGAAGCCCGCCACGCGCGCCCTGCGGCCCACGGCGATCAGCACATGCGTGCCGGTCACCGCCTCGCCGCCATCGGTGTGCACGGTGACGCCGCCCGCGCCGCCTTCGACCCGCGCGGCCTTGCCGGTGACGAAGCGCACGCCCTCTTCGCGCATGGCTTCGACCACCACGGCAACCGAATCGGGATCGTCGCGCCCCAAAGGCTTGCCCGGTTCGATCACGGTAACCTCGCTGCCGAGCCGGCGGAAGGCCTGCGCCATCTCCATGCCGATCACCCCGCCGCCGATGATGACGAGATGGCCCGGCTGCTCGGTCAGTTCGAACAGGTTCTCATTGGTCAGATAGGGGACCGCGTCGAGACCCTCGATCGGCGGGACATGGGGCTGCGACCCGGTGGCGATGACGATCCGCGGCGCGGCCAGCACGCGCCCCTCGACCGCGACCGACTGCCTGCCGGTGATCTGCGCGCGGCTGGTGAAGACCTCGCAGCCCATGGCCTCGAAAGTCTCGACCGAATCGTGATGTTCGATCCCGGCGATGGCATCGTGGATATGCCGGTGGACGCCCGACCACGCCACTTGCGGCGGCGCCAGCGTCACGCCGAAGCGCGTGGCCTCGCGCGCCTCGGCGGCGCGGCGCGCGGCGCTGATCAGCGCCTTGGACGGCACGCAACCGTTGTTGAGGCATTCGCCCCCCATCCTGTGACCTTCGATCAGCGCCACCTTCAGCCCGAACAGCGCGCAGCCACCCGCAGCGGTGAGCCCGGCGGCCCCACCACCGATCACGATCACGTCATGAGTGAATTTCATCGCTTGTCCCGTAACCGAAAATGCTGGCAATGCGAAACCAAGGTCGCGAAGTGTCCTCCCATTTCGCCAAGAGGGACTGCCCAGTTACATGAATCTCCAGAATTCCCGGGACTATTACGGCAAGGTCCTCGCTTCCTCGGCGGACCTCAGGACCGACGCCTGCTGCACCGCCGAAGCCCCGCCGCCGGAAATCCTCGCGGCGCTGCGCAACGTCCATGAAGATGTCCGCGCACGCTATTACGGCTGCGGCCTGGTCGTCCCGCAGGCGATCGAGGGCTGCCATATCCTCGATCTCGGTTCGGGCAGCGGGCAGGACGCCTATGTGCTGGCGCAGCTGGCGGGCGAACAGGGTTCGGTGACCGGCATCGACGCGACCCCCGAACAGCTTGCCGTGGCGCGCGAGCACATCGAATGGCACCGCAACCGCTTCGGCTATGCGCAGGCGAACACGCGCTTTCTCGAAGGCGATATCGAGAAGCTGCTCGATCTCGACCTTGCCGAAGGCCATTTCGACGTCATCGTATCGAACTGCGTGATCAACCTCGTCGCCGACAAGCGCGCCGTGTTCGCGGCGGCCTATCGCCTGCTCAAACCGGGTGGCGAACTCTATTTTTCCGACGTCTATTCCGAACGCCGCGTTCCCGAGGCGTTGCGCCATGACCCGGTGCTGCACGGCGAATGCCTGTCGGGCGCGCTCTACTGGGGCGATTTCGTCGACCTCGCCAAGCAGGCCGGTTTCGCCGATCCGCGGCTCGTCACCAGCCGCCCGCTGGGAATCTCGGACCCGGCCATCGCCGCCAGGCTCGAGGGGATCACCTTCCATTCGGCGACCTATCGCCTGTTCAAGCTCGACGGCCTCGAACGCCAGTGCGAGGATTATGGCCAGGCGGTCCGCTACAGGGGCACCGTCGCGGGGCAGGAACGCGTGTTCGAGCTCGACGGGCACCACCATATCGAGGCCGGGAAGATGTTCCTGATCTGCGGCAACAGCTGGAAGATGCTGGCGGAAACGCGCTTTGCCGAACACTTCGACTTCTTCGGCGATTTCACCACCCACTACGGGGTGTTCCCCGATTGCGGCGTCAGCGTGCCCTTCGGCGCGACGGGCGGCGATCCCGCGCCGCCAACATCCTGTTGCTGAGGATCCTCGTAACCGGGGCCGCCGGGCTGGTCGGCGGCGAGGTCTGCGCGCGCCTTGTCGCTCGCGGGCACAGCGTTACCGCGCTGGTGCATCGCAATTCCGAGATACGATGCGGCAATGGGCGCCTGGTCGCGGTCGACGCGATCATCATGGGCGATGTCTCGTGCGAGCGGTTCGGCTGGGACGAGGCGACCTTCGCCGAAATCGCCGCCGGGCACGACCTGCTGATCCACTGCGCCGCGACGGTGCGCTTCGACCTGCCCGAGCAAGACCATGCCGCGGTCAATGTCGGCGGCACCGCGCATGCGCTGGCGCTGGCGGCGGCGGGCGACATGCATTTCCTGCACGTTTCCACTGCCTATGTCTGCGGCACGCGCAGCGGGCCGATCCGCGAGGCCGACCCGCTACCCGATCATGGCTTTGCCAATGGCTATGAAGCGAGCAAGGCGCGGGGCGAGCGACTGGTCAGGCAGAGCGCGCTGCGCTGGACCATCGCGCGGCCATCGATCGTGGTCGGCGATAGTGCGACAGGCGCGATCCGTCAGTTCGACACCACCTATGCCGCTTTCAAGCTGATTGCCGAAGGACGGATACGGCACATGGAAGCCCGGACCGAGGCGACACTCGACTTCGTGCCGATCGACCATGTCGCATCGGGCATCGTCATGCTCGCCGAAACGGCAGGGCAGGCGAATGGCGGCACCTACCACCTCGTTTCCGCGCAACCGCTGCCGGTCGCGCGCTTCGCCGCGACGATCGGTGCCTACCCGCAGTTCCACCCGCCCGCGCTGATCGCGCCCGAGGACTTCGACCCCGCGGGGCTCGCGTCGATGGAACGGCGGCTCTACCGCCGCGTCGCGGGGCTTTATGCCAGCTATTTCCAGCGCGACCCGCGGTTCGACGACACGCGCTTCCGCGCGCGCACCGGCATGGCCTGCCCGCAGACGGGCGAAACCTATATCCGCCGACTGATCGACCATTGCATCGAGGTCGGCTTCCTGGCTGCTGCCTAAAGTGATTTCGAGCCGGATGGAATCATCTGGCGACCAGGAAATCGCGGCAACAAAGGGAACCCTGAGTCGTTCCGGTTCATCGGAAGCGGAACGACTAGCCCCCGAATATATCAGCAACAGGGTGCATGGCGCCGCTTCGCTCCTGAAAGCCGCGCCAGCAACGCCGCGATCCGGCGCGGGGCGATCCGGCGCTTCAGGTAGCGCCGATAGGCGTTGCCGAACGCCTCTGGATCGAACCGGTCGGCGGGATAGGCCGCCAGGAACGGCTTGTCCGCCGGCAGGTGCAGGATCGCGCTGTCGGCAATGGCCGCGAACGAAGGAAATGCCTGCGTCGTGCGCACCGACCAATAGCGCGCAATCGCGCCCGCCCTTCCCCCATCCTCGACACTCCCGCCCTCGTCGCGAAAGGCCCGCAGCGCGGCGGTGAGCACCATTTCGTCGCCGACATGGATCATCGAGTCGCTTAGTTCGAGATAACGCGGCCAGAGCCGGTCGATGTGCCGCGCCAGCACCGCGAACCGGTCTGCGCGGCCCAGCACGAATTCCCCGCCCCACCATTCGGGCCTGCCCGCATGGCCGGACAGAAGTTCGAGGCTTGCCGCGACTTCCCCTGAACCATGCTCCGCAGCGGCAACCGGAGTGAGATCATAGCCGACCAGCGCCCCGCCATCGCCGAGGCCCGCCGGAAGCCTGCCGAGACAGACCGCATCGAGGTCTATCAGCGCCGGGGCTTCGCCGAAGCCGCCCTTGCCGAAAAGCGCCAGCAGTTCGAGCTTGTGGTGCGCCGAACGGAAGCGGAGGTCGACCGGAACCTGCCAGCCGAAACGCTCTTCGCGGATCGGGAGCCCGCGGATTCCCAGCGGCTCGCAGCGCCGTTCGAGCCGCGTGCGATCGTCGGTCACCAGTTCCCACTCGTAACCGCAAGCATGGAAGGACCGCCAGCACAGCGCCGCGCAGCGCAGGTAGATGTCGAGCGGATCGTGCCCCGGCGCGAGGTTGACCGCGCGTTCACCGCCCAGCGGGGCCACCAGCAATCCATGGAAACGCGGGGTCATTGCGGCAGCGATAGTCCAGCCTGCCCGACAGGCCAAGAAGTTGCAGTTCAAAACCGACTGGCGCTCGCCGCCAGACTAGGTTACGTTAACGTCAAGCGGGAGAGATTGAATGGCTGATCAGGCGAATGATTTCGACGTCCTCATTGTCGGTGCGGGCATTTCCGGCATCGGCATGGCCGCGCATATGCGCGCGAAGGCGCCGAACCACAGCTTCGCCATCGTCGAACGGCGCGACAATCTGGGTGGGACCTGGGACCTGTTCCGCTATCCCGGCATCCGTTCCGACAGCGACATGCACACGCTGGGCTTCGATTTCGAACCGTGGAGGCACGAAAAGTCGATCGCCGACGGCCCCACCATCCTCGAATACCTCGACCGCATCGTCGACGAACGCGACATCCGCCGCCATATCCGTTTCGGCCAGAAGGTGATCGCGGCCGACTGGCATGAAGGCGACGCGCGCTGGCACGTCACGCTGGAAACGGCAGAGGGCGAACGCAAGCACGCCAGCGCCAACTGGCTCTATCTCGGCTCGGGTTACTACGATTACGACGAACCGCACGATCCCGGCTTCGACTTCGGCGAATTCGAAGGGCAGGTGATCCACCCGCAGTTCTGGCCCCGCGAGCTCGATTATGCGGGCAAGAATGTGGTGGTGATCGGTTCGGGCGCGACCGCGGTGACCCTCGTCCCCTCGATGGCGGACAAGGCGGCAAAAGTCACCATGCTCCAGCGCACGCCGACCTGGATGTTCAGCCGCCCGGCCAAGGATGGCTTTGCCAATTTCCTGCGCAAGGTGCTGCCGGAAAAGCTGGCCTACCGGATCACCCGGTTCAAGAACATCACGCTGCAGGACATCGGCTTCAAGCGCGCACGCACGCGGCCCGATAAGGTGAGCACGTTCCTGCACAAGAAGATCCGCAAGATCATGGGCGCGGATTATGACCTGGCACCCTTCACCCCGCCCTATGACCCGTGGGACCAGCGGCTTTGCCTGGTCCCCGACGACGACCTGTTCACCGCGATCAAGACGGGCAGGGCCGATATCGTCACCGGCCAGATCAAGGCCTTCGAAAAGGGCGGCGTGCGGCTGAGCGACGACCGTTTCCTGCCCGCCGACATCGTCGTCACCGCGACCGGGCTCAAGCTGGCGGTGGCGGGCAAGATCGCGCTGTCGAACGACGGGGCGCCGATCGATCTGGCGCGGCACTATTACTACAAGGGCTGCATGTTCTCGAACGTGCCGAACCTGGCGGTGGTGTTCGGTTATCTCAACGCCAGCTGGACGCTGCGCGCGGATATCAATTCGGACTATATCTGCCGCGTGCTCAACCAGCAGAGGGCCACCGGCACCGACGTGGCGGTCCCGGTCCTGCCGGCGGACCACACGCTCGAGGAAGACGACATCTTCGACTTCTCGAGCGGCTATATCCAGCGCGCCAAGCATATCATGCCCAGGAATGCGCTCGCCTATCCCTGGCGGCTCAACCAGGAATATGTCCTCGACCGCAAGCGGATGAAGGCCGATCCGGTCGACGACGGCATACTCGACCTCTATCGCCACGGCGCCATTGCCCGCGCGGCGGAAGATCGGCTCGAAGCGGCGGAGTAGCAATCGCAGGCATTGCGCGGTACGTCAGCGGGCATGGGCGAACGCATCTACACCGCCGGGCTCGTCGTCATCGGCGACGAGATCCTGTCCGGCCGCACGCATGACAAGAACATCGCGCAAGTGGCCGGCTGGCTGCAGGTGCAGGGCATCCGCCTGTGCGAAGTGCGCGTGGTGCCCGATGACATCGAGCGGATCGTCGAAGCGGTCAACGCGCTGCGCGAGGCCTATGATTATCTCTTCACCACCGGCGGCATCGGCCCGACGCATGACGACATCACCGTCGATGCGGTGGCGCAGGCGCTGGGCGTGGGGGTGGTGATCCACCCCGAGGCGTGGGCAATGCTGGAGCGATATTACGGCAGCCGCGGGCTGGAAGTGACCGAAGCACGATTGCGCATGGCGCGCGTGCCAGAAGGCGCGGCGCTGATCCCCAACCGCATGTCGGGCGCGCCGGGGATCAGGATCGGCAATCTCCACCTGATGGCGGGCGTGCCGCATATCGCCGCGGGCATGCTCGACGCGCTGACCGGCACGCTCGAAGGCGGCGCGCCGCTGCTGAGCGAGACGATCGGATGCTGGACCGCCGAAAGCGAAGTGGCCGATATGCTGCGGCAGGCCGAACAGGCGCATGAGGATTGCCAGATCGGCAGCTATCCCTTCTTCCGCGAAGGCCGCGTGGGGGCGAATTTCGTCATCCGCTCGACCGATGCGGTGAAGCTGCGGGCCTGCGCCGATGCGCTGTGCGACGCGCTGGCGGCGGCCGGGCTCGACTTTACCCCCGGCGGAATCTGATCCCGCCTTTGCAGCCCCCCGGGCCAGCGATAGATGTTGCCCCCTGGGGAGTGCGCAAATGGAATGGCTGTTCATCTTCGGCCTGTGCGGATTGGTGGCGCTGCTGTGGAGCCGGATCGACAAGCTCGAACGGCGCGTCGCCACGATCGACGAATTGCAGGACCTCGCGATCGACCAGCTGCGCGAACTGCATCGCCGCGGGGTTGATGCACCCGGGAGGTCGCAGGCCGAACAACCCGGCGCGGGCCTTGCGATCCCCGCAGCTGCCGGCGAACCCGAACCGGCGCCTCGGCGGGTTTCGGTTCCCGCGGTCGCCCTGCTGCATGGAGGCACAGAGGCGGCCAGCATCGAGCCGCCGCCTTCCACGCCCGAGCCTGAACACGCAACTCCGGCCTTGCGCGAGCGCTTCCAGTTCGACCTCGAGGATATTTTCGGGCGCCGCCTGCCGATCTGGGCGGGTGGGGTCACGCTGGCGGTCGCGGGCGTGTTCCTCGTCAAATACTCGATCGAGCGCGGGCTGATCACGCCGCTGTTGCGGGTGATCATGGCTTTCCTCTTCGGCGGGGCGCTGATCGCGGGTGCGGAAACGGCCTATCGTTTCCGCGCCCGCGTGGCCGACCCGCGCGTGGCGCAGGCGCTCGCCGGGGCGGGCCTCGCGACGCTCTATGCCGGGTTTTACCTGGCGGGCACGCAATATGGGCTGATCGGCCAGACGATCGCCTTCCTCGGCCTGGCGGCGGTGACGGCGGGCGCAATCGCGCTGTCGTTCCGCTTCGGCCTGCCCAGCGCCGTGCTGGGGCTGGTCGGCGGCTTTGCTGCCCCCGCGCTGGTCGGCGGCGATGAGGCCAACCTGCCGCTGCTGGCGCTCTACCTCGGTCTCGTCACCGGGGGGCTGACCTATGCCGGACGCGAACAGAAGCGCGAATGGATGGGCATCGCCGCGCTGATCGGCGGGCTCGGCTGGGGCGCGGCCCTGCTGCTCGCGGGCAATCCCGGGGTGGGCGACATCATCGCGCTGGGCCTCTATTTCACCGCGCTCGGCGCGCTGGTCCCGGCTTTGGCCGCCTCCGAAAGATTCGCGACCCCCGTCCGCCTTGCCGCCGCGCTGGTGGCCAGCCTCCAGCTCGCGCAGCTGGTCGATCAGGGCGGCTATTCCATGCTCGCATGGGGTCTCTACCTGCTGCTGGGGGCGACGCTGGCCTTCTTCGGCTGGCGCCAGCCGCACATGCGCGAGGGCAATGCGCTCGCCGCGAGCGTGGGCCTGCTGCTGCTGGCGATGTGGCCGGGGCACGGCGTCGCCGATTACTTCATCGTCTGCGCCGCACTCGCCGCGATCTTCGCGCTGGTGCCGCTTGCGCATATCCGGCGCGGCGAAGAGCGCGCGATCGACCTGTTGCAGGTCGCGCTGGTTCCTCCTGCCATGGCCGCCCTGGCCTATGGCGCATACGGGGATTTCTTCGCCGACCGCATCGAGGCGGCGCTGGCCGCGGCGACGCTCGCCCTGGCGGCGATTCCGGCGCTGGCGGCGTGGCGGATGTGGCGGCACGGCGCGGCGCTCTTCCTCGCCATCGAGCTTGCCGTCGCGGCGCTGCTCACCGCCTGCGCCCTGTGGATGGTCACGCCAGCATGGCTCGCCCCGCTCGCCGCCGGGCTTGTCTTCGCTGTCCTGTTCACGCTTGTGCGTGCTCGTGACGAGGGCGAACTGCGCGCACTCTTGTGGGGGAGCGCCATGCTCGCCGCGCTCGCCCTGTTCGGGCTCGACGCGGTGGAAGCCGAACTGCCACGCCTTGGCGGCGCGAGCGAGCCTTCGCTGGCCCTGCGCAGCCTGCTGCGTTGGCTCGCACCCGCTGCGGTCTTCGCCGTGCTGGCATGGCACGAGGCGAACAGGCTGGAACGCGAGCTGGCCGAGGGTGCGGCAACGCTGTTCCTCTATGGCGCCCTCGCGCAGGTCCTGCCCGCCGATGCGCTCGCGTGGACCGCCGCGGCGCTGGCCGTGGCTGGAGCCGTCCTGTTGCCCGCAAGGCCCGTCGCACGATACGTCGCGATCGCCATCGCGCTGCTCTGGGCGCTGGTTCCTGCGGCCAGATGGACGGCCGCTAGCGTATTCTCGCTGTTCGGCAGACCGGTCTTCGTCGATGCGCTGCCATCGATGCGCAATACGGCGCTATACCTCGTGCCTGCGGTCGCCGCGCTCGCCATGCTGCGCGGGCCGGTGCGCGAATGGCGCGGCACCGGCTGGCGCGCCGAATGGCTGGCAGCGTTGCCCGCGCTGGTCGCGCTCCACATCGGCTTCAAGCAGATCTTCGCGCTCGAAAGCGTGAGCGGCTTCGTGGCGCAGGGCATGGCCGAACGGACGCTGTGGGAAGCGCTGCTGCTCGCGGCGGGTTGGGCGCTGTCGTCCCGTATCGCCTGGGCCGGGCGCCTGCTCATCGCGGCGGCGCTGGCGCATTTCCTGTTCTACAGCGGGCTGCTGCACAATCCGCTGTGGGACCGGCAGGCGGTGGGTGCGACCCCGCTCGCCAACCTGATCCTCTTTGCCCACGCCACCGCCATCGCCGCCGCCCTGCTGCTGCGCGGTGCCGTGCCGGACCGCCTGCGCCCATGGCTCGACGGGCTGGTGGTGACAGTGGCCAGCTTCGGCGCGCTCGCGCTGCTGCGCCAGGCGTTCGCGGGCGCGGTGCCGGTCGATGCGCCGATGACGCAGGCAGAGGACCTGCTGCGATCGCTGCTGGGCATCGTGCTCGCGCTCGGTTTCCTCCTGCTCGGCAGCAGGCGGGGCGAACGCAGCTGGCGGGTCGGATCGCTGGTGCTGATGGTGCTCGCGCTGGCCAAGGTGTTCATCGTCGATGCCGCGGGGCTCGAAGGCCTGCTGCGCATCGCCAGCTTCATGGCGCTGGGCTTCAGCCTGATCGGTATCGGCTGGCTCTATACGCGGCAATTGCGCGCCGCGCCCGCATCACAATGAGAAAGGGCCGGAGGTTTCCCCCGGCCCTTCGCAAATCCCACCGGAGTAGGAAAGCGGAGTCTTTGTCTGCGCTACCGCTTCGCTACTTGAGCGCGAATTAGTCTGCGCTACCGCTTCGCTACTTGAGCGCGAATTAGTCTGCACTACCGCTTCGCTACTTGAGCGCGATTACGCGCCCTCGACTTCCGCCAGGTCGAGCTTGAGGCCGGGGCCCATCGAACTGGTCAGCGTGACCTTGCGGACATACTTGCCCTTGGCGCCCGACGGCCTGGCCTTGACCACCGCATCGGTGAGCGCCTTGAAATTGGCGATCAGCGCATCGTCCGAGAACGACAGCTTGCCCAGCCCCGAATGGATGATGCCCAGCTTCTCGACGCGGAACTCGACCTGGCCGGCCTTGGCGTCCTTGACCGCCTGTTCGACGTTCGGGGTGACGGTGCCCAGCTTCGGGTTCGGCATCAGGCCCTTGGGGCCCAGCACCTTGCCGAGACGGCCGACCACGCCCATCATGTCCGGGGTGGCGATCACGCGGTCATAGTTGAGGTTGCCGTTCTGCATGTCTTCCATCAGGTCTTCGGCACCGACCTTGTCGGCACCGGCGGCCAGCGCCTTGTCGGCGTTGTCGCCACGCGCGAACACCGCGACGCGGACGTCCTTGCCGGTGCCCGAGGGCAGCGAGACCATGCCGCGGACCATCTGGTCGGCGTGGCGCGGGTCGACGCCGAGGTTCATCGCGACTTCGACGGTCTCGTCGAACTTGCTCTTGTGCTCGCGCAGCGTGGCGAGCGCCTCGGTGACGGTGTAGAGCTTCTCGCTGTCGAGAGCGGAGAGGATCTTCTGCTTCCTGGTCTGCTTGGCCATGATCTTAGCCCTCCACCACTTCGAGGCCCATCGAACGGGCCGAGCCCTCGATGATGCGGGTCGCCATTTCGATGTCGTTCGCGTTGAGATCGGCCATCTTGGTCTGGGCGATTTCGGCGAGCTGGCTGCGCTTGATGGTCCCGGCCTTGACCTTGCCCGGTTCCTTCGAACCCGACTTCAGCTTGGCGGCCTTCTTGATGAGGAAGGTTGCCGGCGGGGTCTTGGTGACGAAGGTGAACGAACGGTCGGCATAGACGGTGATGATCGTCGGGATCGGCATGCCCTTTTCAAGGCTGTCGGTCGCGGCGTTGAACGCCTTGCAGAATTCCATGATGTTGACGCCGCGCTGGCCCAGCGCGGGGCCGATCGGGGGCGACGGGGTGGCGGTGCCGGCGGGCACCTGCAGCTTGATATAGCCGTCGATCTTCTTGGCCATGACAGGCCTCCTTTCTCACTGTCGTCCTTCGACAAGCTCTGGATGAGCGGTTCGCAGGACTCATGGTAAGCGGTCAAACGGATCGTCGAGCGATCCTCCCGCACGGTTTCCCGCGCCTGTCGCCCGGGAAGGCGCGCACATAGCGTCTTGCGCCCCGATTGCAAGCGATTCCCCCGCAAGCCGGCGCTGTAGGAGCGAAGTTGGATCGGCCGGGGCAAAGCCCTGCTGGATGGAACACATGGAACACGGTCCTGAAGAAGAAAACCGCGCCGCTGCGAACAGAGGCAATTCATGGCGAAACCGGAACGAGTGACGGGAAGTGCGCATCCGGCACGCATAGGGCGGGGCGGCAGGGTAGGAAACCGCAGGAAACCCCGGTCGTCGCCCATGCGCCCTCTATCGAGCACCGCTGGCGCTTTGCCGGTGGTGGGCGTAGGTGCACAATTCATGCGGAAGAATTGTATCGTCGCGACGCTGGCGCTGCTGTGCACGTCGCCTGTTGCACTGGCGCAGGAGGATGCCCAACCCTCGCCGCAGGTCAGTACCGCGCGAATGCCCGATCTGCCGCCCGCCGAGTTCGACGAGACGCTGGCCATCGGCGGCGAGCAAATCGACGCGCGCAAGCTGCGCAGCAGGATGACCGTCGACGTCCAGGTCAACGGCAAGGGGCCCTACAAGTTCGTGGTCGATAGCGGGGCCGATACCTCGGTCGTCGGCACGGGCCTTGCCGGGCGGCTGAGGCTCGAACCGGGCACGCCCACCCTGCTCCACGGCGTGACCGAAAGCGCGATGGTCGAGCGCGTGCTGGTCGACGAGTTGCAGCTTGGCCCGACCATTTCGACCATGCTCGAATTGCCGGTTCTGGAGGAAAGCGACCTTGGCGGCGACGGCATGGTCGGGCTCGATGCGCTGGTCGAACAGCGGCTGATGATGGATTTCGAGAAGCGCATCATCACGGTCGATGACGGGCGCGTGCCCGAACCGGTGCAGGACGGGGTGATCGTGGTCACCGGGCGCCTCCAGCGCGGCCAGCTGATCCTGACCGAAGTCATGGCGGGCAGGCAGCGCGTCGACGCGGTGGTCGATACGGGCAGCGAGATCACGATCGGCAACACGGCCCTGCGCGACCGGTTGCTGCGCCGGGGCCTCAAGTTCCAGAAGATCAGGGTCTATGGCGTCACGGGCGCAGCGGCCGATCTCGACCTTGCCTTTGTCAAGGAGCTAAAGCTGGGGCCGATCACGCTGAGCAATGTGCCGATCGCCTTTGCCGACATCCCGCCGTTCGAGGTATTCGGCATTGCCGATACGCCGTCGTTGCTGCTGGGCACCGACCTGATGGAGAATTTCCGCCGCGTGTCGCTCGATTTCCACGCCCGCAAGGTGCGCTTCCAGCTCAAGCGCTGCGAAGGGCGCACGGTGGTGCGCACCGTAACCACCGCCACCCGCCTGCGCGCCGAAGAATCGACCGCCTGCGCGCGTTAGGCGCGCCGGCGGTGCGCAAGGCGGCTACTTGACCAGTTCGACCTGTTCGAAGTCGAGTTCGACCGGGGTCGCGCGGCCGAAGATCGAGACCGAAACCTTGACCTTCTGCTTGTCGAAATCGAGTTCCTCGACCAGCCCGTTGAAGCTGGCGAAGGGGCCGTCGAGCACCTTGACCTGGTCGCCGATCTCGTAATCGACGCTGACCTGCGTCTTGGGCGTCGCCTTGGCTTCTTCCACCCCGCCGAAATAGCGCGCGGCTTCCTTGTCGGAAATCGCCTGCGGCTTGTTGTTGGTGCCGAGGAATCCGGTCACCTTGGGGGTGTTCTTGACCAGGTGGTAGACATCATCGGTCATGTTCAGCTTGGCCAGGACATAGCCGGGCATGAACTTGCGTTCGACCTGCACCTTCTTGCCGCGCTTGACCTCGGTCACGGTCTCGGTCGGGACCTCGACCGCTTCGACGCCTTCGGACAGGCCCAGGCGCTCGGCCTCGGCGATGATCGAATCGCGAACCTTGTTCTCGAAGCCGGAATAGGCGTGGATGATGTACCAGCGTGCCATATGCGTCAGTTACCCTGTCGGAAGATTGTGTCAGGCGCCAATCACGCGAGCGACAGCAGCCATTGCATGGCGGCGCTGAACAGCGTGTCGATGCCGAGGAAGAAAACGCCGAGAATCAGCATCATGATGAACACGAAGATCGCGGTGCGATAGGTTTCCGGCCAGCTCGGCCAAACGACCTTCTTCGCTTCGGTCTGGACCTGCCGGAGGAATTCCGCCGGGGAGATCTTGGTCTTGTGCTGTTCTGCCATGACTGAATCGTTTCTCGCGTAAAACTCGTCGCGCCTTCCGCAACCGGGTCCCTTTCAGGTAGGGTTCTTCGCCGCCCCGGTTCAAGTCCGGGAGGGGCTTTTTTCGATCCCAATGTCGGAAGACGGCTGCGCATCTAGGCCCTGCCATGGCAAAAGGCAAGCGCGCGAGGACTGCGTTTTCGCTGGCCTTGTCGCACCTTTCGAGGGGCCGGGCGCTTTTCCAGGGACCCCGACCCCTCTTCGGCGGGACTGAACCGCCCTGCCCTGCGCCGGAAGGCTTCAAGCCGGGGTTATCGGCGGGCTAGGGAGAAATCCCGGGTCGTCCCCGTGCCCGCGTCCACACCAGTGCCAGCAGCGCCAATGCCGCCAGCGGCATCAGGTTGATCCCCAGCGGCAGCGCCGCCGCGCGCGTGGCATAGGGGGCGAACCACAGGGTGACGAGCGCCAGCTTTTCATAATCGCGAAAGCCCCGCGCGCGCGCTTGCTCGACCAGCCACAGCGTCGGGAAGATCAGGAAGGGGAGGTCGTAGTTGAACAGATAGGGCGAGGCGAGCGCCGTGGCCGCCAGCACCGCCGCCGCCGCGCCGCGCGGGTCGCCGGCAAAGCGCCGCGCGCTGGCCAGCGCGACGCCCAGCGCAAGCAGCGCCGACAGCGCCCCTGCCACCAGGGCGGCGCCGTCTCCGGCCAGCAGGCGTGCCTGCGCGAAGCCGGTGCTCATCCGCAGCAGGAAGTCGCGGTTGATCCCCTCCATCAGCGCGCCCGACGCCTGCCAGCTGGTGGTATAGGCGCGCATCGCCGCGGTCCCGAAGGCGAGCCACGCGGCCAGCACCAGCACCAGCACGGTGATGCCCGCCGCAATGAAAGCGCGCCAGTGCCGCCCGGCCGCGAACCACGCTGGCGCGAGCAGCGCGAGGTGCGGCTTGATCGCCAGCACCCCGATCGCCACCCCCGATAGCGCTGGCCTGCGCCCCACCTCATGCGCGGCGAACACCAGCAGCGCGCCGGTCAGCAGCCCGGTCTGCGCGTGACCCGCGGCCAGCAGCGCGCCCGGCCAGGCCAGCACCAGCGGCCACAGGCGCGGGAAGGCGCGGGTGCCCGCCCAGGCCCACAGCGCATAGGTCAGCGCAACCCAGGCCAGCCAGGCCACGCGAAAGGGCAAGGCCCCGAAGGGCGCGAGCGCGAACAGGAACTGCGGCGGGTTGACGAAGGCGAACCAGCCCGCACTCCCGGTCGCGGTCTGCACCCGCTGCTGGATGGCAAGATCGTATGCGGCCGCCGGATCGCCCGCGGCGGTGACGTGCCCCGCCCCCCAGAAGGCGAGGAAGTCGGTGCCTTCGGGACCCATCGCCTTGAGGAAGCTGTTCGCGAGCAGCGCCAGCGAGGCAAGCCCCACCAGCAGCGCATAGCCGCGCACGCGTTCGCGGGTCAGCCAGTCCGCCCTGCGCAGGAAATCCATCGCCGCCATGCCCCTTCGGACCGTTTGCCTGCGTGACTAGCTGCCGCGCAGCCGCCAGACCAGCCAGGAGGGCGGGCTATCCCCGCGTTCGGCCCCTGATTGAAATCAATCGGGGGGGAAGAGGGGAAAAGGGCGGGCGATCAGCCGCCGCCGCGGGCGATCCAGCGGTCGATCTTGGCTTCGAGCACGGGCAGCGGCAGCGCGCCCGAACCGAGCACTTCGCGGTGGAAATCGCGGATGTCGAACTTGCTGCCCAGCCTGGCTTCGGCGCGCTTGCGCAGGTCCTGGATCTTGAGCGCGCCGACCTTGTAAGCCAGCGCCTGGCCGGGGATCGCGATGTAGCGTTCGACCTCGGCCACCACCTCGGTGCGCGTCATGCCCGAATTTTCCAGCATGAAATCGATCGACTGTTCGCGGCTCCAGCCCCTGGCGTGGATGCCGGTGTCGACCACCAGCCGCATCGCGCGCAGCTGTTCGTCCTGCAGCGTGCCATAGCGGTTCCACGGGTCCTTGTAGAAGCCCATTTCATGCCCGAGCGTTTCGGCATAGAGCGCCCAGCCCTCGATATAGGCGGTGTTGCCGCCAAAGCGCATGAAGGCGGGCAGCGCCTCGTTCTCCTGCGCCAGGCTGATCTGGAAGTGGTGCCCCGGCGCGCCTTCGTGCAGGTAGAGCGTGACATTGCCGGTCGTCAGCCGGCTGGGCAGGTCATAGGCGTTGAAATAGAAGGTGCCCGGGCGCGCGGCATCGGGAGTGCCCTGTTCGTAGGAACCGCCCGCCTGGAACTGCTCGATCGAGGGATCGTAGGGCTTGATCTCGAGCGGGGTCCTGGGGAGCACGCCGAACAGCTCGCCGATCCTGGCATCGACCCGCTTGCCGATGTCGTAATAGGTCCGGGTCAGCGCCTCGCGGCTCTTGGGCTTGAACTTCGCATCGGTGCGGACATAGTCGAAGAATTCGCCGAGCGTGCCGGCAAAGCCGACCTCGGCCTTGATCTCCTCCATGCCCTGCTTGATCCGCGCGACTTCGCCGAGGCCGAGGTTATGGAGGTAATCGGCGGTCAGCGGCAGCGTGGTCGAATCCTCGATCAGCCTGGCATAGAGCTTGTCGCCGCCCTTCATCTGGCTCAGCCCCACGCTGTCGCGCGCCACAGGCAGGTATTCGTCGCGCAGGAAGTCGCGCAGCCGCGCATGCGCGGCGTAGATGTCCTTCGTCTTCGCCGCGTAAGCCGCGACGAGCCGCGCCTTGTCGGCTTCGGCAAACTCCGCCGGGAAGTTCTTCACCGGCATCATGAACTGCGAATCCGGGATCGGGATCGCCAGCATGGTGTCGAACTGCTGGATCACGATGCCGATGGTCAGCCCGGTTTCGAACACGCCCGACTGCATCCCTTCGCGGAACCTGGCGATCGCGCGGTCGCTCGCGGCGATATAATCGTCGTGACGCGACAGATTGTCCTCGTAATTCGCCAGCGTCCTGAACGGGGCCGCGCCCTGCCCGCTGGCGAAATTGGGGTAGAAGGTGTGGAAGCCGAAGAAGTGATTGAGCGGGCGCACTTCGGTCAGCGCGCGGATCTCGTCGCTCTGCCCGCGCAGCGTGGTTGCCTGGCCGTATTTGAACACGTCATAGGCCAGCTGGTCGGTCTCGTTCAGCCTGCTGCGGTCGATCTGCGCCAGCAGCGCCAGGTTGAGCTGGGTGTCGAGCCGCGCGGCATAGAACGCGCTGTCGGTGAGGATGTCGCCCAGCCGGCCCGCATTGCTGTCATCGCCGCGGAACAGCCGCCCGATGGGGTTGAGCTGGAGCGCGCGCGCATCGGATTCGGTGAACAGTGCATAAAGCTTGTCGTGTTCGCCCTGCGCGTCGGCCACCGCCGCGGCCTCGCTGGCGACGTGATGATCGGCCAGCGCGGGCGTCGCGAGGACGGCAAGCGAAAGCGCGCTGGCGCCCAGCAGGGCGGTACGGAAAACAGTCATGGAAAACCCCTGGTTGTGTATTGCCCGGCTATGTCGGAGAGGGCCGGGCAGGCAAGCCTTGCAGCGGACGACCGGCGTCCAGCCTTCGACGAACCGCAGGCGCGCTATTCGATCACGCGCCCGCGCACCATCACCCAGCCGACCTTCTCGAGCACGGTCACATCCATGGTCGGATCGCCCTCGACCGCGATGATGTCGGCCGAATAGCCGGGCGCAAGGCGACCGATCTCGCCCTCCATGCCGAGCGCCCTGGCCGCCATGGTGGTCGCGCTGGCGAGCGCCTGGCGGTCGGTCATGCCCTGTGCGCGCATCAGGCCGAATTCCTCGGCATTGCGGCCATGCGCATAGACCCCGGCATCGGTCCCGAAGGCGACCGGCACGCCCCATTTCAGCGCCTTGCCGAGAAAGCTCCGCGCGACCTCCGCCACCGCCTCGATCTTGGTTTCGACCACGGGGGTGTAAATCCCCTTGCCCAGCCGTTCGGTCACGCCCCTGAACGCCATCAGCGTGGGCACCAGCACGGTCCCGCGTTCGCGCATGGCCCTGGCCGCGGCCTCGTCGATGTAGGTGCCGTGCTCGATGCTGTCGATCCCCGCACGCGCCGCCGCCTCGATCCCGCGCGCGCCATGCGCATGCGCCATCACCCTGAGGCCGAGCGAATGCGCGGTATCGGCGATGCTCTTCATCTCCGCATCGGTGAAATGCGCCTCGAGCCCGCGGCCCTGCTGGCTCAGCACGCCGCCGGTGGCGGTGATCTTGATCGCATCGGACCCGTTCTGGCTGGCCAGCCGGACCTTCTGCGCGCATTCGACCACACCGGTGCAGGTAAAGCCGGCGTCGAGCAATTCGTTCACTTCGGGCCGGAAGCCGCTGACGTCGCCATGCCCGCCCACGATCGCCAGCGGCACGCCCGCCGCGACGATGCGCGGTCCGGGGATCAGCCCTTCGGCCGTGCCCCGGCGCAGCGCAAAGGCGCTTTCCGGCCCGGCCCCCGCCTCGCGCACGGTGGTGAAACCGGCCAGCGCGGTGACCCGCGCGTTCTTCGCGCCCACGACCACGCCCCATTCGTCGGGTTCGACCGCTTCCTTCCAGAAATCGCCGCCCGGATCGCCGGTCAGGTGGACGTGCAGGTCGATCAGGCCCGCGACCAGCGTCTTGCCCGCCAGCTGGACCATGTCGGCCCCTTCGGGTCCGCCGACAAAGCCATCCTCGATGCTGACGATCCGCCCGTCGGTGACGATGACGGTCGACGGGCCGCGCACCGGGCTGTCGGGATCGGTGACCACGTGATCGGCGTGGATGATGGTGGTCTGCGCCAGCGCGGGCGCCGAAATCCCGGCGAGCAGCGCTGCCAGCCCGAGTGCGAATGGTTTCATCGATTCCTCTCCTTGTTCGCGCGAGGGTGTGCCCGCTCGACCCGTCGCCCACAAGCCCCGCTTTGCCCTGCCCGCCTCGACCGCTATACGAAGGGCCAAGGAAAGTTTCGCAAATCCGATGTCGCGTCGCGCCACCCCGCTTGTGCTTGCCCTGTCCGTGCTGGCGGCTGCCGCCAGCGCGGCGCCGACCCGCACCATGACGCCCGAGGACGTCGCCCGCCTCGAAACCGTCGGCGCGGTCGAGGTCTCGCCCGACGGGTCGCAGGTCGCGCTGACCGCGGCGCGCCTGCCCGATGTGCTGCACGCAGAAGCCAACGGCCCCTTCCAGCGCCAGCTCAAGCTGGCCAGCAGGCCCGATGCCGCGCGCGAGGTCCTGCCGCGCGACATGGATGTCTCCAGCCCGGGCTTTTCGCCCGATGGCCGGACGATTGCCTTCCTGTGGGCGGCAAAGGGCGAACGGCTGGCGGTGTGGGGCATTCCGGTCGACGGCGGCGCCCATCGCAAGCTGGCGCAGATCGGCGATGGCGACGTGCTCGCCTATGGCTGGTCGGCCGATGGAGCGACGCTGTGGCTGGTCGCGGGGGCCGCGCTAGAGGAGCAGCGCAGCCTGCTCGCGCGTGCGGGCTTCGATGCCGTGGTCTACGAGGAAGAACATCGGCTCAACCGCCTCTTCGCCGCGCGCGTCGGCGAGGAACCCGACCCGGCACCGCGCGAAGTGCCCGTGCCCGGCTATGTCAGCGCGTTCAAGCTCGCGCCCGATGGCAGGACCGCGGTGATCGTCAGCGCGCCCACCCCGCTGGCCGACGACAGCTATACCAGCCGCAGGGCGCTGGTGATCGACCTCGCCAGCGGCGCGGTGCTGCGCGAACTGGGAACGCCGACCAAGCTGGGCGACATCGAGCTTTCCCCCGACGGGCGGCAGTTGGCGATGATCGGAGGGATCGACGCCAGCGACCCTGACGGGACCACATTGCAGCTGGCCGATGTCGCGACCGGGGCGCTCGTTCCGCTCAATGCCGGTGCACCGGAGGCCGCGATCGACTGCGAATGGCTCGGCGACGGGCAGCTCGCGGTGGTGGTGCACAAGGGCGTGCATTCGGTGCTGCGGATCTATGACGGCGCGCGCGTGGAACGCGAAATCGACGGCGGCGAGCTTGTGCTTGGCGAAGTGAAGGCAGGCGGCGGGCGAATCTTCGTCGAGGCGAGCGCCGACCGGCATCCCAACGAGCTGTTCGAACTGCGCGGCAACCGCTTCCTGCGCTGGACGCAGCACAATCGCTGGCTGGGCGAGGTCGCCTTCGGGCGCCAGCGCGTGTTTCGCTATGCCGCGCGCGACGGGCAGGGAATCGAGGGTATCCTGATCGAGCCGGTGGGCGGCATTCCCAGGGGCGGCGCGCCGCTGATCATCGACGTCCACGGCGGGCCCGAACAGCACGAGACCGGCGGCTGGAACACCGGCTACAGCAGCCCGGGACAGCTCGCGGCGGGCCACGGCTATGCCGTATTCCTGCCCAATTATCGCGGCTCGACCGGATACGGCACCGCTTTCGCGCGGCAGCATCAGGGCCGCTATACCGACCCCGAATTCACCGACCTCGTCGACGCCAAGCGCGCGCTGGTCGCGGCGGGGATCGCCGATCCCGACCGGGTGGGCATGACCGGCGGCTCGTATGGCGGCTATGCCACCGCCTGGGCGGCCACGGCACAGTCCGAGGAATTCGCCGCCGGGGTGATGTTCGTCGGGATTTCCAATCAGGTCTCCAAGTTCGGGACCACCGACATCCCGCGCGAAATGCGCAATGTCCACGCGCTGGCCTGGCCGTGGGACGATTGGCAGGCAATGCTCGAGATCAGCCCGATCTACTACGCCGGACGCGCCCAAACCCCGCTGCTGATCATGCATGGGACCGAGGACCGGCGGGTCCCGCCCGGGCAGGCGTTCGAATTGTACCGCGCGATCAAGCTGCGCCGGCCCGACACGCCGTTGCGGCTGGTGCTCTATCCCGGCGAAGGGCACGGCAACACGCAGGCGGCCGCGCGCTACGATTACACGCTGCGGATGTTGCAGTGGTTCGACACCTATCTGAAAAGCGGCGACCGCAAGGCACCGCTGCCCGCGCCGCGTCCCGGGCTGGTCGCCACGCCCCTCCCCGCGGCGACCGCGCCGGGCCAGCGCTGACGATTGCCCATCGCTTCACGCTTCCCTAAGCTTCAGGCCCGATGAACGGGCGCATGATCGATATCGCCATCGTCGGCGGCGGACTGGCCGGAGGACTGACCGCGCTGGCGCTCCACCGCGCCCATCCCGAACTGCGTCTGGCGCTGTTCGAGGCCGGCGCGCAGCTTGGCGGCAACCACCGCTGGAGCTGGTTCGCGAGCGACCTCGATCCCGCTGGCGCGGCGCTGATCGCCGATTTCCGCAAGACCGAATGGGACAGCGGGTACGAGGTGTCGTTTCCCGCATTCGCGCGGACGCTGGCCTCGCCCTACCGCTCGCTCGACAGCCGCGATTTCGCCGCCGCGCTGCATCGGCAGTTACCCGCCGACACGATCCGGCTGCGTTCGCGGGTCACCACGCTCGACGCGGATGTCGTAACGCTGGAGGGTGGCGAGAGCCTGCCCGCGCGCGTGGTGATCGATTGCCGCGACTTCACCCCTTCGCGCCATCTCACCGGCGGGTGGCAGGTGTTCATGGGCCGTCACCTGCGCACCCGTGCCCCGCATGGCCTGTCGCGCCCGCTCGTGATGGATGCGCGGGTGGCGCAGCACGATGGCTATCGCTTCGTCTACACGCTGCCGCTGGGCGCGCATGAGCTGTTCGTCGAGGATACCTGTTACGCCGACCGCCCGATGCTCGACCGCAGCGCGCTGTCGCACCGGATCGACGAATATTGCGCCGCGATGGGCTGGCAGGGCGACATCCTTGGCGGCGAGACGGGCGTGCTACCGGTCATCACCGGGGGCGATTTCGCCGCCTGTCGCCGCGAGCTGGGGCCGCCGGGCGTGGTGCGGATCGGCGCGCGCGCGGGCTTCGTCCACCCGCTGACCAGCTACAGCGTCCCCTTCGCCGTGGCCAATGCGTTGCGGGTCGCGCGCGAGGCAATGCTGCCGGGCGAGCAGTTGGCGGCGCTGTTCGAGGCCCGCGCGCGCCGGCACTGGCGCGACACCGCCTTCTACCGCAGGCTCGGCCGGATGCTGTTCGGCGGCGCCCGGCCCGAGCGGCGCTATCGCATGTTCGAACACTTCTACCGCCTGCCGCGGCCGCTGATCGAACGTTTCTACGCCGGACGCTCCACCGCTGCCGACCGGATGCACGTGCTGATGGGCAGGCCGCCGATCCCGGTCCCTGCCGCCATCGCCGCACTGCTTGGCAAGGGGACGCCGCTCGTCCATGAGGACCGGCGATGAGCGCTGAGACGACGACACCTCAAGCGGCTTCGGGCGTCGCGGGGACCGCACCGGATGCCCCTGCGGGCCGCATCGCCTGCGTGATCGGGTCCGGTTTCGGCGGGCTCGCGCTCGCCATCCGCCTGCAGAGCGCGGGGATCGCGACCACGGTGATCGAGGCGCGCGACAAGCCGGGCGGACGCGCCTATTTCTGGGCAAGGGATGGCTTCACCTTCGACGCCGGGCCGACCGTCATCACCGATCCCGATTGTCTGCGCGAGCTGTGGGCGCTGTCGGGCCACGACATGGCCGAAGACGTCGAGCTGATGCCGGTGATGCCCTTCTACCGGCTCAACTGGCCCGACGGGACCAGCTTCGACTTCTCGAACGACGAGGACCGGCTGCTGGCCGATATCGCCGCGCTCAATCCGGCCGATGTCGCGGGCTACCAGCGGTTCCAGCACTATGCGCAAGGGGTCTTCGAGGAAGGCTACGTCAAGCTCGGCCATGTCCCCTTCCTCGATTTGCGCTCGATGGTCCGCGCCGCGCCCGCGCTGGTCAGGAAACAGGCCTGGCGCAGCGTCTATTCGATGGTGTCGAGCTTTATCGACAACGAGAGACTGCGCGAGGCGCTGAGCTTCCACACGCTGCTGGTCGGCGGCAATCCGATGACCGCCAGCTGCATCTATTCGCTGATCCACACGCTGGAAATGCAGGGCGGTGTGTGGTGGGCGAAGGGCGGGACCAACCGCCTCGTCGCGGGCATGGTGCGCCATTTCGAACGGCTCGGCGGGACGCTGCGGCTGCACGACCCGGTGGTGCAGGTCCACACGCTGGGCAAGCGCGCGAGCGAGGTCGAAACGCATTCGGGCTGGCGCCGGCGCTTCGATGCCGTGGCCAGCAACGCCGACATCATGCACAGCTACAGGGACCTGCTGTCGGGCTCGAAGCGCGGCGGCGATTATGCCCGCAGCCTGTCGCGCAAGCGCTTCAGCCCCAGCCTGTTCGTGGTCCATTTCGGGATCGAGGGCAGCTGGCCCGGCATCCCGCATCACACGGTGCTGTTCGGCCCGCGCTATGCGGGGCTGCTCGAGGATATCTACGATCACGGCGTGCTGCCCGCCGATCTTGCGATCTACCTGCACCACCCGACCGTGACCGACCCGGGCATGGCGCCCGAGGGCAAGAGCACATTCTATGCGCTGGTGCCGGTCGCCCACATGGGCAAGCTGGCGGTCGACTGGGCGGACATGGGCCCGATCCTCGAGAAGCGCATCCTCGACGAGATCGAGCGGCGGCTGATCCCCGGCCTGCACGAACGGATCGTGACGAAATTCCACTATGCCCCGCGCGATTTCGCGATGGACCTCAACGCTTATCTGGGCAGCGCCTTCAGCCTCGAGCCGCTGCTGAGCCAGAGCGCCTGGTTGCGCGGCCACAACCGCGACGATGTGATCGACAATTTCTATCTCGTGGGGGCTGGCACGCATCCCGGAGCCGGGATACCGGGCGTCGTCGGCAGCGCCAAGGCGACCGCCGGTCTGATGCTGGAGGATTTGTGTTGAAGGTTGGACTCACGCGAAGACGCGGAGACGCGGAGAGGCGCTTCGTCTCGCCGGAGGCGCTATTCGAATCCGGACGCTCACAGAGGCACAGAGGCACAGAGGTCTTGCGCAATTCCTCCGTGCCCCCGCGCCTCTGTGAGCGCGTCAATCGAACTACGCCTGCGGCGCGCATAGAGGTCGAAGCCTCCGCGTCTCCGCGTCTCCGCGTGAATCAATACGATGCTGGAGGATTTGTGTTGAAGGTTGGACTCACGCGAAGACGCGGAGACGCGGAGAGGCGCTTCGTCTCGCCGGAGGCGCTATTCGAATCCGGACGCTCACAGAGGCACAGAGGCACAGAGGTCTTGCGCAATTCCTCCGTGCCCCCGCGCCTCTGTGAGCGCGTCAATCGAACTACGCCTGCGGCGCGCATAGAGGTCGAAGCCTCCGCGTCTCCGCGTCTCCGCGTGAATCA
>JBAZTF010000005.1:152724-192221 GCA_041662105.1 Erythrobacter sp.
ACAGAGGCACAGAGGTCTTGCGCAATTCCTCCGTGCCCCCGCGCCTCTGTGAGCGCGTCAATCGAACTACGCCTGCGGCGCGCATAGAGGTCGAAGCCTCCGCGTCTCCGCGTCTCCGCGTGAATCACTACAAGGGTGTCGCATGAACCGTCTTGCCGTCTATTGCGGGTCTGCCTCGCCCGATGACCCGCGTTATATCCAGCTGGCCCACGATGTCGGCGCGGGGCTGGCGCAGCGCGGGATCGGGGTCGTCTATGGCGGGGGCCGGCTGGGCCTGATGGGCGCGGTCGCGCGCGGCGCGCTGGAGGCGGGCGGCGAAGTGATCGGGGTGATCCCCGAAGCACTGGTCAAGTCCGAGGTCGCCAACCACGACTGTACCGAACTCTATGCCGTTTCGGGGATGCACGAGCGCAAGCAGCGCTTCACCGACCTTTCGGACGGTTTCGTCACCATCCCCGGCGGGGTGGGCACGATGGACGAGCTGTGGGAAGCGATGAGCTGGGCGCAGCTGGGCTATCACACCAAGCCGGTGGGCCTGCTCAACGCCTTCGGTTTCTACGACGAGCTGCTCGCCTTCAACCGCCGCATGGCCGAAGTCGGCTTCGTCCGGCCCGCGCACCAGGGTATATTGATCGCAGATACCACGCTCGATGGACTGCTCGACGCGATGGCGAATTACGAACCGCACACGCCGATCTTCCGGATGAAGGCCGACGACCTCTGAACGAACCCCGCCCCCGCACCACGGCCCGTGACCGCCCCATCCCATCCCGGGCCGGCGGCGGACGCGAGAGGGCGGCACTGGTGAAGCAGGCCCGCGCGGCGATCGAGCAAGGCTCGCACAGCTTCGCCGTGGCAT
This sequence comes from Erythrobacter sp., assembly GCA_041662105.1. Lineage (GTDB taxonomy): Bacteria > Pseudomonadota > Alphaproteobacteria > Sphingomonadales > Sphingomonadaceae > Qipengyuania. The sequence continues at coordinate 153,584 of JBAZTF010000005.1, forward strand.
CGAAACTGTTCGACCGGACCACGCGCGAACGCGCCTGGCTGCTCTATGCCTGGTGCCGCCGCTGCGACGACATCGCCGACAATCAGGACATGGGCGGGCCGCCCGGCGCGCAGGGCGATCGCAAGGATGCCAGCGACCGGGTGCAGGCGATCCGCGCGCTGAGCCAGTGCGCCTTCGACCGACAAATCACCGCCGACCCGGCCTTCGACGGCTTCGGCCTCGTCGCGCAGGAATGCGGGCTGACCATGGAGCTGGCCGACGACATGATCGCGGGCTTTGCGCTCGACGCGGCGCGCTGGGCGCCCGCAAGCGAGGCCGAACTGCTGCGCTATTGCTATCACGTCGCGGGCTCGGTCGGGGTGATGATGGCGCGGGTGATGGGCGCCGATCCCGACGACGGCGAAACGCTCGACCGCGCCTGCGACCTCGGGCTTGCCTTCCAGATGGCCAACATCGCGCGCGACGTGGTGGAAGATGCCGCCATCGGCCGCTGCTACCTGCCCGCAAGCTGGCTCAGCGACATCGGGCTCGAGCCAGGCCAGCACGCGCTGCCCGAAAACCGCCGCGCGCTCGCCCGCCTGATGCCGCGGCTGGTCGCGCTGATCGAGCGGCACGAGCGCGCCTCGAGGCTGGGCACGGTTCGCCTGCGCTTGCGCCAGCGTTGGGCGGTGCTGGCGGCGGCGAACATCTATGGCGCGATCGGGCGCAAGCTGCGCGCGCGCGGAGCGAGGGCATGGGACCGCCGCACCCGCGTGAGCCGCCTCGAGAAGCTGTGGCACATCGTGGCCGCGCTTGTCGAAGCGCTGGTCAACCGCCCTGCCGCGCCTGCCGAACCGATCTCGTGGACCCGCCATGATTTCCGCCCGGTCGCGGGATGGTGACGGGAGTTCCCTTTTGCGAAGGGCGAAGCTAACCCGCCGACATGATCCAGAAACTCCTGATCGCCAATCGCGGCGAGATCGCCTGCCGCATCATCCGCACCGCGCGCGCCATGGGCGTGGCCACCGTGGCGGTCTATTCGGATGCCGATGCCAGGGCGCTGCATGTGCGCCAAGCCGACGAGGCGGTGCATATCGGCCCCTCGCCCGCCGCCGAGAGCTATCTGGTGGGCGCGAAGATCATTGCGGCGGCGCGGGCGACCGGCGCGGATGCGATCCATCCGGGTTACGGCTTCCTGTCCGAGAACGCCGATTTCGCGCAGGCCGTGCTCGACGCAGGGCTCATCTGGGTCGGCCCCAAGCCCGCCAGCATCCGCGCGATGGGGTTGAAGGACGCAGCCAAGCAGCTGATGCGCGCGGCGGGCGTGCCGGTGACGCCGGGCTATGACGGCTCCGATCAATCCGTGGAGCGGCTCACCAAGGAGGCCGAGGCGATCGGCTACCCCGTCCTCATCAAGGCCGTCGCGGGCGGGGGCGGCAAGGGGATGCGCAAGGTTGACGCGCCCGCCGATTTCGCCGCCGCGCTCGAAAGCTGTCGCCGCGAGGCCAAGGCGTCCTTCGGCAATGACGAAGTGCTGCTGGAAAAGTGGATCACCTCGCCCCGCCATATCGAGGTGCAGGTGTTTGGCGACAGCCACGGCAATGTCGTCCACCTGTTCGAACGCGACTGTTCGCTCCAGCGCCGGCACCAGAAGGTGATCGAGGAAGCCCCCGCTCCCGGCATGGACAAGGCGACGCGCGAAGCGATCTGCGCCGCCGCCGTGCGCGCGGCGAAGGCGGTCGATTACGAGGGTGCGGGCACCATCGAATTCATCGCGGATGCCAGCGAAGGCCTGCGCGCCGACCGCATCTTCTTCATGGAGATGAACACCCGGCTGCAAGTCGAACACCCGGTGACCGAGGAGATCACCGGGGTGGATTTGGTGGAGTGGCAGCTGCGCGTGGCGAGCGGGGAGCCGGTGCCCAAGCGGCAGGATGAGCTGTCGATCAATGGGCACGCGATCGAGGCGCGGCTCTATGCCGAAGACCCCGCCAAGGGGTTTTTGCCGAGCACGGGGCGGTTGGAATTCTTCAGTCTCCCTAGAACAGCACGACCAACCCGCTGGCAAGCTGTCCCGAGCGGCGCAGAATGCGAACTCGACTTCGCGCAGTCAGTGCGGATCGAAACCGGCGTCGAGGAGGGCGACTCCATCAGCCCATTCTACGATCCCATGATCGCCAAGCTGATCTGCCATGCCGAAAACCGGCTGGAAGCCATCATCGGCATAGCCAAGGTGTGCGGCGACAGCGGGGTGTGGCCCGTCAAGACCAATGCCGGCTTCCTGCATTCGCTGCTGGTCAACCCGGACTTCTGCAGAGCAAGGCTCGATACGGGCTTCATCGCAGCGCACGAGGGCGATCTGGCATTTGAAGCATACGACGCGCCGCAATGGCTGCTCGACACCGCCGCCCTAAGTCTCATGGTGCCACAGACTGCCCTTTTCGGGTTCCGCCTCAATTCTGTGCCCAACCCGGAGGTCCGGCTGTCGGTGAACGGGAAGAGTGTCGTGGCGCGCTTCATGCCGGAACCCGACTACGACCAGCAACAGCACAGCCCCTATCGCCGAGTGGGCGAACAGATTTTCGCGGTCGAACTCGGCACGACCTACCGGATCATGCGGGAGCGCCACGATGGCACCGGCCACCACCACGCCCACGATGGCGATATCATCGCGCCCATGCCGGGCAAGGTCATCGCGGTCGATGTGGCCGATGGCGATGCGGTCACCGCGGGCCAGCGGTTGGTGGTGCTCGAGGCGATGAAGATGGAGCACGCGCTGACCGCGCCGTTCGATGGGACCGTCACCCAGCTTGCCGCCAGCGCGGGCGGGCAGGTGCAGGTCGATGCGCTGCTGTGCGTGGTGGTGCCTGCGGAAGAGAACTGACAGCCTCCCCTCCTCTCCAGAGGAGGGGAGGGGAGGCTGGCGCAGGCTGGCAAGCGAGGGCTAGTCCTCGTCCTCCGGGTCGGGCGGGCCGAACAGCGCGCCGCGTTCCGAATAGAGCACGAAGAACAGGCTCGCCCCGGCCGACACCAGCAGCGCCATGGCCAGCGGACGCGCGCTGCCGTCATAGGCATGGCCGACCGCCGCGCCCAGCGTGGCCCCGGTGGTCATGCGCAGGAAGCTCTGCGCAGAGGACGCGGCACCGGCGATGTGCCGGAACGGCTGCATCGCGATCGAACCGAAATTTGCCCCGATAAAGCCGAGCAGGCTCATGTTCGCCGCCATCAGCGGGACGAAGGTCCACAGCGTCTCGACCGGCCGCGTGGCGAACCACAGCTGCAGGCACGCCACCACGATGAACAGGAACAGCGCCGTGTGGCTCACCCGCCGCGCGCCGAAGCGTTCGACGATGCGGCTGTTCGACCAGTTGGCGATCGCCATGCACCCCGCGCAGATCGCGAAGATCAGCGGAAAGCGCTCGCCCGCGCCAAACGCCTCGCCGATCAGCTGCTGGCTCGAATTGATGAAGCCGAACAGCGCCCCGAACACCAGCGAACTCGCCAGCGTATAACCGATGGTCGAGCGCAGCGTGACCGCGCGGCGCATATTGGCCGCGATGAGCGAGACATCGATGGCCTGCCGATCATCCTCGTGCAGCGTTTCGGGCAGGCGGAAATAAACCCATGCGGTCATGATGCAACCCAGCATGGCCATCGCCACGAAGATCCAGCGCCAGTCGCCCAGCGCCAGCAGCACGCCCTGCCCGATGCTCGGCGCCACGGCGGGGACGAGCAGGAAGATCACGAAGATCAGGCTCATCATCCGCGCCATGCGGTCGCCGCCCACGCGGTCGCGGATGATCGCCGGGGGCAGCGCCACGATCCCCGCGGCGAAGAAGCCCTGCATCGCGCGCAGCACGATCATTTCGCGAAAGCTGGTCGCGGTCGCGCAGGCGAGCGAAAGCACGATGAAGCTCCCCAGCGCGACGAACAGCACCGGGCGGCGGCCATAGCGGTCGGCAAAGGCCCCAGGGACCAGCGTGCCCAAGCCCGCCGCAAGCAGATAGACACCCACGATGAACTGGCGATCGTTGCCCGGCGCACCAAGGCTGCGCGCCAGCTCGCCCAGCGCCGGCAGGATCGCGTCGATGCCGAAGGCGTTGCATGCCATCAGCAGCGCCATCATCCAGATCAGCTCGCGCTCGCCGATCCGCCGGCCGTGGGCGGCCTCGGCAATCGGGCGTTCACCGCCGGTGTGGGGATCGCTTCGCTGGTGCACCGCGGCGCACCTGACGGACATGGTTCCGCTTTGCAACCCGCTGCCCTATCTTGCCCGCGATGAGTGACGCGAAAGACACGGATGGCGCGGGTGCGGGCGAAGGTGAGGCGGATGGCCTGCGCAAGATCATCCATGTCGACATGGATGCCTTCTTCGCCAGCGTCGAACAGCGCGACAATCCCGAGCTGCGCGGCAAGCCGGTCGCGGTGGGCGGATCGGGCGGGCGCGGCGTGGTCGCGGCGGCAAGCTATGAAGCGCGCAGGTTCGGCGTGCGCAGCGCCATGCCCTCGGTCACCGCCAAACGGCTGTGTCCCGACCTGATATTCGTGCGCCACCGCTTCGATGCCTACAAGGAAGCGAGCCGCCAGATCCGCGCGATCTTCCACCACCACACCGAGCTGGTCGAGCCCTTGAGCCTCGACGAGGCCTATCTCGACGTGACCGAGGACAGGCTGGGCATCGGCAGCGCCACGCGCATCGCCGAGCTGATCCGCCAGGAAATCCGCGCCAAGACCCGCCTCACCGCCAGCGCGGGGGTGAGCTACAACAAGTTCCTCGCCAAGATCGCCAGCGACCAGAACAAGCCCGACGGGCTGTGCGTGATCCGCCCCGGCGAAGGCGCCGATTTCGTCGCCGGGCTGCCGATCCGCCGCTTTCACGGGGTCGGCCCCAAGGGCGCGGAGAAGATGGCGCGGCTGGGCATCGCCACCGGGGCCGATCTTGCCGCCAGGGACATCGCCTGGCTGCGCGCCAATTTCGGCAGCTTTGCCGACTATCTCTATCGCGCGGCGCGCGGGATCGACCTCAGGCCGGTATGCCCCAGCCGCGTGCGCAAGTCGGTGGGCGGCGAGCGCACCTTCAGCCACGATCTCTCGTCGGGCGCGGAGCTGCGCGCGACGCTGGAGGACATCATCGACATCGTGTGGACCTCGATCGAGAAGACCCAGGCCAGCGGCCGCACCGTGACGCTGAAGATGAAATACGCCGATTTCCAGATCGTCAGCCGCGCGAAGACCGTCGACCGCCCGATCGCCGGCAAGGACGAATTCGCCGCCATCGGCCGGGCTTTGCTGGAAGAGATGCTGCCGCTGCCCATGCCGATCCGGCTGATGGGGCTGACGCTATCCAAGCTCGAGGGCAGCGAGGATAAGGAAGCACCGCGCCCCGATGCGCAGCTGTCGCTCCTTTAGAGCGGCGTGCGTTAAATTCGAATCACCCTTTTTCCGTTCGTGCTGAGCTTGTCGAAACACCGTCCTTCTTCTAGCGGCGCCAAAAGAAAGAACGGCCCTTCGACAAGCTCAGGGCAAACGAATTTAAGAATGATTCGAATTTGGCGCGCGTCGCTCTAGTTCTTCCTCGCCTGCCACAGCTGCAACCGCGCCCTGGTGCGCGGGCTGAGCGGCTCGGGCAGCGAATGCGTGGGGAAAAAGCGCGCTTCGATCACTTCGCGCCCGTCGGGACGCGGCATGGCGTCGACCACGCCTTCGAAGATATGCGCGGTGTGCGGCGCGCCGGAAATCTCTTCCTCGATGATCCCGACCAGCTTGAGCCCGTCGACCGGGCAGCCGGTCTCCTCGCGCAATTCGCGCCGGGCGGCCTGTTCGGGGGTTTCCTTGCGTCCGATCCCGCCGCCGGGGAAGAACCAGTCTGCCGGGCCATAGCTGTGCCGCACGAGCAGGATCTGGCCATCGAAATCACGCCCGACGATGCTCACGCCCTCGCCCGTCACGCCGCGCAACCGGCGCCAGTGGTGGCGCAGCCGGTGCCCCAGGACGAGCGCCAGGCGATGCAGCGGCGGGGGGATCAGGCGAAGCATGTCACCGGCTGTTTAGCTGCCGCGAGCAGCCGCGCAACCGGAAGATCGTGTTCGCCCGCCAATGCCCGGTCGAACACCGCGCGCTTGTCGGCCCCGCGCATGACGAACACGATCGCATCGCTCGCCAGCAGCGAAGGCAGCGTCAGGCTGATCCGGTCGAACGGCGCCTCGGGCGGGAGCGGGTCGGGGGTCAGCCGCAGGATCGCGCGCGGATCGTCGATCCGCGGTTCGGTATTGGGGAAGAGCGAGGCGATGTGCCCGTCGGCCCCCATGCCCAGCCAGGCGAGATCGAAGCGCGGCACGGCCTCCATCTCGGTCAGCGTGACCACTTCGGCGCCCGCCGGTTCGAACAGCGCGCGCAGCTTGCCGGTGTTCGATGCGGGGTGATCCTCGGGCACGATGCGCTCGTCGCCCGGCCACACCACCAGCCTGCCCCAGTCGAGGTCATGCGCCAGCAGCCGCTCGATGATCGGGAACGGCGTCGATCCGCCCGGCACGGTGATGGTCACCGGCCCCTTGCGCGAAGACATGGCGGCGCCCAGCCTTTGTGCCAGCCAGTCGGCAATCGTGGCGTCGTCGGCGTTTTCAAGGATGGTCACGTCGGTCATGCAGCGCTGATACACCAGGGCCGCCCTGGCCCAACAGCGAAGGCGGCCGGAAATGCCTCGCGCATAGCTATTCGTTCGGCGGGCGACCATCACAGGAGCCCGCGCGCGGACAGCCCGACCACGCAGGCGACCGCGAACAGCAGTGCCGCCAGCGCCACCCGCAGGCGGCGCAGCGGCAGTTGCCGTTCCAGCTCGCCGCCCATCGCCCAGCCCAGCGCGACCGCCGCGCCGCCGCCCACTGCCCCGCCCAGCCCCGCCAGCGGCGGCGAGGCGAAGGCCGCCGCGAGCGCGAGCACGAGAAAGCGCGCGGCGTCGGTCAGCTGCCGCGCGAACAGCACGATCGCGATCGCGCCGAGCGAGCGGGTCGGCTCCACCGGCTTGCGGAAGCGGCCCGGCCAGGCGCATTCGAAGGCCGCCAGCAGCAGCGCGATGGCGACGAACATGGTCGCGGCATCCTGCGACAAAGCCAGCGCCAGCCGCCCGCCCAGCCATGCGGCGATGGCGGCGGTCCCGGCAGAGCTCGCCAGCGCGACGGCCAGCAGCGCGGCAGACGGACCCAGCCGCTCGCGCAGGGCCGCGACCAGCAGCTGGTCGCGCGCGCCGGTGGCGGCAAGGAAGCTGGCGACGATGGCGAACAGCAATGACGTCACGGCGCGTCCCGGCCCCCCTCTCGCTGCCTTGCGCCCCGCGATAGCACGGCGCGGAGAGAAACACAGCGAGAGAGAGGGAGGGAGGCGAATCGGGCGTATTTCTTTGCCGATCCCTTTCGTTCACCCGGTCAAACCGGCCCGATTTCCCCAATTCGATGCGGATCGTCCAAACTGCGTTGCGGTCAGTCCGCGAAGCGGCAGGCGCTGTTTTCCTGGACCGGACGAGCTGCCAATTGCGGCGGTGTTCGCACGATCGAACGCTGGTTCAATCAATCAAGGAACAGACCGATGATCCGCATTCTCACCCGCACGGCCGCCGCCGCGCTGCTTGCTTCGGCTGCCGTATCCACCCCGGCGATGGCCGGCGAAGGCCCCTCGGACATGCAGATCGCGCATATCGCCTATACCGCCGGCAATCTCGACATCCGTTACGCCCATCTGGCGCTGGCGAAGTCGAACAATCCCGAAGTCCGCAAATTCGCCGAACTGATGATCCAGGACCATGCCGCCGTCAACGAACTGGCGATTGCGCTGCTCACCAGGCTCGGTGCCTCGGCCGAGGACAATGCCACCAGCAAGCAGTTGACCGTCGATGCCGACGCGAAGCTCAACCAGCTGGCGCAGTTGCAGGGCGCCGAATTCGACCGCGCCTATGCCGCCAATGAACTGGGCTATCACCAGTTCGTCAACAAGACCGTCGAAACCGCCTTCATCCCCGCGGTCGACAATCGCGAATTCAAGGATCTGCTGGGGCAGGCGCTCGAAATCTTCAAGGTGCACGAACAGCACGCCGAACGCATGGTCCGGGTGCTGAAGTGAAACCGCTTGCATCCACAACCGCATCGGGAGGCCGCAGCCGCGGCCTCCCGGCCTGGGCCGTGCCGCTATGGATCCTGCTTGCGGTCTTGATGGCCGGGGTTGTTGCATGGCCGTCGGCCCCGGCATCGGGCAAGGATGCCGTCAGCCCGAGGGTCCATGTGGTCGAAATCCGGCATTTCCGGTTCTACCCGGCAAGGCTGGAGGTCAAGGCAGGTGACGTGATCACCTGGAAGAACTTCGACGCCGCGCCCCACACGGCAACCGCGAAGGGGTGGGATTCGGGCAGGCTGAACCACGACCAGAGCTGGAGCCTGAAGGTTACCGGCAAGGGCACGGTCGACTATGTCTGCACCTACCACCCGGCGATGAAGGGCAGGCTCGTCGTGGCATGAACCGCGGGCGGGCGGCGCGCTTCCATCTCTGCGCGCAGGGCACCTGCCTGGCCGGTTTCGACCACGGCGAATACGCGCGGCTCACCCCGGCGAGGTGATCCTGATCCCGCCCACTCGACGCGACGGAGAGACCGGAGCCATGGTGGAGCGGGTGAAGGGAATCGAACCCTCGTCGTCAGCTTGGGAAGCTGCTGCTCTGCCATTGAGCTACACCCGCAAATCAAGCACTTGGCTGATATGAACCCGGCGTTTTACAAAGCGTTTTACAATACTCCTTGGCCGAGACGGCGGGTCAGTGCCACGACGATGGCCTTAGCGTCAACATAATGCTTGCGTATCTCGCCCACCTGCTGCTCGCTCCAGCCCATGACGTCTGCGATCCCGCGATCTGCGAGCGGTGATGCAGACTGCGTCATGAGGTGCAGGGCGAATGAACGTCCATATCCGACAAGCATCCGATTGCCCTTTACTCTTGATTCCGTCAAGATCACACTGCCATCGGACAATAGCTAAGTCGCGGATTCATTGGCAAGAAATCTCGGCTATCTGCGGCTTTCGCATGGAGCGCTGCGGAAAATAGCCCTGCTATTCACCGCATTTAATGCGGTGAATAGCCTTGCCATCTGCGGCGAATAATACCATTACTCTGCGCGAAGGATGCGAAGATTAATGGCCTATATCCATGAACGCGACGACTGGCCGGACTTCCGCTGGAGCGATGAACGGATCGCCCGGCCCCTCGCCGCTGTGCGTCACCGGCTGGCTGGATAGATCAGAAGCGATAGGCAACGCCCGCGCTGAGCACCCAGGGATCGAGCTTGTGCACGGTCTCGATCGCCACAATATCGCCGGCGAACCAGCGCGAGGTGGTGTCGACGAAGTATTTCTTGGCATCGAGGCTGATCCCGAAACCGCTGCCGCCGACCGGGATGTCGATCCCGCCCTGCAGGACAAAGCCGAACTCATCCGAGAAATCGGTATCGGTCACGCCGAGCGGGATCGTATCCGCGCCGGGCTTGTCCTTGACCCACAGGAAGTAGGTGACGCCAGCGCCGAGGTACGGCTTCACCCCGCCCACCGGGAAGTGATACTTGGCGGTAAGGGTTGCCGGAATGACCCGGGCGTTCGAGACGAGCTCGGCACCGGGCAGCCCGGTGGTGGCGTCGACGTCGTGCTGGGTGAAGCAGCAGATCGTTTCGACCGAGACATTGTCGGTGAAGAAATACTCGATCGCCACGGTCGGCACGACATTGTCGTTGGCTTCGGTCTGGGTATTGGCCGGCAGGCCGACGATATCGGTCCTGAATTCGGTGATCTTGCCATCGGGCAGCACGGCGGTGCCGAGCAGCTTGACCTGCACCTTGCCCCTTTCGGCGCCTTCTTCGGCCGAGGCGGCGGCCGGGGTGGCGAGGCAGGCGAGGCCGACGAGTGCGGCAGCGAATTTCCTGGTCATGGGTCTCTAGTCCTGGCGCTGCAGTGGCCGCCCCACGCGACCAAGGAATATTGCAACGCTTGGTGACCCAGATGGCCGATCGCGATTCGCGCTTCATTGATTCAGGTCAATGAATGGGAACGCCACTGCGGCGCATTGCCGCACCATGCTCAAGCAGTCGCAACTGGTCGAACGATTCCTCGGACGCCTCGATCCCGAAGGCATGAATGCGCCGCTGCGCCTGCAGTTCGCTGCGGCATCGCGCGCGGTGGCCGTGTGGCGCGACCAGCAGGCAAGGCTGGACGAGAGCTGCGACCAGCTGGTCTTTCTCGTCAGCGGGTCCACCAAGCTGGTCGCCCACGCATCGCAGGATCGCGAGCAGGTCGTCGCCTTCCATTTCGAGGATGACCTGGTCTGCGTCCCCGCGCGCGTCAGGCATGCCTACAAGCTGGTGGCGCTGCGCGATGCGAACCTCGTGGCCATGCCATACGACAAGGTGATCGAGTTGGGCGGACGCTCGCCCGCAATCCTCGCGACGCTTCTCCAGGCCACGCGAGCTTCGCTCGCGCGGTGCCGGGAAAAGTCGATCGTGCTGGGCCGCAAGGCCGCGCCGGAGCGGGTTGCGAGCTTGCTGGTGAGCATGGCAGGCCGGGTCGGGAATACGGACGGCAAGACCGTGGTGCTGCAGCTGCCGATGTCGCGCCGCGACATGGCCGACAGCCTGGGCATCACGATCGAGACAGTCAGCAGGCAGCTGACGCTGCTGCGGGAGCGGGGCATGATCGAAACGGTCGGCCGATCGCAGATCAGGATCCTTGACCTGCATGCCCTGACCCAAGGTGCGGGCTTCATGACTGGAGCCGGTTGAATGTTTTTGCTAGTTTTGCGCTGGATCAATGTCGCTTGCCATCTGGGCAGCTAGGCGGGTCCAAACGGACGGAGATACACATGCAAGCGGAATCTGCCCTGGGTAGGGTCGGGCTGTGGTTCGGGATCATGCTCCTGGCCATCGCCGCCTCGGTCGCAGCACATGATGCGGCCTTTGCCGCGCACGCGACCATCGTGGCGCTGGTCGCCTTCGTGATGATCTGGGTATCGGCCAACCGGTTCAATCCCGCCGCGCTGATCCCCGCCCTGGCCGGGCCGGCGGGCGAATCGCGCTATGACGACGACGTCATCCGCTGGGGCGCCATCGCCACGCTGTTCTGGGGCACCGCGGGCTTTGCCGCAGGGCTCTTCATCGCGTTGCAGCTGGCCTATCCGGTCCTCAATTTCGAGCCCTACCTGAACTTCGGCCGGGTTCGACCCTTGCACACCAGCGCGGTGATCTTCGCCTTCGGCGGCAACGCCTTGCTGGCGACGAGCTTTTACGTCGTGCAGCGCACCTGCCGCGCGCGGCTGGCCTTCCCCGGCCTCGCCCGTTTCGTCTTCTGGGGCTATCAGCTGTTCATCGTGCTGGCGGCGACCGGCTATCTGCTCGGCGTCACCCAGTCGAAGGAATATGCCGAGCCCGAATGGTACGTCGACCTGTGGCTGACCATCGTCTGGGTCGCCTATCTGGCGGTGTTCGTCGGCACGGTGGTGAAGCGCAAGGAACCGCACATCTATGTGGCGAACTGGTTCTACCTTGCCTTCATCGTCACCGTGGCGATGCTCCACGTGGTCAACAACCTCGCAATTCCCGTCAGCTTCCTGGGTTCGCGCAGCTACCAGGTGTTCTCGGGCGTGCAGGATGCGCTGACGCAGTGGTGGTATGGCCACAACGCGGTCGGTTTCTTCCTCACCGCCGGTTTCCTGGCGATGATGTATTACTTCGTGCCCAAGCAGGCCGAACGGCCGGTCTATTCCTATCGCCTGTCGATCATCCACTTCTGGTCGCTGATCTTCCTCTACATCTGGGCGGGTCCGCACCACCTGCATTACACCGCGCTGCCCGACTGGGCGCAGACGCTGGGCATGGTGTTCTCGATCATGCTGTGGATGCCCAGCTGGGGCGGCATGATCAACGGGCTGATGACGCTCAACGGCGCGTGGGACAAGGTCCGCACCGATCCGATCATCCGCATGATGGTGATGGCGGTGGCCTTCTATGGCATGAGCACCTTCGAAGGCCCGGTGATGAGCATCAAGGCGGTCAACAGCCTGTCGCACTATACCGACTGGACCATCGGCCACGTGCATTCGGGTGCGCTGGGCTGGAACGGGATGATCACCTTCGCCTGCATGTATTATCTGATCCCGCGCCTGTGGAAGCGCGAGCGGATGTACAGCCTGCGGATGATCAACTGGCACTTCTGGCTCGCGACGCTGGGGATCGTGTTCTACGCCGCCAGCATGTGGGTGGCGGGCGTGACCCAGGGCCTGATGTGGCGCGAATACGGGGCCGACGGCTATCTGGTCAACAGCTTCGCCGACACCGTCGCCGCGCTCCACCCGATGTACATCATGCGCGCCTTCGGTGGCCTGCTCTATCTCTCGGGCTTCGTGATCATGCTGTTCAACGTGTGGCAGACGCTGGCGGGTCGCCTGCGCAGCGAGGCGGCGTTGACCGAAACGCCCTATGACGAGAGTGCCGACCACCCCCTTTCCCCTGCGGCCCAATTCCCTGCCGCCGTACCGGCCGAGTGAGAGAGACCATGAGCGATACCGTCTCCAACGAACCCGTGAAGGGCCATGCCCGGCTCGAACGCAACGTCACGCTGATGGCGGCGGCGACCTTCCTCACCGTCACCATCGGCGGCATCGTGGAAATCGCCCCGCTGTTCTGGATCGACAACACGATCGAGAAGGTGGAAGGGATGCGCCCCTACACCCCGCTCGAACTGGCCGGCCGGGATATCTACATCCGCGAAGGGTGCTACACCTGCCACAGCCAGATGATCCGCCCGTTCAAGGACGAGGTCGAACGCTACGGCCACTACAGCCTCGCGGCCGAGAGCATGTACGACCATCCGTTCCAGTGGGGCTCCAAGCGCACCGGGCCCGACCTGGCGCGGGTGGGCGGGCGCTATTCGGACGAATGGCACGTCCAGCACCTGACCAATCCGCAGGACGTGGTCCCCGAAAGCGTCATGCCGCAATACGGCTTCCTCAAGGAAACCGAACTCGATGTCGCCGATATCGGGGCGAACCTCACCGCGCTCAGCCGCGTGGGCGTGCCCTATAGCGGCACCGACATCGCCAGGGCCGAGGCCGACCTTGCCGCGCAGGCCAACCCCGATCTCGACGCGGGCGATCTTGTCCGGCGCTATCCCAAGGCGCAGATCCGCGATTACGACGGCAACCCGGCGCGCCTGTCCGAAATGGATGCGCTGATCGCCTATTTGCAGATGCTGGGAACGCTGGTCGACGTGAACAGCGCCGCCGCGCAGGAAGATCTGGCCCAGGAGAAGGGCCGGTGAGCACCTACGAAACCCTGCGCCATTTCGCCGACAGCTATGCGCTGGCGATCATGGTCGCGGTGTTCGTCGTGCTGTGCCTGTGGCCCTTCCGCCCGGGCGCGCGCGACGACAACCGCAAGGCCGCCAACATGATTTTCGAAGGACAAGACGATGGCGAATAAGCGCGTCGACCAGCCGACCGGCACCGAAACCGTCGGTCACGAATGGGACGGGATCGAAGAACTCAACACCCCGCTGCCGCGCTGGTGGCTGTGGACCTTCTATGCCTGTATCGCCTGGGCACTGGCCTATTCGGTCGCCTATCCGGCCTGGCCGATGATTTCCGGGGCGACCCAGGGCGTATTGGGCTGGACCAGCCGCGGCCAGCTGGCCGACGAGGTAGCCGCCGCCGAAACCGCACGGCAGGCGGTTGCCGGACGGATCGCCGCAGCCGACCTCAACACGCTTTCGGGCAATGACCCGCTGGTGCAACAGGCGCGTGCGGGCGGCGCCGCCGCGTTCAAGGTCAATTGCGTCCAGTGCCACGGTTCGGGCGCGGGCGGGAACCAGCAGCTCGGCTATCCCAACCTCAACGACGACGACTGGCTGTGGGGCGGCAACATGGCCCAGATCGAACACACGATCACCAACGGCATCCGCCAGTCGGGCGCCGCGTCGCGCCAGAGCGCGATGCCTGCCTTCGAAGGCCTGTTCGACGGCGCCACGCTGTCGGCGCTGGTCTCGCACGTCCGCTCGCTGAGCAAGCTGGAAAAGCCCAATGCGGCGGGCGCCGCGGCCTTCGCCGGAAACTGCGCGGTCTGCCACGGCGCCAATGGCGAGGGCAACCGCCAGTTCGGCGCGCCGCGGCTGAACGATGCGATCTGGCTGCGCGGCAGCAGCGCGCAGGCGATCCGCAACCAGGTGCTCAACCCCAGGATGGGCGCCATGCCCGCCTGGGGCGAGCGGCTCGATCCGGTCACGGTCAAGATGCTGACCGTCTATGTCCACTCGCTCGGGGGAGGCGAAGACTTCGTGGAGGAACCGGCAGCTGCGCCGGTCGCCGAAGCCAATGGCCAAAACTAGTCCGCAGCCCGCGCCGCTCTACGAAGCGCGCAAGCAGGTCCACAACAAGCGGATCGACGGCCCCTTCCGCCGGTTCAAGTGGCTGCTCATGGCGGTGACGCTGACGATCTACTACGGCACGCCGTGGATCCGCTGGGACCGCGGGCCCTATGCCCCCGATCAGGCGGTGCTCATCGATCTGGCCAACCGCCGTTTCTACATGTTCGGCATCGAAATCTGGCCGCAGGAATTCTATTTCGTCGCCGGATTGCTGATCATGGCGGGGATCGGGCTGTTCCTGGTGACCAGCGCGGTCGGCCGCGCCTGGTGCGGCTATGCCTGCCCGCAGACGGTGTGGACCGATGTGTTCCAGCATGTCGACCGCTTCGTCGACGGCGATCGCAATGCGCGGCAAAGGCTCGACGCGGCGCCGTGGACCTGGGGCAAGGTCTTCCGCCGCGGCTTCAAGTGGACGATCTACCTGTTCATCGGCTTCTGGACCGGTGGTGCGTGGATCATGTATTTTGCCGATGCCCCCACGCTGGTGCATGATTTCTGGCGCGGCGATGCTGCTGCCATCGCCTATATCACGGTTGCGGTGCTGACGCTCACCACGGTGACGCTGGGCGGGTTCATGCGCGAACAGGTGTGCATCTATATGTGCCCCTGGCCGCGCATCCAGACGGCGATGATGGACGAACATTCGCTGGTGGTGACCTACAAGGACTGGCGCGGCGAGCCGCGCGGCAGCGTCAAGAAAGCCCAGAAGAACCCCGGCAAGTTCGGCGATTGCATCGACTGCCTGCAATGCGTGCAGGTGTGCCCGACCGGGATCGACATCCGCCAGGGGCCGCAGATCGGCTGCATCACCTGCGCGCTGTGCATCGATGCCTGCGACCGGGTGATGAAGGATATCGGCCGCCCGCGCGGGCTGATCGACTATGCCACGCTGGAAGGCTGCGAACGCGAAGCGGCCGGCGGCGAGGCGCGCCCGGCATGGAAGGAACTGCTGCGCCCGCGCACGCTGGTCTATCTCGGCATCTGGGGTTCGATCGGTTTCGCGCTGCTGTTCGCGCTGGGCACGCGCAGCCACGTCGACCTGGGCGTATCGCCCGACCGCAACCCGCCCTTCATGCTGCTCAGCGACGGTTCGGTGCGCAACAGCTACACGCTCAAGCTGCGCAACATGACGCAGGCCCCGCGCGAGATGACGCTGACGCTGGAAGGCCTGCCCGATGCGCGCTTCTGGACCGACAGCATCGCGATCGACGGCGCAGCGCGGTCGATGGCGATCGCAGTGCCCGCCGACGCGACGCAGACGATCCGCGCCTATGTCGCGGCGCCCGCCGGGACCACGCGCCAGGACTTCGCCTTCGTGCTGTCGACCGGCGGCGAACGGCCCGAAAGCGATCGCGCGGACACGCGGTTCGACGCGCCGGAGGAGTGAGCATGGCCAGGCGCTTTTCGGGATGGCACATGACCGCGATCCTCGTCGGCGGGTTCGGCGTGGTGGTGGCGGTCAACGTCTTCATGGCCACGCAGGCCGTCGGCAGTTTCGGCGGCGTGGTGGTCGAAAATTCCTATGTCGCCAGCCAGGAATTCAACGACTGGCTCGACGAGGCGGCAAAGGAGAACGCGCTCGGCTGGACCGCGACGGTGGGGCGCGACGGCAACGGCAAGCTCGCCGTCACCACGCGGAACACGCCCGCCGGGACCACCGCAACCGCGCAGCTGCGCCATCCGCTGGGGCACGAGAAGCCGCGCAGCTGGACGCTGGTGGCCGATGGCGCGGGCGGCTTCACCAGCACCGAGCGCCTGCCCGAAGGCCGCTGGCTGGTGCGCGTGACGCTGGCCAACGGATCCGACAGGCTGCGGATCGAAAGGCCGATCGGATGAGCGCGGTTGCCGCCATCGCCCCCGATGCCGCCGCCGAAAGGTTCGACAGCCGCTTTACCGTGCCGGGAATGCGCTGCGCCGGATGCATCGCCAGGATCGAGCGGGGCCTGGGCGAATTGCCGGGGGTTGAGGCGGCGCGGGTGAACTTTTCCGCCAGGCGCGTTGCGGTGCGCCACGATGCGCGGCTCGACGAGGAGGCGCTGGTCGAAGCGCTCGAGCAGCTCGGCTTCGCAGCCCAGCCGGTCGCCGCCAATCCCCTCGCCACCGACGACAGGGATGCAAAGTTGCTGCTGCGCGCGCTGGCGGTGGCCGGTTTCGGCATGATGAACATCATGCTGCTGTCGGTCAGCGTGTGGTCGGGTGCGGGCGGCGTCACGCGCGAGATGTTCCACTGGCTCTCGGCGCTGATCGCGCTGCCCGTGGTCGCCTATTCGGGCCGCCCGTTCTTTGCCAGCGCGGCGATGGCGCTGCGCTATGGCCGGACCAACATGGACGTGCCGATATCGATCGGCGTGCTGCTGGCCACGGGCATGTCGTTCCATGAAACGCTGACCGGCGGCGAGCACGCCTATTTCGATGGCGCGGTGATGCTGCTGTTCTTCCTGCTCGCGGGCCGCGCGCTCGATGCCACCATGCGCAACCGCACGCGTGCCGGGATCGGCGCGCTGCTCGGCCGCATGGGCAAGAGCGCGGCGGTGCTGCAGGAGGACGGCAGCACCCGGCGCATCGCGGCGGAAGGGCTTTTCCCCGGCATGGTCATGCTGGTCGCTGCGGGCGAGGCGCTGGCCGCCGATGGCGAGGTGATCGATGGCGCGGGCGCGGTCGACAACGCCATGCTGACGGGCGAAAGCACGCCCGAACCGGTTGCCGCGGGCGACAGGGTCCATGCCGGAGCGGTAAACCTCTCGGCTCCCCTGCGCATCCGCCTCACGGCGACGCGGGACGATACCGCGCTGGCCGAAATCGCCCGGCTGATGGACGAAGCGGGCCAGTCGCGCAGCCGCTATGTCCGCATCGCCGATCGCGCCTCGCGGCTCTATGCCCCCGCGGTCCACACGCTGGCGCTGCTCGCCTTCGTCGGATGGATGCTGGCCGGGGCCGGCTGGCACCAGGCGATGATCATCGCGATCAGCGTGCTGATCATCACCTGCCCCTGCGCCATGGGCCTTGCGGTGCCCGCCGCGCAGGTGGTCGCCTCGGGCGCGCTGGTGAAGCAGGGCGTGCTGGTCAAGGACGGCAGCGCGCTCGAGCGGCTGGCAGAGGTCGATACCGTGCTGTTCGACAAGACCGGCACGCTGACGCTGGGCGAACCGCGCGCGCAGCTGGACGGGCTCGACGACGAAGCGCGCGCGGTGGCGCTGGGCCTTTCCCAGAACAGCCGCCACCCGCTGAGCAAGGGGTTGGTGGCCAGCCTGCAGGCGGTGGGAACGCGGCCCGCCGAAGTGATCGGCGTCCATGAGGAAAGCGGGCATGGCCTGCTCGGCCTGTGGCGCGGGACCGAGGTCGCGCTCGAACGCGCAGCGGCCACCAGCGATGGTCTCGCCGCGACGCTGCGGATCGGCGGGCGCCGGTGGCACATCGCCTTTTCGGATCCCTTGCGCAGCGATGCCCGGGAAACCGTGGCGGCGCTGTCGGACATGGGGCTGGCCAGCCAGATCCTCTCGGGCGACCGGCTGCAAGCGGTGGCGCCGGTCGCGCGCGCGCTGGGCATTCTCGGCCGCGGCGGCATCAGCCCGGCAGAAAAGCTCGCCGTGCTCGAAGCGCTCAAGCGCCAGCGGCACCGGCCGCTGATGGTCGGCGACGGGCTCAACGATGGCCCGGCGCTGGCGGCGGCGCATGCCTCGCTCGCGCCCGGCAGCGCCAGCGATGCCAGCCAGCAGGCCGCCGATGCGGTGTTCCTCGGCGACCGGCTCGGTCCCGTGGCGCTGGCCGTGCGCGTCGCGCGCGAGACCATGCGGATCGTGCGCCAGAACTTTGCCTTCGCCATCGGCTACAACCTGCTTGCCGTGCCGCTGGCGCTGGCGGGCATGGTCACGCCGATGGTCGCGGCCATCGCCATGTCGCTGAGTTCGCTGGCGGTCGTCGGCAATTCGCTGCGGCTGGCGCGGTCCACCCGATGAGCGGGCTCGCGATCCTCATCCCGATCGCGCTGGCAATGGGCGCGTTCGGGCTGGCGGTGTTCTTCTGGGCGATGAAGCATGGCCAGTTCGAGGATCTCGACGGCGCGGCCCAGCGCATCCTGATCGACGACGAAGCGGACGATGCGGCATGAACCGGGCGGTGGCCTTCGCGCTCGCTGCCCTGCTGCCCGCGGCAATCGGCCCGCTTCCGGCGCAGGCGCGCAGCATCACCGCGCTGCTCTGTACGGGCGACGGCACCACCCGTTCGGTCGAAATCCCGCTCGACGTCCCGATGAACGATGCGCCCGCGCCGCCGCCCTGCCATGCCAAGGGCTGCCACGCCGGTTCGTGCCGCAAGCGGTTTGATCTGGCGCAATGACGCGCGGAGCCGGGCGGTCCATCCGGGCCGCATGTGGCCCTATCACCCCGACCTGCTGGCAACCCCGGTCCCGCGCTACACCAGCTTCCCGACCGCCGCCGAATTCGCCGCGATCGAACCGCACGCCTATGAAGCGGCGCTGGAGCGGGCGCAAGGCGACGTCTCGCTCTATGTCCACATCCCGTTTTGCGAGAAGATCTGCTTTTATTGCGGCTGCAACACCGGGCATGCGGGGCGGCGCCAGCGGCTCGAATCCTATCTCGACGCGCTGCATGGCGAAATCGGACTGGTCGCCGCGCGCCTGCCGCGCGGCTGCCGCGTTCGCCGCATCGCCTTTGGCGGCGGCAGCCCGAACGCGATCGCCCCGGTCGATTTCGTGCGCCTCGTCGACGAGTTGACGCTGCAATTCCACCTCCACGAACCCGCCTTCTCGATCGAGCTCGATCCGCGCACCATGTCCGCAGAGTGGGCCGCGGTGATCGGCTCGGTCGGGATTACCCGCGCCAGCCTGGGCGTGCAGACCTTTGCCGCGTATTGCCAGCAGGCGATCGGCCGGGTGCAGCATGAGGACGTGATCGTGCAGGCCGTCGACTGGCTGCGCGGCGCGGGCGTGACCTCGCTCAACTTCGATCTGATGTACGGCCTGCCCGGCCAGACGCGCGACGACCTGCTCGACACGCTGCAACGCACGCGCGTGCTCGGCGCGGACCGGGTGGCGCTGTTCGGTTATGCCCATGTCCCGCAGCTGATCCCGCGCCAGCGGGTGATCGATGCCGGCGCGCTGCCGGGACAGGAGGACCGCTTCGCCATGGCCGCGCTGGGCTATGAATATTTCGTCACCCATGGCTATGCCCCGGTCGGCTTCGACCATTTCGCCAGGCCCGGCGGCGACCCGCTGGCGGCGGCGGCGATAGGCGGCACGCTGCGCCGCAATTTCCAGGGCTTCACCGACGATACGGCCCCCAGCCTCATCGGCCTCGGCAGCACGGCGATCTCGCAGTTTCCCGAACTGCTGGCGCAGAACGAGAAGAATGCGGGGCGCTATCGCATGCTGGTGTCGCAGCATCGGCTTGGGGCGACGCTGGGCATTGCCCGCACCGCGGATGACCGCGAGCGCGGCGCGATGATCGAAGCGCTGCTGTGCCAGGGATGCACGCATGTCCCGGCGCGGCTGATCCCGGCGGTGGCCCCCGCGCTCGCCCCCTTCGTCGAACGCGGGCTGGCGGCGCTCGATGGCGATATCCTGACCATCACCCCCGACGGGCTGCCCTATGCCCGCACCATCGCCGCGAAATTCGATCGCTATCGCCGGGATTCGCAGCGGCGTTTCTCGTCCGCCGTCTGACCGCATCGTCGCGGCCGCGCTCGATAGCGGTTGATTTCGTCCCCCTCGCAGGCTTAGGCGCGGTGGCGAGAAAGAGAGGATTCATCATGCGTCGGATCGACCATTTCATCGCCAGTGCGCCTGAAGGCGGTTCGGGCGGCAGCGCAGCACGCACGCACAGGATATGGAACCCGTCCACCGGCGAGGTTCAGGCCGAAGTCGCGCTGGGCGATGCGGCGCTGCTCGATCACGCGGTGGCGGTTGCCCGCAAGGTCCAGCCCGAATGGGCCGCGACCAACCCGCAGCGCCGCGCCCGCGTGATGTTCAGGTTCAAGGAACTGGTCGAGGCGAACAAGCAGGACCTCGCCGAACTGCTCGCCAGCGAACACGGCAAGGTGGTCGACGATGCGCATGGCGATATCCAGCGCGGGCTCGAAGTGATCGAGTTCGCCTGCGGCATCCCCCAGGCGCTGAAGGGCGAATACACGCAGGGCGCGGGTCCGGGGATCGACGTCTATTCGATGCGCCAGCCGCTGGGCATTGGCGCGGGCATCACCCCGTTCAATTTTCCCGCGATGATCCCGATGTGGATGTTCGGCATGGCGATCGCGGCGGGCAACGCCTTCATCCTCAAGCCCTCGGAACGCGATCCGAGCGTCCCGGTGCGGCTCGCCGAATTGTTCCTCGAGGCCGGGGCGCCCGAAGGGCTGCTGCAGGTCGTGCATGGCGACAAGGAAATGGTCGATGCGATCCTCGACCACCCCGACATCGCCGCGATCAGCTTCGTCGGCTCGTCGGACATCGCGCAGTACATCTACGCGCGCGGCACCGCGAACGCGAAGCGCGTGCAGGCGTTCGGCGGCGCCAAGAACCACGGCATCGTCATGCCCGACGCCGATCTCGACCAGGTGGTGAACGACCTGACCGGCGCCGCCTTCGGTTCGGCGGGCGAACGCTGCATGGCGCTGCCGGTGGTCGTGCCCGTGGGCGAGGACACTGCGGACCGCCTGCGCGCCAGGCTGATCCCGGCGATCAACGCGCTGCGCGTCGGCATCTCGACCGACAGGGAGGCGCATTACGGCCCGGTGGTCACGCCCGAGCACAAGGCGCGCGTCGAAGGGTGGATCGACACCGCCGAGAAGGAAGGCGCCGAAGTCGTGATCGACGGGCGCGGCTTCACGCTGCAGGGCTATGAGAAGGGATTCTTCATCGGCCCGACGCTGCTCGACCGGGTCACCACCGACATGGACAGTTACAGGGAAGAGATCTTCGGCCCCGTCCTCCAGATCGTGCGTGCGAAGGACTTCGAAGAGGCGGTGCGCCTGCCCAGCCAGCACCAGTATGGCAATGGCGTCGCGATCTTCACCCGCAACGGCCACGCCGCGCGCGAATTCGCCAGCCGGGTCAATGTCGGCATGGTCGGCATCAACGTGCCGATCCCGGTGCCGGTCAGCTATCACAGCTTCGGCGGGTGGAAGCGTTCGGGATTCGGCGATCAGGACCAGTACGGCACGGAAGGGCTGCGTTTCTGGACCAAGGTCAAGAAGGTCACCCAGCGCTGGCCCGATGGCGGTGGCGACGGATCGAACGCTTTCCTTATTCCGACAATGGGATAGGATTTGCGCACTGGACATCACGGCATGGACTATTGAGGAGACTTCCGAATGCGCGCATGGCTAACTGTGCTCCCTTTCCTGCTGCTCGCCGGCTGCGACAAGCCCGCAGGACAGGTCGATGATTCCGCAACGGTAACCGCCGGGACCGTGGTGGACGATGGCAAGGGCCCGCCCCCGCCACCCGATAGCGAAGCGGATGGCATTCCCGCCGCATTGCATGGGCGCTGGGGTCTGGTCGTGGCCGACTGCACCTCGACGGCTGGCGATGCGAAGGGACTGGTCGAAATCAGCGGCGATGGCCTGAAATTCTATGAATCGAGGGCTACTGTCGGAACTGTCGCCAGCGTGGATACCAAGAGCATACATGCGCAGTTCGATTTCAGCGGCGAAGGCCAGACCTGGACGCGCGACATGACGCTGACGCTCGGCGATGGCGGCGGCACGCTGGTCCGCAGCGAGACCGGCGAGGATGCACTCGCTCAGCCATTGACCTACTCCAAGTGCCCTTGAGGAGAGATCCATGCGCATCCTGAACCTGACCCCGCTGGCCCTGCCGCTGGCCGCCTGCGCCGCCGTGGCGGAAACTCCGCCTGCCCCGCCTGCCCCGCCCGCACCGCAGGCCCGCACCTGCGATGCCGCGCTGGTTCAGGGGCATATCGGGCATGCCGCCACCGCCGAGATGGGCGCGGCAATCCTCGCGCAGAGCGGTGCGCAGACCCTGCGCTGGGGTCCGCCGAGGTCCGCCTGGACGATGGATTATCGCCAGGACCGGGTGAACGTTCGCTATGACGACGCCATGAATATCACCGAGATAACCTGCGGATGAACCCTCGCCGGCACGCCTTCACCGGCTCGCCCTACGAGGCGCAGTTCGGCTTTGCCCGCGCTGTCCGGGTGGGGGACCGCATCATCGTCGCCGGCACCGGCCCGGTCGAGGATGATGGCAGTTCGACCCCCGGCGGCGCGGGGGAGCAGGCGCAGCGGTGCTGCGCATTGATCGTCCGCGCGCCCGAACACTTCGGCGGCAGCGCGCGCGACGTGGTGCGCACGCGGATGCTGCTGACCGATATCGATCAGCAGGACGCGGTGGGCGCGGTCCACGCCCGCTATTTCGCAGAGGCCCGTCCCGCCGCGACCATGGTCGGCGTTGCCGCGCTTTGCCGCCCCGAATGGCTGGTGGAAATCGAGGCCGAGGCGATTCTCGGTTGAGCGGGAGGTGAGGCGCTCAGGCCGCCTGATTCATCCGTGACTCGGCATCGCGGAGCCGGATTTGCACCAGCTCGATCAACTCGTCGATATCCGAAACCGTGTTGAGGCCGACGCTGGTGATCAGCACGCGCGGCGGCTCTTCGCCGAAACGGACGAGGATCGCCGGCAGCGATATCCTGACGTCGGGAAATTCGGCCAGGAATTCGTCGCGGTGATATTCGACCGGCTTGTGCGGCAGTTGCTTGAGAAAATCCCTCCAGCGTGCGCGCATGGTGAAGGCACCATGGGTGACCGCGCATAGCGAGCAGCCATAGGTCGAAGGCGAGATGATCTTGTGCGCCACATCGCGCAGCACGCTGATCTTGTCGCCATCGGCATTGTAGACCAGAATCAGTTGAGCCGTGGACATTACCCCTAAACCTTCCCCATCAAGATGCACCGCACGCCCAGCGATTGCTGGCGTGCCATCAGACATTCGACCCGGGAACGGCTGTTAACCGACAATCGTTAACCAAGCGCCAACAAGCGCAAGCTGATTTCAGCCCGCCTGCCCGGGGTTTTGCGCGCGCGCAATCGTTCCGGAACCGGATGCATGACCGATCGGGATGGCAAAGTGAAAATCGGGACCCGGGAATCCTTCGCAGGTGCCGGCCCGGTGCAATCAGGCGAAGGTCGCCAGACGGTTTTCGAGGAACAGGGCAAGTTCCTTGACGGTGCTCATTTTCAGAAGCTGTTCGCGCCCGACCAGCACCATCGGGTCACGGCCTTCCTCTACCAGCAGGATCGCCGGCAGGGCGATCGGCGCCCAGGGATAGCGGGCAAGGAACTGGTCGCGGTGCAAACTCGTCTTGAGGTGGGGCAAAGTGCCCAGGAACTGACGCCATTCATAGCGCATGGTCACGGCGCCATGGGTAATCTTGCACAGCGGGCAATCGTGGCTCGACGGCGAAACCACCTTGCGGACCGAATCGAGCAAGGTCGACAGGAGGCCTCCATCGGCATTGTAGACCATCAGAATTTCCGGACGTTGCAGACCCACGGCGAGCACCTCCATCGTTTTCAGATGGTTCGCGCGCCTGTCTCCAAAGTTACACATGTGTACAAAAAAGCGGACAAGCCGCACCCTTTCGCGAATCCCGCCGCGGCGCTAGGGCACGCGCCATGACCGGACAATTCCAGCTTACCGACGACCAGCTCGCCATCCAGGAGATGGCGCAGCGGTTCACCGCCGATGCGATCACCCCCTTCGCCGCCGAATGGGACGAAACGCACCATTTCCCGATCGACGTGATCAAACGCACCGCCGAACTCGGCTTCGGCGCGATCTACGTCAGCGAAGCGAGCGGCGGGATCGGGCTTGGCCGGCTGGAAGCGGCGCTGATCATGGAAGCCATGGCCTATGGCTGCCCCGCGACCAGCGCCTTCATTTCGATCCACAACATGGCTGCATGGATGATCGACCGCTTCGGCGGGGACGAGGTCAAGGCGAAATACCTGCCCGACCTCGTGACCATGGCGAAGGTCGCCAGCTATGCGCTGACCGAGCCGGGCAGCGGCTCCGACGCGGCGGGGCTCAAGACCACCGCGCGGCGCGACGGCGAGCACTATGTGCTCAACGGCACCAAACAGTTCATCTCGGGCGGCGGGTTCAACGACATCTATGTCACCATGGTCCGCACCGGCGAGCACAAGTCGAAGGGCATCACCTGCCTGGTGGTCGACAGGGACACGCCCGGCGTATCCTTCGGCAGACCCGAGAAGAAACTTGGCTGGAACGCCAGCCCGACCGCGCAGGTGATCTTCGAGGACGCGCGCGTGCCGGTGGCGAACCGCGTCGGCGCGCAAGGCGACGGTTTCGGCTTCGCCATGGCCGGGCTCGACGGCGGGCGGCTCAACATCGGCGCCTGTTCATTGGGCGGGGCGCAGCGCTGCCTCGACGAGGCGGTGAAATACACCAGGGAACGCCAGCAGTTCGGCCAGCCGATCGCCGATTTCCAGAACACCCAGTTCATGCTCGCCGACATGGCCACCGACCTCGAGGCGGCGCGCGCGCTGCTCTATCTCGCGGCGGCCAAGGTCACCGCCAACGCGCCCGACAAGAGCAAGTTCTCGGCCATGGCCAAGCGGCTGGCGACCGACAGCGGCAGCAA
Source organism: Erythrobacter sp. (assembly GCA_041662105.1). Taxonomy (GTDB): domain Bacteria; phylum Pseudomonadota; class Alphaproteobacteria; order Sphingomonadales; family Sphingomonadaceae; genus Qipengyuania. The sequence continues at coordinate 178,635 of JBAZTF010000005.1, forward strand.
GATCGTCAACGACGCGCTGCAGCTGTTCGGCGGCTATGGCTATCTCAAGGAATATCCGATCGAACGCTTCTGGCGTGACCTGCGCGTGCACTCGATCCTCGAAGGCACCAACCAGGTCATGCGGATGATCGTGGGGCGGGACCTGCTGCGCCAATGACCGGGCGTTCAGGGACCGGTCTGGCCATGACGGCGCTGGTGGTGCCCGGCTATGACGAGGCGATCGCCTTTTGTCGCGACGCCCTGGGCTTCGCGGTGGAAGAGGACAGCGATCTTGGCGCGGGCAAGCGCTGGGTGGTCATGGCCGGATCGCACGGCGGCAGGCTGTTGCTGGCGCGCGCGGTCAATGACGAACAGCGCGCCGCCATCGGCAAGCAGACGGGCGGGCGCGTGGGCTGGTTCCTCGACACCGATGACTTTGCCGCCGCCCATGCCCGCATGACCGCATGGGGGGTGGAATTCACCGACGGACCGCGCGACGAGCCTTATGGCACGGTCGCGGTCTTCAACGATCCCTGGGGCAATCGCTGGGATCTGATCGAACGCAGGAAAGCAGCATGACCGTCCTTCTTGAACCGCAGGATGATCGGGAAGTCCATATCCATAGCCACGCGGCCGCGGGGCATATCTCGCTCAACCGGCCCAAGGCGCTGCACGCGCTCACGCTCGACATGTGCCACGCGATGAGCGCGGCGCTGGCCGGCTGGGCCGGTGATGACGCCGTGCAGGCGGTGATCCTCGACCATGCCGAGGGGCGCGGGTTCTGCGCCGGGGGCGACATCAACCTGCTGCGCCACTCCGCGCTCAGCGACGGCGGCGTGTCGGGCCGCGCCTTCTTCCACGACGAATACCAGCTCAATCACCGGATGATGACCTATGCCAAGCCCATCGTCGCCTTCATGGACGGCATCACCATGGGCGGCGGCGTGGGCATCGCCATGCCGTGCAGATACCGCGTCGCGACCGAGAATACCCGCTTCGCCATGCCCGAAACCGGCATCGGCCTGTTCCCCGACGTGGGCGGCGGCTGGCACCTCTCGCGCCTTGCGGGACGCATGGGCCAGTTCCTGGCGCTGACCGGCGCGCGGCTCGACGGGGCAGAGTGCCTATGGGCGGGCATCGCCACGCATTACCTGCCGGTCGACAAGCTGGCCGAGGCCAAGGCGCGCATCGCCGAACACCCCGACCGCATCGCCGGCATCCTGTCCGAGCTTTCGGTCACGCCACCGCCCGCGCGGATCGAGGGCAATGCCGAACTCATCGCGAAGCACTTCGCGTCGGATCGGTATGAGGATATCCTCGCCAGCCTCGAAGCCGATGCCAATGAAGCCGGTGGCGAGTGGGCGGCAAAGGAACTGGCCACGCTGCGCACCAAGAGCCCGCAGACCTGCAAGGTTGCGCTGCGCCAGCTGGCGCAAAGCGCGAAACTCGAAGATTTCGCCAACAATATGGCGATGGAGTATCGCATCGCTTCGCGCGTGCTGACCCGCCCCGATTTTGCCGAAGGGGTGCGCGCGGTGATCGTCGACAAGACCAACGACCCCAAATGGGACCCGGCAACGCCCGAAGGCGTGAGCGAGGAGCTGCTCGACAGCATTTTCGCCCCGCTTCCCGAAGGCGAGGAATGGGAGCCGTTGTAAAAATCGTCATCCCTGCGAAAGCAGGGATCGTTGTCCGCCTGGTCGGACACAACCGAGACAGAACCCAGCTTTCGCTGGGATGACGGAGCACAAAATGAGCTACGCAACCATCACCGTCGAACAGCGCGACGCGGTCACGCTGATCACGCTCAACCGCCCGCAGGCGCTCAACGCGCTCAACTCGCAGGTGCTGGAAGAGCTGATCGTGGCCTTCGCCGCCTATCAGGCCGATACCAGCCAGCGCTGCGCGGTGGTGACGGGCGCGGGCGACAAGGCCTTTGCCGCGGGCGCCGACATCAAGGAAATGGCCGACAAGCCCGCGGCCGACTTCTATCTCGACGATTTCTTTTCGCCATGGACCAGCGAGATCGTCAGGAAGACGCGCAAGCCGTGGATCGCCGCGGTCAACGGCTTTGCGCTGGGCGGCGGGTGTGAACTGGCGATGATGGCGGATTTCATCATCGCTTCGGACAGGGCGAAGTTCGGCCAGCCCGAGATCAAGCTGGGCGTTGCGCCGGGCATGGGCGGATCGCAGCGGCTGACCCGTGCCGTCGGCAAGTCGAAGGCGATGGACCTGTGCCTGACCGGCCGGATGATGGGCGCCGAGGAGGCCGAACGCGCCAACCTCGTCGCGCGCGTGGTGCCGCATGAAAGCCTGATGGACGAGGCGCTGAAGACCGCCGCGCAGATCGCCGCCATGCCGCCGATGGCCGCGATCGCGAACAAGGAAATGGTGGGCGCCGCCTTCGAGACTTCGCTGGAACAAGGGATCATCGTCGAGCGCCGCATCTTCCAGATCCTCGCCGCGAGCGAGGACAAGGCAGAGGGCATGGCCGCCTTCATCGAGAAGCGCGAGGGGCAGTGGAAGGGGAGGTAAGTCGGCAGTCCTCTCCCCTTGCGGGAGAGGAGGGAGCGCCAACGGCGCGGAAGGAGAGGGGAACGAGCCGACCACCCTGGTCGTAATTGCCCCCTCTCCCAACCCTCTCCCCTCGAGGGGAGAGGGCTCAAGGAGAGAGAACATGAAAATCGCCTTCATCGGCCTGGGCAATATGGGCGGCGGGATGGCCGCGAACCTCGTCAAGGCGGGGCATTCGGTGAACGCCTTCGATCTGTCCGAACCTGCGCTCGCCGCGGCGAGGGAGCATGGCTGCGCGAGTTTCACCGATGCGCGCAAGGCGGTCGAGGGCGTCGACGGCGTCGTCACCATGCTGCCCAACGGCGCCATCGTGAAGTCGGTCTATACCCAAAGCGTGATCGGCCATGCGCCCGCGGGCGCGGTGCTGCTCGACTGTTCGACCATCGATGTCGCCACCGCCAAGGAGGTTATCGCGGCGGCCCAGGCGGCGGGATACGACATGGTCGACGCGCCGGTTTCGGGCGGCATCGCGGCGGCCAATGGCGGCACGCTGACCTTCATGGTCGGGGGCACCGAACAGGCATTCAAGCGAGCCGAGGAGGTGTTGAACCCGATGGGCAAGGCGGTGATCCACGCGGGCGCCGCCGGTGCGGGCCAGACCGCCAAGATCTGCAACAACATGCTGCTCGCCATCACGATGATCGGCACCGCCGAAGCGATGACCATGGCGAAGAAGCTCGGCCTCGATCCGCAGAAGTTCTACGAGATATCCTCGCAATCCTCGGGCTATAATTGGTCGCTCAATGCCTACACGCCCATGCCCGGCGTCGGCGTGCCGAGCCCGGCGGACAACGACTATCAGGGCGGTTTCGCCACCGCGCTGATGCTCAAGGACCTGCGGCTGGCGATGGAAGCGGCGGGCAGCGTCGGCGCGACCACCGTGCTCGGCTCGACCGCGGCGGAACTCTACGAGCGCTTTGCCCGGGCCAATGCCGGGCTCGACTTCTCGGCGATCATCAAGACGCTCTGACGCCGTGGGCGCCTCGCCGCAGGCAAGGTGACAAGCGCCGCGATCGTGCCTAAGGGGGCGCGCATGACCACGCCCACCGACACCAGCCTCACCGCGCTCGCGATGATCGGCAAGCGTTCCGGCCAGCCCGCGCCGCCGTCCGCCAAGAGGAAGAGGGCAGCGGCGGCCTGAGCTGCGCGACACGACATGACACGGCTTATTCGCAACATCGGCTGGCTGCTCAGCGGGCGCGGGGTCAACGCGGTGCTGAGCCTCGTCTATCTCGCGCTCGCCACGCGGACGCTGGGGATCGAGAGTTTCGGCCATTTCGCGCTGATCGTGGCCATGGGACAGACCGTCACCGGCCTCGCCAATTTCCAGACCTGGCAGTTTGTCGTGCGCTGGGGCGCGGGCGAAGAGGGGCCGGGCGAAGCGACCGGCTTCGCGATCGCGCTCGATCTGCTCTCGGTCCTGCTCGGCACGATCCTCGCGGCCGGACTGTGCTGGTCGGCGCAATACTGGCTGCCGCTACCCGTGGACCTGCTGCCGCTCGCCTTCGGCTATTGCATGGTCTCGCTGGTGGCGATCCGCACCACGCCGACCGGCCTGCTGCGGCTGCGCTTCGATTACGGCCGCGCCACCGCGGCGGAGGCGGTGCAACCGATCGTCCGCGCGATTGGCGCGGTGGCCGCGGCGATCTTCCTGCCCGACGTTCGCGGCTTCATCCTCGCCTGGGCGGCGGCGGAAATCGCCGTCGCGGCGGCGTTGTGGTTCGCCGCGGGGATGCGCGAGTGCATCGACCTGTCGCAGATCAGCCTGTGGCGTATCCCGCGCGACCATCCCGGCGCGTGGAAATTCGTGTGGTCGACCAATCTGACGGGCAGCCTCAATGTCGGGTCGAAACAGGTGCTGATCCTGCTCGTCGGTGCGATCGGGGGCGAGGCTTTCGCGGGCGGCTTTCGCGTGGCGAGCCAGTTGGGACAGGCGCTCGTCAGCCTGGCGCAGACGGTATCGAAGGCGATCTACCCGGAACTGGTCCATGCACGCGACGATGCGCATGACATGGCCCGCCGCATGGCCAATATCGCGCTGGTCGGCGGCGGGCTGGCCGTGCTGGTGGCGATCTTCCTCGGCCGTCCGGGGCTGGCGCTGGTGGCCGGACCTGAATTCCGCATCGTCTACTGGGCGATGGTGATCCTGGCGATCGGCGGCGCGATCGAACTGGTCGGGGCGAGCCTCGAATCGCTGCTGGTCAGCGCCGGCCGCGCCGGAACCGCCTTCGTCGTGCGCGCCGTCCCGACCGTGCTCGGGCTCGCCCTGTTGCAGGTGGCGATGGAATGGAACGGCCTCAAGGGCGCGGCGCTCACCGTGGTCGGGTCCAGCGCGCTGTCGGTGATCGGCTTCTGGGTCGCGGTGATTTCGCTGAGCCAGATCACCATTACCGTGAAGCCGGCACCCGGCGACAAGGCGCGCTAGAGTGATTTCGAGCCAGATGGAATCATCTGGCGACCAGGAAATCACGGTAAAACCAGAATCTAGAGTGCAGACTTTGATGCAATCAAAGTCGGAAGCGCTCTAGAGTGATTTCGCTCTAGCGCAGGCCAAGCAGTTCGGCTTCCTTGCGCAGCCGGTCGGCCGATCCGGGATTGGCCGCGATCGCATCGGCCAGCGCCTTGCGCGCGCGATCGCCCTGGCCGAGCGTTTGCCGGCTGCGCATCAGCATCACCCAGCCTTCCAGGTTCGCCGGATCGGATCTCAGCCGCGCCTCCAGCCGCGCCACCATGCTTTCGGCCATCTGGCGCTGTTCGCCCGGAGCGATGCCCCCGGCGGCCTGCAACTGCGCCGCATCGGGGCCGGGAATCGCCTGCCCCGCCGACAGGCCCGATGCCGCCGCCGCATCCGCCAAGGCCGTGCGCCGCTGTTGCTGCGCGGCGTCAATTCGCGCCCCGGTCTCGATCGCGTTGATCTTGCCGACCTGCTCGATCGTGCGCGCCAGATCGTCCTCCCATGGCGCGCCCGGCGGGGTATCCGCCAGCAGCGAGAGCCAGTCACCGATGGCCCCCCAATGGTCGCCATCGAGATCGCGCTTTACCGCCAGGAAATAGCGCGCGCGCGGATCCTTGGGGTCGAGCGACAGCGCCTTGCGGAACGCGGCCAGCGCTTCGGCGGGCAGCGGATCGGCGCGGCTCGCCAGCACCAGCGATTCGCCGAGCGCCGACCACAGCACCGCCTGATCGTCGGCGCGCGCGATAGCCTCGCGATAGGCCCTGGCCGCTGCCTCGAATTCCCCACGCTCGAACCGGGCGGAGGCGAGCTGCTGCCACGGCACGGCATCATCGCCCGCATCGCGCGCGCGCCGTTCCAGCGCCTCGATCGAGTTGGGGGCCGCCGCAACCTCGCTCTGCGGGTTCGAATCGCCGCCCAGTGCCCGCCAGCCGATCGCCGCAGCCGCCGCTGCAAGCGCCGCCCCGAACAGCAAGACGCCTCCCTGAACCCGCATCGATTTCGGCCGAGCCTCCATATGCCCTCCAAACGCCGAAGGTTAGTGATGCAGGGTCCGCTCGGCAATTGCCAGCGCCACGGTTTTGCTTATGATGCAGACCGATAACAGAGAAAATGGGTCGCGGGCCTGCCGGGTGGGGGGGAAGCGATTTGGCAGAAAAGCTCCGCGTTGCGATTGTCGGGTCCGGTCCCGCCGGGCTGAGCGCTGCCGCGCATGCGGCATCGCTCGGCTTGAGTCACGTGCTGATCGAGAAGACCGACCACCTTTCCGACACCATCTTCAAATACCAGAAGGGCAAGCATGTCATGGCGACGCCCGGCAATCTGGTGCTGCGCAGCGACCTCGATTTCGACGCGGGCAAGCGCGAGGCGATCCTCGACACCTGGGACCGCCAGATCGGGGAAGGGAAAGTCAATGCCCTCTACAATGCCGAAGTGGTCAAGATTACCGGCACGAAGGGCAATTTCACCATCGAGACGAAAAAGGGGGACGTGATCCACGCCGAAAACGTGGTGCTGGCGATTGGCACACAGGGAAATCCAAACCGCCTGCGCTGCCCCGGCAACGAACTGCCGCACATCCAGTACCAGCTCGACGATCCGGCCGAATACAACGACGAGCATATCGTCATCATCGGCACCGGCGATGCGGGCATAGAGAATGCGCGCGGCCTGGCCGATGACCCCAAGCAGCGCAACGTGGTATCGATCCTCAACCGCGGCAGCGAGTTTCCCACCGCCAAGGATGCCAACGTCAAGGCGCTGCTCGCCGATCACGAAGCAGGCAAGCTGACCATCCGCACCGAGACCGAGACCAGGCTGGTCGAGCCGGGCTGGATCACGCTCACCACCCGTGATGGCGAAATCCGCATTCAGTGCGATCGCATCATCGCCCGGATCGGATCGGCGCCGCCGCGCAAATTCGTCGAGGAATGCGGGATCGCGTTCACCAGCCCCGACCGCAATGCCTTCCCCAAGCTCTCGCCAATGTTCGAATCGAGCACGCCGGGCATTTTCGTGATCGGCGCGCTGGCGGGCTATCCGCTGATCAAGCATTGCATGAACCAGGGCTATGACGTCATCGAGTTCATCTCTGGCAACACGGCGCTCAAACCGGCGGACGAGCCGATCCTTGTCGAAAAATTCAAGGGCCTGCCGGGCAAGCGCAGTACCGAGGAATGGCTCGAGTTCCTGCGCGCCGATGTCCGCATTCTCAACGGCATGAACCCGTTGCAGATGCGCGAATTCATGCTCGGCTCCGATACCCGCGCCTTCAAGCGCGGCGAGGTCATTTTCGAGCGCAACGCGCCCGGCTCCTCGCTGTTCGGCATCGCGCAGGGCTCGGTCGCGGTCGAGGTCGACCCGAACGATCCCTCGGTCACCGTTCCGATCGAACAGGGCTCGATATTCGGCGAGGTCGGCCTCATCTCGGGCCGCCGCCGCGGTGCCACTGTCCGCGCCGCCGAGGACACCATCGTGGTCGAGATTTCACGCCTCGGCGCGCTCAAGCTGCAATCGCAAGTGCCCAGTGCCAAGGATGCGATCGACCGCATCAGCATCGAACGGCAGTTGCTCCAGCTGTTCGGTTCGGGGCTGACCTCGCAGGACGTGGGCGAATTGGTGGCCGCGGCCGAAGTGATTGGCGTCCCTGCCGGTCAGACGGTAATCGAGGAAGGGGCCGAGGACAAGGACATCTATATCATCCGCCGCGGTTCGATGATCGTCGAGAAGAACCTCGGCGGGCACCCGGTGTTCCTGTCCTACCTCCCCGCGGGGTCCTATTTCGGCGAAATGGCGGTGATCGACGGATCGCGCCGCACCGCCACGGTGCGCGCCGCGATCAAGAGCGAAGTGGTGCGCTTTCCCGGCGCAGCATTCACCGCAATGCTCGGTCGCAAGCAGGACGTCCGCCAGCGCGCGCTCGACGACATGGCCGCGCGGCGCGAGATCAACGACTTCATCGAAAGCCGCAAGGCGAGCTTCGGCGGCGCGGTCGACATGTATTCGCAGACCGCGCAGTTCCTGCTCGACAACGGCCTTGGCGAAGCGACCGACGTGCTGCTGATCGACGAGAAGCTGTGCGTCGGCTGCGACAATTGCGAAAAGGCCTGCGCCGACAGCCATGACGGGCTGAGCCGGCTCGACCGCGAGGCGGGCAGGACCTATGCCCACCTCCACGTGCCGACATCGTGCCGCCATTGCGAACACCCGCACTGCATGGCCGACTGTCCGCCCAACGCCATCCGCCGCGGCCCCGATGGCGAAGTGTTCATCGACGATAGCTGCATCGGCTGCGGCAATTGCCAGCGCAACTGCCCCTATGGCGTGATCCGCATGGATGCGAAACCGCCGAAGAAACCGGGCCTGCTGCCCTGGCTGCTGTTCGGCAGCGGCCCGGGGCCGGGCGAGGCCAGCTATGCCTGGCGCAAGCAGGCCGCCGAAGGCACCGAGGCGCCCAAGGTCGCGATCAAGTGCGACATGTGTTCGGGCATCGAGGGCGGCCCGGCCTGCGTGCGCGCCTGCCCGACCGGCGCGGCCATCCGCGTCAGCCCCGAACGCTTCCTGTCGGTCGCCCGGCTCGAGGAGGTCGAATGATGGCCTCGCTCGTTTCCAGGGACGATGAAGACACCGGCTTCTTCGCGGCGGAGCGGCGCCGTTCGGCCGAGCATGGGAGCTTCCTCGCACACCGCCGGTTCTACTGGGCGAAGGTTTCGGGCGGGCTGGCGCTGTTCGCGCTGCTCACCTACCTGCTGGTCGACGTCGAGCCGCGGCACAATGGCGGCAGCTGGTACGGCTATACGCTGGGCACGATCGGGCTGGGCCTGATCGTCTGGCTGGCCTGGCTGGGTATTCGCAAGCGCCGCCCGACGCCGGGTAGCTGGAGCCTCAAGGGCTGGACCAGCGCGCATGTCTGGCTGGGCCTGTCGCTGGTGGTGATCGGCACGCTGCATACCGGATTCCAGCTGGGCTGGAACGTGCACACGCTGGCCTGGGCGCTGATGATGCTGGTGATCGTCACCGGCGTCTACGGGGTCACCGTTTACGCCACCCTGCCCGCAAGGCTGTCCCAGAACCGCCGCGAGATGACCCGCGAGCAGATGGTCGAAAGCCTCGGCATGATCGATCGCCAGCTCGAAGCGGCGGCGCAGCCGCTGTCGCGCGAGGATACCGACCATGTCATCGCCGCGCTCGAGCAGGATGTCTTTTCGACCGGGGTGCTTGACCGCTTGCGCGGCCCGGACCGGGACGATGCCACGCGCCGCGCGCTCGCCCGCATTTCGACCGGCCGCGCCTACGATCACGACGAAGACGACATCGCCCAGCAGAAGGTTCGCGCCCTGCTCGGCCGCCGCGCCGGCCAGATCGACCAGATCCGCCGCCAGATGCGGACCAAGGCGATGCTGGAGATATGGCTGTATTTCCACGTACCGCTGACCATCGCGCTGCTCGCCGCGCTGACCGCGCATGTCGTCTCGGTGTTCTACTACTGGTGAGGGGCCCAATATGACCTTCCTCATCCGCACCGTCGACCGCACCGCGACCGGCCGCGAGATCGTGCGCGACCGCACGGCAACCGGCGATACGCTGACCATCGGCCGCGCGACCACCAACGATATCGTGCTGCCCGACCTGGCGGTGGAGCAGCACCACGCCACGGTCAGCGTGGCCGAACGCGGGCGGCTGCACGTCAAATCCGGCTCGGATCGCACTTTCCTGCACGATGGGCGCAGCCTGACCGAAACCTGGTTCGACCCTGCAAATGGCGCCGAACTGGGCTTTGGCAGCTTCGAGTTCGATTTCTCGCGCGCGGACGAAGACACGATCCTCGTCACCATCACGCAGGCGGAAAAGGAATATGGCAACCGCGATGCGGTGCGCGGCTTCGACCTTGCCAGCGCGCTGCCGGGCAAACGGGCGCTGGCCTGGATCGGGTTGGCGGCCATCCTGCTCGCCTTCCTCGCCATACCGGTGTGGTCGAACCTCGCCCGTGCCGACAGGCAGGCGGGCGCCGATGGCCCCGATCAGGTGGCGATGGATTCGAGCTGGAGCACGGGCAGGCTGAGCGAAGCGCACCATGCGCTCGAGCAGAATTGCGAGGCATGCCACGTCCAGCCCTTCGTCCCGGTGCGCGACGACACCTGCCTGTCGTGCCACAAGGACATCGGCGACCATGCCAGGTCCGATCGCCTGCTGGCCGCGCGCGGGCCGATGAGCGCTGGCGATGCCGTGCTGTGGTCGGTGGCCGACGCTTTCGGCAAGCAAGGCCCCACCGCCTGCACCACCTGCCATACCGAACACGAGGGCTCCGGACGGATGCTGCCGGCGCGCCAGCAGTTCTGCGCCGATTGCCACGATGGCATGGACGCAAGGCTCGCCGACACCCGGCTCGCCAATGCGCATGATTTCGGCAAGGATCACCCGCAATTGCGCGCGCAGATCCACCAGACCGCGGGCAGCGCCAGGCTCACCCGCGTGGTGATCGACGGCAAGGCGCGCGAGGATAACGGGTTGCGCTTCCCGCACGACAGGCACCTGTCGGCCACCAATGGCGTGGCCCGCATGGCGGGGAACCTCGCGCAGTATGGCAAACCGCTCGAATGCGCCGACTGCCACCGCCCGACCGCGGACCGATACGGCTTCCTCCCGGTGATGATGGAGGATGCCTGCGAGAGCTGCCACAGCCTCGTCTACGACAAGGTCGGGTCGACCTTCCGCACGCTGCGCCACGGCGATGTCGCGCAGATGCGCGCCGACCTTGTCGCGATGGACCGCGCCCCGCGCTCGCCCATCGTCGAAGCGCGCCGCCGCCCCGGCGAATTCGGGCGCGGCGCAACCTATTATCAGGACTTCGGGCGCCCGACCCGCAGCTACATCGGCACAGCCAATGCGCTGTCCAAGGATGGCGTGTGCGGCGAATGCCACCTGCCCACGGTCAAGGACGGCCAGCAGACGGTCATGCCGGTGTTCCAGCGCAGCGGCTATTTCCTCAACGCCCGCTTCGATCACGCCGCGCACGGGCAGGAAAAATGCACCGGCTGCCACAAGGCGACGGCGTCCAGGTCCGCCCGCGACCTGCTGCTGCCCGGCCTCGCCTCCTGCCGCGAATGCCACCAGGGCGAAACGGCGGCGAAGGCCGATGTGCCATCGGGCTGCGCCATGTGCCACAGCTACCATCCGCCGAATTTCAGGCGCGAAGAGGACGAGGACGGGAATGCCGCGGTGCCCGATCGGATTGCCCGGACGACACGGCGCAGAGGAGTTGAATGATACGCAGTTCGGTCACTGGACAGGGCGGGTGGCCATGCTGATCGCGCAGATGACCGATATCCATATCGGCTTCGATCCCGACGCGAAGCCCGAGGAGCTCAACCGCATCCGGTTCCGCGCCACGCTCGACCGGGTGCTGGCCTCGCCCAACCAGCCCGACCTGCTGGTCATTTCGGGCGACCTGACCGACCATGGCGATGCCGAAAGCTTCGCCGCGATCGCCGCGCTGCTGCGCGCGGTCCCCTGCCCGATCCTGCCGCTGGTCGGCAACCACGACACGCGCGAAGAGCTCAAACGCAGCTTTCCCGAAACCCCGGTGGAGCATGGCTTCCTGCACCATGTGGTCGAACGCGAAGGCCTGCGGATCATCTGCCTCGATACCTTCGAGGAGGGTCGCCATGGCGGGGCGTTCTGCACCGTGCGGCGCGATTGGCTGCGCGCGCGGCTGGCCGAAGGCGACGGGGCGCCCTGCCTGATCTTCATGCACCACCCCCCGGTGGTGAGCGGGATCGACTGGATGGACCCGGCGGCCGACGAGGAGTGGATCGCCAATTTCGGCGCGGCAGTGGCGGGGCACGAAGCGGCCATCCGCGCGATCCACTGCGGGCACCTCCACCGCCGTCTGCACACCAGCTTTCGCGGCATCCCGCTGGGGGTGACACCCTCGGTCGCGCCGCTGGTCGCGCTGGACCTGAGGCCGATCGACGAAACCCGCGCCGACAATCGCGCGCTGATCACCACCGAACCGCCCAGCTATGCGCTGCACTGGTGGGATGGCGAACACCTCGTCACGCACTACGAAAGCTGCGACGACTGGGAGGTGCTGGCGCATTATGGCGATCACCTCAAGCCGATGATCCGCGATATGTTTGCCGAACGCTCCTGACGGTGTGGCGCGTGTGGGGCCCGCAAATCTGGATCGCTCGCCACTCCATTGCGGCGCACAATCACGCCGTAGGTCGGGCTGCGCAATGAGAATTGAGTAGACTGCCCAGGAATTCCGGCCAAGCATATATAATACCCGATAATCCAGAGCTGTCTAAGGACCGTCGTTGCCGCCTCAACTTGAAATTCGACTGGCGGTGACTCAATTCCTATGCTATGATCAGCGTGAATCATTGAATCATGCAGCGCCTTGGCGACAACCACTTTGCCGCCCGCATCGACGCAGTGAACCTGGAAAACATGCTTGGCCAAATCGAGGCCAACGCTCGTGACAGACCTAAGGTCGGGCGATAGCTTGCTCATGGACGGTGCTCCTTGGGTGGACTTTCGACAGTCACACCGTGGAGGATCGCTGCAAGCGAATCAAAACCTCAACAGAGCGCCGTCCACACCATCACCGTAATTCCAAATGCTCGACTGCGTCTCACTGGTGATCTCACTGGCGGGGTTGCGTGTCGATTAAATAAACTATCCCCGGGACCTCGCTGCCCCGGTGAAATTAATGGGAATTATTCCTAACCAGAAAATTAATAATGAACAACAGGAGATACAAATCAACAAGTGACAATAAAGCGCTGACAAAAGCAGGAACCCATCCCATCGGCCACGGGAAGCAAAGCAAAATCAGGAAGTGACCAATTCCCATGACGAGAAACACCGCCCAAAACCATAAACTTCCCCAAATATTCTGTTTTGAAAAAATAACTAATGAAAAAACAGTGATAGTCATTATAGCTGGAACTGCGCGATCTGTGATCGAGAAATGATCAAGTGCATAAAAAAATGCCGAAAATAAAACAAAAAGAAGAAAAATGACAGGCCAAGGCAACCAAAAGCTTCTGATTTTCTTGATGTCAGCATTGATTTCGTCGATTAAGGACATGATTGAATTTCCTTATATGTGTCATATCCATCTTTTACAATACTCGCAACGGCAGCTACTTGTCCCAAGACTGGAACGAAGCCGGCGACATCTAGAGCTAAACCAGCGGCATCGCCGCCATTGAGATAACCGACGATGGAGTTGACGTCACTGACACCTTGCGTTCGCCCTATGGCCCGTTTTCCATAATTGTCAGCGACAGCCCCACGATATCCACGCAGATTGCCGAGTCGACGGGCGATTGATTTCGCACCGCCGCCGCCTGGAATTAGGCCAATCGAATCTACTGATGCTTTGAGTGCGCCAGCAGCAAGGGCATTTCCAACACATTGACTAACCAATGGCTTATTTTGCGGCCCCCCCGGAGCGGGCTGCGGACCGCCTGGCGATCGGCCGCCGCCGCCCGAGCTGACGGATAGCCCGACGGATATCGCCGGCCTCGTCCCCGTCACCACCAAGTTTTCATAGCAAGCCCCGCCGTTTTCCG
>JBAZTF010000006.1:0-165678 GCA_041662105.1 Erythrobacter sp.
CCTATGACGACGCGCGCCTGCTGATCGAGCGCGACGGCGGGCTCGAGGGGCCGCGCGGCGAAGCGGCGCGGATCCTGCTCTACCTGTTCGAACGCGATTACGGGGTGAAAACGCTGCGCGGAGGGTAACCGCGCGCGGGTCTGACGGCGCACAGGTCCTGGATCGCGATGGGAAAATTCCCCCCCCCCCCCCGGAGGACTGTTTCGGCCGGGGGGGGGAGGGGGCAAGACGCCCGGATCGGAAATTACGAACCGTGCCAGGACGAGAGTGTCAGCGGCTGGCGACCTTGATCGTCCGCAGTCCGGCAATGGCTGTGCCATCGCGGACTGTGGCCACTGTCAGATGGATATCATTCTCGGCCTGCGCGAACGACCGGCGGAAGCAGTCCCTCGCAACCATCGTTTCCTCGATCGAGACCCGGTCGGAACGCAGATCGCAGACCCTGCGGGCCGCGGCCCTTACTCGCGAGGTCAACTTTTCCACGCCAGCAGGCCCGGTAAGGTCGAGATCGCCATATGGGACCTCGATGCTCGGCAAGTTGGGGCGTTCACCAACGGCGGCGATATCGTCCGCGGCGCCCGAAGCTGGCAAGGCTGCAATCGCGATAATGCTGCCGAGGCCGATCGCATGCGAAACAAATTTCGTCATAGCACATTCCCTTCTATCGATTGGGCGCCACCATCGCGGCACCCTGCCCCTGATTGTCTGCACAAGGACAAAGGCATATTCAGCGCGCGGGGCGCGCCAGCCACGACCGTAAGCCCGGGATTTTCATGCGGTTTCGGCAATCATGCCGAAACTGCCAGCCTCACTACCGGCCCGAACACCTGGCGGCTGATGGCCCCGGATCGCAGCGGGGCGTAACGGCTGACGTGAATTCAGCATTAAAATTACATCAAATGAAGAATTGACGTATTTTTGACGCCAAAAATGCGAGATTCATTGCAGCAATTCGACGATTGGTGTACCCCAACCGTGTTGTTGCTGAAGGAGGGACGCGCGCATGGAAGCAAGCGTCGGGTATCAACAACGACGGACGGAGGATCCACCCTACCGTTTCCGCTTACTCGGGCGCTTTGACATTGAACCTTCCGACACATTGCCAGTCGGCAGGAAGGCGTGCGCCTTGCTTGCCTATGTCGCGCTAGCTCAAAAGCCTGTCGATCGCGCCGCTGTTGCGGCTCTGCTGTGGAGCGGGCGCGGCGAGCAACAGGCTCATGCCAGCCTGCGCCAGTGTCTGCATGAACTCAAGGCATTCACAACGAGTGTCCCGCCGCTGCTGAGGGCGGATCGGCATCGGATATCGCTCGAGAAATCGTCGCTCCTCACCGATGTCGAGGCAATCGTCATGCTGTCGACAATCGGCGATGCCGCCGCCACGGCAGAACTGATTCCCGACGCGGGCGGAGTATTGCTCGCCGATCTCGAGGGTATCGATCCCGCCTTTGATGATTGGCTGGCGATCGAGCGCGCGCATTGGCACGATCTGATCGAGCGCGCCGCAATCGAGTGCGGCGAGCGGGCACTGGCTGCGGGCAATTGCGAAGCGGTGCGTGAGCTTGCCGCGCGGCTGGCGGCATTCGATCCGGTCAACGAGGCTGCGGCCCGCCTGGAAATGGCGGCAGCGGCGCAATGCGGCGACCGTGACGGCGTGAGGCGCGTCTGGCACAGGATCGAAAGCGCGCTTGCCAGCGATCTGGGCGTTGGCCCGGCCGCAGAAACCAGTGCGCTGTTCAAGCAGCTGATCGAAGCTCCGGTGGCTCGTCCGGTTGCAGTCGTCACCGCGCACGATGCACCCAATCGCGGTGCTGCCATCACCAGGAATCGCAAATTGCGCCTGCTGGCTTCGGGCATCACCTTGATGAGCCTGGCACTGACTGCAGGATTGGCATTTCGCCCGGATGCTTCCCCGGCGATGAAGATCGGATTCGAGCAAATTCTTGCCAGAGAAAGCAACGCAGCGAACAGCGCGCTTGCCAGTCACATGGCAGCGGATTTCCAACGGCTTTCACCGATTATCAGCCGCGAGTTCTCCATTGTCGACAGCCTTCCCGAAAAACCCGGGCCAGCTTATCCTGAACTGCTCGTCAGAACCATGGTGGAACGAGGGGGCGGGCAATCGAAGGCGCAGGTGCAACTGGTGTCGACGCGCGACAATTCGGTGCTCTGGTCAGGCAGTTTTTCCGACGAATCCGATAACATGACCAACCTCGGATTGCGGGCGGCCGGCGGGCTTTCGACGATCCTTCGCTGCGCCTTCAAATCCCTGCCCCAGACCGATCCGCTGCGCAGCAAGGAAGGGACGCGGACGGCATTTTCGGCCTGTGCCGCTATGCAGGGCAGCGCCGAGGATTCCTATTTGCTCACCCAGACTGCGGCAAACCAGATGGTCAAGAAAAATCCTGAACTGGCTGCCGGGTGGACCTTGCTGGCCATGACGGAGACCAGGGATATCTATGCGCGTGGCGCGGACATGCCTCGCCCCGAACGCACCCGCCTTTTGGAGAAGGCCAAGCGTCATGCGATCAAGGCGCTCACGCTCGATCCCGCGAATGGCCTCAACTATATCGTCCTGGCCGATTCGCTCGATCCATACGAATCTCCCAAGACGCTTCCATCCCGTCTCAAGATCATCGAAGCCGGGCTGCGTGCCGATCCGGAAAATTCCGATCTGCTTGCACGATATGGAGTGTATCTCTTTGTCAGCGGCTACACTCAGGAGGCGGTGCCACCGCTGGAGCGAGCTGTAAGTCTTGATCCGACCTCGCCGTGCAAGTCGGGTGCACTGGTCCGTCGTCTGATGTCGGTGGGGCGGGTCGACGAGGCATTCGAGGTTCAGCAGCGATCTGAACAGATCATGCCCGAACACCCCGAAGTCAAACGGCAGCGCTTGCGCATGATGATCGAAAAAGGGGACCCAAAGGAAGCGCTGGCGCTTTATGAAAGGTTGGCACGTACCACCGGATATCCGCCTGCTGCCGGTCCCTTGGCACTCGAGCTACTGCGATGGCGGGCCGATCCTTCCCGCCTCAACCTGCAGGAGATTGAGCGCAAGGCAGAGGCAAAAATCGCCACGGAGCCGGATTCTGCCGCCTATATCGCCGCAGTATTCGTACAGCTTGGCAAGATCGAAAGCGCATTCGGATTTCTCCGGTCAACATCTTTTCGATACTTGCAGCATTCGATCCTGTTCTGGCCCGATGCCACACCCATCAGGCGCTATCCGCGTTTCTTTCAACTGATGAACCGCATCGGCCTGGTCGACCTGTGGATCGATCGCGGGAAATGGCCGGATTTCTGCGCTGAGCCTGGCCTTGGCTATGACTGCGCGAAGGAGGCTGCGAAGCTCGGAAAGCGGCCAAGGCCGAACTAGCGGCGTGGAACCGCCCAGCGCTTTCGCGGCCGCTGGCTGAGGTGGTCCCGCCTTCTTGGACAGTTTGGCGGCTAAGTTAAGCTAATCCCGGTTGTCGTTCATGCCCCCCATGATCCGATTGCCCGTTGCGCCGATAGGCCTCGACCGGGGTTTTCCCGGCAAGGCCTGAGTGCGGGCGCTGGGTGTTGTAATAGGTGATCCACCGTCCAAGACCAGCCCGCAGCTTCGATCCGGTCTCGAAGGCATGGAGATAGACGCACTCATACTTCAGCGATCGCCAGCTTGCGCAGTAGATACGGATAGACCCGATGCTGCGGGTGCGGATCGCTCGTGCGTGGCCGCTGGTAGATCGGCGTCAGGCCCATCTTCGCCATCAGTTCCCGCACCCGACGGCGACCGGCCTCGTGTCCGGCACGCCGAGGTGCCCGCCATCCTGTCGATCGCCTGCCGCTTCCAGCGCCACCTTCGCTTTAAAATCCGCGCTATAGCGCTTCCTCGTCGTCTTCATTCCCGTACTAATCCATCAGGCCGGGATTAGCTTGGGGTAATGGGGCCTGACCCTAGCATCCTGTCCAGAAAACCGGCACCACCTCAGTATATTCTTCATGTCGTTTCTCCGTGGTGTTGAACGTGTTTGCGCGGCCTGCGCATCAGCAGATAGGCCGCCGGAATAATGAGCATTGAGAGCAATGGCGCCGTGAGCATCCCACCGATCATTGGCGCGGCGATGCGGCTCATCACTTCGGAACCGGTGCCAGTGCCGATAAGGATTGGGAACAGGCCAGCAAGGATGACGGTGACCGTCATCGCCTTTGGGCGCACGCGCAGAAGCGCGCCTTCGCGGACGGCGATATCGACATCTTCGGGTTTGTGTTCGGCCAGCGCGTGTTTGAGGTAGATCAGCATCACCACCCCGAACTCGGCAGAAACCCCTGCCAGTGCGATGAACCCGACGCCGGTAGCGACTGACTGGTTATAGCCGAGCAGATAGAGCAACCAGACCCCGCCGGTCAGCGCAAATGGGAGCGTCGCCATGATGAGTGCGGCTTCATCCCATCGCCGGAACGTCGCGTAGAGCAGCGCAAAGATGATGAGCAATGTTGCCGGAACGACGATCTTCAACCGCTGTGTAGCCCGTTCGAGAAACTCGAACTGGCCAGTGTAGGCAACACTGATTCCCGGAGGCAGCGTTACCTTTGCTGCCACAGCCCGTTGCAAATCACCGACAATCTCTGTCAGCGCGCGGCCTCGTCCGTCGATATAAACCCATGTTGCGGGGCGGCCATTCTCGCTGCGCAGCATTGGCGGGCCATTGGTGATGCGAACATCAGCGACCGTTCCGAGTGTGATCTGCTGGCGTGATGAAGTCAGCACCGGAAGGTTGATGATGTCATCCAGGCTGTCGCGGACTTCGCGGGGGTAGCGCACAGTGATGGGATAGCGCGCTAGTCCTTCAACGGTTTGCCCGATCACTTCTCCGCCAATAGCCCCAGACACGATGGCCTGCACATCTGCAACGTTCATGCCGTACCGCGCGGCACTTGCGCGGTTGATGGCAACGTCGATGTAGCGGCCGCCCGAAAGCCGTTCGGCCAGCGCCGAGCTTATCCCCGGCACGGTCTTTGCCACCGCCTCGATCTCGCGCGCGGTGCGGTCAATCTCGTCGAGGTTCGAGCCGGATACCTTGATACCGATCGGGCTCTTTATGCCCGTCGCCAGCATATCAATCCGGTTGCGGATGGGCGGAATCCAGAAATTGGCGAGGCCGGGAACTTTCACCACATCATCGAGCGCGTCGATCAGCTTGTCTTGTGTCATGCCTGCGCGCCATTCGCTCTTGGGCTTGAACCGGATCGTCGTTTCAAACATTTCGAGCGGGGCCGGGTCGGTTGCGGTATCGGCGCGGCCCGCTTTGCCAAACACGCTTTCCACCTCCGGCACGGTTTTGATGAGCCGGTCGGTTTGCTGGAGCAGCATCGACGCTTTCGCGGTCGAAACCCCCGGAAGCGCCGATGGCATATACAGCAAATCACCTTCGTTCATTTGCGGCATGAACTCGCCGCCAGTCTGCCATATCGGCCACAGGCTTGATGCGAATACCAGCCCGGCAATCAGCAAGGCTTGCTTCGGTTTCTCCAATACCCAATCGAGCGCCGGTCGGTAAATGCGGGTCAGCCAGCGGTTGATCGGGTTACTGTCTTCGGCAGGAATCTTGCCTCTGATGAGCTGGCCCATCAGCACCGGGACCAGCGTGATCGACAGGATTGCCGCCGCGGCCATTGCATAGGTTTTTGTGAAGGCGAGCGGCGCGAACAGCCGCCCCTCCTGGCCCTGCAACGAGAAGATCGGGATAAACGAGAATGTGATGATGAGCAGGCTGAGGAACAACGCTGGCCCTACTTCGGCAGCGGCATCGGTGATAACGCGCCAGCGTTCATCACCCTTCAGTTCGCTGTCAGGATTGTCATGCGCCCAGCGTTCGAGATGCTTGTGCGCGTTCTCGATCATCACCACCGCCGCATCGACCATCGCACCGATGGCAATCGCGATACCGCCGAGTGATAAGATGTTGGCGTTGAGTCCTTGCACCCGCATCACGATGAAGGCAATCAGGATGCCAAGCGGCAGTGTCAGGATCGCTACCAAAGCCGATCTTGCGTGCCACAGGAACAGCCCGCAGACGAGTGCGACAATTGCAAACTCCTCAAACAATTTGGACGTGAGATTCTCAACCGCGCGGTCGATGAGGCCAGAACGGTCGTAGGTTGTGACAATCTCGACACCTTTGGGCAGGCCCGCTTTCAATTCCGCCAGTTTGTCCCGCACGCCTTCGATGACTTCACGGGCATTCTTGCCTTGCCGCATGACAATCACACCGCCCGCGACTTCGCCTTCACCATTGAGTTCGGCAATCCCGCGCCGCATATCCGGGCCGATTTGCACCGTGGCAACATCACCGATCGTGACAGCTATGCCGCCCGACGCATTGCGCAATGGCACCGCACGGAAATCATCCAATGTTTTCAGATAGCCGGTGGCGCGCACAACATATTCGGCTTCGGCCATCTCGACGACCGCCCCGCCTGTTTCCTGATTGGCGCGTTTGAGGGCGTCGGAGACTTCGCTTGCTGTGACGCCGTAGGACGCGAGCTGCTGCGGATCGACCACGACCTGATATTGCTTCACCATCCCGCCGATACTGGCCACTTCGGCAACGCCGGGAACCGCTTTCAGTTCATAGCGCAAGAACCAGTCCTGAATGCTGCGGAGCTGCGCGAGATCATGCCGTCCGCTCTTGTCGACCAACGCATATTCGTAAATCCAGCCCACGCCGGTTGCGTCGGGGCCGAGCGAGGCGGTGGCGCCTTCTGGCAGGCGGCCTTGCACTTGGGATAGATATTCGAGAACGCGGCTTCGCGCCCAATAAAGATCGGTGCCGTCTTCAAACAGCACATAGACAAAGCTATCGCCAACAAACGAATAGCCGCGCACCACCCGCGCACCGGGTACGGAGAGCATCGTCGTCGTCAGCGGATAGGTTACCTGATTCTCGACAATTTGCGGTGCTTGGCCCGGATAGGTCGTGCGGATGATGACCTGCACATCGGAAAGATCGGGCAGTGCATCGACCGGCGTCGTGCGAACTGCGCCAATGCCGAAGATGATCAGCACGAGTGCAGCGACCACGATCAGCCCGCGCGCCTTGACCGACCAGCGGATGATGGCTTCGATCACTTGGCACCGGCTTTTTTGTTGGTCGCGGCATCCCGCTCCAGCGGGCGAACTGCGATACCGGTCAGACTGGCTTCGGAATCGAGCAGGAATTGGCCCGACGCGACAACTTTCTCCCCGACAACCAAGCCTTCGACAATCTCGGTCTGTCCACCGCCTTCGCGTCCGGTGCGGATTTCGGCTGGATGATAGCGACCATCGCCGATTGCCAGCATCACGATCGTGCGGGTGCCGGTGCGGATGACCGCTTCGCTTGGCACGAGCAGTGCTGGCCTTGCATCACCACCAAGGGCCACGCCTGCAAACATTCCGGGACGCAGACGACCGCCGCGATTGAGAAGCTCGATACGAACGGTGAGCGTGCGGCTATCGGCTTGTGTGGTTGGCAGGACGGCTATGATCCGCCCACCAAATGTCTCGCCGGGAAACGCGGTGAGCGTCGCAGTTGCACTTTGCCCAATGCGAACCGCACCTGCTTGGGCTTCGGGAACAGCGGCATTCAGCCATACTGTGTCAAGCCCCGTCACTTGTGCCAGAGTCTGGCCTTGACTCAAGGTCACGCCAGCCCGCGCATCGAGTGTCTGGATAACGCCCGATATCGGCGACGTAATGGTGATCGTGCCATTGGTGCGCCCGCTGCGGTCAACGCTCGAAATCAGACCGTCCGACATTCCCATCAGCCGCAACCGCTGGCGCGCAGCGGCAGTCAGGTCGGGCCTGCCGAGACGCTTGACGCTCAAAAACTCGGTCTGTGCGCCGCCCCATTCGGGCAATTGCACATCGGCAATCGGCGCGCCTGCACGCACCACGTCTCCGGGCGCGCGGGCATAGACGCGGGAAACGAAACCGCCCGAACGCGCTTGAATGATCGCTACATCACGCTGGTTGAAATCGACGGTGCCGGTGACGTTGAGCGTAGCGGCAAGACGTCCCATTTGTGCGGCAACAATACGGATACCCAGATTCTGCATGGCAGACGGGTCAATGCTAACGCCCTGCGCCGCCCCCGAAGCTGCGCCACCCCCATCGGCATATTTGGGTTCAAGCTCCATATCCATGAACGGTGATTTGCCCGGCTTGTCGAATTTTTGCTGCGGAAACATTGGGTCGTAATAATAGAGAACTTCGCGGCCATCGGCGCTCGTCGCGGTAGTTGCGGGAGCATCTCCGCGCTGTCCAAGCCAATATCCGCCGCCGCCTGCAAGCAAGGTTGCGGCCAGTATTCCAGCACGCCACCGCGCTGCGTGTGTCGTGTCGGTCATGGCCGATCTCCCGCGTAAGTTAAATTGATACGAATAGCATCGCGTGCAACTTCAGCCTCTCGGACGAGCAGATCCACTTCGGCTTCGGCAACCGTAAGCGTTGCCAGCAAAGCCGTTCCCAGATCGACGGTGCCAGCGCCGTAGCTGTCAAAGTCGAGCTTTGCCCGCTTCCGGGCGAGCGGGACCAGATTGTCGCGCGCATTCTCCAGACGCGCATGGTGCATCGCGTGTTCAGCCAAGTCGCCTTCCAGAGCCGCAATCGCTTCGCGCTCACCAGCCAGCCGGTCGAACCGCGCGCGTTCGGCCTCGTCGGCCCGTGCCGCAATCTTCGGGTCTTGGCGCTTGCGTCCGAACAGTGGCAGGTCAATCGAGACACCGACCGAGAACAGATCACCGTAGTTGGGTTCACGGCGGCCGTAGGAGGCGCTGACCTTCCAATCAGGCGTCTTGTCGGCGCGGGCGAGTCGAGTTTCGGCATCCATCGCGGCAGTTTGGGCGTCAAGCGCGCGCAGACTTGGCAGTTCGCCAACCCCTGCGAGCAACGCAGCCCGATTGATTGTTAGTTCGGGCGGTGCGCCAGTGACAGAAGGATCGGGATCACCTGTGTAGCGTGACAGCCTCGCCCGTGCCTTCGCAATATCTGCTACCAACGCAATGCGCCGGTCGTTCACTTGGGCGCGCAATTGATCGGGTTCGAGGGACTGCGAAGGCCGCGCGCTGCCCGAAGTCAGGCGCGCCGTGACTGTCGATTGGAGCTCGCCAAGGCTCTCATCGAGCAGTTTCAGTTGGTCGAGTTG
This sequence comes from Erythrobacter sp., assembly GCA_041662105.1. Classification (GTDB taxonomy): domain Bacteria; phylum Pseudomonadota; class Alphaproteobacteria; order Sphingomonadales; family Sphingomonadaceae; genus Qipengyuania. Next base: position 9,165 of record JBAZTF010000006.1, read on the forward strand.
GCGTTCGGCGTAATAAAGATCGACCCACGCGAGCGCAGTTTCCAAACGGACGGTCCGCGCCTCCACCTCAACCCCGGCTTCAGCGATGCCAATATCAGCACCCGCCCGCGCGGCGCGTGCCTGGCGCTTGGCAGGATTGATAAATTGCTGGCTGACGCCAATCGTCGTCATCGTGAAATTATCGCGATTGAAGCGTCCGGCGTCTGGCCCCGTTACCGGAAAATCGCGGATGCCGAAATCGAGCGTCGGATCGGGCAGCTGGTCAGCCGCAATCGCGGCAGACTGCGCAGCGGTAACGCCTGCCTCGCGCCCTTTCAGGCTTGGAGCTTCGCTTCGCGCGCGCTGAAGCGCAGCCTCGAACGTCAGCGGTTCGGCATGAAGCGTTGCAGGCAACAACAGCAACGTCGCACCAATAAATTTGTGCATGAAATATCCCCCTATTACCTTGAGAGGCGGACAGGATCGCCCCGGCCCACGCTCGAAGCGCAGGCCGGGACGACATCCGTCAGCCTTTGGGGGGAGAAGCGCCCTTACCGGGCATCATCATGCAATCGGCGGCAGCGACTTTCATCATGTCGCAATCGCAGTTCGCTACCTTGGCTTGGTCATCCTTGACCCAGACCCGGACACGCGAAGGCAGGTTGGACTTGTTCGGACCCGGCGTCGGGCGCGATTGCCATTCCCAATGGCCGGGGCCGTGATCGTTCGCGAGTGTGACGGATGAAGTTGCGAGCGCCGCAAAGGCGACGGCAATAGTAAGAATCGTTTTCATGTTGAATTTCCTTGATTGAACGTGAGTCAGGGCGCGCGGCGGCATCGAAGCTGCCGAACGCCAATCGGTTCAACCAAGGATCGTCGGAGGCTCAAGTATCGGGGCTTCGTTGCGCCCGAGCAGCATTGGCGACGTCGGCCATAAGGCGACCTCTGCCAAGCCAGTTTGCAAGGCAACCGCTACAGGCATGGTCTCAAGGGCAGCTAGGGAGGCACAGCCTACCATTGCGGAGCAGCCGGCCTTCATGTCCTTGCAGGGAGGCACATTATCACGCGATTGCTTTTCGGCATCCATGCAATCGGCCATACCCGCCATTGCGACGCTCTGTTCATGCTGCATTTCTGCACAAGGCGGCGCCGCATAGGCCACGCCCTGCCACAAGAGGCCAAGCATGACCCCCAACAGCAGAAAATGGCGAAACAGAGTTTTCATTTGAACCTTAAACTGGGCGAGCGGCCAGCATTTGTCAATTCGCAAGCCACTTGTCGATGATTACGAGCGATGGCGATTGAGCCAGCCCTGTCCGTAAATGTGCCTATTTGCCAACCGTTAAGGTAAAGGGCACGATCACTTCCCTGCCATTCGCCATGATTTGGACGAATATCTTCATAACGCCGCTGTTTTTCGGCTCCATGTGAAATCCGACAACAGGCCCGCTGCGATCACTGTCGGTCTTTGGTTCAATGCCTTGCGGGTGGACATGCTCAATCGAACCCCAATCGCGCGAAAAGGCCACAACATGACCGAACGCTCCCATAATCGGTTGAAGCTGAGTAAAGGGTTTGCCAGATTTCGCGTCGACAATCGCCACGCTGCCTATAATGCCTTCGCCTGCTTTTACTGGGCCGGCGAACGAGAGCGCGAATTTGAGGCCGTCCATCTCCGCTGTCGCGACTGGTTTTGCGTCCGGCGCAGGTGCTTTTTCGCTTCCAGCAGCGAGGTCAGCAAACATATACTCCTGATCCCCACCGGCACGCGTTGCGTCTGCCCACACACGGTATGTCCGTCCAAATCTGGGCGTGAAGCTGAACGTCCAATCGCCAGATCTGGCACCCGGCACCGGATGGATATGTTGATAGTCGGTCAAACTTGCATCAACGATGAAAAGATGCAGCTTTTTTGTGTGGGCGAGTGCCAGTTGATCCGGACCGATTGGTGCACCGGTTTTTACATCGGTCAGAGTGAGCGTCATCGACTGCGGCTTGCCCGCTGTGAACGCGCCCGCTGGCGCCAGCGCAACTTTTAACGTCGCCGCACTATGGTTGTGGCCAGCCTCGCCCATGTCCATTCCGGCATGTTCACCGCCTGCGGCTTCTTTGGCGGCAATTGCTGCATGATCGGCATCGGTATGACCGTCATCATGCTTTTTTTCTCCGCAACCGCTGAGTGTAAAAATAGAAAAAGCAATAAGTAATAACGCTTTTTTCATGAGACGTATCCTTCTCTCGAGATCTAATAAGCCTGTAGGTTACCTGACTGGCTGGCTTCATCGACAAGGCGTTCAAGCGTTGTCCGGCCAAATAACCGGAACAAGATTGGCGTGATGAGCGCGTCGAGTAATGTTTCTGACAACAGGCCACCAAAGATCGTCACCGCAACCGGATGAAGGATCTCTTTTCCAGGTTCGTCAGCGCCGATAAGCAGGGGGGTGAGCGCAAGGCCCGCGGCAAGAGCGGTCATGAGCACAGGCGTCAACCGTTCGAGCGTGCCACGAATGATCATTGCGTCGCTCCATGTCTCGCCTTCATGAAGCACTAGATTGATATAGTGGCTGACTTTCAAAATACCGTTGCGTGAAGCAATGCCTGTGAGAGTAACGAACCCGACCATGCTGGCGACCGAAAGCGGCAATCCTGCAAGCGCAAGCGCTAGCACCGACCCAACCAACGCCATTGGGACACCGGCCATAATGATAAGTGCAAGCTTAGCTGAACGATATCGCGTGAACAGCAAAACGAAGATCAAACCGAATGAAACAAGTGACAGGCCACCAATTGTAAGTACCGCTTCGCGTTGTGCCTCGAATTGGCCCTCGACGCGGACAAAACCACCAACAGGCAGCTTGAGTTTGGCGGCTTCCGCCTCAATCGCCGTCACTATGCTGCCCAGATTGGCGCCCGGTGCCGCGTTGGCGGAAACCACGATCCGGCGCTTTCCGCCTTCGCGCAGTATCTGGTTGGGGCCATCCGTTTCGATGATTTCCGCCAAGTTGCGCAAAGGAACCGGCCCTCTAGGCGTTTCGATCAGCAGATCGGCCAGGGCCGCAGTCGTGCGTGTTTCATCGGGGAGCCGCAGTACCACATCATAGCGTTTGAGGCCGTCAACCACGCGGCTGACAATCTTGCCGTTGGACAAGGTTGCGATCGCGTCGGACACCGCTGCGGGCGTGATGCCGTAACCGCTTGCCCGCTCATAATCGATCCGCAGGTCGAGTTGCGGCACGCGCACCTGCTTTTCGACCCGCAAATCGACGACACCTGGAATCTCGACAGCAGCGGCACGCAACTGCTCGGCACTGGCCCGCGCGGCGTCCAAATCTTCTGCGAATATCTTTATGACGATTTGCGCCTGCACGCCGGAGAGCAAATGATCGAGCCGGTGACCGATGGGCGCACCAACCGAGATAGAACCGGGCAATATGGCCAATTGCTTGCGGATGGTTTCAGCAACCGCGTCTCGATCTTCGGTGTCGGGTTTCAGGGCCACGTCGAGTTCGCTTGAATGCACACCCTCCGCATGTTCATCGAGTTCGGCCCGCCCTGTCCGGCGACTGACGCTTTCAACCTGCGGTATTTGGAGCAGGAGCTTTTCTGCGGTCGCCGCCAATTGGCTTGAGGCTTCGAGCGAAATGCCGGGTTCGAGCTGAAAGCCGACAACAAAGCTACCTTCGTTAAATGTCGGTAGAAATGCACGGGGTAGCAATAAGGCGCCCCCGATGGCCAGGACACTGACAATGCCAGCCGCGATTAAAATACCGCGCACGCGGGCAAAGCCCCATTCTAATATCCACGCATTTGCACGCTTAAGTCGGGCCACCAAACCAGACTCGCGCTCGGCATGAATCTGCGCAATCTTGGGAAGCAGATAATAGCACAGAACTGGTGTCAGTGTAACGGCGGTGACGAAGCTTGCGAGGATCGACACGATATAGGCTTGACCCAACGGGGCAAACAGGCGTCCTTCGACGCCGCCCAAAAAGAACAACGGCAGAAAGACTAGGATGATGATTGCGGTGGCATAGACAATTCCTGAGCGCACTTCGCTCGACGCATGGGCGATGACGACAAGCGATAATTTCGGTTCGGGCGATGCTGCATTCTCTCGTAAACGCCGAAACACATTTTCCACGTCAACGACGGCATCATCGACCAATTCGCCGATCGCAATCGCCAGTCCACCAAGTGTCATTGTGTTAATCGACAGGCCGAAAATGGAAAATACAATGGCTGTAATTAAAATCGATATCGGCAGGGATATGAGTGAAATTGCTGTTGTGCGGGTATTGAGAAGAAACAGAAAAAGCACGATTGCGACAACGATTGCCGCTTCGATCAAAACTTTCTGGAGTGTGCCGATCGAGGTTTCAATAAAATTGGCCTGGCGGAACTGGACCTTATCTGCGCTGATACCGTCGGGCAGTGTTGCGGTAATCTCTTTTAGCGCGGCTTCTACCTGCGTTGTTACCGCTATCGTATCGGCGGTTGGCTGCTTCTGCACGGCAATCACCACCGCTGGCGCGCCATCATAACCGGCCTCGCCGCGCCTGAAACCCGCCGCAAAGTCAGCCGAGGCAACCTGCGACAGTCGCACAGGCCCGCTCGCACTTTCGCCAACGACTAGCGCGCGTAGATCTTCGATCCGCGTTGTCTGCGCAACCCCCCGGATCAAATACTCTTTTTGAAACTGATCGACGAAACCGCCGCCGCTGTTAGTGCCGAACTCGCGCAACTGCCGGTCAATCTGGTCAAGCGTTATGCCAAGTGCCGCCATCGCGGCTGGATCAGGCGAGACGCGATATTGCCGTACCTCGCCGCCAATCGGGATAACTTGTGCAACGCCAGGAATAGTAAGCAGGCGGGGGCGGATCTGAAAATCAGCAATCTCGCGCGCTTCCATCGGGCTGGCTTTGCCATAAGGAATGGCGACAAGCATGATTTCGCCCATGATCGACGTTACTGGTCCCATCTGGGGAACTGTTCCCGGCGGGATTTGCTCGCGCACGAGCGTCAGCCGCTCTGCCACCTGTTGGCGTGCGCGAAAGACGTCCTCGCTCCAGTCGAACTCGACATAGACCACTGACAGCCCGATGCCGGAAACCGAACGAACCCGTTCAACCCCGGGAACGCCGCTCATCGAAGTTTCAATTGGGCGGGTGACTAAAGTTTCCACTTCAGGTGGTGCAAGGCCCGGCGACTCAGTCAATATTGTTACGACTGGACGATTGAGATTGGGCAGAACGTCGACCGGCAGCCGGCTTGCCGACACCAGCCCCATCGCAACCAGCGCAAACGCCGCAAACAAGACGAGTATCCGGTTGCGCAGCGAAAAGGCGACGATGGTGTCGAACATGCTTAGCGAACCTGGCCGAGCAAAGTTGCCCCGATCGTCACCACACGCTCTTCCGCTTTGACCCCTGAAAGTATCGCCACATTGTCAGCGTCGACCGGCGCGGTGGTCACATTGCGCAGGGCAAAGCCTTCGGCGCGCGTTTTGACAAACACCGATGTCAAACCATTTGAACCGCTGATAAGCGCGGCACGCGGCACGACGACACCTGCGACCGGCTCACCCAGTGGTGCCGCAATCGTTACGCTTTCGCCAACGCGCAAACGTGGCGGCGCACCGACAATACGGAAAAGCCCCTGTGCCGTGCGCCCCCGGTCGGCAAGGCCAGCGCCTTCAAACACCAGATTGAATGTCGCGCCGTCGCTAGTCTTGCCAACCGCGTTTGCTCCATTCGATATAGGGCGACGGTCGAACAGATTGGCTTCGACATAGAGACGCGACGGATCGACAATCTCGAACAGCGTAGTTTGTGCAGCAACGACCTGGCCAACGCGGACACCGCTTACCGAGATGACACCGCTGATGGGGGCGCGCAGCACTTCGCGCGCCGCTGTCGCTCGACTCAATCCTGCGCGACGCGATTGCAGGCCGCGCAGGGTGATTGATGCCTCTTCAATTTCACGGTGCGGCACCACGCCTTCAAGCCGACGGAGCCGAGTCGCTCGATTGGCGGCAAGCGCGATTTGCTGATCAAGATCGCCCAACTCGCGTGATAGCGACGCACGATCTATTGCCTGAAGAGGCGGTTCGATGATTGCCAATATCTGTCCAGCACGTGCCGATTGTCCGATGACCGCAATTCCAGATGCACCTGCACTGACGCGTCCCCCGGTCGCGCTTTGCACCAGACCGCCGCGACGCGGATCAGCGATGATTTGGCCGGTGAGATTGGCAGACGGTGTAGCAAAACCATCCGTCGCTACAATTGTTCGCAGACCGATGATCCGCTGAACGGTCTTTGGTGCAAAGATGCCACCGTCTGGCAGTCGCATTGCGGCATCTCCGCCGCCAATCACGTTGCCACCGGTGGTTCCAGGCGCTGCTGGAGCGCCATGATCTTCATCGCCGTGCGCCTGAATGGCTCGGGGCTGAATGAAAAAGAACCCCACCGCGAGCATAATCAAGGCTGCGCCCGCCTTACGCGAGCGCCAAAAGATGAAGGCAACGATAGTCAACACTGCAATGCCCGCCGCTACAATCCAATAGGTCCATCCACCGCTTGATAGCGATGCTTCTGCTTCTGGAATTTTCAGTTCAGCCAATAACGACTCGACCGCTCCGGCGCGCGTCACAAGGAAAGCCACCTGATGAGTTCCTGCGGACTCAAGTTTGGGGTCTGACACGGTGTATACACCGTTCGCTAATTTTGCCGGTTTGCTCTGGCCGTCGATTGTGACGTTTACATTTGCATTGGTTATCGGTGCATTGTCAGCCCATCCATCAATCCAGATCGTCATGTCGTCGGCATCAACCGCCGCAACGAGTTCCAATGTAGCTGTTCGCGCCTCAATTCGGGGCTTTGCTCCAGCCGGCGCGCTGGCAGCAGCCGCAACTCCGTGATCTTCATCGCCATGCGCGTGCGATGAATATGGTATGGATACCAAAAATGCAGCGGCAATGGATGCCATGAAGTATCTGAAAATCATGGCAAAACACCCGTCGCTTGATTGAGGTTAGAAATCGCCGCCGATCTCGCAATGCGGGCGGCTCCTAAATCGCGGTCTGCATCGAACAGTGCCTGCCGCGCACGTAGATATTCGATATAGCCAATCTCGCCCTCCGTCCGGCCACGTTCGGTCAGCATGAGCGCCTCGCGCAGTGCAGATTGCCGCGTCTCGGCATCAACAAGCGCGCGTTCTGCAATTGACAGGCGCATCGATGCCGCTCTCTGGCCTGCGATCAACCGCAACCGCAACCGCGCCGCCTCGGCAACGGCGGTCAAGGCTTCGGCACGCGCACCGCTCGCATCGGCGATCGCACGCTGATCGCGACCGAGCGGCACCGCGATGCCCACGAGCAACGCATCTTCGTAATTGCCACGCGGATCGTTACGCTCACGGCGGACACCAATAGTCCCCTCAACTCTGGGGCGCGTGCCAAACCGCGCATATGCGGCGCTGGCTTCCAATGCCTTGGCGTTCGCTTCTGCTGCGCGCAGCGCCGGGTGGGTTTCGATATCTGTGCTTGATGATAGGCCCTCATCCACAAATGTGTCTGGCGCGTCACCGATCAATGCCTCAACCGATGCCTGCGCTTCGGCCAGATTGCTCTCGGAAGCAGAAAGCCGCCCCATTGCCGCAGCAAGGTCGGCCTGGGATACCAATAATTCCCGCCTCGCCTGCACACCGGCTTGTACTAATCTTGCGATTTGCTCGGTTTCGATGCGAGCAATCTCAACATGCTGTTGTTCTATTTCAACTGCACTACGCGCACCTGCCAATTGCCAATATGCAGTTCGGATATCGCCCGCGAACGCAAGCTGGGCCGCCACCAGCTTCGCATTTACAGCATCGCCAGCTAGCGCCGCTGCGCCGATACCAGCGCGCCCTTCACCAGGCCATCTGATTGCGGCTGAAACGCGGGCCTCTTGCTCGATTATACCGCTTTGACGGGTTAGAATATCACCACTTGCAACTGGCGGTCCTACAAAGGGCCCGCTTGCGGTGCGGCGCTGTGCGTCAACCTGTGCTTTCAACGCGGGGCTGGCAGCAGCCTCGGGTAATCGCGCAGCGGCACGCTCAAACGCATCGTGCAACGACGCAACGGGGGTATGGTCCTGCGCCAAGGCCGGTGATAACGCCGTAACCGCAGCGCCCAGCAACATCACGCCGACACCAAATCGCAGCCGGATCAGCATCAGCTTCATCGGGTAATCACTCTTGCCATAACCGTTATACGCGCGGATTGGGAGCAGCCCCCAAAGCGTGATCTTTTTTACGGTGTCGGCACGATTGGCTTGATGTCCGCTGACGACCAGTGAAGATGGACGATCTTCCATTGGCCGTCGATCAGGCGCAGCACCATCGTTTGGCTGAAGTGCTGTTGATTGCTTTGTTCTTATACGTGCCTGTCGTCTCGCCTTGGCTTGTTACCAACACCATATCGCCCGTCGCTTTTGCGGAACGCGCTGATATACTTTGCATGATCCCTTTCAAGAACGCGATGTCGGCCTCCAAGTGGTGCGACGCATATTCAGCCTTGCTCTTTTCAGCACCTCCCCCTTCATATATCAGCACATCGTCGGGCAGCAGCGCCATTGCTCCCTTAGCATCGCCAGCTTTGAGTGCTGTGTGAAAAGCATCGACCACCTCTTCAGCAGCGTTGGTCAGCGAACCATTCCTTGCCTCTTCTACATTCGATGCATTTGTGTCTTGCGGACTCGACCCACAATCTGCCAGCATGGCCGATGTCAAAAAAATGACGAAATATTGTTTTATGTTCGTTCCTCGCTCAAGAATTGTTAACCCACTCATTGATTTGACGTTCCAGAGCTTGGCGTGCGCGACGCGTTCTGCCTTCGATAGCTTTTGCGCTGATTCCAAGCTCCGCGCCTGCTTCGCTATGGCTGAGACCTTCAAAGACGGTCAGTAACAGCGGCTCTTTGAGTGCGGGCGGCAGTTGTGCAATGGCCCTGTCGAGCAACACCAGCTCTTGGTCAGCATTCATCTTTTGATCGGCATTCGGCGCGGCATCTGGAATATCAGCAGCGTCCATTGGCCACGCAAGCTGAAAGAACCGGCGAACTTTGGCCTTGCGGCTGTGGTCACGGCATTTGTTTAGCGCGATGGCTGTGAGCCAACGCCCGAGAGGGCGGTCGACATCGTAGCTAGCGAGCGATTGCCAAGCAGCGATGAAAACCTGCTGTAGCAAATCATGCGCATCATCGTTGCCGCCAACATATCGCTGGACAAAAGAAAATACCGGCAATTTATAACGATGCATGATGGAAGCAAAGGCTATTGCGTCGCCAGCGACGGCTCGCTCACATAACGCCCCGTCAGAAAGCTCAGAATCCGATATCACTGTTGCTCTTGCATCAGCGCTTGCGAGACAGAGCGGTCAAAAATCTTTGCCTGCTCTTCCGTTAAAACCGAACGCATCCTGAAAATATGACTGACGGTTTCTTTTTGGTATCGGCCAAGAGCGATGTGGACATGCTCAATCGCCGCTTGCACATCAGGTCCGTCTCGCTTGCTCGTTTGAATTGCTTTAGCCAGTTCTACATTGGCGGCATGTGCCTCGGCCTCAAGTTGTGCGCGCACGAGTGCAAAACGTTTCTCTTCCTTTGCAATATCATTGTCCTGGTCTGCTGACAGGTTCAATTTGCTATGGAGCAACTCGTGCAGCGCATTATCCTGTGGCGCGTCGGGGGTAAGCAATTTTGTGCCTACAAAAGCACCGCCAATGCCGGCAAGAAACGCGAGAACCATAGTTGCGATAATCGCTCGGCGGGCGGGATTCATTGGGGAGATACCAGCAAAGCAGAAGGTGCCAGATGTGCCCCGGAGACCAGTGGCGCGCTGCTTTGACTGTTTGCCACCGCTACTCCGCCGAGGCTGATACCAACAATCATTGCGGCGGCTACAGCACCAAATCTGATAGGTGTTTGCGATCTGATAACTGACGCGGATTGGGCGAGACCGCTCATTACACCCATCTCAACTTGCGATAAATCAATATGATTGAGCGGCGCATCCGCCAATCGCGCCAATGCTTTGTCTATGTCCACGGTGTAACCTCGTTAGCCTCGTTAGTTATACGCGCGACGATGGCGCAGCCCTCAAAAATTTTTGCCGCGTCGGAGATGCGTCTTCTATTTCCGCGACCTACCCTTAGGCTCAGGACCTATTAAAGCGCCTGCGTCAGGCGCGAAGGGTTGATTCAAAGGGTTGATTCAATGGCGGCGTCAAGGAGGCGCTTTCGATGGATTTACCGTTTATGCTGAGTGAGGCTCAGATGCACCGGATCGAGCCGTTTTTCCCGCTGTCGCATGGGGTGCCGAGGGTCGATGACCGGCGGATCGTGTCGGGCATCATCTACGTCGTCAAGCATGGGCTGATGTGGCGCGATGCCCCCAAAGGCTACGGGCCGCACAAGACAATCTACAACCGCTTCATCCGCTGGAGCCGCATGGGCGTGTTCAACCGTATCTTTGCCGCGCTGGCCGAACGCTTCGGGGGAGAGGTGGTGCTGGTCCACGGTGATCGAGGTGGGGGCCGACGTGCCCAACGCGACGCTGATGGTGATCGAACAGGCCGAGCGCTTCGGGCTGGCGCAATTGCATCAGCTGCGCGGCCGCGTGGGGCGCGGTTCGGAGAAATCCTTTTGTGTCCTGATGCACGGAGATGCACTGTCCGAAACCGCGCAGGAACGGCTCAGACTCATGCGCGAGACGCAGGACGGCTTCCGTCTCGCCGAAGAGGATCTGCGCCTGCGCGGCGGCGGCGAATTGCTCGGCACGCGCCAGTCGGGCGACACGCCCTTCACCGTCGCCAGTTTCGAGCAGATCACCGCGCTGCTGCCCAAGGCCTATGACGACGCGCGCCTGCTGATCGAGCGCGACGGCGGGCTCGAGGGGCCGCGCGGCGAAGCGGCGCGGATCCTGCTCTACCTGTTCGAACGCGATTACGGGGTGAAAACGCTGCGCGGAGGGTAGCGTGATTTCGAGCCAGATGGAATCATCTGGCGGCCCGGAAATCACTCTGAAGGCGGACGTTGAACTTGCAGCAACCGCTGCTCTTGGATCGCTCAGACTCAATCGCGCGCTGTGGGATGCCAGTCGGGGCCGAACCCCGGTGTGATGAAAGTGAAGGCGGTGCCGTCCGGGTCGGTGAGTGTGATCCCGATCCGTGCAGGGTCGGAAGGGCAGAACAGGAAAAAGGCGATCCGGGCACCGCGGGGCGAGACTTTTGGTACGCCCGCAATGCAATCCGCCTTGGCCGGCAAACTCAGGTCGGTTTCCACCTTGTCCACGGTGTAAGGATCGCTGGAGAAGCGGTATAGATGCCGCACGGTTGCGTCGGGCTGCCCGGGGACCCTTAGCGGCAGACCGCGCGAGCTGTAGATCGTCCGTCCGTCCGGGCTGATCGCGGGATCCGCGTCGCCGCTCTGCTCGAACCCGTCGGGCGTGCAATTTGGACCGCCGTCGGTGATCCGCACGCGTCCGCTGCCGTCCGGGCGAATGCGGTCGATCCGCGTCTTGAAGCAGCCGTCGATCCGCTGGACGACGACGAAATAGATCCAATTGTCGCTCGACCAGAGCCAATCGCCCCATTGGAGGTCGTCAGGAGACCCGCCGGGACGGCCGACCAGACGCTGGCCGGAGCCGTCCGCGTTCATCAGCCGGAGCTCGCTTCCGCTATTCGTGCCGAAGGCGATCCGCGTGCCGTCCGGCGACCAGACCGGCTGCCAGCCGTTGTCGAGATTGGTCAGCCGCGTCTCGATCCTGGAAGCGACGTCATAGACGACGACGTCGGTAATCGCGTCCGCCGACCCGTAACCACCTCTGAAAAACTTGGTATAGGCTATTCGCCTGCCGTCGGGAGAGTAATGCGGCAAGAAATGGTTAAGCCCGTCGGAACTGAGCTGAGTCCGCGCGCTCCCGTCCTGATAGATCGTGAAGAGCTCCTGCCGCGACGTCGGCGACTGGACGCCGTCGCCGGTAAAGATCAGGTCGGGAGGGGGCTGCCCGTTCGGCGGCGTTGATGTTGGGATTGGCGTCGGTGCCGGCGCTGGATTCGGCATGGGCGTCGGGATGGCCAGGGTCGCCGGCGTGCCCTCGCCGCCGCAGCCCACCAGGAATAAGAGTGCCAGCGCCGTGGTCGCATGCAAGATGGCAACGCGTCGAGATTCTTCGTGGTACATCTGATTCCTTCCCCGGCACGGCGGATGTGCCACGCGTCTGAGACGCATGCAGGCGGTCGTTCGGATGCAGCGTCGCAGGAAAATTGCTGGCCGATGCATCCGATTGGCCCGCAATCTTCGTCTTCAAATTGAGCAAATGGGAGGAAACGATGGAGTTGATCGTCATATTCACGGCCTTGACCGTGTTGGGTACGGCCCTGTCCTGGATCGGCCACCGTTCGGCGAGCGAAACGGAGCGGACCATCCGGCTGGCAATCGAAAAGGGAGTGCTGATCGACACTGCACGCATTTCCGAACTCCGCGAACCTGCCGGACTCAGCTGGATCGAGCGTCTGATGATGCTCGGCATGCTCACGCTTTTCGCCAGCGCGGGGGCCGTCCTTGCCGGACTGGTGCTGGTCATGATGGTGGGAGGCGTGCCGGTGCCGCTGTTCGCGCTGGCCGCATTCGGTGCGGCCTTGGGCGGCGGCCTGATCGTTTGCGGGCGCTGGCTCAGGCACGCACGCAGACCGGGCTGAGGCGCGCGCATGGATGTCGCAGGGGCCGAGCGCCGCACGGTGCTGCTGGCGATCAGCGGTGACGAAGCGGCGTTCGCCGCGCTGGTCCGTTCGCACCAGGGCTATGTCGGTGCGCTGCTGCGGCGTGCGAGCGGCAATGCGGCCCTCGCCGAGGACCTGGCGCAATCGACGTTCCTGCGCGCGTGGCGCCAATTGCACACGCTGAAGAATCCGGACGCGTTCCGAAGCTGGCTGCGCCGGATCGCGCTCAATCTGCTGATCGACGCGGTTCGGCGCGGTGCGGTGCCGGATGCTGAGCCCGAGTGGGACGCCGTCGCGACACAACCATCGCCCGAGACGGCCATCGCGTGCGCGATGGATCTCGATGCCGCGCTGGGACGACTCGCACCGGCCCAACGCACTTGTATCATTCTGGCCTATGGTGAAGGGATGAGCCATAGCGAGATCGCCGTCGCGCTCGACCTGCCGTTCGGAACGGTGAAGTCGCACATCGCGCGCGGCGTCTCGACGTTGCGGGCATGCCTGGCAGATTGGAGCGGGAGATGAGTCCCTTTGAAGCCGAACTCATTCGCGGACTTGGGCAATCGGACGGGACCGATGGCATCGAGGTCGCGGATCAAGTAGCAAAGATGATCCGGCGGCAGCGGCGAAGATGGCAAGGCTTGCAACTGGTGGCCAGCACATGCGCGGCCATGATCGTGGCATCCGTTGTCACTTACGCGTTCCGGGCCGGCCAGCTTGGCTCGTCCGGGTGGCCGATCGAGGGGCAAGGCGGCAAGCTATTGTGGCTACCGATCGTCATTTTCAGTATTGTTCTGACGCTTGGCGCCGGCACGATTGTTGCGGCAGTTCTGGGCGCTTCACTTCGGAAGCCTGTCCGCGATTCCTTGAATAGCGGACAGCGTAGCCAAGGCGATAATTGGTCGGGGAGAGAGGATTCGAACCTCCGGCCCCTGCCTCCCGAAGACAGTGCTCTACCAGGCTGAGCTACTCCCCGACCGATCGGCCCGCAGCAATCTGATGCGGCGGGTGCGAAGCAGGCGCGCCCAATAGCGACGGGGCCCATGGCTTTCAAGCGGGAAACACCCGTCACCCGAAATTAATCGGCCAGCGGGCGGTGGCTGTTGAGGCAGATGGGTTCGACCCGCGGACCGAATTGCAAGCCCGTGGTGCCTCCTTGATCGTCCCTGTATCGCGGGCGCTGTGGATGGATAGGCCGTGCGCGATTGCGGCGGGCCGCTGTCCGCTCCATTCTTGGACGACCCGCCTGATGGGAAGCACGATGCCGGCCGCGCGCGACCATTACGAACACCAGTATCTCGAACTGATGCGGCGCATCTGGTTCGAAGGGAGCGAACGTGCCGATCGCACGGGTATCGGTACGCGCTCGGTATTCGGCGCCACCTTGCGCTTCGACCTTGCCGGTGGAGCCATGCCGCTGGTCACGACCAAGCGGGTCTACTGGAAGACCGCGACGCGCGAGCTGCTGTGGTTCCTCACCGGTGAAACCAATATCCGCCCGCTGGTGGTGCAGGGGGTGAAGATCTGGAACGAATGGCCGCACGCGCGCTACGTCAAGGAAACCGGCGAGGAGATTGCGCTGGAGGAGTTCGTCCAGCGGATCGCCGATGACGAAGGCTTTGCGGCGCGCTGGGGCGATCTGGGCCCGGTCTATGGCAAGCAATGGGTCGACTGGCCGACTTACCGTTATCGCAAGGACGGGCTCTACGAGAAGGGCCCGGGGATCAACCAGGTCGCCGAAGTGGTCGAATCGTTGCGCAACAATCCAGGCAGCAGGCGCCACATCATCGAAGGCTGGAACGTGGCCGAGCTCGGCCGGATGGCGCTGCCGCCGTGTCACAAGACCTATCAGTTCCACGTCGCCGACGGACGGCTCAATTGCGCGCTCTATCAACGCAGCTGCGATGTCGCGCTGGGTCTGCCGTTCAACCTGTGGTCGGCGGCGCTGCTGGCCCGGATGCTTGCCCAACAGGCGGGGCTGGAGCCAGGCGAGTTCGTGTGGATGGGCGGCGACACGCACCTCTATCTCAACCACGAACACCTGATTCGCGAACAGCTGGAGCGCGAGCCGCAAGGGCATCCCCGGCTCGATATCGTGCGGCGCCCGCCCACGATCTTCGACTATCGCATTGAGGATTTCGAGGTTCGCGACTACACGCCGCACGGGGCCATCAGGGCGCCCGTCGCCGTGTGAACCGGCTCTCCCTTGACCGCTTTGCGCGCGTGAAATAATATAACGCAAACGCGTAAGATTGCGTCTGGGAGAATCTCTATGGCCGACAGGCCCGACGGAGCGGCGAAACGGGGCGGCAACCGCCCCAGGCTGGCGCTGCACGTTCCCGAACCGAAATTCCGGCCCGGCGATGCGGTCGACTTCTCGCACCTGCGGATCCCGCAGGCCGGCGCCCAGCCGCGCCCTGACGAAACCGGCGACCCCATGGACATGCACCCGCTGGCCTTTGGTCTGATCCGCGTGCTGGGCGAGGACAACCAGGCGCATGGCCCATGGGATCCCAAGCTTGCCCCCGATACGCTGCGCCGCATGCTGGGGCACATGGCCATGACCCGCGCCTTTGACGAACGCATGTTTCGCGGCCAGCGGCAGGGCAAGACCAGCTTCTACATGAAGTGCACCGGCGAAGAGGCGACCAGCGTTGCCGCCTCGATGGCGCTGGCGGGCGACGACATGGTCTTCCCCAGCTATCGCCAGCAGGGCATATTGATCCAGCGCGGCTATCCGCTGATCGAGATGATCAACCAGATCTATTCGAACAAGGGCGACAAGCTGAAGGGCCGCCAGCTGCCGATCATGTATTCGAGCCGCGAACACAGCTTCTTCACCATCAGCGGCAACCTTGCCACGCAAACCCCGCAGGCGGTGGGCTGGGCCATGGCCAGCGCGATCAAGGGCGACAGCCGCATCGCCGCGGCCTGGTTGGGCGAAGGCAGCACGGCGGAAGGCGACTTCCATTCGGGGTGCACCTTCGCGACCGTCTACAACGCGCCGGTCATCCTCAACGTGGTCAACAACCAGTGGGCGATTTCCAGCTTCAGCGGCTTTGCCGGGGCGGAACGGACCACATTCGCCGCGCGTGCGCTGGGCTATGGCATGGCCGGGCTGCGCGTCGACGGCAACGATGCGCTGGCCTGCTATGCCGCCGAACAATGGGCCGCCAACCGCGCGCGCGCCAATGCCGGACCGACGCTGATCGAGTTCTTCACCTATCGCGCCGAAGGCCATTCGACCTCGGACGATCCGACCGGATACCGCAGCGCGCAGGAGCGTAGCGAGTGGCCGCTGGGTGATCCGGTGACCCGCCTCAGGGATCACCTCATCGCGATTGGCGAGTGGGACGAAGGGCGGCAGGAGAAGATGGATTTCGACGCTGCCGAACTCGTCAAGGCGACGACCAAGGAGGCGGAAGCCAACGGCATTCTGGGCCATGGTCTCCACCACCCGTTCCGCACCATGTTCGAGGACGTGTTCGAGGAACTGCCCTGGCACCTGAAGGAACAGAGCGAACAGGCGATCCGCGAACGGCAGCTCAAGTGGCCGGGGAGCCTCGACCAATGAGCGATGCGAAGATCCAGAACGCCGAGGTCACCGAAGACCGCCGCCTCAACATGATCGAAGCGATCAACGATGCGCTGGCCGTGTCGATGGAACGCGATGCCAACGTCGTGGTGATGGGCGAGGACGTCGGCTATTTCGGCGGCGTGTTCCGCTGCACCGCCGGCTTGCAGGAAAAATTCGGCAAGACCCGCGTGTTCGACACCCCGATTTCCGAATGCGGGATCATCGGCGTGGCGGTGGGGATGGGGGCATACGGCCTGCGCCCGGTCCCGGAAATCCAGTTTGCCGACTATATCTATCCCGGGCTCGACCAGCTGATCAGCGAGGCGGCGCGGCTGCGCTATCGTTCGGCAGGCGAATATATCGCGCCGATGACGGTGCGTTCGCCCTTCGGCGGCGGCATCTTCGGCGGGCAGACGCACAGCCAGAGCCCCGAGGCGATCTTCACCCACGTGGCGGGCCTCAAGACGGTGATCCCTTCGACGCCCTATGATGCCAAGGGCCTGCTGATCGCGGCGATCGAGGACAATGACCCGGTGATCTTCTTCGAACCCAAGCGCATCTACAACGGGCCCTTCACCGGCTATTACGACAAGCCCGCGCAGCCGTGGAAGAAGTTCGACGCGAGCGTGGTGCCCGAAGGGTATTACAGGATCCCGCTGGGCAAGGCGCGGCTCGTCACCGAGGGTGAGCGGCTGACCGTCCTGGCCTATGGCACCATGGTCCATGTGGTCGAGGCGGTGTGCCGCGAGAAGGGCGTGGATGCCGACATCCTCGACCTGCGCACGCTGGTTCCGCTCGACATCGAGGCGATCGAGGCTTCGGTCGAGAAGACCGGGCGCTGCCTGATCGTGCATGAAGCGACCCGCACCAGCGGTTTCGGCGCCGAACTCTCGGCACTGGTTACCGAACGCTGCTTCTACCACCTCGAGGCCCCGGTCGAGCGCGTCACCGGTTTCGATACGCCCTATCCGCACAGCCTCGAATGGGCCTATTTCCCCGGTCCCGTCCGCATCGGCGAGGCCCTCGACAAGATTCTCAAGGACTGAGACCCATGGCGAAATTCACCTTCCGCATGCCCGATATCGGCGAAGGCATCGCCGAGGCCGAAATCGTGCAGTGGCACAAGCAGGTCGGCGACACGGTCAATGAGGACGAGGAATTCGTCGACATGATGACCGACAAGGCGACCGTGCCGATGGAAAGCCCGGTGACCGGCAAAATCCTCGCGATCGCCGGTGGCGAGGGCGACATGGTTGCGATCGGTTCGATGCTGGTGGTGATCGAAGTCGAAGGCGATGCACCCGAGAACGCGCCCGAGGATGCGGCGCCCGCGTCCATGGCCGAAGTGGCCGAGCAGCGGATCGAGGTCGAGACCCCTGACGCAAGCGATGCCGACGACGCGCTCGCCGCCGATCCCGAGCCGGAACCGCTGCCCGCGCCGACCCCGGCGTTTGCGCCCGTCATTCACGCCAAGATCCTCGCCACCCCGGCGGTGCGCAAGCGCGCGAAGGACCTTGGTATAGATCTCGCCCAGGTCAAGCCGGCCGAAGATGGCCGCATCCGCCACGGCGACCTCGATGCCTTCCTGGCCTACAACGGCGGATACGGCGCGGCTGCGCCCGGCCGTCGCGACGAGCAGGTCAAGGTCATCGGCATGCGTCGCCGCATCGCCGAGAACATGGCGGCTTCGAAGCGCAACATTCCGCATTTCTCCTATGTCGAGGAATGCGATGTCACCGCGCTGGAGGAACTGCGCGCGCAGCTCAACGCCAATCGCGGCGAAAGGCCCAAGCTGACCATTCTGCCGCTGCTGATCACCGCGATCTGCAAGGTGCTGCCTGAATTCCCGATGATCAACGCGCGTTACGATGACGAAGCGGGTGTGGTGACCCGCTATGGCTCGGTTCACATGGGCATGGCGACGCAGACCGACGCGGGGCTGATGGTGCCTGTCATCAAGGATGCGCAGGCGAAGAACCTGTGGCAGCTGGCGAACGAGATCGGCCGCCTCGCCGAAGCCGCGCGCACGGGCAAGGCCAGGGCCGAGGAGATGCAGGGCGGCACGCTGACGGTAACCTCGCTCGGCCCGCTCGGCGGCGTCGCGACCACGCCGGTCATCAACCGGCCGCAAGTCGCGATCATCGGTCCCAACCGGATCATCGAACGCCCGATGTTCATGCCCGACGGCATGGGTGGCGAGCGGATCGAGAAGCGCAAGCTGATGAACATCTCGATCAGTTGCGACCACCGCGTGGTCGACGGCTGGGATGCGGCGAGCTTCATCCAGGCACTGAAGAGGTTGATCGAAAATCCGGCGCTTATCCTCGCCCCGTGAATGGTCCATCGAGGTCGCTTCCGGGAGCGGCTGGAGGGTGGATCGGGGCCCGCGAAAGGCTTCAAACGGCTCGGTGAAAATCACTCCGGGCCATCCGGTTCGTGCGGAGCCGGCGTTCGCGCGCAGGGCCGTCGCAAATGCGCAAAAAAGCGTCCCTATCGGCATTGACAGGACTCGGAGCCTGCCTTAGTGGCGCGGCTCCCAAGCGGTGCAACGCTTCAAGCGGGTGTAGCTCAGTTGGTTAGAGTGCCGGCCTGTCACGCCGGAGGTCGCGGGTTCGAGCCCCGTCACTCGCGCCACTTGGGACTTCCTGAAGCAGATCAGCGAACCCGATCTGGCCTGGTCTGACGGGCGCCCTTCTTCCCACCTCTCCCGGCCTGGCGATCAACCCCAGCGACCGGTCTCCATCCATGCGAGGAACCGCCGCATGGGGAGCAGCCAGACGAGGCCGAATGCGATGTAGACCATGGTCTGCACCAGTGTCGGCCAGCTGCCGATGACATCCGGGACATAGCGGGCAATGACCAGGCCATAGACCGCCAGCACGGCGAGCAGCCCCAGCAGGCCGGCGGGAATACGCCAGGTGGGCTCGGTTCTCATGCGAAGGGTCCGTAGATTCGCGTTGGTGTGACGATGGCGGTCAGTGGGCGATCATGCGGTTCGCTGGGCAGGTGCTCGACGAGCTGGCAGTCCCACGCGAGCCCGATTGCTGTCGTCTTCGGATGTGCGGCAAGCCAGCGATCATAGTGCCCGCCGCCCTGGCCCAGTCGCGCGCCCTGCGCGGTAAAGCCGATCAGCGGCACGAACAGCATGGGCGGGGCGCAAGGCGGAGCATCCGCCGTGGGCTGAAGCATCCCATAGGGTCCGACCTCCAGGTCAGACTCCTCGAAGGGATCGATGAATGCGGCGAACGCCATTGGCGCCTCCCTGCTTGCGAAGCGGGGCAGGGCAAGCGCATGACCGCGCTCGAAGAAGAAGCGCGCATAGGAAAAGGCCGGGGCTTCGAACGGGTTGGCCCGGTAGAGGCCGATCGCCGCATCATCGGGAACGAGCTCGAGCAGCGAGGCCGGAGGGCGGTGGAACACCAGCCCGCGCATGCTTTCCGGCAGGCTGGCGACATGGTCCCGGCGCGCGGCGCGCAGCAGCCTGCGCAGAGTAGTCTTGTCCAACACCGTTCGCCCTGAACTTGTCGAAGGGCCGTCCTTCCCTTCGAGCATGGCGTTGCAGTTGAAGTGCGGGGCTTCGGCAAGCTCGGCCCGAACGGATCAGATAACGCACCAATGGTTCTGTAGCGGGACCACCATGGGTCGGTTGCCGGAGAAATCCTCTGACGCCTCAACGTCAGGTGGGCGCCGTATGCCCCAACCTCCGGGAATCGCCTTCGAAAAGGGGCCCGCAAGTCAGGGCAGGGACAGCTCCCTTGGATTGCTTATAGCCTCAGGGATATTCATGCAGCTCGTGCCGGGCAGCCCCGCTAAAGGCTATCTAGGCGTTCGCGTGCGTACCCTCAAGCACCATGGCCGCGTTTTCGAGCGCGCCGGCGAGACGTTCGAGCCGGCCCGCCAACCGTTCGGCGTCGAAATCGGGTGCGGCCAGGGCTGGCGGCGGCGCCTGCTTTTGCGCTTCGTCGAGCTCGTCAGCGAGCAGCAGCGCGGCGAAGAGCAGGTTCTTGGCCTCCTGGCTCGACAGGTTCGCGCCCATCGAGCCGAGCTTCGAATCGATCACGCTGGCGAGCCGCTGGACATGCGCTTCCTGCCCGTCCTGGCAGGCGACCGAATATCGGCGGCCGCCGACTTCGAGGGTCACATCGCTCATCGCTCGAGCCTTTCGATCAGCGCGTCGAGTTCGGCCAGGCTGGCGTCGACGCATTCGCGCAGCGCCTCGTGCCGCTCGACCAGTTGGAGCGGGGCGAAATCGCGACTGCTTCCCGCGTGCCGGGCCAGCGCCGCCTGCGTTTCGATCCGCGCCAGCGCGGTATCGATCCGCCCCATCGCCTGCGAGATGCGTTCGGAACTCATGGCGCGGATGAATATCAATATTGACCCGCGCTGGCAAAGGGTTGGTGCGACCTGTTGATAACCGGGTTTAGGGGAGTGCCGCTGCTGGCGGGCGAGCAGCCCCGCGGATGCCTTGACCTGCCGCCTCCCCTCCGCAATGGCGGGCGCGCGTCGAATCGGCCCCACTTCCCGGAGAGCAGCAGAATGAGCCTTCCCACCGCGCGCATGGTCCAGATGGCCAACGCCATCAGGGCGCTTTCGATGGATGCGGTGCAGGCGGCGAATTCGGGACATCCGGGCATGCCGATGGGCATGGCCGATGTCGCGAGCGTGCTGTGGAGCGAATATCTCAGGCACGATCCGCAGGCGCCGCATTGGGCGGACCGCGACCGTTTCGTGCTCTCTGCCGGGCATGGCTCGATGCTGATCTACAGCCTGCTGCACCTGTCGGGCTATGCGCGCCCGACGATGGACGACATCCGCAATTTCCGCCAGCTGGGCAGCCCCTGTGCGGGCCACCCGGAAAACTTCCTGCTCGACGGCGTGGAATGCACCACCGGCCCGCTGGGCCAGGGCCTGGCCATGGCGGTCGGCATGGCCATGGCCGAGCGTCACCTCAATGCGGTTTTCGGCGACGACCTCGTCGATCACCGCACCTGGGTGATCGCGGGCGACGGTTGCCTGATGGAAGGCATCAATCACGAAGCGATCGGGCTTGCCGGGCATCTCAAGCTCGGCCGCATGACCGTGCTGTGGGATGACAACCGCATCACCATCGACGGCGATACCGCGCTGTCGACCAGCGAGGATATCAAGGCGCGCTACCAAGCCACCGGGTGGCACGTGACCAGTTGCGACGGGCACGATTTCGCCGATATCCGTCGTGCGCTCGACGAAGCGCTGGCCGATCCGCGCCCCTCGCTTGTGGCCTGCCGCACGGTGATCGGCAGGGGTGCGCCCAACAAGCAGGGCGGGCACAATGTCCACGGCGCGCCGCTGGGTGCCGACGAGGTGGCGGCTGC
Source organism: Erythrobacter sp. (assembly GCA_041662105.1). Taxonomy (GTDB): domain Bacteria; phylum Pseudomonadota; class Alphaproteobacteria; order Sphingomonadales; family Sphingomonadaceae; genus Qipengyuania. Next base: position 30,837 of record JBAZTF010000006.1, read on the forward strand.
GCGCGAATATCTTGACTGGGAGGCGGCGCCGTTCGAAATTCCCGGCGAAATCCTGGCCGATTGGCGCGCCTCGACCGGGCGCGGGCAGGCAGCCCATGCCGAATGGCAGGGCCGTCTCGGCGCCGACGGCGAGCGCCGCGTGGCGTTCGAAGCGCATATGGCCGGGACCGGGCAGGGCGCCAGCGCGGCGCTGACCGGCTATATCCGCGACCTTGCGGCGAACCCCAGGACCGTCGCCACGCGCAAGGCGTCCGAAATGGCGCTCGGTCCGCTGACCGAGGCGCTGCCGCAGATGATCGGCGGTTCGGCCGACCTGACCGGCTCGAACAATACCAGGACCGCCGCGACCGCGTCGTTCAGCGCAGAGGATTACAGCGGCCGCTACGTCTATTACGGCATCCGCGAATTCGGCATGGCCGCGGCGATGAACGGCATGGCCTTGCATGGCGGCATCGCGCCCTATGGCGGCACTTTCCTGATCTTCAGCGATTATTGCCGCAACGCGATCCGCCTGTCGGCGCTGCAGCGCATCAACGTCACCTATGTCCTGACGCATGACAGCATCGGGCTGGGCGAGGACGGGCCGACGCACCAGCCGATCGAACAGATCATGAGCATGCGGCTGATCCCCAACCTCAACGTGTTCCGCCCCTGCGACACGATCGAGACCGCCGAATGCTGGGCGCTGGCGCTCGAAACGCCGGGGACCCCGGCGGTGCTCGCGCTCAGCCGCCAGAACCTGCCGCAGCTGCGCGGCGAGGGCGACGCGGAATGGAGTGCCCCCTCCAACCGTTCGGCCAGGGGCGCCTATCGCCTCAAACCGGCCGTGGCCCCACGCAGGGTAGTGCTGGTCGCCACCGGGTCCGAAGTCGAAGTGGCGATGGCATGCGCGGCGCAGCTTGAATTGCAGGGCGTGGGGGCCGATGTGGTGTCGATGCCGTGCATGGACCTCTTCGCCGCACAGGATGCGGCCTATCGTGCAGACGTATTACCCGCCGATGCGCTCAAGGTTTCGATAGAAGCCGGTGTCACGCATGGATGGGAACGATTCATCGGCGACAGCGGCCTGGCCATCGGGATCGACCGCTTCGGCGCTTCGGCACCGGCGGAACAGCTGTTCGCCAAATTCGGCATCACCGCGGAGGCGATCGTCCCGCAAATCTTGAACAAACTGAACGGTTAGGCAGGAGCTTCTTTCATGGCGACCAAGGTTGCAATCAACGGTTTCGGGCGTATCGGACGCCTCGTGGCGCGCGCCCTTCTCGAGCGTAGCGACCATGACCTCGAGCTGGTCAGCATCAACGATCTGGCCGACACCCGGTCGAACGCGCTGCTGTTCCAGTACGACAGCACCCACGGCCGCTTCCCCGGCACGGTGGAGGTCGACGGCAACGATCTCGTCGTCAATGGCAAGCGCATCCACGTCACCTCGGAACGCGATCCGGGCAAGCTGCCGCACAAGGCCATGGGCATCGAGCTGGTGATGGAATGCACCGGCTTCTTCCAGTCGGATGAAGCGGCCCGCCCGCACATCGCGGCGGGTGCCCGGCGCGTGGTCATCTCGGCCCCGGCGACGGGCGTGTCGAAGACCATCGTCTATGGCGTCAACCACGACACGCTGACCGGGGATGACGACATCATCTCGAACGCCAGCTGCACCACCAACTGCCTCGCCCCGGTGGCCAAGGTGCTCAATGACCTCGTCGGGATCGAGCGTGGCTTCATGACCACGATCCACAGCTACACCAACGACCAGCGCATGCTCGACCAGATCCACAAGGACCTGCGCCGCGCGCGCGGCGGGGCGCAGAACATGATCCCGACCACCACCGGCGCGGCCCGCGCGGTCGGCCTGGTGCTGCCCGAACTCAAGGGCAAGCTCGACGGATCCTCGGTCCGCGTGCCGACGCCGAACGTCAGCCTGGTCGACCTGACCTTCGTCCCCGGCCGCGATACCAGCGCCGAGGAACTGAACGCCGCGCTCAAGGCGGCTTCGGAAGGCGTGATGAAGGGCGTGCTGGCCTATACCGACCAGCCGCTGGTCAGCAGCGACTTCAACCACCAGCCCGTCAGCTCGACCATCGACAGCCTCGAGACCTCCGTGCTCGAGGGCAAGCTTGCGCGCGTGGTCAGCTGGTACGACAATGAATGGGGCTTTTCCAACCGCATGATCGACACAGCGGGCGTGGTGGCGAGCTTTCTCTAAGGGGACCGAAAGATGGCCGGCTTCAAGACCCTGGACGATCTGGACCGTGACCTTGGCGACATTACGGGCAAGGTCGCGCTGGTGCGCGTCGACCTCAACCTGCCGATGCAGGAAGGGCGCGCCAGCGATGTGACCCGGGTCGAAGCGGCGAAGCCGACCATCCTCGAACTGGTCGGCAAGGGCGCGAAGGTCCTCCTGCTCGCCCACTTCGGCCGTCCCAAGGGCGCACGCAATTCGACCATGAGCACCAGCATGGTGCAGGGCGACGTCGAACGCGTGCTGGACCGGGAGATCATGTTCATCCCCGAAGTCACCGGCCCGGTGGTCGAACAGGCGGTCGGCATCCTGCGCCCGGGCGATATCGGCCTGCTCGACAACGTCCGTTTCTGGCCGGGCGAGGAAGCCAACAATCCCGAGTTTGCCAAGGGGATCGCGGCGATCGGCGATTTCTACGTCAACGATGCCTTTTCCGCCGCGCACCGCGCCCATGCGACGACCGAGGGGATCACCCATTTCCTGCCCGCCTATGCCGGACGGGCGATGGAGGCCGAACTGCGCGCGCTCGACGCTGCATTGGGCGATCCCGAAACGCCGGTCGCGGCGGTGGTGGGCGGGGCCAAGGTCTCGACCAAGCTCGACGTGCTGCACAATCTCGTGGGCAAGGTGCAGCATTTGATCATCGGCGGGGGCATGGCCAACACCTTCCTCGCCGCAAGGGGCGTCAATGTCGGCAAGTCGCTGTGCGAGCATGACCTTGCCGCCACCGCCAACCGCATCATGGACCAGGCCGATCATGCCGGTTGCACCGTCCATTTGCCCTATGACGTCGTCGTGGCGAAGGAATTTGCCGCCAACCCGCCGTCGCTGCGTATCTGCAATGTCCATGAGGTTGCGGCGGACGAGATGATCCTCGACATCGGCCCGCTGGCGGTCGAGGCATTGGCCGACGTGCTCAAGACCTGCCGCACGCTGGTGTGGAACGGCCCGCTGGGTGCGTTCGAGACCGAACCCTTCGATGCCGCCACCGTGGCGCTGGCGCGCACCGCCGCCGCGCTGACGCAGGACGGTTCGCTGACCTCGGTCGCGGGCGGGGGCGATACAGTGGCCGCGCTGGCCCATGCCGGGGTGAAGGACGATTTCACCTTCGTTTCGACCGCGGGCGGGGCCTTCCTCGAATGGATGGAAGGCAAGACCCTGCCGGGCGTCGCGGCGCTGCTCGGATGAGCGAGAACGAGGCCGTCGGCTCTACGGGGCGGCTGAAGCCGATCACCGAAGGCGAATGGGCCGGGTGGTCGACCTGGATCGGCGATGCCTTCGAACAGCGCGCCGGGCCGTTCTACGAACGCCGTGAAGCGGACGGCAGCCATGTCGCCGCCTTCCGTGCGGAGGAACGGCACATGAACGGCGCGGGCTTCATGCACGGTGGGTGCCTGATGACCTTCGCCGACAGCGCGCTGTTCACCATTGCCACCGACGCCTTGGCCGGAGGGCATGGCGTGACCATGCACCTTTCGGGCGATTTCCTCGATCCGGCGCGCGTCGGCCAGTTGATCGAAGCGCGCGGCGAAGTCGTGCGCGCGGGCGGCAAGACGCTCTATGTCGTCGGCATGGTCCGCGCCGATGGCGCACCGGTGCTCAGTTTCAACGGTATCATTCGCAAGGTGCGACGGGACTAAGGCCCGATCGCCATTCAGCGCTTTCGGCAAAAGTCCCAGGGCCCTGTTGCAGCTGCGAAGGCGCTTGGGTAAGGGCCGCGCATACGAATGCACAGATACGGTGATTCTTGATGACTTTCGAGGAAATGAAGGTGCGCGTCGCCCAGGGACAGGGCTTCATCGCGGCGCTCGACCAGTCGGGCGGCTCGACGCCCAAGGCGCTCAAGGGCTATGGCATCGAAGGTGGCGCATGGTCGAATGACGACGAGATGTTCGGCCTGATCCATGCGATGCGACAGCGGATCATCGAGAGCCCGTGTTTCGGCAATGGCAAGGTCATCGGCGCGATCCTGTTCGAGAAGACCATGGACGGCGAAAGCGGTGGCAAGCCGGTCCCGCATCGCCTGGCCGAGCGCGGCATCGTCCCCTTCCTCAAGGTCGACAAGGGGCTCGAGGATGAGCGCGACGGCGCGCAGCTGATGAAGCCCAATCCGGGTCTTGAGGCGATGTGCAACCGCGCGCGCGCGCTTGGCGTGTTCGGCACGAAAATGCGTTCGGTGATCAAGTCGGCCAATCCGCGCGGGATCAGCGAAGTCGTCGCCCAGCAGTTCGCCGAAGCTGCGCGCATCCTGTCCTGCGGCCTCGTGCCGATTCTCGAGCCCGAATACGACATCACCGCCACCGATCGCGCGGAGGGCGAAAAGATCCTGCTGACCGCGATCGAGGACCGGCTCGCCACGCTGCCCGAAGGCCAGCAGGTCATGCTCAAGCTGTCGCTTCCGAAGCAAGCCGGACTCTACACGGGCCTGACCAGCCACCCCAAGGTGCTGCGCGTGGTGGCGCTGTCGGGCGGCTATTCGACCGACGAGGCCTGTTGCGAACTGGCGAAGAACCCCGGCATGATCGCCAGCTTCAGCCGCGGCCTGTTGCAGGACCTGCGCCACCAGCAGGGCGACGCTGAATTCGACGGCACGCTGTCCGCCGCGATCGACCGGATCCACGCCGCCAGCGTGGCCTGAGGCCAGTATTCCGGCCCGCGTCACAGGCGAAGCGGTATTCCGAAGGCTGACCGCGCGACCGTGCTGCCATGACCCGAGCACCCCTTGCGCCAATCCGAATGTCGACGAATGGCTTGCGCGAGGATACGAAGCGCACCGATGACTGCCGAAACACCCGCCTGCCAGCTATACCTGATCTCGCCGCTCGACGTATCGGGCGATTTCCCCCGACGGCTCGAACGCGCGCTCGATGCCGGACCGGGGCTGGTCACCGCCTTCCAGTTCCGCGTGAAGGGCGTGGATCAGCACGAGGCCGCGCGGCTTGCCGAACCGCTGCAGGCGATCTGTGCCGCGCGTGACGTGGCCTTCATCGTCAACGATTCGGTCGCGCTGGCCAGGCGGATCGGTGCCGATGGCGTGCATCTGGGCCAGGGCGACGGCGATCCGCGGGATGCGCGCGCCGAGCTTGGCCGCGATGCGCAGATTGGCGTCACCTGCCACGATTCGCGTCATCGCGCGCTCGAAGCGGGTGAGGCGGGGGCCGACTATGTCGCCTTCGGGGCCTTCTTCCCCAGCGCGACCAAGGACACCGAACACCGCACCGAAATCGAGCTGCTCGAGTGGTGGCACGAAATGGTGGAGCTGCCCTCGGTCGCCATCGGCGGGATCACGCCCGCGAATTGCCGCCCGCTGGTCGCGGCGGGTGCCGATTTCCTCGCGGTTTCGGGAGCGGTCTGGAACGGCGACGAGGTGGCCGCGGTCAAGGCCTTCGCCAAGGCGATGGCCGCCGACTAGAGCGCTTGCCGGCTTTGATTGCATCAAAGTCGGCACTCTAGAGTCTTGTTTTACCGTAATTTCCTGGTCGCCAGATGATTCTATCCGGCTCGAAATCGCTTTAAGAGGCTATTCGCTCAGCGGTCCGGTGCGATGGCAGCGCAGCCGCCCCAGCTTGCCGTCCTTGTCCACTTGCTGCAGCAGACCGGATCCCAGCCGCAGCAGCAGCATGCCCTTCATCGGCCCGCGGGTGAAGGTGACCTGCTTGCCTTCGAGAAGATAGGTGCCCGCCCCGCGCGCCGTGCGATAGCTCGACCCGCCGGTGACGGAGAAGGCCGTGCCTTCCTGTTCGATCCATGCGGCGCCCGCCGCATCGCCGGGAAGCGCGCAGACGTAATCGCCCTGCTCGAGCAGGCCGATATGTCCCTGCGCGCCAAGTGGCGCGGTGGCGAGTCCCGCCCCGAGGGCGAACGGAATGAGCAATTTCAGTCTGTTCATCGTTTCTGTCCGACAGTGGATATAGCAATCATGCCCCCGGATTTCCACTCGCCTTGCCGCGGGCCGCACTCTCGGCTAAGGCGCGCCGCGCATCACGCTGCCCGTATCGCAGGGCGGCACGCTCTTTTACAAGTCGAAGGCAGCTTCCCATGAAGATCAGCGGCGTGGACATCCGTCCGGGCAACATCCTCGAATACGAAGGCGGCATCTGGAAGGTCGCCAAGATCCAGCACACCCAGCCGGGCAAGGGCGGCGCCTATATGCAGGTCGAAATGAAGAACCTGCAGGACGGTCGCAAGACCAACGTCCGCTTCCGCAGCGCCGACACGGTCGAACGCGTGCGGCTCGACACCAAGGAATTCCAGTTCCTTTACGAAGACGGTGCCATGTTGGTGTTCATGGACAACGACACCTACGAACAGATCACCTTGCCGAGCGACCTGCTCGGCGACGCGCGGCCATTCCTGCAGGACGGGATGCAGGTCACGCTCGAGCTGTGGGAAGAAAAGCCGATTTCGGTCGAGCTCCCGGCCCAGATCGAAGCGACCATCGTCGAAGCCGACGCCGTGGTGAAAGGTCAGACCGCCTCGTCCAGCTACAAGCCCGCGATCCTCGACAATGGCGTGCGCATCATGGTGCCGCCGCATATCGAAAGCGGCACCCGCATCGTGGTCGACGTCTACGAACAGGCCTATGTCGGCAAGGCGAACTGACGCCATGAGCAAGTCGATCGCCAGCCGGTTCAGGAATATCGACATCGCCAGCAGCGTGCTGTTGGGCGTCGTGATCAACGATGACGAGCTCGCGCTGGAAATGGACTTCTGCCTCGAGCCGGGGCATCCCGATTACGAGGAACCCGGCGAGGGTGAAGCACAGTGCTTCCACCCCGGCATGCTCAAGTTCGCAGGCATTTCGAAGCTTGCGCTCGAGCGGGCGGTGGACGGGGCGGGGACGGGCCGGCGCTTCGCGATCCACTCGTTCAACATCGAAGGTACGAAGTTCGATATGGACTGCGAATGGGGCGCCCTCCACCTGCAGGCGCGCTCGATCCGCGTGCTGACCGAATAAGAGAGTTCTCATGGCAGCTGTCTCCGGACTGATCCGCGTGATGGAAAAGGCCGCACGCAAGGCGGGTGGCCGGCTGCGCCGCGATTTCGGCGAGGTCGAACATTTGCAGGTCAGCCGCAAGGGTCCGGCCGATTTCGTCTCGAAGGCCGATCGCGTGGCCGAACGCACGATCTACGACGAACTTCTCGCCGCGCGGCCCGATTGGGGCTTTGTCATGGAAGAGGCGGGCACGATCGAAGGCGATGCGGCCAAGCCGCGCTGGATCGTCGACCCGCTCGATGGCACCAGCAACTTCCTCCACGGTATCCCGCATTTCGCGATCTCGATCGCGGCGCAGGAACCCAGGCTCGACGGGTCGGGCTGGGGCGAGGTGATCGCCGGGGTTGTCTACAATCCGATTACCGATGAGACTTTCTGGGCCGAAAAGAGCCGCGGTGCCTGGTTGCACGATGGCCGTTTGCGGGTTTCGGCGCGCAGCCGCCTGCCCGATGCGCTGGTGGCGACGGGCATCCCGTTCCAGGGTCACGGCGATTTCGGCGAATGGACGCGGATCCTTGCCGCCGTCGGTCCGCAGGTTGCGGGCATCCGCCGCAACGGTGCGGCATCGCTCGACCTCGCCTGGCTGGCCGCCGGTCGCTTCGACGGCTTCTGGGAAAGCGGCCTCAATGATTGGGACACCGCCGCAGGCTGCCTGATCGTGCGCGAAGCGGGCGGGTTCGTTTCCGACTTCCGTGGCCGGTCTGCACCGATTCACTCGACGCAGGTGCTCGCCGCGAACGATGCGCTGCATTCGAAGCTGCACAAGCTGCTTGCGAACGCTCTCAAGGCATAGTGCCTTGAAAACCTGACCGGTCGCGGCTAACTGCCGCTCTCCCGATACAGTGCCCCTGTGGCGGAATTGGTAGACGCGCTCGACTCAAAATCGAGTTTCCTACGAAGTGCCGGTTCGAATCCGGCCAGGGGTACCACGCGGCGGGAGGGGGTTTGTGCGGCGGGCCTTGCGGTATGGTCATCGATCACGGGCCTGATCCTGTCGTGCCCCGAAACGTCACCGGCGCGCATTTCTTCCGCCGGCGGTGTAACCTCCCGCCGATCAGTGCGAATTCGCCAAGGGATTAGGTTCTTGAGGGGGAAACATCATGCTCGCCAATACCCGCGGGGCAATCCGCGCCCTTGCCACGCTGCTGCTCATCACCGTGGCCACCCAGATTTTCTACATCACCGTGGTCATGGCCGCGGGGGACGAAACGCCGCTGCGTCCGGCCACATGGCTGCTTGAAGAACTGGTATTCCTCGGCATCGTCATCCTGGGCTTCGATCTTGCCGTGCGGCAGGCCGACAAGGCGTGGCTGTGGCTGGCCGTGGCGATTTCGGGCCTGTTCAATGCCGTGCAGGTCGGCATGGGCCTGTCGATGTTCGCTCCGGCGGAAAAGGGCTCGGACAGCGATCCGCAGCTTTTCGCTACGGTGCTGGCGGGGGCATTCTTCTTTTACTTCGTGGCCAAGCTGCTGCTCGGCGCGGTGGCGGTCGTGCTGGGCTTCGGCGGTTTTTCGACGCAAGCGGGGCTGGTGCGCCGTGCGCTTGCCGGGCTGATGGTGCTGAGCGGCCTTGCCGCGGTGGGCATCGATCTTCTCGCGATACTCGATTCCAAGTCCTGGCTGTTCCCGGCGGGTGCCGCCGGGACCGTGGCCACTGCGTTTCTCGCGCTGGGCCTGCTCGCCGCGAAGGCCGAGTAACCGGGCCAATCGCCGAAAAGCCCTTGTCATCCGCGCGGAGAGTTGAAATGCCTCCGCGCGGATGACCGGACTTCCCTCCTACCATGCCATCGCCGCCATGGCGGTGACTGCCGCCATGTTCGTCGCCTTTGCGCGTGGGCGCATGCCGGTCGAGATCGTCTCGCTGCTGACCATCGCGGTCATTGCGGTGGGGCTGTACTTCTTTCCCTTGCCCGATACCCAGCCGACCGACGGGCTGGTGCTCGCCTTCTCCGGCTTCGGCCATTATGCCCTCATCACGATCTGCGCGCTGATGATCATGGGGCGCGGGCTGGTGGTTACCGGCGCGCTCGATCCTGCCGCGCGGTTTCTCGAACGGGTGTTCAAGATCAACGGCCAGCTGGGCCTGCTGGTTTCGCTGGTGGTGGCGCTGCTGCTGTCGATGGCGGTCAACGATACGCCCGTCATGGTGCTGTTGCTGCCGATCTTCGTCCAGCTCGCGGCACGCGGGGGCATGGCGGCCTCGAAGACGCTGATCCCGCTCAATGCCGCGATCCTGATCGGCGGGATGGCCACGACCATCGGCACCTCGACCAATATCCTGGTGGTCTCGATCGCGGTCGATCTGGGCATGCGCGAAATGGGCGTATTCGATTTCACCCCGATCGTCTTCGCCGCGGCGCTGGTCGCGGTGCCATATCTGTGGCTGGTCATGCCCCGGATGCTGGGCGACAACCGGGTGGAGGACACGTCGCAGCTCAGGCGCTTCGAAACCCGTCTGCGGATCACCGAGAATTCGGTCCTCAACGGGCGCGAATTGTCCGAAGTGACCAGGCGCCTGCCCGCGGGAGTGACCTTCAGCGACGTTCCGCTGGGGCTGATCCGACCAAACCAGCGCCTGCGGATGTCGGGAACGCACGAGGCGATCGAGGAAGCCGCCCGCATCCTGCGCGGCGATGCCGCACCCAGCTGGGTGCTCGACCGGATCAAGCGCCGCTCGGACGAAAGCGGGATCGACATCGCGGTGGTGGAGATGACCGTGACGGCGGATTCGCGCCTGGTCGGTCGCTCGCTGCCCAGCTCGGGCATCGCCGACCTCTACGGCGTGGCGGTGATCGGCACGCACCGGCCCGAGCGCCTGGTTGGCGAACGGGAACAGTTCAGCGAGGGCGGGGACCTCAAGATCATCGAAGGCGACGTGCTGCTGGTGATGGGCTTGCCCGACGATTTGCAGCAATTTGCCGCGGCCGACAGCCTGCTCACGCTTGCAGGGATGCGCGAGCTGCCGCGTCGGTCGAAGGCGTTGCTGGCGGGCGCGATCATGGCCGGCGCGATCGCGCTGGCATCGGTCGGGCTGGTCCCCATCGCGATTTCGGCGCTCGCGGGGGCCATCGTGATGTTCGTCACCGGCTGCGTGCGGTTCGACCGGGTCGGGCGCGCGCTTTCGGGCAGGGTCATCGTGCTGGTCGCCGCCAGCATTGCGCTGGGCCGGCTTGTGCTCGACAGCGGCGCGGCCGACTGGATCGGGACGGTGATGGCCTCTGGCCTCCAGCACCTTTCCCCCGCAGCCGCGCTGGCGGCGGTGATGCTCTCGGTGACCTTCCTCACCAACTTCGCCTCGAACGCGACCGCGGCCACGGTCGGGACGCCGATCGCTTTCGCGATTGCCGCCAAGCTGGGCTTGCCGCCGGAGCCGATGGTGCTGGCGGTGCTGTTCGGCTGCAACCTGTGTTACGCGACGCCGATCGCCTACCAGACCAACATGCTGATCATGTCCGAAGGTTCGTACGAATTCAGGGACTATATCCGCACGGGCGTGCCGCTGGTGCTGTTGATGGTGACCATGCTCTCGACAACGCTGGTGATTACCTACGGGCTGTAGGACTTTCCTACCGCGCGGGCATCTGCAAGACAGGGTGGTTCGCCCGCCCCGGCGGGACCGGCAGGAATTCTTTGCATGGACAGTGTTCCATGTGTTCCATCGCGCAGGGAGACCCGAGAGAATGTCCAAATCGAGCCTGGTTGTCATCGCCACCCTTGCCGCGCTGGCGGCCGGCCCGGCACGGGCTGACGGGTTGCGCGATGAAATCGCCGCCGACATGCCCGGATTGCTGGAAATCTACCGCGACCTCCACCAGCATCCCGAGCTCAGCTTCGAGGAAGTCCGCTCGGCAAGGATCATGGCCGATGCCGCGCGTGCGGCGGGCTTCACCGTGACCGAGGGTGTGGGCAAGACGGGCATCGTCGCCGTGCTCGAGAACGGGCCGGGGCCGACCGTGCTGATCCGGGCGGACATGGATGGGCTGCCGGTGGTCGAACAGACCGGGCTGCCCTTCGCCAGCACGCAGCGCGGCATTGCCCCCTCGGGGGGCGAGACCGGGATCATGCACGCCTGCGGTCACGACACGCATATGACCGCATGGATCGCCACCGCGCGGCGGATGGCGGCGCGCAAGGCCGAATGGTCGGGTACGCTGGTGATGATCGGCCAGCCAGCAGAAGAGACGGGGCAGGGTGCCAGGGCCATGCTCGACGATGGGCTCTACACGCGCTTTCCCAAGCCCGACTATGCGTTGGCTTTCCACGATATGTCCGGTGTCCTGGCAGGCACGATCACCTATGCCAGCGGCCCGGCAATGGCGAATGTCGACAGCGTCGATATCCTGGTCAAGGGCGTTGGTGGCCACGGTGCCGCCCCGCACACCACCAGGGACCCGATCGTGCTGGCGAGCGCGATCGTGATGCGGCTGCAGACGCTGGTCAGCCGCGAAAACAATCCGGTCGAACCCGCGGTGGTGACCGTGGGCAGCTTTCATGCCGGTTCGCGCTACAATATCATCCCCGACAGCGCGCACCTGCAGCTGACCGTGCGCAGTTTCACCGACGAACAGCGCGCGCGGCTGATCGAGGGGATCAAGCGGACCGTTGCGGGCGAGGCGCTGGCATCGGGCGTCCCGGCGGAGCTGATGCCCGAAGTGAGCTTCGGCGAAGGGTTCACTCCCTCGCTGATCAACGAACCGGACTTCACCGCCCGCGTGGTGGGCCCCCTGGTCGAACGCTTCGGGGCGGAACGGGTGGTGAGCGCGCCGCCGATCATGCCCGGCGAGGACTTTGCGCGCTATCGCCGGACCGACCCGGCGCATGTCCAGTCGGTGATGCTGTGGGTGGGCGGCGAGCGGGCCGAGGTTATCGCAGAGGCGGAAAAGGGCGGGCACACGCTGCCGTCGCTGCACTCGCCGTTCTGGGCGCCCGATGCGGAGAAGGTCATCGCCACTGGCGCCGAGGCGCTGTCGAGCACGGCGATGCACCTGATGCCCAAGACGGACTGATGGCCCAACGCAAAAATGCCGGCCGCCGGAGCGTTGGGGACACTCCGACGGCCGTATTCTCCTCCCCAGGAGAACTCTTCGTTGCAGCGCTATTCCGAAGGGACGTAGGTCCCCAGGCGGTGATGCAGCGCGTTGATCTTCGCCAGTTCTTCGCGGTCCTCGGTCTGGCGCGCATAGGCGGTCAGCGCGGTGCGCAGCAGGCGGAAATCGGCGGTCGAGAACAGCGCGCGGGCGCGCCCTGGTTCGGTCTTCGGAGCCTCGTTAGTCATGGTCGTCATCCTCTCTCTCCTTGCGCCGCGGCGAGCCGGTTCCCAACGGGTGCCATCAGGCAGCCGCAAACTGATTCATCGTGTTGTCCTTGCCGCCGGCCTTGAGCGCCGCTTCGCCGCCAAAGTAGCCCTTGTGGTCGTCGCCGATGTCCGACCCGGCCATGTTCTGGTGCTTGACGCAGGCGATCCCCTGGCGGATTTCCTCGCGCTGGACGTTCCTGACATAGCCGAGCATCGCCTGCTCGCCGAAATATTCGCGGGCGAGATTGTCGGTGCCGAGCGCCGCCGTGTGGTAGGTCGGCAGGGTGATGAGGTGGTGGAAGATGCCCGCGCGCTTCGCCGCATCGCGCTGGAAGGTGCGGATCTTCTCGTCGGCTTCGGCGGCAAGCTCGGTGCCGTCGTAATCGACGCTCATCAGCTTCGCCCGGTCATAGGGCGACACGTCCTTTCCTGCCTCCGCCCAGGCATCGTGGACTTGCTGACGGAAATTGAGCGTCCAGTTGAAGCTGGGCGAATTGTTGTAGACCAGCTTGGCATTGGGGATCACCTCGCGGATCCGGTCGACCATGCCGGCGATCTGTTCGATGTGCGGCTTTTCGGTCTCGATCCACAGCAGGTCCGCGCCGTTCTGGAGCGAGGTGATGCAGTCGAGCACGCAGCGGTCCTCGCCGGTTCCGGGGCGGAACTGGTAGAGGTTGCTGGGCAGGCGCCTGGGTGCCAGCAGCTTGCCCTCGCGGCTGATGAAGACCTGGCCATTGGTGATGTTGCCCGGTTCGACTTCGTCGCAATCGAGGAAGCCGTTGTACTGGTCGCCAAGGTCGCCCGGCTCGGTCGAGAAGGCGATCTGCTTGGTCAGGCCCGCGCCCAGCGAATCGGTGCGCGCGACGATGATGCCGTCGTCGATGCCGAGTTCGAGGAAGGCATAGCGGATCGCGCGGATCTTCTGCAGGAAGTCCTCGTGCGGCACGGTAACCTTGCCATCCTGGTGGCCGCACTGCTTTTCGTCGGACACCTGGTTCTCGATCTGCAGCGCGCAGGCGCCGGCCTCGATCATCTTCCTGGCGAGCAGGTAGGTCGCCTCGGCATTGCCGAAACCGGCGTCGATATCGGCGATGATCGGCACGACGTGGGTCTGATGATCGTCGATCTGGCGCAGCAGACGGTGCGTGCTGACCGCATCGCCCGCGGCCTTGGCGGCGTCGAGTTCGCGGAACAGCCCGCCCAGTTCACGGGCATCGGCCTGCCTGAGGAAAGTGTAGAGTTCGCCGATCAGCGCCGGAACGCTGGTCTTTTCGTGCATCGACTGATCGGGCAGCGGGCCGAATTCGCTGCGCAGCGCGGCGACCATCCAGCCCGAAAGGTAGAGGTAACGGCGCCTGGTGCTGCCGAAATGCTTCTTGATGCTGATCAGCTTCTGCTGCGCGATGAAACCGTGCCAGGTGCCGAGCGACTGGGTGTAGTTCGCGGGATCGGCGTCATAGGCGGCCATGTCCGCGCGCATGATCTTCGCGGTATAGCTGGCGATATCGAGCCCCGTGCGAAAACGGTTCTGGACGACCATGCGCGCGGCGCTTTCGGCATCGATCGCGCCCCACGGCGCACCGTTGGCGGTGATGGTCTCGCGAAGGTCCTTGATCCGGGCCGAGTAGGTCACGGGTATGCTCCTTGGTCAATTCGGGCGCGATCGCCTCGAATCGGACCTTGCCGTGCTGCATCCGCGAAAGACAGAAGGATTTACAAAAAAACTTGTCCGAACGGGGTGGTGAGCGCTAAATATCATGTGAAAATGTAAAGAAAGTTACAAATGAGCGAAGCCGCCCTGTTTGCCGGACCTGCCCTGCGTCGCCTGCGCAAGCGCGAGGGGCTGACGCAGGCCGCCGCCGCCGCGCGGCTCGAGATCTCGCCAAGCTACCTCAACCTGATCGAACGCAACCAGCGGCCGATCAGCGCGCGCGTGGTGATGAGCCTGGTCGAGCAGTTCGACTTCGATCCGCGCACGTTGCGCGAGGATGAAACCATCGGCGGTATCGACGGGCTCGCCCGCCGCTTTGCCGACGAACGCTTTGCCGACCTGGGGATCGATCGCGAGGAAATGCAGGAATTGCTCAGCGCCGCGCCACAGGCGGCCGCGGCCTTTGCGCGCCTCTATGACAATGCCGCGCCCGCGGGTCAGGCGGGCGGGGACCCGTTCAGCGCGGCGCGGCGCGAGATCGAGCGCTGGCGCAACCACTTTGCCGATCTCGACATGGCGGCGGAAGAGCAGGCGGATGAAATGCGCCTGTCGCGCGGCGATATCGGCCTTGCGCTGGTCGATCGCCTGCGCGAGCGGCACCAGCTGTCGGTCCGAATCCTGCCGCAGGACGTGATGCCCGACAGCCTGCGCCGGCTCGACCTCCATGCCCGGCAGGTGCAGCTTTCGGAAATGCTCGGTGCGGCTTCGCGCAATTTCCAGCTGGCGCTGCTGATCGCCCAGCTCGAACAGCGCGACCGGATCGATGCCATCGCCAAGGGCGCGCGGTTCGAGGACGAGGCGGCGCGCGGGTTCTTCACGCGTCACCTGACAAGCTATTTCGCGGCGGCGCTGATCATGCCTTATGGCCGCTTCCTGCGGGCATGCGAGGCGACCGGATACGACCTGCCCGTGTTGCTGCGCCGTTTCGGGGTGAGCTTCGAACAGCTTGCGCATCGCCTGACCACGCTCCAGCGCGTTGGCCAGCGCGGCCTGCCGTTCTTCATGGTGCGGGTCGACCGGGCGGGGCAATTCTCCAAGACCTTCCTCGGCGCAAGCACCGCGCGCTTCCTCAATTCCGAAGTCAGTTGCCCGCTGTGGCATATGCACCGCGCCTTCGAACGGGCGGGCGAGTTGCAGGTCCAGTTCGTGGCGCTCGACGTTGCCGGCGAACGCGAGGGGGGCTGGCTGACGATGTCGCGAACCGTCGAGGGACGGGGCGAACCGGGCGAGACGCAGTTCGCGATCGCCCTTGGCATCGAAGCGGTGTTGGCTGGTGACCTGGCGCAGGCGCGGGGCATATCCTTGCGCGCCGAGGATGCGCAGCCGATCGGGCCCGGCTGCGCGAATTGCCATCGCGTGCGCTGCAGCCAGCGTTCGCTGCCGCCGCGTGGCCGCAAACTGGCGTTCGATACGACCCGCCGCGGGGTTACTCCCTTCGAACTGGCCGCCGGCTGAACGCGGCGACCACACACCGCGAGCGCGCCGGAGCACGCGCGAATCCCGCATTCCGGGCAGTGTAAAATTTACCGACGGTTCACTCCCGCGTGCTAGTCAAGTTTCCCGACACAGTAACTCGCGAGCGAGGCCGGATGATCCGACTGTTCAAGCATTATATTCCCCACAGCGTGGTGCTGCTGTGTCTCGTCGATCTGTTGCTGCTCCTGCTGGCAGGCGAAGCGGCGTGGCGGATTCGGGTCGGCCAGATCGGGAGCAGCGTCGGTCCGCTGCCGGACAGGCTGTTCGCGCTGTCGGGTTTTGTCGTCGTGGTGTGGCTGGCGATGATCGCGGTCGGGACCTATGGCGCCGAGGCATTGCGTTCGCTGCGCTTTGCCACCGCGCGCCTGCTGGTTGCGGTCAGCCTTGGTGTCCTGGCGATATCCTTCCTCAACTTCATCCTGCCCGGTGCCGCTTTCTGGCGCTCGGTCCTGCTCTACGCGATGGCGCTCGCGGTGCTGGCGCTGGTCGGGAACCGTCTGCTCTTCGGCAAGATGCTCGGCGTCGAGGCTTTCCGGCGCCGGGTGCTGGTGCTTGGCGCGGGCAAGCGCGCCGAACGGCTGCGCCAACTTGCCGCGCGCGCGGAGAGCGGCCTTGTCATCGCGGCCTTCGTCGAAATGGGCGACAGCGCGACCGTGGTCGACGGTGCGGTCCCACGCGGATCGATCGAGGACCTTGGCCGCTTTGTAGAGCGCGTCGGCGCCAGCGAAGTGGTGCTGGCGCTTCAGGAACGGCGCAATTCCCTGCCGCTCAATGATCTGCTCAACATCAAGACCAAGGGCGTCTATGTCAATGATTTCAGCAGTTTCATAGAACGTGAGACCGGCCGGGTCGATCTCGACACGCTCAATCCGAGCTGGCTTATCTTTTCCGATGGCTTTTCGGCGGGGCGCCGCCTTTCGGGCATCGGCAAGCGCGCCTTCGACATCGTCGTCAGCCTGCTGATCCTGATCGTCGGGCTGCCGCTCATCGCCGTCTTTGCGGTGGCGGTGAAGCTGGATAGCGATGGGCCGGCCTTCTTCCGCCAGACCCGCGTGGGGCTCTATGGCCAGAATTTCGACCTGCTCAAGCTGCGCTCCATGCGCACCGACGCGGAGGCCTCGGGCGCCAGATGGGCCGAGAAAGACGATCCGCGGATCACCCGTATCGGCCGGATCATCCGCAAGCTGCGGATCGACGAACTGCCGCAGGTGTGGAGCGTGCTCAAGGGCGAGATGAGCTTCGTCGGCCCGCGCCCCGAAGTTCCCCGTTTCGTCACCGATCTCGAACGCGAACTGCCTTACTATGCCGAACGCCACGTGGTGAAACCCGGCATCACCGGGTGGGCACAGATCAACTATCCCTATGGCGCCAGCATCGAGGATGCGCGGCACAAGCTGGAATACGATCTTTATTATGCCAAGAACTACACCCCCTTCCTCGACCTGCTGATCCTGCTGCAGACGGCGCGGGTCATCCTCTGGCCGGACGGGGCGCGCTGATGGGCTGGAGCGTATCCCTGGCCTACATCGCCTACACGATCGGCGCGATTATCTGTGCGATCGCGGCGTTCTGGGTCGCCGGTCGGGGTGACGAGAGCCGTCCCGACCGGACCCCCGCGATCGTTGCGCTGGCGCTGTCGGCGAACTGGTGTTTCGCCGCTGCCAGCTTCGAGCCGGGGCGCCCGATCGTCGAATTGACGGAGATTGCCCGCAATCTTGCCTGGTTGTTCATATTGTTCCGGTTGTTCGCCAACGACGGGCGTGACGAGACGCTGCGCCTGGTCCGTCCGGCGGTCGTCGCGCTGTGTTTCGTCGAGGCGTTGCATTTCGTCCTGCTGCTGATTGCGACGCGTTATGCAGTGACGCCTCAGGTCGCGATGCTGGTCTTCGAGACCGCGACGCTGTTCCGGATCATGGTTTCGGTCGGCGCGCTGGTGCTGGTGCACAATCTCTATGTCGGCGCGGCGGCGCCGTCACGCCGGCTGCTGCGCTGGAATGCGGCGGCGCTCGCCGGATTATGGGCCTTCGACCTGAATTATTTCACCGTCGCCTACATTCTCGGGTCGATGCCCGGCGAATTGACCGCGCTGCGCGGCCTTGCCGCGGGAGTCGTGGCGGTTCCGTTTGCGCTGGGGTTCAACCCGGCGGTCGCGGGGCTCGAGTTCAAGCCATCGCGTGCGGTGACCTTCCGCTCGCTGTCGCTGTTGGTGATCGGCGGCTATCTCCTGCTGATGATCGGGCTGGCGCGGTGGCTCGACATGCTCACCGGCGACCTTGCGCGCCTGGCGCAGGTCGGGCTGGTCATCGCGGCAGGCGCGCTGGCGCTGATCTGGCTCCCGTCGGACCAGTTGCGCGGCTGGCTGCGCGTGACCGCGATCAAGCACCTGTTCAAGCACCGCTATGACTATCGCAGCGAATGGATCCGGTTCACCCATACGATCGGCCGCACCGGTTTCGACGAGACCAGCCTGCCCGAACGTGCGATCAAGGCGTTGGCGGATATTACCGACAGTCCGGCAGGCCTGCTGCTGATCCCCGATGACGACGGGGCATTGCAACTGGCGGCGAACTGGCGCTGGCAGGGCCTGGAAGTGCCCGCCCCGGCCGCACCGGGTGCGCTGGCGGCGATTCTCGAACGGGCCGAGCTGATCGTCGACCTCGATGAAGTGCGCCAGGGCATCGACCATTATGGCGAACACGGCCTGGTTCCCGACTGGCTGCGCGACGAAAGCAGGGCCTGGGCCGCGGTCCCGCTGCTCCATTTCGATCGCATCGTGGGGCTTGCCGTGCTTTCGCGCCCGCTGGTCACGCGCAAGCTCGACTGGGAGGACTTCGACCTGCTATCGGTCGTCGGCCGCCAGCTGGCGAGCTATCTCGCCGAACAGGCGGGGCAGGCGGCGCTGCTGGAAGCCGGCCGGTTCGATGAATTCAATCGCCGGATGGCTTTCGTGATGCACGACATCAAGAACCTGTCGAGCCAGATGGCGCTGCTGTTGCGCAATGCGGAGAAGCACGCCGACAAGCCCGAGTTTCGCAAGGACATGCTGGTCACCCTGCGCAACAGCGCGGACAAGCTCAATACGCTGCTGGCGCGACTTGCGCGGTATGGTCCGCGCGAAAGCGCGAACCGGCGACCGCTCGACCTGGTCAGCGCGGCCCGCGCGGTCGTCGACCGTTGCGGCAGGACCCATCCGGTCAACCTGGCACGCGACGAGAGCGCCGTGGTGCTGTGCGACCCCGAAGCGTTCGAGCAGGCACTGATACACCTGGTGCAGAACGCCGTCGAGGCCAGCGAGAGCAGCAGTGCGGTGGTGATCGAGGTCTATTCGGACGGCATTTGCGGCAGGCTCCAGATCATCGACAGCGGCAAGGGCATGAGTCCGCAGTTCCTGCGCAACGGCCTGTTCAAGCCCTTCGTCTCGTCGAAGGACGGTGGCTTCGGGATCGGCGCCTTCGAAGCGCGCGAGATGATCCGCAGCATGGGCGGGCGGCTCGATGTCGAATCGCGCGAAGGGCTGGGCACGCGGTTCACCGTGACCATGCCGCTCCAGGCTGCCGACCGGTTGATCGGGCAGGCACCGGATATCCAGAAATGCGAGAATACGTGATGGCCAGCGAAAAACCGAAGCTGCTGATTGTCGAGGACGACCAAGGACTCCAGGCACAGCTCAAATGGGCCTATGACGACTTCGACGTGGTGATTGCCGGAACGCGTGAAGCCGCGCTGGCCGCACTGCGCGCCGAAGCGCCCGCGGTGGTGACGCTCGACCTTGGCCTGCCGCCCGATCCTGACGGGACCAGCGAAGGCTTTGCCGTGCTCGAGGCGATCATGGCGATGAAGCCCGACACCAAGGTGATCGTCGCATCTGGCCATGGCGCGCGGGAGAGTGCGCTCGATGCCATCGCCAAGGGCGCCTATGATTTCTACCAGAAGCCGGTCGATATCGACACGCTGGGATTGATCGTGCAGCGCGCCTGGCGGTTGTACCAGATCGAGAAAGAGAACCGGCGGCTCGCCGAGAAGGTTGGCGAGGACCGCACGGTGCTTGGCTCGATGGTGACCGCCGCCCCTGAAATGGCCAGGGTGGCGCGCACGATCGAGCGTGTCGCCCCCACCGGCGTATCGGTCATGCTGCTTGGCGCCAGCGGCACGGGCAAGGAACTGCTTGCGCGCGGTTTGCACGAAGCCAGCGATCGCGCGCAGGGAGCCTTCATCGCGATCAATTGCGCGGCGATTCCGGAAAGCCTGCTCGAAAGCGAACTGTTCGGCCACGAGCGCGGAGCCTTCACCGGTGCCGTCAAGACCATCGAGGGCAAGATCGAACTTGCCGACGGGGGCACGCTGTTCCTCGACGAAGTCGGCGACATTCCCTTGCCGCTGCAGGTCAAGCTGCTGCGCTTCCTGCAGGAACGCACTATCGAACGCATCGGTGGCCGCAAGCCGATCCAGGTGGATACAAGGATCGTCTGCGCGACGCACCAGGATCTGGAGGCGATGATCGCGGAAGGGACCTTTCGCGAGGATCTCTACTATCGTCTTGCCGAGATCGTCGTGAAGGTGCCCACGCTGGCCGACAGGCCGGGCGATGCGGTCCTGCTGGCCAAGCATTTCCTGGCCCGCTTTGCGGCCGAGATGAACCCGCAGGTAAAGGGGTTCGCCCCCGATGCACTGGCGGCCATCGACAGCTGGGGGTGGCCCGGCAATGTCCGCGAACTCGAAAATCGTATCAAGCGCGCGGTGATCATGGCGGATGCCAGGCTAGCCAGCGCCGAAGACCTCGATCTTGTGCAGAACGGCGAAGACGGAGCCGACCTCGCGCTCAACCTCAAGACCGCGCGCGAGCAGGCCGACCGGCGCATGATCCGTCAGGCGCTGGCACGCAGCGAGGGTAACATATCGAACACCGCCAAACTGCTGGGGATCAGCCGACCGACGCTCTACGACCTGTTGAAGCAGTATGACCTGCAGGCGTGATCGCCCGGCGTTCCTGCTTGCGGCGGTTGCACTTGGCCTCGGTTCCTGCGGGAAACCGGGTGCCGGCCTCGCGCCGGTAGAGAGCGCGCGCGCGGAGCTTGCCGCGGGCAATGCGACCGATGCCCGGATCAAGCTCGAAAAGCTGGTTGCCGACGGGACCGAGCGTAGCGAGGTCGCCGCCTATCTTGGCGAGGCCGCGCTTGCGCAAGGCGATCTCGGCGCGGCGCATGGCTGGCTCGGCGACGGTGCCTTTTCGCCGGAGACGAGCGCGCACGGCTTTCGCATGCTTGGGCGTCTCTATTTCGCCCGAGGAAACCTCGCCGCGGCGGGGCAGGCCTTCGACCGCTCCCTCGCCATCGAACCCGGCAATCCGGAACTGTGGGTCGATATCGGGCGGTTGCGCTATCGCGGCGGGGAGCAGTTGCAGGCGCTCGAGGCGGGTGCGAAGGCAGTGGCGCTCGATCCACGCAACGCGGCTGCCCTGCAGTTCAGGGGCCAGCTTGCGCGCGATGCGCAGGGCCTGATCGCCGGGGCGGAATGGTTTGCCCGCGCGCTCGAGGCGCAACCCGGCAATGTCGATCTGCGCGTCGAATACGCCGCGACTCTTGGCGATGTGGGCCGGCCCCGGACTGCCCTTGCCATCCTGCGGGGGGGCAAGGGTTCGTCGGTCAGCAGTCCGCGAGGATTGTTCGTCCAGGCTGTGATAGCGGCGCGCGGGGGCCATGCCCTCCTTGCGCGAGAGCTGCTCCAGCGGTCGGGCTTCGAGCGCGACAATGTTCCGGCCGCGATGATGCTTTCTGCCATCGTCGACCTGCAGGCGGGGAACCATGCAAGCGCAGTGCAGACGCTCGACCGGCTCTACCGGCGCCAGCCAGACAATGGCCGGGTGGTCGACCTGCTCGCCTTCGCGCTGTCGCGTACGGGTGGCGAGCGTGAACTGATCCGCCGGTTTGCGGCCAGGGCGGAAAACCCGCTGGGGACCCCCTATCTGCGCACGCTGGTCGCGCGCAGCTACGAGGCGCTCGACGATCGCACCGGCGCGGCGCGCTTCCTCGACATGGCGGCATCGACGCGGGAGGGGTTCGCCATCCTTCCCGGCGATGCGCCGCCGGAAGCCCTGGAGGCCGGCAGCAGCGGAGACGGGCTGGGGGCGCGTGACTTTGTGCGCAACGCGCTGGCCGGGCACCAGATGGCCGCCGCGGTGCAGCGCGCCCGGGACTTCGCGCGGCGTTTCCCCGGTTCGGGTGACGCCCACGCGATCCTCGGGGATGCCGAACTCGCGGCGGGCAACAAGGCGGCCGCGCGCGCAGCCTATTTGCGTTCCGCTGCGGTGCGGCGATCATGGCCGCTGATCCTGCGGCTTGTTCGCAGCCAGCCTGATCGAGCCAGCGCTCGAAGGCTGCTTGAAGGCTACGTGCGCAACAATCCGGGCAATGGCGATGCGGCCGCGATGCTTGCCGATGCCTATGCCGCGCAAGGCCAGTGGGCAAGGGCGGCCGTGTTGCTCGACCATGCGATGGCGCTGGGCCAATCGCGCGTGCCATGGGTGGTCGCCGCCCGTAGCCTCGCCGCCTCGAAGCTCGGCGACCGGCAGGCCGCGCTCGACTTCGCGCTCGAGGCGCATGCATTGCAGCCGATGAACCCCTCGGCCATCGCTGCGCTGATCGCGGCATTGCCTGCGCAAGAGGCCGCCGCGCGGGACGAATTGCGATCCAAGCTCCGCTCGCTGACCGCGCGTTAAAATGATTTCGGGCCGGATGGGATCATCCGGCGACCAGGAAATCACGGTAAAACAAGAAACTAGAGTGCCGACTTTGATGCAATCAAAGGCGGAAGCACTCTAGTGGATTGGCAATTCCGCCTGATCGGGATGCCGCCGGTTATACTGCACCGACCAGGCAAAGCTGAGACCGATCAGGATCGCCCCGATCAGCCCGGTCACGGCTTCGGGGATGTGGAACCTGGCCGACAGCAGCATGATCGCGCCCAGCACGATGATTGCCCAGAAGGCGCCGTGCTCCAGGAAGCGATAGGCGGCCAATGTCCCCTTGCGCACGAGATGGATGGTCATCGAACGCACGAACATCGCCCCGATCGACAGGCCCAGTGCGATCACGATCATGTTGTTGGACAGCGCGAAGGCCCCGATCACCCCGTCGAAGCTGAAGCTGGCGTCGAGCACGTTGAGGTAGAGAAACCCGCCCATGCCGCTGCGCACCACTGCGCCCCGCATCCGGTGGGCCGCTTCCTTCATCTCCAGCAGCGCGCTGATCCCTTCGACCGCGATGAAGGCCACCAGCCCAAGAATCCCGGCGACCAGGAAGGCCAGCGTCTCGCCGGGTTCGAGCATCCCCGAAATGCCCCAGAGCGCCAGCAGCAGGATTGCGATTTCGGCGGCGGGCAGCGCCGCGAACTTGCTCAACTTTTCCTCGATCCAGCGAATCCAGTGAATGTCCTTGTCGAGATCGAAAAAGAACTTCAGCCCGACCATGGTCAGGAAGGCACCGCCGAAACCGGCGATCCCGACTTGCGCGCTCGACACCATGCGTTCGTATTCGTCGGGCCGGTTGAGCGAGAGGTTGATCGTCTCGATCGGTCCAAGTCCTGCCGCGATGGCGACGATCGCCAGCGGAAAGACCACGCGCATCCCGAACACCGCAAAGGCGATGCCCCAGGTCAGGAAGCGCTGCTGCCACACCTCGTCCATCTCCTTGAGCACCGAGGCGTTGACCACTGCATTGTCGAAGCTGAGCGAGATTTCGAGCACCGAAAGGACCAGCACGATCCACAGCAGCGACGCCGTGCCCGCTATCGAGCCGGTGCTTGCCCAACCGTACCAGGCGGCCAGCGCAAGGCAGACCAGTGTGAAGAGGATGGCGAAACCATAATAACGAACGAGCGATGTCACGGGCGGGATCAATCCTTCGGCTGATAAGTCTGGTCGGGACCGGGGAAACTGCGATTGCGCACGTCCTCGGCATAGCTGGCGACGGTGTTGCCGATCACGCCGGCGATATCCTCGTATTTCTTCACGAACCTGGGCACGCGTTCGAACATGCCAAGCATGTCCTCGGTCACCAGCACCTGTCCGTCGCACTGCGCCGATGCGCCGATGCCGATGGTCGGGCAGGTTACCGATCGCGTCACTTCGATCGCGATCGGCTCGACCACGCCTTCGATGACGATGGCGAAAGCGCCCGCATCGTCGAGTGCCTTCGCATCGCCGACGATGGTCTGCGCCTCGGCATCGGTGCGCCCGCGCGCGGCATAGCCGCCGAGCACATTGACCGCCTGCGGGGTGAGGCCGACGTGGCCCATCACCGGAATGCCGCGCTGGTTGAGGAAGGCGACGGTTTCCGCCATCTGTGCCCCGCCTTCGAGCTTCACCGCAGCCGCGCCGGTCTGCTTGACGAGGAAGGATGCGCTTTCGAAGGCCTGTTCCTTCGACACTTCATAGGATCCGAAAGGCATGTCGACCACCACCACCGCGTGATAGCTGCCGCGCACCACGGCGGCGCCATGCGCGGCCATCATCTCCAGCGTGACCGGCACCGTGGAAGGCAGGCCGTAGATGACCTGGCCCAGCGAATCCCCGACCAGCAATATGTCGCAATGCTGGTCGAGCAATTGCGCCTGCCGCGCGGTATAGGCGGTCAGCATGACCAGCGGTTCGCCGCTCACCCCGTCGGTCTTGCGCGTGCGGATCATCGGCACGGTCAGGCGTTTCATCGGTCGCGGCGTGGGATTGGCGCGCGAGGTGGTGGTTTCGAGCTGGAAGGTCGTCGACATGGCGTGTCTTCTAGACGTCACTTTTAGGGGGGGAAAGCCCGCAGTTTGCGCCTTGTAATGCCTCGTGGTTTCGTTAGCTTCCCCGCTCATTCGGGACGCGCGGGGAGAATCCGCGTCGCCAAGGGGAGTCAATCCGCATGTTCCTTGACAGGGTCAAACCGCTCGACGCCATCCTGGCGACGGCGGAAAAGAAATCGCTTCATCGTTCGCTGGGTGCGTTCCAGCTCACCATGTTGGGCGTTGGTGCGGTTATTGGCACCGGCATTTTCGTCCTGACCGCCGAAGCCGCGCAAAAAGCGGGCCCCGGGATGATGATCAGCTTCGTCATTGCCGGATTCGTCTGCGCGGTCGCCGCATTGTGCTATGCTGAAATGGCATCGATGGTGCCGGTTTCTGGCTCTGCCTATACGTACAGCTATGCCGTTATGGGCGAACTGATCGCCTGGATGGTAGGCTGGGCGTTGATCCTGGAATATGCCGTAGCTGCGGGCGCTGTTTCTGTGGGCTGGTCGGGTTACATGATCGGCTACATCGAGCATGCTTTCGGCATCGTAATACCGAAAACCTATATCCTCGGGCCATTCGACGGTGGTCTGGTCAATCTCCCGGCGATGGCGATTGCTGGATTGGTAACCTGGCTGCTGATGATCGGGACCCGAGAAAGCGCGACCGTCAACGCCGTACTCGTCGCTATCAAGATCGTCGCACTCACAGCGTTCATTCTGCTGGCGGTCCCGGTGATGAACATGGAGCAGTTCGAGCCCTTCGCACCGCTCGGTATCGCCGGTATCTCGGCGGCGGCGGCCTCCATATTCTTCGCCTATGTCGGGTTCGACGCGGTTTCCACCGCTGCCGAGGAAACGAAAAATCCGCAACGCAACATGCCGATTGGTCTGATCGGCAGCCTTGCGATCTGTACCATCTTTTACCTTCTTGTGGCCGCAGGCGTGATCGGGTCTGTTGGTGCACAGCCGGTGACTGACGCCGCCGGTGTCGCGCTGGAGCCCGGAAGTCGGGAACTGTCTGCGCAATGCGCCCAGATCGGCAATCAGGCCGTCACCTGCTCTAAGGAAGCTCTAGCGTGGACCTTGCGCGAGATCGGCTGGCCGCAGGTCGGCAATCTGGTCGGTCTTGCGGCTATCCTTGCGTTGCCGTCGGTCATTTTGATGATGATGTTCGGGCAGACCCGAATTTTCTTCGTGATGAGCCGTGACGGTTTGCTGCCCGAGGTCTTTTCGAAGATCCACCCCAAGTACAATACCCCCCATGTGATCACGGTTTTGACGGGGATTGCGGTGGCTCTGTTCGCGGCATTCTTCCCGGTAGGGCAGCTGGCCAACATCTCCAATTCCGGAACCCTGTTTGCGTTCGCCGCCGTTTCGATTGCGGTGATGGCGCTCCGAAAAAGCGATCCGTCTAGGGTACGCCCCTTTCGCACGCCGGCGGTTGGTATCGTGGCGCCAATCTCGATCGCTGGTTGCGTTTACCTGTTCTACAGCCTCGATCCGAAGAGCCAGGCTCTATTTGCGGCATGGGCGGTGATCGGGCTGGTGGTTTATTTCGTCTACAGCCGCAGCCGCAGCTATGTTGGGCGCGGTATCATCGATGTCCATGAGGGCGACCCCGGCGTGCCGCCGCAGCCTGTCCCTCCGCTTCCAGGAGCGCATACCCCAGGCGGTCAGGACGCCTGAACGGGCCTTCGGGTTTTTCAAAAAGGCCGCCCTGCCAGGGCGGCCTTTTTTATTGGCGCTGGAGTCGAGCTGCGAATCGTTCGGATGTTGTGAACATAATGGGAGCGTATGGCCTGTTTCCTATGCTCCATATCGACCCCGCCCAGCGCACCATGCGTGAGGTTACGGACCGTCGCGGCGGCGTGCCCAACCGGTATTTGCAGGGGCTATGCGCGTAAGCGTCAGTCGCTGCTTGCAGCACCCAGCCGCGCGCGCTTCTGCCCCAGCGGGATATTCCCGTATTGCGCCACAGGCATAGAGCTTTCCTCGACGCCGTGTGCCGTATCTTCCACCAGATAGGTGGGGATCGGCTGTTCGAAGCAAACCCCGCATGCGCTATCCTTGCGCCAGGCGATGCGGCAGAAAACCTCGTTCAGTCCCCAGTCGAGCATCGCATCCGCACCTTCGGGAGGCAGGCCCGGGCCATCGAAGCGGGCCCCTTTTTCGGACAGGTCGGTCAGGCGGCCGTGATGGGTGCCCGCCGTCGTGCGCAGGCTGGCGGGGCAATCGACCAGCCACCTGCGGATGCTGCGCCTGTCTGCCTGGTAATTTCTCTCGGCGGGGATCGATGCCATGCGGGTTTTCCTTTCGTCACAGCATCCAGCGAAGAGAGTAAACCCTGCCCTTCAGCTCAGGGTAAACATGCTGAAAAGCATATCTTTCATATGGTGATGGCAAAGCCGATAGGGCTGGACCTCCTTACCACGCCCGTGTGACAAGCGTGCCCTGCGGTTTTGGGATAACGCCATGCGGAAACTTGCCCTCTTGCTTGCGTCGATGGCGCTGAGCGGCCCCGGCTGTGGCGCAGGAACCGGGCCGCTGCCCGCCGCGATCTACACCGACCCCGCAGCCGACAGCGAGCATCCGGCGAGGATGGAGACGCTGCACATTCCCAGCGGCGGGGTGGAAATCAACGGCCTGGCCTATATCGCCGCCGGCAATGCCGAAACGCTGGCCGACACCTCTCCGGAGCGGATGGCGGACGAGTTGAGCGCCAATAGGCAGGCCTTCGACTTCCTGCAATTCGCGCCCGCGCTGGCCGGAAAGTCGCTGCTCGTGCTGAGCGCGGACGATCGTCTGGCCCCACTGACCGATGCGCTGGTCGATGCCGTGCGCGAACAGGGGGGCGCGCGGATCACGGCAATCCACGAGGTGACCGATCATGCCTGGTCGGACAAGCGCATCGCCTTGCAGGCGCATGTCATCCGCTGGCTCGAAACGATGGCCGAGACTAGGGAATAAGGCCCTGCCTGCCTCGCGCGTGCGGCCTGCGTGGGGCTGTTCCGGTGGTTCAGGCTTCGAGCGAATAGCCCGCACTGCGAACGGTGCGGATCGGATCCTTTGCCCCTTCGATCTCGACCGCCTTGCGCAACCGCCTGATGTGGACGTCGACCGTGCGCAGTTCGATATCGCTTTCGGTTCCCCATACGCCGTCGAGCAGTTGTCCGCGGCTGAACACGCGGCCCGGGCTCTCCATGAAGAACTTGAGCAGGCGATATTCGGTCGGACCAAGCTGCAGCGCCCGGCCGCGGCGGGTCACCTTGTGCGCCACCGGATCAAGCGAGATGTCGCCCACCTCGATCGTCTCGCCGGCCAGGGCAGGGCGGATGCGCCGCATGACGGCGGCAACGCGTGCCAGCAACTCGCGCGGGCTGAACGGCTTGGTGAGGTAATCGTCCGCCCCCGTCTCGAGCCCGCGGATACGATCATCCTCTGCCTCGCGCGCGGTGAGCATGATGATCGGGACATGCGCCGTTTCCTTGTCACGGCGCAGACGTCGGCAGACCTCGATCCCGCTGGTCCCTTCGATCATCCAGTCGAGGATGACGAGATCGGGGGCATCTTCGGACGCCATGATCAGCGCTTCGTCGCCATCCGCGGTCGCACGAACCTGATAGCCTTCATTGGCGAAGCGGTATTCGAGCAGTTCGGAGAGGGCGGGATCGTCCTCGACGAGCAGAAGCTTGGCAGTGAGCAAATCCTTGCCTTCCCGAGAAGAGTTGGTGTCGGCCGACATCGCTTTATGACCTTTACGCTACAGTTTTGCGTCAATTGTCCCCATCAGGTGGATAATGCCCGGTTGCGGCGAAATGGACCATCTCCGCCACATTGGTGGCGTGGTCCCCGATCCGTTCGAGGTTGCGTGCGACGAAGAGCAGTTGGGCCGCACTCGAAATGGTTGAAGGATTTTCGACCATATGGCTGACAAGATTGCGGAAAATCGAATTGTAGAATGCGTCGACCTTCTCGTCGGTGGCGATCACTTCGCGCGCCAGTTCGGCATCGCGCGCGGCATAGGCGGTGAGCACGTCGTGGACCATTTCACCGGCCACTTCAGCCATTGCCGGAAGCAGGGTCAGCGGCTCGAATTGCTTGCGGTGCGGGCCGATTTCGCGGCTCGCCTTGGCGATGTTCTTCGAATAGTCGCCGATCCGTTCGACCACGCCCGCGATCTTGAGCGCGGCAATGACTTCGCGCAAATCGTCGGCCATCGGCGCGCGCAGAGCGATGATGCGCACCGCCAGCTTGTCGACCTCGCTTTCGAGCGCGTCGATCTTCTTGTCGCCCTTGACGACGACCTTCGCCAGTTCGTCGTCGCCTTTGACCAGTGCATCGAGCGCACCCTGGATCGCGGCTTCTGCCAGACCGCCCATCTCCGCGATCAGGCCGCGAAGCCGGGTGATGTCCTCGTCGAACGCCTTGACGGTATGCTCCTGCATAATTCCAGTACCTTAACCGTAGCGACCCGTGATGTAATCCTGGGTGCGCTGTTCCAGCGGATTGGTGAATATGTCAGATGTGCGGCCGTATTCCACTATCTTTCCAAGATGGAAGAAGGCGGTCCGCTGGCTCACGCGGGCGGCCTGCTGCATCGAATGGGTCACGATGACGATGGCATAGCGGCCGTTGAGTTCGGCGATCAGCTCTTCGATCTTGGCGGTGGCAATCGGGTCGAGCGCGGAACAGGGTTCGTCCATCAGGATGACCTCGGGATCGACCGCGATGGCACGGGCGATGCACAGGCGCTGCTGCTGGCCGCCCGACAGCGCGGTGCCGCTGTCTTGCAGGCGGTCCTTCACCTCGTCCCACAGGCCGGCGCGCCCGAGCGAACGTTCGACGATCGCGTCCAGCTCATCCTTGCTTTCCGCCAGGCCGTGGATCCTCGGCCCATAGGCGATGTTCTCGAAGATCGATTTGGGAAAGGGGTTGGGCTTCTGGAACACCATTCCCACGCGGGCGCGCAGCTGCACCACATCCATCTTCGAACGATAGATATCCTCGCCGTCGAGCATGATTTCACCCTCCACCCTGGCCGAAGGGATGGTGTCGTTCATGCGGTTGAGCGTGCGCAGGAATGTCGACTTGCCGCAGCCCGACGGGCCGATGAAGGCGGTGACATATTCGGTCGGAATGTCGATCGAAACTCCGTCGATCGCTTTCTTCTCGCCATAGAAGACGCTGACGTCCCGCGCGCGCATCTTGGCGATGGAGGCTTCAAGGTTTTCGTGAACTACGGTCACCATTTTTTCTCGAACTTGTTGCGCAGGTGGATGGCGAGCCCGTTCATGACGAGCAGGAACAGCAATAGCACGATAATCGCCGCGCTGGTGCGCTCCACGAAGCCGCGGTCGATTTCGTCCGACCACAGGAAGATCTGGACCGGCAGCACGGTGGCGGGCGAGGTCAGCCCTTCCGGCGCGGTCGAGACGAAGGCGCGCATCCCGATCATCAGCAGCGGCGCGGTCTCGCCCAGCGCGCGGGCCATGCCGATGATGGTTCCGGTCAGGATGCCCGGCAGCGCCAGCGGCAGGACATGGTGGAACACCACCTGGACCTTCGAAGCGCCGATCGCGAGGGCGCCGTCGCGAATGCTCGGCGGGACGGCCTTGATCGCGTTGCGCCCCGAAATGACGATCACCGGCATGGTCATCAGCGCCAGCGTCATGCCTCCGATCAGCGGGGCCGAACGATAGCTGGGGAAGATCGACAGGAACACGGCCAGTCCGAGCAGCCCGAAGATGATCGAGGGAACCGCGGCGAGATTGTTGATCGATACCTCGATCAGGTCGGTCCAGCGGTTCCGCGGGGCGTGTTCCTCGAGGTAGAGCGCGGCCAGCACGCCGATCGGGAAGGCCAGCAGCAGGGTCACGAGCATGGTCAGCATCGAGCCCTTGAGCGCGCCCCAGATACCGACCTGCTGCGGATTGGTCGCATCCGACCGGCTGAGGAAGCCAGGGTCGAAAGTCTTCGTCAGCTTTCCCTCTTCGTCCAGCCTGGCCGCCAGCGCCTGCATCTCGGACGAGCCTTCGCCCGAATAGCCCGAGGCAAGATCGGGAGAAGCCGGCAGCGAGAAGGTCGCCGTTTCGCGCAGGATCGAAGGATCGGCGATGATCGCCGCCGCCACGTCGCGCCAGGCGTCGGGGCCGATCTCGGCCGCGGCCTCTTCGCCCAGCGACTGGCTGGCGAAAAAGGATACGACTTCGGACAGGCCCTGTGCCTGCAGCGAATTTGCCGCGTCGGGCTGCGTCATCATGATCGGGTCGGCGGCGATCCCGGCCTGGGTAAAGTCGATCGGAACTTCCATCTCGACCCGTTTGAAGCCACCGATGCCGTTGAGCGCCATGCTGCCCAGCAGGAACAGCAGGACGGCGAGCGAAAACAGGATCACACCCAGGCCCATCGCCTTGAACCGCCGTTCCGCGGCATAGCGTTTCTGCAATCGCGCCTCGAAAGAGGCGGCGCGGGCCGGGGTGACAAGCTCACTCATAGGCTTCGCGGAACCTCTTCACGACTCGCAATGCGACGAAATTGAGCCCGAGGGTGACCATGAACAGCACGAAACCCAGTGCGAAGGCGCTGAGCGTGGCCGGATGGTCGAAACTGCCTTCACCGGTCAGCATGGCGACGATCTGCACGGTGACCGTGGTCATGGCCTTGAGCGGATTGACAGTCAGGTTCGCGGCGGTCGATGCGGCCATCACCACGATCATGGTTTCGCCGATCGCGCGACTGATGGCGAGCATGATGCCCGCGACGATGCCCGGCAGCGCCGCGGGCACCAGCACGCGTCGGATCGTCTCGCTGGTGGTCGCGCCCATCGCCAGGCTGCCGTCGCGCATCGCCTGCGGGACCGCGGCGATCGAATCGTCGGCCATCGAGGAAACGAAGGGGATGATCATCACCCCCATGACCAGGCCGGCGGCAAGCGCGCTCTCGCTGGACGGGTTGGAGATACCGGCGGACAGCGCCAGGTCGCGGATCGCCGGGGCGACGGTCAGCGCGGCGAAATAGCCATAGACCACGGTCGGCACGCCTGCGAGGATCTCCAGCGCCGGCTTGAGCCATTTGCGCAGCCGCGGGTCGGCATATTGGGTGAGGTAGATCGCGCTCATCAGGCCCAGCGGGATGGCAATTACCATGGCAATGATCGCGCCGATGAAGATCGTGCCCCAGAACAGCGGGACCGCACCATAGCGGCTGCTGTCGGCGGTGGCGGCATCGGCCACGGGATCGGGGCTCCAATGCGTACCGAGCAGGAAATCGAGCGGCGAGACAATGCCGAAGAAGCGCACCGTCTCGAACACCAGGCTGGCCAGGATGCCGAGCGTGGTCAGGATTGCCACCAGCGAGGCGCCCAGCAGGATCGCCATGACGGTCCGTTCGACCTTGGTGCGGGCTGCGAAATCGGGCGTCAGGCGCAGGAAAGCCCAACCCCCCGACAGGATTGCGATGGCCAGCGTGGCGGCGATGCCGATACCGCCATAGAACCCGATTGCGTCGCGAAACGGCTGGATGAGCGCGGATGCCTTGGGATTGAACACGGCGGGCGCGGCGCCGGTCGCGACATTGCGGGCTTCGTTGAGGAGCGCGTCGCGCTGGAACCCGAATGCGGGCAGGCCTGCCGCCGAAGGGTCCGCCAGCACCGACTGGACAATGAGGCCCGGGGACAGCGCGGACCACAGCGTGACGAAAACCAGGACGGGCAGCGAAATCCACAAGGCGACATACCAGGCGTGATAGGCCGGCAGGCTGGCGATCCGTCCTTCGGGGCTGGCGCGGCGGAAGGCCCACGCGCGCGCGCGCGCCGCCAACCATCCGGCAAGCCCGAGGCCAAGCGCCAGGAGAAGCAGGATGGTTGACGACATGCGCGTTCCGCGACCTTACTTGAGCTGCGAGCCGTCGAGCAGGGTATACTCGGTTGCGGCCCTGGTGCTCGCCGCCATAACGTCATCCGGTGAGGCGACAAGCCCATGCTTGGCCAACGGGCCGTTCCTTGCCCACATCTTGGTCCAGGCCACGAGGAATTCCTTGAGACCCGGGACCGCGTCGAGGTGGTTCTTCTTCACATACATGAACAGCGGTCGGGCGCCGGGATAGGTGAAGCTGGCGATGTTGTCATAGGTCGGTTCGACGCCATTGATCGTCAGACCGCGGATCTTGTCCAGATTCTCTTCGAGATAGGAATAGCCGAAGATGCCGACGGCGTTCACGTTGCCTTCGATCTTCTGCACGAGCAGATTGTCCTGTTCGCCCTGGTCGACATAGGCGCCGTCCGCGCGAACTTCGGTGCAGATCCTCTTGAACTCGTCCTCGTCGGTTTCCTTGAGCGCCTTGGTCGCTTCGTCGGTCTTGCACCCGGCTTCGAGGATCAGTTCCTTGAGCGCATCGCGCGTGCCCGAGGTCGAGGGTGGGCCATAGACGAGGATCGGCGTGGCGGGCAGCGAGGCGTCGACATCCCGCCAGGTCATGGCGGTCTGCGGCTTGCCATAGGGGGTGGCGGCAAGCGCTTCATAGATGATCTTTGGGGTCAGGCTCATGGTGATCCCGCCCTTGGCCGAAGCCAGCGCGATGCCGTCGAGACCGACCTGGATTTCGATGATATCGGTCACGCCATTGGCCTTGCAGGTTGCAAACTCGCTCGCCTTCATGCGGCGCGAGGCGTTGGCGATGTCGGGGGTCTCGAATCCCTCGCCCTTGCAGAAGGCTTCGATACCGGCGCCCGAGCCGATCGATTCGATGATCGGCGCCTTGAAGTTCGGATTGTCGCGGCTGAACGCCTCGGCCACCGCCTTGGCGAAGGGATAGACGGTCGACGAACCGGCGGCGCGGATCGAATCGCGCGTCGCGCCGCTGCCCCCATTGCCGCCGCAGGCGGCGAGGGCAGCGGCCGAGACGGCAGCAAGGATGAGGGAGCTGGTCTTCATGGGATAAGCCTCTTCATAGGATAGCTAGCGGCGCAAGAGCGCTTCGATGTTACATGGTTGCGACAAATGTATGACTTTCCTTCGGGCGAGGTGAAAATGTTTCCGCCGATTGAATGCCGTCAAAAGTCGATCTGGGCGCGCAGGCCGAAGGCATCGACGGTGTAGGACGTGTCGCCGCCAGTCGCGGGAAAGACCGCATCGCCATATTCCAGCGCGCCATAGTTGAGCGCAAACAGCGTGTAGGCGGTGGGTTTCCATACCAGCGCGGCGAGAATTCCGTCCTGTGTACCGCCCAGTATGCCCGCGTCATTGAGGTCGAGGAAATCGTAGCGCAGGTTGAACTGGATCGAACCTATTCCGCCGCCGCCGACCGGTCCGGCCGGTTTGCTGCGGTCGAACCTGCCGTCCCTGTAGCCGCGCGTGTCGCCTTTGGTCAGGAAGATGCCCGTTTCGGCATAACCGCCGAAGAAAGTCGGGTTTGGGCCCGCGCCGGACAGCTTGACCTTCTGCCAATAGCCTTCGGCGGCGGCGTGGAACGGTCCCGAAATTACCGCGCCTTCCAGACCAATGCCGAATTCGCTGTCAGCGGCGATGCTGCCGGTATCGATGAAGCGGTCGGCGGCGAAATGGACCAGCGGACGCTGGCGATAGCGCGTGATCGCCGCCGGATCGTCCAGATCGTTGTAGTGGATCGATCCGCCGAGGTGGACCTGTGTCTTGCCCGACTTCGGCATCAGGACGATGCGCGCGTCGGCACCGCGGTTCCTGCTCTCGGTATCGACGAGATTGTCGGTGAACAGGCCGGCCTGCGCGATGACGATCCCGTTCGTGTAGGTGGCCGAGGCGCCGACACGGCGCTCGAAGCCGAAGGCGTCGGTGAAGGCAGCGCGTTCGATGAAACTCGCGTGCAGGGTGCTGCTCAGCTCTTCCAGCGACTGGAAGTTGTTGTGCTGGCCGACCACGATTTCCAGCGGGCCGTCGCCATAGGAAAGATAGGCGTCGAAAATATCGGCTCTATCCCCGGCGAAATCCAGTTCGAACCTGTAGCCGAAGCCGCCGGGAACGGAGCCTTCGACACCGAGACGCGCACGCCGCACCTCGTTGCCGAAACCATCGTCGCGTCCGGTCGAATCCGGCGCGTCGGTGAAGCCGGCATCGTAGATCAGGCGTCCGCGCGGCTTGAAGCTCCAGCCGCCGTCACCCACGATCTCGGGCGCCCCCTTCCAGTTTACCTTGGTGGTCGGTTCCCTGGCAACGGGCGCGGCACCAATGGGGTCGGCCTGCGCGGCGATGCCGGCGTCCCGAGCCTCATGGGCAGCCCTGACGGCCGCCAGTTCGCCTTCGAGCTGATCGATGCAGGCGTTCATCGCGGCAAGCTGGGCACGCATGGCGGATAGCTCGTCGGTCGAAACCGTGACCGATTGGGCATGAAGGGGGGGAGCCATGGCGCAGCCGAGCGTGGCGGCCGCCAGGGGGAGACGGTACTTGCGGATCATTTCGAATCCTATCGGGAAAGCAGCGTTTTCGCGACACCCATATGACCAGTAAATTTCATTTCCGTAACGGGGGGTGAGCCGCAGGGATTCGTGTGCGGACAGGCTGTGGAAGCCACCGCCTATTCGTCGCCCTCGCCGGCTGCGGTCTCGAGCGGGAGGGTCACGGTGACCCTGGTGCCTACGCCCAGCGTGCTTTCGATGTCGAGCCGGCCGCGATGGCGTTCGACGATATGCTTGACGATGGCAAGGCCCAGGCCGGTCCCGCCCGAAGCGCGGCTGCGGCCGGGATCGGTTCGATAGAAGCGGCGCGTGAGGTGCGGGAGGTGCTCGGCCGCGATCCCCTCGCCGCGGTCGCTCACGGTCAGGCGGACCCGGCTCTTTCCGCGCGGGTTCAGGCGAATGGACACCGGCTCCCCCGGGGCGCCGTATTTGAAGGCGTTGTCGACGAGGTTTCGCACCAGTTGCTCGAGCTGCTGGGCATCGCCGCGGACGATGAAGGAACCGCTTCCTTCGAAATCGAGCCGGTCCTGGCGTTCGCTGCCTGCCGCATCGCGGGCGGAACGCTCGACCAGTGCGAGGAGATCGACGGCCTGGTCGGGCAGGTCATGTTTTTCCGCCTCGATGCGCGAAAGCGACATGAGGTCGCTGACAAGATCCTGCAACCGTCGCGCCTCGCGATGGATGGTGCCAAGGAACCGTTCCGCCATGGTGCTGTCGAGCGAAGCGGGATCCTCGCGCAGCGTCTCGACATAGCCGATAATCGCGGCCAGCGGGGTGCGCAGCTCATGGCTCGCATTGGCGACGAAATCGGTGTGGGCGCGGGCGATATCCGCCTCGGTCGTGCGGTTGACGAATTCGATCACCGACAGCCCGCCTTCGAACGCCTTGCGCTTGACCCGCCAGATGTCGTTGCGCCGCACGAGGCTGCGGATGATCGCCGTGCCATCGCCACCCTGTTCGATCAGGCCTACCGCCTCGGGCTGGCGCAGGGCCATGCGGACGTCCTGGCCGAGGATATGCGAACCGAGCAGGCCGCGCGCCGCCTGGTTGGCGATGATGACGCGGTCGCCCTCGGTAATCACCACCGGGACTTCGGAATGTTCGAACAGGTCGCGCATCGCATCGCGCGAGAAGCTGCCGTTGGCGGTGCGCCTTTCCGGGACTGGGGGAGTGGCGGAAATCAGCCACAGCGAACCGGTCCACAGGAGCAGTGTGGCAAAGACCATGACGAGATCGAGGCCAAAGACGGCCAGCGCAAGGCTGCCGGCAAGCGCCAGCGCGAATCCGGTCCAGGGGAAGGGGCGGCCACTCATTGCCGCGCGGCTTAACCGTGCCGGCGCGCGCGCGCCAACCCTAATCGAATCCTTGTCATGAAAGGCTGGTGACCCCTACGGGAATCGAACCCGTGTTTCAGCCGTGAGAGGGCCGCGTCCTGACCGCTAGACGAAGGGGCCATTCCTGACTGCGGAGGTTTACGCCGCGGGAATGAAAAACGCCACCATGGTGACCCCTACGGGAATCGAACCCGTGTTTCAGCCGTGAAAGGGCCGCGTCCTGACCGCTAGACGAAGGGGCCACATCGGTGGTGTGGCGGCGCACTTAGGGGTGAGACTTGCAGGCGTCAACCTCCAATGTCGCGCGCGCCGAACGCCCCTGCCGTTCAGGCCCAGGCGGCATCCTCGAGGTGGAGTTCGGCGGCGGGGCGGCTACCCCAGTCGTCGATCCTGACCCGCCCGGCCAGCCACAGCTTGCGGCCCTGCGATGCGTGGAGCAGCGTCTGGCCCAGTTCGCTGTCGGCGGCGCGGAAGGCGATGCCTTTGAAACTGCGCCCGTCGTCGCCCGCGGCGATCAGCCGGACGTGATCGGTGCCGACGATATCGCATTTGACCAGCCGCACCGGGCCAACCGCCACGCGCGGTCCGGGCCAGCCCATGCCGTAGGGGCCACCCGCCTCGAGCGATTCCACCAGTTCGGGGACCAGCCCGCCAGGTGCAACCGCCACGTCGAGCAGTATCACGCGATCCGCCGAAGCATGCGCGACCGCAGCTTCCAGTTCGGCATCGAGCCAGTCGGCGAATAGCTCCACCTTGTCGCTCGCGATCGTCAGGCCCGCCGCCATGGCATGCCCGCCGCCCGCCACCAGCAGCCCTTCGCTGCGTGCCCGGATGATCGCCGCACCCAGATCGACCCCGGCAATCGAGCGGCCCGATCCCTTGCCCTGACCGTCCTCTGCATCGAGCGCGACCACCAGCGACGGCTTGCCGGTCTTCTCCTTGATCCGCCCCGCGACGATCCCGATCACGCCGGGATGCCAGCCTTCGCCAGCCAGGACATGCACCGCACGGTTGTGCTGCGCGCCGAGTTGCGCCTCGGCTGCTTCCTGCACCACCGCTTCGATCGCGCGGCGTTCCTCGTTGAGCGCGGACAGCTGCGCGGCGATCGCGCGCGCCTCATCCGGGTCCTGGGTGGTGAGCAGGCGCACGCCAAGCGTCGATTCGCCCACCCGGCCGCCGGCGTTGATGCGCGGCCCCAGCGCGAAGCCGAGATCCGAGCAGGCCGGTGCGCGTTTCAGCCGGCTTGCATCGACCAGCGCCGACATTCCGATGTTCTCACGTCTGGCCATGACCTTGAGACCCTGCGCGACGAAAGCGCGGTTGAGCCCGTGCAGCGCCGCCACGTCGGCCACCGTGCCCAGCGCCACGAGGTCGAGCAGGGCGAGCAGGTCGGGTTCCTTGCGGCGCGCGAAAAAGCCCTGGCCGCGCAAGGTCCTGACCACCGCGATCGCGAGCAGGAAGGCCACGCCCACCGCTGCAAGGTGGCCGTGCGCCGCGGCAAGGTCTTCCTCGTCGAGCCGGTTGGGATTGACCAGCGCGAACGCTCGCGGAAGCTCGGCCGCGCATTTGTGGTGATCGACCACGATCACGTCGATCCCGGCATCGTGCGCCTGACCAAGCGCCTCATGCGCCATCGCCCCGCAGTCGACGGTGACGATCAGGCTGCTGCCCTGCCGACCCAGTCGCACCAGCGCCTCGCCCGAAGGGCCGTAGCCTTCGAGCAGCCGGTCGGGGATATAGTAGTCCGCCTCCACCCCCAGCTGGTGGAGCAGCCGCACAAGCAACGCCGAGCTGGTCGCGCCATCGACGTCGTAATCGCCATAGATGGTGATCCGCTCCTGGCTCAGCACGGCTTGGGCAAGGCGATCGGCCGCGCTGTCCATATCGCGAAAGGCCGAGGGATCGGGCAGGAAGGACCGCAGCGTGGGGTTGCGGTGCCGCTCGAGATCCTCGCGCGCGACCCCGCGGGCCAGCAGCAGCTGGTCGACGATGTCCTGCCCCGAACCCAGGCCCCCGCCAAGGTCCATGTTGCCGCCGCGCCAGCGCCAGGCGCGTCCGGTCAGCGACCGGGTTACGCCAAAGACGTGGGATAGCGCGTTGGATACCATGCGCCTCGTCTAGCCGGGCCTGGCCAGAGACGAAAGGTTCACGCGATTGACAATCGACAAGCGGCCGCGATGCTGTGCCGATGGATCGAGCGACACTCCTGATCGTCTGGCACAGCCGCACCGGCACCGCGCAAGCGCTGGCGCGTGCGGCGGCGGCAGGGGCGCAAGGCCGGGCCTTGCTGCTGCCCGCCGAGGCGGTGGAGCCGCAGCACCTCCTCGACGCGGGCGGCTATCTCTTCGCCTGCCCGGAAAATCTGGCGAGCATGAGCGGGGCGATGAAGGAAATGTTCGACCGTTGCTATTACCCTGTGCTGGGCCGGATCGAAGGACGCCCCTATGCGACGATCATCGCAGCCGGCTCCGATGGAGCAGGGGCCGAACGGCAGATCGACCGGATTGCCACGGGATGGCGGTTGCGCCGCGTGGCCGAGGGTTGGATCGTCAACACCGGGGCGCAAACTCCCGACGAAATCCTTGCGCCCAAACAGGTGGGAGAGGTCGAGCTCGAAAGAGCGAGAGAGCTCGGGGCATCGCTGGCTGAAGGGATCGCGCTTGGAATATTCTAGCGTGATTGAGCCATTTCGGACCGGTCTGCGTGGCAGGACTCGACAGCACCGCCGGAATTATAGGAGGGGAAGCGCCAGTGGGGGCTGAAAGATAGGCAGAATGTCGGTTACGCGTGCCGGTTGGGCATCGGGCCTCGGTCCGTCTGGTTTGCTGTTCCTGTTCGACACGGGACAACGTCCGGCGCGACGCGATGTGCTTGCGCTGGTGGAGGGACTCGACCGAACCGTTGTCAGCCACAATCCTGCGGCAATACCCGGACACGGCAAGGATCTGCCCGAGGGACGGCAATCGGACGAGGGCGGGGCGAGTAACTGGCTCGAACTGCTGCGCGACGGCCTGACCTTCGACCTGCTCGGATTGGCGGATGGTCCGTCGCTGGCCGTTCCGCCGTTCAGCCACCGGCTCGGCTGCGCGGTCGACCTGTCGCATGACGGCGTCGATGCAATGGGCCTGTTCCCGGGACCGCATCTGGCAGAGGGTGCGGCAAGCCTGCCGATCATCCGCACGCAGCTCGCGCTGGCGGCGGAGCTGGCTGGCGGTCTTCCCGGTCTTGCGGCCTTGTTCTGGACCCCCGCCGAAATCGCGGTGGCGCCATCGCTGTTCATCCGGCTCGTTCAGGAATGGCTCGATGGCGGGGCGTTTCCGGTCCTTGGCCTGGTGCGCTTCGAGACCTCCGAAACGGGAGGATTGCGCAGTCGGGGGCTCGGCTTCTTCATCGGGCAGGAAATCGAACTGTCGCCCGCGCTGTCGCGGGATCGAATTGCGGGCACGCGGATTGCCGTGCGCGTGATCCACGAACTGGTGGCACTCGGCACGATCGAGGGCGCCTTCGAACTCGCGGTCGGCAGCGAGGGAAGGCTGCGCCTTGCCCCGTCGGGGGACGGGGCGCTGGTTCGTATCGAAAGGGTATAGTGCTTGGGGCAGGGCCCGGGCCATCGGCACCGACAGGTGCGCCCCCACCTGCCGTTCAGTGCGGTCAACCGAACCGGCACGCCGCAGTACGATCCGACCCTGCAACGTCACCACCTGTTGCCCCGGCAGCTCCTCTCGTTGCCCTGTTTTCGCGCCATGTTCGCGGCCTTGGGGTACGAGGGGATCGGGTTCGACGACTTTCGCCGTAACGGCCTGCTGCTGCCCGCGCGCGAAGAGGCGGTCCGGCGACTCGCCCTGCCGCTCCATCGCGGGCCGCATCGCGACTACAACGCCATGGTGATCGACAAGGTCGGCGGAATCGAGGGCCGTTGGGCGCAGGCCCGCAAGCGCTGCCCCGATGCCGCCGGATGGGAGGCGCTCGGGAATTTGGCCCGGTTGCAGGGGGAATTGCGGCTCGGCCTGCTCAACGAACGCGAACCCTTTCGGCTCAACCGTCGCGACCCGCTGATGCGGCAGGTCGATTTCACCTGCCTCGACACGCTGGCCGAGGAGTTGTGGCGCATGGTCCAGGGTGATTTCGAGCCGGATGGAATCATCCGGCGACCAGGAAATCACGGTAAAACAAGAAACTAGAGTTCCGACTTTGATGCAATCAAAGCCGACAAGCACTCTAGGCGGTCGCCTTGGCCAGCGCCACCTTGGCCGCTTCGTATTCGCGTTCGAGCCGCGCGACGGTGGCCTCGACCGGCGCGGTTTCGGTGACGGTGC
This sequence comes from Erythrobacter sp., assembly GCA_041662105.1. Lineage (GTDB taxonomy): Bacteria > Pseudomonadota > Alphaproteobacteria > Sphingomonadales > Sphingomonadaceae > Qipengyuania. Next base: position 71,401 of record JBAZTF010000006.1, read on the forward strand.
CGATGCCCTGGCCCGAACCCCAGATGTCCTTCCACGCCTTGGCCTTGGTGTTGCCGCCGCTGCCGAAGTTCATCCTCGACGGGTCGCTCTGCGGCAAATTGTCGGGGTCTAGCCCCGCCGCCTCGATGCTCGAGCGCAGGTAGTTGCCGTGCACCCCGGTGAACAGGTTTGTGTAGACGATCCCGCTGGCGCTGCCCGCAACGACCGCGTCCTTGTAGCGCTGGTCGGCATTGGCTTCGGTGGTCGCGATCCACGGCGAGCCGATATAGGCGAAATCCGCGCCCAGCGCCTGCGCGGCCAGGATCGAGCGGCCATGCGCGATCGAGCCCGAGAGCGCCACCAGCCCATCGAACCAGCTGCGGATTTCCTGCATCAGCGCAAAGGGGCTGAGCACGCCGGCATGCCCGCCCGCGCCGGCGGCCACGGGAATCAGCCCGGTCGCGCCTTTTTCGATCGCCTTGCGCGCGAAGCGGTCGTTGATCACGTCGTGCATGGTGATGCCGCCCCAGCCCCTGACCGCGGCGAACACCTCCTCGAGCGCGCCGAGCGAGGTGATCACCAGCGGCACCTGCCACTTGGCGCAGGTCGCCATGTCGGCCTCGAGCCGGTCGTTCGACTTGTGGACGATCTGGTTGACCGCGAAAGGGGCCGCGGGGCGGTCGGGATTTGCCCGATTGTGCGCGGCCAGTTCCTCGGTGATCTGGTGCAGCCATTCGTCGAGCTGGCTCTGCGGCCGGGCATTGAGCGCGGGAAAGCTGCCGACGATGCCTGCCTTGCACTGGGCAATGACCAGTTCGGGCCCCGATACGATGAACAGCGGTGATCCGATGACGGGCAGGCGCATCCGGTCGAAGGGGGCGGGCAGGGGCATTCGCTATCTCCGTTGCATTCTGAAACCTTGACATGACTTATGGTGCGTTGGAGCGCTTGTCGAGCATAACGTTGCGCAAGCATCAACCGCGGGCGAGCAGGGCTTCGATCGCATAGGTCCGCGCCGCCGTTCCGGCGAACAGCGCGTGCTTTTCATCCTTGCTGGCGCCCTGTGCCAGTCGCTTGAAGGCGTTCCACAGCACCGGATAGCTCGCCCCCCAGCGGTCGACCGGATAGTTGCTCTCGAACATCGCCCGGTCGGCGCCGAAGGCGTCGATGCAGGTGTCGATGTATGGTCGCCACAGCGCCGCCAGATATTCGGAACCATGGCCCATGGCCGGACCGTCTTCGGGCATGCCGCAGAACGCCATGGCGAGGCCGCCCAGCTTGACCGAGACATTGGGGCATTCGGCCAGCGCATGGATCGAATGGCGCCAGCGGTCGAAATTCTGGTGCAGCTTGCCGCGATAGCTGGCGATGTTGAGCGGCGTGTCGCAATGATCGAGCACGATCCTCTGTTCGGGAAAGGCTTTTGCCAGGTCCAGCACATCGCCCAGTTGCGGCTCGAGCAGCCAGGCATCGAAGCTGAGGCCGTATCCGGCATAGGCGGCAAACCCGGCGCGGAAGGCATCGCTGCCATAAAGCCCCTGCGGCGCGTGGAACGGTGGGCCCAGCACATCGGGATCGGCATCCCATGCCGCCGCGTGGCGGATGCCGCAAAAGCGCCCGTTGCCCGCCGCGATCAGCGCTTCGACCACCGGCTTTACCGCATCGCCCAGCGTCAGGTCGGCGTGCCCGACGATGGCCGCGCAGGGGCGCCAGTCGCCATAAAGCCCGCTTGCCCCCTGCGCCGCGACGCCGTTGACGAACTCGACCTCGCCCACCGGCTTGAACGCCTCGGTCCGGCTCGCATCGTAGAAGGCGCCGCATTCCATGAAGACGGTGGCCACGATATTGTGGCCGCTGTGGGTGTCGGCATGGAGCGCGTCGAAGGTGTAGCAGGCCGCCCCGGCGATCGCTTTGATGAAGTCATGTCGCGGCTCGGGAAACGCGGCCATCAGCGGGCGCAGGTCCCACAGGTGGTGGTGCGGGTCGACGATGGGCAGGTCCGGTTCGAGGATATCTTCGGTCATGGCGGCGTCTCTCTCCCAGGCATCGTGTAGGACCGATGTCGGATTCCCCCGGAGCCTTGCCTGCTGGATGGAACACATGGAACACGGTCCTGGCAAGAAATAATGGCGGGCCCGCCAACCCGGTCCGGCGGGGTGGTCTGGCGGGTCGGAAAGGCTGGCATGACCTCAGGCTAGGGCGCAGCGATCCTGTAGGGAAGGGTGGATTACAGTGTCGCAATGGGGCCTGACCCTAGAGTGCCGACTTTGATGCAATCAAAGCCGGAAGCACTCTAGCTGGCCGAGTTCGCCGCGCTGAGCACCGCGCGCACGCTGGCGGTGGCCACGTCCTCGTCGATCCCGCAGCCCCAGATCGTGCGCCCGTCCGGCGTGCGGCATTCGAGATAGGCGGCGGCGTTGGCGCTGGTCCCTGCGCCGAGCGCGTGCTCGTTGTAGTCGACCACTTCCAGCGCGACCCCGAAGGCATCGCGCAGCGTGGTCATCACGCTGGAGATCAGGCCGTTGCCGCGGCCCGAAACGCTTTGCTCGCGGCCGTCGACCGCGATGGTCCCGGCAAACAGGCGGGTGCCGTCGGCGGCACGGCTTTCCTCGTAATCGACCAGGCGGAAGCGGCGCGGCTCGATCTTGACGTAATAGGCCTTGCGGAAGGCGTCCCAGATATCGCCCGCATTGAGCTCGCGGCCCAGCTCGTCCGCCAGCCGCTGGACATGCGGGCTGAAATCGGCCTGCATCCGCTTGGGCAGCTTGAGCCCCTTGTCCTGTTCGAGCACCCAGGCGAAACCGCCCTTGCCCGATTGCGAATTGACGCGGATCACCGCTTCGTAGCTGCGGCCAAGATCGGCCGGATCGATCGGCAGGTAGGGCACGCGCCAGACGGGCGAGTTCTGCGTGGCCTGCGCGGCGAAACCCTTCCTGATCGCGTCCTGGTGGCTGCCCGAAAAGGCGGTAAAGACCAGTTCGCCGCCATAGGGGTGGCGCTGGTGGACGGGGATCTGGTTGCAGTATTCGACCGTCTCGATCACCCGGTCGATATCCGAAAAGTCGAGCCCCGGATCGACGCCCTGCGTGTACAGGTTGAGCGCCATGGTCACGAGGCAGCAATTGCCGGTGCGCTCGCCATTGCCGAACAGGCAGCCTTCGATCCGGTCGGCGCCCGCCATCAACGCCAGCTCCGCCGCCGCCACGCCGGTGCCGCGGTCGTTGTGCGTGTGCAGGCTGATCACCGCGCTGTCGCGGTTGGGCAGGTTGCGGATGAAATATTCGACCTGGTCGGCATAGATGTTCGGCGTTGCCGCCTCGACCGTCGCGGGCAGGTTGAGGATGATCGGATGATCGGGGGTGGGGGCCAGCACCGCCATCACCGCCTCGCAGACCTCGAGGCTGAAATCGAGTTCGGCGGTGGAGAAGGTTTCGGGCGAATATTCGAAATGCCATTGGGTCGCGGGCTGCCTGGCCGCCTCGTCGCGCATGATCTTCGCGCCGGTAATGGCGATTTCGCGCACCTGCGCCCTGGACATGCCGAACACCACCTCGCGCCACGCCGGGCTGACCGCATTGTAGAGGTGGACGATCGCCTGTTTCGCGCCCGCCAGGCTGGCGAAGCTGGTGCGGATCAGGTCTTCGCGGCTTTGCGTCAGGACCTGGACCAGCACGTCGTCGGGAATGCGGCCCGACCGGACGAGGCCCGAGATGAACTCGAACTCGGTCGCGCCCGCGCTGGGGAAGCCGACCTCGATCTCCTTCAGCCCGAGTTCGACCAGCAGGTCGAAGAAGCGGGTCTTCTTGTGCGCGTCCATCGGGTCGACGATCGCCTGGTTGCCGTCGCGCAGGTCGGTCGAAAGCCAGCGCGGCGGGGCGGTGATCGTGCGGCCCGGCCACTGGCGATCGGCCAGCGGGACCTGCGGGAAGGGGGAATACTTGACGCTCGGGTCGCGGAGCATGGACATCGGAAATCTCTGGTCTTGCGGAAGCTGCGGGGCGGTGGTCGATCCCTTGGGCGCTCAGCGCGCCCGTTCCGGCACGCCAGCTATCACGCCCAAGGGCGTGTAAGTCGCAGAATAAGGCCGAGTGCGTCGTGCATGCGCGCTGCTATGCGAAAGCAGGACGGGGTTGTAAAGCAAAACAGGCCTGGGCATCGCGAGAAATTATATTTCCCGTTTTTGCCGGGGATGACGCCGGCGTAACCGGTCGCGCGTGAGCCGGCCGGTGGTCGTAGCCACGCCCGCCGCATGCTGCCGGTGTGCCGTCAGTTCCTGTCCTTGTCGACCAGCTTGTTGGCGCCGATCCAGGGCATCATCGCGCGCAGCTGTGCGCCGGTCCGTTCGATCGGGTGCGCGGCGGCGGCCTTGCGGCTCGCCTTCAGCTCGGGCTGGCCGGCCTGGTTGTCGAGCACGAAATCCTTGACGAAGCGGCCCGACTGGATGTCCTTGAGCACGCGCTTCATTTCGGCCTTGGTCTCATCGGTGATGATGCGCGGGCCGGTCTTGATGTCGCCGTATTCGGCGGTGTTCGAGATCGAATAGCGCATATTGGCGATGCCGCCTTCATAGAGCAGGTCGACGATCAGCTTGGTTTCGTGGAGGCATTCGAAATAGGCCATTTCGGGCGCGTATCCGGCCTCGACCAGCGTTTCGAACCCGGCCTGGATCAGGTGGGTGATGCCGCCGCACAGCACCGCCTGTTCGCCGAACAGGTCGGTTTCGCACTCTTCCTTGAAATTGGTTTCGATGATGCCCGAACGGCCGCCGCCGACCGCGCTGGCATAGGACAGCGCGAGCTGCTTGGCGAAGCCATTGCCGCCCGACCGGCTCGATTCCTGGTGAACCGCGATGAGGCAGGGGACGCCGCCGCCCTTGAGATATTCGCCGCGCACCGTGTGGCCCGGGCCCTTGGGCGCGATCATGATCACGTCGACATCGGCCGGCGGATCGATCAGCCCGAAGTGGATGTTGAGCCCGTGGGCGAAGGCGAGCGCGCTGCCCGGCTTCATCCTGCCCGCGACCTCGTTGGCATAGATTGCCGCCTGGTGTTCATCGGGCGCGAGGATCATCAGCACGTCGGCCCATGCGGCGGCCTCGGCCACGGTCTTGACCGCGAAACCGGCGGCTTGGGCCTTGCGCGCGGTGGCAGAGCCGGGGCGCAGCGCGATCACGACCTCGCCCACGCCGCTGTCGCGCAGGTTCTGCGCATGGGCGTGGCCCTGGCTGCCATAGCCGACGATGGCGACCTTCTTGTCCTTGATCAGCCCGGTGTCGCAATCGGTATCGTAATAGACTTGCATTCTCGCACCTTCGCAAATTGAGCCGTCTTGCTGAACTTGTTTCAGCATCCATCCTTCGGCCTGGACGGCGTTACCGGAGGATAGATGGACCCTGAAACAAGTTCAGGGTGACGAAGAGGTAGAGGCGGGTCCTATTCCGATTCCGCCCCGCGCATCATTCCCACGATCCCCGAGCGGCCGACCTCGACCAGGCCGAGTTCGCGCATCAGGGCGATGAAGCTGTTGATCTTGTCCGGCGAACCGGTGAGTTCGAAGACGAAGCTGCTGGTGGTGGTGTCGACCACATTGGCGCGGAACAGTTCCGCGATGCGCAGCGCCTCGACCCGGTTGTCGCCCTTGCCGGCGACCTTGACCAGCGCCAGCTCGCGCTCGACATGCGTGCCGCTTTCGGTCAGGTCGATGACCTTGTGGACGGGAACCAGCCGTTCGAGCTGCGCGCGGATCTGGTCGATCACCGGTTCAGGCCCGTTGGTGACGATGGTGATGCGGCTGATCGCGTGATCTTCGGAGATGTCGGCCACGGTCAGGCTGTCGATGTTGTAGCCGCGCGCGGTGAACAGCCCCGCGATCTTGGCGAGGATGCCCGCCTCGTTATCGACGATGACGTTGAGGACGTGCCGTTCACTGGCCTGCTGGGCGATCTTCATGCGCGCATATCCTGCCACACGGGTCCGAACATCCGGCCTGCGCCGTCGTATTCGGCAAGGAATACGCGGCCCAGCCGCACCGCCTCGAAATTGTCGGTCTGGCGGGCAAGGTCGAGCGTATCGTCGAGCAGGATCCAGCTGCCGTCGGCGCGCTTTTCGGCCACGTCCATGCCGATGAAGCGGCAGCCGCTGTCTTCGAGCCAGTCGAGCAGATCGGCCGCATCGGCGCGGGTGAACCAGTGGCGGCGCTGGGCGCGCGCGGAAAACTGTTCGGGGATCATCGCATGCAGGCCCATCACACCAGCGCCTTCGCCTCGTCGTCCATCGTGCCTTCGACATGATCGCCATAGAGCAGCATCTCGGTGTGCGCCGCACCGCTGGGGATCATCGGCAGGCAATTGGCTTCCCTGGCCACCATGCAGTCGACGATCACCGGGCCGTCATGCGCCAGCATGGCTTCGATCCCGGCGTCGAGCCGGCTTTCATTCTCGATCCGGATGCCCTTCCAGCCATAGGCTTCGGCCAGCTTCACGAAGTCCGGCAAAGAGTCGCTGTAACTGTTTGAATAACGGCTTTCATAGGTCAGTTCCTGCCACTGGCGGACCATGCCCATATATTCGTTGTTGAGGATGAACACCTTGACCGGCAGGCGATACTGGCTGGCGGTGCCCAGTTCCTGGATGTTCATCTGGATGCTGGCCTCGCCGGCGATGTCGATCACCAGCCGGCCCGGGTTGCCCAGCTGCGCGCCGATCGCGGCGGGCAGGCCATAGCCCATCGTGCCCAGCCCGCCGCTGGTCAGCCAGCGGTTGGGGCCGAAGAAGCGGAAATACTGCGCCGCCCACATCTGGTGCTGGCCGACCTCGGTCGAAATGATCGGGTCGTGGCCCCTGGTCAGCGCGAACAGCCGCTCGATGCTCTTCTGCGGCATGATGAGGTCGCTGCCCTTTTCTGGATAAGCGAGGCAGTCGCGCGCCTTCCAGCCGAGGATGCGCGCCTTCCATTCGGAAAGATCGCGCGGCTTGCGATCGCCCCATGCGGCGAGCAGCTGTTCGAGCACGTGCGCGCAATCGCCGATGATGCCCAGATCGACCGGCACGATCTTGTTGATGCTGGCGCGGTCGATATCGATGTGGATCTTTTTCGCGTATGGCGCGAAGGCATCGAGCCGCCCGGTCACCCGATCATCGAAACGGGCACCGACGGCGACGATCAGATCGGCCTTGTTCATCGCCATATTGGCTTCGTAGGTGCCGTGCATCCCCAGCATGCCGAGCCAGTCGGGATGGTCCGCCGGAAAGGCGCCGAGCCCCATCAGCGTGCTGGTGACCGGCGCACCGGTGCGGTGCTGCAACGCGCGCAGCAGCTCGCTCGCCCGCGGGCCGGCATTGATTATCCCGCCGCCGGTGTAGAACACAGGGCGTTCGGCCGCCGCGATCATCGCGATCGCTTCGGCGATCTCGTCGGCGGCGCCGACCATGCCGGGCTGGTAACGGTGCGAGGGAAGCGGGGCCTGGTCCTGCTCGTCCCAGCTCGCCATCGCGATCTGGACGTCCTTGGGGATGTCGATCACCACCGGGCCGGGGCGGCCCGTGGTGGCGATGCGGAAGGCTTCCTCGATCGTCGCGCGCAACCGCTCGGGGTCCTTCACCAGATAGTTGTGCTTGGTGCAGTGGCGGGTCAGGCCGATGGTGTCGGCTTCCTGGAAGGCGTCGGTGCCGATCAGCGGGGTGGGCACCTGGCCGGTGATCACCACCATGGGAATCGAATCCATATAGGCGTCGGCGATCCCGGTCACCGCATTGGTCGCACCCGGCCCGCTGGTGACCAGCACCACGCCGGGACTGCCGGTCGAACGGGCATAGCCTTCGGCGGCATGCGCCGCGCCCGCTTCGTGGCGCACGAGGATGTGGCGGATGCCTTCGTCGGCGAAGAGCTCGTCGTAGATCGGCAAGACCGCGCCGCCGGGATAGCCGAACACGAATTCGACTCCCTGCCGCTTGAGGCATTCGATCAGGATGGCGGCGCCGCTGCGCTCGGTGCTCACGTCAATCTCCGACCCGGCTGCATGGCTTCGAGGTGCAAATCGGCCCGGCACTGGGGTCTGGAGTGCCGGGCCGACGAAATTCGCTTATGAGGGTGTAGATTCCAAAGTCAACCCATTTTGCGTAATAAAGAAACAAAATATCCCGAGTTCAAGACATTTTCATTACCAACCCGGTGCCAGTCTGCCGGGGGCTGATGGCGGAACCACGTGTATTGCCGCTTGGCGTACTGCCGCGTGGCGATCTGGCCAGCGGCGATTGCTTCATCGCGGCCAAGATCCCCTTTGAGCCAGGCCGCGACCTCGCGCACGCCGATCGCGCGCATCACCGGCAGCGCCGGGTCGAGCCGGCGGGCGAGCAGCGCCTCGACCTCCTCGACCGCGCCACCGTCGACCATTTGCGCAAAGCGCCGGTCGCAGCGCTGGTAGAGCCATTCGCGATCAGGCAGCAGGACCAGCGGATGCAGCGCGATCCGGTCCGCGATCCCGCCGTGCTTGCGGGCTTGCCAGTCCGCCAGCCTGTGCCTGGTCGAACGGACCACCTCGAGCGCGCGCATGGTCCGCGCCGTGTCGGCCGGGGCAAGCCGAGCGGCCGCCTGCGGGTCCTCGCGCTCGAGCGCTTCGCGCGCCGCGTCTTGCGCCAGCCCGCGAACCTGTTCGCGCACCAGCGGGTCGATCGCAGGCACCGGCGCGATCCCTTCGAGCAGGGTGCGCAGGTAAAGCCCGGTGCCGCCGCACAGGATCGGGACCATGCCCGTGCGGTGGGCCTCGTCTATTTCCGCGCGGGCGCTGGCGGCCCAATCGGCCGCCGAACAGGCCATCGCGCCATCCCATGCACCATAGAGGCGATGCGGCACCTGGCCCAGCTCGCCCGCATCGGGAGCGGCGGCCAGGATCGGGATGTCGCGATAGACCTGCACGCTGTCGGCGTTGACGATCACGGCATCGCGCCCCGCCTGCGCGAGCATGTCCGCCAGCCGCAGCGCCAATCCGCTCTTGCCGCTGGCGGTCGGCCCTGCAATGAGCGCGACCGGCGGCCCGCCCGACGGAGTCCCGGGAGATTTCACAGTGCCCATCGCACGGTTGATAGCAGACCAGCACCGACTGGAAACACGCCTCGAAGCGGCGCGTGCGGCGCTGGGCGAAGCCGGAATGCCGGTAGAGTTCTCAGCCATGCTCGATTCAAGGCCGGATGTGCTCCAGCTCTCGATTGCGCGCGGTGAGCGCAGGGCGATCGCGGACATCCTCGTGGCGCACTTCGGGGAGTGTGATCTTTTGGTCGCCGACCACGAGATCGAGCTTCCGCAGCTGTTCGTGTCGGACATGGATTCGACCATCATCGGGCAGGAATGCATCGACGAACTTGCGGACTTCGCCGGGATCAAGGACCGTGTCGCCGCGATCACCGAACGCGCGATGCTTGGCGAGCTCGATTTCCGCAGCGCGCTGGTGGAGCGGGTCAAGCTTCTCGAAGGACTAGAGGAAAGCGCGATAGATCGCTGTCTTTCCGAACGAATTTCGCCCGTGGCGGGCGCCCGCACGCTGGTCGCCACCTTGCGCAGCCATGGCTGCCGCACGGTGCTGGTGACAGGTGGGTTCCATCATTTCGCCGATCCGGTCGCCGCGATGCTCGGCTTCGAGCGCGTGGTCGCAAACAACCTTGCTGTCGCGGATGGCAAGCTGACCGGCGGTCTTGTGGGCGCGATCAGCGATGCCTCGACCAAGCTCGCCACGCTCGAGGAGGAACGCGCGCTGCTGGGGCAGGGCGGGCGGGTCATGGCCACCGGCGATGGCGCCAACGACATCCCGATGATCGCGGCGGCGGATTATGGCATCGCCTGTCGCGCCAAGCCCAGGGCCCGCGATGCGGCAAGCGGCCGGATTTCGAGCAGCGACCTGACGGCGATCCTCAAATTGCTCGGCATTGCGCAAGGCGAATGGGTGGATCACGCCGGCTGACCCGCCGGATGGCGCGCCTGTCCTATCAATTCACTTCAGTTTCGATTAACGACTGAACGTGACAAGGATCGGTGAGGATGAACCAGCAGACCGCATATTTCACCGGGATCCAGGCCGCAAACGACGGAACGCCGTTGCGCCATCCCGATCGTCCCCGGCCCAGATACCGGCCGCTGACCGCGCTCAGGCACTTTCGCGAACTGCTCAAGGACAAGGAAAACACGGCGGAGGTCTTCAAGATCTACGACGCCCTGCCTTCGAGCGAATTCATGCCGCGTGTGCGTGCGCTTGCCTTGAGCGCGCATGGCGAGGCATTGCGCGCAAGCGAGCCCTTCCTCCCGACCCTGCTCGACGATCACGCCGCCCTGCGCGCACTGCCCAGGGGCAGCGTCGCGCACGCCTATTGCGATTTCATGGAGCGTGAGGGCCTTTCGGCGGCGGGGCTGGTGGAGGAATCGAGGAAGGCAGGTCGCCCGACCTATCCCGATCTGGTGCAGTGGTTCGGCTATCGCCAGCGCGACACGCATGATCTGATGCACGTGCTGACCGGTTATGGCCGCGATGCGCTGGGCGAACAATGCGTGCTGCTGTTCACGCACGGCCAGGCGCCCAGCCAGGGGCACCTGCTGCTCGGCTATGCCGGTTCGATGCACATCAGGCGGATGGTGCGCGGCAGCGCCGCACCGGTGTTCAAGGCCACGCGCGAGGCGCATCGCACGGGCAGGGCCTGTCCGCCGCTGGTCGGCCTGTCGATCCGCGAACTGCTTGCCCGCGATCTCCAGCAGGCCCGCGCCGATCTCGGCATTCCCGATCCGGTGTGGTATCGCGAATGCCACCGGATCTGGCGGAGCGAGGGGATCGACCCCTATGACCTGCTGGCGAACAAGCGGTTCGAACAGGCGGTCGCCTGAACGATCAGATCCAGCTGGAAATCTGCTCCAGCGATTTCTTGACCAGCGCCCGCGCGGGAACCGTCGCGTCCTGGGCGGGGTGTCCTGCCACGATCACCATCAGCGGCTTTTCGTGCTCGGGGCGTCCGCAAATCTCGCGCAGGAACCCCATTGGCGATGGCGTGTGCGTCAGCGTGGCGAGGCCCGCCTCGTGCAATGTGGCGATCAGCAGGCCGCAGGCGATGCCCACGCTTTCGGTGACATAATAGTTCTGCGTGACGCCGTCTTCGGCGATGCCGCCCTTGCGCTGCGCGAAGACGACGATCAGCCAGGGCGCGGTTTCGAGGAACGGCTTGTCGGCATCGGTGCCCAGCGGGGCCAGCGCCTCCAGCCATTCGTCGCTTGCCTTGCCCGCATAGAAGGCCTGTTCCTCCTTCTCCGCCGCCGCGCGGATCGCCGCCTTGGTTTCGGGCGAGGACACCACCACGAAATGCCAGGGCTGGTGGTTGGCCCCGTTGGGCGCGCTACCGGCTGCCTCGATCGCCGCTTCGATCACCTCGCGCGGGACGGGCGCATCCGAATAATAGCGGCAGGTCCGACGTTCCTTGAGCCGGTCGCGCATCGCATTCGCACGGGCGATTCGCTCGTCGTCGGAAAGGTCGGGCAGGGCGTAGGGGAGGGTATCATGGTCGCGCATGACAGCGCCCTAGCGGGTAAGCCCTTGAGAAGCGAGCCTTGGCTGGCGTCAGCGCAATTCCTTGCGGATCACCAGCTTGAGGGCAGACCAGGTTTCGTCCACGGCGCAGACCTTGGTGTCGACGAAGCCCATCGGCAGGCACAGCTCGCGGATCGTGTCTTCGGTGATGTCGGTGGGGATTTTCGAAGCCTTCCTGGGCCAGCTGACCCAGACCTGGCCATCGGGTGCGATCTGGTGGCGCAGCGCGGCCAGCCTGGCTTCGAGGTCGGCGCGGTCGGTGACGAAGATATGCACCGCGTCGGGCCTGTCCTGCGGGCCGCTGACGAAGGTCAGGTCGAGCGCGTATTCGTCGATCTCGTCCTGCACGCTTTCGGGCATACCGTCGAACCACACGCGCTGCCCATCGCGCAGGCTGAGCTTTTTCGCCAGTGGCGTGCCGGAATAGCCTGCGGTCATCCGCCCTCCTTACCCGTTCGCCCTGAGCCTGTCGAAGGGCTGCATTTCCTTCCGGCGCAGTGCCAGCCGCCAGAAGGACAGTGCTTCGACAGGCTCAGCACCAACGGGGTGGGGGCACGGTGTCAGCCTTCCATCCAGTCGCGAAAGAAGCTGCGATGCGCCTCGCGAAGGCCGGTCAGGCTGACTGAGCTATCGCCGATGCGCAGCGCATCGCCGCCGGTCGTGCCGATCGTCTCGAACGGGATTTCGCCGCGGTCGAGGTCGCCTTGGTTGCGATAGGTAACGATGTAGCGCGCCTGGCACTCGTTGAAAGCGAACTCGCTGGTCATCGCGTCGATCGTGGCGCCGATACCACCCGCCAGTGCCATTTCGGCCAGCGCCACCGCCAGGCCGCCGTCGGAGATATCGTGCACCGCGGTAACCTTGCCCGCGGCAATCAGCGTGCGGACGATTTCGCCGTTGAGCTTCTCGTCGGCCAGGTTGACGCGCGGCGGTTCGCCCGCCTCGAGGCCGTGGATTTCGCGCAGCCACAGGGTTTGGCCCAGTTCGGGGTAGTTGCGACCGATCACCGCGATGAATTCGCCGGCCGCCTTGAAGCCCATGGTGGCCATGGTGTCGTAATCGTCGATCAGGCCGACCCCGCCGATCGCCGGGGTGGGCAGGATCGCGGAACCGCCGCCGCCCGAGTCCCTTGCCGCCTTGCTTTCGTTGTAGAGGCTGACATTGCCGCTCACGATCGGGAAGTCGAGCGCGCGACAGGCTTCGCCCATGCCTTCGAGCGCGTGGACGAACTGGCTCATGATCTCGGGCCGTTGCGGATTGCCGAAATTGAGGCAATTGGTCACCGCCAGCGGCCGCGCGCCGACCGCGCAGAGGTTGCGATAGGCTTCGGCAATCGCCTGCTTGCCGCCTTCGCAGGGATCGGCAAAGACATAGCGCGGGGTGCAATCGGTGGCGATCGCCAGCGCCTTCTTCGTGCCGTGCACGCGGACCACCCCGGCATCGCCGCCGGTCTGCAGCGTATCCGCGCCGACCTGGCTGTCATATTGTTCGTAGATCCACCGCTTGCTGGCGAGGTTCGGGCTGGCCATCAGCTTGAGCAGGTCCGCGCCGATATCGGTGCTTTCCGGCAATTCCCCCAGCGGTTTTACCTGCGCCCAGGCCCTGTATTCCTCTTTGGAGAGGTAGGGCCGGTCATAGAGCGGCGCGTCGGCCGCCAGCGGGCCGAGCGGGATGTCGCACACCACCTCGCCGTTCCATTCGAGCACCATGTGGCGGGTGTCGGTGACTTCGCCGATCACCGCGAAATCGAGCTCCCACTTGCGGAAGATCGCCTCGGCTTGTGGTTCCGCGCCGGGCTTGAGCACCATGAGCATGCGCTCCTGGCTCTCGCTCAGCATCATCTCATAGGGGGTCATGCCCGCTTCGCGGCACGGCACCTTGTTCATGTCGAGCCGGATGCCGGCCTTGCCATTGGTCGCCATTTCGACGCTGGAGGAGGTCAGGCCCGCCGCGCCCATGTCCTGGATCGCGACGATGGCGTCGGTCGCCATCAGTTCGAGGCAGGCTTCGATCAGCAGCTTTTCGGTGAACGGGTCGCCCACCTGCACGGTCGGACGTTTTTCTTCGCTGTCCTCGGCGAAATCGGCGCTGGCCATGGTCGCGCCGTGGATCCCGTCGCGCCCGGTCTTGGAACCGACATAGACGATCGGGTTCCCCACGCCGGTCGCGGCCGAGTAGAAGATCCTGTCGGCATCGGCGACGCCCACCGTCATCGCGTTGACGAGGATGTTGCCGTCATAGGCCGGGTGAAAGTTCGTTTCCCCGCACACGGTCGGCACGCCCACGCAATTGCCATAGCCGCCGATGCCCGCGACCACGCCCTTGACGAGGTGCTGCATCCTGGGGTGCTCTGGCCGGCCAAAGCGCAGCGCGTTGGCATTGGCCACCGGGCGCGCGCCCATGGTGAAGACATCGCGCAGGATCCCGCCGACCCCGGTCGCCGCGCCCTGATAGGGTTCGATATAGCTGGGGTGGTTGTGGCTCTCCATCTTGAAGATCGCCGCCTGCTTCCGACCGTTTGGCCCGTCGCCGATGTCGATCACGCCCGCGTTCTCGCCCGGGCCGCAGATCACCCAGGGCGCCTCGGTCGGCAGTTTCTTGAGGTGGATGCGGCTCGACTTGTACGAACAATGCTCCGACCACATGACCGAGAAAATGCCCAGCTCGACAAGGTTGGGCTCGCGCCCCAGCGCGTGCAGGACGCGTTCGTATTCCTCGGGGCTGAAGCCGTGCTGTTCGACGACTTCGGGGGTGATCTGGGACTCGCGCGTAGCCATGCGCGCGCCCTTAGCGGCGCGCGCTCGCGACCGCCAGCCCCACGAGGCTCTTGTGCCAGCGGGTTTCGTCGAGCCAGTAGGCCAGCGCGGTCATGATCGCGAAGGCGATGAGCGGGACCACATAGAAACCGATGCCCGCCTCGGTCGGCTCCGGACCGAACCAGTTGATCGCCTGGAACAGCAGCATGGTTCCGATCAGTGCCAGCGGCGGGACGATCGGTCCCTTTGTCCGCCGCCAGTACCACAGGAAGGCCAACAGCGTGACGCCCAGCTCGAGCGGAATCTCGATCTCGGGATTGTTCCACAGGCCCAGCCCGAACTTGTTGTCACCCCCGGCAAGCGTGAGGTCGGGACGGTGGACCAGCAGATCGAGCACCCAGTGCGATACCACTATGACTGCCGCCCAGCTCGCGGCCGCCACATTGCGCGACAGGGCAAAGACCAGCACGCCGAAACCGATCGCGAAGACCAGCGAGCCGAGCAGGCTGTGCGTGAAGGGCATATGATAGAGATCGAGCGGGTTCATCGCGGTGATTCCCGGCACGATCCGCAAATGTTCGACCCCCAGGATTGCAAAGACGAAGAAGGCCCAGTCGACGAGCTGGGCGGCGACGAACAGCGTGCCGAGGCGGGGGGCTTCGTCGGTAACCGCACGGGCGACGAAAGCTGGGGCGAAGTGACCTATAAACATGATGTGTCCTTTGGCGACCGATCGGGGACTTACTGGCTGGGTTTGCACGCTCCGCCGGTGGAGATGCGGCGCCTGCGCGCGCCGGCCCGATCGTCCACGACGGACATGCGGGCATTCCCGCTTGTGCTGGCGGTGATGAAGGCGACAATCCACGTCATAAGTGGCTCCCCGGTTTGCGCGCTTACTTGACCGGGTCGGCACGCGCGGTCAATGCTCGCCTGCAATGGATGAGGATCAGACCGAAATCGCCGAAATGACCTTCGAAGCGGCGCTGCGCGCGCTCGAGTCCGTGGTCCGCAGGCTCGAGAGCGGCGAGGTGCCGCTCGACGAGAGCATCGATCTCTATGAACGCGGCGAGGCGCTGCGCAAGGCGTGCCAGGCGCGGCTCGATGCGGCGCAGGCACGGATCGAGAAGATCGTGCAGGGCGCCGATGGCAAGCCGACCGGAACGGCCCCCTTAGACGGGGACGGCGCGGCGTGACGCTGATGACGGCGCTTCCCGATATCCTGGGCAGTGCGTTCGATCGCATCCAGGCGGAAGTCGACAGCGCCTTCGATGCCTTCCTTCCCATCCCGCAGGATTCGCGCGCGCGCCTGGTCGAAGCCATGCGCTATGCTGCGGTCGGTTCCGGCAAGCGGGTGCGCCCCTTGCTGGTGGTGGCAAGCGCCGAACTGTTCGGGGTCAACCGCAGCGCAGCGGTCAATGCGGGCTGCGCGGTCGAGGCGATCCATGCCTATTCGCTGATCCACGACGATCTGCCCTGCATGGACGATGACGAGCTGCGCCACGGCAAGCCGACGCTGCACAAGGCCTATGACGAGGCCACGGCGGTGCTGGCGGGCGATTGCCTCCATGCGCTGGCCTTCGACATACTGACCCAGCCCGACACCAGCACCGATCCCTTCGTGCAGGCCGAACTCGTCGCCACGCTGGCGCGCGCCAGCGGCCATGAAGGCATGGCGGGCGGGCAGATGATGGACATGATGTCCGCACAGCAGGTCTATGACCTGCGCCAGGTCACCCGGCTGCAGCAGCTCAAGACCGGCGCGCTGCTTGCGGCCAGCGTCGAGATGGGGGCGATCCTCGGCCGCATCCCGCCCGAGGGGCGCGGGCACCTGCGCGCCTATGCACGCGATATCGGGCTGGCCTTCCAGATCGCCGACGACCTGCTCGACGTCGAGGGGGACGAGGGCAAGGCGGGCAAGGCGCTGCGCAAGGACGATGGGCAGGGCAAGCAGACCTTCGTCACGCTGATGGGTGTCAAACAGGCCCGCGCGCAGGCCGAAATGCTGGTCGAACAGGCCGGCCGGCACCTCGCCAGCCATGGCGAGGATGCGCGCCTGCTGGTCGAACTGGCGCGGTTTATCGTGAAGAGGGATCATTGATGAAAAAGCGGATCGGGGTTTACCCGGGCACTTTCGACCCGATCACGCTCGGGCACATGGACATCATCGGGCGCGGCGCGAAACTGGTCGACGAACTGATCATCGGCGTCACCACCAATATCGCCAAATCGCCGATGTTCGACGATGACGAACGCATCGCCATGGTCGAGCGCGAAGTCGCGACGATCGGCTGCGACAATATCCGCGTCGTCGGCTTCAACTCGCTGCTGGTCAAATTCGCCGCGCAACAGGGGGCGACCACCATCGTGCGCGGGATCCGCGGCGTCACCGATTTCGAGTACGAATACCAGCTCACCGGCATGAACCGGCAGCTCGACCACGGCATCGAAACCGTCTTCCTGATGGCCGATGTGGCGCTGCAACCGATCGCCAGCAGGCTGGTCAAGGAAATCGCGCTCTATGGCGGCGAAATCGGCAAGTTCGTGACCCCTACCGTGCGCGCCGACGTCGTGGCGCGCATTGCCGAAAGCGGCGGGCGCACCGGCTGACCGGGCGCCAGGCAAGCTATTCATTGAACCGACAGAAGCCTCTCGCTAGAGGCTCCGCAATCCAGGACATTGCTACGGAATGACGATGCACAAGACTTCGCTTGCCCTTGCCGCTGCCGCGCTTGCCGTGCTGTCGCCGCTTGCCGCCTCCGCGCAGGAGGCCGAAGCCGCGCCTGCCGCCGCCGCGCCGCAAGCGGAGGCCGCGCCCCCGGCCCCGCGCATATACGATCCCGTCAATTTCGACATCACGGTCGACCCGGAGAACATCCTCCTGCTCGATCTGTCGAACGGGCAGCGCGTCGCCATCCGGCTGATGCCCGGCTGGGCTCCCAACCATGTCGAGCGGGTCAAGCTGCTGGCGCGCCAGGGCTTTTACAACGGGATCATCTTCCATCGCGTGATCGAAGGGTTCATGGCGCAGACCGGCGACCCGACCGGCACGGGAACCGGCGGTTCGCAACTGCCCGACCTCAAGGCGGAATTCAACCCGATGCCGCATGTGCGCGGCACGCTGGCGATGGCCCGCGCGGCGAGCGAGGACAGCGCGAACAGCCAGTTCTTCATCGTGTTCTACCCGCGTTTCAGCCTCGATCAGCGCTATACCAATTTCGGGCGCGTGATTGCGAACATGGCCGCGGTCGACGCGATCCATCGCGGCGAGCCGCCGCAGGACCCGACGCGGATCCTGCAGGCGTCGATCGCCGCCGACAACCTCCCGCCGCCCCCGCCCCCCGCGGCGGCGGTGGAAACGCCGATTTCGGTCGACGACCTCAACGCGCCGCTCGGCAACTGACTTCCCATGCGCGGCGCGCGCCTCTAAGCGCGCGCGCATGAAGGTCCTTCGGCAGGCTCAGGATGATCGGATTCAACGCAATGCGCGTTGACCTCTTCGATTTCGCGCTCCCGCCCGAACGGATCGCGCTGCGCCCGGCGCGCCCGCGCGATGCCGCGCGGATGCTGGTCGTGCGGCCCGAAGGCGCGTTCGAGGACCGCGGGGTGCGCGACCTGCCGCAACTGCTGCGCCGGGGCGACGTATTGGTGTTCAACGACACGCGCGTCATTCCCGCGCAGCTCGAAGGGCGGCGCGGCGCGGCAAGGATCGGCGCCACGCTGCACAAGCGCGTCGACCTCAGGCGTTGGCAGGCCTTCATCCGCAACGCCAAGCGGCTGCGCCAAGGCGATGCGATCGAATTCGGCGGCGGGGTCGGCGCCATCGCCGAAGCGCGCCTGCCCGATGGCAGTTTCGTGATCGCCTTCATGGGTGACGAGCCGGTCGAGGTGCTGCTCGAACGGGCCGGGCGGATGCCGCTGCCGCCCTATATCGCGGGCAAGCGGCCCACCGACGCGCAGGACCGCGAAGACTATCAGACGATGTTCGCGCGGGAGGATGGCGCGGTGGCTGCGCCGACTGCGGCGCTGCACTTCACCCCCGAACTGATTGCCGCGCTCGACGAGGCGGGGATCGGGCGGGAAACGCTGACGCTTCACGTAGGGGCGGGCACCTTCCTGCCGGTGAAGGTCGAGGACACCGCCGATCACGCGATGCACGCGGAATGGGGCCGGATCGAACCCGCTGTGGCCGAACGGCTCAATGCGGTCCGCGCGGGCGGGGGCCGGGTGATCGCGGTGGGCACCACCAGCCTGCGCCTGCTCGAAAGCGCCACCGGCAATGACGGGGCGATCCGCCCTTTTACGGGCGACACCGCCATTTTCATCACCCCGGGCTATCGTTTCCGCGCGGTCGATGGGTTGATGACCAATTTCCACCTGCCGAAATCGACGCTGGCGATGCTGGTCAGCGCATTGATGGGGCGCGAACGGATGATGGCAGCCTATCGCCATGCGATCGACGGGGGCTATCGCTTCTACAGCTATGGCGATTCCTCGTTGTTGCTGCCTTGGAGACGCTCCGGTTCAAGACCGGCTGGCGCCTTTGCGCGTGACCGGCTAGGCGCATCGCCATGCAGTTGAAGATCCGAATGCGACTGGTTCTGGCAGCCTTGCTCGGCGGCGTGGTTGCGCCGTCTCCCGCACATGCCGAACTGCCCGAAGGTGCGCGGGCGATAATCGAGGCCGCGATCGCCTCTGCCGATGCGCGCAAGGTGGCGACCGCGATCGAACTCGCCCGCAGCGCCTATCCCGGCGAAGAAGAGGCGATCGCCGCGATCGAGAAGGCGTGGCAGGGCGAGCAGGCGAGGCGCGCGGAGCTTTCGCGGGCCGAGGACGAACGGAAGATTCGCGATGCCGGCCTGCTCGAACTGTGGAAGGGCGAGGGCGAACTGGGCGGTTTCGTTTCGAGCGGGAACACCAGCACATCGGGGCTGGCCGCCTCGCTCAAGCTCGAACGCAAGGGCATCCGCTGGGAACATGCGATTATCGCGCGGGTCGATTACCAACGCGAATCGGGCACCACCAGTCGTGAACAATACCTGGCATCCTATGAACCGCGCTGGCAGTTCAATTCCAGCCTGTTCGCCTATGGCCTGACCCAATACGAACGCAACCGGTTCCAGGGTTTCGACGGACGCTATGCGATCTCGGGCGGGTTGGGATACCGGGTGGTGGATCGCGATGCGCTTTCGCTGGCGATCAAGGCCGGCCCCGCGCTGCGGATCGTCGATTATAGCGAGGGCGAAAGCGAGACGCGGATCGCCGGACTGGCCGGACTCGATCTCGACTGGCGCGTGTTCGATCGGCTGTCATTGACGCAGGACGCCAGCGTCGTCGCCGAGACGGGCGGTGCCGCCACGCTGCTGTTCGACAGCGCCAACACGACGCTCAACCTGGTGAGTGGGCTGGACTTCTCGCTCACCGATCGCCTGCGTGCGCGTCTGGCCTATCGGGTCGATTTCGACAGCAATCCGCCGACGGGCAACGTGTCGACCGACACGCTCACGCGTGCGACGCTCATCTACGGCTTCTGAGCGTGGGGCCACGTTTCGATTTTGCCATCGACGCGACCGATGGGGCGGCGCGCACCGGGCGCATCGCCATGCGGCGCGGGGAGATCCGTACCCCGGCTTTCATGCCGGTGGGAACCGCGGCCACGGTCAAGGCGATGAAGCCGCAAACCGTGCGCAGGACCGGCGCCGACATCATCCTGGGCAACACCTATCACCTGATGCTGCGCCCGGGTGCAGAGCGCGTCGCGCGGCTTGGCGGGTTGCACGCCTTCATGAACTGGCAACGCCCGATCCTGACCGACAGCGGCGGCTATCAGGTGATGAGCCTGTCCGAACTGCGCAAGCTGACCGAAGAGGGGGTGGAGTTCCGCAGCCATCTCGACGGGTCGAGGCATATGCTCACCCCCGAACGGTCGATGGAAATCCAGCGTCTGCTCGGCAGCGACATCGTGATGGCGTTCGACGAATGCCCGCGCGCCGACCGCCCGCGCAGTGAAATCGCGGCGAGCATGGAAATGTCGATGCGCTGGGCGAAACGCAGCCGCGCCGGATTCGATGCGGGCGGGCAGCATGCCGAGCGGGCGGCGCTGTTCGGTATCCAGCAGGGCGCGCTCGACGAAGGCCTGCGCCGGACCAGCGCCGATATGCTGGCCGACATCGGCTTCGACGGCTATGCCATCGGCGGCCTGGCGGTGGGCGAGGGGCAGGAGGCGATGTTCGCCACGCTCGATTTCGCGGCCGGCCAACTGCCGGCCGACCGGCCGCGCTACCTGATGGGGGTGGGCAAGCCCGACGACCTCGTCGGCGCGGTCGAACGCGGGGTCGACATGTTCGACTGCGTGTTGCCGAGCCGTTCGGGCCGCAATGGTCAGGCCTTCACCTGGAGTGGCCCGATCAACCTGAGGAACGCGCGCTTCGCCGAGGATCGCGAGCCGCTCGACAGCCGCTGTTCCTGCGATAGCTGCGCCACCTATACGCGCGCCTATATCCACCACCTCGTCCGCTCGAACGAGATCCTCGGCGCAATGCTGATGACCGAACACAACATCGCCTTCTACCAGCAGCTGATGCAGGCGCTGCGCGATGCGATCCGCGAGGGGCGCTTCGGCGACTTCGCACGGGATTTTCGCAGGGATTACTTGCGTTCGGACTGACTCACGATAGTTTTCGCCGGATGAAGGAAAATCCCAATCCGATCGTGGTCCCGGCGAAGTGGGGCCTGCCCTATGCCGCAGACGATCTGAAGCCGGTGGCAAGGCGCGAGCAGACCTATATCGTCGCTTTCGCGGTCCTCACGATCATTGCCTGGCAGACCGAATTCGGCACGATGGCGCTGCTGCCGTTCACGCTGTTGTCGACTTGGTGGCACGAGATGGCGCATGGGCTGAGCGCTGCCGCATTGGGCGCGAATTTCGAGCGGCTCGTGATCTTTTCCAATGGCTCGGGCTATGCGGAGAGTATGGGGAGCCTGTGGGCCGTGGGCCAGGCGATCGTTTCCGCGGCCGGGCTGCTCGGCCCCAGCATCGCCGGTTCGCTGATGATCGTCGCCTCGCGCTCGCGCCGGGCCACGCGCCTCGCCTTGCTCGGTCTGGGGATTGCCCTGCTGGCGAGCACGCTGATCTGGGTGCGATCCGTGACGGGGTGGATCGTGCTGCCGCTCTTCGCCCTTGCCGCGCTCGCCATCGCCATGCGCGGCAATCGGAAATGGCAGCGCGTTGCCGTCGAATTCCTCGGCGTGCAGGGCGCGGTGAGCGTCTATCAGGACATTGGCTATCTGTTCAGCCCCGGTGGGGTCATGGGCGGGCACATGGTTGTGTCCGACACCGGCAAGATCGCCGATGCGCTGGTCCTTCCCTATTGGGTATGGGGCGGTTTGATCACCGTCGCCATCCTTGCCATGGTTTGGCAGGCACTGAAATTCGCCAGTCGCATCTGACGCACAAACGAAAAGGGCGGCCCCGCGGGGGACCGCCCTTTTGCGTAACGATATCGTCGCGGATCAGCGCGAATAGAATTCGACCACCAGATTGGGTTCCATGGTCACCGGATAGGGCACTTCGTCGAGCTTGGGAACGCGGGTGAAGGTCACCTTGTCGTTGCCGTCGGGCGCGACATAGTCGGGGATGTCGCGCTCGGGCAGGCCCTGCGCTTCGATCACCAGCGCCATTTCCTGCGCCTTCTTGCCGAGCGAGATCACGTCGCCAACCTTCACGCGGCGGCTCGCGATGTTGCACTTCACCCCGTTGACGTGGATGTGGCCGTGCGAAACGATCTGGCGCGCCGAGAAGACGGTCGGCGCGAACTTGGCGCGATAGACCACCATGTCGAGGCGCTGCTCGAGCAGGCCGATCAGGTTCTGGCCGGTATCGCCCTTCATGCGCGAGGCTTCGATATAGGTGCGCTTGAACTGCTTTTCGGTCACGTCGCCATAATAGCCCTTGAGCTTCTGCTTGGCGCGCAGCTGGAGGCCGAAATCGCTCATCTTGCCCTTGCGGCGCTGGCCGTGCTGGCCCGGGCCGTAGGAACGCTTGTTGACCGGCGAATTCGGGCGACCCCAGATGTTTTCGCCCATCCGGCGGTCGAGCTTGTACTTGGCGCTGGTGCGCTTCGTCATGAAACGTATCCTTCAATTTGCTGGACCGCCCCCCAATCCACCATGAACCGGGGTCGGCCATTCAACCCGGCTTCGCACCGCTGGATCCTTCGACGGGCTCAGGAATTCTCCAGCGCGGCCACCGCTTCACCGGGGTGCGGGGCCAATTCGCGAGCGCGCGCCCTAGCAGTTTTGCGCGCCGCGTCAAGCACCGCCATAGGTGCTCGACAAAGCGCCGCCGGGAGGGCAGGGCGCGCGCATGGACGATACATTCAAGCTACCGGACGACTGCACCGACATGTGCGAGGTGCGCCAGGGCGTGGACGCGACCGACCGCCAGCTGATGGGCCTGCTCGATCGCCGCTTCGGTTACATGCGCGCCGCCGCGCGGATCAAGACCGACCGCAATGTCGTGCGCGACGAGGCGCGCAAGGCCGAGGTGATCGGCAATGCGGTCGAGGATGCGCGCGCGCGCGGGCTTCCGGCTGAAGGAATCGCCCGGTTATGGGATATGCTGGTCGAAAGCTCGATCGCCTATGAACTCGCCGAGTGGGACGCGATCAGGGCCTAGAGTGCCGGCTTTGATTGCATCAAAGTCTGCACTCCAGGTCCTTGTTTTACCGTGATTTCCTGGTCGCCAGATGATTCCATCCGGCTCGAAATCACTCCAGGATCGCGCTCCAGCGAGGACAGCACTCCGCGCAGCGTGCGCACTTCGAGGTGGTTCCAGCCCGGCTTGGTCAGGACCCCGCGCAAGGTCCTGCGGGTCGCGTCGGCCCGTGCCTTGGGAAGAAAATAGCCCTTGGGTTCGAGCATCCGTTCGAGATGGCCGATCAGGCCCTCCAGCTCGTCCTGCGGGGCGGGCGGCAGCAGTTCTTCCTGCGTCGGCTGCACAAGTTCCTGGTTCTTCGACCATTCATAGGCGCACAGGATCACCGCCTGCGCGAGGTTGAGCGAGCCGAAATCGGGATTGATCGGCACCGTCACGATGGCCCGGGCGAGCGCGACGTCCCCGGTCTCGAGCCCCGACCGTTCGGGCCCGAACAGGAAGGCGCTGCGCCCGAGGTTGCCGGCAATTTCGCGCGCGGCCTGTTCCGGGGTCAATACCGGCTTGGTCACGCCGCGCCGCCGCACCGTCGTGGCATAGACATGCGCGCAATCGGCCACCGCCTCTGCCGTGGTGGCAAAGACCCTGGCCCGTTCCAGCACGATATCGGCACCAGCGGCGGCGGGCCCGGCGCAAGGGTTGGGCCAGCCGTCGCGCGGTTCGACCAGGCGCATTTCGGCGAGCCCGAAATTGAGCATCGCGCGCGCCGCCTTGCCGATGTTTTCGCCCAGCTGCGGCCGGATCAATACGATAACGGGCTTTTCGGGATCAGCCACGCGCCTTGCCGCCCTGCGCCGCTTCCTGCACGCTGCTGGCGAATTCCTCGAAGTCGCGCGCTTCGCTGAAGTCGCGATAGACGCTGGCGAAACGGATATAGGCGACGCTATCGAGCTGGCGCAGGCCGTTCATGACCATTTCGCCGATCCGCTGCGAGGATACCTCGGCCTCGCCCGCGGTTTCGACCTGACGCTGGATGCCCGAGACGAGCTGGTCGATCCGTTCCTGCGGGAGGTCACGCTTGCGGCAGGCGAGGGTGATCGACTGTTCCAGCTTGCTGCGGTCGAACGGCTCGCGCCGGTCTCCCGACTTGACCACGGCCACTTCGCGCAGCTGGACGCGCTCGAAAGTCGTGAAGCGGCCACCGCAGCTCGAACACTGGCGGCGGCGGCGGATCGAGGCATTGTCCTCGGTCGGCCGGCTGTCCTTTACCTGGCTGTCGTCATGCGCGCAGAAGGGGCAGCGCATCTACGGACGGATACGCTTGTACAACATGATGCCCGCCCCGGCGACAAGGCCGATCGGCCAGGTCACCACCGGCAGCAGGCCGGCGGCGACCGCACCGACCACCGCGCCGGCCAGCACCGGCTTGGTCGAGGGATGGGCCAGACCTTCCCTGGCCATTCCCTTCAATTCGTTGGTGGCATCGGGAATGAGCTTGTGATCCTGGTGATTGGGTTCACGGTCGTCCATCGTCGTTCTCCTCAGCGCCCCGGATAGACGGGGAAGGCCGCGCACAGTTCGGCAACCCTGCCGCGCACGCGCTCTTCCGCCTGCCCGTCACCTTCGGGGCCATTGCGCGAAAGACCGTCTACCACGTCCGCGATCAGCGCGCCAACCTGCGCGAATTCGGCCGGGCCGAAGCCGCGCGTCGTGCCCGCCGGGGTGCCGAGCCGAACGCCGCTGGTCACGAAGGGGCTGCGCGTGTCGTAGGGAATGCCGTTCTTGTTGCAGGTCAGCCAGGCGCGATCGAGGCCCTTTTCGGCGTCCTTGCCGGTGACGTCCCTGGCGGTGAGGTCGACCAGCATCGAATGGTTGTCGGTCCCGCCCGAAACCACGCGCAGCCCGTTGGCCTCGAGGCTGGCGGCCAGCGCGCGGGCATTTTCGACCACGCGGTGGGCATAGTCGCTGAAGTCCGGGCGCAGCGCTTCGCCAAAGGCGACGGCCTTGGCGGCCACGACATGCATCAGCGGGCCACCCTGCAGGCCGGGGAACACCGCCATGTTGAGCGGCCTGGTCAGTTCCTCGTCGTTCCACAGGATCACCCCCGAACGCGGGCCGCGCAGCGACTTGTGCGTGGTGGTGGTGACGACATGGGCATGGGGCAAGGGCGAGGGGTGGGCGCCGCCCGCGACGAGGCCTGAGATATGGCTCATGTCGACCATCAGGTGGGCGCCGACTTCGTCCGCGACCTTGCGGAAACCTTCCCAGTCCCACACGCGCGAATAGGCGGTGCCGCCGGCGATGATGAGCTTGGGCTGGTTGGCCTTTGCGATCGCCATGACCTCGTCCATGTCGATCCGCTCGTCGTCCTTGCGCACGCCATAGCTTACCGGCCTGAACCACTTGCCGCTCATGTTGACCGGCGAACCGTGGGTGAGGTGCCCGCCCGAATTGAGGTCGAGCCCCATGAAGGTATCGCCAGGCTGGAGCAGGGCGAGGAACACCGCCTGGTTCATCTGGCTGCCCGAATTGGGTTGAACATTGGCAAAATTACATCCAAACAATTGCTTGGCGCGTTCAATTGCCAGCGTTTCGACCACATCGGCATAGTCGCAGCCACCGTAATAGCGCTTGCCCGGATAGCCTTCGGCGTACTTGTTGGTGAGGACCGATCCGGTCGCTTCGAGCACCGCCGACGAGGCGATGTTCTCGCTCGCGATCAGTTCGATCCTGTCCTGCTGGCGCTTCAGCTCCTTGCGGATGGCGCCATGGATCTCGGGATCGGCCTCGGCCAGCGTATCGTGCCAGAAGCGGTCCATCGGGCTGCGTTGCGTGTCGTTTGCCTGGGTAGCCATGTGCTAGAGGTCCGGGTTGGAAAGCTTGTCGACGCGGCGCTGGTGGCGGCCGCCTGCAAAGCTTGTGGTCAGGAAGGCCTGGAGGCAGGCCCTGGCCATGTCGCTGCCGATCAGGCGCGCGCCCATGGCGATGCAATTCGCGTCATTGTGTTCGCGCGCGAGCGCAGCCGAAAGCGGTTCCGACACCAGCGCGCAGCGCACGGCGGGATTGCGGTTCACGCTGATCGAAATGCCGATGCCCGAGCCGCACAGCGCCACGCCGCGTTCGGCGGTGCCCTCGGTGATGACCGCTGCCAGCCTGTAGCCGAAATCGGGGTAATCGACGCTATCGCTGGTCTGCGGGCCAAGGTCTGCAACCTCGTGGCCCTGTTCGATCAACCATTCGCGCAGATCGGCCTTGAGGTCGACGGCGGCGTGGTCTGAAGCGATGGCGATACGCATGGCGCGCCAATACTGTCGGATAGCGCCCATGACCAGCCTTTTGCGGCGCTTTTCCTGCTATTCCCTGAACTCATCCAGGTCGGGAATCCGGGTGAAAGCGATCCTGGTGCCGGAAAAGCCCTTGCCGGTGGATGGCAGCATCCCGATCAGCACCGTGTCCCTGCCGAAGCGGTGATTGAGGTGGTCCATCGCGTGGGACAGACGCAGATTGCGGTGCTGTTGGTCTAGGTGGTGGATTTTGTCCCCGCCGGGACATCCGTCAAAAAGATCGAGCTGGCGCAGGTCGACGGATTCAAGCCCGCTGAGCACCACTCCCAGTTTCTTGACCCGCACGTCGCCCTGTCGCGGAAGCAGGCGGTGCCAGGTTTCCAGCATCATCGCGAGAAACGCGGGATTGTCCCGGGTCGGACAGCAGCGCGTTTCCGCCCGCAAGCGTCGTCCGTCTTCCAGCCGGATGGAAAAGAAGAAGACGCGGGCGGTATAGTTCATCCGGCGCAGGCGAGAGGCGGCCTTGAGGGTCAGCCGGCGAGCGACATTGATCGCCTGCAGAGGCGGCCGCAGGGCCGGTGCCAGTACATGACTGTGACCGATGCTGCGCCTGCGGGTTTCCGGCTCGGGCAGGTCGTATCCGCGTAACAGATACCACATGCGCTCTCCCCAGATGCTGCCCCAGGCCGCCCGCATGCGCTTGCGATCCAGCGCGAGAATATCGGCGATGGTGTGGATGCCCTGCATCTGCAGACGCCGTTCCATATTGCGGCCGATACCGGGGAGGTCGGACATTTCCAGTTCTGCGGTGAGGCGCCGGACAATATCCTGCGGCATCAGGATTGTCAGGCCATCGGGCTTCTGCATATCGCCTGCCACCTTTGCGAGATAGCGGTTGGGGGCAATGCCGATGGAACAGCGCATCCACTCGCCCAGATTGGCCCGGATGCCATCCTTGATGGATTGGCCGATCCGGGTGGCGGCGGCGGGATGCGCCTCGTTGCGCATCAGGATGGAAGCCATCTCGTCGATGGAACACACTGCCGCGACCGGGATATGCCGCTCTATCTCGGCAATCGCGCGGTGATGAAAATCGACATAGAGTTCGTGCCGCGCCAGCACGCAGGTGAGATCGGGGCACAATTTGCGCGCCTCCCAGATCGGCGTGCCGGTCGTGACGCCATAGGCCTTGGCTTCATAACTGGCGGCAATGGCGCAGGTGCCGTCCGTTTCCACCGGCACCACGGCCACCGGGCGTCCGCGCAGATGCGGCTGCATCTGCTGTTCCACGCTGGCGAAATAGCTGTTGAAGTCGATGTACAGCCATTTCAGCGGCGAGGGCTGGGCTGGCGGTGGGCATGTTCGTGGGGGACTGGACGGCATGGCGCGGGTTCCGGGTGGGAATCCGCTTATATGTTCTCTTTATGTTCCGGTAAAGGGCGTACCCGGCAATCACGCCGGGTACGAAAGCGAATTACTGATCGAGGAAACTGCGCATCTTGCGGCTGCGGCTGGGGTGCTTGAGCTTGCGCAGCGCCTTGGCCTCGATCTGGCGGATACGTTCGCGGGTGACCGTTCCCTTGAGGTTGGCCTGGATCGTGCGTGGCCAGCTACATCTGCGACCCGGGGTCGCAGCCACCCCGCAAAATGGGGGTGTCTGCAACTAATGACATTCCTGATACTCCTGACCTTTCGTCACAGCCACCCCGCAAAATGGGGGTGTCTGCAACGCGGTTTACGCCTTCGCCAAGGAACGGCAAGTCACAGCCACCCCGCAAAATGGGGGTGTCTGCAACGTGATCGTCGGGCGGCCGGTTGCGCGTCGGGTCACAGCCACCCCGCAAAATGGGGGTGTCTGCAACGGACAGCAGCGCCTCGCGCATCGCCAAGGTGTCACAGCCACCCCGCAAAATGGGGGTGTCTGCAACTCACCAGCTTGCCAGATGCCAGTTCAAGTTGTCACAGCCACCCCGCAAAATGGGGGTGTCTGCAACAGCTCTTCGACAAGCCCTTGGATGAGCCATCGAAAAGCCTGCGGACTTATTGAAAATGCCGCGAGTGCCATATGAACGAATTGGCAACATCGGTCAAATTGTTTCCGAACGAACCTTTGCAAGCTCGCGCATCCATGCCGCCGCAATACGGCGCAAAGGCTGACGTTTCTCGATGTGCCAGCGCGTGCGGTCGGCAAAGCGGGTGCGGGTGGCGGCGTCCCAGCGTTTCACCGTAAAACCAGGTGGCATCCGGTTGGGATCGTCAGCAGGGGGCGGTGACCTGTCATGGACCCTGCTCCATTGCATCGGGCGCAGCGCGCCTTCGATTGCGGTGAGCAGGTCGTTCTTCCAGCGCGCCTTGTCATTCACAGCCGAGTGATCGAGCGCTGTCAGAAGCGCTGTGAGAACCTCGCCGAAGGGCAGCGGCGCATTTTCGCCTTTGGGGATGACATCCCACACCCAGCCGCCATGCGAAATGGCGTTGCGGATGGCGGGCACGCGCGGTCCTATCTGCTTCATATTGCGAATGGGAACGCCGCGCTCCTCCAGGGCGGCCAGCCAGCAATGGATAATGAGCGCGATGTCCATCGAAAGCATGAAAAGCGGTTCGATGTGGAGTATGAAATCCAGTGGTTCGTCAGACCTGTTGCGCAACAGATTTTCCATCGCGGCGATCCGCGCCCGCCCGATAAAGCCAAAGCGGATCAGGAAATTTTCATAATTGTAGCGCGGCCAGTGACCTTCGGCGAAATAGCGGCGGTGCAGATCGAGCAATGCCGATTTACGATCCTCCAGATCGCGGCGCTTTTTCGCATCTTCCCTGGCGATGCGGTGGACCGCCTGATCGGATGGCGCATTGCCGTATCTTGTGGTGATGCGGCGGCGGATCGTGTCGTTGTCAACGCGGCGTTTCAGGCCGTTGATGAATTTGCTGGCCTCGCGCCTGTCGGTCAATGCGGAATCCAGTATGGCTTTGGCGGGCGCGGCGATATTCTGGACGTCATGCGCGCGAAGCCCCGAACGCCCGGCGTGGTGGCGAATGCGACCTAACAGATGGTTGCCCATGAAGGGCAGCAGCATAAGCCCAAGGATGTGAAGCAGCCGGTCATCGGTAACATTCTGGGGTCGCTTTTCACCCTTGTCGATCCTTTCTTCCGCATGTTCAAGCCAGTGGCGGTATTCGCGCAGATCATCGAGGCATTTGCTCAGCCCGCGATGATCGAGCGTCAGCGCATGGTCATATTGCAGCGCGCGGGTGAGCCGATCGCGCATATAATGCGGCATGTCCTCCAGAATGTTTGTGAAGTCGCGTTTGTGGGCATCGAACCACTTGCGGTGATCGGTCAACTCGGTTTTCAGCATGGCATCGTTGCATTGGTGGCTCGCCAACCAGTCATCGAACGCCCTGCGATGTTTGGTTGGCGCACGGTTGCGCACGTCGGCAAAGATACTTGCCGCATAGTTGCCCGCCAGCCGGATGAAATAGAGCAGGTCCGAACGGAAGGCGGGGCGAGCGAGCAATGGCCCGAAATCGACCCCGCCTTCCATTGTCGCTACTGATCCAGAAAGCTGCGCATCTTGCGGCTGCGGCTGGGGTGCTTGAGCTTGCGCAGCGCCTTGGCCTCGATCTGGCGGATGCGTTCGCGGGTGACCGAGAACTGCTGGCCGACCTCCTCGAGCGTGTGGTCGGTGTTCATGCCGATGCCGAAACGCATGCGCAGCACGCGTTCCTCGCGCGGGGTCAGTGACGCCAGCACGCGGGTGACGGTTTCCTTGAGGTTGGCCTGGATCGCCGCATCGACCGGGATGATGGCGTTCTTGTCCTCGATGAAATCGCCCAGGTGCGAATCCTCCTCGTCGCCGATCGGGGTTTCGAGGCTGATCGGTTCCTTGGCGATCTTCATCACCTTGCGGACCTTCTCCAGCGGCATCGAAAGGCGCGCGGCCATCTCTTCCGGGGTCGGCTCGCGGCCTTCCTCGTGGAGGAACTGGCGCGAGCAGCGGACCAGCTTGTTGATCGTCTCGATCATGTGGACCGGAATGCGGATCGTGCGCGCCTGGTCGGCGATCGAGCGGGTGATCGCCTGGCGGATCCACCAGGTGGCATAGGTGCTGAACTTGTAGCCGCGGCGGTATTCGAACTTGTCGACCGCCTTCATCAGGCCGATGTTGCCTTCCTGGATCAGGTCGAGGAACTGCAGCCCGCGATTGGTGTATTTCTTGGCGATCGAGATCACCAGGCGCAGGTTCGCCTCGACCATTTCCTTCTTGGCGATGCGCGCCTCGCGCTCGCCCTTCTGGACCATGTTGACGATCCGGCGGAATTCGGAAAGCGACATGCCGGTCTGGCTGGCGATGTCCGATATCTCCACGCGAATGCGCTCGACCGCATCGGCTTCCTTCTCGGCGAAAGCGGCCCACTTCTTGTCCTTGCCCGCACGTTCGGACAGCCAGGCATCGTCGAGTTCGTTGCCGATATAGGCGTTGAGGAAATCCGC
Organism: Erythrobacter sp.; assembly: GCA_041662105.1. Taxonomy (GTDB): domain Bacteria; phylum Pseudomonadota; class Alphaproteobacteria; order Sphingomonadales; family Sphingomonadaceae; genus Qipengyuania. The sequence goes on from JBAZTF010000006.1 coordinate 102,118, forward strand.
GCGCTTGACCTTGTGGCGTTCGGCCAGGCGCAGCATCTGCCCGCCCAGCGCGGTCAGGCGGCGGTTGAAGGCATAGAGATTGTCGACCAGGAATTCGATCTTGGTCGCGTGGAACTGGACGCTTTCGACTTCGGCGGTGAGCTGGTCGCTCAGCGCTTCGTACTTCTTTTCCTTGGCGGGCGGGAAGACCTCGCCATGACCCAGCACCTCGACGCGCTCGGCCTGGAGTTTCTCGAACTTGCCGAACAGGTCGGTGATCCGCGCGAAGCGAGCAAGGGCGTCGGGCTTGAGCGCAGCCTCCATCTGGGCGAGCGACATGGTATTGTCCTCGTCGTCCTCCTCTTCGCGGCGCTTGGGCGAGCTTTCGCCGTCCTCGTCGCCGTCGCCCTCGGCGCTCTCCTCCTCCTCGACCTCGTCGTCGTCGCGGATGGTCGGGCCGGCGGTGGCTTCCGAGATTTCGCCGTCGTCGTCGTCCCCTTCGCCGTCGTCGTTCAACTTGTCGGCGGGCGGTTCCTTCGAGAGCATGGCGTCGAGATCGAGGATCTCGCGCAGCTGCATCTCTTCATTGTTGAGCGCTTCGGACCACTGGATGATGGCATGGAAGGTGATCGGGCTCTGGCACAGGCCCATGATCATCATGTCGCGCCCGGCCTCGATCCGCTTGGCGATGGCGATTTCGCCCTCGCGGCTGAGCAGTTCCACCGCGCCCATTTCGCGCAGGTACATGCGTACCGGATCGTCGGTGCGTTCGCCCACGGCAAGCTTGCGCGTGGCGGTCGCGGACGTCTTCTTTGCCGGCTTGTCGCCATCGTCGCCATCGTCGTCATCGTCGTCGCCATTGGCGGCGGCGATTTCATCGACATCGCCGTCAGCTTCCTCGGCCGCTTCGGCGTCCTCGTCGGTCTCGACGATCTGCACGCCCATGTCGGACAGCGCCGACTGGATGTCTTCGATCTGGTCCGAGCTCATTTCACCCTGCGGCAAGGCATCGTTGAGCTCGTCATAGGTGACGTAGCCCTTCTTTTTCGCCTTGCTGATGAGTTTCTTGATCGAGGCTTCGTTGAGATCGATCAGCGGGGCGTCCTCGTCCTTGCCGTTGCCGCCACCGTTCTTGCCTGCCGCCATAGGTCAGTTCTGTCCATTCTAGCCTGCCCGAAAAGCAGGTGTCACTGTTCCGATTCGCCTGTCGCCGCGGCCTTGCGCCGCCCGAACTGCTTCAATCGCTCGTTAAGGGCCAGCAAGCGCTCGCGCAATCTGGCCTGTTCGGCGATGGAGCCTTCCGGGTCGCGTTCAAAACGCGCGGTCGCCTCCGCCAAAGCGGATTCGAGCGCGGGCCTTTCGACCAGCAGCGACACAGCTTCGGCCAGATCCTCGCGCGCATCACCCGGGTCGATGCCTTCATCAAGGAAGGCGAAATGAGCTTTCTCGGGTGGGGCAGGCAGGCCTTGAAGCTGCGATATGGGGGATTGCCCGCGCAAATCAAGCGACTCGGCGGCTTCGAGCAGCGAATCGATGGCGGGGCCGACATTTTGGTCACGCCGGGCAAAATCCGAAAGGGCGTGTTCGTGCCGTGCGATCTGGTCGGGGAAGCGCATCAGTCCGGCCAGGACGGCCCGCCCCAACGAGTCGCGCGCGCCGCCGCCCATGGCCCGCCGCAGGCGGATTGTCGCGCGCGGATCGAGCGAGGGGGCCGGTTGCTTCCAGTCACCCTTCTTCCATTCGCGCCGCGGCATGAACTCGCGCTGCGGGCGCGGCGGGAAGGCGAAGGCGGAAAAGCGATCGCCCAGCTCGCGCTTGTAGAGCGCGCGGATATCGGGGTGCCGGATCGTTTCGACTTGGTCCATCAGCCGCGCCTTCAGCCCGGCCTTGTCCTCGGGCGAATGGAGCGGGACCGCTGCCTTTTCGAACTCCCACAGCATGTCGAGCAGGCTGGCCGGCTCGCCGAGCAGGCGTTCCATCGCCGCCACGCCCTGTTCGCGCAGCAGGTCGTCCGGGTCGAGGCCCGCAGGCAGGCGGACGATGGCGAGCGAGTGGCCGGGCCGCAGCAGCGGCAGCGCGCGCTGGATCGCGCGCATCGCGGCGCGCTGGCCGGCATTGTCGCCGTCGAAGCACAGGATGGGCCGTTCGACCTGGCGCCAGAGCAGTTCGATCTGGCTTTCGGTCAGCGCGGTGCCGAGCGGGGCGACCGCCTCGCGAATGCCCGCATTGGCGAGCGCGATCGCATCCATATAGCCTTCGACCACGATCATCCGCCCGCTCTGGCGCGCGGCGGGCGCGGCGCGATGGAGGTTGTAGAGCGTGCGCCCCTTGTCGAACAGCGGCGTGTCGGGGCTGTTGAGATATTTGGGCGCGCCGGGGCTGGCCTCGGCATCGAGGATGCGGCCACCGAAGGCGATCACCCGGCCGCGCGTATCGTGGATCGGCAGCATCAGCCGGCCGCGGAAGCGGTCATAGGGCTCCTTGCCTTCGACGGTAATCAGCATCCCGGCCTCGACCAGCATCGGCTCATCGAAGCGGGCGAGCGCGCGTTTCAGCGCCTGGCGATCTTCGGGCGCGTAGCCAAAGCCGAATTCGCGCGTGGTCGCCCCGGAAAAGCCGCGGCGCCCCAGATAGGCGCGGGCATGGGCCCCGTCGGCACCGTGCAGATTGTGCTCGAACCACTCCTGCGCCGCGGCGGTGACATCGTGCAGGCCGGCGCGCCGCTCCGCCCGCTCGGCCTCGCGCGGGTCGGGGCGGGGCACTTCCATGCCCGCTTCCGCCGCGAGTTCCTTCACCGCGTCCATGAACGGCAGCCCGCGCTGGTCGGTCATCCAGCGGATCGCGTCACCATGCGCCTCGCAGCCGAAGCAGTGATAGAAGCCCTTGGCATCGTTGACGTAGAAGCTCGGCGTCTTCTCGTTGTGGAAGGGGCAGCAGGCCTTGTATTCGTGCCCCGCCCTGGTCAGCCGCAGGGTGCGACCGATCACCGCGGACAGCGTGGTCCGCGCGCGCAATTCGTCGAGCCATTGGGGTGACAGGGACATAGGGTGGCAGACCCTACAGACCGCGCGGGGGCAGGGCCAGTGCGCGGATCAGCGCTCCACAGGCTTGTCCGCAGGCGATGCGCTCAGCTTAGCGCTTCCTTCACCAGCCCGCTGGCCTTGCCCATGTCGAGCGTGGCGCCGTGGCGCGATTTCAGCTCGCCCATCAGGCGGCCCATGTCCTTGATGCCCTCGGCCCCGATTTCGGCCCTGATCGCGGCGATCGCGGCGCGGGTTTCATCCTCGCCCATCTGCCTGGGCAGGAACTCCTCGATCACCGCCAGTTCGCCCTTTTCCCTGTCGGCGAGCTCCTGGCGACCGCCGGCCTCGTACATCTCGATCGATTCGCGGCGCTGCTTGGCCATCTTGAGCAGCACGTCGGTGACCAGCTCGTCATCCTCGGGCATTTTGGCCGAAGTGCGCAGTTCGATATCGCGATCCTTGATCTTCGCGCCGATCAGGCGGAGCGCGGCGGTGCGCTCCTTGTCCTTCGCCTTCATGGCGGTGACGGTTTCGGCCTGGATGGTCTCGCGCAGCATGGTAGCACCTGTGTTGCTGGATATTGATGTTCGAGCGCCCATTTAGGCCTGTGGGCGATAAAGCCAAGCCTTGTGGACAATGGCGGGTTGACGGGACTCGTCGGCATCCCTAGCGGCAGGGACTTAGCACGCATCGCCGGAAACCCCTGACTCGGAGAGCCCATGGCCCTGCCCGCATTTTCGCACGCGCAACCCAAAGACGCCACGGGCTGCCTCGTTTTCGCGGATGGCACCGTGATCTGGGGCAAGGGCTTCGGCGCCACCGGTTCGGCGGTGGGCGAGGTCTGCTTCAACACCGCGATGACCGGATACCAGGAGGTGATGACCGATCCCTCGTATGACAGCCAGATCGTCACCTTCACCTTCCCGCATATCGGCAATGTCGGCGCGAATGAAGAGGACGTCGAGAGCCGCGGCCCCAATGGCGCCTTGGGCGCGGTCGGGCTGGTGGTGCGGCAGGAGATCACTCCGCAATCGAACTTCCGCGCGCAGCAGGGGTTCGCCGAATGGTGCGTGGCGCATGGCAAGATCGGCCTGTCGGGCGTCGACACGCGCGCGCTGACGCGGCGTATCCGCCTGAACGGCGCGCCCAATGCGGTGATCGCGCATGATCCGCGCGGCACGTTCGACATAAAGGCGCTGAAGAAGCAGGCCGCCGGGTGGAGCGGGCTCGAAGGGCTCGACCTCGTTCCTGGCGTGACGCGAGACAATCAGGAAGACTGGCGCGGCGGGCACTGGCAGCTTGGCTTCGGCTACCACGAGGCCGGGCACGAACGCCCGCATGTCGTGGCGATCGATTATGGCGCGAAGGACAATATCTTCCGCAATCTGGTGAAGGCGGGGGCGAAGGTGACGGTGGTGCCCGCGCGCAGCCCGCTGGAGGAAATCCTGCGGCTCGAACCCGACGGCGTGTTCCTTTCGAACGGCCCCGGCGATCCGGCGGCGACGGGCGAATATGCGGTGCCGGTGATCCAAGGGCTGCTCGAACGCGACATTCCGCTGTTCGGCATCTGCCTCGGCCACCAGATGCTCGGCCTTACAGCAGGGGCGAAGACCGCCAAGATGCACCAGGGCCACCGCGGCGCCAACCACCCGGTCCAGCGCGTGGGCAAGGGCTGGGGCGAGAGCGAGGGGCTGGTCGAAATCACCAGCATGAACCACGGCTTTGCCATCGACGCCGCCACGCTGCCGCCCGGGGTGGAGCAGACCCACGTTTCGCTGTTCGACGGCAGCAATTGCGGGATTGCGATCAAGGGCAGGAAGGCGTTCGGGGTGCAATATCATCCCGAAGCCAGCCCGGGGCCGCAGGACAGTTTCTATTTGTTCGAGAAATTCGTGGGGATGCTGGGGTGAGGCGCCACCTGGCTCCGCTCATCGGCGTCGGCGTTAAGCTGTCCCACCCTAGGGTAATGGGGCCTGACCCTAGCTGTGCAGGAGTCTGAATGTTTCGGCGTGCCGACATCTTACCGGCGTATCAAAACCCCATTCCTCCTTGGGACGGGGCGGGATGGGGTGGGGGTTCGGCGACGATTGCCTCAAGCACGCTGCCGGGGAAATCGCGGTTCGACAAGCGGTTCACGCGGCAGCCGCGGGCCTCGATGGCGCGGGTTCGTGTCGGTCGTATTGTCGAGGCGGTCCGCCATTGACCCGCATCGTCGCCCTCTGCCTGCTGCTCGTCTCCTCGCAAGCCGTTCCACGGCCTGCGGAGCCCGAGAGAGTCGAACTCCTGCCCGGCGTCGCTTTCGAGGGCGACGGCGGGGTCGGCCAGGAGCGGGGGCCGGACGGCTTGGTGGTGGCCACCTTCTGGCGACCCGTCCGCTTCGGGACCGAGGGCGAGCCGATCGGCGGGCGGATGGATTGCCGCGCGGCGGCGCGGCGCGATCCGTTCAGCCTCGCGCTGTTCGAACTCGAAGCGACGCATGCCGGCGAGGCGAGCCGGCTGGAGAGCGAGCGCTGGAGCGAGATCGAGCGGAGCAAGGACTATCGGCCCGACGTCCGCGTGCTCGATGTCGTCATGCGCCGTTCGAACCCGGCGCGTTACGGCGTGATGACCTATATCGCGGCCCGCACGGATGACGATGTCGTCAGCATCCGCCGGTTGTGCACCTTCATTCGCGGCAACGGAGCGTGGCGACCGGATTATCGCGCGATGATCCACCGCTACACCGCCTTCGCGCTCGACCTGTCGCCGCCCAATTCGACCGATCCGCTGGTAACGCCAACTCTCGAAAACCTGATCGCTACGGAAAACTGATGCCCAGAGGCACCGACATCTCCTCGATTCTCGTCATCGGCGCCGGCCCGATCATCATCGGCCAGGCCTGCGAGTGCGATTATTCGGGCACGCAGGCGATCAAGCGTTCCAGGGGTTGACGATGGTCGCGCCGGTTCTTTCAAGATGGCTGACATTGCGCGTCGCCAGCGGCATTGCTGCAACGATCGCTTGCGCAGCAATCAGCAGGTCGATGTCGTCGATCGGTAGTCCTTCCGTTCGCAACCGTGCCTTCATGCTGCCAAAGACCGCCGCCGTAGCAAAGTCGGGGAGCAGTATCCGCCCGGCACACAGAATGATGGTGTCTTCCAGAAAATTGCGCAGCCGCGACCGGCGTGTTTCGTCGCGAGCGTTGGATATGCCGTACTCGATCTCCGCAACCACGATGGACGAGAGAAATAAGCTATCACGGTATCGGCCGAGGAAGTCGACGACGCGAGGCTCGGGGACGGGACGAACGAGCTCGCTCCAGACGTTGGCATCAACCAGCATCGAATGGATCTGCTGTCTTGTTGCTTCGCTCCGGCAGGTCGATACCCGCGCCGCCGCCCACTCTGATCAAATGCTCGATTGCTTCACGACCAGACATCGCATGGATATTTGGAACACGTTCGGTCCGCTCGTCACTGTAGGTTCGCTCCAGCAGCGCGCGCAATTCCGCTTCGAGCGAACGACCGTTTTTCGCCGCCGCGAGCCGTGCGCTCTGTTTGATGGCGTCGTCGAGGTTTCGAATCGTTACACTGCCCATCATCCAACTCCATTCTAACGTGATTGCAATGTAATCACTGATTGCAAGGTTCACAATGCCCAAACGCACTGACATCTCCTCGATTCTCGTCATCGGCGCCGGCCCGATCATCATCGGTCAGGCGTGCGAGTTCGATTATTCGGGCACGCAGGCGATCAAGGCGCTGCGCGAGGAGGGCTACCGGGTGATCCTGGTCAACTCCAACCCCGCCACGATCATGACCGACCCGGAAATGGCCGACGCCACCTATGTCGAGCCGATCACGCCCGAGATCGTCGCGAAGATCATCGAGAAGGAGCGCCCCGACGCGCTGTTGCCGACCATGGGCGGGCAGACCGCGCTCAACTGCGCGCTCGACCTCGATCGGATGGGCGTGCTGGAGAAATTCGGCGTGACGATGATCGGCGCCAATGCCGATGCCATCGACAAGGCCGAAAACCGCCAGCGTTTCCGCGAGGCGATGGACAGGATCGGCCTCGACAGCGCGCGCAGCGGCGTGGCCAACACGGTCGAAGAGGCGTTTGCGGTGCTCGAGACGACCGGCCTGCCTTCGATCATCCGCCCCAGCTTCACGCTGGGCGGCACCGGGGGCGGGATCGCCTATAACAAGGCCGAATTCGAGCGGATCGTGCGCGAAGGCCTCGACGCGTCGCCCACCACCGAAGTCCTGATCGAGGAATCGCTCCTCGGCTGGAAGGAATACGAGATGGAGGTGGTGCGCGACCGCAAGGACAATGCGATCATCATCTGTTCGATCGAGAATGTCGACCCGATGGGCGTGCACACGGGCGATTCGATCACCGTCGCCCCGGCGCTGACGCTGACCGACAAGGAATACCAGATCATGCGCAACGCCAGCATTGCGGTGCTGCGCGAAATCGGCGTAGAAACAGGTGGTTCGAACGTACAGTTCGCAGTCAATCCGAAGGACGGAAGGCTGATCGTCATCGAGATGAACCCGCGCGTCAGCCGATCGTCGGCGCTGGCGTCCAAAGCCACCGGCTTCCCCATCGCGCGCGTCGCGGCAAAACTGGCCGTGGGCTATACGCTCGACGAGATCGAGAACGAGATCACCGGCGCGACCCCGGCGAGCTTCGAGCCGACCATCGACTATGTCGTCACCAAGATCCCGCGCTTCGCCTTCGAGAAGTTCAAGGGGGCCAAGGCCGAACTGTCGACCGCGATGAAGTCGGTCGGCGAGGTCATGGCGATCGGCCGCTGTTTCCAGGAAAGCGTGCAGAAGGCGCTGCGCGGCCTCGAAACCGGGCTCGACGGGTTCAACCGCGTGCCCGAACTCGAAGGCATGCCCAAGGACCAGATCTTCGCCTCGCTCAGCCAGCGCACGCCCGATCGCATCCTCAAGATCGCGCAGGCCTTCCGCGAAGGGCTGAGCGTCGAGGAAATCGAGCCGATCACCGGTTTCGATCCGTGGTTCCTGCGCCAGATCGAGGCGATCATCCACGAGGAGCGGATGATCGGCCAGGACGGCCTGCCGCGCGATGCGGTGGAAATGCGGCGGCTCAAGGCGATGGGTTTTTCCGACAGGCGGCTCGCCACGCTAGCGGTGCGCTCGGTCGGGGTCGCGGGCGGGTTGGGCGAGACGCAGGCCAAGCGTTCGGGCCTGCTGCACGACGCGCTGCGCGCCATGGCCGGCGCCACCAGCGAGCAGGAAGTGCGTGACCTGCGCCACAAGCTCGGCGTGTTCCCGGTGTTCAAGCGCATCGACAGCTGCGCCGCCGAATTCGAGGCGGTGACCCCCTACATGTACTCGACCTACGAGGCGCCGAGCTTCGGCGAGCCCGAGGACGAGGCGCAGCCGACCGATCGCAGGAAGATCGTCATCCTTGGCGGCGGGCCCAACCGCATCGGGCAGGGCATCGAGTTCGACTATTGCTGCGTCCACGCCTGCTTCGCGCTGTCCGCGGCCGGGTTCGAGACGATCATGGTCAACTGCAACCCGGAAACCGTCTCGACCGACTACGACACCTCCGACCGTCTCTATTTCGAACCGCTGACCGAAGAGGACGTGCTGGAGATCCTGCGCATCGAGATGTCGCAGGGCGAAGTCGTGGGCGTGATCGTCCAGTTCGGCGGGCAGACCCCCTTGAAGCTCGCCGCCGCGCTCGAGCGCGAGGGTATCCCGATCATGGGCACCAGCCCCGACGCGATCGACCTGGCCGAGGACCGCGAGCGTTTCGCCAAGCTGGTCGCCCGGCTCAAGCTCAGGCAGCCCGAAAACGGCATCGCCCGCAGCCGCGACGAGGCGGTGGCGGTGGCGCGCAGCATCGGTTATCCCGTGCTGCTGCGCCCCAGCTATGTGTTGGGCGGGCGGGCGATGGAGATCGTCGACAGCGAAGCGCAGCTCGACGACTACATCGCCACCGCGGTCAATGTGTCGGGCGACAGCCCGGTGCTGGTCGACCAGTATCTGCGCGATGCGATCGAATGTGACGTCGATGTCGTCTCCGACGGTTCCGAAGTGCGCATCGCGGGCGTGATGCAGCACATCGAGGAAGCCGGCGTCCATTCGGGCGACAGCGCCTGCACCCTGCCGCCCTATAGCCTGCCCGATGCGACCGTCGAGGAAATGGAGCGGCAGGCGGTAGCGCTGGCCAGGGCGCTGGAGGTGTGCGGGCTGATGAACGTCCAGTTCGCGGTGAAGGACGGCCCACAGGGTCAGGAGGTGTATCTGATCGAGGTCAACCCGCGCGCCAGCCGCACGGTTCCCTTCGTGGCCAAGGCCATCGGTCGCCCGATCGCCAAGATCGCCGCGCGGGTGATGGCGGGCGAGGATCTGCGCAGTTTCGAACCCTTCGACATCCGCCCCAGGCACATGGCGGTGAAGGAAGCCGTGTTCCCCTTCAGCCGGTTCCCGGGATCGGACCCGGTGCTCAGCCCCGAGATGAAGTCGACCGGCGAGGTGATGGGGATCGACTATGGCTTCCCCGCTGCCTTCCTCAAGTCGCAGCTCGGCGTGGGGATGAGCCTGCCGCAGCAGGGCACGCTGTTCGTTTCGGTCAAGGACAGCGACAAGGAGACCATCGTTGCGGCGGTGGAGACGCTGCTCGATCACGGCTTCAAGGTGATCGCCACCGGCGGCACGCAGCGTTTCCTCGCGGCCAGGGGACTTGATGTCGAACGGGTCAACAAGGTGGCCGAAGGGCGCCCGCATATCGTCGATGCGATCATCGATGGCGAGGTGGCGCTGATCTTCAACACCACCGAAGGCTGGCAGTCGCTGCTCGACAGCCAGTCGATCCGGGCGACCGCGCTGGAAAAGAAGCTGCCCTACTATACCACCGCGACGGCGTGCCTCGCGGTTGCGCGCTCGATAGCAGAGGTTTCGCCCAGCCAGCTTGAAGTGCGTTCCTTGCAAGACTATTATAGCTGACAAGATCACACCGCGCCCCCCTCACATCTGGACCCGAAAGGCTCCGCACGCTGCGGACCGGGTTCGAATTGTCCCCGAGGGGGCGGGAACAGGAAGGACCAAGGGCCCATGGAAAAGGTGCCGATGCTGGCCGAGGGCTATGAAAAGCTGACCGCCGACCTCAAGGTGCTGCGCGCCGAACGCCCCAAGATCGTCGATGCGATCGAGGAAGCGCGCGCGCATGGCGACCTGTCGGAAAACGCGGAATATCACGCGGCCAAGGAACGCCAGGGCCATGTCGAGGCGCAGATCGCCGATATCGAGGACAAGGTCAGCCGCGCGCAGATCATCGATCCGACCACGCTTTCGGGCGACAAGGTGATCTTCGGCGCCACCGTCACTCTGCTCGACGAGGACGACAAGCCGGTGCGCTACCAGATCGTCGGCCAGACCGAAGCCGATGCCAACAAGGGCCGGATCAGCTATAATTCGCCGATCGGCCGCGCGCTGATCGGCAAGCAGGTCGACGAGGAAATCGAAGTGACCGTGCCATCGGGCGACAGGTTCTACGTGATCGAGAAGATCGAATTCATCTGAGCCGGAAAGCCGCCCTCACAGCGGCTTTTCCATCGCCCAGTTGTGGATTGGCACACCGTCGATTTCGATCTCGAACGCGCGCTTGCGCGATCCCACCCGGACGATCGCCTCCCGCCAGACAAGCGGGAGGATTTCGGCATCTTCGTCGCGAAATGGCCTGATGGAACAGGTCACGGCGCGCTCAGGCGCTCGGGTCGAGCAGCTTGTGCAGGTGGACGATGACGTATTTCATCTCGGCATCGTCGACGGTGCGCTGGGCATTGCCGCGCCAGCTGTCGACCGCGGCGTCGTAGCTGCTGAACACGCCGGCGACGTGAATGCCTTCGGGATCGGCGAAGGTCACTGCACGCGGGTCGGTCACGCGACCGCCCATGACGAGATAGAGCGTTTGCTTGCTCTCTTTTTCTTCCATGACTGGTGAGTTCCTTGGGGAGGTTTGGCCGGTTTTCGAATTGGCAGGCGCCATAGCGAAAGCGGCGCGGCAGGCAACCCCGTCGCGCCGTCAGGGCATCGTGTTCCCGGCAGGCGTCAGCGCCCGATGCGGTCCTTGAGCGAACGAACCGTGCGCGTGCCCTTGCGCATCGCCTTGCGCGACTGGGCGCGAACGGCGTCGCTGGCGGCATCGAGCTTGTGGGCGGCATCGCGATGCAGGCCACGCGCGCTGGCCGCAGCGCTGTCGCCGAAATCCTCGAGCCGGTCACCGGTGGCCCGCGCTGCCCGCCAGCCGTCTTGTAGCATCCTGGCACCAAAGGCGAAGGCGGATTCCAGCGCCAGATTGGCCAGCAGCCCGCCACGCCGCCCGAGCTTGCGCCCGCTGCGGGTCATGGCGCCGATCGCAAAACCGGCCAAGACAACCCCGCCGACCACGGCAAGCGGATGCTTGCGGGTAAAGGCAATCGCGCTGTCGGCAGCATCGCGCGCCTGATCGGCCAGCGTCCGCTCGGCGTTGCGTTGCTGCGCGGCCTCGATCCGCGCACGCAAGGCTTCGCGCTTCTGTTCGTCGGTCCGCAGGGTCGGGGGCTTGGGAATCTCGGACATAGGGGGGCTCCGCTTGGGGTCAGTTGCCTTGGGTTTCGTCGTCCTGTTCCTGCTCGTCCTCCTCGCCCAGGCCGAACAGCGAGAGGATCGGATTGCGCGCAAACCACACCACGATGGCCGCGACCAGTGCAGCCAGCGCGCCGCGATTGTCGTCCGCCACCTCGATGGCTTCCTCATAGATGTCCACCGCGCCTTCGCGAACCCTGTCGATGGCGCGTTCGGCAAGGCCCTTGCGCGCATATCCCGCCTTGAGGTTCTCGACATCGGCCACGACCAGCGTGCGCGCGGAATCGCGCAGGTGCCGGTCGGCGATCATGCGGGCGCGCAGTCCGTTCATTCGCCATCCTTCCCGAAGGCCGAAACGATTTCGTCGAGCCTGCGCTTCGCCAGCCGCAGCAACAATGCCGCGCCGGTCAGCAGTGACGCGGTCACGATGCCCGTCGCGCCCCACGCGCCGACGGCGGGGATGAGCGCGAACAGCACGCCGACGGTGATCGCAACGAGTGCGAGGTGGATGAAGCCGAAGGCGAACAATGCGTGAACCGTCGCCCGCTTGGCGCGATCCGCGGTATAGGCGGCGCGGCTTTTCTGGAAGGCGAGTTCGGATTCGGCATAGGTCCTGCCATCCGCGATCAGCGCCGAAAGATCATCGGCCAGCGAAGGGTCCGCGGCGGATTCCTCCTCTTCGGGCGGGCCATGCTCGTCGGGCAGGTCGAGCGGACCCGTATAGCCGTGGGCCCGCTCACCGTCTTCGTCCCGCATCGCTGCCCCCTTCTGTCCGCTTCAGCGCGAACGGCGGAATAGCCGCGAAAGCAGAAAGCCTGCAATCGCCGCGATCCCGAGCGCCTTGCCCGGGCTCCTGCGCACGAATTCGCGCCCGTCTTCGACCAGATCGTCGACGGTCTTGGCATCGAGCCTGGTTGCGTAGTCGTCGAGCGACTTCGAGGCGGTGCGGGCATAATCGCCATACTTGGCGCCGACCTTCTCATCGACCTGATAGGCGTTATCGTTGACGAGACGGCTGAGCGCGCGCAGGCCTTCGCCCGCTTTTGCCTTGCCTTCGGTGGCGAGTTCCTTGCCCTTGACCTTGGCCTCTTTGCCATAGGCCTTGGCTTCGGCCAGCCAGTCTTCGCTCTTGCCCTTGGCCTGGTCGCGATAGGCGAGCGCGCGGTCGCGGCCTTCGGCCTTGAGCGCGGCGGCCCCGGCCCGTGCCTCTTCGAGCGCGGCGTTGAAGCGCGACTTGGCTTCGGTGCGATTGTCTGCGGACTTGGTCACGGCTTCGGTCTCCCTGGCTGCAGGCGTCTTGGGCGCGGGCTGGCGCGGCTTGGGGGGTGCGGCGGTCTTGCCGGCGGCAGTGGTCTTGCGCTTGCGCGGCGCGGCGGTCCTGGTCGTTTCTGCCATTGCTCTCGTCCTTGCCTCAATTCGTATTCATGCCGGAACGGCGCACTCCGGCCTTCCCAATGTAACGCAACTTGCGCACCGATGTTCCGGCGCATAGAGCGCGTCCAACCCCGATCTGGGGGTGTTATAGCATTTTACAACACCATTGTCCGGAGCGCTACAGACCATGACCGCGATCATCGACCTCCACGCCCGCGAAATCCTCGACTCGCGGGGCAATCCGACGGTCGAGGTCGACATCCTGCTCGAAGACGGCAGCTTCGGGCGCGCGGCGGTGCCTTCGGGCGCCTCGACCGGGGCGCATGAGGCGGTCGAGCTGCGCGATGGCGATGCGGGGCGCTATCTCGGCACGGGCGTGATGAACGCGGTCGACCTGGCCAATACCGAAATCGCCGATGCGGTGCTGGGCCTCGATGCGGAAGATCAGCGCGATATCGACGCGACCATGATCGAGCTGGACGGTACGCCCAACAAGGGGCGGCTGGGCGCCAACGCCATCCTCGGCATCAGCATGGCGGTGGCCAAGGCGGCGGCCAACGCGCGCGGCCTGCCGCTCTACAGCTACATCGGCGGGGTTTCGGCGCATGTCCTGCCGGTGCCGATGATGAACATCATCAACGGCGGCGAACATGCCGACAACCCGATCGACATCCAGGAATTCATGGTCATGCCGATCGGGGCAGACAGTCTTGCCGAGGCAGTACGCTGGGGGTCGGAAGTGTTCCACACGCTCAAGAAGGGCCTGCATCAGAAGGGTCTCGCAACGTCGGTGGGCGATGAAGGCGGCTTTGCCCCCAACCTTGCCAGCACGCGCGACGCGCTCGATTTCATCATGGCCTCGATCGAGCAGGCCGGGTTCAAGCCGGGCGCGGATATCGTGCTGGCGCTCGACTGCGCCTCGACCGAATTCTTCAGGGGCGGCAAATACGAGATTTCGGGGGAATCGCTCTCGCTGACGCCCGAGGAAATGGCGCGCTACCTGGCCGATCTGTGCAACGACTACCCGATCCGTTCGATCGAGGATGGCATGAGCGAGGACGATTTCGCCGGGTGGAAGGCGCTGACCGACCTCATCGGCAACAAGGTCCAGCTGGTCGGCGACGATCTGTTCGTGACCAATCCGCAACGCCTTACCGACGGCATCGCCAGGGGGCTGGCCAATTCGCTGCTGGTCAAGGTCAACCAGATCGGCACGCTTTCGGAAACGCTCGACGCGGTGAGCATCGCCAACCGCGCGGGCTATACCGCGGTCATGTCGCACCGTTCGGGCGAGACCGAGGATGCGACCATCGCCGATCTCGCGGTCGCCACCAACTGCGGCCAGATCAAGACCGGCTCGCTCGCCCGATCGGACCGGCTCGCCAAGTACAACCAGCTCATCCGTATCGAGGAGGAACTGGGCGGCAGCGCGGCCTATGCCGGCCGCGGCTGCTTCGGCAGGCTGGGCTAGAGTGATTTCGAGCCGGATGGAATCATCCGGCGGCTCGGAAATCATGGCAAACGAAAGATAAACCGGGGCGGTTTCGGTTCGATCGGAACCGGAACCGGAACCACTCCAAGTCGACCGAACCCTGCGACACCTCGACGAGCGGCGATTGTCGCTTGGTCGCGGCACGCCTATCAGGCAGGCTTTCCAGAACAGGTGCGGAGCATGCCGCGGGGAGCCATGTCCATGAAGAATCGTATCGCCGCCGCGCTGCTGCTCGGCACCGCCGTCGCCACGCTCGGTCCTGTCGCCTGCAACCAGCCCGGTGACCGGACCGAGGTCGCTTCGGCGGGCACCCAAGCGGGTATCGAGCAGGGCTGGATGGACGTCTCGGCCAGGCCGGGCGACGACTTCTTCCGCTATGCCAACGGCGGCTGGTTCGACAGCACCGAAATTCCCGCCGACCGTTCGAACGTCGGCGGATTCTATACCGCCTTCCTCCAGACAGAGAAGAACCTTGCCGCATTGATCGACGGGATCGTCAAGTCCGATCCCGAACAGGGCAGCGATGCCTGGCGGGTCAAGACCTTCTACGAATCCTTCCTCGACACCAGCGCCATCGACGCCGCCGGGATGAAGCCGGTCGAACCCGACCTGGCGAAGATTGCGGCCATCGCCGACATGGCGCAGCTTTCCGCGGCCATCGGCGCAAACATGCGGGCCGATGTCGACCCGCTCAACAGCACCGATTTCGAGACCGAGAACCTGTTCGGCATCTTCGTGACGCAGGCGCTCAAGGGCGGGGAAGTGGTGCCCTATGTGCTGCAGGGCGGCCTGGGTATGCCCGAGCGCGAATACTACCTGTCCTCCGATCCCAGGATGGCCGGGCTGCGCCGCACCTATCGGACCTATATCGCCGACCTGCTCAAGGCGGCCGGCATCGCCGATGCCGATGCCCGGGCGCAGCGCATCTTCGAACTCGAGATGAAGATCGCCAGGGCGCACGCCAGCCGCGAGGAAAGCGACGATTGGGCCACCGCGAGTTCGCTCTGGTCGCAGGCCGATTTCAAGGCAAAGGCGCCCGGGATCGACTGGGGCGTGTTCTTCAAATCGGCACAGCTTTCGGGGTTCAGGACCTTCGACGCCTATCATCCGGGCGCGATCACCAGGCTTTCGGCGCTGGTCGCTTCAGCGCCGCTCGAGGCGTGGAAGGACTGGATGGCCTTCCACCGCATCAATGCCAACACCGCTGTGTTGCCGAGCAAGCTCGATAGCCTGCACTTCGCCTTCTACGGCAAGGCACTGTTCGGGCAGGAGCAGCAGCGCCGCCGCGACAAGCGCGCGCTCGATGCGGTAAACGCCCAGCTCGGCGACGAACTCGGCAAGCTCTATGTCGGGAAATATTTCCCGGCTGCTGACAAGGCGGCCATCTCGGGCATGGTCGACAATATCAAGCAGGCCTTCGCCAAGCGGATCGATGCGATCGACTGGATGGCCCCGGCAACCAAGGCCGAAGCCAGGAAGAAGGTGGAGACCATGGCGGTCGGCGTCGGCTATCCCGACGACTGGACCGATTATTCCGCGCTGAACGTGGCACCGGGCAAGGCCTATGCCAATGCCCAGGCCGCCAGCCTGCTGCGTTACCGCCAGCAACTCGCCAAGGTCGGCAAGCCGCTCGACAAGAACGAATGGTGGATGAACGCGCAATTGGTCAACGCGGTCAATCTGCCGGTGCAGAACGCGCTCAACTTCCCTGCGGCGATCCTCCAGCGGCCGTTCTTCGATCCCAGGGCGGATCCGGCGTTCAACTATGGCGCAATCGGCGCGGTGATCGGGCACGAGATCAGCCACAGCTTCGACAATAACGGTGCCGCCTTCGATTCCTCGGGCGCGATGCGCAACTGGTGGAGCGATGCCGACAAGGCGGAGTTCAACCGCGCAGGCAAGGCGCTGGCCGACCAGTTCGACCAATACGAGCCGTTCCCCGGTCTGCACGTGCGCGGCGACCTGACGCTGGGCGAAAATATCGCCGACGTCGCGGGGCTTGCGGCGGCCTATGACGCCTATCGCGCCTCGCTCGGCGGCAAGGAAGCGCCGGTGATCGGCGGGTTCACCGGCGACCAGCGCTTTTTCATCGCCTATGCCCAGGCCTGGGCGACCAAATTCCGCGAGGAAGCGCTGCGCCAGCGTATCGCCACCGACGGCCACGCGCCCGGCCAGTATCGCGCGCTGACGGTCCGCAACCTCGATGCGTGGTACAAGGCGTTCGACGTCAGGGAAGGCGACAGGCTGTACCTCGCGCCCGAAAAACGGGTGAAGGTCTGGTAAGCCCGGCCGGGCGAGTTCGCCGTGTGGGAAGGGGGATGTCGCCAGCCGTAGCACCGCGGTCATGTTCGGGCTCTATCGCGGGGCGGGAAGGGCCGGGTTTACCGTCAGGCCGCACCGAAGCTTGCGGTGCGCGCGGCGCCCTGCGACAGGCTCGGGGCAATCGGAGGTAGCGATGCTCAGCAGAGGCGACGATTATCCGATCCATCAGACCCCCGAACCGGTCGCCTATTCGGGGACCGATCGCAACTTCTACGATCGTTATTTCTTCAACGGCTATGCGCCCGACGGCAGCGGGTTCTTTGCCGTGGCGCTGGGGGTCTACCCGCATCTTGATGTGATCGACGCGCATTTCAACGTTGTCCGGGGCGGTGTGCAGCATTGCATCCATGCGAGCCGCGAGTTGAAGATGGAGCGGATGGACCTTCAGGTGGGACCGATTCGCATCGAGGTGGTCGAACCGCTCCAATGCCTGCGCGTGGTGGTGGATGATTTCGAGGGCATTTCGGCAGAGATCGACTTCGTCGGGCGCGCCTTCCCGATCGAGGAGCCGCGCTTCACCCATCGCATCGGCCCGCGCGCCTTCATGGACTACACCAGGCTGACGCAGAACGGGCGCTATTCCGGATGGATCGCGGTCGATGGCGACCGCCGCCCGCTGGCCGAAGGGACCATGGGTACGCGCGAGCGCAGTTGGGGCGTGCGGCCGATTGGCGCACGCGATCCGCAGCCGATCCCGGGCCACGCGCTGCCGGGTTTCTTCTGGCAGTGGACACCGGTGAATTTCGCGCAAGGCAGCCTGTTCTTCCACGTCAACAATGACGAGCGCGGCGAGGCGTGGAATACCCGCGCGGCCTGGGCGGGCGAGGGCGCCGATGCAGCCGCCCTGACCGAAGGGCATGGCAGCATGCGCACCCGGCTCGATCGGGGGACGCGCTGGCCGTCGGGCGGAACGCTGTCGCTGGCACTGCGTGGTGCGCCCGAGCAGGTGAGTTTCGAACCGCTAGGCCGGTTCCAGATGCGCGGGCTGGGCTATACCCATCCGGCGTGGGGCCATGGGCTGCACCACGGCCCGCTCAAGGTCGAGCGCGAGGACATTGCGCTGGCTGGCCTCGACCCGCTGCTGCCCGAAAATCTCCATGTACAGATGCCCGTCCGGGTCGTCGGCAGCGACGGTTCGGAAGGGATCGGCGTGTTCGAACAGCTCATCATCGGGCCGTTCGCCCCGCTGGGCCTGAGCGAATTCCTCGACGGCGCGGGTTAGTTAGGCAGCAAAGCGCGTCTGCAGGTCGAGCAGCGCCATCGCGGCCCTGGCCGCTTCGCCACCTTTGTCCTTCTGCGCCGGGTCGGCGCGGACCAGCGCCTGCTGCTCGTTCTCGACCGTGAGGATGCCGTTGCCGATCGCGATGCCGTCCATGGTCAGCGCCATGATCCCGCGCGCGCTTTCGCCCGCGACGATCTCGAAATGATAGGTTTCGCCGCGGATCACCACGCCGATGGCGACATAGCCGTCGAACTGGCCACTCTCACAGGCGAGCGCAATGGCGCCCGGGGCCTCGAGCGCGCCGGGGACGGTCAGCACTTCGACCTCGTGGCCAGCAGCGGCAAGCGCGGCGCGCGCGCCCTCGACCAGCATATCGTTGAGATGATCGTAGAAACGGGCTTCGACGATAAGGAAACGGGCCATATTCAATCCTTGGGAATGCCGCATTGGGCGAGGGTGAATCCCTGGTAACGCGGATCGTGGCTGACGTCCGCCAGCGACCAGGAGGGGTTGGGGAGAATGGCAAGCAGTTCAGCGTCTTCGAGTTCGATCTCTGCGAGCCAGAGCCCTTCGAGCCTTCCTTCGAAGCTATCGACCGAGAAGTCATGCCCGCCTTCGCTGGCCTTATGCCTGGTCTTGCGCAGGTCAAGCGCGGGGAGGGTCGTTAGTGCCCGGTATTCCTCTTCGATCAGGTAAGCCGTGACGATCGGTCGGGCCAGCGGATTGTCGCACTCATATTTGCGCGTCAGCTTCCACACTGATTGTCCAGCGCAATGCATGGAACGCAACCGCAGTCGAGTGCCGAGGATGTAGCGGTCGTGAATCGCGATTGGGTCTTCGAGCGAAGTCACGTTAAGGCTGGGCGGATCGACAAGCCAGCGCCGCTCTCGTTCGAGATGCGCATATTTGGGTGCCACGACCTCATCGGCAGCGGAGCGCATGCGCTTCAGCAAGAATTTTCCCGCACTCACGCGGGGATCGGGCGCTCGCCCGTGACTGAGATGCCATAGCCTTCGAGGCCGACGACATTGTGGTGTGAATTGGTGAGCAGTTCCATCTCGTGCACACCCAGATCGGCGAGGATCTGCGCGCCCACGCCGTATTCGCGCAATTCGCCGCCATCGGCGGGGCGCACGCCGCCGACCTCGTTCTGCAGGCTCTCGGGGCGGTTGGGCATCAGCAGCACGACCACGCCGCCGCCGTTCTCGCCGATCGCCTTCATCGCGCGCTGGAGCGTACGCTTGCGCTCGCCCGGGCGGCCGAGCACGTCGTCGAAGATCGAGATGCGGTGCATCCGCACCAGCGTCGGCTTGCCCGGCTCGACGCTGCCCTTCTGCAAGGCGACATGCGTGCTGCCGTCGACCGCGTTGCGATAGGTCATCGCATGCCAGTCGCCGCCGTAATCCGAGACGAATCCGCTTTCGCTCGCGCGTTCGACCAGGTGATCGTGGCGCATGCGGTATTCGATGAGGTCGCGGATCGTGCCGATCTTGAGCCCGTGGCGGCGGGCGAAGCCGATCAGGTCCTCGAGCCGGGCCATGCTGCCGTCCTCGTTCATGATCTCGCAGATCACGCCCGACGGGTTGAGGCCCGCCAGGCGCGAGATGTCGACCGCCGCTTCGGTATGGCCGGCGCGGACGAGCACCCCGCCATCGCGCGCGATCAGCGGGAATACGTGGCCCGGGGTGACGATGTCCTGCGCATTGCGGGTGGGGTCGATCGCGACCGAGACGGTGCGCGCGCGATCGGCGGCGGAAATGCCGGTGGTCACGCCCTCGCGCGCCTCGATCGAGACGGTGAAGGCGGTTTCGTGCCGCGTGCCGTTCGAACGGCTCATCAGCTGGAGACCAAGCTGTTCGGTGCGTTCACGCGTGAGGGTGAGGCAGATCAGGCCGCGGCCATGCGTGGCCATGAAATTGATCGCATCGGGCGTCGCCATCTGTGCCGGAATGACGAGATCGCCCTCGTTCTCGCGGTCCTCGTCGTCGACCAGCACGAACATGCGGCCGTTGCGCGCCTCTTCGATGATTTCCTCGATCCCGACGAGAACGGGAGTTTCGTCATTGGCCGCAAGGAAGCGTTCGAGCTTGCCCAGCGTGTCGGCGGTAGGGTTCCAGCCCGCCTCGCCGCAATCGCGCAGGGTGTTGGCGTGAAGACCGGCGGCGCGGGCCAGGCCGGCGCGGGTCATCTTGCCATCTTCGACAAGCGCGCGGACTCGGGTGATGATATCGGACGTCATGCGATTCGGATATCACACCATAATGTGATATCCAATCCCCTTACGACATTGCGATGTTGCTGCTGGAGGCGCGCCCGCTCCAGCTGAAGCGTTTGGGCTTGGCCCTTGCCGTGGCATGCCGCTACACCATCCGAGTCCTTGCAGCCAATTGCCGACCGGCAGGCCGCAAGGACGAGGAGAGAGACCGTTGGATCGCGCCGAACGCCTGCAAGAAATCTGTGCCCTGCACGCGAAACAGGAAGGGCCGCTTCTCCCGATCCTCCACGCGGTCCAGGCCGAGTTCGGCTGCATCGACGAAGCCGCGATGCGCGGCATCGCACAGGCGCTCGACCTGACCCGCGCCGAAGTGCACGGCGTGGTGAGCTTCTACCATGATTTCAGCCCGTCCCCCGACCCTCGCCCCGAGGTCCAGCTGTGCCGCGCCGAGGCGTGCCGCGCGCGCGGTGTCGAGGCGCTGGTGGGCGAGGCCGAGCGGGTGGCGGGCGATCGCGTGCGCCTGACCAGCGTCTATTGCCTCGGCCTGTGCAGCGTCGGCCCCAATGCGCGCGTCGGCGATGCGGTGCACGCGCGGCTCGATGCGGCAAAGCTCGCGCAACTGATCGAGCGCGCATGACCTCGGTGCGCATCTCCGATGACAGCCTGGCGCGGGCTTGCGGCGCCGACGCCGTGGCGCGGGCCTTTATCGAAGCCGGGGCAAGTGTCGAGCATGTATCGAGCTGGGGCATGCACTGGCTCGAACCGCTGGTGGAGATAGACGGCACGGGCTGGGGGCCGGTCACGCCCGCGCGTGTTGCGGAAATCCTCGCGGGCAAAGCCGAGGACATCTGCATCGGCGCTGTTGCTGCGCACCCCTTCCTTGCTGGCCAGCAGCGGCTGACCTTCGCGCGGGCAGGAAAGACGCGGCCGCTCAGCCTGGCGGATTACGAGGCAAGCGGGGGCTGGGCCGGGCTGCACCGTGCCCGCGCAATCGGTGCCGAGCGGGTGATCGGGGACATCGTGCAATCGGGCCTGCGCGGGCGCGGGGGCGCGGGCTTTCCGGCGGGGATCAAGTGGCGCACCGTCGCGGGTGCGGCGGGCGATACCAGATATGTCGTCTGCAATGCCGACGAGGGCGACAGCGGCACCTTCGCCGACCGGATGCTGATCGAAGGCGATCCTTTCGCGCTGGTCGAGGGCATGGCGATCGCCGCCTTCGCGGTGGGGGCAGGGCAGGGCTATATCTACCTGCGCAGCGAATACCCCGCGGCCATCGCGCGGATGGAAGCGGCGGTTCGGCTGTCTGCCGCGATCGTTGCCCCCTTCAGGATCGAGGTTCGCATGGGCGCGGGCGCCTATGTCTGCGGCGAGGAAACCTCGCTGCTCAACAGCCTCGAGGGCAGGCGTGGCGAGGTGCGGGCCAAGCCGCCGCTGCCCGCGCTGGCGGGCCTGTTCGGCAAACCGACCATGGTCAACAATGTGCTGACGCTGGCAGCGGTGCCGCATATCCTTTCGCAAGGTGGCGCGGCGCATTACGAAAGTCTCGGGATCGACCGTTCGCGCGGAACGATGCCGATCCAGCTTGCCGGGAATATCCGATACGGCGGGCTCTACGAGACCGCTTTCGGCGTGACCCTGCGCGAGCTGGTTTGCGACATCGGCGGCGGGACCGCGTCGGGCCGGCCGGTCAAGGCGGTGCAGGTCGGCGGACCGCTGGGCGCCTATATCCACCCCGACCGGTTCGACCTGCCCTTCGATTACGAAGCCTATGCCGCCGTCGACGCGTTGATCGGCCACGGCGGGGTGGTGGTGTTCGACGATAGCGTGGACCTGGCGGCCATGGCCCGCTTCGCCTTCGAGTTCTGCGCGGCGGAGAGCTGCGGCAAGTGCACGCCCTGCCGCATCGGCGCTGTGAGGGGGGCAGAGATCGTCGAGCGGATCATCGCGGGCGGGCGCGAACCCGACCGGCTCGAACTGGCGCCGCAGATGCACAACACGCGCAAGACTGGGCGTTCGAAGCCGGAAGAGGTCGAGTTACTCAAGGACCTGTGCGAGGTGATGCGCGATGGCTCGCTCTGCGCGCTGGGTGGTTTCACACCCTATCCGGTGCTGAGCGCGCTGAGGCACTGGCCGCAGGATTTCGGGCTGGAGGCGGGGGCATGATCCTGGGCGTGGTTCTCGCGGGCGGCCGCTCGGCGCGCTTCGGCAGCGACAAGGCGCTGGCGCGGCTTGGCGGGCAAACGCTGCTCGAACGCGCGCTCGCCGGGATGGATCGTTGGTGCGATGCGGTCGTTGTGGTGGGCAGGGCGTCGGCTCCGGTTCGGGTGCTGTCCGACTGGCCGGGACCCGAGATGGGGCCGCTGGCCGGTATCGCCGCAGGCTTGCGCCATGCGCAGGCCGAAGGTTTCACGTCGATTCTGACTTGCGGCGTCGACAGCATCGACCTGCCCGACGATCTGCTCGACCTGCTTGGCCCGCCACCGGCCTACATCGAAAGCCAGCCTGTCGTGGGCCGCTGGCCGGTCGCGGCGCTCGAGCCGCTGGCCGGTCTCCTCAATTCGGATGGCCGCCACTCCATGCGCGCCTTTGCCGAAGCGATCGCGGCACGGCCGGTGCGATTGGCCCGCGAACCTGCTAATATCAACACGGTGGAAGACCTCGCGGCAGCGGAGCAGCGCCATGGGCTATGAACGGCAACAGGACTTCGGAACCTCGCGCGTTGCGGCGGGCGAGCCGGTGGCGCTGACCATCGACGGGCGCAAGGTCACCGTTCCCGCCGGGACCAGCGTGATGCGCGCGGCGCGCGAAAGCGGGGGCGATATCCCCAGCCTGTGCGCCACCGACAGCGTCAGGAGCTTCGGTTCGTGCCGCATGTGCCTGGTCGAGATCGAAGGGCGCAAGGGCACGCCCGCCAGTTGCACCACTCCGGTCGAGCAGGGCATGGTGGTCCACACGCAGAGCGAACGGCTGGCCAGGCTGCGCCGCGGGGTGATGGAGCTTTACATCTCCGACCACCCGCTCGATTGCCTGACCTGCAGCGCGAACAATGATTGCGAGTTGCAGGATGCGGCGGCCCAGGTGGGCCTGCGCGACGTGCGTTATGGCTATGACGGGGCCAATCATCTGGGCACCATGCCCGACCTGTCCAATCCCTATTTCCTGTTCGCACCCGACAAATGCATCGTCTGTTCGCGCTGCGTGCGGGCCTGCGACGAGGTGCAGGGCACGCTCGCGCTGACGGTGCAGGGCCGCGGCTTTGCCAGCGCGATCAGTGCGGGGACGGCCGCCGACGACTTCTTCTCCAGCGAATGCGTCAGTTGCGGTGCCTGCGTGCAGGCCTGCCCGACCAGCGCGCTGATCGAGAAGAGCGTCAAGCAGCTCGGCAAGCCCGAGCGCAGCGTGATCACCACCTGCGCCTATTGCGGGGTGGGCTGCGCTTTCCGCGCCGAGATGAGGGGCGAACAGCTGGTCCGCATGGTCCCTTACAAGGACGGCAAGGCCAATCGCGGGCATTCCTGCGTTAAGGGGCGCTTCGCCTGGGGCTATGCCAATCACCGCGACCGGATCACCAGGCCGATGATCCGCGAGGCGATCGACCAGCCCTGGCGCAAGGTCGGCTGGGACGAGGCGATCGCCTATGCCGCGGGCCGGCTCAAGGCGATCGGGGAGCGACATGGCGCGGGCGCGCTGGGCGGTATCACCTCGAGCCGCTGCACCAACGAGGAAACCTTCCTCGTCCAGAAGATGGTGCGCGCCGTCTTCGGCAGCAACAACGTCGATACCTGCGCGCGCGTGTGCCACTCGCCCACGGGCTACGGGCTCAAGGCCACCTTCGGCACCAGCGCGGGCACGCAGGACTTCGACAGCGTCGAACACGCCGACGTGGTGCTGGTGATCGGGGCCAATCCGACCGATGCGCATCCGGTGTTCGCCTCGCGGCTCAAGCGGCGGCTGCGCGAAGGGGCGCGGCTGATCGTGATCGACCCGCGCCGGATCGACCTGGTCCGCTCGCCGCATATCGAGGCGGCATACCACCTGCCGCTCCAGCCCGGGACCAACGTCGCCGTGCTGACCGCGATGGCGCATGTCATCGTCACCGAGGGGCTCGCCGACGAAAGCTTCATCCGCGAACGCTGCGACCGGGACGAATACCAGGACTGGGCCCGTTTCATAACGGACGAACGCCACTCGCCGGAGGTGCTCGAGCCGGTGACCCGCGTGCCGGCGGACGACCTGCGCGGCGCGGCGCGGCTCTATGCCACGGGCGGCAATGCGGCGATCTATTACGGGCTGGGCGTGACCGAGCATTCGCAAGGCTCCTCGACCGTCATGGCCATCGCCAATCTTGCGATGGCGACCGGCAATATCGGGCGTCCCGGCGTGGGCGTGAACCCGCTGCGCGGCCAGAACAATGTGCAGGGGTCGTGCGACATGGGCAGCTTCCCGCACGAATTGCCCGGTTATCGCCATGTTTCGGACAGCGCGGTGCGCCAGCAGTTCGAGGCGGATTGGGGCATCATGCTCGACCCGGAACCAGGGTTGCGCATCCCCAACATGCTCGACGCCGCGCTCGATGGCAGCTTCCGGGCGCTCTACATCCAGGGCGAAGACATCCTCCAGTCCGATCCCAACACGCAGCATGTCGCCGCAGGGCTTGCCGCGATGGAGTGCGTGATCGTCCACGACCTCTTCCTCAACGAAACCGCGAATTACGCGCATGTCTTCCTGCCCGGTTCGACTTTTCTCGAAAAGGACGGGACCTTCACCAATGCCGAACGGCGCATCCAGCCGGTGCGCAAGGTCATGGAATCGGCCAATGGCTATGGCGACTGGGAAGTGACGCAGATGCTGGCCAATGCGCTGGGCGCCGGGTGGTCCTATACCCACCCGGGCGAGATCCTCGACGAAATCGCGCGGCTGACCCCGACCTTCGCCGGGGTGTCCTGGGCCATGCTGGAACAGCGCGGCTCGGTCCAGTGGCCGGTCAACGCGAGCTTCCCCGAAGGCGCCCCGGTGATGCACGTCGACGGTTTTGCCGGGGGCAGGGGCCATTTCGTCGTCACCGACTATGTCCCGACCGACGAGAAGACCGGGCCGCGTTTCCCGCTGCTGCTCACCACCGGGCGCATCCTCAGCCAGTATAACGTCGGGGCGCAGACGCGGCGGACGGCCAACAATGTGTGGCACGCGGAAGACCTGCTCGAGATGCATCCCGTCGATGCCGAAAACCGCGGGCTCAAGAGCGGCGACTGGACCCGGCTGGCGAGCCGGACGGGGGAGACCACGCTGCGCGTCACGGTGACCGACCGGGTCGCGCCCGGCGTGGTCTACACGACCTTCCACCACCCGCAGACGCAGGCCAACGTCGTGACCACCGAATATTCGGACTGGGCGACCAATTGCCCCGAATACAAGGTGACGGCGGTGCAGGTTACGCCCTCGAACGGCCCCAGCGACTGGCAGGAGGACTATGATCGCCTGAGCGCCCGGTCGCGGCGGATCGCCGGGGCATCGCGGGAGCCCGCCGAATGAGCGCGATGCGCGAATCCGTCGTGCGCATGGCGAACCAGATCGCCCGCAATTTTGCCGTGCGGGGAGACGAGGAAGCCGCCGCCGCCACGGCCGAGCACATCCGCAAGTTCTGGGACCCGCGGATGAGGGCACAGGCTTTCGCCTTGCTGGCCGAACGCGAGAACGGCCTGTCGGACCTGGCGCGGCGGGCGCTGGATTCGCTCGCGAAGGATGCGGCCGCCAACCATGGCTGACGCCGTGCGAGAGGTCTTCGCCACCGGAGCCACCGGCGATGCCGCGCGCGAATGGGTGCCGGAGGAGCCGGTCGCGCTCGAATACAACGGCCTGTCCTATGCGGTGATGATGGCGACGCCCGAGCATCTCGAAGAGTTCTCGCTGGGCTTCGCCATCACCGAAGGGCTTGCCCGGGATGGCTGTGACATCCTCATGACCGATATCGCGGAAACCGCATCGGGATGGATCGTGCGCACGCAATTGCGCGGCCTCGGGGTCGAGCGCTTGCACGAACGCATACGCCATCGGGTCGCGGAAAGTTCCTGCGGGCTATGCGGGATCGAGAACCTCGAGGCGCTCGTGAAACCCCTGCCCGCGGTCGCCAGCCACGCCAAGCCCGAGCGCGCGGCAGTTTTTGCCGCTGCCGACAGCATTCGCCGGATGCAGGCGCTCAACCACCGCACCGGCGCGGCGCATTGCGCGGCTTTCGTCGAGACCGATGGAACGATCGCCATGGTTCGTGAGGATGTCGGACGCCACAACGCCTTGGACAAGCTGGTCGGCGCGATGGCATTGGCGCACCGGGCGCTGGACGAAGGCATGATCCTGTCGAGCGCGCGGTGTTCCTACGAGATCGTCGAGAAGGCGGTGAGGGCAGGGGCCACGCGGCTCGTCACCATTTCGCTACCCACCAGCATGGCGGTGCAACGCGCGCGCGCGGCAGGCCTCTCGCTCATCTGCCTCGCGCGCGGCGACAGCTATCTGGAGGTTTGCTGAGCATGTGCCGCTGATCGAGAGGCAGTTGCTCTACCAGCGGATCGATCCCTCAATCCCCCAGACCGCGGGTTCATTCACGAAGCCGCTGAGGTTGTTGAAGTCGATCGCCCCCTCGATGCTCACCTCGCCGAAGATGTTGCGGCCGAAGGCGGCCAGTTCCCACGCGCCGCCGTCGTGGACATAGCCGATCCGCGCGCCGGTTTCCGATTTGGCATCGCTCTCGAACTCGACCGATTCGTAGAGGAAAAAGTCGATCTCGCTGCGAAATGCCCAGTCGGCGAAAAGATAGATTTCGCCCGAAGGAACCGGAATGGCATAACGGGCAGTCGCGTTGGCGATGTGTTCGGGCGCGTTGGGCAACGAATTACCGTCGATCAACGCATTGCCGGTAAGCGGGTTGATGGGATCGAGGATGGTGCAACCGGCAGCACAGGCGGCTACTTCCAGACCGGGATCGTTGATTTCCGTCTTGTTCCAGCTGTAACCGAAGGCCAGCTCGAAGTTCGCAGCGATGTTGAGGCGCCCGTCGATTTCCACGCCATAGCCTTCGACTTCATCGGCATTGAGCAGCTGGTTGAAGTTTCCCGCGCCGCCAACCGCCGTCAACTGCTGGTTGTCGGTCCGATATCCGAACACGGCTCCGCTGAGAAAGCCCAGGCCGCGCGGCAGATCGACCTTGGCACCCGCTTCGATCGAATCGATGGTTTCGGTATCGGCCACGGTCACCGCATCGCCAAACACGATCCGTCCCTGGGCATTGGGCGCGCGAAAGCCGCGCGCATATCGGGCATAGACCGAAGCGCTGTCGTTCAGCGCGTAACGGATCGCGACATCGCCGGTCAGTTCGGTGTCATCGAGCTTGCGGGTGATCGGGCCAAGCGGCGGCGCGCCAAACGGGCCGATCAGGCGTTCTGCCTCGAAGTCCCGCTCCTCGTGGCTGAGGCGCAGGCCGCCGGTCAGGGTCAGGCGTTCGGCGAGCGACCATTCGGCCGATCCGAACAGCGCATAGGCATCGACCGTCTGGTCCTGAACCGCCAGCCCGTTGACGGTGCCACCCGCCAAAGTGTCGAAACTGAGGTTTTCGATCTCGAGATCTTCGTGGAAATAGAAGCCGCCAATGGTCAGGTCGAGAGCGGACGTGACGGGGAAGGCATAGCGGATTTCCTGCGTGAACTGGCCGTGGCCGGTTATATTGTCGGCGCTTTCCGCGGAAAAGGGAATGGTTCCGGGGCCCGATGGCGGCGCGAATGAGGCGCCGAACCCGCCATCGACATCGCCGCGCGCATCGACGCTTACGGTTTCATAGGCGCTGATGGATGTCAGCTCGCCGGAGCCGAGCCTGGCATCGACCCGAAGGCTTGCGCCATATTGTTCGGACTGGAGGATCTGCCTCGCATCCTGTGCCGTGCGGAAACGATCGAAATCCTCGACAAGTTCGTTTGTGCCGGGTTCGATGATATTGGCCCGGAATACCCGGCTGCCGCCGTTCAGGTCATAGCCATGGGCGTTCAGCAGCACGCTGATATCTTCGGATGGCTGGAAAAGGAATTGGGCGCGACCGGCAAAATTCTCGAATTCCTCGAAACCCTCCTCGCCGCCATTGAAAGTATTGCCGACAAAATCGTCACGCCGCTGGACAAGGAAGGAAAACCGTCCGGCGACGGTTTCGCTCAGGGGGCCGCTGATCGCGCCTTCGGCGTCCAGAGTATCGAACCGGCCGAACGACAGCCGCGCATAGCCTGCGGGCTCGAAGGTGGGGCGCGCGGTTTCGAACTTCACGACCCCTGCCGGCGTATTGCGCCCGAACAATGTTCCTTGTGGTCCGCGCAACACTTCGACACGGGCAATATCGAACAGCGGAACGCCCTTCAGGATCGGGTTTTCCAGCACCACTTCGTCCCGCACTATCGAGACGGGCTGATTGGCGTTCAGGTCGAAATCCGTATTCCCGAGCCCGCGAATATAGAAGCGCGGAAAAATCCGGCCGGAGGAGGATTCGACATAGAGGCTGGACGTACGACCGGAGAGCGCGACGACATCGGCCCCCCCTGCGGTGATGTTATCGAATTCCTCGCCCGTGATGACGTCAAGCGACAGCGGGACTTCGGAAAGTGCCTGCTCGCGCTTTTGTGCGGTAACAAGGATGCTTGCGCCGTCCTCGTCGGCATCGCCAGCCTGGCTTTGTGCATGGGCCTTGTCAAAGGTGAACAGCAGCGCGGCGGCAGCGACGCCGTGGTACAGGTAATTGATGGTGAGTCCCCCGGAAATGGATTTACAACAGGCGTTTCGACGCATCCGGGGGCCGGGTTACTCAGCCGGGCACAAAGACGCATTGTTCCGGCTATCGAGGGATTGAACCGTTCGGCCTCAATCAACGCAGATGCGGTGCGGTGGAATAATTGCTTGGACATGGGTGCGCGAGCTGGGCATCGAGGCCTTTCTGGCATCATTCGACGTAGGTAAGACGGGGAGAGCGGCGACTGGTCGCCTGGAAGGCTCAGGGTTGACGGTCTTCTAGGCGCCTCAGCAGCGCCGAAGCGAAGGAAAGATGGTCAAGGCAGCGATCGATGGGATCGGTCGTAATGTCGTGGCCACGCGGGTTGCGGATGGCCGACATCGAGCCCGCAAAGATGGACTTGAAGCCCGACTGCTCGTCTATCTCGCTCTGAGTGGTCAACGCCGTGAGCCGGATATTTGGATTGCTCTCCGCAAACGCGGCCATCATCAGCTTGAACCCGCTCTCGTTTATCCCGCCGCGCAAGAACCGCAAGGTCCAATATCATTACGACAAAGACCTCTACCGCCAACGCCACGAGATCGAGAATGTCCTCGGCAGGATCAAGGACTGGCGGCGCGTCGCAACCCGCTACGACCGATGCGCACGCCTTCATGTCCGCCATCTCCATCGCCGCAACATGCTGCTATTGGTTGGATCAATGAGTCCTGACCCTAGTCGCCGGTCACCCCGCGACGGCGGAAGGCGAAGCTCCGCCGGGCGTTGGCGGGCACCGTTACTTCGACGATGCGCTTGCCGTCCTTGACCCGCATGCCCTTTGCGCCGCGGACTTCATAATCGCCCGCAGAACCCAGATCGAAGCGCATGGTGATCGCGGTATCATTGGCGTTGGCGACGCTCGCGCGCAGGTCGTGCCAGATGCCCGGGCGCTCGCCGTCGACCTTGCTCACGATGCCGCAGGCCGCCTGCACCTGCGCGCTCTGGTCGAGTTCGAGTTCAACATCCTGGTCGAGCGCGTAGTCGCGCATCCGCGTTTCGCCGACCAGCAGGTCGCCGTGGTCGGACGGTTCGTAGAGCGTGATCGCGCCCATCGGCAGCGCCTGGCCAAGCCCGTTCTTCTTCGCGTTCACGGTCGTGAGGAGCACCTGCGCCGGCTGGAAAGCGCCAGGCCCATCGTCGAAGCATTCGTGGCGATAGACGAACCGCGCCTCGACCGCCTTCCGGTCGAGGAAGGCGACCTGCTTCTGCCCCTGCGCTGCGACACTCACGCGCACGGGTATGCGATAGAGTTTGAGATCGCCCAGCGCTTCTTCCGCGGCGACAACCGAAAGAGCCTTGGGAGACTCCTGCAAGGCTATCGACAGTCGCTTCCCGGTCACGACGATCGCTTCCGCATCGGCATAAGCCGGGGATGGCGGCGGCGGCGGCGGTGGCGAGGCATAGGGGCTCCCCGCCGCCGTGCTGCCGAAGGGGAAGCAGGTCAGCCGCAGCGACCGCCCTTCCGGCGGGTCGGCCAGTTCCTCGAAATCGCTTTCGATGTTGAGCGTGCCCGCCACCGCCAGCAGTTCGGCGTCGGCGAAGCTCTGATTGTTGTCGTTGAGGATGGTGAGCCAGCTCATCAGATCCATCCGCAGCGTTCCGTCGCGCCGCCCTTCGCCGAGCCGGGCGACATAGCTGGCCTCCCAGTCGAAGCCCCAGGCGAGATAGGTCAGCGTGACCGTATAGGTCCCGCCCTGCGCGCTGCGCGTGTCGATGGTGAACACGGGCTGCGGCGAAAGCCCCGCCGGGACGCGGTCGAAGCCGAGGCTTTCGGGCAGGCCCGAACAGCGCACCGCTTCGTATCCGGCGGCGGTTTGCAGCACCAGCCCGCCATCCGCGCGCGTCCGCACGATCGCGCTTTCCGATTGCGCCGCGCCCGTCGCCGGGTTGGTCCGCGTGATCCGCACCCGGTTGCCCAGCGTTCCGTCGACCAGCGCCGCAGGGCTGAGCAGGTCGGCGTTGCGGTTCTTCTCGATGGTGCCACCCGGCAGGCCGGTGACGATGGCGCTGACCGCAACCATGCCCTCGGCCACACCGGTGAAGCGGATGGTCGCGCCACCCGGCGGGAGGGTGACGGTGCGGACTTCGCTGATCATCGCAAAGCCTTGCGGCAAGGCGCGATCCATCGCCTCGTTTTCGCCCCGGTCGGGGTTGCGATAAACCGTCACCGAAAGCTCCTGCGGCGCCGAAGCCTCGACCGCCTCGCGCGCCGTGGCAGGCGCAGCGATCGCCAGCAGCACCAGGCCGAGCAGGATGCGCATCGCGCCGCTCCCGCTCAGTAACGCGTCTCGAACACGACGGTGACCTCGCGTTTGGCATTGGCCGCGACCGGGACGGTCCATTCGCGTCGGTCGGCGTTCGTCTGCCGCCCGGGCACATCCTCCGACACGACCCGCAAGTCGTTCGTCCACCAGCCATGATCGAGCCCGCCCTGCGCCAGATCGACCTCGACCGGCGTGGGCTTGGCGTTGGTCAGCGTATAGCGCATGGTGGTGCGCCAGTATTCGACCGCGCGTTCGCTGGTCACCTCGCGCACCACCTTGCCATCCTCGATCACGCGATAGCGCGCGCTGCGCTCGTACTCGTCGGCGGTGATCCGTTCGCGCTTGACCACTTCGGCCTGGACGAAGACGTCGAAGGCATCGCCGGTGCGCAACGACAGCTTGCTGCCCATCGGCGTGTGCCCGATCGTGCTTTCGCCGATGAACTGCGGCGTGCCTTGCGCATCGCGCTGGTAGAAGCGCACCGTTCCGGCGGGCAGGGCATCGCCCAGCCCCTGTTCGCTGCCAGAACTGAAGCCGATCGCGCTCGAGACATTGACCGCGCGGTCGTCGCTTGCCAGCCAGCCGACCGTGCGCGCATATTGCCGCCTGGCGGGCACACCCTGGATATCGAGGAAGCTGACCTGCTTGGTCTGCGCATTGGCAATCGTGGTCCGCTCGGCCAGCGGGTAGAGGTAGAAGTCGCCCAGCCGTTCGCGAGCGGCGGTTTCGGTGCCGGGCGCGACCAGGCCGGGCTGCGGCAGCACAGGACGGCCGCGACCGCGGCCCTGCCCGCCTCCGCCGGGATTGCCCGCGACCAGCAGCGTGTCGGCGGCATGGAAGGTCGTCCCGGTCTGGTTGGTCAGCGTCACCCAGCCCTGCATGTCCACGGCGCCCTTCGCCTCGTCGAACAGCGCGACATAATCGGCGCTCCAGCCCAGGCCATTGGTCAGGTAGCGGATCGCGGCCGGACGGGTGCCCGCATGATCGCTCTCGACCGTCACCGACAGCGTAGGGCGCGCGCGCAGATTGGGCGGCACGCGGTCGAATATCGTGCGCACGGGCAGCCCGTCGTCGCGCAGCACTTCGATCCGGTCGCCGATCTTCACCACCACGCCCCCGGCGGTAGAGAGCACGGTCGCGCGCTCGCGCGTCTCGGCCCCGGTCGCCGGATTGGTGCGGATCAGCGTGACCGTCTGGCCGATCGCCTTTTCCATCAGCTTCGCGGGCGTGAGCAGGTCGAAGTCGAAGTTCTGTTCGACGATGCCCGCACCCGCCGCGGCGAAGCTCAATGTCTCGGGGCGGATCTGCGCCGATACGTCGGGGAACTCGATCCGCGCGCGCCCGCTGCCTATCGCGATCTGGCGCACATCCTGCACCAGCGCCTGGCCCGAATTGTAGATCGTCACCGAGACATCGCCCTGTGCACTCGCATCGGGGTTGGCGATCGCATCGCTCGCAGACTGCGCGATTGCCGTCGTCGAAAGCAGACCCGCCGAAGCGGCCAGAATCAGTGCACGCATCCCCATCGAACTCCCAGTCTGGGGCGGCCTTTTCCGACCGGCCCTATTGCTGTGCCCGCAGCACCTCTGCGACCTTGGCATTTATCTGCTGGACGCTGAACGGCTTCGGAATGAAATGCATGTTTTCTACGTCGATTTCATTACGCAGCTGCTCTTCGGCATAGCCCGACATGAACAGGACCGGGATGTTGGGCTTCACCTTGCGCACCGCGCGCACCATCGCGGGACCGTCCATCGCGGGCATCACCACGTCGGAAACGATCAGGTCGAACTCGGTCTTGCCATTGGCGATCGCGGCAAGGCCTTCTTCGCCGTCGGAGGCGGTCGTCACGGTATAGCCCGCGCGGACCAGCGCGCGTTCGGCGACCGCACGAACCATGTCCTCGTCCTCCACCAGCAGCAATTTGCCCCCGGCGGACCAGTCGCTCGCCTTCTGATCCTCGGCCTCCTCGGGCCGCAAGGGCACGGGCAGTTCGCCCTTGTGCACCGGCAGATAGACCGTGAAGCGCGCGCCCACGGGCGATCCGTCGGGGCCGCGGACATTGTCGGCAAAGATGAAGCCGTTCGACTGCTTGACGATACCATAGACCGTCGACAGCCCCAGCCCGGTGCCCTTGCCCTGCTCCTTGGTGGTGAAGAAGGGTTCGAAGATCTTGTTGAGGTTTTCCGCCGGGACGCCCCCGCCGGTGTCCTGCACGATCAGCACGGTGTAATCGTCGGCAGGCATGATATCGATGCCCATCTTGCGCACGTCGCGCGCCGACACGCGGCGGGTGGCGAGCGTGAGGCGGCCCTTCCAGTCCTGCCTGCCGGTCTTCGCCGCATGCGCCTGCATCGCATCGCGCGCGTTGACCGCGAGGTTGATGATGACCTGTTCGAGCTGTTGCGGATCGGCACGCACCGGGCCGAGCTCGCGGTCGTGGCGGACCGAGAATTCGATCTTGTCGCCCATCAGCCGCTTGAGCAGCTGGCTGACTTCGCTGACGACATCGGGCAGTTGCAGCACCACCGGCCGCAGCGTCTGCTGGCGGCTGAAGGCGAGCAGCTGGCGGGTCAGCGAAGCGGCGCGGTTCGAATTGGCCTTGATCTGCTGGATATCGTCATAGTCGCTGTCGCCGGGCGTGTGGCGCAGCAGCATCAGGTCGCAATAGCCGATGATCGCGGTCAGCACGTTGTTGAAATCATGCGCCACGCCGCCCGCAAGTTGGCCGACCGCCTGCATCTTGGTCGCCTGCGCGACCTGGCGACGCAGGCGCTTTTCCTCGGTCGAATCCGAAATCGACAGCAATACCGCCGCATCGCCCAGCCCGCGCACCCCGGCCAGCCCGATCGAAACCGGCTCTTCCTTGTCCCCGGCAAGCCGCACCGCCATGTCGCCGCTCGAGGTCGCGCCCTTGGCAAAGCGGCGGACCGTATCGGACATCGCGGCCTTGTCCTCGCGCACGACGAGATCGGAGGGGAACGGCGGCAGGCCCGTGCCTTCGCGCTCGACCGCGCGCAGGAAGGCCTTGTTGGCGAACAGGAAACGGCCATCGCGATCGGTCAGCGCCAGGCCCAGCGGCAGCGCCGACAGCAGCGCCTCGAGCTGCGGGATCGCTGTCTTGCCGCTGCCTTCGCGGCCGCCACCGATGCCCACGGTGCTGTCGATCAGCATCATCAGCGAGGGCGCCTCACCGGCATCCTTCATGCGCGGGGCGCCCGACTGGTCGAGCGGGACATGAACCAGCGTCTGCGGCGAGCCATGCTGTCCTTCGCGGGCGAAGAAGATGCGATCGCGATCGTCGGTTCGCAGCAGCTGCACGAACTCCATTCCGGCGAGCGAATGGTCCCTTCTGCCGGTGGTGCGCTCCGCCAGGCCCGGGCTGGCAGCCTGCACGATCCCGTCGGGCGCGACCAGCGCCAGCTCGATACCTGCCCGGGACATGACTTCGCCCAGCGTCCCCGCAACGCGTTCGGCCAGCCCGTCGTAGCTGCGCTGCTGGACGATCTCGGTGAACCGCCAGACGAGATAGTCTTCGCCCCTTCCTGCCCGGTCGATCGAGAGGCTGAATTTCCGCTCCCCCTGCCCGGTGGAGAGCATGGCGACCTCGGCCGTACCGTCGCGCCAGGCCTCGCGGGCGGATTCGACCATCCTGTCGCGCGACTGGGCATCGAATGGCAGTTCGAGCGGCGGGCCCACACCCTGGAACCATTCTTCATAGCTGATGTTGGCGCAGGTGAGGCGGTTGGCCCGGTCGGTAATGGCAATCGCGCGGCGCCGGTTTTCGATCGCCGCGGCGGTCACGGTCCAGTCGGGCTGCGCCAGTTCGACCGATTCGGGCGCCGCGCGCAGCCGCGCCATCAGCAGCAGCGTCAGCAGGACGGCGATCAGGGCCCCGCCATAGGCCAGCGCCACGACCGTTTCGCGGCCGACCAGCCAGACCACCCCGATCGACGCAAGGCAGGCGATTGCGATTCCCAGGATCAGCGGAAACGGCGGCAGCTGCCCGACCGGATTGTCTTCCCGAGCGATCAATCGGCGTCCCCCGCGAGCCGCGCATCGAGCCGCCGCTCCATTTCCCCGAGCCGCCGCCGCCGCTTGGCGGCCACGACGAAGCGCCACGCGAACCCCGACACCAGATAACCGATCGCCGCACCGACCACGGACAGCACCATGTATCCGAAGACCGTCACCAGCACGGTGATCCCCGCCCCTTCGAACAGGCCGACCAGCCAGGCCCAGCGACCGCTCGCGATCTCGGCATGCGCGGCACCCCCGGTCATGCCCATGTCGATCCTGAGGATGAAGGCGCCCACCCGGTTCGCGATATAGACCCAGAACGGCAGGGTGAAGGGGTTGGTGATGAAAGTCACCAGGGCGGCCAGCGGCACATTGGCGCGCACCGGCAGTGCCATGAAGGCGGCAAGGAATATCTGCCCGACGGGGATGATGAAACCGGCAAACACGCCCAGCGCCACGCCGCGCGGCACCGAACGGCGGGTAAAGCGCCACAATTCGGGGCTCAGGAAGCGATGCGCGATAGGCCGCAGATAGCGGTTTTCCGCCATTTCCTCACGCGTGGGCATCCGCGCGCGGATCCAGTCTGCGAGGAAAGTCTTCGATCTGCGCTTGCTCATTGCCACCGCCCTGAAATGCGCCGCTTCATTGGCGCGTGCAAGCGGCACGCGATAGGCCTGTGCGATGAATTCACCATGGCTGTCGACAGGGCTTGTGCAGCGCGTCAGCCACGTTCGCGCATCAGCCGTGCCTTGTCGCGCTGCCAGTCGCGATCCTTTACGGTCTGGCGCTTGTCCTGTGCCTGCTTGCCCTTGGCCAGTCCCAGCTCGACCTTGGCACGACCCGTCGCGTTGAAATAGATCGACAGCGGGATCAGCGTCATGCCCCTGCGCTCGACCGCGCCGAACAGCTTGTCGATTTCGCGCTCGCGAAGCAGCAGCTTGCGTGGGCGGCGCGGCTCGTGGTTGAGCCGGTTGCCGTGCGAATATTCGGGGATGTTGGCATTGACCAGCCACACCTCGCCATCGCGCACTTCGGCATAGCTTTCGGCGATCGTCGCCTCGCCCGCGCGCAGCGCCTTCACCTCGGTGCCTTGCAGCGCCAGTCCGGCCTCGAACTTGTCCTCGATGAAATAATCG
This sequence comes from Erythrobacter sp., assembly GCA_041662105.1. GTDB lineage: Bacteria > Pseudomonadota > Alphaproteobacteria > Sphingomonadales > Sphingomonadaceae > Qipengyuania. The sequence continues at coordinate 138,550 of JBAZTF010000006.1, forward strand.
TACCGCGCGCGCCGGTTTTCGGCGACGGTCTTCTGCTTGTCGAAGGTGGCGGGTTTCGGACGGGCCATGAGGCGGGCGCATGTAGGCGCTGGCGAACGCGATTGAAAGCCGCCGCCGCAAATTCGCTTGCCATTCTCCCTGCCGTGCGCAGACAGGCCGGAAAATCGGAGGATCAGGGCCATGAACGAAGGCCGAGCGAACGCAGAGGCATTCACAATTCAGGATACCGTGGTCGCTCCGGGCACCACGGCCGACGTCGCGATTGCGGTGAGCCAGCAGGTGGGGGGCTTCTCGGCCAAGCTTTCGCTGCGCATAGTGCACGGCATCGCGCCCGGACCGGCCATCTTCGTTTCCGGCGCAGTCCATGGCGACGAGGTTGTCGGGACCGCAATCGTCCAGCGCCTGGCGCAAGCGCTCGACCCGCTGCGCCTCGCGGGCACGGTAATCCTCGCACCGGCAGTGAACATATTCGGGTTCCTGGCGCATACCCGCTACCTGCCCGACCGCCGCGACCTCAATCGCAGCTTTCCGGGCAGCAAGCGCGGTTCGCTCGCGGCGCAGCTTGCCAACTGCTTCCTCGAAAACGTGATCGAACATTGTTCGCTCGGCATCGACATCCATTCGGCTGCGGTCCACCGCTACAATTTGCCACAGGTCCGCATTGCCTCGGGCAGCCCCTATCTCGTCGAACTGGCGATGGCCTTCGGCGCGCCGGTGATCATCGAAAGCCCGCTGCGCGACGGGTCGATGCGCGAACTCGCGGCCGAACGCGGTACGCCCATGCTGCTTCTGGAAGCGGGCGAGGCATTGCGCTTCGACCGCCTGTCGATCGACATCGGGGTCAGCGGGGTGTGCCGCGTGCTGGCGCATATCGGGATGATCGAGGCGGACGATGGCCTCACCAGCGTCGGCATTCCGGCGCGCGCCAACAGGTCGAGCTGGGTGCGCGCCCCGCGCGGCGGGGTATCGCGACGCTGCCGCAAATCGGGCGATGTGGTTCACAAGGGCGACCTGCTGGGCACCATTGCCGGCCTGTTCGGCGAAGACGCTATGGACATGGTGAGCCCGATCGACGGAATCGTGATCGGCCACGCGACCTTGCCGGTGGTCAACCAGGGCGACGCATTGTTTCACATCGCCGAAGTCGCCAACCTCGAACACGCGGGCGACCGGATCGAGACGATTACCGAGGCAATCCTCGCCAGCCAGCCCGAAGGCGCAGCCCAGCCGCTGCTCGACGAGGATGAGGTGATTTAGAGTGATTTCGAGCCGGATGGAACCATCTGGCGACCAGGAAATCACGGTCAAACAGGACTCTGGAGTGCCGGCTTTGATGCAATCGAAGCCGGAAGCTCTCTAGGCCGTCGGCGGCTCTTCCTCGATCACCTCGGCGGCATCCTCGATCGCCAGCCCGTGCCTCAGCAGCATCGGGATCTGGATGAAGGTGAACAGGAAGCTCAGCGGCATGAACACCCACAGCTTGGCCCACAGCCAGCTTTCGAAGCTCAGCTGCAGGCGCAGGGCTTCGTTGAGGCCGGCGAGGACGAAGAAGAAGAAGCCCCAGTTGCGCGAGAGCTTGAGCCAGCCTTCGTGGTCGACGCCCTCGAAGGCGGCCTCGAGCAGCGTCTGCAGCAGCGCCTTGCCGCGCAGCCATCCGCCGATCAGCAATACCCCGAACAACAGATAGATCGCGGTCGGCTTGATCTGGATGAAGGCGGCGTCCTGCAGCCAGATGGTGAGCCCGCCGAAGCCCACGATCAGCGCGGTCGAGAGCAGCAGCATCGGCGAGACATGGCCGAACTTCCACTTGCTGAAGACCAGCGCGAGGACCGCGGCGACCATGAAGGAAATCGTGCCGTATATGACCGCCGCTATCTCGCCGAAGGTCGATGTCTCGGGCGGGCGGTAGAATTTGTAGACGCCGAGGAATACCAGCAGCGGGCCGTAATCGACGAGGATGTTGAGCCAGCCGGATTGGGGCCTGGGTCCGCTTCCCTTGTCCGCTCGCCCCGAGCCTGTCGAAGGGCTGTCTTTCACGTGTAGTACCTCGCTCTTGGAAGAAGGGCAGGGCTTCGACAAGCTCAGCCCGAACGGGAAATGGGAGCGGGAAGTGCCTTACGCCACTCCCGCGATCACGCGTGCGACCAGGTCGGGGTCGAACGGGCGAAGGTCGTCGATCTTCTCGCCCACGCCGATCGCATGGATCGGCAGGCCGTATTGTTCCGCCGCCTGCACCAGCACGCCACCGCGCGCGGTCCCGTCGAGCTTGGTCATCACCAGGCCGGTGACGCCCGCGACTTCCTTGAACACGTCGATCTGGGCGAGCGCGTTCTGGCCGTTGGTGGCATCGAGCACCAGCACCACGTCATGCGGCGCCTCGGGATTGAGGCGGCCGAGCACCTTCCTGATCTTGGCCAGCTCGTCCATCAGCTCGCGCTTGTTCTGCAACCGCCCGGCGGTGTCGACGATCAATACGTCGGTGCCGGCCTCGGTCGCCTGCCTGACCGCGTCGAACACGATGCTGGCCGGGTCGCCACCCTCGGGCCCGCGCACGATCGGCACGCCGACGCGCTCGGCCCAGGTGGCCAGCTGGCCGATGGCGGCGGCGCGGAAAGTATCGCCCGCCGCCAGCATCACGCGATAATCGTCTTGCTGGAACAGATGCGCCAGCTTGGCGATGGTGGTGGTCTTGCCGCTGCCGTTGACCCCGATCACCAGCAGCACCTGCGGGCGCGGGAAGGCGGTGATCTCGAGCGGCCGGGCCACCGGGCGCAGGATCGCGGCGATTTCCTCGGCCACGGCTTCCTTGAGCTCGGCTTCGCTGATCTCCAGCCCGAAGCGCTTCTCGCGCAGCTTCCCGCGGATGCGCGCGGCGGCACTGGGGCCAAGATCGGAGAGGATCAGCGCGTCCTCGACATCATCGAGCGTCGCATCGTCGAGCCGTGCCTTGCCGACCACTTCGGCAAGGTTGCCGGACAGCCTCTCGGAAGTCTTGCGGAAGCCGCCGAACAGGCGTTCGGTCCAGCTTGGTTTGTCACTCATTGCAGCAGGCCATTCTCATGTCGTGTCGGCGTCACGGTGACGATCTCACCGGGCCGGGTTCCCGCGGGCAGGGCAATGCGGGCGAAGTGCGGGGTGTAGCCGGTCCCGTCGCGTTCGGCGAGGACCAGGTGCGGCTTGTCGACCAGCGAGGCCAGCCACGCGTCGCGCGTTTGTGTCGCGACCGCCCGCAGTTGCGCGGCGCGGCGCCTGACCGTCTCGCGGTCAAGCTGCGGCATCCGCGCGGCGGGGGTGCCGGGGCGGGGCGAGTAAGGGAAGATATGGGCGTGGACGATGCCAAGCTCGCGGATGATCGACAGGTTTGCCGCGTGATGCTCTTCGCACTCGGTCGGGAAGCCGGCGATCAGGTCCGCGCCTGCTGCCAGATCGGGGCGAAGTGCTGCCAGGCGCGCAACAAGCCCGATCGCATCGCGCCGCAGGTGCCGCCGCTTCATGCGCTTGAGGATCAGGTCATGCCCGTGCTGGAGCGAGAGGTGGAGATGCGGCATCAGCCGCTGCTCGCTGGCGAACAGCTCGATCAGCAGCGGGTCGATCTCGATCCCGTCGAGCGAGGACATGCGCAGGCGCGACAGCTCGGGGAAGGCGGTCAGCACCGCGCACACCAGTTCGCCCAGCGGCGGAGCACCGGGCAAATCGTGGCCCCAGCTGGTCAGGTCGACGCCGGTCAGCACCACTTCGGGCGCTCCAAGGGCAAGGTGACGCCCCACTTCGGCCAGCACCTGCGCCACGGTCAGCGAGCGGCTCGGTCCGCGCCCCTGCGGGATGACGCAGAAGGTGCAGGCATGGTCGCAACCGTTCTGCACCGCGATGAAGGCGCGGGTGCGGTCTTGTGCGGCAGGCGGGGTGTCGACGGGGACATTCCACGCGCGCGGATCGAGCTTGGCGGTGTTGGCGATGAAGCCGTCGACCTCGGGCATGGCGGCGAGCTGCTCGCGCTCGACCTCGGCCGCGCAGCCGGTCACCAGCAGGCGGGCATCGGGATGGGCACGGCGCGCGCGGCGGATCGCCTGCCGGGTCTGGCGCACGGCCTCGCCGGTCACGGCGCAGCTGTTGACGACCACCAGGCCACGCTCCTGCGCCAGCATGGCGCGGATCTGCTCGCTCTCGGAGATGTTGAGCCGGCAGCCGAGCGAAATGACTTCGGCGCCGCTCAAGCGAAGTCGGCCCATTCGAAACTGCCGCGAAAGGCCTCGGTCGCAGGGCCGGTCATGCGGATGCGATTGTCCGCGCCCCAGGCGATGGTCAGCTCGCCACCGGGCAGGGTGACCGTCACCTCGCGCTCGACCAGACCGCGACGCATCGCGTGGACCGCCGTGGCGCAGGCCCCGGTGCCGCAGGCGCGGGTGAGGCCCGCCCCGCGTTCCCATACGCGCAGGCGGATATGCCGGCGGCTGGCGATGGTGGCGACGTTGACGTTGATGCGTTCGGGGAACAGCGGATCATGCTCGATCTCGGGGCCCAGCACATCGAGCGGTACAGCGTCGGTATCCCCCACGAAGAAGATCACATGCGGGTTGCCGACATTGACCGCGCCCGGCTGGTCGAGGCCGTCCCAGCCCACCGGCATCAGCGCCGTGTCCATGCCATAGGCCAGCGGGATCGCCTGCCAATCGAAGCGCGGTTCGCCCATGTCGACGCTTGCGCCCCGGCCCTGCGGTTCCACCGCAATGGTGCCGCCCGAGGTTTCGACCCTAGCTGGCGAACCGTGGAGCAGCGCGACCGCGCGGCTGGCGTTGCCGCAGGCCTCCACCTCGCCGCCGTCGGCGTTGAAGATGCGCATGCGGAAATCGGCCATCGCGCTGGGTTCGAGCAGGATCAGCTGATCGCAGCCGATCCCGGTCCTGCGATCGGCGATGGCGCGGGCAAAGCCGGCGTCGATCGCGGGCAGGGCGCGCACGCGCGCATCGAGCACGACGAAGTCGTTGCCCAGCCCATGCATCTTGGTGAATTCGACGCGCATATGAGCGCGCATCTATGCACTGGCGCGCGCAGCGTCCAGTGGCCAGGTGTCAGACCGCCCTGGTGCCGCCTTCGCGGCGTTCGCCGGGCGAGCCGAAATCGACTTCCGCGACGGTGCCGGCCCCCGGCTTGGCCAGCAGGTCCTGGCTTTCGAGACGAGCGAGAACCTGGTCGGCCGGTTCGGGGCGACCATAGTGGTAGCCCTGGCCCTTGAGCTTGCCCATGCGGCGCAACACCTCGAGCACTTTTTCGTTCTCCACACCCTCGGCGGTGATCGGCAGATTGAGCCCGTCGCCCATCGATATGATCGCATCGACCAGCTTGCCGTTGTGTTCATCTTCCTTGAGTTCGGAAATGAAGCTGCGGTCGATCTTGAGCCGGTCGAAGGGCAGGCTGCGCAGCTGCGACAGGCTGGAATAGCCGGTGCCGAAATCGTCGAGGCTGACATGCACGCCCTGGTTGCGCAGCGAAGTGATCATCGAGCGGACCATGCCGATGTTCTCGTGCAGGCAGCTTTCGGTGATCTCGATATCGAGCCGGTTGGCGGGGAAATTGTGTCTGACCAGCAGCTTGAGCAGCTTTTGCGCGAACCAGGGATCGCGCATCTGCACCGGCGAGATATTGACCGACAGCGTCAGGCCAGGGTCCCACCGCTTGGCATCCTCGAAGGCCTGCGCGATGAGCCTTTCGCTCATCTCGCCGATCACCCCGATTTCCTCGGCAATCGGGATGAAGATGTCGGGACCGACCACGCCCATTTCGGGCGAAACCCACCGCGCCAGCATTTCGAAGCCGGTCAGCCTGTTGGTCTCGAGGTCGATCTGCTGTTCGTAGTAGGGTCGGAATTCGCCCAGCGCGATCCCCCGGCGGATGCCTGCCTCAAGCTCGTTGCGGAAACGCAGCTCGTTCTCCATCGGCGGTTCGAACCAGTAGAAGCGGTTCTTGCCCTGCTTCTTCGCGTGATACATGGCGATGTCCGCCTTGTGCATCAGCTTTTGCGCCGAAATGGTTCCCAGCCCGGTTTCGTCGAGCTGGATGCTCGAAGCGATGCCGATCGAAATGGTTACCTCGACGGTCGAGCCTTCATGATTCACGGGCGAGGCAACCAGCTCGATCATCTGCGTCGCCAGCCGGTCGATCCGGTCGGGGACCTGCGGGTGATAGGGAACGACGCAGACGAACTCGTCGCCTCCAAGCCTGGCCAGCAGCCCGCCGCCGGGCAGCAGCCTGTCGATCCGCGCGGCGGTGGCGCGCAGGACCTCGTCGCCGGCCTGGTGGCCGTTGAGGTCGTTGATCTGCTTGAAATTGTCGAGATCGACCGCGATTGCCGCCAGCGCGCGCGTGTCGCCGGGACATTCGGCGAGCAGATCGCCCAGCGCGGCGGTAAAGCTGCGGCGGTTCAGGCATCCCGTGAGGTGGTCGATTTCGGCCAGGCGACGCGCTTCCTCCTCCGACTTGCGCCGCTGGACGAGCTCGTTGTTGAGGACCTTGTAGCGGTTCCAGCCAAGCAGGATCAGTGCGATGTTGAGCAGCAGCGCATTGGTCAGCATCACGTCGGGCGAGGGCGAATTTCCGCTCCACGCGCGCACCAGCGCGGGCAGCGCGACACCGGCTGTCCCGACGAACAGGATGATCGCGGCCAGCGCGATGCCCAGCGTGACGAAATCATGTTCGCCCCGGCGCATGAAGCCGCGCGGCTCCACGACGCTATCACGATCCTGAGATGTGGTACCTGCGGCCAAGTGCACCCCCGGTTTCGACACTCGTGTGTGATTAATGCGGTTGAGCTAAAAACCGGTTAATCGGGGGGGTGGTCAGCGCGGATCGGGCGGGCTAGGTCGCGGCATGGCAAACCACGGGAAACAGGGGATAAAGCCCGCATGCGCTTTTGGTTGATGAAGTCCGAACCCGGGGTTTACGGCTGGGACGACCTTGTCGCCGAGGGCGAGGGGACCTGGGACGGCGTGCGCAATTATCGCGCGCGCAACAATCTCGCCGCGATGGCAGTGGGCGACCGGGCCTTTTTCTACCACTCGAACATCGGGCTGGAGATCGTCGGCATCGTCGAGATCAGCGTCGGCGGGATCGCCGACCCGACCGACGACACGGGCAAGTGGGCGGCGGTCAAGATCAAGCCGGTCGAACGGCTGCCGCAGCCGGTCACGCTCAAGGCGATCAAGGCCGAACCCCGGCTTGCCGAATGCGAACTGGTCAAGCTGTCGCGCCTGTCGGTGGCGCAGATCAGCCCCGCGGAATGGGCGCTGATCCGCTCGATGGGCGGGCTCTGGACAGAAGCGATGGCTTGACCATCACGGATACTCTAGCGGTTGCGCAGGCTCGAAACGCTCGCGCCGCTTGCGGCCAACTGTTCGATGTCGATCAGGCAGTGGATCAGGCGCAGGCCCTTGCGGTCCCTCGCCTCGAGCAGCGCGGCCTTGAACGCTTCGGTCGTCTCCGCGCGCGCAGACCAGCCGCCATAGGCAGCGCCCAGAACGGCGAAATCGGGATTGGACAGCCGTGTGCCGCTGATCCGGTCTTCGCCCGGGAATTCGCGTTCCTGGTGCATGCGGATCGTGCCATAGGCGCCGTTGTCGACCACGATCACGATCAGATTCGCGCCGTGCTGGACCGCGGTGGCGAGTTCCTGACCGTTCATCAGGAAGTCGCCGTCGCCGGCCACCGCCACCACGGTGCGGTCGCGCAGGCGCAGCGCGGCGGCCACGGCAGCGGGCACGCCATAGCCCATCGCGCCGCAGGTCGGGGCAAGCTGGCCGGGATAGCCGGCATAGCGCCAGTAGCGGTGCCACCAGCCGGCAAAATTGCCCGCCCCGTTGCAGATGACCGTGTCGGCGGGCAGCGTTTCGCGCATGAAGGCGACCGCCTGGCCCATGTCGAGCTTATGCCCGTTGGGCTTGGGCGTTGCCCAGGCTTCCCACTCTGCATGGGCCTGAGCCCCGGCATCGAAGGGCAGCACTTCGCCATCGTCCCACAGCGCCGCGCTTTCGGCGAATTCGTCCATTCCGGCACAGATTGCCAGGTCGGCGGGATAGACCCGGTTCAACTCGTTGGCATCGGGGTGGACGTGGATCAGCTTGCGATCCTTCGCCACCAGCGGCGGCACCGTGTAGCCATCGGTGGTCGCCTCGCCCAGCCGGGCGCCGACCGCCAGGATCAGGTCGGCGGCCTTGACCCGTTCGACCAGCCTGGGGTTCGGGCCATAGCCCAGGTTCCCGGCATAGACCGGACTGTCGGGCGCAATCGCGTCCTGCCGCCGGAACGCGGTGGCGACGGGGATGCCGAGCCGTTCGGCGAAGCGCTGGAAATGCGCGCGCGCCTTGGCATTCCAGCCTGCGCCGCCGATGATCGCCACCGGAGCGGCGGCATCGCCGATCAGCGCCATCATCGCCTGGATTGCATCTGGGCAGGGCGCCTGCGCGGCTCGTTCGACGCGCGGGCGCGGGACCGCGTTTGTGTCACGGCTGAGCATGTCTTCGGGCAGCGCCAGCACCACCGGTCCGGGGCGTCCCGACATCGCGGTGGCATAGGCGCGCGCGACATATTCGGGGATCCGGTTGGCCGAATCGATCCGCGCGGCCCATTTGGCGACGGGACCGAAGAAGGCGGCGAAATCGACCTCCTGGAAACCCTCGCGGTCGCGCATTGCGCTGTCGACGTCACCCACGAACAGGATCATCGGCTGCGAATCCTGCATCGCGACGTGGACGCCGATGCTGGCATTGGTCGCACCCGGCCCGCGCGTGACGAAGGCCACGCCCGGCCGTCCGGTCATCGCCCCGTCGGCGCAGGCCATGAAGGCGACGCCGCCTTCCTGGCGGCAGGTGACGACTTCGATCGCATCCTGTTGGCCCAGCCCGTCGAGCACCTGGAGGAAGCTTTCTCCGGGCACGGTGAAGATGCGGTCGCAGCCCTGTTCGATCAGGCAATCGACGAGGAGTCGCGCGGCGGCAGGCGTTTCAGGCGCTATCATGCCCCGCGCGCCTAGCCCGCCGCGCGAGGGCGCGCAATCGCGCAGATCGTGGTTAAGGCCGATGAAACAGTGCCATGGCGGGACGATGGTAAATCGGGGGGGTGCCAATCGTTAAAAAATCGTTAATTCGGCACCATGCGACGCTCATTGGTCCTCACCACAGAGTCGGCCCGCCACTGGCTGCGGATGATGCTTCCGCACCGCCGCGCAGCCTTCGCCGACCTCCCGGGTGGCGAACCCATCGACTGGAAGCTGAGCGCAAGCGATATCCGCGGCGTCGCGACCACCTATTTCGCGACCGTCGCGGCGGTTCTCGCCTTCATCGTCTGACCTTCATCGTCTGACCTTCAGCCGACCTGCGCGGCAGCCTCGTTTTCCGCGCGATGCAGGCGATCGCCAAGCCATGCCGAAAACAGGCACATGGCGGCGCACAAGAGCACCTGTTCGACGATCGGGACGCCCGCGGCGCTGAGCCCGGTCGCGAGCAGCGATCCGCCGGCCATGGCCCCCGAATTGACGATATTGTTCGCCGCGATCGTCCGCGATGCGCGCTCCGGCGCGACGCGCGTGGTCAGGAAAGCGTAGAGCGGCACCACGAACATGCCCCCCGAAACCGCTACTCCCAGAAGGCAGAGCAGAAGTATGGCAGCCATCGGCCATGAGACGAACTGCGCGATACTCAGCAGTTCGGTCGGAGCATCGGCCTGCCATAGCTTGCACACGAAATAGAACGCCAGCACGAACAGCGCCATCGTCAGCACCGAACGCGCGGCATACCGTGCCGAAACGGTCCCCCTGAGCAGCCGGTTCACCGCGACCGAGCCGACCGCAACCCCGATCGAGAAGACCACGAGGAACAGGCTGGCGACCTCCTTCGAGGCCAGCAGCACGTTCTTGGCCAGCGGCGGGAACTGGATGAACAGCACCGCGCCGATGGTCCAGAAGAAGCTGATCGCCAGGATGGCATAATAGACCTCGGCATTGTGCATCGTGTCGCGCACCAGCCGGATCGAGGCGCGCAGCAGGTGCCAGTCGAGCTTTTCCGGTTCGCCTTGCGGTGGCGCGGGCGGGACCTTGAGGCTGACCAGCCAGCCGATCACCGCCGTGATCACGATCCCGACCGCCGCAGCTTCGATGGGGATCCAGCCGGCAATAATCGTCCCCGTCAGGATGGCGATATAGGTCCCGGCCTCGACCCAGCCGGTGCCCGACAGCACTTCGTCGCGGCGCAGGTGCTGCGGCAGGATCGCGTATTTGATCGGGCCGAAGAAGGTCGAATGGACCCCCATGGCGAACAGCGCCGTCAGCAGCAGGGGAATCGCGAAGCCGTCGACCGCGATCCCCTTCCACGCCAGCGTCAGGCCCGCGGCGCCGACGGACATGATCAGGATCTCGCAGAACTTGATGATGCGGATGATCCGCGCCTTGTCGCGCAGGTCGGCAAGCTGCCCGGCGAGCGCCGACAGGATGAAGAAGGGCAGGATGAACAGACCCGATGCCAGCGCGCTGAAGGTCGCTTCGGTGCTTTCGTCGCTGTACACTTGATAGACCACGAACAGCACCATCGCGGTCTTGTAGAGGTTGTCGTTGAAGGCGTTGAACAGCTGCGTGACGAACAGCGGCAGGAAGCGCCTCGATCGGAGCAGGTCGGTACTGGTATTCATGTCCCCCCGGGGCGCGGCCTCTTCTGGGGCCCCTGTGTAGTGCCATCGCGGTGGCGGACAAGGGCAATCGGTGACTTTTGCGGCGGGTCGACTGCCGCTAGGGATGTCGGTGATGCTGACGCTGCCCAATATCCTCACGCTGTCACGGATCGTGGCGATACCGCTGCTGGCCTTCCTGTTGTGGTGGCCGGGGTGGGAACAGGGCTATCTCGCCGCCTTCGCGCTCTACTGCGCGATGGGCATCACCGACTATTTCGATGGCTATCTCGCACGCTCGAGCGGGACGGTCTCGAAGCTGGGCATCTTCCTCGATCCGATTGCCGACAAGATCATGGTCGCCGCGGTGATCCTGGTGCTGGCGGCGCAGAATGTGCTGCGCGGCCCCTATGTCGGCGATGCGCATGTCATCGCCGGACTGATCATCCTGATGCGCGAGATCGCCGTATCGGGGCTGCGCGAATTCCTCGGTCCCTTGCAGGTCTCGGTCCCCGTCAGCAGGCTGGCGAAGTGGAAGACGGCCTTTCAGATGATCGCGCTCGGCGCGCTGATCCTGGGGCAGGGCCTGCCGAACTGGACGGTGCAGCTGGGCGGGATGTCGGCCAACGTCCCGCATACCGTGGGCCTGACCACGCTGTGGGCGGCGGCGGTGCTGACGGTGATTACCGGCTGGGACTATCTGCGCGTCGGCCTCGGGCACATGGACTGAGCGCTGCGATTCGGCTGCACCGGTCGACCACTTGGTAACCTTTTGGATGCACAAGCAGGCACATGAGTGCCTCGCTCCACCTGTTTCTCGCCGCGCTGCTCAAGGTCGGTGCCGTCGCCTTCATTCTCAATGAAGTGCGCGGGTTCGTGCTTGCCGCGCCGGTGATCTACGGGCTTTATCTTTCGGGCGGCACGCCGATGGCGATCTATATCGCGGCCTGTTCGCTCGGCGGCATCGCGCTGAGCGTGGCGGTCCCGATCGTCGCCGTGAAAAAAGCCGACCGCTTGCTGAAGGTGCGCGCTGCCGGCTGACCCCGGCCACCCAGGGCCTTTCATCCCGCGCGCAGTTCCTTTGCCAGCAGTTCGAAATCGTCCCGCCGCGGCGAGTTCTTGCGCCAGATCAGCGCGATTTCGCGCGCGGCGTTCCTGCTCTTCAGCGGCCGGGCGACGACTTCGGTGCCGGTCAGGATACCCGCATCGACCGCCATCTTGGGCAGCATGGTCAGGCCAAGCCCGTTGTCGACCATCTGCACCAGCGTGTGCAGGCTGGTGCCGATCATCGTTGCCGAGGCGCGCAGTTCGGGGCGGTTGCAGGCCGCCAGTGCGTGTTCCTTGAGGCAGTGGCCGTCTTCGAGCAGCAACAGGCGGCCCCCCGCGCTCTGGGCGTCGATCATGCTCGGCGGGATCACCTCGGGTGGGTCGCGCGGGTCGTTCTTGGGGAAGGCGACGTAGAGTTCGTCGTCGGAAATATGCGCCTTCTCCACCTCGCCGGTGGCGAAGGGCAGGGCCAGCAGCACGCAATCGACGCGCCCGTGCTGGAGCGATTCGACCGCATCGTGGCTGGTCTCCTCGCGCAGGAACAGCTGGAGGTCGGGACGCTCCTTGCGCAGCCGCGGGAGGAAGCGCGGCAGCATGAAGGGCGCGATCGTCGGGATCACGCTCATGCGCAACTGGCCCGCCAGCGGCTTGCCCGCCGCCTGGACCATGTCCGCCAGCTCTTCCGCCTCGCGCAGGATGCGGTGCGCCTTCTCGACCACCTGGTTGCCCAGCGCGGTGAAGCGGACCACCCGGCGGCTGCGCTCGACCAATGTCACACCCAGCAGCGATTCGAGTTCGCGGATGCCCGCAGAGAGCGTCGATTGCGACACGAAGCTCGCCTCCGCCGCGCGGCCGAAATGGCCGTGCTCGTGCAGCGCGACGAGATATTGCAGCTGCTTGAGCGTGGGCAGGTAGGTGCTCACTCCGCCGCCTGCGCCTGCAGCATGCCTGCGTGGACCTCGTCGACATGGGTCATCAGCAGGCGGCCGTTCTTGACCGCAAAGGCCAGCCTGCCTTCGACCAGTTCGAGCGCGTCCTTGCCGAACACTTCGTAGCGCCAGCCTTGCAGCAGCGGCAGGTCGCGCGCGCCCGCGGCCAGCGCCTCCATCTCGTCGGCGCGGGTCAGCAGGCGCGCGGCAACGTCGATCTCGCGCGCGCGGATCTTGAGCAGCAGCTTGAGCAGGTCGGCGACCAGCGCGCCTTCCTTGCCCAGCGGGGCGCCGGGCGTGGGCTTTTCGGGCATTTCGTCCTTTGGCAGCGGCTCGGCCTTTTCGAGCACTTTCATGAGACGCTTGCCGATGTCATTGTCTTTCCACGCATTCGACAGGCCGCGAACCTTGGTGAGGTCGATCTGCTTCTTGGGCGGATGGCTGGCGATATCGGCCAGCGTTTCGTCGCGCATGATGCGGCCGCGCGGGATGTTCTTGTGCTGCGCCTCGCTCTCGCGCCAGGCGGCGAGCGCCTTGAGCCGCCCGAGCACCACCGGGTTGCGTCCCGGCTGGCGGATGCGCCGCCAGGCCAGCCCTGCATCGTTGGCATAGTTCGCCGGGTCGGCCAGCCGGTCCATCTCGGCGTCGAGCCAGGCACCGCGTTCGGTCTTGATCAGCTTCTTGAGGATCCTGGGGAAGATATCGGACAGGTGCGTCACGTCGCCGATGGCATATTCGATCTGCCGCTCGGTCAACGGGCGACGGCTCCAGTCGGTGAAGCGCGCGCCCTTGTCGATCGTGAGGCCCAGCCAGCTTTCGACGAGGTTGGCATAGCCGATCTGTTCCGACTGGCTGATCGCCATCATCGCGATCTGCGTGTCGAAGATCGGGTGCGGGGTCTTGCCGGTGAAATTGTAGACGATCTCGACGTCCTGCCCGCCGGCGTGGAAGATCTTGAGCACATCTTCGTTGTTGCACATCAGGTCCCACAGCGGGGCAAGGTCGATCCCGTCGGCCAGCGGGTCGATCGCCGCGGCTTCTTCTTCATTGGCGATCTGCACCAGGCACAATTCGGGCCAATAGGTGTTCTCGCGCATGAATTCGGTATCGACGGTGACGAAATCGCTTTTCGCCAGCCGCTCGCACAGGTCGGCGAGGGCATCGGACGTCGTAATCAGGTCGTGTATCTTCATCGTATCTTTTCTGTCTGTCGGGCGGAGTACCGCCCGCCGGGCCCGCAAGGACCCCAATTCACCGAGCCGGCCCGAGCTTGACAAAAGCCCGGGCTTGCCCTGTTAGCGCGCGCGATTCCTGCTAGAGGAGCGCTCGCCCAATGCGCTTCGGGCGCCCCTAGCGCCATAGCTGCGAAAATGGAAAGATTTTAGATGCACGCCTATCGTACCCACAATTGTGCCGCATTGACCAAGGCCGATGTCGGCGAAACCGTCCGCCTGTCGGGCTGGGTGCACAACAAGCGCGATCATGGCGGTGTGCTGTTCGTCGACCTGCGCGATCATTACGGGATCACGCAGGTCGTTGCCGACAGCGACAGCGAGGCGCTGCCGGTGCTCGAACGGCTCAAGCTGGAATCGGTCGTCACCATCGACGGCACGGTCAAGGCGCGCGCCGATGTGGCGGTGAACCCGAACCTGCCGACCGGCGAGATCGAGGTGTTCGCGCGCGGCGTGACCATCCAGAGCCGCGCGGAAGACTTGCCGCTGATCGTCAACTCGGCCGAGGACTATCCCGAGGAAACGCGGCTCAAATACCGCTTCGTCGACCTGCGCCGCGAGCGGCTGCACGCCAACATCATGCTGCGCAGCAAGGTCATCTCGAGCCTGCGCCGCCGGATGCAGGACCAGGGCTTCACCGAATTCCAGACCCCGATCCTGGGCGCGTCGAGCCCAGAGGGCGCGCGCGACTATCTGGTGCCCAGCCGCCTGCATCCGGGCCGTTTCTACGCGCTTCCGCAGGCGCCGCAGATGTTCAAGCAGTTGCTGATGGTTGCCGGGTTCGACCGCTATTTCCAGATCGCGCCCTGTTTCCGCGACGAGGACCTGCGCGCCGACCGTTCGCCCGAATTCTACCAGCTCGACTTCGAGATGAGCTTCGTCACGCAGGAAGACGTGTTTCAGGCGATCGAGCCGGTGCTGGCGGGCGCGTTCGAGGAATTCGCGAACGGCAAGACCGTGACCCCGGCGGGCAGCTTCCCGCGCATCCCCTATGCCGAGGCGATGCTCAAATACGGCAGCGACAAGCCCGATCTGCGCAACCCGTTGCTGATCAGCGACGTGACCGACCACTTCGCCACTTCGGGCTTCGGCCTGTTCGAGAAGATCGTCGGTTCAGGCGGCCGCGTGCGCGTGGTCCCGGCGCCGAACACGGGTGAGAAGAGCCGCAAGTTCTTCGACGACATGAACGACTGGGCACGCCGCGAAGGCTTTGCGGGCCTTGGCTATGTCACCCGCAAGGGCGGCGAGTTCGGCGGCCCGATCGCCAGGAACCACGGCGCCGAAGGCATGGAGAAGCTCTACGCCGAACTGGGCCTGGGCGAAAACGACGGATTGTTCTTCGCCGCCGGCAAGGAAAGGGACGCCGCCAGGCTGGCGGGCGCCGCGCGCACCCGCGTGGCCGAGGAACTCGGCCTGATCGAGCAGGGCTGCTTCAAATTCTGCTGGATCGTCGACTTCCCGATGTTCGAATATGACGAGGACGCGAAGAAGGTCGATTTCAGCCACAACCCCTTCTCGATGCCGCAGGGCGAGATGGAGGCGCTGGAAACGCAGGACCCGCTGACGATCCTGGCGTGGCAGTACGATATCGTCTGCAACGGCTACGAGCTTTCCAGCGGCGCGATCCGCAACCACCGCCCCGACATCATGTACAAGGCGTTCGAGATCGCCGGATATTCCAAGGAATCGGTCGACGAGAACTTCTCGGGCATGATCGAGGCGTTCAGGCTCGGCGCGCCGCCGCACGGTGGGTCGGCGCCCGGCATCGATCGCATCGTCATGCTGCTGGCCGACGAGCCGAACATTCGCGAGGTGATCGCCTTCCCGCTCAACCAGAGGGCGCAGGATCTGATGATGGGCGCCCCCAGCCAGGTCGAGCCGCGCCAGTTGCGCGATGTGCATATCCGTACGATCGAGGCACCGAAACCAGCCATCTAATCGAGCCGCCGGGGTGTCGAGCCGCCGGGGTGATTGACGCTTCTGGGCGCGACGCCTAGATTCTTCGCCTGCGGACCCGTTCGCTTGGTGCAGGGTTCCGTCAGATGGGGACAGGGATGAGGTCTCGTAACGATAGCGTGATCGGGCGCAGTTTGCGCGTCGCCCTTGTCGCTGGCGCGGTGATCGGCCTTGCGGCACCGTTGCATGCGCAGTTCGGTGGCCTGCTCGGCCGGGTTCCCTCGCCCACAGCGCCCACCACCACCGACGGCTGCCCCAAGGGCAAGTCGCGCAGCGCCGGATCGAGCATCGCAGGCAGCCTGCTGGGCTCGCTCGCGGGCGATGCGGCGACCCGCGCGGGCATCAATTACAGCTTCGTGCCGATCGCGGGCCTGACCGACCAGCTGACCGCGGCGATCGCCTGCAAGCTCGATCCCGAAGAGCAGAAGCAGGCCGCGCAGGCGACGCTCGATGCCACGCGTGGCGAGGGCGAGGCGGCCGAGGTTGCGGTCGGTTCGACCGCTTCGTGGACCTCGGAGACCCGCGAGGACGTGTCGGGCATGTCGACCGTGATCGCCCGCAACGACCGGGAAGAGCGCGGAATGCAATGCATCACGGTTACCGATGTGATCATCGTTAAAGGTGAGGAGACCAGGGCCGACAAGCGCATGTGCCGTCGCCCGCCGGCGGCGCGCTACGCGCTGATCGCATGAAACGCTCGCGCGTGCTGGTGGGCGGGGCGATTGCCCTGGCGATGCTCACCGCGGCCAAGGACCCCGACAACCCGACCTGTCCGGCCAAGCCCGATTGGGGGCCGTCGACGGCAATGACGCTGACCCCTGCGGTCCGCAAAGGGGGCCGCGTGCTGCTCGCGGAAGGGGCGATCGACGCGTCCTTGCCCGAACGGCTGCGCGCGGCGCTCGAAGCCGATGAATCGATCGGCGAGATCTGGCTGCGTTCGAGCGGGGGCGATGCTGCGGCGGGGAATGCGGCAGGCAAGGTGATCCGTTCGTTTCCGGGAATGCTCACGCGCATTCCGTCGGGATGGACCTGCTTTTCCGCCTGCAATTTCGTATTCATGGGTGGCGATAGGCGGGTGGTCGAACCCGGCGGCGTGTTCATGGTGCACATGTTCACCTACACCAACCAGCGCGACGTAATCCAGCAGGCCAACAAGGAAGGCACCGCCGGAACGGTCCGTCTGATCGCCGACATCGAGCAGGCGAGCGCCCAGTTGGCGAGCGACGACAACGACTTCCTCATCCGCATGGGCATCAGCCGCAAGCTGCTGACCGAGATCATGTACAGGCAGCAGGCGGTCGGATCCGAGGCGGATCCCGCCACGCGCTACTGCCTCGATCAGGAGGAAGTGCGTCGCTACAACGTGATGCCGGACGAGCGGCCAGGCTAACCCTTCACCGACCCTGGTTGCGCACCGCTTGCACGTTGCCGCGCTTTTGCCGGCCCCTGCGCCCTGACGAGGCGCGGCAAACGAATTAGAATCCCCAGCTTCGCTTTCCTAAATCGCGTATAATGCTTGCTTTTCATGGTTAACCGGGCGACAACTATCGCGGTAATTTCATGATACAGGCCACCGTGAGTTTCAGAGCTGTACTTGTTGCGATGGTTGCCAGCCTGGTGGCGGTATCGGCGAACGGGGTAACCTTTCAGTACACCGGGCTGGATCTGGGGGAGGGCCCGGATCCCTATGCCTCCGCCGTGTCGCGCGTGGTCCGCTCGCTGGCCGAATTTTCGCGCTGGCCTGACGAATCGCAAGCGCTGACGCTCTGCCTTGTCGGGCCGAGCGATCACGCGCAACAGATAGCCGGCTACAGCCTTTCGCGCGGGCGGTCGCTGCGAACGCGCCGCTACCCGGCAGCCAGCCTGCCATCCGATCGCTGCGACATGATCTACATCGGCCGGATGTCGCTCGAACAGCAGCGGATGCTGACCGCCGAAGCGCTGGGCAAGCCGGTTCTGACAATCGCGGAGAACGATCCGGCCTGCCGCAGCCGGGCGATGTTCTGCCTGTTGTTCCAGGTCGATTCGCTCAGCTTTCGCATGAACATCGACGCCATTTCGCGTTCGCCCGTGAGGGTTGACCCGCGCGTCCTGCGCATGGCCACCAATGGGGGGGAACGTTCCTAAGCCATGTCTCTCGATCCCAACCAATTGTCGATCAGGCACATCCTGTCGCGCGGCCACCTGCGCCTGATACTGCTCGCGGTTGCCCTGGCTGCCGTCGGCCTGACGGTGACGGGGCTGTTCCTCTTTCGCAGCTATGAACGGGTGAACCTCGAACTGGCTTCGAGTTCGGTCGCCTTTTCGACCGAAGCCGCCGTCTTTTTCGGCGACAAGGACGGGGTGGCGGAAGCCCTTGCCACGCTCGACGGGATCGAATCCGTCGAACGGGCGGAAGTGGTCGACGGCGAGGATCGCCTGCTGGCGGTGTGGAAGCGGCCCGGGCGCGAAGGCGAGGCGACTTCGTGGCTCGATACGCTGCTGTGGCCGAAGCCGGTGGTTGCCCCGATCATGCACGATGGCCGTCTGATCGGAAAAGTCGTGATGCACGGCAGTTCGGACGGGCTTGTCGCCTATGCCGGGCTGGGACTGCTGATCGCCCTGTGCTGCATCGGGATCATCCTGCTGGCGACGCGAATCCTGGCGAGGCAGTTGCAGGACAAGATCGTCAGGCCGCTGGAGCATGTTGCCCAGGTTGCGGATTCGGTTCGCGAGGCGCGCGATTTTTCGCTTCGGGTGGAACAGACCGGAATTGTCGAAGTCGATCGCTTTTCACGCGAGTTCAATGATCTGCTTTCTGAACTGCAAGGCTGGCAGGACAGTATGCAGCGCGAGCAGCAGACGCTCAAATATCGCGCGGAGCACGATCCGCTGACCGGGCTGGGCAATCGCACGCGGTTCGACCGGTTGCTTCAGGAAAGGATCGAACGTTCGCGCCAGTTCGCGGCAAGCTTTTCGATCCTGTTCATCGATCTCGATCGCTTCAAGGCGATCAACGACACATATGGCCATCGCATCGGTGATCTCGTGCTCTGCGATACCGCGCGCCGCCTGACCTCGACGGTGCGGGGCAGGGACCGCGCATTCCGGCTGGGAGGGGATGAATTCGCGATCCTGCTGGATCCCGGTTTCGAGCAGTTGCGTCCGCATCAGGTGGCCGCGCGCATCGAGGCCGCGCTGCTGCCCCCGCTGGTGGTCGATTCATCGATCCGTATCACCATCGGCATGAGCATCGGGGTTGCGAGCTTCCCGCAGGATGGCGCGGATGCCGAATCGCTGCTGCATTTTGCCGACACTTCAATGTACCGGATGAAAGGCAGGGCTCTGTCCAATGGGAAATAGATCTTCGCAATGGTTCGCGATGTTCGCTGCGGCCTTCATGGTATTGCTGGCGGCGTGCCAGACGGTGCCGCAGCAGGGCGGGTTTTCGCGCGAACAGGTGGCGCTCCTCGAGCGCGAAGGGTTCAGACGGGTGGGTGAAAACTACGAGCTTGGGCTGAACAACCGGGTGCTTTTCAACTTCGACCGGAGCGATCTCCAGCCGGAAATGGTTGAAATGCTCGGGCGGTTGGGCGGTATCCTGCTCGATGTCGGCATTCACGGGGCTTCGATCGAAGGCCATGCCGATGCAATCGGCGATGCGGCCTATAACCATAGACTGTCCGAAGAACGCGCGCTGGCGGTCAAGGCCAGGCTGGTGGGGGCGGGCATGCCGCCGAATTCGGTGCGCGCCTACGGAGTCGGGGAAAAGGAACCGATCGACAGCAATGGTACCGAAACGGGCCGCCAGCAGAATCGCCGGGTGGTGATCGTGGTGGCACCGGCCGACGCCTTGCCGCTATAGAGCGATTTCGCGCCGGATGGGATCAACCGGCGGCCCGGAAACCGCTTGCCCAATGACTTTGCCGTCCGTTTGGGTCATGATGGATTGCCCGGACCGGGGTGGCCCCCGATTGGTAGCTGGTCCATCCCCCTTGCGCTCTCCCGCGCCGTTCATTAGGGCAAAAGCCAACGTTGAACCCCCAGAATTCGAGAGGGACTAAAATGAGCGATACTGCCGACCGCGTGCAGAAGATTGTGGTCGAACACCTCGGTGTCGAGGTCGACAAGGTCACCCAGGAGGCCAGCTTCATCGACGATCTCGGTGCGGACAGCCTCGACATTGTCGAACTGGTCATGGCCTTCGAAGAAGAGTTTGGCGTCGAAATCCCCGACGATGCGGCCGAGAAGATCACCACCGTCGGCGATGCGACCAAGTATATCGAAGAGCACAAGGGCTAAGGCTCGCGCTTTTCGGATCCCGCGCTATAAGCGGGTGCGGACAGGCCCGACCCGATAGCGGGCCGGGCCTGTTGCCTTATCTGCGGAGAATTGCATGCGTCGTGTGGTTGTAACCGGTCTTGGCCTCGTCACCCCTCTGGGCGGAGACGTCGAGACCAGCTGGGCGAACCTGATCGCGGGCAAGAGCGGGGCGGGGCAGATCACCCGTTTCGACACGTCCAACCAGAAGTGCACCATCGCCTGCGAGGTGAAGCCGAAGGACCATGAATGGGGCTTCGACCCCGAAAAGCGCGTCGATTTCAAGGTCCAGCGCCAGGTCGATCCCTTCATCGTCTACGGCATCGATGCCGCCGGCCAGGCGCTCGAGGATGCCGGGCTGATCGACATGGACGATGACCTCAAGACACGCACCGGCTGTTCGATCGGCTCGGGCATCGGCGGGCTGCCGGGGATCGAAAGCGAATCGATCGTCCTGCACGAACGCGGCCCCGGCCGCGTCTCGCCGCACTTCGTCCATGGGCGCCTGATCAACCTGATCAGCGGCCAGGTCTCGATCAAATACGGGCTGATGGGTCCGAACCATGCGGTGGTGACCGCCTGTTCGACCGGCGCGCATTCGATCGGCGATGCGGCGCGCATGATCAAGGACGGCGACGCCGACATCATGCTGGCGGGCGGATCGGAAAGCACGATCAACCCGCTGGGCGTGGCCGGTTTCGCGCAGGCCAAGGCGCTCAACATGAGCATGAACGACCGCCCGACCGAGGCGAGCCGTCCCTATGACAAGGGTCGTGACGGCTTCGTCATGGGCGAAGGCGCAGGCGTGGTGGTGCTCGAGGAATACGAGCACGCCAGGGCGCGCGGCGCGAAGATCTATGCCGAAGTGGTCGGCTATGGCCTGTCGGGCGATGCCTATCACGTCACCGCGCCGCATCCCGAGGGCAAGGGCGCCGAACTCTCGATGCGCATGGCGCTGCGCAAGGCGGGGATGGAGCCGGGCGACATCGATTATGTCAACGCGCACGGCACCTCGACCATGGCCGACACGATCGAACTGGCCGCGGTCAAGCGCGTGCTGGGCAACGACCTGAGCGGGGCTTCGATGAGCTCGACCAAATCGGCCATCGGCCACCTGCTGGGCGGCGCTGGCGCGGTCGAGGCGATCTTCTGCATCCTTGCGATTCGCGACCAGATCGTCCCGCCGACGCTCAACCTCGACGATCCCGACGAAGGAACCGAAGGCGTCGATCTCGTGCCCAAGGTGGCGAAGAAGCGCGAAGTGCGCGCCGTGCTCAACAACAGCTTCGGCTTCGGCGGGACCAACGCATCGCTGATCCTCAAGAAGGTCGACTGACGTGAAACGCTCGGGCGCGCTGGTTTTCGGCGCGGTTGCCGCGCTCGCGGTGCTGGTCGGGGCAAGCTGGTTCCTCTCGGGCTGGTGGGGCGCATCGGGCGTTGCAAGGGACACCAGCTTCATCGTGCCCTCGGGCGCATCGCTGTCGTCCGTGGCGGGCAAGCTGGAAGCGGAGGGGCTGATCGCCTCTTCCGGAGGCTTCCTGCTGCGCGCGAAGCTGCTCGGCTCGTCCGACCCGATCAAGGCGGGCGAGTTCCTGTTGCCCGCAGGGGCCAGCCCCGCGACCATCCTCGACACCTTCCAGCATGGCGAGGTGGCGCGCCGCTTCGTGACCATTCCCGAAGGCCTGCCTTCGGTCATGGTCCATGAGCGGCTGATGGCCGAGGACCTGCTGACCGGCGAAATCCCGGTCCCGGCAGAAGGATCGGTCCTGCCCGATACCTATGATTTCGAACGCGGCGAGACGCGTGCGGCGGTGCTGGCGCGGATGCAGGCGGCGATGCGGAACTACCTCGCCGAAGCCTGGCCCAAACGGGCACCGGGTATCGCGGTGAGCAGTATCAAGGATGCGGTAATCCTTGCCTCGATCGTCGAAAAGGAAACCGGCGTGGCGCGCGAACGACGGATGGTCGCGGGGCTCTATTCGAACCGGCTCAAGGACGGAATGCTGCTGCAAGCCGATCCGACGATCATCTATCCGATCACCCGCGGCAAACCGCTGGGTCGGCGGATCAAGCAGTCGGAAATCGCCGCGATCAACGATTACAACACCTATTCGATGATCGGCCTGCCCAAGGGCCCGATCACCAATCCCGGACGCGAATCCATCGCGGCGGTACTCGACCCGGCAAAGACCGAGGCGCGCTTCATGGTCGCCGATGGTAGCGGCGGGCACGCCTTTGCGCAAACGCTGGACGAGCATAACCGCAACGTCGCCAAATGGTTCGAACTGCGCCGCCGACGCGGAGAGATATGAGCGCGGGCACCGTCCCGCTGATCCTGACGGCGCAATTGCCGCCGGACCTTCAGGCCCGCTTCTCCGCGTTGCGCAGCGCGCATTATCCGCCCGAGCGCAACCATCTCGAAGCGCATGTCACGCTGTTCCACGCGCTCCCCGCGATGGGCGAGGAAGAGGTGGTCGGCTGGTGCCGCCGCCTTGCCGGTGAATTCGCTCCGGTGGCGGCGCGGGTGGTCGGCGTGATGCGATGGGAACAAGGCACCGCCATCCGGCTGGAGAGCCCCGCGATGTTGCGGCTGCGCGACCGTTTGGCCAGTTCGCTCCACGGGCTGCTGACCGCGCAGGACCAGCATCGGCCCCGGCTGCATGTGACCATCCAGAACAAGGTCCCGGCCGCCGAGGCCAGGGTGCTGCAGGCGCGGCTCGCCGATGCCATCGCGCCGCAGCCCTTCGCCTTTCGCGGACTGGCCCTGCACCGGTACCGAGGTGGTCCGTGGGAACCGCTCAAGCAATTTACCTTCCATGGCGGCGCAAAGGCATAAGCGCCTCGGGCTGTGGATCACGGGCGTCCGACGGCAGAGTGCCGCTGCGCCAGTGGCCTGGAACCGAAATTCGCCCGGCACCATCGCCAACGCCCCAAATCGCGGCCTGGCACCAGGGCCGGGTGCATGAACCAGACCGCTTCGCGCCCGGGAATAATTCCGCGGGGCAGGGCAAATGGCGGTTGACCACCCCCCCCATGCGCCCTAAACGCGCCGCCTGCCGAGCGGCCCACGCCCCGGCAGTGCCTTGCGGGGCGGAGTAGCTCAGGTGGTTAGAGCAGCGGAATCATAATCCGCGTGTCGGGGGTTCGAGTCCCTCCTCCGCTACCAGTCAAGCTATATATTATATTGATTTTACGCTGTAAATTTTCTTGTTTGACCAATCCGATCCACAGACGTTCCCACATTTTGTGTGACACTTGATGAGGCGAAACGGGTCTAGGTGGAACGGATTATCGCTCATGTGTGGGTTAAATCCAGAACCCACTTCCGTCGCCCATGTCGAGCCCGTGGCTGCGTGCGAACTCGCGACCCAGCGAGTACCCGATCTCAAGCGTGACGGCCAGAAGGCATTGACGACCAGCAACCGCGAATAGTGACCCGGTTCCTGGGCCGCCCGGGCGCGCGGCGGCACCTTTCGCGAATCGCTTCCGTTGGTGATTCGCGTGTTTCGCGCCTGGATATGAGCAAAGTGGACGTCCGCTGCGGTCATTTTCATCCGAAATCAGCGGTTTCCCCCCTTAAGATTTTCTGTAGGGTGGCGATGCGAAACTGGCAGAATTCCGCCGAATCTGATGCCCGGTTGCAATTGCGAACGCAAATAACCTCTTGAATTTGAGCGGTCCTTTGTGAGAGCCTTTTCACTTGGGCAAGGGGGCTTTTATTGATGCATGTTCGTAATCTTCTGGTTGGCGCGAGTTTAGCGGCAATCATGGCAGTTGTTGTAATCCCGTATGGGCACGCCGCCGAAACAATCACCTATACCTATGACGCGAAGGGCAGGCTCGTAAAAGTCGCGCGGTCCGGGACGGTCAACAACGGGGTGCAGACGACTTACAATCACGACAAGGCTGACAATCGCACCAATGTGAAGACAACCGGTTCTCTGCAGTAAGTTGTCTGCGATGAAGCAAATTCAAACATCATAACGAATTGCGCAAGTGCGCAGTATCGAGGATCCATGACCGATAATGTCATCGATTTCGCTAGTTCCAAGGCCATCCGCCGAATTTACGTCGGGGCGCTGCTCTCCGGTAGTATTATCGGCCTTTTGGCATTCGCATCAGAAGCAAACGCGCAGGTCTACGGCGGTGTGCTGACCCCAACGCGGCCCATCATGGACGCACGGGGCGTTGATGTGCGGACGCGTCAGATTGGTGTGAGCTCAGCCGCGATTTCCGCGCTCGATTTCGAGTTCAGCGATGGTCAATTCTCCAATACACGCCGTAATCAGTTGAGCGCCTACATCGTGGCCAGCAGCGCGGACCGCGTAGTAGTCATTAATGGAAACAGCCTGAGGTTCATAAGTATCGGATCCGGGCAGTTTACATCGGAGAACGGTGCCGAGTACAAGCTCGTTTCGCTTGGCGCGGTGGGAAGCGAAAACTACCAACTGACACTACCGGACGGAACAAAGGTAATGTTCTTCGCAGCTGCTGGCTCTGGCGAGAAGAATTCCAGTCCTCTGATAAAATCGTACATCAATAACATCGTGTTTCCTGACGGACGCACCCATCAATTCTATTACAAGTCCGCTTACGTTTTCGTGGCGGGCAAAGGGTCAGGCTTTTATCTCGTCTACTGGCGCGTGCAGTCCGTGGTCTCCAGCACTGGGGCCATGATGAAGGCGGAATACAGTAGCCCGGATGTTCAGTCTGGCATTCTTACCAAAGTAAGCCTGATCAATCTGTCCGAGGATTATTGCGACACGTATGCGGATACTTGCGGAACACTGACCCAGGACGAGATCTCACTCAGCAAATCTGGCGGTACGATCACTGATGATTTTGGGGACCAGACCACAATTACAAGCACGGGCGGCTTGGCCACTTCACTCGATCGCCCGGAAACGACAAATGTCGATCTGACCGTATCCTATGATGCTTCGAACAATGTTCAGTCGGCCACCGCCGAGGGCGAAAATTTCACTTACGCTTCTTCGACAGCGGGCTCGAGTCAGACGACCACCGTGACGAGCGGAACCGGCGCGACCGAGATATTTGTCGTCGATACCATCACTTCCAAGCTGACATCCCACACCGACCCGCAGGGCGGTGTGACCACCTTTCTCTATGACGCTGCCGGCCGGAAAACACGCGAAACCTACCCAGAAGGCAACTACACCAACTGGACATACGACAGCAGAGGCAATGTTACCCAGATTCGCCGGGTAGCAAAGCCGGGCTCGGGGCTCGCCGACATTATCTGGACTGCCAGCTATGCTGCGACATGCACGAACGATCTCACCTGTAACAAGCCCAACTACATTGTCGATGAGCGCGGCAACCGTACCGATTTTACCTACGATGCCACCCACGGGGGTGTGACGCGCGTCCAGTTGCCGGCTGCATCCACGGGCGCACCGCGTGCACAGGTCGATTACACGTATTCGGCGCTTTACGCGCAAGTGAAGAATTCTTCAGGTGTGCTCGTCAATGTCAGCACTCCGTCCTACAAAATTACTCAGGTGAAGTCATGCGCGACGGCGGCTACCTGTGCCGGTTCCGCCAATGAAACGGTGATCACTTACGCTTACAACAATCCTAACCTGCTCATGACCAGCATGACGATCGCGGCAGGCAATGGGTCGGCTTCGAGCCAGAACCAGTATAGTTACAGGCCGACGGGCAAGCTGTGGAAGATCGATGGTCCGCTTGCGGGCACCGATGACACCACATATTTCCTTGATCGCCGAAGCACCTTTCGTCCGCCGTCAACTCCATGGACCTCTGCGGTGATCTATCCCGATCCCGATCCCGATGGCGCTGGCCCGCTGAAGCGACCCGCCATCAGGCGCACCTATGGCGACGGGACATTGATCTCGAAAGTTGAGACCGGCACCGTTACGGGCACGGCCGCCAGCGACATGACCAATATGATTGTCACGTCGACCGCCAATCTTGCCTATGACAGCAAGGGCAATCTGATCCGCCAGGATGTGCAGTCCGGCGGCACTAAATATGCGCTCCAGCAGTATTCCTATGACAGCCGCAACCGGCTTGAGTGCACCGCGGTTCGCATGAACCCGGCACTCTTCGGCAGTCCCCCAGCAAGCGCGTGCACGCTCGGCACACCGGGCACTTTCGGGGAGGACCGGATTACCAGGCGTGGATATGACAATAGCGACCGGCTCACGTCCGTACGAGCGGCATATGGCACAGCGCTGGAGTCGATTGAGCAGCTCGGATACACGGCCAATAGCCAACTCGCCCACGTGATCGACGGAGAACTCAATCGCACGAGTTACGATTATGACGGTCACGACCGCACCCTCAAGGTGCGCTTTCCTGTAGCCGCGAAGGGCGCCAATGCCAGCTCAGCGACGGATTATCTGCAGTACAGCTATGACTTGGGCTCGAACCTCACGCAGGTCAGGATGCGCGATGGCGCGACGGTCGCGCTTGCTTATGATAACCTCAACCGGCCCGTGTCGCGCACACCGAATGGAGAGCCGGCAGTTAATCTGACATATGATCTCGCCGGCAGACTCACCCAGATGCAGCGCCCGTCCGACGGGGTCACCCTCACCAACGGATGGGATGCGCTGGGCCGCCTGACCAGCGAAAGCCAGCCTTACGGCACTGCCAGCTATCAATATGATGCCGCAGGCCAGCTGACGCGGCTAACCTGGCCCGATGCATTCTATGTCAATTATGATCACGATCTGCTGGGCCGGATCACAAAGATCCGCGAGAACGGTGCGACCAGTGGCATCGGCGTGCTTGCCAGTTATGCCTATAACGACATCGGGCAACGCGCATCAATTGCCTACGGCAATGGGACCAGCCGAACCTATTCGTGGGACGCGCTGGGCCGCCTCGAAGGTTTGCAGATCGACTAGGGTCTGTTGAGATTCATCGGGCATTGATGACAGCCGAGCAGAGGTAGATCAAGGCTTCGAAGCTCTGGTCGGTTTTGCAGGCGCGCATGGCGATGCGCTTGAACTCTTTGAGTTTGCAGAAGA
>JBAZTF010000007.1:0-144646 GCA_041662105.1 Erythrobacter sp.
CGCGCTTCTTCGCCATCAGGAAATCTCGACTGTCGATCATCGCGGAGGTCAGATTGCGATGGTTCACCTTCGATCCGCTGCGCGGGAGCCAGGGCTTGCCGACATGGCGCTCGTAATGCTCGGCGGCCTGGTCGCGCATCAGCTCGAAGGCGTTCTGCCGCTCGATCAGGGTCATGCCCTCGGCGATCAGGCGCTCCAGTTCGACCGACTTCACCTCGCTGCCGTCCTGTTCGCGCTGTGCCCGATTCTGGGCCTGCTCGTTGTCGTCCAGTTCCCGGCCAATCCGGTCGGTGGCGCGGTGGAAGACGTTGACGGTCGACCAGAGGAGATCGTCGAGGTCGGGTTCGAGACGGGTGTCCTCCAGGGTGCAGATCAGAGCGTCGAAGATGTCGGCGACAGCGCCCGCGACCTGGTTGCCGTCGGGCAGAAGCCGCTGGTCGGGCTCGTCGGCGAAGGGGCGGTAGCCGTGGCGCTGGAGTTCGTTGAGCACATGGTCGGTGGGTGAAGATTCGTGGTGCGGTTCGTAGTCGTCGTGATCGCGCATGGGATTTTCCGTCGGTTGGACCGCGACCGTCGCGGCCTTCATGGCGACGAAGCCCACCGACGGGACGGCCCTGCACCCGGAGCGAAGCGAGAGGGCCGAAGCGTCAGCGGAGGATGGCGAAGGCCGGCTATTTTGTTTCGCGATGGAAAGGCCCGTCGGGCCGCCGGAAAATAGTCGGCCGCAGCCATTGCCGAGCCGGCCCGACTGTGGGCCGATCGCCCTCTCGAAGGCCGAGGCGCGGTCCTCTCCGATGGGTGGTGTATCCCGCGGGCATGGCGATGCGCGCCACGTAGCTTTCCCTGACGGCTATGCCGCCAACGCCATAAAGCGTGCTACGTCTTGCGGCGCGACCTGTAACCGGGCTTCCATGCGCAGTGCGTCCAGGCCGAGGGTGCGCAGATCCTCGTTAAAGTCGCTTAAGCTCGGCGAGATGACGATCGCCTCGATCCCGGCGGCGTTCGCCCGTTCGGTCAGGGTATCGCGCGCTCCGTCACCGGCCGAATCGTTGTCGCGGACGATGTAGAGCCGTCGCAGCGTGTCGGGGAACAGGATAGCGGCGAGATGAGCTGCCGAGAGCGCCGCGAGCATCGGCAAGTCGGGAAGGACCTGCCGGAGCGACAGAACGGTCTCGATGCCTTCGCCGGCCGCCATGACTTCGTCGCCCGAGCCGAAGCGGACTGCGTTGCCAAGGAGATCGCCCATCGCCCGCCTCGGCGTATCGAGTGGCGCCTTGTCGTGGCGTCGCGGATCAAGCCAGGTGCGATGCGCGCCGGTGATCTTGCCAGCAAGGTCGGTGACGGCGGCGATCATCGCCGGCCAAGTCTCAGTCGGCGAATGCTCGTCTGGTCGATAATAGCAACGCGGGTGGAAGCGCAGATTTGCGGTTCCACGTAAATCCGTAATGCCGCGTTTGCGGAGATACGATTGTACGAGCGTGCCCTTGATCGGCTGCGACATGTCGAACAGTCTGCGGGCAGCTTCCGCCGAGCCTGATTGCGCCGATGCGGCAGCGCGCTTCTTCGGTGAAGGATCGGGTTCGAGATGCGGGTACTTGAGAAAACGTCGGGCCTCTTCGACGACATCGGTGAAATCGACCAATCCGCAGCTTTCGCGGATCACGTCGAGCAGGTCGCCGTGCTCCCCCGTAGCGGCGTCAGTGAACTTACCGGCCAACCCCTTTGGTGAGTCCTTCAGCCGCACGAACATGGAGCGGCCGGGCGTGTTGCGCACGTCGCCGACCAGCCAATAATTGCCCTGGCGTCGACCGGCGTTGAGATATTGACGGCACACCGCCTCCGCCTGTCGGCCGAGACGGTATGCAAGATCGGAAGCATCGTGACGGGGCATTACGCGGCCTCCCGCTCGGAGATGCGCGCGATCGGATAGGTGTCAAGCAGCTTGGCGAGCACGTCGACGCCAGCGGCATCGACGGGAACGAAGAAGCGTAGTTTCCAAGAGATGATCTCGGTGAAGAGGCCATAGGCGCGAAGGCGATCCCGCATGGCTTCGCTGAATTCGGTGAGTTCGATGCGGTTCGCGCCCATGACGCGAGCACGGCGAAGCTGGAGTCCCTCGGCAAGATCGAGGACGGTCCGACCATCGAGCAGCGCGGCATGGGCATCCTCGGCGGAAAGGCTGGGCGCACCGATCGACGTCGCGTTCGCTGCCCAGGCTGGTGAGACCCGCCGACCGATGATGCGTTCACCTTCGTCTGTCTGAAGCCGATAGACGCGCGTCGATTCATTGGGCAGGCGCTTCCACACCGGCAGAAGCAACCCGGCGACGATATGGATCGTGCTCTCGGAAAATGGCGGCGTCTCCAGTATCTCACGCCGCCAGGCCGCGGCGAAAGCGGAACGATCGACATCTTGCCAATGGCTCTCGGCCATCATCTTCAGCGAAGCATGATGGTGTTCCATCGGCCGGAGCAGTCGTACGCGCCGTTCGATCTCGCCGTCATCGAGCATCAGCGACGGCGCCGGCACTTGGACGGCGGCGCGGCCCGACTTGGCGTTGACGAGCAGCTTGGCCGAACCGTCGTCGAGATACGCCAGGGCGTCTTCAAGTGTCATCGGCCGATTGCGTCGCCGCTCGACGATGGTGAGCAATCGCGTTTGCGCGCCCGTCGCGGGATGGGTGTAGATCGTCTTGCGGTCGGTGACGACGAAGCTCTCCGCCGTCAACGTCTCCAGGCCAACATCATAGACGCCGCTGGCAATCGCGCCCTGGACCTTGGCGTCGAGCAATTGCTCGAACGCGGTGAATAGGATGCCCTGCAACTCGATCGTCAGCGCCAGCAGACGATTGAGGAAGATCGTGATTGGCGGCAGTTCGTCCTTGATGCCGTTGGCGTCCATGAGCTTCAGGCCCGTGGCGGACTCAAAGCGTTCCAGCGAGCATCCGTCGATTTTGCCGCGAACCAGCAGGAGATAGAGCTGCCGCAGCGCGTCGCGCGCATAGGGGCTTTCGAGATTATCCTCTGGCCGGAACAGCCCCTGGCCGC
Source organism: Erythrobacter sp. (assembly GCA_041662105.1). Classification (GTDB taxonomy): domain Bacteria; phylum Pseudomonadota; class Alphaproteobacteria; order Sphingomonadales; family Sphingomonadaceae; genus Qipengyuania. The sequence goes on from JBAZTF010000007.1 coordinate 3,048, forward strand.
CGGTCTGGCGCTGCCCGCGCGTGATGGCGCCGAGCGTGTCGAGCCGGCGGGCGATGGTGGAGAGGAACCGCTTCTCGGCCTTCACGTCGGTCGCGATCGGGCGGAACAAGGGCGACTGCGCCTGGTTCGTCCGATTGGTGCGGCCGAGGCCTTGAATAGCGGCGTCTGCCTTCCAACCCGGTTCGAGCAGATAGTGGATGCGCAGGCGTTGGTTCTTCGCCGCGAGATCGGCGTGATAGCTACGGCCCGTGCCGCCGGCGTCGGAGAAGATCAGGATGCGCTTCTGGTCGTCCATGAAGGCGGCCGCCTCAGCGAGGTTGGCCGACGCCACGCGGTTCTCGACGGCGAGGCGCTCGCCCGTGGCGTCGGCACCCGACTTACGCACCACGCGGCGCGACCGACCGGTGACCTCGGCGACGACATCGGTGCCGAAGCGCTGAACGATCTGGTCGAGGGCGCCGGGCACGGGCTCAAGCGAGGCGAGCCGTTCGATCAGCTCATCGCGACGAGCGACGGCTTCCCGACTTTCGACAGGCTGGCCATCACGATAGACTGGTCGCGATGACAGATTGCCTTCACCGTCGGTGAACGGCTCGTAGAGCTGCACCGGGAAACTGTGGGCGAGGTAATCGAGAATATATTCGCGCGGGGTAATGTCGACGCGGACGTCATTCCATTCCTCAGATGGAATCTCGGCCAGGCGGCGTTCCATCAAGGCTTCGCCGGTCGAGACGATCTGGATCACGGCGGCGTGGCCATCGACCAGGTCCTGTTCGATCGAGCGGATCAGCGTCGGCGTTTTCATACTGGTCAGCAAGTGCCCGAAGAAGCGCTGCTTGGCCGACTCGAAGGCGGAGCGTGCAGCCGACTTCGCCTGGCGGTTCAACGTGCCGGTCTCGCCGGTGATGTTGGCGGCCTGCATCGCAGCGTCGAGATGGTTGTGGATGATGGCGAAAGCGCCGGCGTAGGCGTCGTAGATACGGCGCTGTTCATCGGTAAGCTGATGCTCGACCAGTTCATATTCCACACCGTCATAGGAAAGCGACCGGGCGGTGTAGAGGCCGAGCGAGCGGAGATCGCGCGCCAGCACCTCCATCGCTGCGACGCCACCATCCTCGATCGCCTCGACGAACTCGGCGCGGGTGGCGAAGGGGAAATCCTCGCCGCCCCAGAGGCCGAGCCGCTGGGCATAGGCGAGATTATGGACGGTGGTGGCGCCGGTCGCGGAAACATAGACGACGCGGGCGTTCGGAAGCGCATGTTGCAAACGAAGCCCTGCGCGCCCCTGCTGCGAGGGGGCGACGTCACCGCGTTCGCCCTTGCCGCCGCCGGCGTTCTGCATGGCATGGCTCTCGTCGAAAATGAGGACTCCATCGAAATCGGAGCCCAACCAATCGACGATTTGCCTGACCCGCGAAACCTTCTCGCCGCGCTCGTCGGAGCGTAGCGTGGCATAGGTTGCAAACAGGACGCCTTCGGAAAGCGCGATCGGCTTGCCCTGCGGGAAGCGCGACAGCGGCGTGACCAGCAGTCGCTCCATGCCGAGGGCAGACCAGTCGCGCTGCGCGTCCTCGATCAGCTTGTCAGATTTGCTGATCCAGACCGCCTTGCGCCTCCCTCTCATCCAGTTGTCGAGGATGATGCCGGCAGACTGGCGGCCCTTGCCGGCGCCGGTGCCGTCGCCGAGCATGAAGCCGCGCCGGAAGCGAACCGCGCCCCTGGCGTCGTCGGTTGCGGCCTGGACGACATCGAAGGTCGCATCGACCGTCCACGATCCAGCGAGATAACGCCCGTGCGCCTCGCCGGCGTAAATCACCGTTTCGAGCTGAGCGTCGGACAGCAGCTCACGGATATTCGCTGGCAGCATGGGTCGATAGCTGGGTTTGGGCGGCGCGATCGAGGCCATCGCGGCCGATTGCACCAGCTTGGTGGGGTGAGCCTGAGAACCGGGAATACGGATCGACTGCAATCCGTAAGCTTCATAGATCGCCTCAGTGAGATGCGCCCCTTCGGGAGGCGTCCAGTCCACGGGCTTATAGTTGAGTTCGACGCCCTCGGGATCAGCCGCGGCAACAGGACGCGACGCGGCCGCACGGTTGAGATATCGACGCACGGATTTCGGCGCGACGGCGGCCGGGTGAAGGGCGACCGTCGGCAGCGTCACAGCAAGGCGTGGCGGAACTTGGCGCTCGATCCAGCCGAGCAGCGTGGCGGCATCCGGCGCCATGCCCGGAGACGCCGGAAATGCGGTCGGATCGTCGGCGGGCAACTTGTCGATAACGGTCAGCCGTGTCGGAAAGGTCGTGCCGTGCTTCTGATAGGCCGATCCGGCGACGGCGGCGGAGAACACGACGCGGCCACGCGCCTGCAAGGCAACGAAAGCATCGCGCCAGTCCGGCAATTCCGGCCCGACATTGGCGCCGGTGATCGCGACAAGACGCCCGCCGGGCGCGAGCCGGTTCAGAGCCGAGGCGACGTGGCGATAGGCGGCGTCGGCCCTGCGTCCGGAAACGTTCGCCAAGGCCGAGAACGGCGGGTTCATGATGATGATGCTGGGGATGGCGCTGCGATCGAGATGATCGTCGATCTGGGCAGCGTCGAAGCGCGTGACGGAGATTGCCGGAAAGAGAGTGGCAAGCAGATCGGCGCGGATCTCGGCGAGCTCGTTGAGGAGAAGCGCGCCGCCGCTGATCTCTGCGAGGATAGCGAGAAGGCCTGTGCCGGCCGATGGCTCCAGCACGATGTCACCAGGCATGATGACCGCCGCCATCACCGCGGCTAGGCCGAGTGGCAACGGTGTTGAAAATTGCTGGAGTGCCTGACTTTCTTCAGAGCGACGGGTGTGCGTCGGAAGGAGACCTGCGATCTTCGACAAAGCGCAAAGCCGCGCAGCCGGAGATGCGGCTTTGCGGAAAAGCGGCTTTCCGTGTTTGCGCAGGAACAGGACCGTCGCCGCTTCGCAAGCCTCATAGGCCGCCTTCCAGTCCCAGGCGCCGCTGGCGTCAGACACGCCGAAGGTCTGTTCCATGGCGGAACGCAGGATCGCAGCATCAACTCGTTCGCCGCGTTCGAGGTGAGTGAGGAGGTGCGATGCAGCCGCAAGGATGGCGGGCGCATGGGCAATTGGCGTGGCCGGAGTAGCCACGGGCACAGCGATGTTCATGGAGAAACTTTCGGGAGAGCGGGAACGGGAAAGCCCGGACGACGCTCTCTCTCAACCGCCCGGACTCGTCCCGTCCCGGCGCCCCTCTCGCTCTTGGACCACATTGCGGTAGCCAGCACGAAAAAAGCGCCCCAGCCGGACGGCGGGGCGCCTTTTCGGGATCAGCCGAAACGATGGCCGGCATCTGTGAAGGTGTATGTGTTGGCGATGATCGCCTCGTCCACGACTTCGTCCGAGGTGAAATATTCGTGCTCGCGTTCGAGCTGCCGGTAGAGCCAGCGGGCGAGGTCGCGCAGCACCTCAGCGACTACGTCCTCGGCGTCGGCGGTCCTATCCTGGCAGGTCGGACTGTCGCGCTCGACCGAAATCGACATGCTATACTCATGATAGTAGCGGTCGCGGTGGGTGATATCCGCGTGGAGCTGGTAGAAGTTCCGGCGCTGGATCGCTTGAAGGGCGTCGGCTATCCGATGGAGCTCTCCATCCTTCGGCGCGTGGTCCCGGATTTTCCGGGGCGCGCCTTTCGCGTGGCTGTACCGCCCTTCGAAGCAGGCGCCATCTCCCTGGCTCCAGAAGCCCGAGAACCAGATGCACGGTTTCTGCCGTGTGCCGCCGCCATAGAGGCGGACAGGCACAGTTTTGAGGCGCAAGCCGAGGATTTCGGCGATGCACTGAAAATCCTCATAGACGAACTCGTACCAGTCGTCGTCAAAGCCGACTTGCCGATACCAGGCGCGAGCTTTCACTTTGGCTGCGTCCGAAAGCTCATCGAGGCCATAGACGGTCGTTTCGATGATTTCACTCATCGGGATCGCCTCCGTCCAGAACCGTGGCGAGCCAGCCGTCGGTATAGGTCCACGCGATCGTCTCGCCATTGGCGAGGTCGATGACATGCGCTCCGCCGCCGAAGCCATCGAGGCGCGGCCTGGAGCAAGTGTTGGCGTATTGGAAACCCCAGCGTCCGGTCAGTCCGAATTCGATGGCGCAACGCTTCACGAACTGGATCACGCGCTCGGGATCGCCGGTGACGTCATCACGCATCCAAAGGCTTGTGCCGCCATGCTCGGGCTGGATGGATAGAAGGAATCCCTCCGACGGCGGTTCCTCCGATGCGCCTTCCTCGGACAACAAGTTGTAGAGTTCGAGCGCACGGGCGGCGTTTTCGGGCGTGCCGACTTCGAGCACGCACGAGAAATGGGTGAAATAGTCGGCCATGACAGGCTCCTGAAACAAAGCAGCCCGACCCGCGCGGCTCAGCCGTGCTGGCTGCCAACGATGGGCCGGGCAACAATTGAAGGGACACGAACGAGAGCGGCGGGGAACGGATCACGCTGTTCCCTGCCGCGCGTTGGTCATTGGGCGGCGATCACGACTTCGTCGTCTTCCTCAACGGGCTCATCCTCGTCACCCTCATCGGACAGGAAAGCGGGAAGAGCTTCCTCGACACCATGCTGATCGGGATGGTCGCCACCCGTTTCGGCGTCGCTATCGGCCGCGCGGAGCGGCTCCGGCAGCCAGCCGCTGTCGGCCAGCAGTCGCTCCGCCTCCTTGGCCATGTCGCCCTTCTTCATATGATCGATGAGCTGCGCCGCCCGTTCGCCAGCGCCCTCGCGCACAGCCTCGACGATCCGCGCCTTGGTGACACGGCCGAAGTAATTGCCGACCGTCGGGCGCCAACCTGTGGCCACCATGTCGAGGCCAGTCGCGCGCGCCAGCCGCTCGGCCTGCGCCATGCGGACTTTCAGCCCGTGCTCGCTGACGCCCGAACCGCCATAGGGATTGGGCCGCTCATAGAGCGCGTTGATCCCATAGCTGACGCAATGGGCGAGCAGGTCCATGCGATTGGAGTCGTCGAGCGCGGTCAGCCAATCCCACAGCGCCTCGTCATCGGCGGGCACATGATCGCCCCAGCGCTCATGCCGATCGGTGACAGATCTCGCCGAGGGGCTATCCTTCAGATCGTCGGCCTGCGCCGTGAAATGAGTCTGCCGGACATTGGCTTCCAGCACACCCGTCGCCGGGCGATGCAGGAAGGTGTCTGAGACCAGCTTGTGCAAAAGCGCCGTCATGGCGACATGTGGATGGCTGGCGACCGCGTCGCGGAGCGCCAGCGTGCGATGCGCGGTCAGCTCAATAACGAGGCGCTCGGGCAGCGGCTTGATGCCGTCGTCTTCCTCCTCTTCGACCGGGGCCGGTTGTCCGCCGATGGTGATGACGGCGCGCTGGATGGCAGGCTCGCGGATTTCCCCGGTTTGGGGATCGACATTCTCCACCGCCGCTTCGTCGCCGGAGCCCTCCACCGGCAATTCGTCCTCGGGGCGGACATAGCCGCGATCGACTACGAGCGAGCCATGCGTGTCGATGCTGACGAAGACGCCGGCAATGGCGATCTCGGCCGGATCGTAGCTGACGGGCCGATTGTCGAGGTCTTCGAGTGCCGCCTCGATCTCGCCGAGACGTTGGTCCACCGCATCCGGCAGTTCGTCGGCGTCCTCATACTCGGCGACCAGGCCGTCAAGCTCCGTCTGCAAGGCGTCGCGCGTCGCCTGTTTCTCCGGGGTGATGTCGAGCGACGTGCCCGAAAGCCGGCGCAAGCCCTGGGTGACGCCATAGGGGATGCTGATCGCCGCATCGACCCACTTCCAACCGGCAGCTGCGATCTCGTCGGCGACGGCGGACAGCTTCTCGGAGACCAGCCGATCAAGCAGGCCGACATCCTGGAGCCAGCCGCCATCGTCGGATTCGAACAGATCACGCAGCACGATGCCGCCTGCGGCCTCGTAAGCGTCGATGCCGACGAACACGACGCGCTTGTCGGAGGCGCGCACCGCGGTTTCGGTCAGCATGCGCTTGATCTGCCACGGCTCCTTCTGCCAGCTATTGCGGATCGTCTCCCACACCTGTTCCTGGCGGGCGTGATCCTGCGACACCGTGAAGGCCATGAGCTGCTTTAGCTCCATGCCGTCTTCGGCGAACACCTCCAGCAGCGCGGGCGAAACAGAGGCCAGGCGCAGGCGCTGTTTCACGACATTGACGTCGATCAGGAAGGCGGCGGCGATGGCCTCCTCGCTCATGCCCTTGTCGCGCATGGCCTGGAAGGCGCGATACTGGTCAAGCGGATGCGGTGGAATACGCTCGTCGTTTTCGGCGAGGGAGATTTCCTCCATGAGAATGCCGCTCGCCGCGTCGCTGACGACGCACGGTACGGGTGCCGTCTTGTTCAATCGCTTCTGCTTCACCAGAAGTTCCAGCGCCCGGTAACGACGGCCGCCGGCCGGCACCTCGAACATGCCGGTTTCGACGCCGTCGGCATCGAGGACGGCCCGTACATGCAGGGACTGGATGAGGCCGCGCCGAGCGATGGACTCGGCCAGATCCTCGATCGAGACGCCGGCCTTGATCCGCCGGACGTTCGATTGGCTGAGCACCAGCTTGTTGAAAGGGATGTCGCGCGACGACGACAGGGTGATCTTCTGAATGGCGGTTGCCATGGTCGTTACTCCGCGACGGGCGGCCGGGAGACTCTCTCTCGACCTCCAACCCGTCACGAAGCGAAGCGCCGCCCTCTCACTCTAGGAGGGCAGCGCCAGAAAGCCGGTCAAACGGAAGAGCACGAATGCGCAAAGCCGGAGATACGGAAACCCGCATCCCCGGCTTCACAGCTTTCAGGCGGCGTGATCGAGCAGCTTCTTCGCCTTGGCCTCCATGTCGAGGCGGGCATCCTGATGCGGCTTGTCACGCGCAACGGCGGTGATGCCCTGCACAAAATCGAAGATCGATTCCGGCGGTCGGCCTTCTTCAGCCAGTACCGTGTCGATGATCTTGCCGGTCTCGGCCTTGGAGAAACCGCGACGCCGGAGGAAGTCGTTGCGATTCTCGTCGGTGCGGGCAACGATCCGCTCCCGTGCTGCCCGGATGCCATTGACGAACGGCATCGACGAGGAATTGGCGAAGTTCATCAACGCAGGCGCCGCCTCATGGGCGAAGCGTGAAGCAGCATATTTGCTGTGGCGGATGTTGATCTCCTCAAAATCCTCGACGCCCCAGAGATTGCGATTCTGGCAGACCGCCCGCAGATAGAAGCTCGCCATGCCCAGCGTCTTCGCGCCGACCTCGCTGTTCCAGCAATAGAAGCCACGGAAGAACAGATCGGGCGAGCCATCGGGGAGCTTGCCAGCCTCGATAGGGTTCAGATCGTCGACGAGAAACAGGAACACGTCACGGTCGGAGGCATAGAGCGTCGTCGTGTCCTTGGTGATGTCGACGCGCGGATTGTAGATCCCCGTTGACCAGTCCAACACGCCGGGCACTTTCCAGCGCGTGTCCCCGGTGCCGTTGCCGGCGATGCGCTGCACGGCTTCGACCAGCTCGTGGTCATAGATACGGCCATAATCGGGGCCGGTGACGGCGCGTAGTTCGATGCGACCGCCGTCGGTTTCCAGCGTCTTGATCTGCTCGGCCCGGTTCGAGGTCAGGCCATATTGTAGATTGATGGCGGCCAGCGCGGCGGGGAGATTGCGTAGATAGGCCGCGGGCGCACCCACCTGCGCGGCGAGCTGGCCGAAGCTCCAGTGGGTCGGGGCTACGGGAGCTTCCGCACCCGGAAGGATCAGTGACAAACGTTCGGGATCGGCGCGATTCGCCTCGACGTGGATCAACGCGCTTTCGACGATGCGAGTACGGCTGCGATCGGCCCGGTCGCGCACTGAGCGGGCCAGCTCGCCGAGCGATAGGAAACGCTCATCATCCGGCCGCGAGAACCATTCGGATGATACCCGGCCGACGCGCTCGCCGCGGCTGATATCGACTTTGTAGCCGCCACTCATGTCGCAGCGGGCGTCTAGAACTTGCATGTTCATGGGATCAGACTCCATGACGGGCGCCGAGAGCCTCTCTCTCGACACTCATCCCGTCGCGGATATCCGATCCCTTCTCTCACTCTTGGCGGGGGCGTTGCAGGGTCTCCCCGCAGAAGGGGTCGAGCGAGACCTTGGCTCGGTCGCAGGGGAATACTTTCCCCTGCATCTCTCACAATTCGCGACCCTGTAATTCCCAATTAGTGACGGTTTCACTCCCAATCTGCCGAAACCCAGGGCGCGGTGAGCTGAAACACAAAATCAGTCGTAAGGCGACGCCGTGCTGATGTGCTTGCGCACGTCGTTGAAGGGGCCATCGAGGAAGAAGGCGAGATATTCCGCTACCAACGCCAGTTCGCCATTTTCCTCGTTGGCGGGCGCTCGTGTGAAAATTTCCAAGGCGGTCGCCAACAGTCGATCATAGGGGCGTGGATGGATCGCAAATCGCGCTGACAGCGGTAAACCGAACTCGGTCGCCATGACGGCGAATATCGCACGTTGCACATGACCGTTGCCGTCAAGGAACGGGTGAATCTTGCCGAACCAGCAAAAGGTATAGCTGAGGCCAAGGAGCTTACCGTAGTCGTCTGCGGAAGGGTCACGGAGCCACTGCTGCGTGTGATCCAGCAGCAGCTTCATTCGAGCAGGCACTTCACCGGGAAGACAGAATTCAAACTGGCCGCCAGCTTCGAGCTGGCTTTCCGCAGTCATCCTCCGATCAGCAAGCGTGGTGCCGACCGTGCCGCGGTAGGTGCCTGCATATTCGCTGTAGCCAGGCGGTGTAAACGGCGCGAACAGCGTGCGATGCAGATCGCGCGGATCGGCGAGGATGGCTTGCCGTCGAGCGGGATCAGCGCTGATCTCCGCCAGAAGCGTCGCGCACCCGGCGGTCATCGTCGGATCGTAGTTGGCCGCGTCGTGAGCCTGCCAGGGCGGCGGCGGCATGGTCATGTTCGGTCTCTCCCTTACGGCCCGCGTGTCGTGTGTTCAGGTTGGGTGCTACGAACTATCGCGTGGAGGATTCGCCAAAGGCGGATTCCGCCTCCTTAAGGCAGCGATCCCAGAAGGCTATGGCTGCGTGTAGTTGGGGCAGCACTGGCTTGCCGGCGAGATCGCGAGCTTCGCGGGCATCGAATGCCGCGACGTGCGAGAAGCCGCCGGGCATCGACGGGTCGGCTACGACGGCGGTAGGTCCGAAGGCCGCGCTGCGCAGTTGCAGTCCGCCCTGGAATTCCTTGAGCAAAGCATTTCGCGTCGGCTCGATGAAGGTCCCGAATATGGGATCCTGCTTCCAGGTGGACCATCGCGTTCTGCCCCAAGCTCGTCGCTCGGTATCGTCGCAATCGACCTTATCGAAAACGTGCCCCACCGAGCGCAAGAGAGCGATGATCGCGACATATTGGGATTGATAATCTGCGACCGGTCGCATCATGCTGTCGTCCCGCGCGAAGCGGGCGACCAGATCGCGGATGAAGGCGAGTTGTGCGCGGGCGACGAGCATCGGTCACAGCATCCGAAAGACCGCCTCGATGTCGGCGGCGGTGTTGGTGTCGTCGAAGGAATGCAAGACCGCGCCGGTCTGCGTGCGATCTCGGATCTCGATCTTCTCGGTCTCGTGGTTGTACGCGAAAACGTAAGTCTTGCCCGAGATGGTCACCCACAACATGTTGGCAGGACTGCCCGCCATGCGGCGGATGCGGATGGTGTCCGGCTCACCGCGCCAGATGATTCCGCCGAGGAGCGCCAGGGCGATGCCTTTCACCTTCCCGGCATGGTGGTCTGCCCGTCCCATCACGCCCATTGCGTAGGCGTGGAGTTCCTCAACGTCTTTTGCCGTAATCGCCATATATCCTCCGTTCGGGTACTTTGCCGCCTCGCGGCCCAAAATCGTTATCCGAGACCGTTTTTCCACCCCTTCTTCCTCGGCGGTGGTTCAGGCGCCTCCGATAATACGTCGCTCTTGGCCGAGCGGGATGATCCAGCCGCCGGCACGGTCCGGCCGTGCAAACTCGTCCGGACTTTCCTTGTCGGCGAGACGGCTGCGAATGGCTTGCGGCTCGGCGTCGATAGCAGCGCGAATGAGATCGCGTTCGATCCCAACGAAGACGGGCCGGAGATTGAGGCGGGAGAGCGCTTCCTGATCGGCAGGCTCAACGCTGGTGTCAGTGAGCGGTCCGGCGCGGGTGACGACACCGCCAACCAGGCCGTCCATAGCCGCTGTCGCCTTTTCGACATCCCGTACCGGGGATGTGTCGAGCAGCGAGCGTGCCCGCTCGACCTCACCTTGGAGTCTGCGCGGAAATGTCTGATGCGTGAGGCTACGGAGCGTGCCCGCAAGTTCGGCATGCCCGAGCGGTTTGATGAGATTGGCGATATGGAGCCGAAGCAAGCCGATGAAGAGTGCATCCTTCTCCTCCTGGGTGTGCGGCTCGCCTTCCTCGACGGGATCCCGGACCGCAAGACGAGCATCGGCTGGACCAGCCGTCGCCATTCCCCAGCGCGTGGCGATCGCGATACGCTTCACCGTGACTTTGCGGCCTCGGGCGGTGACATCGATCCGCCGGGCCTGCGCCCATGCTCGGTCCAGCGCTTTGGCGGGACCGCCGACATCGTGGCACCCCTTGGCTTCGGCGACTGTCAGCGAGGACAGGTCGGATGCGCAGGCGATCCAGTCGGGCAGATCGCCACTGGACAGGCGCGTGATTTTGACCTGGCGGCGGCGATCGAGGTCGATCGTGCGGCTGCCGAGATGGGCGAAGATCGAGAGGTTGAAATAGCGCTCGAGGTAGGCGCGAGCGACGAACCGACCGAACAGGCCGGAGAGCGCGACCTTGACTTCCCGGGCTTGGCCGAGCGGCTCCCTGAAGACGAACGGCGAGCCTGCGCCGGTCGGTGTCAGCAAAGCATCGAGAATGGACCAGGCGCCGTAGGCCGCGCCCGGCGTCTGCAGCACCTCCCGGATGCCGGCATCCTCGATCTCGGAGACTTCGAGATCGACGGTCGTTCCGGTGATCGGGCTTGCGGCCGGCGGATCGAAGCTATGAAAAAACGTCCTCGTCATAGCGCCAGCGCCCGCGCGAGATCGTCGTGCTCGAAAGCGCTGGCCATGCGGGTCATTTCGGCCGGGCGGGCACCAACGGCCTTGGCGGTGTCGCGCCATGTCGAGGTCACCATCGCGACATCTTTGATGATCGCGCGGGCCTGCGGCAGCGTGAGCGCGAAAAACTCCGAGGCGGCTTCGAGCAGGTCCAGCGAGCAGGTGCCCTCGTCGAGGTCGATGTTTGTCGTCAGCACACGCGCTTTGAGGTCCGTAGGAACCGGATTGAGGTCGTAGGCGGGCGAGAGCGACCATCCGGCTTTGCCGAACCAGAGGAAGCCGTGGTTGCGCAAGTGATCGTCGACATTAGAAATTAGCACATTGAAGACGACGCGTCGGTAAAGCGCGTGGGCGTCCGTTTTTCCCTGCGCGCCATGCTGGGCCAGGGCGTCGACGATCTCGGGGTAGCTGCCACGCTCGCCGTCCCTGGCTCCCATCATCGCCATTGCGGACAGGAAGGGGATGCGGGTCGCGCCATCGCGATCGAAGCGTCGCGACAGCATCACCGCCTTGCCGGCGACTTCGATCAGTTCATGTTGCGGGGTGGCGATGCCGGCTTGGCCGGCCAGCCGCAGCGCGATCTCCTCCCAGGTCTCCATGCTGTAGTCGTCGGTCTCCTTCGGAAACTTGGCGATAGAGAGATAGCCATGTTGGTCGATGACCGATGCCTTGGGCCGCGCACCGCCAAGGGAGGAGCCGGGCGCGAAGATGAGCTGAAGGTCTTCGTCCGTTTCCTCGTCCCGGAGAATCCGCTCGGTGATCTGGAGCAGACGGCCAAGCTCAATCAGGGCTGGAACACCGGCCCTGATCGGCGCCTGGAAGGTTTCGTCGCCGGCCCAGCGAAATCGGAGCGCGCCCAGCCGCGTCTCGTCTGCGACACCGAGCAGGTAGTCGCTTTCCGCAAGCGTGCGAACGGCGCGGCTTTCGCGGTCCGCAAGCCTGCGTTCCGCCCGCTGCATCAGCCGTCGGCCCCAAGTGTCTGGCGCGGAATCGCCAATCGAGCCGAAAGTCGTAAGGCCGGCAGGAGGCGCGAAGGCGCCCCTGGTGAGGGAAAGAGCAGGCTCCAGTGAGAACCGGTCAGGATCATCAAGCCAAGCACCATCGTATTCGAAGAGGATGGTTTCTGTGCCCCGGACGCGATTGCTCCTGGCCAGCCCGATCGGGCGCGTGCGTCCGTTCAGATCGATATGGACCTCGAAGTCAGCCATCGCGGGAAGATCCCGTTGGCCGCTTGAGATGAACACGTTTGGGCAGCTCGGCGCTGGCCAGCGCTTGTCCGACACTATCGTTGCTGATGTCAGCGACCTGGCTCAGTCCGTCGAGGAGCCCGAGCGCCTGGAGAACGCCGGCATAGATGCCGATGCTGACGTTGGTGTCGCCAGCTTCGATTTTCTGCAAAGTTGAGCGCGAGGTGAACGCGCGCTCAGCCACGACCGCCATTGGCAGCCGGCGGCGTCGACGGGCATCGTGGATGTCCGCCCCGAGCTTGCGCAGCGCCCGCCGCACGGCGGCAGGTGGGTTATGAGGAGTTGGCATTTGCTACCTTCGCACTACAGATCGCGCGAATATGTAGCACGAAGATGACAATATTTCCATAAGGAACATCTCACCCCAGCAGGGTGCGAAGGTTCGATTGGACCTTTTTCTCGATGATTTCCGGCGAAAGCCCGAGAACCCCGGCGATTGAGGTGACGGTCGTTTTGACATCGGCGGGCTCGCTGGGGCGACGGTCAAGCTGCGTGAACGGGCCATCGGTTTCGGTCAGGATCCGGTCGATCGGCAATTCGGCGACGACGGCGCGGCCGCGATCCGCCCGAACCATTTCTGCATTGACGGAGAAATAGCAGCCGAGTGCGACGGCGCGTTTGGCCTCGCTGCGACTCCCTGTGAACCAGTGCAAAACGACCCTTCTACGTTCGCGCGGCAAATATTCTTCGACCATGTCTAGAACTGGCGTCGCGCTCCTGACGCTGTGGACGGTGAGAATTTTGCCGCCCGCGTCGGCACAGCACTGAAGGACGCGCCGGAACACCTGCTTTTGGGTGTCCAACGACTTGTAGAATCGCGGCCCCGCGTCGAGCCCGACTTCGCCGACGTAACGTGTTTCGGGCAAGTGACGCTCCCATAGCGGGAGTTCACCCGCCCGCTCGGCGACGAGCTGCGGATGCAAGCCGAGAGCCGCGCGCACATAGCGGGTGTGCCGCGTGAGCTCATAGTTGCGCGGCCAGGCCTTCGGCGTCGTGGTGACGGTCAACGTGTAGATCCGGGCGGCTTCAGCCTTTGCGATCGCGGCCTCGAGATCGGGATAGAGGTCGAGATGGCAATGGAAATCGACGCCGGCGGTGTGAGTGGCCTCGGTCATCCCGGCCGCGTCCTGACACCTGCCAGGAGTGCGCCGACCTCTTCGAGTCCGCGCCGATACACACCCGCAAGCACGGCTTGTCGCGCCGGCGTCTCATCGAAGAGCGGCCCCGGTTTGTGGATGAGAATCGGCGCTAGCGCCGGGCGAACGCGCAGCCGTTCGATCGCGAGCTGGAAGGACCGAATCTGAACTCCTTCTGATTGCCGCGTGTCGAGCGCACGAGTCGTCAGATCATCGACCGTGTAGGTCGTCGGATCTGGATCGGGATGCAGCCCGGCAACAAGCGCCGCTCGCCTGATGAGACAAGGCAGGCAGTACCCGCAATGCTGTGTGCCGAGACCCTGCCAACGCCCCTTGGTTGGGGACGCGCAGGAAAGCGATGTGGGTACGAGGCGACGTAACAACGTGCCATTGGCACAGGCAGCGACCATCTCGCCCTTGGTTTTGTCCCAATAGGGATTCTCGATCCTGCCATTCAGACCGAGGCCTTGGATAGCGTCGTTCCAGCGGGCGATGTAAAACGGATGGGTTGTACGTGTGCTGAGTGCGCCGAGGCGCAGGGGGTCGAGAGGCACGTTCACGGCGATCAGCCCGTTTTCCGGCACTTTGAGCGTGAACGGCGCTTCAAGCCCGCTGCCCGCGAACACACCGAGCGCGAAGAAGAGAAACGATCTGCCGCGCGTTGTGTTCTCTCCGGCCGAACCACTTACGAAGCCGTCCGGGAACGCCATCCAGAGCCGCAAACGGTCGAAAGCACGGCCATGATATTGGCCCTTCAACGCCTCAAAAATCGTGGATTGCGCATCGCTCGTGGCGCCTTCGCCGGCGTGGCTCACGAGTAAAGGGGTGCGGCCATTTTCAAGCGCATCGATTGCGCCGATGAGGCTGTCGAGGCCGCCCGAAAAGAGTGCGAGGTCGTTGAAGGGAGGCCCTATGAGTCGCGCAGGTGCTGTCGAAGCGACTCTGGTGAAGCGGCGTGGTCGCGCACGAAATGCTATTGACCATCGATCGCCGGTCAGGAAGTTCAGCATCCGGACGAAGGTCGGTGCGACGGCGGTCCACCGGTCAGGGTCGGAAACCGGCACGATCAAGCGGACTTCGCGGGTCCAGCCATCCTGCGATTCACTCGCCCGTGAGATACGGGTGTCGGCGGCGTGGACGTGAGCCGCCAGAACTAGGATGTCCACTCCGATTTCGGAAGGATGAACGCCGAGCCGCGAGAGATCGTTGATCGCACGGCCTATCCCGTGATCGAGGGTGCGTTCACCTGCTATCAGGTCCAGGCGCGTCTCGACTTCTCCGTCGCCGAGTGGGTAGCGACTCCGGTCGCCAGGGCCGTATCGGCCGATGATGACATGTCTCCTCATGCGCCCTCCGCCTCGGCGTCGCCCATGATCTGCAAGATCCCGAACGCCTGCTCGTATATGCGCCCGACAAACTGGAGTGCGCGGTCAGGCGTCAGTGCGTCCATCGCGGCGCGGGCGGTCGTGAGCGCGTCCGCCACCCCACGTCGGATAAAGTCGTTCAGTTGCGCCTGTACACGTGCTGCTTCCCGGCTGTCCGACGGCAGCGTGATCGTCTTTGCCCCGATGTCGTTGCACAGCCGCGCTTCGATCGCATTGGTTGCATAGAGTTCGAATACGGTCTGCATCTGGTCGGCGGTGAGTCCGTCAAGGTCGGTTATGCCCGCGCCGGCGAGGTCCGTGATGGTCTCGATAAATGCTTCGCGTGCGATGCCTTCGTCGATCGATCCCCCGTCAGGACACACATAATCGGCCAGACCGAGAAAGATTTCTTCGATCGGCCTCCCTGCGAGAGCGCCGAGGTTTAGCGCGCGAAGTGCTTCGGTGGCGCCGCGGGCGACAGCGTCCGACAGGAAGCCAACCAGGCGGCTACCAGCACCGCGGGCCGATCCCATCCTTGCGGCTGCTGTTCGTGCGCCGCCTGAAGAAGAGCCCACATAATGCGATACGGCTCGACCGAGGCTCCTGCGGTCGCTGCCACCTGAACCTGCGAAACGCGAGAAATTGTTGCGAGCCGCCGAGAATCGCGTGGGATCGGCTACTGGGGGTATGGGTGGCCGTGCCGGTGGCACTGGAGGCGAAGCAGGCGGGACACCATCGGCAGGTACGCCGTCTGGCGGTGCGCCATCGTCGCCAAGCCAACTTGGCACAAGGGGGGTTCCACCGCCTTGGCCTCCGAAAGCGCTCGACGTCCCCATCAGTTAAGCCCCCGAACGCTCGGTCCCTGTCGGGTGCGTAGCACGCCACTGGCGGCCGCTTTCAGCATTGCGCCACCCTCTTTGCCCCAGGTTTGAAGGAGACGATCAAAGCGTTGGGCTGCATCGCCGTCCTTGAGAACGCCCTCCCAACCGCTGCAGACCCACGGGCCGAGACGGTCTCTCGGGAGCGCTTCGAGGAAGTCGACGAGATTGCCTTGCAGAGTCGAGTGGGCTTTGACGAGAACAGCCAATCCCGCTGCGCCCGGTGGCTCGGTGTCAAAACTGTCGCCCCCGACGATACGGCCACGCACGGCTTCGAAGATTTGGGCGGCTTCGGGCCCAGCCAAGCGCTTGAGATCGGCTTCGAGGCCCTGGACCGCGTACCTGCCGCCAAAGAGCTGTTCGACCACGGCGGCCAGATGTCCGAGCACCGAGGCGGCGCCAAAATAATCCTTCCGGTCCTTTGCGACGAAGAGATAGGGGCGGAGATCCTCTCCGCCAATCGCGGTCGGCACCGCTGCCCAGGCTTTGATCGCCGGCGACGACAGCCACTCACTCAAGAGAGCGCTCTCCGTCGGTTTCACGGTCTCGAGTTTGGGCGCGGCCTTCAGTGAGTCATCGCCCTTCGACGCCGCCTTCTCCATCTTGACTGGGCGCCTCTCGTCTTCCTTTGCGGTCGCGGCCGCTTCAAGTGCCGACAGGTCTTTGCATTGCCCATCGGCCGCTGCCGCTGCCGCTGCGGCTACCTGATCGAAGAGCCTGGGCAGGAAACGCTCGGCGAGCATGAGTTTTGCGAGGACCGGCAGCTTGACGTCGTCCCCAAACCCGCGCGCTTCGGCGGTGCGTTGCCGAAGAACTAGCGTGTTGAGGAAACGCTTGATCTGGCGCGGGTTGCCCTTGGTGCCGCTCGCCAGGATGGGGCCGATCTGGTCGCTGAGAGCCAACGCATTGTTAGCGCGCGAGGCCTTGTCCCCGAGAGCGGCTCTGACCGTGGCCGCGTCGAGCGCACCGGTGGTCCACGGGCGCTTCAACCGCTCCCGAGCGACTTTGATGAGGGCGTTGAATGCTGCGTCATTCTCGCCGAGTTCGGCACCGACAAGAAGCAGCGTCACATAAATACGTGTTTCCGTGTCGCCGAGCGCCGGAATGCGGAAGGGCACCTGGATGAGCTTCTCAAGATAGTTGCGGGCGTAAGTCTGTGGACCGGTGGTGTCGGGAAGGTCGGGAAAATGCTTGCGCACCGCATATTCGATCATCGCCTCGTCGGCGGCGACGACGAACGCGGTCCGCGACGTGAACACGAAGAGGCGCACGGCCTCCAGCGTCTCGATCGCGGTATCGGGCAGACAGCGATCGAGGTCGTCGATCAGGACGACGAGCTGCTCGATGCCGGCTTTGTCGAGCAACTCGTCGAAAGCCTTCCGAAATGCGTTGATCTCGTCGGGAACATTGGTCGAATCGCCTTCACCCTTGGGCTTCAACAGTCCTTTCACGCCTTCGACCGCGGCTTCGAGATTGTCCTTTGTGGCAAGCTTTGTGGGGTCGGCGAGGAAACCTTCCAGCGTGCCGACGATGGCCTGAATTTGATCGGGCGTCGGGATGCCGGTGAAGGCGGTGAAGGCAAGCCCACCGGCCTTCTTGGCCACCTTGAGCCAGTCTATCCGGCGGAAGACATCCTTGACGGCCTCGCCGGCCTTGGTGAGCGCTGGACGTTTTTCGATGAGGCCGGTGACGATGCCCTCGATGAGCGCGATTTTGGCGTCTTCGAAGCCTTGGAAGCGCCAGCCATTGAATTTGAGACAGAGGACCTTCGCCTCGTCATCGAAGCCAGCCTCGATCATTTCGAGGACGCTAGATTTCCCGGCGCCCCAGTCCCCGTGAACGCCGACTGTAACGGGCTGGTCGGGCCGAGTGCGTAAAAGCTTGATGATCGTTGCCGCGATCGCCTCGTTGTTGAGGAGGTCGACCTTGGTTTCATTGTCGGTCAGGATCATCAGGCCTCCAAGCAACTTTGCGGTAGAAAGTGGCCACTTGGGCGGTCAAATTCGACCGCGGCAGTGATTCTGCCTACTTCACGCTACGGTTTCTGAAATTGTGTAGCACGAAGATCACATTTTTTCTAGAATGAGATTTTCGGGTGCGTTGCGCTGAGGTCACGGCAAACGGTCTTGGAGCGGCAAACAGAAGAGGCCGGAAGTTAATGCGAATCAAAGGGGTCGAAATCGAAAACTTCCGGCTACTTCGAGATGTCGCAGTCGGCTTGGAAGGTCGCACTACGCTGATCGTAGGGCGAAACAATAGCGGCAAGACCTCGATAGCAGAGCTGTTCCGGCGACTCCTCGGCGAAAAATCCCCCTCGTTCGGGCTGGAGGATTTTTCCCTGGGTTGCCACGAGCGCTTCTGGATGGCGTTCGAAGCCTTTCACGCGGGGGCCACTGCGTCAGATATCGTCGTACTCCTCCCATCCATCAAGGTAACGATCGACTTCACCTATGACGTCAATGCTCCAGATCTCGGCCCGCTAAGCGAATGCATCGTGGATCTCGATCCGAATTGCAGCGAGGCACGGCTCATCCTGACCTACGGCCCCCGACCTACGGCGCCGACAACGCTTTTTGCTGACCTCACGGTCGGCGAGGATGCGGCGGTCACACGTTCGACGTTGTTTCGGGCATTGGGCAGCAGAGTGCCAGGCGCTTATGCGGCGTCGCTGGAAGCGGTCGATCCCAATGACCCGACCAATCGAAAGTCGCTGGAGCCAAAAACGCTGACGGCACTCGTCCGTGGCGGTTTCATCAATGCGCAGCGCGGCCTCGACGACGATACCCATCGCGAGCGGGACGTTCTCGGCAAAGTCGTGGAAGTGCTCTTCCAGTCGGCGCTCACCGATCCCGTCGACCCCGAAAGGCGGACGACGGCTGAGCAGCTCAAGGCGGCTGTTGAGCAAATTCAAGGCGACCTTCACGCGGGCTTCAACGCCAAGCTCACATCGCTCCTGCCGACGTTCGACTTGTTCGGCTATCCCGGGCTCTCTGATCCTGGCCTTGTCACCGAGACCAGCTTCGACGTCGACAAGCTGCTGAACGATCACACCAAGGTTCGCTACGTCGGGGTCAATGGCATGACCCTGCCCGAAACTTATAACGGGCTCGGCGTGCGTAACCTGGTCTACATGCTGCTTCAGTTATTGCGGTTCTTCCGCGAGTATCAGGCCACCCCGACCGCCGCCGGTGTACATCTGATCTTCATCGAAGAGCCGGAAGCGCACCTGCATCCTCAGATGCAGGAGGTTTTCATCCGGCAGCTCGACCAGATCACGAGCGCCTTCGTCGCCCAGCTCAACGAGAACAGGCCCTGGCCGGTCCAGTTCGTCGTCACCACGCACTCACCGCATATGGCAAACGAAGCGCGCTTCGAGGCCATGCGCTATTTCCTTTCGGTTCCGGATGGCGAGGGCATCCGCCGCTCGGTGGTGAAGGATTTGCGCAACGGTATGGGCGGCGCGCCCGAGCCGGATCGCGAATTCCTGCACCAATATTTGACCCTGACGCGGTGCGATCTGTTCTTCGCCGACAAGGCGGTTCTGATCGAAGGCACGGCGGAGCGCATCCTGCTCCCCGCGATGATCCGCAAGACCGACAGCGCCGCTGCTGGTCAGCCGCAACTCGGAAGCCAATATCTCACGGTGATGGAGGTCGGCGGCGCCTACGCGCACCGCTTCTTCGATCTCCTGTCGTTTCTCGAACTGCGCACACTCATCATCACCGACATCGACGCGGTAAAACCGAACGATGGCGGAAAGCGTGTTGCCGCACCGGTTGCGGAAGGTGTGTTCACTAGCAACGGGTGCTTGAAAGCCTTGTTCGGCGACGACGTTTCGCCGGAGGCCCTGCTCGGAAAGACCGCGGCCGAGAAGACTACAGGCATTCGGAGGATCGCCTTTCAGATACCGGAAGCCCCAGGCGGTCCGTGCGGTCGGAGCTTCGAGGACGCCTTCATCCTAGCCAATCCTGCACGTTTCCCCCTTGGAGACGGCGACCATGCCCTTGCGGCCTATGCGCTGGCTGGTGATCAGAAGAAGTCCACCTTCGCGCTGGAGCATGCTATCGAACACACCGAGTGGAATGTTCCCCAATATATCGCCGAGGGGTTGCGCTGGCTGGCGGAAGGCAATCCCGCCCCCGCGGAGCCGGTTCCGCCGATCGGGGTTGAGATCGCCGCAGACGTCGCGGTGAACGTTGCCGAGGTTGGCGACAATGGCTGAGGAAGCAGAAAATCCGGCAGACGCCGCCGGGCGCGTCGCGCTTGAGCGGATGTTCGCCTGTCTTGACGAGGGGCGCAGCTTCCGCCTGGAGGCTGGTGCCGGAGCCGGAAAGACCTACTCGCTCGACAAGGCGCTCCGCCGCCTGATCGATTGCCGGGGAGCCGAGCTTCTTCGCCGCGGCCAGCAAGTCGGCTGCATCACCTACACCAACGTCGCCAAGGACGAGATCATCTCCCGCATCCAGGCCCATCCGGCCGTGCGTCCGGAGACGATCCATGGCTTTTGCTGGTCGATCCTGCAGGACTTCCAGTCGACGCTTCGCGTGCTCGTCCCCGCTCTTGACGGCTGGGCGGAGCGTCTAGAACCTGTCGGCGGCATTGGAGCCCGCCGCGTCCACTACGAGCTGGGATACCCCAGCGTGGGCGACCATCAGGTGACACTGCGGCATGACGACGTTCTGGCGCTGATGATCCAGGCGCTTGCCTACCCGAAGTTCCGATCGGTCCTGGCGGCGCGCTATCCCATCCTTCTCATCGACGAATATCAAGACACCGACGCCGGCTTCGTCGACGCGATCAAGGCGTGGTTTCTGAACACGGGCCAAGGTCCGCAGCTCGGTCTGTTTGGCGATCACTGGCAAAAGATCTATAGCGAGGGCTGCGGCCTTGTCGAACACGCTGCGCTGGAAGTGATCGACAAGAATGCGAATTTCCGATCGACCGACCCGATCGTCCAAGTTCTCAATCGAATGCGACCGGCGCTGCCGCAAATGGTGCGTGACCCCGCCATGCCCGGCGAAGCGCGCGTGTTTCACTCCAATCTCTGGCCTGGCGTCAGGCGGACCGGCCAAGGTGGCGGACACTGGACCGGCGATACAAGCCCCGAGGCGGCAAAGGCATATTTTGCGCACATCAAGCATCGGCTTGCGGCCGAAGGCTGGGACCTCGCGGTCGGGAAAACCAAGATTCTCATGCTCAGCCA
Source organism: Erythrobacter sp. (assembly GCA_041662105.1). Lineage (GTDB taxonomy): Bacteria > Pseudomonadota > Alphaproteobacteria > Sphingomonadales > Sphingomonadaceae > Qipengyuania. The sequence continues at coordinate 23,992 of JBAZTF010000007.1, forward strand.
CAGCGTCCTTGCACGCGAGCAGGGCTATGCGAGCATCCCGCCGATCTACGGCCAGTTCAATGATCCGTGGCTGAAGAAGGACGATCCCCACATCAAGTTTCTGGCCGACCAGTTGGAGCCGGCTTGCGCCGCCTTCGAGGCGAAGCGCTACGGCGAAATGTTCGGATGCTTCGGAACCGGAACGCCCAAAATCCACAAGCACGCGGACAAGGTGGCGTGGTCGGACGCCATGACTGCACTGACCGCGCTGCGAACGTCGGGGACGATCGGCGAGGTCGTCGACTTCATCGCCGCGCAGCCCCACATGCGACTTCCCGAGCCCGTGGAAGAAGCTGAGCGGCGACTGGCCGACGCCGGCCCCGAGCCGGTGGAAGGGGAATCCCGGCGCGTCACCCAACTTCGGAAGCTGCGTGCGGTCCCGTATACTGAGCTGATCGCTCTCGACCGTTTCATCGACGGGCACACCCCCTTCGCCACCAAGCACGGAGTCAAGGGCGCCGAGTTCGAGAACGTGCTGGTGATCGTTGGTCGTGGGTGGAATAAATATAACTTCGGCCAAATGCTCGAATGGATCGAACCCGGTCCGCCCGCCGACAAGACCGAGTTCTTCGAGAACAACCGCAATCTGTTCTACGTGGCATGCTCCCGGCCAAAAATCCGGCTGGCTCTACTATTCACGCAGGTGCTCTCCCAGAATGCTATGGCGCGACTTACGGCATGGTTTGGCACCGAGAACATTATCGCTCTGCCTGCGGACCCTCAAGCCCCAGCCTGAGCATCACGCTCTAAGCCTTCGCACACGGCGGAGACCGTCGACGAACAACATGCGCCGCCAGTTGCTGAAAATCTCCGATGTGCGATCGACGATATCTGGATCGATATCCAAGGGGACGATGGGGCTGATCAATCCTAAATGACGGCTTGGCGGCGCGACGGTGTCGGCGCCCGGAACTTGAGGACGCGCGTCGCGATGGCGAAGAAGTCCTTGAGGTTCTCGATCGAAATGTCGGTTTGATACAGAGGGCAAGACCTCTCCTCGTCAACCTGGAAGCCAACCCTGCAAGGCTCTGTCGTCCGCTCAAGACGGGCGTAAGATTGATCGCTCGCCTTCGTCGGTGTGCCATATCGGCCGAAGCGAGACCAATAGGTCTCGATCGGATGCCTGCGCTCCCAGTGTTTCAGACTGTCGTCTCTGGAGAAGCGGTCGCATTCACTGCTGCATACCAGCTGTAGATCACCACGAAGACTGTCGAGGACTGGACCAAGGAGGAGATCCACAACTTTCGCCGGGAAAGGATCACCGCCTTCGGTTCGGAGGGCGATCTCCATCACCTCCTGCAGTCGGTCGGACAGGTTGTGACGGAGGGTGGCCAGAATAAGGTAGGCGATCGCTTCGACGATCGGGCTCTGGTCCACGCCAGCCTTCATCAGTCGGGTGTAGAGGAACAGTAGATTGAAGATCGCCATCGAACAGGCCGCGAGGGCCTCCTCGGCCTTGCAATATCCGCCCCAAGGCCGCTCATCGATGCTGCCGTGGGCGAACTCGTTGGCTATGAGCGCGATTCGCTCCATCGGACCGATCTCAAGCGCTTCGCGCTCCGCCCAGATCCGCCGGGCTCGCTCGATTGAGCTATATTCCAACAGGCTCCAGAAGCGTTCTGTGATGGCTTGGAGATATCCGGCGGAACTCAGGCCGCCCTCGAACAGCCGCAACACGGTCGAGGGCTGGTCGCTCAGCATGCGCTCCAGGACGGGCTGGTCCCACAGCAGAATCTGCGGCTTGGGAAAGCGCGCCTGCCATGTTTTCAGCCAGTCGCGGGTCGGGTTTGAAAACGTCGTGTTCGTTGCGATCACCAGGCAATCGACGGTCCCGTCGGCCAGGACGTTGTTGCAGGCCGACGTCACCGCATCCTTCTCGACTGTCCCAGCGCGCCCCTTACATTCGATCCACCAGCGCTTCGCCTCGATCTGGCCGTCCGCGCCCGGCGTATAGAACCGGCCTTCAAGGTCGCGGCCGCCGTCGGCAGCACCGCCGCCAATACCGCCGAGGCGCCACTCCAGGTCACGCGCGCCGATCCCATCGAGCAGCCAGAACAAGCATTCTTCCAACGCCCTGCCTTTGAGCTCCCCGAACGGGATCTCCGTTGGCAAGACCCATTTGGGTGCGCCGTTGGGGCCGTCTCCATCGGGTTCGTCGTCTTCGGCCAACGCTACCTCGCCCGACCCGAGGCCCGCAGGAGATAGACGCTTACCGCGGACGCCACGGTGACCACGAGTTCGGCTTCTTCGAACCGTGGCTCGCGACCTTCTTGGATGTGCCGGCCTTGCTCAGAGGCGAACCCCCACAGCTTATGCAGGGCGGTGTCGAGCGGAGGCGGGAAGCTCAGCCGGCCAATGATCTTTCCGAGGGTATCGCTGCTCCCATCGACCTCGCGCGCCACGCATTCCAAGGCCGCCATCGCGTGTTGGATGGCGCCCGTCACGTCAGCAACCGGCCGGCGCGAGATGTCCTTGAGCGCCTCGTGCAGTTCGTTAGCGGCGGTCGGCGTACCAGCGCCCCGCATGATTTGAGCCGCGTCGCCGGTGGCCAGTTCGAACGGCTCCGAGCCGCGGGCGACGATGACGCCCGCTTTCATCTGCCAGCCGACACCATGTTCGTGAAACAGCAGGTTCAGCCGACGCTCAAATTCCGGCCGCCGGGTATCGGAGTAGTCGTCGTCGCCAATGGCTTGGTAGAGGCGTTCGGCGATGTCATAAATCCTGTACCAAGGCGCGCCGTCGATCAGGTAAGAAACCTCGTTCTCGACGTTCCCAGGCGACCAGTTGTTCGGGTCTGGTCGCTTAAGCAGAACCTCGCAGACGGCGTCTCGCATTCCGCCTGGGCCGAGGCCGCAGGCATAGCCAAGCATTAATACGCCATCGCGCACAACGTCAGGTGCGTCTTCCCGGATAGTGATCTCGGCGTCGGGCGGCCGAAATCCGAATCGATCTGAAAAGGGCGACAACTTATCCATTCCCAATATCTAGCATGGCTTGAAAGATCGGTGATACGCGGCGATTAGCTGGTCGGACTACGACGGAAATACATGATCGATCCACGAAGCGCAGGCAGCTACGACCTCAAGCGCCATTCCCGGCGAGTGAATGTCGGACGTGCCATGAGACAATCCATTTCGTAACGCGATCAAAGCCTCGATGGGGTCGGAGACCGCTATAGGACCAGGTATGAGCGCGGGTAGAATGCCAGCCTTTCTCGCCCTGTCGACAAGATTGCGCAGCGTACCTCGCGCGGCGCCCCCGTGGCCATTGAGCCGGTGTTTCAGCGCTAACTCGAAAGCGCCAAATGCTTGGACTTCTCCGACCACGAAGAGATCATAGTCGAAGAATGCGTAAATGATCGTGTTTCGGGCGCGATCGTAGGCCGCCAGAACATCGGTCGGTGCGGTGCCCGCGAGATCGATGTTGGCAAGCGCTTTGTGATGGTCGGCAAGAGTCATTCGACGGGCCTGGCCGTTTTCAACGACGCAGAGATCTGCGAAACGCGGATCGGGCTCTAAAATGCTTTCGACGGTCTTGAAGGCCATATTGTCCAATCCAGTTCTCTGCCTACGACACATGCTCGGCCGAGGCCTCATGCGGCCAGCCGGGTATCTCCGTCAGAGTGGCTGGCCGGCTCCCCGATGGCTTTGGCTAGGAACCGGTTGAGCGCAACTCTTCTTGAATCACGGTCAAGGGCGTATGCTGTTTGCTTGAATTCAACGCCGTCGAGTAGCCCCTGAATGTATCCAGAAATCGTGTCCGCGGCCATGATCAGCGCCGTGTCGAGCGTGTGAATATATTTGCTCGTCATCGTCCCCTTCGAATGGCCTACGAGTGCGGCAATGGTAATTTCGGTGAACCCGAGATCGTTGGCGATGCTCGCGAAGCTGTGCCGCAGGACGTGGGGCGTTACGTCAGAAAGTGGCGACTTCCTGAAGATCTGTTCCCAATGGTTCGGGAAGCTCCCAAACGCGGCGCCATTGCGCTCGCCCGGAAACACGTAACAATCGACTTCCTCTTTCCGGCGCTCCTCCAGACACTCCACGACCGGCAAGCCCGTCGGACGAATAGAATCGCCTTCCTTGCTATCGATTAGGCGAAGGCAACTGGAGTCGAGGTCAACCTCTTCCCACTTCAAACCGATTATCTCGCTACGGCGGCAGCCGGTCAGAGCGATCAGTCGGATGATGTCGACCGTCATGGCGTATTTTTCGGCTTTCGCTGCCTCCCGCAGCATCTCGCCAAGAGTGCGGTATTCGGCCTCAGTCAGGCGACGGGTTCTGACGGCATATTTTGGCTTCTTCAGTCCATGTGTGGGGTTGCTCTCGATGATCCCTGCATCGACGGCATAGGTGAGGATGCCGCCCAGCAGGCCGATCGTGCGGGTCGCCGTACCTGGACCACCCCGAACGATGGCCCTGCCGCGTAATTTCTTCGTTTTGACCGACACTCGCGTCTTGCCTGCTATGATGTCCTTCATAAGCTTGTTCACATCGGCCTTGGTCAGATCCTTGACCCGACGCGAGCCGACTAGCGGAATTATGTGGCGTTCGATCCGTCCCGTATCGGTGACGATCGTCGTCGACTTTTTCGGTCGTCCCCCTTTGCCAAGAATGAGGCCCGCGTTCAGATCCGCAACGTAGAGCGCGCAAAGCTCTTTCATCGTAATGGCTTTATGATCGAGCTGGCGCTCCTCGGCAGGGTTGTCGCCTGCCGCGATGCGGCCGAGCTGAACTTTGGCTTCCTGCCGCGCCGCTTCCGGCGTCCAGATACCGTGCAAGCCGATCGTGTAGCGCCTGGATCGACCTCCGGCGCGGTATTGGACGAGATAGCTGCGCTTGCCAGAAGCGAAGACGCGGAGACCGAAACCCGGCAGATCGTCGTCCCAGATAAAATAGTCTTTCGCTTCGACCTTCGCCGCATCCACAGTCCGTTTTGTGAGCTTCACCATCACCCAATCCTTCGCTATCGGACTGCTTCCGCGGAAGCACCACGGAAGCAGTCAAGAGGAAATCGCAGCGAAATTGCGGATATGGGTTTCGGCGCAAACTTGAAAAACATCTAGTGGTTTCAGATGCTTATCGTACTGTAGCGTGCCCTATCGCATTTTTCGGATGCGTGGGTTAAATTGCTCCGAAGGCAGAGGCCACAGGTTCGAATCCTGTCGGGTGCACCAAAGGCGTTTGCGCGACCGGATTTTCGTGTCGTGACCGTTACAATCCGGCGGAAAATTCCTACGTTGCATCGCTCGATATCGGCTAAGGCATCTGCGCAATGGAACGGGTGATCTACAATTTCGATACCCTGTCGGCGCAGCTGCCCGCGACGCCTGCCCCCACTGTCCGGCCGCGTGCGAAGCGCGATTTCAGGGCGGCGGAACCGCGTATCGGGGTGATCTACAATCCGCGCAGCCACCGCAACAGGGGCCAGGACCTTGCCTGCACCGCGCGCGCCGGGATCACCGTTGCGCAACCCGGCGTGCGCGCGGATATCGCCGGGGCGCTGGCCGATTTCGCCGCGCGGGGGATCGATTACCTGATCGTCAACGGCGGCGACGGAACGGTGCGCGACGTGCTCACCATGGGGCAGGGGGTCTTCGGCGACGACTGGCCGGCGCTGGCGATCCTGCCCAAGGGCAAGACCAACGCGCTCAACGTCGATCTCGGCGCGCCGAGCGGCTGGAACCTGCCCGAAGCGATCGCCGCCTATGCCAATGGCGGCCGCATCACCCGCCACCCGCTGATGGTTGCGCGCGAGGGCGCCGAGGAACCGGCCATGCTCGGCTTCATCTTCGGAGCGGGGGTATTCACGCTGGGCATCGAGGCGGGGCAGGAAGCGCATCAGCTGGGCTTCTTCAACAGCCTCGCGGTCGGCGCGACCGGGGCCTGGGGCGTGCTGCAGGCGCTGTTCGGCAGCGACGCCAACCTGTGGCGCCGCGGCACGCCGATGCGGCTTGCCCACCAGCCCTCGGGCGAGCCTGTCGCGCATTCCGGGCATGGCGATCCTGCCCGTCGCAGCATCCTCCTCTCGAGCACGCTCGAAAAGCTGCCGATGGGGATCAAGCTGTTCGGTGCCGAACGCGGCGGGCTCAAGCTCATGGTGCTCGACAAGCCGCGCCGCCGCATCCTCGCGATACTGCCGGCGATCCTGTTCGGCTGGCAGCCACGGTGGCTCGGCGCGGCGGGCTTCCACCAGCTCGATGCCGAGGCCTTTACGCTCGAGGTGGCCGAGCCGGTGATTCTCGATGGCGAGGCCTTCCCGGCGGGGCGCTATGCGATCGGCCAGGGTCCCGCACTGACCTTCGTCACCCCGTGACCGCCACGCTGGCCGCGCGCATTCGCGACGATCTGGCGCGCGCGGTCAGGCCCGAGATTGCCGCCTTTGCGCGCCGTCTGGGCGAAGAGGCGGGCGCGCTGGGCGTGCTGTTCTACGGCTCGAACCTGCGGACCGGCTCGCTCGAGGGCGTGCTCGACTTCTACGTCCTGCTGCCCGGCCCGCAGCGCGAGCGGATCTGGCCGCGCGTCAGCTATCGCGAGTGGCGCTGTGGGGACGAGGTCCTGCGCGCCAAGATCGCGGCGATGTCGCAAGAACGATTTGCCTGCGCCGCTGGCGGGCTGTCGCGCGACACGACGATCTGGGCGCGCTTCGTCCAGCCGAGCGCGCTGGCCTGGGTGCGCGACGATGCCGGCCGCGCCGCCATTGCTGGGGCGGTGGAGGCAGCGGCGCGGACCGCCGGGCGTCTCGCGGCTGCGCTGGGTCCGGAAAGGGGTGCGGCCGAGGATTTTTGGCGGGCGCTGTTCCGCGCGACCTATCGCGCGGAACTGCGGGTGGAGAAGGCCGGGCGCGAGGATTCGATCCTATCGGTCAACCGGGCGCATTTCGACGGATTGTTGCCTCTGGCATGGGAAGCGGAAGGAATCGCCTTCGCGCGGGAGCGGGAACAGCTCGTGCCCGAACTCGACGCGCGTCGGCGCAAGCGGGTTCTCGACTGGTGGACACCGCGCGCGCGCCTCGGCAAGCCGCTCAACCTGTTGCGCCTGGCCAAGGCAACGACGACCTTCGACGGTGCTGCCGACTATGCCGCATGGAAGCTCCACCGGCACACCGGGATCACGCTCGAGGTGACACCCTTTCGCGCCAGGCACCCGTTGCTGGCGGCGCCGGGTGCGGCGTTCGAACTATGGCGCAAGCGCCGCGCTCAGCGATAGCGCATGGTCACGCTGATCGCTTCGACCCCGCTGCCAACCGCGAAGGCCACCTTCCTGTAATCCGGCTTGCCGAGGTTGAAGATGTTGATGCCGGGATTGTTCGACATGGCCCCGCCATCGGTGAAGATGTCGGTCTTGCCATTGCCGTTGAAATCGTGGCGGACCGCGATGCCATAGCTCCCGGCCGCCGGCAGCGGAACGCAGAAGCTCATCGTTCCGGCCCTGGCAGGGGCTTCCATCCGGTTGATCCAGCGGCCCTTTTCGAGCCAGTCCTGCTTGGTTGCGCGATAGCTCTGCACGCGGATCGTGCCGTGCGATTCCCTGATGCCCCTGACGGTTACGCGCACCGCGGGGCCGACGCCCGCGGCACACTTCGCCGGATCGTCGGAAATCGTCTGCCGGTACTGCGCCTGAACCGGCGCGGCCAGCATCGCACCCGCAAGGGCGACAGCCGCCATCCCGGCAAGGGCGTTGAATTTGCTGCTCATTTCAATCCTGTTCCTGTCGATCACCCGGCTGCGCACGGCGCGACCGGGCTGGCCCAAGGGCTCCGATATGTGCACCGATCTAGCGATTTGCACTGAATTGCGGCTGAATTTTCCCGGCACCGCCCGTTCAGCCTGCGGCGGTGCGCCCGCCGGACAGGTCGATCCGCCGGTCGGCGCACTCGACCAGCGCTCCGCGATGCCCGATGACCAGGACCGTCCGGCGACCGGCCAATGCGCAGACCGCTGCTACGATCGCGCGCGCGCTGTCGGCATCGAGCGCACCGGTCGCCTCGTCGAGGATCAGCAGGTCCGGATCGCGCAGCAGCGCCCGCGCCAGCGCGATCCGCTGGCGTTCGCCGCCCGACAGCGCCCGCCCGCCTTCGCCGAGCGGGCAGTCGAGCCCGCCGGGCAGGGCGTGCACGAAATCGGCGGCGGCACCGGCGAGCGCCCGCCGCAGCTGCGCTTCGCCTGCCCGCGGCGCCGCCCACAGGAGGTTGTCGCGGACCGAGCCGCTGAACAGCACCGGTTCCTGCTGGACATAGGCGACCCGCCGCCGCCAGGCATTGCGCCTTCCCCCGGCAAGCACGATGCCGTCGATCCTCACCCACCCCTCATCGGGTGACAGCAGCCCGCCGGCCAGGTCCGCCAGCGTGCTCTTGCCCGAACCCGAGGGCCCGACCAGCGCGGTGATGCTGCCCGCCGGGACTGTCAGCGACACATCGGTGACGCCCGGGCGCCCTGCGGCATGGGCGAAGGTGACGTGCTCGAACACCATCGCGCTGCGCAGGCGGGGCGCTTCATCGCCAGCGGTCGCCTCGGCCGCCGCCTCGGCATCGGCGATCAGCCTGCTCGCTTCCTCGAACGCCGGCGAGGCATGGGCCCAGCCCTGCGCGGATATCTGCAGAGCCTCGACCAGCGGCACGGCGCGGACCGCCAATGCGACAAAGGCGAGCAATACCGGGATCGCCAGGCCCCAGCGCGTGACCGCCAGCCATACCACCGCCGCAAGCAGCAGCGCCGCACCGGTTTGCAATGCCGCCCGTGCCAGGGCCGAACCCAGAACATGGCGTCGCTCTGTCTGTCGCAGGCTGGTGAAGGCGTTCGCCAGCGCTTCGGCCTCCGCGGCTTCGCGCCCGAAGCTCTTGACCAGCCGCAGGGCGGACAGCGTCTGTTCGAGCCGCAGGTAGATCGCCTCGTAGCGCCGGGTCAGCGCCTCGCCCAGCCGCCGCGCATCGCGCCGCAACCAGCGCAGCGCGGCAAGGGCGGACATGGCGGCAAGCACGCAGCCGAGCGCAAAGCGCGGCGACAGGACGATCCCCGCCGCACCCAGCACCGCCAGACCGATGGCGGTCCGCACGATCGCCGCGAAGTGGTGCACCGCTTCGCCCGCCCGATCGACCGAAGTGACCAGCAGTGCGCGGTTGGCGCTCTGCCGCATGGCCGACAGCGCCCGCCATTCGGCCCCAAGCAGGGCCGCCACCGCGCGGCGGCGCAATCCGTCCACCACCGCGACTTCGAGCCGCAGCGCAGCAAGGCTCCGCGCGACCTCCAGCAGCGCGCGCAGGGCGACAAGCGAGACGAACACCACGAGCAGCGATGCAAGCGGCCAGTCGGGCAGCACCAGCGCCATGCCCGCAACCGTCATATCGCCGGTGAGCGAGGAAATCAGCGGGACCAGCAGGACCACCCCGGCCCCTTCGCTCGTCGCGGCGATCATCGTCAGCAGCGCAAGGCCAAGCAGGCGCCGCTGTCCGGCAAGGTCAAGCAAGGTGCGCAAGGATGGCCTCATTGCAATGCCCCGCTTGCCCGCAACTGCCCGCCGCTGTCAAAGGTCGTTGCGCCCTTCGACCTGCGCCACGAACCGGGCAACCGCGATGGTGCCGATAATGCCGAACTGCAACGGCCAGGCCACCGCGGGATCGAGCGGCGTCCGCTCGGGCAGGTCGCGCAGCAGGACCTTGGCCCGCGCGCTATCCACCATGTCCCCCAGCCAGGGGTGCGAGGCAAGATGCTCGAACGACTCCAGCAGGTCACCGCGTCTGGCGAGAAGATAGGCGTGCCAATCGACATTGTGCGATCCATAGCGCGTTTCCAGCCGTTGGCCTTCGGGCATGATGCCGCGTGCGAGTTCGCGCGCGAGCCAGCGATCGGTGCCGTCGCGCAGAAACGCCGCATCGGGGAGCGAGAGGCAGAATTCGATCAGCGGTCGATAGGCGAACAGGTCCCTGCGGCGCAGGCCCGTCAGCTGTTCGCGGCCCAGGTCGAGATCGGCCATTCCGCAATCGCTGGCGGCCCAGGCCAGTTCGATCGCGCCGCGCCTGCCGCGTCGGCGACCGTTCGCCTGCGCCGTTGAAGCCAGGCCCAGTTCGGCCACGACTTCGCGCCTCAGCAGCGAGGCGCCGGACGCGACGGCACCCGGGCCGCGCGAGAAACAGGCCAGCAGGCCCTGGCGCACGATTGGCGGCAGGACCGGCAGGACCGCCAGCGACAGGCATTTCCGCGCCATGCCGCGCGGGTCGTGCGCCCTGTGGCCGAGCGCCGCGCGCAATTGCCCCCACCGACCCGAAAGCAACAGGTCGGGATAGGCCCAATGGCCATCGGCGCTGACCGTATCGTTGCCGCAAACCGCATCGAAGAACCAGTCCGCCCCGGCGCGGGCGGCGGCGCGATGGGCCGCCATGATCATCCCGCCATTGCCGATGAAGGGCGAGGTGACGCCGCTGGCGCGGTGCAGTTCCTGCAACTCGAGGTCGAAACCGCCTTCGCGGGTGAAGATCGGCTCCAGCCCGTGACGGGCGCAGAAATCCGCCACGCGCGATGCCTCGTCACCGAACTTGCCGGTTTCGGTGACGCCGTCCCACATCCTTGACGGCCGCACCGAAACGATCGACGGCATTTGTCCCGCGCCCCGCATGCGCAGGAAGGCTTCGGTGGCGATCGGCGAATCGAGGCCGCCGGACAGCGCGATGGCGGGGTGGTGCGATCGCCGCGCGGCCAGGCGCGCATGGCCGTCGATCATGTCGCGCGCGGTGGCAACCCAGCCCGCGGCATCCTGCGGGACCGCCACGGCGATGCGGTGCGGATCATAGCGCCGCACTTCGTTCACGAGACCGTCGGGCGTCAGCTTCAGCACGGTGCCGAGCGGTACGCGCCGCACATCCTCGTACCAGTCATCCGCCGGCCAGTCATGCGCCGGATCGCGGGCCCCGTCCAGAAACAGCGCCTGCGCAACGCGCTGCCGGTTCAGCCTGCGCGGAACGCCGAAGGCAAAGATCGCGCGCAGCACCGAACTGGCGACGATCTCGCCATCCTTGAAGGCGAAATGCAGCGGCGGTGCGTGCCACGGGGAACGCGCCAGCCGCAATCCATTCCCGGGAAGCCAGATCGCGACCGCATAGCATCCCGTCAGATGTTCGTCGGTGTCGTCTCCATATCGTGCGAAGGCATCGAGATAGGCCCGGGTATCGGACAGCCCCGGTTGCGGGTCCCGGTCCAGCCAGCCGGTGAATGCCGCGATCCCGAACGGATATGCGACGGGAGGATCGACCGGCGGCGATCGCAGCCCCGGCCGGGACGTGGCGACACCCAATCCGTTCCGGGCGAGCAGGGAGGGATTGTCCTGCGAATAGGCGGCAAGCGCCGCCAGCAGGTCTTCCGTACGGACCCGACCGGCCCTGTCGCTCCATGCAACCAGCAAGCGGCAATACTGTCGCGGGGATCAGGACCGAAGCTGGATCGGCGACTGCCTGCCCAGGCCTCCGCTGCCGGCGACATCGCGAATGGTTCCCAAACGGACGAGTTCGGGGGTATCCCATTGGAGTTTCTGAGGTTTCACCTTGCGATCCTTGGCAGCCATGCTTGTGTCCTTTGCCTGAGGCGCAAGCATAGCAACGGGCGTTGGAAAGTCTACTTGAGCGACACCATGGCCGTCTGCACGAGGCGTTCGACCAGGGCGACCACGTCATCGGTTATTCGTCGCGCAGGGGCATCGAATCTATCGGCCAGGACCGCGGCAATCTCGTTCTCGGTGCGCCGCCCGTCGATCAGCCGCCAGATTTCCCGCGCGGTCCCGCTCAGCGAGAACAGCTCGCCACCGTCGAGATCGACAATCAGCACCTCGCCGTCGACGTCGGTCTCGATAAAATTCGCCATCAGTTTGCAGGGCACGGCCATCGCCTTCCCCTAGCCCGGCCGTGCCATGTGGAAAAGGCGCCGTGGCGCGCTTGTTAACCGTCCTTTCGCGCGCGTAGGGCTGGGCGAGGCTCACGGCACGAGGCCACCGCGCACCCATGGCTATACCCCTGATCTCCCCTTCGATCCTGTCCGCCGACTTCGCGCGGCTGGGCGAGGAGGTGCGCGCCATCGATGCGGCGGGTGCCGATTGGATCCATGTCGACGTCATGGACGGGCATTTCGTGCCCAATATCACCATCGGTCCCGCGGTGGTGGAGGCGCTGCGCCCGCATACCGGCAAGCCGTTCGACGTGCATTTGATGATCGCGCCGGTCGATCCCTATCTCGAAGCCTTCGCCGATGCCGGGGCCGACATCATCACCGTCCATCCCGAGGCCGGGCCGCATATCCATCGCACGGTGCAGGCGATCAAGCAGCTGGGCAGGAAGGCGGGCGTGGTGCTCAATCCGGCGACCCCGGCCAAGATGCTCGACTATCTCATCGACGAAGTCGACCTGGTGCTGGTGATGAGCGTCAATCCCGGCTTCGGCGGGCAGGGCTTCATCACCAGCCAGCTCAGGAAGATCGAGGCGATCCGGCGGATGATCGACAAGACCGGCCGCACGATCCACCTCGAGGTCGACGGCGGGGTCAATATCGAAACTGCGCGCCAATGCGTCGATGCCGGGGCCGACGTGCTGGTGGCGGGTTCCGCGACCTTCAAGGGCGGACCAGCGCAATACGCCGCCAATATCGCCGCGTTGAAGGGCGGGCAATGAGCGAAGCGGCACGAACCCTGCTGCGATCGCCACGCGCGGGCGGGGCAGCCGACGGGGCAAGCGCGCTCCCGCTGCGGGCCGGGATCGAGCCGCTGATCGCGGGCACCCTGCCAAAAGGAGGGTCCGGTACGATCCCGCCCGAGCCCGCGCGCGCGCTGGTGCTGTCCGATTTCCAGCCCCCGCGCACGGGGCCGGTCGATGCGGTCCTGCGCTGGGCCTATCAATTCGGCGTTCCCGGTTCGATGCTCTGCGCGCCGCTGCGCAAGCCCGGCGCGGCGCGATTGCTGGGCACGGCGGCGAGCCCGCTGACGGGCGAGCGCACCGCGGGCATGGCGCTGCGGGCGGGACAGTTCCTGGTCCACGGGCTCAAGGCGCCGATCGACAAGCTCGACTTCGCCAGCGGAGCGCCGCTGACCCCGCCCCTCCTGCGCACCGTGCACGGCTTCACCTGGCTGCGCGATCTTGCCGCCTGCGGCCCGCGTGAGGAATGCGCGGGCGTGGGCGAGACGCTGCTGGCGAAATGGCTCGCCGCCAATCCCGGGCCGACCAAGGGTCCGGCCTGGACGGTCGAGCACGCCGGTTTGCGCCTGCTCGCATGGCTGGTCCACGCGCCGTTGATCCTCTCGGGCGAGGCCGGGTTGCGGACCCGGGCGCTGGCGGCGATGGAGGCGACCGCGCGCTGGCTCGACCGAGAGGTTGCCCGCGCCGAAGACCGGCTGGGGCAGGTCGCGGGCTGGTCGGCGGTGGTCGCGGCCGGGCTGATGTTGCCCGATGGCCGGCCGCGCCGCCTCTACGCAGAGGCCGGCCTGCTGCGGGCGCTGGGCGAGCTGGTCAGCGAGGATGGCGGGGTGCTCTCGCGCAGCCCGCTGGCGCAGATGGAGGCGATCGGGCTGCTGGTCGATCTCAAGGCCTGCTATGCCGCGATCGAGCGCGACCCGCCTGCCGCGCTCGACACGATGATCGCGCTGCTCGTCCCGCCGCTGCTCGCGCTGCGGATGGGCGATCGCGGGCTGGGCAGCTGGCAGGGTTCGGGGGCGACTTCGGCGGTGCAGCTCGATGCGCTGATCGCCGCCAGCGGCGTGCGTGCGCGACCTGGCAAGGACATGCGCCAGTGGGGCTATCAGCGCGTCGATGCGGGCAAGGGCATTCTCGTCATGGATGCCGCCCCGCCGCCGCGGACCCGCCATGCCCGCCATGGCTGCGCCTCGACCCTGGCCTTCGAATTCTCGCATGGCGAGCAGCGGGTGATCGTCAATTGCGGCGGGGCCGAGCTCGCGGGTGGACAGGTCCCGCTGCGGATCGAGCAGGGTCTGCGCGGTACGGCGGCGCATTCGACGCTGGTGCTCGACGGGGCCAATTCGACCGCGATCCTGATCAAGGGCCAGATCGGCAAGGGCGTCGAGGAAGTCGACATCGCCCGCTCCACGGTCAAGCAGCGCGGGCGCGACGCGACCAGGCTGGAGGGCGTGCACAATGGTTATGCCGCGCGCCACGGGCTGATGCACCGGCGCATCCTGCTGCTGTCCGCCGACGGGGAGGAACTTCGCGGCGAGGACGTGCTCGAACCTTCGGGTCGCCAGGGCCAGCGGGGCAAGATCGGTTTCGCCGTCCGTTTCCATCTCGGGCACGGGATCGAGGCAGGGCTTTCCGGGGACAGGCGCGGTGCGGGCATGGCTTTCCCGGATGGAAGCTACTGGCAATTCCGGCTTGGAGGCGATAGCGGCGAGGCCACGATCGGACTCGAGGACAGCCTCTGGGTCGACGGACACGGACGCCCGCGCGCGACGCGGCAACTCGTGATCGAAGGGCTGACCGCGCGCAGCGGGGGGCGTTTCCCCTGGCTGCTCAAACGGATGGGATAGAATTCATGTCGGATGTGGCGATCAGGCGGGCACTGCTTTCGGTGTCCGACAAGACCGGCTTGGTGGAACTGGGCCAGGCGCTGGCGGCAAAGGGTGTCGAGCTGGTCTCGACCGGCGGCACCGCCAGGGCGCTGCGCGAAGCGGGGCTCGCGGTGCGCGACGTGTCCGACCTGACCGGTTTCCCCGAAATGATGGACGGGCGGGTCAAGACGCTTCACCCCATGGTCCACGGCGGCCTTCTGGCGGTGCGCGACGATCCCGAACACGCCGCGGCGATGGAGGCCCATGCGATCGGCGCGATCGACCTCGTGGTGGTCAACCTCTACCCCTTCGTCCAGACCGTGATGCGCGGCGCCTCGCGCGGCGAGATCATCGAGAATATCGACATCGGCGGACCCAGCATGGTGCGCAGTGCAGCCAAGAACCACCAGTTCGTGACCATCGTCACCGACCCGGCCGATTATCCCGCGCTGATCGGCGAGATCGAAAAGACCGGCGCGACCACGCTCGATTTCCGCCGCAAATGCGCGGCCAAGGCCTTCAGCGCCACCGCCGCCTATGATTCGATGATCAGCCAGTGGTTCGCCTTTGCCGACCAGCAACAGTTCTTCCCCGACATGCTCGCGATCAACGGCAACCGCGTGACCGAGCTGCGCTATGGCGAGAACCCGCACCAGAAGGCGGCGCTGTATACGCCCGTCGGCCCGCACGGGCGCGGGATCGCGCAGGCCGAACAGCTGCAGGGCAAGGAACTGAGCTACAACAATTACAACGACGCCGATGCCGCGCTCGAACTGTGCGCCGAGTTTCGTGGCGGGGCGCCGGCGGTGGTGATCGTCAAGCACGCCAATCCCTGCGGCGTGGCGCAGGCGCCGACCTTGCTCGAGGCCTGGACCCATGCATTGCAGTGCGACAGCGTCTCGGCCTTCGGCGGGATCGTTGCGGTCAACACCGAACTCGACGGACCGACCGCCGAGGCGATCTGCCGGATCTTCACCGAAGTGGTGATCGCGCCTTCGGTGAGCGAGGAGGCGAAGGCCGCCTTCGCCCGCAAGAAGAACCTGCGCCTGCTGGTGACCGGCGAGCTGCCCGACCCGCGCCGCGGCGGGCTGGCGATCAGGCCGATCACCGGCGGCCTGCTGGTGCAATCGCGCGACAATGGCGCGATCACCATGGCCGACCTCAAGCTTGTGACCAGGCGCCAGCCGACCGAACAGGAGCTCAAGGACTGCCTGTTCGCCTGGACCGTGGCGCGCCACGTCAAGTCCAACGCGATCGTCTATGCCAGGGACGGCGCCACCGCCGGGATCGGCGCGGGCCAGATGAACCGCCGCGATTCCTCGCGCATCGCCGCGATGAAGGCGGCCGAGGCGGCGCAGGCGCATGGCTGGGCGCAGAGCCGCACAATCGGCAGCGCGGTCGCCTCGGACGCCTTCTTCCCCTTCGCCGACGGGCTGCTCGCCGCAGCGGAGGCGGGCGCCACCGCGGTGATCCAGCCGGGCGGTTCGATCCGCGACGACGAGGTGATCGCCGCAGCCGACGCAGCGGGCCTCGCCATGGTCTTCACCGGGATGCGCCACTTCCGCCACTAGGTTCGGCGCCTGCCGCCTGAACCGTTTGCAACCATCGCATTCACCACGTTGCAAGCGCGGCGTTTGTAACCCCGTGGGCGGAACCTGCGAAAGACCCGCTGCAATGACACTCTTCACTTCCGACCTCTATCGCAATTTCGGCATCGGCTTCGGGCTTGGCGCCGTGCTTGTCTTCCTCCCCAAGGCCGACGGGATCCTGCTCGCCGTGCCGCAGCTGGTTGCATCGATCCTATGAACTATCCCCGCACCTTCCTCCTCGCCGTAACGCTCGCGCTCGGGGCCGCCGCGTGCCAGCAGCCCGCCTTTGCTGCCGAGAGCATCGTCGCCGCCCCCGCGGCCAAGCGCATCGCCAAGGAGGGCAAAGGCCTCAAGACCGCGATCTTCGCGGGCGGCTGCTTCTGGGGCGTCGAAGGCGTCTTCAGCCATGTGAAGGGCGTGTCGAGCGCGGTCTCCGGATACCACGGCGGGTCCGACCGTTCGGCGAAATACGATATCGTCTCCAGCGGCACCACCGGCCATGCCGAAGCGGTCAAGGTGACTTACGATCCTTCGGTCATCCGCTACGACCAGCTGCTGCGGATCTTCTTCTCGGTGGTGACCGACCCGACCCAGCTCAACCGCCAGGGTCCCGACACGGGCACGCAATACCGCAGTGCGCTGGTGCCGATGTCGGCCGAACAGGCAGCGGTGGCCAAGGCCTATATCGCGCAACTTTCCGCAGCAAAGCTGTGGGACAGGCCGATCGTCACGCGGATCGAGAAAGCCCAGGCCTTCTACACGGCGGAGTCCTATCATCAGGACTTCATGATCAACAACCCGCGCCACGGGTATATCGTTTACTGGGACGCGCCCAAGGTTGCCGCACTGAAGCAGCTCTATCCCAGCGTCTATACCGCCGGCTTCCAGCGCAACTGACTTGAACGCGCCGCGCGGGCGGCCTAACTCCCGCGCATGACAGCGCACAAGCACAAGGAACATTCGGGCGAGGCGCTGGTCGAAGCCGCGCGCCTCGCCCTGACCGAGCATGGTGAGCAATGGACCGGCATGCGCCAGTCCGTGTTCGAGGAGCTGGCCACGCATGACCGGCCGGCCTCCGCCTATGACATCGCCGACAATCTTTCCGCCTCGCGCGGCAAGCGGGTCGCGCCCAACAGCGTCTATCGCATCCTCGACCTGTTCGTGCGAACCAATCTCGCCAATCGGATCGAAAGCGCCAGCGCCTATCTGGTCAACACCCACCCCGGGTGCCGCCACGATTGCATCTTCCTGATCTGCGACGATTGCGGCAAGGCCACCCATCTCGACGACGAGCGGGTGACCGGGGCCTTGCGTGCCGCGGGCAAGGACGCGGGCTTCACCGATGTGCGTCCGGTGGTCGAGCTGCGCGGGCTGTGCGATGATTGCGCGGCGTAACGCCAGGCGCCGAAGCGTTCTCTTTCGCCGATGAGCCGTTCATCGACAGGCGAGAATTCAACGTGTAAGCCGCACTTCATGACGATGCGCCCCCACACGCCGCTGCTCGATACGGTCGCTATCCCCGACGACCTGCGCAGGCTGGAAAAGAGCCAGCTGCGCCAGTTGTCAGACGAATTGCGCGCCGAGATGATCGACGCCGTGGGCACCACCGGCGGGCACCTGGGCTCGGGGCTTGGCGTGGTCGAGCTGACCGTGGCGATCCACTACGTCTTCGATACGCCGACCGACAGGCTGGTGTGGGACGTGGGGCACCAGTGCTATCCGCACAAGATACTCACCGGGCGGCGCGACCGGATCCGCACCTTGCGGCAGGGCGGCGGTCTCTCGGGCTTCACCAGGCGTTCCGAGAGCGAATACGATCCTTTCGGCGCGGCGCATTCCTCGACCTCGATCTCGGCCGCGCTGGGCTTTGCCGTGGCCAACAAGCTGCAGGATCGCCCGGGCCGCGGGATCGCGGTGATCGGTGACGGCGCGATGAGCGCGGGCATGGCCTATGAGGCGATGAACAACGCCGAACAGGCTGGCAATCGCCTGATCGTCATCCTCAACGACAACGACATGTCGATCGCGCCGCCGGTGGGCGGGCTGTCCGCCTATCTCGCGCGCATGGTATCGAGCAGCGAGTATCTCGGCCTGCGTTCGATGGCCTCCAAGATCGCCAAGAAGCTCGGCCGCCGCGTATGGGGCGGGCTCGAGAAGGCCGAGGAATATGCCCGCGGCATGGCGACGGGCGGGACGTTGTTCGAGGAGCTTGGCTTCTACTACGTCGGGCCGATCGACGGGCACAATCTCGACCACCTCATCCCGGTACTGGAGAATGTGCGCGACAGCGAACAGGGTCCGGTGCTGATCCATGTCGTGACGCAGAAGGGCAAGGGCTATGCCCCGGCCGAAAACAGCGCCGACAAGTACCACGGCGTCGCCCGGTTCGACGTCGTGACCGGCGAGCAGAAGAAGTCTGCTGGCGGTCCCCCGGCCTATCAGACCGTGTTCGGCGACACGCTGGCCAGGCTGGCCGATACCGATGAACGCATCTGTGCGATCACCGCCGCCATGCCGTCGGGCACCGGGGTGGACCGGTTCGCCAGGGCGCATCCCGCACGCAGCTTCGACGTGGGCATCGCCGAACAGCATGCGGTGACCTTCGCCGCGGGCCTCGCGGCAGAGGGCATGCGCCCGTTCTGCGCGATCTATTCGACCTTCCTCCAGCGCGCCTACGACCAGGTGGTGCACGACGTGGCGATCCAGAACCTGCCCGTGCGCTTCGCCATCGACCGCGCGGGGCTGGTGGGCGCCGATGGCTGCACCCATGCCGGCAGCTTCGACATCACCTATCTCGCCACATTGCCCAATATGGTGGTGATGGCCGCGGCGGACGAGGCCGAGCTGGTCCATATGACCTATACCGCCGCCGAATATGACGAAGGCCCGATCGCCTTGCGCTATCCGCGCGGCAATGGCGTGGGGGTCGAACTGCCCGAGGTCCCGCAGAAGCTCGAGATCGGCAAGGGCCGGATCGTGCGCGAGGGGAGCAAGGTGGCAATCCTCTCGCTCGGCGCGCGTCTGGCCGAAGCGCTCAAGGCCGCCGACCAGTTGGAGGCCAGGGGGTTATCCACCACCGTCGCCGACATGCGCTTCGCCAAGCCGCTCGACACCGATCTGATCGGGAATCTCATGCGCACGCATGAAGTGGTGGTGACGGTGGAAGAAGGCGCGATCGGCGGTCTCGGCGCGCATGTCCTCACCTTCGCCAGCGACAGCGGGTTGACCGACGTTGATGGCGTTGCGGGGGGCCTGAAGGTGCGCACATTGCGCCTGCCCGATGCGTTCCAGGACCACGATGACCCGATGAAGCAGTATGACGAGGCGGGGCTCAACGCGCCGCACATCGTCGACACGGTGCTGGGCGCGCTGCGCCACAACAGCGTGGAGGTCGAAAAGCGCGCGCCGCAATTCAAGGGCAGCTGACCTGGAGTGATTTCCTAGTCGCCAGATGGAATCACCCTAACCGAACCAGCGCCAGATCCCGGCGGCAATCCCGTTGCCGTGGATATGCGCCCAGGTGACCGTCAGCCAGCCGAGGATGCCCCCGACCCAGGCCGCCGTACCGGCCCGTGCAAGCTGGTCGAAGCGCGGCCAGTAGCTGGTCTTCGCTTCCCAGTCGGCCCAGGCTTCGCCCATCAGCGCTTCCTTCTTGCGGTCCTGCAGGCGCGCGCCGACCAGCGCGAGGAAACCGAGCGAACCGGCCAGCACGATCTGGCGCGGGGTCGGGCTGAGCAGGATATGTGCCGCGGCCCACAGTGCGAAGGACCACATCATCGGGTGGCGCGTCACGTGAAAGACCCCGTGCGGGCCCTTTGCCGCAAGGCTTGCGGCCTGCGGATTGGGCATGGCCGGGTTCCCGACGAAGGATCCGCCCAGCAGCACCGAGGCGACCAGCATCGCCAGCGTGGCGACCACCCACGGCCCCGTCCCCATGCCGTTCCACAGCGGTGCCCCGCCCGGGCCGATCGCGCGAAAGGCCATCACCGCCCAGGCAAAGAGACCCAATGCGACGAGCGCGTAGAGCGCCATGAAGCCATTGCCCCCCAGCCGCGCGACCAGCGGCGCGCGCAACGGATGCGACAGGATGAAATGTGCACCGACGAACGCAACCGATGCCGCGATCAGAGAAACAAGCCCTTGGTCCATGGAGCGCCCCCGTGTTCCCGCCGTAAGCATGGTAGCAGGTGCGGGATCGAGGGCAAGGCCTGGAACCTCACGTCTAATCGGCGCGCGCGATGCCCAGCAGTTGGACCTTGAACAGCAGCGTTGCCCCGCCAGGGATCGGACCCTTGCCCTGCGGACCGTAGGCGAGTTGCGCAGGGATCGCGACTTCGATGGTGTCGCCCACCCCCATCTGCGGGATGGCCAGTTGCCAGCCCTCGATCAGTCGCCCCAGCGGGAAGGTCGCAGGCTCGCCGCGATCGAAGCTGCTGTCGAACGTCTCACCGTCGATGAAGGTTTCGGCGTAATGCACGGTCACGGTATCGGCGACGTCCGGCTTCACCTGGCTGCCCTTGTATTCGAGGTAGCGCCAGCGCAGCCCGCCCTCGATATAGCGCCAGCCATCCACCGGCCTGAGCCCGGCCAGATAGGCCTGCTGCGCGCTCATCCAGACGAGGTCCTGCGAACGGTCTGGCGGCGCATCCTGCGCGGCGACGGCATGATAGCCGACCGCCAGCATCGCTGCGCCAAGCGCGAGCAGCGTCGAACGCATCGCGGTCACCGGTTTACCAGTCATAGGCCTTGGGCAGGCCGCTCTCGTCGAGATCCTTGTAGCGGTCGCGCAGGCGCGTCTGGTGGTTCTCGAGCGGCTGTCTGACCCCGTCGATGAACACCATGGTCGGCACCGATCCCAGTTCGAGGGGGTCGTCGTCCCACACGACTACGTCCGCCGTGGCTCCCGGTGCGAGCACGCCCACCTGGCCCTTCAACCCGCTGATTTCGGCCGGGACCGAAGTGATCGCGGCCAGTGCCTGTCCCCAGCTCAGGCCATCTGCCCCGGGCATCTTCGCCAGCGCGACGAGGTTGCCCGCAAACTGGTTGAGGTTGCGCGGGTTTTCCATCGCGGCGGCATTGATCGCGACGCGCACGCCCGCCTTGACCATGCGCCCGATATTGCTCTGCGTCGCGGCCAGTTCCTCGAAGGCGGTGGGCAAATCGTCGAGCCCGTCGGCGATTACCGGAACTCCCGCCGCGGCGATCGCGCGCGCGACCAGCCATCCCTCGCTCGCGCCGAGCAACACGAGGTCGAGCCTGGGGTAGGTCGTCTTGAGGCCCAGCACCGCGCGGATATCGGATGCGCGTTCAACCCCGACATAGAGTTTCTGCGACCCGCTGATCACCGCGCCCAGTGCTTCGGCGTCGGCGCGCGGCAGCACGCTGTCGGCCCCATCCCGCTTGCCCTTGGCATAGGCATCGGCCTCGTGCAGCGCATTGGCGAGGTCGACGAAGCTCGCCACCCGGCTCCCACCCGAAATCCGCGCCCCGGTCTCGCCCAGCGCGACGAGCTGGAAGGCGCGCGCGCTGGTCACCGGGCTGCCGTCGGCGGCGAGGTCGATGATTGCGCCCTGCCCGCCGAAAATGCCCGAACCGGGCAGGGTATCGGTCGCGGCACGGGTAATGCCCGCGGCACGGTGCACGCCGATGTGTTCGGACGAGGGATTGATCGCCGGGGCGACGTCGAGCGCTGCACCAAAGCGCGAGCCCGCCGCGCGGGTATCGTTCGATTCGCGTACTCCGCCGACGTCCGACAGGCCGAGCTGGGTCAGCGTGGCGACAAGCCCGGGGGTCACCCACCCCCCCGCCACGTCATGGACCGTGGCAGCGCTATCGATGGGTCCGGCGCCCGATTGCGGTCCGGCATAGACCACGCGGTTATCGTCGACGATGACCACGCCCTGCCGGATCGGTTCGCTGCCGTCGCCTTTCGCAAGCGTGGCGTTGACGATCACGAAATCCTCGGCGGCGGCAGGGGTGGCGAGTGCCAGCGCAGTGGCGGCGACAAGCGCGGCGCGGATCATTTCACGTCTCCTTCACCGGGCTGGCCCAGCTCGAAATCGCTCACCGGCCGCCGCTTGCGGTCGAGCGCGTCGAACAGCAGCGCACCATCGACCCAGACCTTTTCGGGCCGCGTGTAGACCGACAGCGGGTTGCCGTTCCACAGCACCACATCGGCCATCTTGCCGGGTTCGAGGCTGCCGGTCCTGTCGGCGATGCCCATGGCCCTGGCGGCGTTGTAGGTGAACCAGCGGACCACCTCGGCGTCGGGAATGTCGAACCCCATCCGGTGCCCGGCGGCCTGCGCCTTGGCCGCTTCCTGGTTGAGCCGCTGGATGCCGTTGGCATCGTCCGAATGGATCACCACGCAGGCCCCCTGCTTGAACAGCAGCGCGGCGTTTTCGAGGATCCCGTCATAGCTTTCCATCTTGAAGCCGTACCAGTCGGCCCAGATCGCGGCGCAGATATCGCTTTGCTTGAGCAAATCGCCGATCTTGTAGGCTTCGACCGCGTGGTGGAAGGCGGCGACCTTGTAGCCCATCTCGTTCGCCATATCGATCACCAGCGCCATCTCGTCGGCGCGATAGCAGTGGTTCTGGACCAGGATCTCGCCATCGAGCACGCCCTTGAGCGTTTCCTTGGCAAGATCGCGCTTCTTGCCGTCATAGGCCTTGGCATCGAGCCAGGTCTGGCGGTTGACCGCGAAATTGCCCATGCGGGTGGATGGCGCGCGGCCCTTGCCGCCATAGACGCGCTTGGGGTTTTCGCCGCAGGCCATCTTGAGGCTGTAGGGCGCGCCGGGGAACTTCATCCCCTGCACCGTGCGGCTGGGCACGTTCTTCAGGGTCACGGAGCGGCCACCCATCAGATTGGCCGAACCCGGCAGGATCTGAAGCGAGGTCACCCCGCCATTGGCGAGCGCGCGGGTAAAGCCGGGGTCCTGCGGCCAGACCGAATGTTCGGCCCAGACTTCGGGCGTGGTCGGGCTGGTGGCCTCGTTGCCGTCCTCATGCGCCTCGACCGCCGGGGTCGGGTAATCGCCCAGGTGCGAATGGATGTCGATCACTCCGGGGGTGACGTACTTGCCCGTGCCGTCGATGCGGTCATAGCCATCGGTCGCGAGCGAGGCATCGCCGACCTCGACGCCCCTGCCGTCACGCAGCAGCACAGTGCCATTGTCGATCCGCCCGCCCTTGCCGTCATAGACGGTGGCGCCGACCAGCGCGGTGGGGCGGCCGGGATAGGGCTTGTAGGTCGAGGGGAAGGGGGTGTTCCCGTCTTCGCCGACCGGCGCGGCCCAGCCGTCGGAACCGGCCGACTTTGGCCGACCGGCATCGCCGGCGGTCGAACATCCCATCAAGGCCAGCGCGGTGGCGCAGGTGAATAAGGCGCGTCTTTTCATGGTTCCCCCGATACAGTCCGGCCAGAGCATCGCTGCCCCCGCCGGCAGGGTCAAATGCATTTGTCGGCTCGATCCCGCCTTTCGCAGATCGGTTGGCGATCGGCCAGGTCAGCCCGCCGGACGCGTCTCGGGGTGCATTCCAGCGCCCTGCGCCTCGGCCGGCCCTTCCTTCCTGTCCGGCAGACCACCGGTGCGGTCCTCCAGCGTGTCGAGATGCATCCAGCGCTTCACGATCGGGCTGACCAGCAGCACCGCCACCGCCGCGCCGATCGAGATCCAGCCGAACAGCTGATAGATGTCGAGCAGCGCCTGCTTGCTCAGCTCCCCGCTTTCGCCGCCGGTCGCCTCGCCGATCTTGCCCGCCACGAAATTGCCCACCGCGGTCATGTAGAACCATGCGCCCATGATCAGCGAGGCGAGGAAGCTCGGCGCGAGCCGGTTCATCGCGGAAAGGCCCACCGGGCTCAGGCACAGTTCGCCGGTGGTCGCCAGCAGGTAATAGAGGAAGACGAAGACGACCGGGGTCATCGCCTCGATGCCATAGGCCTGCGCCCCCCAGACGAGCACGAGGTTGGCCAGCCCCATCTGCGCCAGCGCCAGGCCGAACTTGGCCGGGGCCGAAGGTTCCTTGCCGCGCTTGCCGAGCCACTGCCACAGCGCCGCGAACACCGGGGCGAAGAGGATGATGTAGATCGGGTTGATCGACTGGAAGATCGAGGCCGGAACCGCGCCGCGATCGACGAAGCGATCGGTGAACAGGTTCATCGACCCGCCCGCCTGTTCGAACAGGCCCCAGAACAGCGGGTTGAGGCTGATGAGGAAGAGGATCGCGAACATGCGCTCGCGCGGCTCCTTCTCGAGCTTGAAGCTTTCGTAGAGCACGTAGCCGAGCAGCCCGACGCCCGAAACGGCGAGCAGCGTCTGGATCACGTCCTGGTACTGGACCAGCGCCCAGATCACCGCGACGGCCCCCAGACCGATGCCGTAAAGCGTCCATTCGCGGCTCTTGCTCAACGCCGCCGGTGCCTCGCCCGCGCCCAGCAGCGCCTTCTTGCCGAGGACGAAGACGATGAGGCCCGCCAGCATGCCGATGCCCGCGAGCCCGAAACCGAAGCCCCAGCCGATGGTCTGCCCGAGGTAGCCCACGAGGATCGTGCCGATCGCCGCGCCGACGTTGATGCCCATGTAGAAGATGGTGTAGGCGCCATCGCGGCGGATATCGGTGAGCTTGTAGAGCTGGCCGACCATCACCGAGATATTGGCCTTGAGAAAGCCAGAACCCACGATGATGAAGGCGAGCGCGGCCCAGAACACGTTGATCGTCGGGTCGTCCTGCCCGCCGACGCCCTCCACCGCCATCAGGCTGTGGCCCGCGGCGAGCAAGATGCCGCCGAACAGCACCGCCCTGCGCTGGCCGAGGTAGCGGTCGGCAAGATAGCCGCCCAGCACCGGGGTGATATAGACCAGCGAGGTATAGGCGCCATAGATCAGGTTCGATTTGGCGTCGTTGAACAGCCAGTGCTGGGTCAGGTAGAAGATCAGGATGGCGCGCATGCCGTAGTAGGAGAAACGCTCCCACATCTCGGCGAAGAACAGCATGTAGAGGCCCTTGGGGTGGCCGGCGAAGTCGGGTTCCTTCCGCACCGCGATCCTGCCCCCGATCGCCAGGAATATCGCGAGCACGACAATCGCGATGCCCGCGATCCAGTCGCCCTCGTTCCACAGACCCATTTCCTTCATTGCAGGTTTTCCCCCTGAATTGTGTTTGCGACCGTTTGCGGGCCCCGATGGGGGCGCACCCTAACGGCTCGAACGCTCATGTGAAGCCTTAGTTACAGGCGAGACCGTATTGCGACCGGGTGAACGACCGGGCCTTGCGGGAGCCGCAAACCTTGTGCGCCGCGCTGTATTATGGCACTGTAGCAGCATGTCTCGGGGAATCGCCATGAACAAACAGTCCAAGCCGGTCTATCTCAAGCTGCGCGACATGATCGCCGCGGCCATCATCGACGGGCGCTATGCCGAAGGCGCAATGCTCCCTTCGGTGCGCGCGCTTGCCGCCGAACAGGGAGCCAATCCGCTGACCGTGGCCAAAGCCTACCAGCAGTTCCAGAATGACGGCCTGGTCGAGGTGCAACGCGGCGTGGGCATGTATGTGGTGCGCGGCGCGGCCGAGCGCCTGCGTGTGCGCGAGCGCAAGGCATTCCTCGATCACGAATGGCCGGAAATTCGCGCGCGGATGGGCCGGCTGGGGGTCGTCGCGGCCGACCTGCTGTCCGGCGCCTGAACCCGAAGCGATTGTTTTCTTGCGAGGGCGCGGGGCATCTGGCACTATGCACCCACTCTGGCGAAGCTGCCCGATGCGGTGGGCCGGGAGGGTTGCGAAAACGTCATTGAATGACTGGCTGCTCCCCTTGGGAGGGCGGTCGGGAGAACGCCTATGATCCGATCAGAACTGCTTGCCGTTCTCGCACAGGACAATCCGGGATTGCGCACCGAGGAAGTCGAACAGGTGGTCGACATCTTCTTCGAGGAAATCGCTCAGCGGCTGGCCGAAGGTGGCCGGGTCGAACTGCGTGGCTTCGGCGCCTTTTCCACGCGTGAACGCGATGCCCGCAAGGGGCGCAATCCGCGCACCGGCGACACCGTCGATGTGCCCGCCAAGCGCGTGCCCTATTTCAAGCCCGGCAAGGACATGCGCCATCGCCTGAACGGCGAATGATGCGGCCGGCGTGGGCCCGTGGCCGCCTGCGGTCGCCCGCGGCGCATTGCACGGCCCGCGCCAAACCCCTAACGCTGCCCGCCGCAGCGGGCGTGGCGGAACGGTAGACGCCGGGGACTTAAAATCCCCTGATCCTTGATCGTGTGGGTTCGAATCCCACCGCCCGCACCAGTTTTCCGTGACTCAAAGCCATCCGGGGGATGGCTTTGGCCGGAAAACTCCCAAGCGATAGCGCGGGAGGCGGCGCGCACTGCATCATCCGGGGGATGGCTTTGGCCGGAAAACTCCCAGGCGACAGCGCGGGAGGCGGCGCGGATGAACCCGTCCCCGCGCGCGCAGGACCAAGCGCACGCCGCCCAACTGTCGGACTATCTGACAACCTGGTGCCGCGCCTTGACTCCGTGTTAACGCTTAGAAGCTTATTGACCTCAATCGAACTGGGGTCGGCCCAGACCGTACGGGCGGTCGCATGGGGCCGTGGCTGACCAAGGGTTGTGACGTGATGGAATTCGCGGCGGGTCAAGGATCGGGAAATTCGGACGCGCTTCTCGCCGCGGACCAGCGGGGCGCACCGCGCTATGCATCGCTGATCAGGGCGGCCAAGCTGGTCTGCGGACAGGGCGAATTCGTCTGCGTCATTCGCGACGTATCGGCCACCGGGGTCAGCCTGCGGACCTTCCATGGCCTGCCCACCGACGCCGAAATCGCGCTCGAACTGCAGAACGGCGAATCCTTCGAGATGCGCCAGATCCGCGCCAACGGCTTCGATGGCAGCTATCGTTTCGAAGCTGCGGTTCCGGTCGAACGCCTGGTCCACGAAAACTGGGCCTTCCCCAAGCGCCAGTTGCGGCTCAACCTCGCCATGCCGCTGACCGTCTCGACGCTGACGCAAAAGGCCCAGGCCTTCATGCTCAACCTGTCGCAGCAGGGCGCCCGGGTCGAATGCGACACGATTTTCGCGATCGACCAGACCCTGCGTATCGAAAACGGCTATATGCCGGAAATCCGCGCGAAGGTTCGCTGGCGCCGCGATGCCAATTATGGTCTGGCCTTCGACGATTTCTTTACCCTGCGCGAATTCGCCCTGCTCGCGGCGCGGGTCCAGTGCCCGCTGCTGCTCAGGCCCGAAGAGCGAAGCCAGTAGGCCGGGAATTTACCTTGCGTTAGCCAATCTCATTTACTTCCGGTAAGCATGGCAACCGGGGGTTACATGACACGCAGTTCGACCGTATCGGCAGTGGTCCCATTGGCAGTGGATGTCGCCATCATCGGTGCGGGCCCCGCGGGCCTGACCGCCGCCTATCTGCTGACCCGGCAGGGCAAATCGGTGGCGATCATCGAAAAGGACCCGGCCTGTGTCGGCGGCATCAGCCGCACGGTCGAACACGAGGGATACCGCTTCGACATCGGCGGGCACCGCTTCTTCTCCAAGAGCCAGCAGGTCGTCGATCTGTGGAACGAGATCCTGCCCGACGACTTTATCCAGCGCCCGCGGATGAGCCGCATCTATTACGAGGGCAAGTTCTACAGCTATCCGTTGCGCGCCTTCGAGGCGCTGGCGAACCTGGGCATCCTGCGCTCGGCCGCCTGCATGGCGAGCTATCTGCGCTACAAGCTGTTCCCGATCCGCGCGGTGAGGAGCTTCGAGGACTGGACCATCAACCAGTTCGGGCAAAAGCTCTATGCGATCTTCTTCAAGACCTATACCGAAAAGGTATGGGGCATGCCCTGCGACGAGATGAGCGCCGACTGGGCGGCGCAGCGGATCAAGGGCCTCAGCCTGTGGAGCGCGGTGGTCGACGGGCTCAAGCGCTCGCTCGGGCTCAACAAGGTGCCCAATGACGGGATGGCGACCAAGACGCTGCTCGAGACCTTCCGCTATCCGCGGCTCGGCCCGGGGATGATGTGGGAAGCCGCGCGCGACAAGATTCTCGCGAGCGGCCACGGCCACCTGTTCATGGGCCATGCGCTCGACCGCCTGGAGAGCGATGGCGCGGGCGGCTGGCGCATGACTGCAAAGGGGGCCGATGGCGATGTCGCCGTGACCGCGTGCCACGCGATCAGTTCGGCCCCGATGCGCGAACTGGCCCGGCGGCTCGACCCGGCACCGGCCTCGGCCAGGCAGGCGAAGCAGCTCAAGTACCGCGACTTCCTGACCGTCGCGCTCAAGATCCGCTCGCAAGACCTGTTTCCCGACAACTGGATCTACATTCACGACAGCAAGGTGAAGGTCGGCCGGGTGCAGAATTTCCGTTCGTGGTCGCCCGAAATGGTGCCCGATCCGGGTGTCGCCTGCGTCGGGCTCGAATATTTCTGCTTCGAGGGCGATGGGTTGTGGTCGATGGCCGATGACGACCTGGTCGAGCTGGCCAAGCGCGAAATGGATGTGCTGGGGCTCGTGTCGCCGGACAAGGTCTTCGGCGGCGCGGTGGTGCGGCAGGAAAAGGCCTATCCCGTCTATGACGAGGATTATGCCGCCAATGTCGATGCCATGCGCCGCGAACTGGAGGCGCGACACCCCACGCTGCATCTTGTGGGACGCAATGGCATGCACCGCTACAACAATCAGGATCACGCGATGATGACCGCCATGCTCACGGTCGAAAATATCCTCGCCGGAAAGCGCCTCTACGACACATGGTGCGTCAACGAGGATGCCGAATACCACGAGGCGGGCGCGGAAGGCGCCGAACGGTCGCTGCCGCAACGCGCGATCAGCGCCGATCAGGCGGCGGCGCTTGGTTCGGTCCGCGAGGTTCCCGACCGTGCGATCGGGGGCCGCAGGGCCGCATGATGGCGACCATGTTCGCCCGCCTGCAGGAAGCGCGCTTCCTGCGCTACATCGTCGCCAGCGGCGGCGCGCTGGCGGTCGACATGGGCAGTTTCATTGCCCTGCTGCAGACCGGACTCGACCCGGCGATCGCTTCGGCCATCGGCTATTCGCTGGGGATTGCCGCGCACTGGCTGATGTCGAGCCGCGCGGTATTCGCCGGTCATGTGGCAGAGCGCGGGATCGCCCGGACCCGGCAAAAGGCGCTCTTCGTCGGCTCGGCGCTGGCCGGCCTTGCCCTCACCACGGCCATCGTCGGGGCGGGCGATGCACTGGGCTTCGATCCGCGCCTCGCCAAGCTGGTTGCGGTCGGTGCCAGCTTTATCGTCACCTGGTTGATGCGCAGCCACATCGTCTTTCGCCAGGGTCGCGCGCAGTGACGGTTCTGGTAGAGCGGCGGCGCGCGCCCTTCGGTCGCCCCCTGCTGCTGCGCGTGCTCGCGGGGTGGCTCGTGGTATCGGCACTGCTGCTGGCCGTGAACTGGCCCGGGATCGCCGGCGAGCGCTTTGTCGGACCCGACGACATGCTGCGGATGCAGCAGGTTCGCGACCTCATCGGCGGACAGAACTGGTTCGACGTGACGCAGCACCGGCTCGATGCCCCCCATGGCGGCGTTCCGATGCACTGGTCGCGGCTGGTCGATGTCCCGATCCTGCTGGTCATCCTGCTGATGAAGCCGCTGGTCGGCATGGCAACGGCCGAAGTCATTGCCGGGGTCGCGGTCCCGCTGTTGACCCTGCTGTGTTTGATGGTGCTGGTCGCACGGGTGGCCTGGTTCCTGCTTGGCGAGGAAGAAACCTCGCTGGCGGTCCTCGCTATCCCGCTTTCGACCGGACTGCTGTTCCAGTTCTCACCCATGCGGATCGACCACCATGCGTGGCAGGTCGTCTTTGGCCTCGCCGCCGTGAACGGCCTGATGAGCCGTTCGGCCCGCACCGGCGGGACCGTCATCGGCCTTTCGCTTGCAGCCGGACTGGCGATCTCGATGGAGGAACTGCCGATCGCGGCGGTGTTCTGCGGCCTGCTCGCCCTGCGCTGGCTGCGCGACCGCAAGGACCGCCTGTGGCTGGTCCATGCGATGCAGGCACTGGCACTCGGCTCGGTGGTTCTGTTCCTTGCCACGCGAGGGTTCGGCGACGGCATCCAGCATTGTGATGCGATCTCGCCGTTGCACCTGCTGGTGTTCCTGTGGGGCGCGCTGGCGCTGACGGGCCTTGCGGCGCGCAATCCGCCTTCGGTCCTGCTGCTCGCGAGCGCCTTTGCCGGGATCGCGGCGGGCGCGGTCGGCATCGTCCGGGTCATGGCGCCGAGCTGCGTCGGCGACGGTTTCTCGCAGGTCGATCCGCTGGTGCAGGATGTCTGGTTCAGCCAGATCAGGGAAGGCATGCCCGTCTACCTGGGCGCCTGGCACCAGCAGGTGACCGCCTTGTTGATCCCGGTGCTGGGGCTGGCGGCCGCGGCGCTGCTGATGACCCGTTCGGTCGGCTGGATGCGCAGCTGGTGGTTCGATTATGCCCTGCTGCTGCTGGCGGCGATCCTCGTCGCGGTGTTCGTCAAGCGGGCGGGGGCCATGGCCGGGGCGCTGGCGGCAATACCCTTTGGATGGATGCTGGCGCGGATGCTCGCGCGCACCCGGCTGGTCCGAAATCCGCTGGCGCGAGCGGGAGCGCTGGCAGCGCTGGTCCTGCTGCTCATGCCGCTGACCCCAAGGGTGATCGATTCCCTGCTGCCGACACGCGCCAAGGGCGCCAATAGCGTTTCGGCGGCCACGCCCCTGCGCGATGATTCCTCGATTATTGCGCTGCGCCCGCCTGACCCCTGCGGTATCGCTTCTGCGGCCCCGTCGCTCGACGCCTTGCCGCCGGGCGAGACGCTGGCTTTGATCGATCCTTCCACCCCGCTGGTCTTCTACACGCACCGCGCCTTCGTCGCTTCGAGCCATCACCGCGGCGACAGGGCGATGCGCTTTGCCATCGAGGCCTTCTCGGCTTCGCCGCAGGTCGCCCGTCGTATGCTGTCCGAACGTGGCGTGCGCTATGTTTCGATCTGCAGCGGGTCGAACGAGATCGAGATCTATCGCAAGCGCAATCCGAAAGGGTTCGCAGTTGCGCTGGACAAGGGCGAGACGCTCGACTGGCTCGAACCGGTATCGATCGAAACGGCCGGAACGCTAAGGATGTGGAAGGTCGTTGCCGCCGGCGATCACGCCGCCTTGAAATCGAGCGCCACGCCGTTGATGCAGTGACGCTTGCCGGTCGGGCGGGGGCCGTCGTCGAAGATGTGGCCCAGGTGCCCGCCGCAGGTGGCGCAGTGGACCTCGGTGCGCAGATAGCCGATCTTGTAATCGGTGCTGGTCGCCGTGCCGCCCGGCAGCGCCTGCCAGAAGCTGGGCCAGCCGGTCCCCGAATCGAATTTCGCCTTCGAGGAATAGACCGGCGTCGCACAGCCCGCGCACAGGAAAGTGCCCGCGCGGTGCTCCTTGTTGAGCGGCGAAGTGAAGGGGGGTTCGGTCCCTTCCTGGCGCAGCACCCAATATTCGGCCCCGGTCAGTCGCTTGCGCCACTCGGCATCGCTCAGCGTCAGCGGGAAGGCCTTGGCCTCCGCGCGGCCCGAGCCGCAGGCGGCAAGCGCCGCAAAGCTGGCGGAAGCACCGATCCAGCCGAGCAGGCGGCGGCGGTCGAGAACGGGGTTGGTCATCGCTCGCAAATCCTTGACACGGGGCACGGGGACGCGGGGCGCGGGCGCCCCACGCCGATGATACGCTCGAACGGCCCGAACGGTTACCGGCTTCGGCTCAGAATTCGGTGATCTCGACCTCGAGCTTGCGGAAGCCGTGGACGAAGTTTGCCCGCACCCGCTCGACGTCACCCGCCACGTGCACGCGCATCCGGCGCTTGTGCATTTCCTCGAGCAATACGCGCAGCTGGAGTTCGGCCAGACGCGCGCCGACGCAGCGATGGATGCCGTAACCGAAGGCGATATGGCGCCGGGCGTTCTCGCGCGTGATATCGAGCTTGTCCGGGTTGTCGAACACCTCCTCGTCGCGATTGGCCGAAATGTACCACAGCACGAGCTTGTCGCCCTTCTTGACCTGCTGGCCGAAGACCTCGGTATCCTCGGTGCAGGTCCGGCGCATATGCGCCAGCGGGGTCTGGTAGCGGATGCATTCCTGCACCGCGTTAGGGATGAGACCGGGGTTTTCCTCGAACAGCTTGCGCTGGTCGGGGAACTTGTCGAAGGCGTGGATGATCCCGCTCATCGTGTTGCGGGTTGTGTCGTTGCCGCCGACGATCAGCAGCACCAGATTGCCCATGAACTCCTCGGGGCTCATCTGGTTCATCGCAGGACTGTGGATCATCATCGAGACGAGGTCGTCACCCGGCTCCCTGTCCATGGTCCGCTCGATCCACAGCGACTGGAAATAGGCGCCCATCTCGCGCAGGATGCCCAGCCGCATCTGGTCGAGATCGCGCACGGTGGCGAGCTCGGTATCTCCCGACCAGTCGGACCAGTAGGTCAGCAGGCGGCGGTCCTCCCAGGGGAAGCCGAACAGAATGGCCAGCATCCCGGTGGTCAGCTCGATCGATACCTTGTCGACCCAGTCGAAAACCTCGCCGCGCGGCAGCGTGTCGAGCAGTTCGCCGGTGCGGTGGCGGATCTCGTCTTCCATCTCGGCCATGCCGCTGGGAGTGAATTTGGGCGCGACGGTGCGGCGCTGGCCGGTGTGCTGCGGGCGATCCATCGCGATGAACATCGGCAGCTCGAACTTCTCGCGGCCCGTTTCGGCGAGCTGTTCCTCGGTCAGCCGTTCGAGAATGGTGATCCCGCCATGTTCCCAGCTCGACGAGAAAATATCGGGCAGCGCTTCGATGTGCTGGATCGCCTTGTGCTGCACCACGGCCCAGTAAGGCCCGAAAGGGCTTTCGGGGATGTAGTGAAGCGGGCCGGCTTCGCGCATTTCCCTGAAGATCGGCTGCCAGCAATCGTTGTAATAGATGTCCGAGCGGCTGACGTCCCACTTGTGCGTATGCTTGAGCCGTTCGTCCGGATGCTCGGCAAGATACAATCTCAGCGCTTCGAAAGCGGTGGGTGAAGTGCGGCATTGCGGGCGTTCGACAGCGGCGGTGGCCATATCTCTCTCCATGTCGGGCGATTCCCGGCATCGCCCTTCCTCTGCCCGCATCCTGCCCTAACTGACACGCGTGTCAATAGTGCGTTTCAAATCGGAACCTATCCCGGCGCGTCGCGCACGGCTGCCCTTGCCCGATTTCATCACGCGCCGCCTGAACAGCAGCGCACCGAAGCGGACGAACAGCACCACGCACAGACCCTGCCAGGCGAGCGCGAGCGCGTGGGGCCACAGCGCTTCGGATTGCGCCGCGCGCGCGAGCATGGCGAAGGGCGAGGACAGCGGGAACGCCGCCGCGCCGAGTTCGAGCGCGGAACCGGGCCGGGTGATCGCCGAGGCGGCGAGGAAGAACACCAGCAACTGCATCATCGTCACCGGCATCGACAGCGTCTGCACTTCGCGCACGGTCGCGGCCATCCCGCCGATGGTCAGGAACAGCGAGCCGAGCAGCAGGTAACCCGTCGCGAAATAGGCAATGCCCAGCGCGATGAAGAGCGGCCAGCCGAGCGCGGGTTCGGGAAGCTGGGGCAACTGCTCGCCTACTGCCAGCCCGGCGAGCGTTCCGAACCCGGCCCATACCGCGATGCCCACGAAGCTGACCCCGAGCATCGCGACGAGCTTGCCAAGGAAGACCGCGTCCATCGGGATTGCCGCGGCGAGCACTTCGATCACCTTGTTGGCCTTTTCCTCGACCAGGTTGGACAGCACCATGCCCGCGAGCAGCATCATCAGCAGGAACAGCAGCAGCTGGCCAGCCTGCGCGGTGCGGATGCGATCGGTGCGCGCGGCGGCGGCGCTGGTGGCGACCGGGTCGCCCGTTATTTCGGGAAAGATGCTGGGCGAATTGCCTGTCGCGGTCGCGGCGATCAGGGCGACCGGTCCCTTCCAGCGTTCGATCTGATCGGCCGGCGCGGTGACGCGCGGCGCGGCCAGGGTTCCGCTTACCACCGCGGCGAAATTGGCGCCCGGTCGCTTGAGCACCGCGGCGGGTGGGGCGCCGCTATCATCCTCGACGAATTGCGGCAGGGCATAACCGACCTGCGGCGCCAGCACCTGCGCAGCGGCGGTCATCGCCGAATTGTCCCCGGCGCTCATCGACAGCGCGATGCTGTTGCTCACCGCCTCGCGCTGGACCTGCCCGCCGATCCCGCCGGCCAGCACGCCGATGGCCAGCGGGAACAGCGGGCCGAGCAGGAAGAAGAAGAAGGCGCGGCTGAACAGGATCGCATGGAAATCGCGCCGGGCGACGACGCGCGCGGCCTGCAACAGCGTAAGACGGGTGGTGCCGCTCATCGGCCTTGCTCCCTTGCAGTGTCGGTTTCGAGCGCGCGCGCCGCCGCCTCGCCCGCGATCTCGACGAAGGCGTCGTGCAGTCCGGCGCGCTCGATCGAGAGCGAAAGGATGCCCGCCTCGCCCTCGATCAGCCGCCTGAGCAGCGCCTCGACCCCGCTTTCGGGGACGGGAAAATACCAGAAATGGCCACCGCCGGCCCTGGTGTCGTGACGGGCGTCGGCGGGCAGCGCCGCGCGCCAGGCACCATCCTCGGCGCGCGTCTCCAGCCGCACCTGCGCCGGGATCCGGTCGCGCGCGAGGTCGACCGAACCGGCATAGGGCACCTTGCCACCGGCGATGATCGCAACCTCGTCGCACAGCCGTTCGGCATGGTGGATCACGTGGGTCGAGAAGATCACCGTGGTCCCGCTGCTCGCCAGTTCGCGGATCATCGCCTCGAGCTTGCCCTGGTTGATCGCGTCGAGCCCGCTGAAGGGTTCGTCGAACACCACCAGCCGCGGGTGGTGGACCAGCGTGCCGAGCAGTTGCACGGTTTGCGCCATGCCCTTGGAAAGCTGACGGATCTGGCGGTCGACCGCATGGCCCATCCCGTGGCGTTCGAGCAGTTCGCGCCCGCGCGCCCTGCCTTCGGCCAGCGGCAGCCCGCGCAAGGCCCCCATGAAGGCGATCGCCTCGTCGCATTTCATCGCCGGGTAGAGCCCGCGTTCCTCGGGCAAATATCCGATCAGCTTGGCGACCTCGTGCGGGCGATCGTGGCCGAACACGCGGCGCACGCCCGCGTCCGGGTCGATGATCCCCAGCAGCATGCGCAAGGTGGTGGTCTTGCCCGCGCCATTGGGGCCCAGGATGCCGTAGATCGCACCTTCGGGCACCCGGATATCCACCCCGTCAACCGCCAGCGTGTCGTCGAAGCGCTTGACCAGCCCGCGCGCCTCTATAGCGAGCGGTCGGGCATCGGCAGCGGAGGGTCGCGTCATCGCACCTGTCTGGGTAAGCATGGGGCAGGCATTAACCGCTGCCAGTGAACGGGAGTCCACGCAAGCTTGGTTAACACCGCTCTACCCCACGGCCTGCAGGACGCCCTGCGTGCGCAAGCCGCGCGGCTCGGCTTCGTCGCCTGCGGTTTCGCAGCGCCCGGGCACGATCCGCTGCGCGCCGAACGGCTCGGGCAATGGCTGGGCGAGGGGTGCCACGGCACGATGGCATGGATGGAGACGCGCCAGCAGCAGCGCGTTTCGCCGCGGGGGCTGTGGCCGGACGCGCGCAGCGTCATCGCGCTGGGCATGAGCTATGCGCCCGCCGACGATCCGCTGGCGCTGGCGGAGCATCCCGACAAGGCGCGCGTCTCGGTCTATGCGCAGGGGCGCGATTATCACGATGTGGTCAAGCAGGCGCTCAAGGCGCTGGCGCGCTGGCTGATCGAGCGCGCGCCCGACAGCCAGCTCAAGGTGTTCGTCGATACCGCCCCGGTGATGGAAAAGCCGCTGGGCCAAGCGGCGGGCATCGGCTGGCAGGGCAAGCACACCAATCTCGTCAGCCGCGAGCATGGTTCATGGCTGTTCCTCGGCGCGATCTATTCGACGCTGGCCTTCGCGCCCGATGCGCCGGGCAGGGACCGCTGCGGTTCGTGCCGCGCCTGCCAGGCCGCCTGCCCCACCGATGCCTTTCCCGCGCCCTATCGGCTCGATGCGCGGCGTTGCATTTCCTACCTTACCATCGAGCATAAAGGCCCGATCCCCGAGGAATTCCGCGCAGCGCTGGGCAATCGCATCTATGGCTGCGACGATTGCCTCGCGGTGTGCCCGTGGAACAAGTTCGCCGATGCCGCGCATCGCCACCGCAAGCTGGCCCCGCGCGAAGCGCTGGCCGCGCCCCAGCTTGCCGCCTTCCTCGCGTTCGACGATGCCGGGTTTCGTGCGTTCTTCTCGGGCTCGCCGATCAAGCGCATCGGGCGCAACCGTTTCGTGCGCAACTGCCTCTATGCGGCGGGCAACAGCGGCGCTGTGGCGCTGTTGCCGCAGGTCGAGGCGTTGCGCGGCGATCCCGATCCGGTGGTGGCCGACGCTGCGGGCTGGGCCGCGCTCAGGCTGCGGCCATGTCCTTGAGCTGGATTTCGGCATTGGCCAGCAGTTCGCGGGCGATCACCGCGCGGTCGACCACCAGCTTGCGGCCCTGGACATAGTCCTTCATCGCATTGACGCAATCGAGCGCGATGATCCGGCCATCCTTGAGGTAGACCACGCTGAACTTCGCCTCGGCCGGGTCGCCGCGCAGCACGGTGGCATCGAAGCCCGCCGAAATCCCCACGGTCTGCAGCTTGAGGTCGTACTGGTTCGACCAGAACCACGGCACCGCATCGTAATCCTGCCTGTCGCCCATGATCGCCCTGGCCGCGCAGGTCGCCATGTCGTTGGCGTTCTGCACCGATTCCAGCCGGATCACCGCATTGTCGGCATAGCGATTGGCGTGCACCGCGCAGTCGCCGATGGCGTAGACATCCTCGAGCGTGGTGCGGCAGAAGGTATCGACGTCGACCCCGTTGGTTCCCGCAGCGCCCGCCGCGATCAGCGGGCCGACCGAAGGGACGATGCCGATCCCGACGATGGCGATGTCGCAGGCGATGGTCTCGCTGGCGTCGGTCACCACCGCCGCGACGCGGCCCTGCTTGCCCTCGATCCTCTCGACCCCGGTCGCCAGCCGCAGGTCGACGCCGTGCGCACGGTGCTGCGCGGCATAGAAACCGGCCAGTTCGGGTCCGGCGACGCGGGCAAGCACCCGGTCCTGCATTTCGATCACGGTCACTTCGCAGCCGAGCTTGCGCAGGACCGCGGCGGCTTCGAGCCCGATATAGCCCGCGCCGATGATGACCGCGCGGCGGGCGCCATCGTCCAGTTCCGCGCGCAGCGCATCGACATCACGCCTGGAACGCACATAGTGAATCCCGGCAAGGTCGCTTCCGGGGCAGGCCAGCCGACGCGGATCGCCACCGCCCGCCCAGATCAGCTCGCGATAGGACAGGCGGGTATCGTCCGACAGCGTCAGTTCATGCGCGAGCGGATCGACCGCATTGACGTTGCAGCCCAGCCGCAGTTCGACCGCCTTGTCCGCCCAGAACCGTTCGGGCCGCAGCATGATCCTCTCGAACGGCTTGTCGCCGGCGAGGTATTCCTTCGACAGCGGCGGGCGTTCGTAAGGCGGGCTGCGATCGCGGCTGACCATGAGGATCGAGCCCGCATGGCCGTTCTGGCGCAGCGCGATCGCGGCCTGCGCCCCGCCGTGGCCCGAGCCGACAATGACGACGTCGAAATGCTCCATCGCGCCGGTCGCTGGCGGGAAAACGCGCGCCGGTCAAGCTTCGCCGCGCGCCCGGATCAGCGACCCAGCAGGTTGCGCGCCATGCTGGCGATCTGCGCCAGCATCGCCGGGGCGACCGGCGACTGGGCCTGTGCGCGGCGGATCATGCCGCGAAAGCCGGCCACGGCCACGGCCTGCTCGTCCGCCCAGTTCGCCACCGCGCCGGGCACATCCCTCTTTGCGTCCCTGCGCCGGGCGAGGCGGCGCAGCAGTTCGAGCCGCATCTGCTGAAAATCGCGCGCTAGGCCCGACACCAGCAGGCGCTCCCACACGTCCGACGGGCTCATCAGCGCGGCGGTCGACTGCGCCCAGTCGAGGCCGAGCCGGCGGCCGATCTCGGTAAAGCCCTGCGTCAGGCCGGCCGGGTCGATCCTGGTCTCGCTCGCCAGCCGCGCCAGCCCGACCGAACCGTCGAGATCGTAGAGGTGGATGATGCGCGCAGAAAGCTCTTCCGGCGCGCCGACATCGACCAGCCGCGCAAGCAGGCGCGAAGACTGCGCCCGCGATTCGGCCGATAACAGCTCGCCCGTCGCATCGGACAGGAACGTCACGCCCTTGCCAAGCTCGGCGACCAGCGCGCTGGGCGAAACCTTGCCCGAGCAACTGCGCAGGACGTCCGACATCAGATTGCCGGTCGCCGCGCCGAGCCGGTCGAACAGCAGCAGGCGGGCGCTTTCGGGCATTGCCGCCGTATCGAGATCGGCCCACAGCTGCGGCAGGCCGAACAGTTTTTCCGCAGCGACGAACGCGGCCGCGACTTCGGCCAGTTCGACGCCTTCCTCCTCCGCCAGTTCGAACGGGTGGATCGTCCCCAGCCGGTTGACGATACGGTTGGCGAGCTTGGTCGCGACGATCTCGCGCCGCAGGCGGTGGCCCGCGATCTGCGCCTTGTACCTGCCGCGCATCGGCGTGGGGAAGGCGTTGGTGAGCGTTTCGACCAGCAGCGCGTCGTCGGCCAGCGCGCTCTTCTCGATCGCGTCCTGCAGCACCAGCTTGGTCGAGGACAGCAGCACCGCCAGTTCGGGGCGCGTCAGCCCGTGCCCGTCGGCGGCGCGGCGCGCCAGCGCCTGGTCGTCGGCGAGGCCTTCGGTCCGCCGGTCGAGATTCCCCGTGGCTTCGAGCGTTTCGATAATGTGCCGCTGCGAGGCCATGGCGCGCGCCCCGCCGATTTCGGCGATCGAGAGCGCCAGCGCCTGCAGGCGGTTGTCCTCGAGCACGATCGCCCCGACTTCGTCGGTCATCGCGGCGAGCAGTTCGACGCGCTTGGGTTCGCTGAGCTTGCCCGCCCGCTTGGCCGCGGCCAGCGCGATCTTGATGTTGACCTCGTTGTCCGAGCAGTCGACGCCCGCCGAATTGTCGATGAAGTCGGTGTTGCCGCGCCCGCCGCGCATGGCGAATTCGATCCGCGCGGCCTGGGTGATGCCGAGGTTGGCGCCCTCGCCGATCACCTTCGCCCGCAGATCTGCCGCATCGACGCGCAGCGAATCATTGGCCGGGTCACCGACCTGGACGTTGTTCTCGCCCGATGCCTTCACATAGGTGCCGATGCCGCCGAACCAGATCAGGTCGACCGGCGCCTTGAGGATCGCCGAAATCAGCGCTTCGGGTTCGAATTCGGCCTGGTCGACGCCCAGCCTGGCTTGCATCGTCTGCGACAGCTTGATGACCTTGGCATCGCGCGGGAACACCCCGCCGCCCTTGGAAATCAGCGCCTTGTCATAATCGTCCCAGCTCGAACGCGGCAGCGCGAACATGCGCTTGCGTTCCTTCCAGCTCAGCGCCGGATCGGGATCGGGGTCGAGGAAGATATGGCGATGGTCGTAGGCGGCGACCAGGCTGATCGCCTTCGACAGCAGCATGCCGTTGCCGAACACGTCGCCCGACATATCGCCGCAGCCGACCACCTCGATCGGCTGGGTCTGGACGTCGACCCCCATCTCGAGGAAATGGCGCTGGACCGATACCCAGGCGCCCTTGGCGGTGATGCCCATCGCCTTGTGGTCGTAACCCTTGGAGCCGCCGCTGGCGAAGGCGTCGTCGAGCCAGAAATCGCGGCTTTCCGCGATCGCATTGGCGATGTCGGAAAAGGTCGCGGTGCCCTTGTCCGCGGCAACCACGAAATAGGGATCCTCGCCATCGGTGATCACTACGTGATCGGGGTGGACGACCTTGTCCGCGACGATGTTGTCGGTAAGCGAAAGCAGCGTGCGGATGAAGACTTCGTAGCTGGCACGCCCTTCGGTGGCCCAGCCTTCGCGGTCGAGCGCGGGGTTGGGCAGCTGCTTGGGATAGAATCCGCCCTTGGCGCCGGTTGGCACGATCACCGCGTTCTTGACCCGCTGCGCTTTCATCAGGCCGAGGATTTCGGTGCGGAAATCGTCGCGCCGGTCGGACCAGCGCAGGCCCCCGCGGGCGATCGGCCCGGCGCGCAGGTGGATGCCTTCGACCCGGCGCGAATAGACGAAGATCTCGCGATAGGGGACGGGCCGGGGCAGGCCGGGAACCTTCGCGCTGTCGATCTTGAACGCCAGCGCTTCCTGTGCCGCCGGGGCGAAGGCATTGGTGCGCAGGATCGCATCGACCAGCGCGTTGTAGAGCCGCAGAAGGCGGTCGTCGTTGATCGCCTTGACCTTGGCGAGGCCGCGCTTGATCGCCGCGTGCGCCTCGTCGACGGCGTGGTCGCGATTGCCCTTGAAGGCGGGATCGTGGCGCGCGGTGAACAGCGCGACCAGTGCGCGGGTCACCTCGGGCGCGGCGGCGAGCGCATCGACCGCGGTGTAGATGGTGAAGCTCATGCCGATCTGTCGCAGATAGCGATAGAAGGCGCGCAGCCAGTCGGCCTCGCGCGCGGACAGCCCGGCCTCGGGCACCAGCCGGTTGAACGGGTCGTTCTCCGCCTCGCCATTGAGCACGGCGGCGATCGCCTCCTCGATCGCGGCGGCGCGTTCGACCAGCGACCTGGCATCGCCGCCCGGCTTCAGCTCGAGGCGGAAATCGTGGATCGTGCCCAGCCGCCCGTCGTCGAGAACGGTGGGCATTTCCGACTGCACGTGGAAACCGAAATTCTCGAGCACGGGCACACCCTCGGACAGCGGCAGGCTGCCTTCGGACTGGTAGAGCTTGAGCCGCAGGCAGGCATCGGCCTCGCGCTCGCAGATATACAGGCGCGCGCCGCGTGCGACTTGCCCGCTTTCGAGGCTGGCGCCGAGACGATGCAGCCGCGCGATGTCGTGCGCCGCCTCGTGCGCGCCGAAGCGCCCGCGAAAGGGCGTCGGGAAGGCTTCGGCATAGCGCAGCGCCAGCGCCGCGGCGCGGGCGGGCTCCTCGATCGTGGCCAGTTCGGCCTCGACCGCCTCGCTCCAGCCGCGCAGCAGGGTCCGCATCTGCTCTTCGACCTGCGCCTCGTCGGGCGCGACCGCGCCGTCGCGGATATCGAACACGAAGCGGATCGTGGCGAGATTGCCGCCTTCGACCTCGAGGCTCCAGTCGAGCAGCCGGGCCGAGGCGGCCTGTTCGAGCAGCGCCTGGATTTCCAGCCGCACCTGCGTCGCCACCATGTCGCGCGGCAGCCAGACGAAAGCGAACAGGTGTCGCTCCAGCGGGGCCTCGACCAGCGCGAGGCGCGGCCGCGGACGGTCGACCAGGCTCATCATGGTCGTCGCGACGCGCTCGACGTCTTCTTCGGAAAAG
Organism: Erythrobacter sp.; assembly: GCA_041662105.1. Classification (GTDB taxonomy): domain Bacteria; phylum Pseudomonadota; class Alphaproteobacteria; order Sphingomonadales; family Sphingomonadaceae; genus Qipengyuania. The sequence goes on from JBAZTF010000007.1 coordinate 65,571, forward strand.
CCGATCAGCAGGTCGTGCGGCAGCGCGGTCAGCGCGTGGACCAGCGCCTTGCCGGCATGGCCGGTGTCGTCGAAACCATGGCGATCGCGCAGTTCGTCGACCTGCCGGCGCAGACGCGGGACATTGCGCGGCGCGGCCGCCAGCGCGGCGCTGGTCCAGACCCCGGCGTGGACCGACAATGCCACCAGCCTGCCGTCTTCGCGCACCGGGACGATGAACAGGTCGAGCGGGACCCGGCGATGGACATTGCTGAGATGGTTGGCCTTGATGATCAGCGGGATGCGCGTATTGGCCCGATCCTCGAACCAGGCGAAGGCGCGGCCATAGGACGCATCGGCGAGCAGTTCGCGCGCGCTCTTGCGACAGATGCCCAGCGGCCTTTCGGTCGACCCGTCGCGGTGGCGGGTAACGTGGCCGAGCTGGGTCAGCATCCCCGAATTGAGCCATTCGAGCAGCGCCGCGCCCTCGCTGTCGGCGTCGGCAATCCGCCTGGCGTCGGTGACCATGGCCTGCTGCACCCTGGGCCAGTCGGTCACCGCCGCGCGCACGTCGCCCAGCGTCTCGCGAAGCGTGTGCTCGAGCGCGCGGCGGGTGCGGGCATCGACGCGCGTGGTTTCGATGTAGATCATCGATTCCCATTCGGCATCCTCGGGATCGCCTGCGGGGATCGCGGTCAGCACCATGCCCTTGTTGCGCTCGACCGGAAGAACAGGGTGGACCAGCCGATCGATCGACAGCCCCAGCGCGGCGATGGCAGCGGCAACCGAATCGACCAGGAAGGGCATGTCGTCGTTGACGATGGCGATCCGGGTGAAGCGCCGATCATCGGTGGCGCTTTCGACCTGGATCACGGAACGGCCCGCTTCGCGGTGGACCGCGGTGGCGGCGACGAAGCCGGCCGCTTCGGCGAGCTTGTCATGCGCAAAGGGCGTATCGCCGCGCAGCAGCGAGTGTTCCATGCGCTCGGCGATAGCGGTCAGCAGTTTCGGGGAAATCCTGGCCGGCTTGGCTCCGGCTACGCTGTTCGAACCCATCGGGGGCCTCTCGTCTCTCGGCGTACGATCATTTCGCTATCGTGTAATTTCCGTGTCGTGCGACAGCGATGTCAGACGGCGCGCCTAGGCCTCTTGCCGATGCTCCGCAAGGTGCCGCGCACGTCACCGCGCAATCCCCCATGCATGGCGCGCCGATGCCCCCGCCTTTGCCCTCAGCCTCGTCCCGGCCTCGCGACCGGAGCGAGGTCGGGAGGCGGAGAAGGCCGTCATTGGGCGAGCTGCTCCAGATAGGCCGTGGCGCGGGCGGCCTCGTCGCTGCCGGGAGCGACCGCCAGGACCGATTCGAAGCTCTTGCGTGCATCCTCGTCGCGTCCGGCCAGTGCGGCTATGACCCCTGCTTCGAGCCCGATCGCGGGATCGCGCGGGTCGAGCGTGGCGGCCTGTTCGATTTGCCGCTGCGCCTCGTCGAACCGTTCGAGCCGCCGCGAGAGCGTTGCCGAAAGGAGCCAGGCCTTGGCATTGGCCGGGTCGGCGGCGCGCGCGGATTCAAGCGCGGCCACCGCCTCCTCCGCTCGCCCCGAGGCGACCAGCGCGCGGGCACGGTCGATCTGGAAGCCGGCGATCAGCGCGGCATCGGCGGACCTCGTCGCTTCGGACAGGGCCTGCGCGAACAGCGGCTCGGCGGTTGCGGGCTTGCCGTCGGCGAGCGCGGCATTGCCCGCCATTCCTGCCAGCCGGGCGCGGTAGGCGGGCAGTTCGCCGGGCGCCTCTGCGCTGGCGACCTCGAAGATCCGGCGCGCCTCGTCGAACCGCTCGAGCCGGACCAGCGCAAGGCCGAGGCAATGCGAGGATTGCGCCAGCTCGAGCTCGCTGTCGGCCGCCTGCCGCCAGCCATTGGCGAAATCGAGTGCGTCCTCGGGCTCGCTCGCGGCCAAAGCGAGGCAGCGGCGCAGAGAGTCGCCGCGCGGGGATGGTTCGATCGCGCTCGCGGTCACCTCATTGCTCGCGCGCGGCGGGCGGTCGCGTAGCTCGTCGGGCACGCCGGGAATCGCCCCGCCCGAAGGGTTGGGGCCGACCTGCATCAGCAACAGGGCAAGGAGCGATGCGATCACGTCAGGCTCTCCGAAAGTTCGGCGATGCTGCGCAGCAGCAGGGCGATGTCCTGCGCGCGCGACAGCCGGTGATCGCCGTCCTTTACCAGCGTCACCTGTACCGCATCCGAACGCAGCGCCTGCGCGAGCCGCATGCTGACGTCCCACGGCACCTCGGCGTCGCGCTGTCCGTGGATCAGCCGCACGGGCACGGCGAGCGGGATCGTGGCGCCCAGCCGCAACTGCGCCTGCGCGTCGGCGAAAAAGCCGGGATGCATCGGCGTCGGCTCAGGCCCATGGGGATTTTCATCGTAGACGGTTTCGCCCGCCGTCAGCCGGGCCTTTTCGCTGGCCGAGCGGCCCCACTCGGTAAAATCGGGGGCCGCGGCGATCCCCACCAGCCCCGCCAGCCGATCACCCAGCGCCTGCCCCGCAAGCAGCATCAGCCACCCGCCCATCGACGAGCCGGCCACGATGACCGGACCATCGACCAGTGCGTCGACCAGCGCCAGCACTTCGGCCCGCCAGCGCGACAGCGTGCCGTCGGCAAAGCTGCCCCCGCTGAGCCCGCAGCCCGAATAGTCGAGCAGCAGGCAGGCCTGCCCGCGCTGCCGCGCGGCCGTGAAAATCGCGCTCGCCTTGCTGCCTGCCATGTCCGACATATAGCCAGGAAGGAACACCAGCGCGGGGCCGTGTCCGGGGGTAAGGCGATAGGCGATACGGCGCCCGTCTGGCATGGTGTGGAAGCGCGCTTCGCTCATGGCGTCACGCTGTCGGGGCTTGGACGGGCGATTGCAAGGGGCGGTGCCGCAAGACGTGCTAGAAGAGGTCGAACGTCTCGACCTCGGGATCGTCCGCGCACATGGATTTGAGCGCGGCGAATTCGCTTGCGTTCAGGACGGGCAGATAGGCCGCGCCCTTCTTCCCCGCAGCCCGGAAGGCCCTAGCTCGTTCCAGAGCGGCGGGATGGCTTGCGAGCCAGCCGATCAGCGCAGAGTCGCTTTCGCTCTCGCCGCTCTCCCCGGCCATTCGCTCGAAGAAATCAGCGGTAGCGGCGGGCGAGATCCTGCTTGTCGCCATGCGTGCGCGGGCGAAGGCATCGGCCTCGCGCTCGGCTTCGCGCGAATAGCCCATCGAGGCGATTCCCGCGGCCGTGTCGCCGATCCCCGAATTCGCTCCGGCGAGCAGTACCGAAAGTCCGAACTGGCGCAGCAATGCGGTCATTACGTGGCGCTCGCGGACATGACCGACTTCGTGGCCCAGCACCCCGGCCAGCTCTTCCGGGCTTTGCGCCTGCCGGACGATCCCGTCGAACAGCAGCACCTGCCCGCCCGGCAGCGCGACCGCGTTGATCAGGCCGATATTGGCAACCCCGGCGCGAACCCTGGTCTGGCCCGGATCGACCTTGGCCAGCAGCTTGTCGAGCGCCGCGTCGCCCGCGGGCGTGTGGCACAGCCGCCCGCCAAGATCGCCGACCATCGCTTCGCCGATGCGGCGTTCCCAGCTTTCGGGGATGCGCGGGCCAAGCCAGTCGGGCGCGGTCACGAACAGTGCCACGGCGGCGGCGCTGACGACAGCAAAGATCGCCCCCGCGCGGCCCAGCCCGAGCCGGTCGATCCAGGCCCCGTATTCGCCGCTCGCGGGCAAGCGGCCGGCAAGTCCTGCCGGTACATCGCGGGGAAGGATCAGGCGAAACCCATCCTCGCCCGCGCGGTGATAGATTCGCGTTGCGCCCCGCGTTTCGCTGAAGCGCAGTTCGGCCAGCGGCACTTCGATCCGCGAGGTTCCCGAGTCGAGCACAAATCCTTCACGCCCGTCCCAGCGCGCCGTCCCTTCATGGCGCAGCGCATTGCCGCCATCGTACCAGCTCGCCGCGACCGCGAATCCCCCGTCCATCGCTAGAACGCGCCGACGTCGAAGGCGTCGAGCAGCCCCTCGCCATGCGCGGCGATGGTCGTGGTCGACTGGGTCAGTTCGTCGAGCAGGATTTCGCCATGCGCCTCGAGATGGGTGATGAAGAACTTCCAGTGGCGATAGGACAGGAAGATCGCGCCGATGCCCAGGGTGAACACCACCAGCATGACATCGACCAGCAGCAGCCTGACCCAGTCCATCGTGCTCGCGTTGAAGCTGAATTCGAGATTGCGCCAGCGCAGCGCGCCGATCGCGACTCGGTAGAACTTGGCATAGAACGCGACCGCGATCAGGCCGAGCCCGAGATAGAAGAACGCGATCGCCCCGATGACGCCGATCACCATGGTCGTCGCGCCGGTATCGCTCGGCTGGCCGGTGAAGCCAGTCGCCGCGCCGGATACGGCGGCCACGATTCCGATACCGAACAGGATGAAAGGGGCGAGATAGAACAGCAGGAATCGCGCAAAGACCTCCCCCGGATCGGCATTCGATGCGAAAGCGAAGGGGCCGAAGCTCATCTTGCTCCAGCGTTCGTTCCACAGGCTGGTCATCGACCAGGGGATCAGCAGGCCGGCGGGAAGCATGCCGACCACCGTCTTCCACATATAGGTAACGCCGAACGCCAGCCCCTGATCGTCGCTTCCGCCGCGGATGCCTCGCCAATGGGTGCGCGACAGGCGATAGCGCAGCGCACGAAAGCGCGCGACGCCGCCCAGGTAGAAGATCAGCAGGAGGGCGCCCGAAACCAGTGCCAGTCCCAGTGCTTCCTGACCGCGCGCGATCAGCGCCTGCGCCACGAAAGTCAGGGCGAAATAGGGTAGCAAGAACAACAGCATGACCATCACGAAACCGAGGAACAGCTCCTTGCCCGTGCCCGCCCATTCGAGGTTCTCGTCGACGAAGCGGCTGCGCGACCACAGATAGCGCCGTTCGCGCGCGGTCGCCCAGAAGCGATAGATCCCCAGCGTGACGATGGTCAGCAGCAGGTTGGTGAAGGCGATCGGGGCGAATTCACGCCAAGTGCCCTCGAACGCGAAAGCGCTTTCGCCGGCTTTGTCATCGACATTGCTGTGCATGATAAAAAAGAACCCCCTCAAAACCTTACAAGCAAATGCTCCGGCATGGCGGGGATAATGTCAATCTTTGTCAAAGCGCCTGCTACCGACCCGCCGATGCACCGGGCCAGGGTGATATCGTCCCTGTCTTTCTCCTGTCATCGGGCGCAGGCATCGGCGCGACAAAGGAGACGCCCCCATGATCGCATCCGAGCCACCTGCCGCCGCATCGCTTCCCGCGCTCGATCGTCGCACTCTGCTCAAGGGCGGCCTGCTGGGTGGCGGCCTGCTTGCCGCACCCTTGTCGGCACAGGAACGCGAGGCGGGATTCACCCACGGCGTGGCCAGCGGCGAGCCGGGAAGCGGCAAGGTCCTGCTGTGGACGCGTTATGTCGCGCGCCAGGCGGTCACGCTCGAATGGCAGGTTTCGCAGACCGGTGATTTCGCCAGCCTGACAGCCGGCGGGGACGCATCGGCCACCCCCGATAACGACTGGTGCACCAAGGCCTGGGCCGAGGGTCTGCGCCCCGGAACCTGGTATTACTATCGCTTCGTCGCCCCCGATGGCTCGGTGTCCGATGCCGGACGAACCAGGACCCTGCCCGAAGGGCCGACCGATCGCTTTCGCATGGCGGTGTTCAGCTGTTCGAACATCGGCTTCGGCTGGTTCAACGCCTATGCCCATGCCGCTGCCGCCGACGAGTTCGACTGCGTGCTGCACCTGGGCGACTATTTCTACGAATATGCTTCGGGCACCTACCCTTCGGCGGAACAGACCGTGGCGGGCCGCAAGGTGTGGCCCACGCAGGAACTGGTCGCGCTGGCCGACTATCGCGAACGCTATGCCACCTATCGCCGCGACCCTGACCTGCGCCGCCTGCATCAACTCTATCCGATGATTTCGATGTGGGACGATCACGAAATCGCGAATGATTCGTGGAGGGATGGAGCCGAGAACCACCAGCCCGCGACCGAAGGTGACTGGAGCACGCGCAAGGCGGCGGCGATGAAGGCCTATCGCGAATGGATGCCGGTTTCCGACGAGGACTGGACCAGCTACGAAATCGGCGATCTCGCGACGCTGTTCAGGCTCGAGACGAGGCTGACCGGCAGGAGCCACCAGTTCAACCTCGGCGAGATCATCGCAAGCGGTGGAAACGACCCGGACAGGACCAAGGCCGCGCTTGCCGCCTTCCGCGACGGCACATGGCAGGACCCCTCCCGCGAACTGCTCGGCGCCGAGCAGCAGGCCTGGCTGGCGCAAGGGCTCAAGCGCTCGAAGGGCGAAGGCAAGACCTGGCAGGTCCTGGTGCAGCAGGTGCTGATGGGCCGGCTGGCATCCTCGCCGGCGATCGCGGATGCCTTGCCCAAGGACGTGCCCGACTATGTCCGCCGCCGGGTCCTCTCCGGCGCCGCGGCCGGGGCCGAAGGCGTGCCGTTCAACATGGACGCGTGGGACGGCTATCCCGCGGCGCGCGCGCGCGTCTACGAAGCGGCGCTGGCGGCCGATGCGAACTTCATCAGCCTGGCGGGCGATACCCACAACGCCTGGGCCTTCGACCTCGACCTCGACGGCACGCCTGTCGGTATCGAGTTCGGCGGGCATTCGGTGGCCTCGCCCGGTCTCGAAAGCAGCCTGCCGCAAATCCCCGTGGACACGATGGCGCGCAGCACCATCGCCAACAACCCGCAGCTCAAGTGGATGGACGCCTCGCAGCGCGGCTACATGGCGGTCGAACTGCGCCCGGGCAGCGCGACCAGCGAGTATCGCTTCCTCGCCAGCGTGCGCGAGAAGGGCGCGGGCGTGACCGGTGCCAGGCGCATCACCACGCTGGCCGGAAGCCGCAAGCTCGATATCGGTTGAGAAATTAACGCCTCGCCGCTATCCGGGTCCGCATGACGCAGATGCGGATCGCGGCCGTCACTACCACCGCCCCGGGCATCCGGGGGCGGTTGGTCGCGGCCTGATCGCGCCACCGCCGCCCGGTTTCGGGCGGTGGGCGCTTCCTCCCGAAATCGCGATTTTCAGCCAAACGCCGCTTCAAGCGCGCGCCCTATTGTGCCAAGGGCGCCAAGCAAACGGCCAAAAGGCCCAGGATGAGACGATGACGGACCTTCTCAAGATCAGCCTGCCCGACGGCTCGGTGCGCGAAATGCCGCGCGGCAGCACCCCTGCCGATGTCGCCGCGGCGATCGGGCCGGGGCTGGCCAAGGCGGCGATCGCGGCGCGCGTGAACCACGGTTCGGGGGCGGAGCTGCGCGATCTGACCCGCCCGTTCGAAGGCGATGCCGAGCTGGCGCTGGTGACGGGGCGCGACGAGGCCGACGCGCTCGAACTGGCACGCCACGATTACGCCCACGTCCTTGCCGAAGCGGTGCAGGCGCTGTGGCCGGGCACGCAGATCACCTTCGGTCCGGCGACCGACGATGGCTTCTACTATGACGTGAAGGCGCCCGACACGCGCGCGCCCTTCTCGATGGACGACCTGCCCGCGATCGAGGAGCAGATGCGCGCAATCATCCGCGCCGACAAGCCGCTGCGCCGCGAAGTCTGGAGCCGCCCGCAACTGATCGACAAGTGGCAGGCCGAAGGCGAGGTCTTCAAGGCCGAATGGGCGCGCGAACTTCCCGAGGGCGAGGCGCTGACGGTCTACTGGTCGGGCGACGACTGGCTCGACATGTGTCGCGGCCCGCACCTGCCCAGCACGGGCAGGCTCGATCCCGCCGCGTTCAAGCTGATGCGCGTCGCCGGGGCCTATTGGCGCGGCGACCAGCGCAATGCCCAACTGACGCGCATTTACGGCACCGGCTGGCTCAACAAGAAGCAGCTCGATGCGCATCTTCTCAAGCTGGAAGAGGCGGCCAGGCGCGACCACCGCCGGCTGGGCCGCGAGATGGACCTGTTCCACCTGCAGGAAGAGGCGCATGGTTCGGTTTTCTGGCACCCGCAGGGCTATGTCGTCTACCGCATGCTGGAAGACTATATCCGCCGCGCGGTGCAGGGTGCCGACTGCCGCGAGGTCAAGACGCCGCAGGTGATGGACGCGCGCCAATGGGAGAGGTCCGGTCATTGGGGCAAGTATCGCGAAAACATGTTCGTCATTCCCGACGAGGTGCCCAACATTGAGGACGAGGGGCCGCTGGTGTCCGATGCCGCCGAGTGGATGGCCTTGAAGCCGATGAACTGCCCGGCGCATGTCCTGATCTTCAAGCAGGGGATCAAGTCCTATCGCGACCTGCCGCTGCGGCTGGTCGAGAACGGCTGCTGCCATCGCAACGAACCGCATGGCGCGCTCCACGGGCTGATGCGCGTGCGCCAGTTCACGCAGGACGATGGCCATATCTTCTGCCGCGAGGACCAGATCATCGACGAGGTGCGCAATTTCTGCCGGCTCGCCGACCGGGTCTACAAGGATTTCGGCTTTACCTATGCGGTCAAGCTGGCGCTGCGGCCCGAACAGCGCTTCGGTTCCGAACAGGATTGGGACAAGGCCGAGGCGGAGCTGCGCCAGGCGGTGGTCGACGCCGGGATGGCGACCGGGGAATACGGCTGGGAGGAATTGCCGGGCGAAGGCGCCTTCTACGCCCCCAAGCTCGAATGGCACCTGACCGATGCGATCGGCCGCACCTGGCAGGTCGGCACGATCCAGTCGGACCGCGTGCTGCCCGAACGGCTCGATGCCAGCTACATCGGCGAGGATGGCGAGCGGCATCGCCCGGTGATGCTCCATCGCGCGATCTTCGGCAGCTATGAGCGCTTCATCGGCATATTGATCGAACATTTCGCCGGCAGGCTGCCCGTGTGGCTCGCGCCGACGCAGGCGGTGGTGGCGACGATCGTGTCCGATGCCGACGGCTATGCGAACGAAGTGGTGGCAAGGCTCGAGGCGGCAGGCATTCGTGCCGCGGGCGACCTGCGCAACGAGAAGATCAACTACAAGGTGCGCGAACACTCGCTGGCCAAGGTTCCGCACATGCTGGTGGTGGGCAAGCGCGAGGCCGAAGAGGGCACGGTCGCGATCCGCACGCTGGGCGAGCAGCACCAGCAGACGATGCCGGTGGACGAGGCCATCGCGATGCTGACGCAGGCAGCCACCCCGCCCGACCTGCGCTGATCGCGGCTTGTCGGAACCGGAACGACTCGATGTCAGCGAACCGCCCGGTCGGGCCTCAGCTGACCAGTCGAGCGGCCAGCACCGGGCCCGCCCCCTTGCCACGCAGCACCAGCGCATAGGTGTCGGCCCCCGGTGTGGCGAGTTCGCCCGGCGTAACCCGCACGCCCTGTTCGCCCCCGGCCCACTCGGCGATCGGGCGTTCGCCGACCACGACATTGGTGTAGCCGATCGCCCGGTTGCCGTTTTCGCCCGCGGCAATCCTCACGGTGACATGCCGCTTGAGCGCGATCAGCATCAGTTCCGCCTTCGCCGGCGCCGCGCCGGCCAGCCCGACCGCGAGTCCGCCGTCGCTCAGGCGCTTCGCCGAGATTGCGGCCGGGCCCGAGGCCTCCTGCGCAATCATCTGGCGAATGGCCGCCTCGTTGGAACCAACCGCCCCGCGCCGGCCATCGACCACTATCTGCGGGGTGTAGACACCGTTCTCGCCGGCCAGCCTGCGCGAGGCATAGGCGCGCTGGAGCCGGGTATTGTCCTCGCGCGCGAGCGTGTCCTTCCAGCCGAGCCGGTCCCAATAGGTTACCGGGCGCGAGATCACGATGAGGCCGTCTTCGCGGGCGAGTTTCTCGGCGAGCCGGTCGGCCGGCGGGCAGCTGCTGCAGCCCTGGCTGGTGAAGAGTTCAAGCAGGACCGGGCGAGCCGGACCTTCGGCTGCGGCAGCGGCGGGCGCTCCGCCCTGCACGAACAGGGCCAGGGCAGATCCGGCGACGATGGCGGCAAGGGCGGCGGACGCGAGCTTCATGGGCACTTACTCCTTTGCACCGTGGTTCGGTGCAGGTGGGCCGCAAGTTACTGTGCGAGTGGGAAGAAGCTCAGAAGGGCAGCGCCGGTCCTGCCAGCACCAGCGCAAGGCCGCAGCCCGATACGATCAGCGCGCGTGCGACACCAGCCAACTGCCGCGGGGCGACATAGGCGCGTGCAAGAGCGATAGCCTGGACCATGCGGCCATTGTGTGCCCCAATCCCTAACGAAGGGTTAAGGAACCCGGCCGGCGGCGGGCATCTGCTGGCTCGCGCAGTGGAAGCCGCCGCCGCCGGCCAGTACCGCCTCGCCCGGCAGGCCGATGGTCTCCCGGTCGGGGAACAGTTCCGCGATGGCCGCGACGCCTTCCTTATCGAAGGGCGAACCGAACGTCGGCACGACCACGAGGCGGCTGGTGATCGCAAAATTGGCGTAGCTGGCCGGCTCGATCCGGCCGTGGCTGGCCATGCGCCCGGGCGAGGGGATTTCCCTGACCACGACGCCCGCTTCCCCCGCTCGCCGCTTCGCATCGGCATAGACCGCGGCATTGGGATCATCGTTGCCCATCGCGCGCGGCAGGCACAGCGTGCCCGGCGCGACGAAGCGCGCCAGATTGTCGACATGGCCGTCGGTATGGTCGTTGACCAGCCCATCGCCCAGCCACAGCACGCGGGTGAAGCCGAGGTCGCGCTTGAGGCGCTGCTCGATTTCCCCGCGCGTCAACTGCGGGTTGCGGTTGGGATTGAGCAGGCATTGTTCGGTGGTCGCGACCAGCCCGGTCCCGTCGCCGTCGATCGCCCCGCCCTCGAGAATCCAGTCGCCGGTGGCAAGCTCGAGCCCCGCGTCGCGCGCGATCTCGGCGCCGATCGTCTGGTCGCCGTCCATCAGATATTTGCCGCCCCAGCCGTTGAAGCCGAACCGCCTGGCCATGCGCCGTCCCGCGCCATCGCACAGCACCAGCGGGCCGGTATCGCGCAGCCAGATGTCGCCATAATGGCGCCGTTCCAGCGTCACCGCCCCGCTGGCAAGCGCGCGGGCCCGCGCTTCGTTGGCGGCATCGCGTACCAGCAGCCGCACCTCCTGCCCGCTATCGGCGACCGCGCTGGCGAAGGCGGCGATCTGTTCCTGTGCGCGGGGAAGAACCGCGGGCCATTCCCGGGCATCGTGCGGGAAGCCGATCCACAGCCAGTCTTGCGGCGCCCATTCGGGCGGCATCGTGCAGGGCATCGATCGAACCTTACCGGCAGTGCGGTTCAGCAGCCCCTGTCGTCGGCGGCGTCGTTGTCGTTGGCGGCGGCGCAGCTTGCGTCGCGCGTGGCCTTGAACTCGTCGCCCTCTACCCAGTTGGGCCAACCGCTCGACATCGCCATGCTGCGGGCGATGCGATAGTAGAGCTGGAGCTGCTGCATCAGGCCCGAGAGATCCCAGCCCGCGTCATATTCGTCGCCTGGCTGGTGATAGCGGTTGACCGTGTAGTCCTCCGCCATTCCGGCTCCCGCTTCCTTGCCGCCTTGCTCGAGGTCCTCGCCCGCGTCGATATAGAGCATGGGCACGCCGCGCTTGGCCATGCTGAAGTGGTCGGAACGATAGTAATAGCCCTTTTCCGGGGTCGGTTCGGGCGTACCGGACCGCTTCTCTGCGCCGAGCGCCCAGTCGAGGAACTTGTCGAGTTCGTTCTTGCCGCCGCCGACGATGGTCGCGTCCCTGGCGCGTCCCCCGGGGAGCAGGCCGTCGATATTGAGCCCGCCCACGGTCCGCGCCAGCGGGAACACCGGGTTGGCGGCGTAGTAGTCGCTGCCCAGCAGGCCCGATTCCTCGGCGGTGACCGCCAGGAAGACCTGGCTGCGCCGCGCGGGTCCGGCCTTGGCGCTGGCCTCGGCGAGCGCCACGAGCGCAGCCGAGCCGGTCGCATTGTCGACCGCCCCATTGCAGATGCCATCGCCGCCCGCGTCGGGCTTGCAGCGGCCCAAATGGTCCCAGTGCGCCGAGAAGAGCACATATTCGTCGGGCGCCTCGGCGCCCTTGAGCAGGCCCACCACATTGTGTGATTCGAAAGTGCGGATGGTGTTGCCGAAGCTGGTCGAGGCGGTCACCCCCAGCGGCACCGGCTTGAATCCCTTGCGCTTGGCCGCAGCGGCAAGCCTGGCAAGATCCTGTCCGGCCGCGCCGAAGATCCGTTCGGCCACGGGCTTTTGGATCCAGCCGTTGACCAGCGTCTGGCTGGCGCCCTTGTCCTCGCGCTGGGCATAGACCTGCGGGCCGGTCCAGGAGGATTCGACCACGTTCCAGCCATAGGCGGCAGGGAAGCTGTCATGGATGATGATTGCGGCGGCCGCTCCCTGCCGCGCCGCCTCCTCGTATTTGTAGGTCCAGCGCCCGTAATAGGTCATGGCGCGACCGTTGAAGGGCCCTTCGAGACCCGTGTTCCCGTAATCGGGGTCGTTGACCAGGATGACCGCGGTCTTGCCCTTCATGTCGAGGCCCGCGTAATCGTTCCAGCCCTTCTCGGGCGCGTTGATCCCGAAGCCGACGAACACCAGTTCGCTGGTGTCGAGCACGGTCCTGGCGTCTTCGCGATAGGTCGCGCCGATCCAGTCCTTGCCATATGCGAAGCGCATCGGCGCGCCCTTGCCGCCAGCGATGGTCAGCGGGGCGAAATTCGTGCCGCCGATCTCGACCAGCGGCACCTTCTGCACCCAGCTTCCGTGGTTGCCCGGTGCGAGACCGGCCTGCCGGAATTCCTCGATCAGATAGGCGACGGTCTTCGCTTCGCCCGGTGTCCCCGGCGCGCGGCCCTCGAATTCATCGGAAGCAAGCCTGGCGATGACGCGCCGCATCGTGTCTTCGGCAAGGTCCCCGGCAGCAACCTCGGGGACATTGAAGCCCGTACCTGCATGGCTGTCGGCACCCGCCCCCATCGAGCAGGCGGACAGGAACAGCACCGCTGCGGCGGCAAACGTGGGGCGATTCATCGGCATCCTCTCTGGTATAGCGACAACGGATACGCTTGTGTCAGCATGGCGGCGCGAGGGCAAGCTTGCGCAAGGCGGGGTGCGGCGGCAGGAGAGCCGGCAATGGCTGCCGACTGGTCCTTTGCCCTTGCCCGCGCCCGTGCCCACGCGCCGTTCCTTGCGCGCGCGCTCGCGCGGCGTCCCGAGCTGGCGGAAATGCTCGAACAGGGCACGGGCGATCGGGCGCTGCTGGCGGCCAAGGCAGCGGCGGCGGAGGGGAGTGACGTCGCGACCGCGCTGCGGCGCGAGCGCCTTGGCATCGCGCTGGTGCTGGCGATCGGCGACCTGGCAGGCGCCTTCGACCTTGCGATGGTCATGCACGAACTGTCGGCCTTCGCCGACCGCGCGCTGCATGCCGCGATCGGCGATGCCATCGCACGCCGGGTGGAGGATGCGCCCAATGCGGGCATGATCGGCCTCGCGCTGGGCAAGCACGGCGCGGGCGAACTCAATTATTCGTCGGATATCGATCCGATCCTGCTCTATGACCCCGAGAGCCTGCCGCGGCGCGCGCGCGACGAGCCGGGCGAGGCGGCGCAGCGCTATGCCCGCGAGATCGTGCGCCTGCTCTCCGAAGTGACGCATGAGGGCTATGTCTTCCGGGTCGATTTGCGCCTGCGTCCGGCGGCCGAAGTCAGCCCGCTGGCGATCTCGCTCAATGCCGCCACGACGCATTACGAAAGCTCGGCGCTGGCGTGGGAACGCGCCGCCTTCATCCGCGCGCGGGCCTGCGCCGGGGACATCGCGCGGGGCGAGGCCTTCCTCGACCATATCCGCCCCTTCGTATGGCGGCGCAGCCTCGATTTCGGCGCGATCGACGAGATCCGCCGCCTGACGCGCAGGATCCGCGAACAGCAGAGCGGGCCGGTCGAACCGGCGCCCGGGTTCAACCTCAAGCTGGGTCGCGGAGGGATTCGCGAGATCGAATTCTTTGCCCAGACGCACCAGCTGATCCATGGCGGTCGCGATCCCGGCCTGCGGCTGCGCGGGACGCGGGCAACGCTCGATGCGCTGGCGGCAACCGGCCGGATAGCACCGGAGGATGCGCAGGTGCTGGGCGAAAGCTACGACGCGCTGCGCGTGATCGAACACCGCCTGCAGATGGTCGAGGACCACCAGACGCATACGCTGCCGGGTGGCGACGCGCTCGACAATGTCGCGCGGCTGCATGGGATGGCGGACGCAACCACCCTGCTTGCACATTTGCGTGACGTCACCGTACCGGTGGCGGCGCGTTTCGATGCGCTATTGGCGGAAGACGGCAGGTCGGTGGAAGCGGTGCCCTCACCGGCCGGTGGGACAGCAATTGCGGGCGCGGCGGCCGAACGCGTCGGCGGCTGGACCGACGGGCGCTTCCCGGCCCTGCGCAGCCACGCGGCGCTGGCGGCCTTCGATACGATCCGGCCGGCGCTGCTTGCCTCGATCGCCGCATCGGATGAACCCGATCGTACGCTGGCGCGGTGGGAGACGATGCTGGCGCGGTTGCCCACGGCGATCAACCTGTTCCGCCTGCTCGAGGCGCGGCCCGGCCTGTTCGAACTCGTCGCCGATTGCCTCACGCTGGCCCCGCCGCTGGCGGACGAGCTGGCGCGCAAGCCCGACCTGCTCGATGCGCTGATCGATCGCAGCGCGCTCGACCTGCCGGGCAGCGTCGACGAACTCGCTGCGACGATGCGCCAGCGCGAGCGCGGCGACGACTATGAAAAGCGGCTCGACCGCATCCGCATCGTCACCGGCGAGGCGCGCTTTGCGCTGGGTGTGCTGTTGATCGAAGCCGCGCGCGACCCGCTCGACATCGCCGCCGCGCTGTCGCGGGTGGCCGAGGCGGCGCTGAAGGTCGCCGTCGAGGAAGCGCAGGCGGAATTCGCCACGCGTCACGGGCGGATCGCGGGCAGCGAATTGGTGGTGCTCGGGCTGGGCAGGCTGGGCGGCGGGCTGCTGACCCATGCGTCCGATCTCGACATCGTCTATCTGTTCACCGGCCCGCAGGATGCCGAGTCCGATGGCGCGAGGCCGCTCGGCGCCACGCTCTATTTCAACCGGCTGGCGCAGCGCGTGACCGCCGCTCTGAGCGTGCCGACCGCGCAGGGCGCGCTGTACGAAGTCGACACGCGGCTGCGCCCGCAGGGCGCGCAGGGGCCGCTGGCGGTGGGCGTCGACAGCTTCGCGCGCTATCAGCGCGAGGATGCCTGGACCTGGGAGCACATGGCGCTGCAGCGCGCGCGGGTGCTGGTCGCCGGCGAAGCTGCGCGGCGCGGCGTCGATGCGATCGTGGCCTCGATCCTCAACCGGTCGCGCGATCCGGCCAGGCTGCGCGCCGATGCGCTGGAGATGCGCGGCGAGATGGCGAAGCACAAGGCGCCCAAGGGACCGCTCGACGCCAAGCTGCTGCGCGGCGGGCTGGTCGACGTCGAGTTCCTCGTCCACTTCCTGCAATTGCTCCACCGTATCGCGCTGACGCCGGACCTTCGTGCGGCGATTGCCGGGCTGGTTGCGGCGGGCCATCTGCCGCCATGTATCGCCGCGGCCCGCGACCTGATGACGCGGCTGCTGGTGGGGACGCGGCTGCTTGCCCCCGATCTCGACCGGCCCGGCGATGCCGCCGCTGCGATCCTTGCGCGGCAAAGCGGTTGCGCGGATTATGCCGAGCTGGTCGAACGTCTGGGCGCGGCGCGGCGCGACGTCGCGGCGGCCTGGCAGGATGTATTCAACGAGAAACTGGAGATCGAGTGATGAACAGCACCGTGGCGGGCGTGGGCGATGCCATGCCCGATATCGCGATGGAAACCCCGGACGGCGGGACCGTGCGCCCGTCGGACTTCAAGGGCCGCAAGGCGGTGATCTACTTCTATCCCAGGGACGATACCCCCGGCTGCACCACCGAGGCGAAGGATTTCTCCGCGCTCGAGGATGCGTTCGCCGCCGCCGGGGTGGCGCTGCTCGGCGTGAGCAAGGATCCGCCGAGCCGGCACCGCAAGTTCATCGACAGGCATGGCCTTGCGATCGACCTCGCGACCGACGCCGAGGAAGGCGGACTGTCCGATGTGCTGGGGGTCTGGGGCGAAAAGCAGCTGTACGGGCGGACCTATATGGGAATGATCCGTGCGACCTACCTGCTCGCCGAAGACGGGACGATCGCGCGCATCTGGCCCAGGGTGAAGGTCAAGGGGCACGCCGAAGTGGTGCTTGCGGCGGCACGCGGCGCATGACCTCGATGCGCCGCAGCGCTGCGCGGCGGTCCGGGAACGCAAGGGAATCGTGACGGAAACTGGCGGGACGCACTTCCCGGGGGGGACTCGAGGCACCGTTCAACGATTCAGCGCGTTTCGCAGGCGGTCTGCCGCGCAGCTACTGCGCAGCTATTGCCTGATTAAGTTTTTCACCGATAACCCGAACCCACGAGACGCCGGGGGGTTCCGGCAGTGTTGAATGATTTCGGTGGCGCGGGCGGGGGAAGTCCAGGTCGTCGGGAACGAACGGGCGCAAAAGCGCCGGATGGACGGGTTTGCAATGGCTTCCAGGCGCACCTCGCTTGTCTTCGCAATCATCGCCGCAGGGCTTTCGGTTGCCGCCGCACCTGCTCATGCCGGTGACACCAACACCGCCGCCGCGGTCGGCACGATCGACGTCAGCCGTATCGCCGGAACCGTCGAAGACGGTGACGATGCGCAGTTCCAGCAGCTTTTCGCCAAGTGGGAAGAGGTCGGCCGGCCGGCCGCCGTTCCGGCCCATGCACTGGTCGCCGTGCCTTCGCGCATGCCGCTCGAACATACCCTGCTGACCAGCGATTACGGCATGCGCACCCATCCGGTGCTGGGTGGCCGTCGCAGTCACAAGGGCGTCGATCTTTCCGCACCGATGGGCACCCCGATCTACGCCACCGCCGACGGCTACGTCAGCAAGGCCGAATGGTATTCCAGCTACGGCAACTTCGTCTCGCTCGAGCATGGCGCCGAACTGCAGACCCGTTATGCGCATATGTCGCGCATCGCGGTCGCACCGGGCGTCCGGGTGAGCAAGGGCGACGTCATCGGCTATGTCGGGTCGACCGGTCGTTCGACCGGCCCGCACCTCCACTATGAAGTGCGCATCGGCGGCGAAGCGGTCAATCCGATCCCCTACATGGTCGAATCGGATGCACAGCGTGCCTATGCGCTGGCCATGGGCTCGGGCGGCCAGGGTGGCGGCGAAGAAAACTGAGCTGACGCACACTTGAAGGCACAGGAAGGCAGGGCGACGGGGCAACCCATCGCCCTTTTTTCTTGCCCGTTCCCGGGGCTGGGGTAGGTTTCTTCTCGCAACCGGACGAGTCCAAAGGACCGGCGGAAGAGAGAGGACAGCCATGCACCCGATAGCCCACGCCAGGGCGCGCCCCGATCACCCGGCCCTGATCATGGCCGGCAGCGGCGAGAGCGTCACCTATGGCCAGATGGACGATTACGCCAATCGCTTCGCGCAATTGATACGCTCGCGCGGACTGGGGCGCGGCGACCATGTTGCGATCCTGATGGAAAACACCATCGACTATCTCCAGCTGGTCTGGGGCGCCCAGCGCTGCGGGGTGATGATGGTGCCGATCTCCACCCGCCTGACCGCACCCGAAATCGCCTATATCCTCAAGGACTGCGACGCGAAGCTGCTGATCACCACGCGGTGCTTCGACCCGGTCCTGCCGGGCATCCGTGCCGAATGCCCCGGACTGCCTTTGCTGCTGGCCGGCGGCAGCTGCGTGGAAAGCCTCGAGGCAGCGCTGGCCGCGCAGCCCGCGGGGCCGATCGGCGATCCGCAGATCGGCCAATACATGCTCTACTCCTCGGGTACGACCGGGCGGCCCAAGGGCGTTCGCCCGGCCCCGCCGGTCGACGCGGATGTCGAGCAGGTCACTGCATTGCTGGGCCTTGCCGTCATGGCCGCGGGCTGGCCCAGCGATGGTTCGATGGTCTATCTCTCGCCCGCGCCGCTCTATCACGCGGCGCCGCTCGGCTGGTGCACCACCGCGCATCGCCTGGGCGCGAGCGTGGTGGTGATGGAAAAGTTCGACCCCGAATTCGCGCTGGCGACGATCGAGAAGTATCGCGTCACCGACAGCCAGTGGGTCCCGACGCATTTCGTGCGCATGCTCAAGCTCGAGCCCGAGGTGCGCAGCCGCTACGACCTTTCCTCCCACCAGCGCGCGATCCACGCCGCCGCGCCCTGCCCGGTCCCGGTCAAGCGCGCGATGATCGAATGGTGGGGCCCGATCATCATCGAATATTACGCCGGGTCCGAAGGCATCGGCATGACGCTGATCAAGTCGGCGGAATGGCTCACCCATCCCGGCAGCGTCGGCAAGGCGATCCATGGCGTGCTGCACGCCTGCGGTCCCGACGGCGATGAAGTTCCGGCAGGCACCGACGGGCTGCTCTATTTCGAGAACGAGACCGTCCCGACCTACCACAACGACCCGGCCAAGACCGCAGAGGCGATGCACCCCCGCGGCTGGATGACGCTGGGCGATATCGGCCATGTCGACGCGGACGGCTATCTCTACCTCACCGACCGCAAGAGCCACATGATCATCTCGGGCGGGGTCAACATCTACCCGCAGGAGATCGAAAACCTGCTGGTCACGCATGCCAAGGTGATGGATGCGGCGGTGATCGGCGCGCCCTGCCCCGATTTCGGGGAGAAGGTGGTCGCGGTGGTGCAGCCGGTCGACATGGCCGACGCGGGACCCGAGCTGGAGGTCGAGCTGCGCGAATTCCTCGCGCCCAACCTGGCCCGGATCAAGATGCCCCGGCTGTTCGATTTCCGCGCGCAGCTGCCGCGCGAGGCCAATGGCAAGCTGTACAAGCGCGAATTGCGCGACGAATATCTGCGCCTTGCCGAGGCCGAGACGGAGCAGGCGTGACGGCAGGGACAAAATCGAACTCGGTTCGTCGCATATTCCTACCGGGCGACCCTATCGATCGTTAGATTGGCATCATGAGAAAAGACGACGGATGAGCACTTTTCGGCCCCGGTCGTGAAGTCGGAATCCTTTGCCCTCAAGAACAAAAGAAAGGGAGGTCGATGACATTGCTGGAACCGCACAACATGCCGTTCGCGGCAGCCCTTGTCTTGGTGCTGGCCCTGTTCGTCATCCAGCTGTTCGGTGTACTCGACATCGATTTCGATCTCGATGCCGATAGTGATGGCGCGCTGCATGGCGGGCCGATCGACGGGCTGCTGACGCTGCTCGGTCTCGGCCGCATACCGCTGACCGTCTGGCTGGTGGTGTTCCTGCTGCTGTTCGCGGGCGCGGGGTTGGGCATCCAGCAACTGGCCGCCGAGCTTGCCGGCGCGCCGCTCGATCGCTGGCTGGCCGCGGTGCTGGCGGCCGGTGGCGCCTTGCCGGTGACGGGCATGATCGCCCGGCCATTGGGCAGCATCCTGCCGCAGGACGAAACCAGCGCGGTCGATACGGCCACGCTGCTCGGCCGGCGCGGCACGATCACCGACGGCGTGGCGCGCGCCGGGTTTCCCGCCCGTGCCCGGGTGAAGGACCTGTACGGCCAGGACCACCACGTGATGGTCGAGCCGCATGAGGCGGCATCCGAATTCCACGCGGGCGACGAGGTCCTCCTCGTCCGCCGCGAAGGCAATCAATTCTATGCGACCGCGCTGGCCGAACGTCGCCTGTCGCCCAACTGAGTTTTCGACAAGGAGTGGAAATGCAGAACCTGATCGACTGGGCCGTCCTCGCTGGAGGTATCGTCCTTGGAATCCTCGTCATCGGCCTGTTCCTGGCCAAGCTCTATCAACGCGCCTCGAAGGAGGTGGCCTTCGTGCGCACCGGCGTGGGCGGCGAAAAGGTGGTGATGAACGGCGGCGCGCTGGTGCTGCCGGTCTTTCACGAAACCATGCCGGTCAACATGAACACGCTGGTGCTGCCCGTGGTGCGCCGCGACAACGAGGCGCTGATCACGCTCGACCGGCTGCGGATCGACGTGAAGGCGGAATTCTATGTCCGCGTCCGCCCCGACGCCTCGGCCATCGCCATGGCCGCGCAGACGCTGGGCCAGCGCACCATGCAGCCCGAACTGCTCAAGGACCTTGTCGAGGGCAAGTTCGTCGACGCGCTGCGTTCGGTCGCGGCGGGGATGAGCATGAACGAATTGCACGAACAGCGTGCCGATTTCGTGCAGAAGGTGCAGCAGGTCTCATCGAACGACCTGGCGATGAACGGGCTGGAACTCGAATCGGTCTCGCTGACCGGGCTCGACCAGACCAGCATCGAGCACTTCAACGCCAACAACGCCTTCGACGCCGAAGGCCTGACCAAGCTGACCGAGCAGATCGAGGCACGCAAGAAGCTGCGC
Source organism: Erythrobacter sp. (assembly GCA_041662105.1). Classification (GTDB taxonomy): domain Bacteria; phylum Pseudomonadota; class Alphaproteobacteria; order Sphingomonadales; family Sphingomonadaceae; genus Qipengyuania. The sequence goes on from JBAZTF010000007.1 coordinate 85,890, forward strand.
AACGACATCGAGCAGGACACGCGCGTGCAGATGGAGACCAAGAACCTCGAAGCCGACCAGCGCAGCTTCCAGATCAGCCGCGACAAGGAATATGCCCGGCTCGAGCAGGAACGCGAGGTGGAAATCCGCCGCGCGGCCCAGGCGGCGGAGATCGCCCGCGAACAGGCCGAGCGTACCCGCGAGGCCGATGCCGCGCGGATCGAGGCCAAGAAACAGGTCGATGCCCAGCAGATCGAGGCCGACCGGCTGGTCGAGGAGGCACGCATCGACCAGACCCGCGCGCTCGAAATCGCCCGGCAGGAACAGCAGATCGCGGTGCAGAACAAGAGCCGCGAGGAAAGCCAGGCCAGGGCCGAAGCCGACGCTGCGCGCGCCAAGGCGGTCGCCGCCGAGGAACAGGTCGCAACCAGCCGCGAGAGCGAAATCGCCGAACGCCAGAAGAAGATCGAACTGATCGAAGCCGCCAAGATCGCCGAGCGCGACGCGATCAAGATCAAGGTCGAGGCCGAGGCGGAAAAGGACGCTGCCACCAACCGCGCCGAAGCCATGCGCCGCGAGGCGGAAGGCGAGGCCGAGGCGGAGAAACTGCGCGCCGATGCGGCACGCGTGCGCTTCGAAGTCGAGGCGGCGGGCCAGCGGGCGATCAACGAGGCGGCGAACATCCTGTCATCGGACCAGATTTCGCTCCAGACCAAGCTGGCGCTGCTCAAGGTCCTGCCCGAGGTCATCCGCGAAAGCGCCAGGCCGATGGAAGCGATCGATTCGATCAAGATCGTCCAGGTCGACGGGCTGACCAATGGCGGCGGCAAGGGCGCCTCGGCTTCGGTTGGTGGCGGAAGTGGCAACCTTGCCACCGACGCGGTCAGCGCGGCGCTGGCCTACCGCGCGCAGGCCCCGGTTCTCGACGGGCTGATGAAGGAACTCGGCCTCGACGGCTCTTCGCTCGCCGGCCTCGCGCAGGGCGTGACGGCGCAACCCGAACTGGCGGGCGATGTGGACGCGCTGCTGACCAACCAGCGCAAGGCCAAGACCCGTCGCAATGGCGGTGAGGGCGAAGGGGTCGCTTCCAGCTAGAGCGATTTCGAGCCGGATGGACTGATCCGGCGGCTCGGGATCACGGCAAACACAAGATAGGCTGGAATCGTTTCAGTCCGTCAGAGCCGGAACGGCTTGTCTTATGACTTTGCCATCCGATTGGGCCAAGATTGGATTGTCCGGACCGGGGCGGCCACCCCGGTCCGGGCGGAAGGGGATGGATCGTGAAATTTCGAAGTCCGCCGCAAATTTCGGCGTCAGCCTTGGCGCGATAGCACGAGTGGGGTGGCATGGAAGTGCAATCCACCTGTCGGTGCAAATCCCCCGACAGGCAGAGCATGTAACCCGCGCATCGGCAGGTTCGAACGGCAGTATAACACAAGCCCTTCCACCACCGCCCCCCAGCACCAGGAACCAAATGATGAACCCGTCCTTGTCACGGCGCGCCACCTTGCGCGCGGGAGCGCTGGCGCTCACTCTGGCCATGCCCGGCGTGCCCGCGCTTGCGGCACGACGTCGTATTCGCGCGGTCGGGTTCGACGGCTTTCCCATCTTCGACCCGCGGTCGGTCCTGGCGCTGGTCGGCGCGCGATTCCCGGACCATCCCGACCTTGCCGGCAAGTGGTTTGCGAAAATCTTTGCGCATAGCTGGCTGCGCACCAGCGGCGAGCGTTATGCGCCGTTCGACCGGCTGATCGACCAGGCGCTCGAACAGGTCGCGCGCGAAGCCGGGGTCGCTCTGCCCGCACAGCTCAAGGCAGAACTGCTGGGCCAGTGGTACAAGCTCACGCTGTGGGACGATGTCCTGCCCACGCTCGACACGCTGGAGGCCGCCGGGGTCCGGCTGGCCTTCCTGTCGAATCTGACCGAGGAGATGCTGCGGGTGAATGCGCGCAATGGCGGAATCGAGGCGCGGTTCGACTATCTCAGCACCGACCGGGTCGAACGCTACAAGCCGCATCCGCGTGCCTATGCCATGGGGCTCGACCACTTCGGGCTCGAACGCGACGAGATCGCCTTCTGCGCCTCATCCGGATGGGACGCATTGGGGTCGAGCTGGTTCGGCTACCCGACCGCCTGGGTCAACCGCCTGTCCCAGCCCGCCGAACAGCTCGACCCTGGCCCGATCGTCGAAGCGAAGGACCTCGGTGCGCTGGCTTCGGTGGTCGGCGTCCGGGTCGGGGGCGCCTAGCACGCCCGGCCCGGGCAAGCGTCACGCCTTGCGGCGCCAGTTCCCGCCATCAGTCGTGCTCGCGCCCGCCCGCGCCGATATAGAACTCGCGCTCGCCTTCATTGTAGGCGCGGCTCATCGCGTCCATGCCCTCTTCGGCCCTCTCCACCGGCGCGGCCGCCAATTCCCAACTCACGCCGCCGCCAGCCGCGGGATCGCGTCCAGTTCCTCCGCCAGTTCGCGCTCGGCGATCTGCAGGTCGTAGCGCTTCTGCAGGTTGAGCCAGATGTCCGGCCCGTCGCCGCACAGCTTGCCAAGGCGCAGCGCCATCGCGGCGGTGACCGGCTGCTTCTCGTTGAGAATGTCGTAGAGCGTCTGGCGCGAGATACCGAGCAGGCGGGCGATCTCCGCCTTGGGGCGGCCGAGCGCGGGCAGCACGTCCTCGCGCAGCATCTCGCCGGGATGAATGGGACGAATGGCCCACGGCCGCTTCCTTGCCATCAGTGATAATCCTCCAGATCGACGTCGACGGCATCCTCGCCGTCCCATGCAAATGTGATCCGCCAGTAGCCCGACACGTCGACGGCAAAGCGGCCCTTGTCGCGCCCCTTCAATCCGTGGAACCGCAGGCCCGGCGCGTTCATTTCCTCAGGCCGCGCCGCCGTATCCAGCCGTAGCAGGATGCGTTGCAACCGCTCGACATTGGGTACGCTCAGCTTCGAGGCATCGCCCTGCTCCAAAAAGCGGCGCAGGGCTTTGCTGCGGTACGAGCGGATCACGGGTGCAAGCTAATGGCTGACCGGTCGGGTGTCAACCAATACCTTACAGTTGCTCCACCTACAAGACCTCGAACCGTCCTGCTACCAACCCCATGCGAACGCCGCCGAGGTTAGCAGTATTCACAGCGGGGGAGACGAAGCCGATCCGTTTCGGATGTAGCTGCACAGTGGCGGCTCAGTCGTGCTCGCGGCCGCCAGCGCCGATGTAGAGTTCGCTGCCGGTTTCGCGGAATTTCTCGCTCATTTGGGCCATGCCGGCTTCGGCTTCGGCCAGGTCGGGATCGGCCGCCTGTGCCCCTCCACGATCCTGCGGATGGTCCCCCTCCCCGTTCCGGGGAGGATTGTTGTGTTGGCGGGCGGCGAAGTCCCGCACCTCCTGCGTGATCTTCATGCTGCAGAACTTGGGCCCGCACATCGAACAGAAATGCGCGGTCTTGGCGCCTTCGGCGGGCAGCGTCTGGTCGTGGTACTGCTCGGCGGTGTCGGGATCGAGGCTGAGGTTGAACTGGTCGCGCCAGCGGAATTCGAAGCGCGCCTTGCTCAATGCGTCGTCGCGGACCTTGGCCGCCGGGTGGCCCTTGGCGAGGTCGGCCGCGTGGGCGGCGAGCTTGTAGGTCACCACGCCCACCTTGACGTCGTCGCGGTCGGGCAGGCCGAGGTGTTCCTTGGGCGTGACGTAGCAGAGCATGGCGGTGCCATACCAGCCGATCTGCGCGGCGCCGATGCCGCTGGTGATGTGATCGTAACCGGGCGCGATGTCGGTCACCAAGGGTCCGAGCGTGTAGAACGGCGCCTCGCCGCAGGCCTCGAGCTGCTTGTCCATGTTCTCCTTGATCTTGTGCATCGGCACGTGGCCGGGGCCTTCGATCATCACCTGCACATCCTGCGCCCAGGCGCGCCTGGTCAGTTCGCCCAGCGTGTAGAGTTCGGCGAACTGCGCCTCGTCATTGGCATCGGCGATGCTGCCGGGGCGCAGACCGTCGCCCAGCGAATAGGCGATGTCATAGGCTTTCATGATCTCGGTGATCTCGTCGAAGCGCTCGTAGAGGAAGCTCTCCTTGTGATGCGCGAGGCACCATTTGGCCATGATGCTGCCGCCGCGGCTGACGATGCCGGTGACGCGCCGGGCGGTCATCGGGACATAGGGCAGGCGCACCCCGGCATGGATGGTGAAATAGTCGACGCCCTGTTCGGCCTGTTCGATCAGCGTGTCGCGGAACACTTCCCAGGTCAGGTCCTCGGCAATCCCGCCGACCTTCTCCAGCGCCTGGTAGATCGGCACGGTTCCGATGGGCACGGGGCTGTTGCGGATGATCCATTCGCGCGTGTCGTGGATGTTGCGCCCGGTCGAAAGGTCCATGACGGTATCGGCGCCCCAGCGGATCGACCAGACCATCTTGTCCACTTCCTGCGCGACATCGGATGCGACCGCGCTGTTGCCGATATTGGCGTTGATCTTGACGAGGAAGTTGCGCCCGATCGCCATCGGCTCGGCTTCGGGGTGGTTGACGTTGCAGGGGATGATCGCGCGCCCGCGCGCCACTTCGTCGCGCACGAATTCGGGGGTGACGTATTCGGGGATCGCGGCACCCCAGGAATTGCCTTCGGGCATCTGGCACAACCGCTCGCGCCCCAGGTTCTCGCGGGTCGCGACATATTCCATCTCGGGCGTGATGATGCCGGCCCTCGCATAGTGCATCTGGCTGAGGTTCGCGCCGGGCCGGGCGCGCAGAACGGTCCTCGCGACATTGGGGAAGGCGGGGACGCCGCCCGAACGGTCCGGGCCAAGCTGGCCGTTATCCTCGGGCTGCACCGCGCGCGCGGCATATTCCTCGACGTCGCCGCGCGCGAGCTGCCATGCGCGGCGCAGCCGGGGCAGGCCCGCGCGGATGTCGATCTGAACCGCGGGGTCGGTATAGGGGCCGCTGGTGTCATAGACGCGCAGGCTGGGCTCGCCGCGCTCGAGGTCGATCTCGCGCATGGCGACCCTGATTCCATTTGGGCCGGGCGGGCCGACATGGATCTTGCGGCTGCCGCGGATCGGGCCGGTGGTGACGCCAATATCGAACCCTTCGACTGTCGCACTGCGCGCGGCGCTCAGGACAGGTATGCTGTTGATGTCGGCCATGCGCTCTCGCTCCTTGGGCGGTGGGAGAGCGGACCTGTCATCTGCGCCGCTCCACTCCCTCCGCCGATGCTAATCGGTTCAGGTTCGACGGGTCGGGCAGCGTGACCTGCCCCTCTCAGCCACTGACTGGCTCCCCGGGGATGGCGCGGTTTAGGCCGGATTGTCCCCCGCGTCCAGCACCAGGGGTTGGGGGCAATGCGGACGCGGGGAACGGCGTGTCGGCTCAGAGGCCGAGCTCGGACAGGCCAGGGTGGTTCGCCGGGCGCGGGCCCAGCGGCCATTGGAACAGGCGCCGGTCGGGTTCGATCGGCAGGTCGTTGATGCTGGCGATGCGCCGCGCCATCAACCCGTCGGCATCGAACTCCCAGTTCTCGTTGCCATAGCTGCGATACCACCGGCCGCCATCGTCGTGCCATTCATAGGCAAAGCGCACCGCGATGCGGTTGCCGCCGTGCGCCCAGAGCTCCTTGATCAGCCGGTAATCCTGCTCGCGCCGCCATTTTTCGGCGAGGAAGGCCTCGATCTCGCCGCGCCCCTGAAGGAAGCGGTCGCGGTTGCGCCACTTGCTGTCGGGCGTATAGGCGAGCGCGACGCGCGTCGGATCGCGGCTGTTCCAGCCATCTTCGGCGGCGCGCACCTTTTCAACCGCGGTTTCGGCTGTGAAGGGCGGCAGGGGAAAGCGTTTGGTCATGCCCATGCTCAGGCGAAGGGTGTGGCGAATTCGATGCGCACGCCGCCGGGCATCGCGCAGATGAAGTGGCGGGTGGCGGACCCCTCGCGGATCGGCCCGGGCGCGAACTCGATCGTCACGCCCGGATGCGCGGCAACCCGGTCGTGGACCAGCGCCAGCGCATCGTTGTCGGCCACGGCCAGCGCCAGATGGTGCAGGCCCACATTCCTGCGGCGGTCGAAGGCGATCGCGGTCGCGGGATCGGCCACCTGCCACAGCGTGATCAGCGTGGTGCCGTCGCTGACGAACTTGCACGGATAGGCGGGGTTGCCGCCGACTTCGCTATAGCCCAGCGTGGCGCAGAAGAAGCTGGTTGCCGCATCGAGGTCGGGCACGCTCAGGCCGACGTGGTGTGCGCCGCGGGTGAGGGGCTGGGTCATGGTCGGTTTCCCTTGGCCGAAGCGCGCAGAATCTCGATCTCGGCGCGCAATTGGGCGTTTTCGGCGGTGAGCGGTGCGATCGCAGCGGCGATTTCGGCCTCGGTGAAACGCGGGGTGATGTGCTGCGGGCAGTTCCAGTCGAACCCGATCACGTCGATCACATAGGCGCGTTCGGGAGCCGCCTTGTAGCGTGCCACCGCCAGCGATGCGACGAGCGCGGGGTCGCTGGCCAGCTTGACCACCCGCGCCCGGCCCAGGATCTTGAGCCGCCGGCGGTTGGGATAGTCCATCAGCAACAGCGAGACGCGCGGATCGGCCAGCAGGTTGGCGGTGCTGACATGCTGGCGATTGCCGCGATAATCGGCAAAGCCGACGCGATTGTCGGGCAATACGCGCAGGAACCCCGCCGGCCCGCCGCGATGCTGGACATAGGGCCAGCCCTCGCCGGTCACGCTGGCCATATAGAAGCTGTCGCGCGCGGCGATGAATTCCGCCTCGCTCGCGGTCAGCGGATCGGGGGTGCCATCGGCGCCCGCCTCCATCCGCGCAAAGCCGGCGCGCGAGCCGTCTTCCTCCTGCAGGGCGCGGACTGCATCGGTGAACAGCGTGTGGAGGTAGTTTCGGGCCATGGTGGAGCGGTCGATCTCGCTTGCTTGCCCGGACGCTCTAGTCTCTTACCCGAAATGTGATAATGCCCTCGGTTATGATAACATCATTCCAAATTTCGGAATAATAAATCGATCGGTTGCGAACCCTCGAGCTGTTTGTCGCCGTCGCCGACCACGGCAGCTTCACCGCCGCTGCGCGCGCCATGCGCGCATCGCCGCCGGCTGTGACCCGCGCCGTGGCCGAACTCGAGGCACGGCTGGGGGTGATGCTGCTGCATCGCTCGACCCGCGCCGTCTCGCTGACCACCGAAGGCGCGGGCTTCCTCGAACAGGCGCGCCGTATCCTTGCCGACCTGGCCGATGCCGAACGCCAGCTGGCGGGCATGCGCGTCGAACCCAGCGGGCAGTTGCACGTGACCGCCCCGGTCATGTTCGGGCAGATCCATGTCGCGCCGGTGGTTGCCGAGTTGATCGACCGTTACCCCTCGCTCGACGTGCGGCTGCTGCTGTTCGACCGCAATGTGCGGCTGGTCGAGGAAGGGATCGACGTGGCGGTGCGCATCGGCCTGCTGACCGATTCGGCGCTGCTTGCGGCGCGCATCGGCACGGTGCGACCGGCCATCGTCGCCAGTCCGGCCTATCTTGCCCGGTTCGGCGTGCCCACCGGCCCGGCCGACCTGGCCAGCCATCGCCTGATCGTCTCGTCAGGCCCGCGATCGACCGACGAATGGCGCTTCGACGGGCGCCCCGCCCCAGCACCCCGCCAACGATTGACGGTCAACACCGTCGCAGCGGCGATCGTCGCGGCAGAGACCGGGGTGGGCCTCGCCAACCTGCTCCACTACCAGATCGAGGAGGCACTGGCCGCCGGACGGTTGATCGAGGTGCTCAGGCCCGCGGCCTCGAAGGCCCTGCCCGTCAGCCTGCTGTTCGCCAGCGGACGCAGCAACTCGCCCGCGACCCGCGCCTTCATCGATGCCATGCGCGACCGCGCGCGCCAGTGCAGCTGGGGCCTGCAAGGCGAGCCTGTTCCAGCGGATTGATTTCGACATTTCGATCCCGCATCGCCGGAATCAATTTTCTGGCTGTCTGTCTGCGACAGGTCGACCTATCTCGCCAGAAGGCCCGACTGACGCCGGATTCTTCGGTCTAGGTCGAAATCACGGTAAAATAAGAAACTAGGCTTGGCCTTACCTTCGATGCAGTCTCGAATCGACGCTGAATTCGAAGAGTATCTGCCCCATTGCGCATGCCGCATCCATATTTGCGCGGCACGCTGGGAAATCCCGAAAAATCCCGAAAATCAGCGGAAATGCGCAAGGGCGGGCGAAAACGGCGGATAAATCGCCATTTGAAGACTATGCCATTGATAATTTTAAGAAACTGGATGCCCCGTGAGGATTCGAACCTCAATTGACGGAGTCAGAGTCCGTAGTCTTACCATTAGACGACGGGGCATCAATGCTCGGCGGGCGGCACAGAATCCTGCCCGCACCCGACAGAGGCCGCGCATCTAGGTTCGTGCAGCGACAAGGTCAACCCCGTGCGCGCGTCCGTGCGCGCCTGCGCCCTTGCTCCGTCATCGCTTCATCGCTAGCATCGCCACCAAGTCCCCGCGACGGTGGTTGGCGCGGGAGGAAAAGAGAAAGCTCCTGAAATGGCGGAACAATCTCCGCCGGACATCAAGAAGGGGCCTGGGAACCGTAGGGGCGGCAAGTCCGGCAAGGTAGCCGATTTCCGCTACAAGCGCCCCTCCAGGTCCGACGCAAGGCAGGGTGGCCAGCGCGGCACACGGCGCGATTGCGCATCCGGCGGCCCGATCCCGGCCAGTGCAATTCCGGCCAGTGCGAACGGTATCGAAGTCCAGCATCGCCGGCAGGCCTATGCCGCGCTCGACCTGGGCACCAACAACTGCCGCCTGCTGATCGCGCGGCCATCGGGCGAGGACTTCACCATCATCGACGCCTTCAGCCGCGTGGTGCGGCTGGGCGAGGGTCTGGCGGCGAGCGGACGGCTGTCCGACGAGGCGATGGACCGCACCGTGGCCGCGCTCAAGGTCTGTGCCGAAAAGCTGCGCCGCCGCAACGTTCGCCTTGCCCGCTCGGTCGCGACCGAGGCCTGTCGCCGCGCGGCCAACGGCAACAAGTTCATCGAGCGCGTGAAGCGCGAGACCGGGATCATGCTCAATATCATCTCGGCGCAGGAAGAGGCGCGGCTGGCGGTGCTCGGCTGCCACGTGCTGCTCGCGGACGGCAATGGCCCCGCAATCATCTTCGACATCGGCGGCGGTTCGACCGAACTGGTGCTGGTCGAACCGGGCGGCGCGGTCCCGCGGATCATCGACTGGCTGAGCGTGCCCTGGGGCGTGGTTTCGCTGACCGACACGATCGAAGGCACCGACGCGACCGAAGAGGGGCGGCGTGCACGCTACAGCGCTATGCGCAACACCGTGTCGCGCAGCTTCGCCACCTTCGCCAGGCGGATCGCCAGCCATGCCGGATCGCCCGTACCGATCCGCCTGCTCGGCACCAGCGGTACGGTGACCACGCTCGCCAGCCTGCATCTCGAGCTGCCGCAATACGACCGGCGCGCGGTCGACGGGCTGATCGTGCCATCGCAGTCGATGCGCGACATCACCGAACGGCTGTCGCGGATGAGCGTGCCTGACCGGCGGCGCCTCCCCTGCATCGGCGACGACCGGGCCAATCTGGTGATTGCCGGTTGCGCGATCCTCGAATCGATCCTCGACATCTGGCCCGCCGAACAGCTTGGCGTGGCCGACCGCGGGATCCGCGAGGGCATACTGCGCAGCCTGATCGCCGCCGATGCCGAAGGCGAACGCGGACGCGCCGCGCTCCAGCGGATGCGCGAGCAGGACGTCTGATGAGCCGCTCGGGCAAGGATCGCGAGACCCGGGTCAGGACCGCGAAGAAACGCACCGCGAGTTCGACCCGCTGGCTGCAACGCCAGCTCAACGATCCCTATGTCAAGCAGGCCAAGGCCGAAGGCTATCGCAGCCGCGCGGCCTACAAGCTGATCGAGCTCGACGCGAAATACGCGTTGCTCAAGGGCGTCACCCGCGTGGTCGACCTCGGCATCGCGCCGGGCGGGTGGAGCCAGGTGGTGCGCAAGCTGAAGCCGCAGGCGCATATCGTGGGCATCGACCTGCTCGAGGTCGAGCCGATCGAGGGCGTCACGATTTTCCAGATGGACTTCATGGACGAGGACGCGCCGCGCGTGCTGGAAGAGGCGCTGGGCGGCAAGGCCGAACTGGTGATGAGCGACATGGCCGCCAACACCGTGGGCCACAGGCAGACCGACCATTTGCGCACCATGGGGCTGGTCGAGGTCGGGGCATGGTTCGCGATCGAGAACCTCGCGCCGGGCGGGACCTTCCTCGCCAAGGTGCTGGCCGGGGGCACCGACAACGACTTGCTGGCCTTGCTCAAGAAGTATTTCCGCACGGTCAGCCACGCCAAGCCGCCCGCCAGCCGCAAGGGTTCGAGCGAGTGGTACGTGATCGCGCAAGGCTTCAAGGGCGAGCTTGCCTGAGACAAGGTCGATACGAAAAAGCCCCGCCGGAGCGGGGCATTCCCATGATGCGAAGGCGCGCGGCCTCAGTTGGCGGCCGGAGCCTCGGCAGCGGCACCTTCCGCTTCGACAGCAGGAGCTTCGGCTTCGGCGCCTTCGGCGCCTTCCTCGGCAGCAGCGGCTGCTTCGGCGACGAAGTCAGGCACGGGCAGGTTCGAACCCTGCGCATTGAGATAGAGGATCACGGCGGCGCGGTCCTCGACCTTGGGCAGGCCGGCAAAGGTCATCTTGGTCCCGTCGGCGAAGGCGCGCGGGTTCTTCAGCCAGTCGTTGAGCGAATCGAAATCCCACTTGCCGCCCTTGCCCGACAGCGCAGGCGAGAAGGCGAAGCCGCCCTTGCCGATATCCCCGCCCACCACGCCGAAGAGGTTCGGGCCGATGCCGTCGGCGCCGCCCTGGTTGGCGGTGTGGCACGCCGCGCATTTGGTGAAGACCTTTTCGCCCTTCGACACGTCGACGCCGTCCATGTGCATGGCCTCGGCAATCCCCATTTCGCCGGCACCGCCGCCAGCAGCCTCTTCCCCGCCTGCGAGGGCGAAGCCCGGCTTTTCGACATGCGGATGCTTGTCGGCCTGGAAATACATGCCCGAAACGATGGACCCGCCGAGTGCGACGATGCCCGCAAAAAGGGTCCAGCCTGCCGCGGTGTTGAAACGATCGTCCATTGCGTGATTGCCTGCCAGAATAGGTGGTCGTCTAAGGTTTGCGCGCCGCTCTAGTGAAGCCGGCGCGCGCGCGCAAGAGCGGCATGCGGGAATAGCGCTTGAACGCAGGCAGACGTGCCCGTAACGCCCCAATTCCCATGCGCCAGTTTGCCAAGCCTGCCCTCGCCCTGGTCGATTCCATGCGTGCCGCCGCCGCCGCCGATCCGATGCGCGCGATCGCTTTCGGCGGCGCGCCGGGTTCGAATTCGCATCAGGCGGCGATGCAGTTCGCACCCGATGCGCTGCCGCTGCCCTGTTTCAGCTTCGAGGATGCGCTCGAAGCGGTGGAAACCGGCGCCGCGGGCTGCGCGATGATCCCGATCGAGAATTCGCAGCACGGGCGCGTGGCCGATATCCACTTCCTGCTGCCCGAAAGCGGCCTCTCCATCGTGGCCGAACATTTCATGCCCATCACGCATGATCTGATGGCGCTGGGCGATGGCCCGTTCGAGGCCGCCTACAGCCACCCGCAGGCGCTGGGCCAATCGCGTCACTTCCTCGGCCGGCGCGGCATCGTGGGTCTGGCCTATGCCGATACCGCCGGGGCCGCGGCCTTCGTCGCGGAAAGCGGCAACCCCTTCATCGCGGCGATCGCCCCGCGGCTCGCCGCCGACCTCTATGGCCTCAAGATCGTCGAGCAGGCGGTCGAGGACGCGCATGACAACACCACGCGCTTCGTGGTCCTGGCGAGGGACCCGCTCGACCCTGCCACGATCACCGACGCGCAGGCGATGACCACCTTCATCTTCGAGGTGAAGAACATCCCCGCCGCGCTCTACAAGGCGCTGGGCTGCTTCGCGACCAATGGGGTCAACATGACCAAGCTCGAAAGCTACCAGAAGGGCGCCAGCTTCGCCGCCACCACCTTCTTCGCCGATATCGAAGGCGCCCCGGGCGACCCGCGCGTCGACACCGCGCTCGAGGAACTGGTCTTCCAGACCAACGAGGTGCGCCTGCTGGGCAGCTATCGCCAGGCGAGAAAACGCGGGTAGTTGCCCCCCGGTTCGCCTCGAGCGCAGCCGGGAAGCGCCGCCGCCGCGCCGCCAGATGATTCCATCCGGCTCGAAATCACTTTAGTTTCTTGTCTTACCGTGATTTCCTGGTCGCCAGATGATTCCATCCGGCTCGAAATCACTCTACCGCTGGCCTCACGATGCAGCTACGCCCCGCCCGTCCCGACGATGCCCCTGCTCTCGCCGAATTCGGGCGGGCGAGTTTTGCCGCGGCTTTCGGCCATCTCTACCGGCCCGAGGATCTCGCCGCCTTCGAGGCCGAAACCTATGCAATCGCGGTCGTGGCCGAGGAGATCGCCGGGGACGCGTGCACCCACATGCTGGCGCAGATCGACGGGCAACTTGCGGGTTATTGCAAGATGCGTGTGCCGAGCAAGCTGGCACAGCACTCGATGGCCGCCAACCCGATCGAGCTCAGCCAGCTTTACACCGACCCCGCGCGGGCCGGGCAGGGCATCGGCGCCGCGCTGATCGACCGGGCGTTTGGACTGGCGCGCGAGGGCGGGCACGATGCCATCCTGTTGTCGGTGTGGAGCGGCAACACCAGGGCGCAGCGGTTCTACGCGCGCCATGGCTTCGTCTGGATCGCGGACATCCATTTCAGGGTGGGCGAGCAGCTCGACGAGGAGTACCTGTTCGAGAAGCGCATGTAGGGAGAAAGAGCATGGCGACATTCGGGTTCGCGAGCACGGCGGACGAGGTGCTCGAAGGCAAGGACCTGTCGGGCAGGACGGTGCTGGTTACCGGCGGCTATTCGGGGCTGGGCATGGAAACCGCGCGCGCCATGGCGGCCAAGGGCGCGCATGCCATCCTGTCGGGTCGCGACGCGGGAAAGCTTGCCGTAACCAGCGACGAAATCGCCGCAGCGACCGGTGCCAGCATCGACACGCTGGTGTGCGACCTTGCCTCGCTCGCCAGCGTGCGCGCGGCGGCCGGGGAGGCGAACGAGCGCTTTGCCGGGATCGACCTGCTGATCAACAACGCCGGGGTCATGGCCCCGCCGCTGGGGCGCACCGCCGACGGGTTCGAGACGCAGTTCGGCACCAATCACCTCGGCCATTTCCTGCTGACCAACCTGCTCATGCCGCTCGTCGAGAAGGGCGAACACCCGCGCATCGTCAACCTGTCGAGCCGCGGGCATCACCTCGATCAGGTCGACTTCGACGACCCCAATTACCGGCACCGCGAATACGAAAAATGGGCTGGATACGGGCAGTCGAAGACCGCCAATATCCAGTTCACCGTGGGGCTGGAGCGACGGCTCGCCGACCGCGGCATCCACGCCTATGCGGTGCACCCGGGCGGGATCCAGACCAGGCTTGGCCGGCACATGTCCGAAGCCGACATCGCCTGGATGATGGAGCGGATGCGCAAGGGCGCCGAGCAGGCCGGGACCCCTGGACAGGGCTTCAAGACCATTCCCCAGGGTGCCGCAACGACCTGCTGGGCCGCGACCGCCGAAGAGCTGGAGGGCGCGGGCGGCATCTATTGCGAGGATTGCCACATCGCCACGCAGGATGACGACAGCCCGATGGGCGGAGTGCGCAGCTATGCGGTCGACCCCGCCAATGCGGAAAGGCTATGGACGCTGTCGGAGGCGTTGGTGGGCGAGAAATTCGCCTGTTGAGCGCCTAGGAAATCACGGTAAACCAAGACTCCGGAGTGCCGAGTTTGATGCGATCAAAGCCGGCAAGCACTTTATTGAGCGATGGCCGCGACGAGTCCGTCGGCGAGCCAGCGGGCAAGCATCGCGCCCGCCTCCGCCGCGCCATCTTCTTCGCCCAGCGCGACAACGACAATGGCGCAGGCTTCGCCAAAGGAGGCACCGCGCTGCATCGCCAGCAGAGCCTCGCCCTCCCATTTCGCCCTGAGGACGAAGACGGGGCGTTCCTGTTCGCGCCAGACCACCACCGAGCGCGACTGATCGAGCAGAACCGGTTCGGCGGAAGCGCCGTCGCATTCCAGCGCGGACCACAGTTGCACGAGATCGTAGCGGGTTTCCAGTACCGCAAGCCCCGGCAAGAATGCGAGCCGCAGCGTGGCCCAGTCCCCTTCGGCAAATCCGGCCGTCTGTCCGGCGAAGGACTCGATCGTCAGCGGCGCGGCATCGGCGGCGGTGAAGACCTGGCCCATGGCCCATTCGAGCGCGGCAAGTTCGCCGACATCGGGATCGTCGGCAAAGAGTTCGGTGCAGGTATCGGCAAAACCCGCGCCGACAAGGTCGAGCGTCCAGCTCGACGGCGGGTGCGCGATGCAATGATGCGCCGCCGCCTGGCGGAAGGGATCTTCGCCGACCAGCCGCCCGGTCCGCTCATAGGTCGCACGCAGCGCCTCGACCAGCGCCACGCGGTAATTGTTGCGATAGATCTCGAGTCCCGCCTGCTCGCGCGCACCCCAGCCTTCGGGCAGGGCTGCATTATCGTCGAGGATCGCGCCGAGGAACGCCTCCTGCCGGTCGAGCAACGCGATCATGCCGCGACCGGCTCCGCCACCCGGGCAGCGAGCGCGCGCGCAAGGTCAAGCTCGTCGAGCAGTTCGGCCAGCGGCGGGATATGTTCGTCGCGCTCGATCATGGTGGCAACCGGGCCGAGCCGTGCCATGGCGGCGGAATAGAGGTCCCACACGCCATCGCACACCGCACGATCGTGCGTGTCGACGATGATCTCGCCCGGCTGGTGCCCGGCAAGGTGGATCTGGCGCACGCGTTCCAGAGGAATCCCGGCGAGATAGTCGTGCGGGTCGAACCCGTGGTTATGCGCGCTCACATAGACGTTGTTCACGTCGAGCAGCAGGTAGCATCCCGTGCGCCGCGCCATCGCGGAGAGGAATTCCCACTCGGGCATCTCGTCTTCGGGGAAGGCAAGATAGCTTGAGGGGTTCTCGAACAGCATCGCGCGACCCAGCGCCTCCTGCGCGCGATCGATATTGTCGCACACGGTATCGAGCGCCGCCTGCGTCAATGGCAGCGGCAGCAGGTCGTGGGTGTTGTGCGCGCTGGTACGGGTCCAGCACAAATGGTCGGAGACCCACAGCGGCTCGATCCGCTCGGCCAGCGCCTTGAGCCGGACCAGATAGTCGGGATCGAGGCCGAGAGCCGAACCGATCGACATCGAAACGCCGTGGAGGATGACCGGAAGCTTGGCGCGCATCTGTTCGAGCACGCGCAGCGGCTTGCCGCCATCGACCATGTAGTTTTCGGAAATGACCTCGACGAAATCGACCGGCACCTCGCTCTCGAGGAAGTCGGCGTAATGGGTGCGCCTGAGACCGAGGCCGAAACCGTGGAATTGGGCGATCGCATTCATCAGGCTGGTCCTGTGTAATAAAAAGTGGCGACCCGACGCGGAGTGGGAGGGATGGGGTCGGCCCCGCGCCGGGTCGCCTGTTCGAGCGACCCTTGGGCTCGAACTGAGGTTTTTTATTTTTAGCCGAGGTCGCCGATGGTGCCCTTCTTGGTCAGGCATTCGCCGGCCTTCACGGCCTTGAAGCCGTGGCCCTTGCATTCGTTCTGGCCCTTGCATTCATGCTCGGCGGTGGCGCAATCGCCGGTGCCCTTGCAGCTGTTGACGCCGTAGCAGTGCACGGTGTCGTTGGCACCGATCGCGCGGCCCTTGCTGCCCGCGGGGGTGTCGGCAGCGAAGGCGCTCATCGAGGTGAGGGCGAAAAGCGCTGCGGCAGCAACGACGGCGGGCTTGGCGGTGGTGATCATGACATCAGGTCCCTTATGACGATTTCGAACCATGACGATTCGAAAATGAATAAGTGTGCGGTAGTGCACAGTGGCAGTTTCGTCGTCCGGCCGACGGTGGTTACAGGGGTGGTTACGGCAGTGAAAATTTTCGCTGCCTGTAACCCCTGTCGCCGGGAAGGCGAATGTCGGTCAGTCCGGGCTGCACGGCCTGGATGCCCCCGGAAAACCCATTCATAGAGAGATTTCCCATGACCACGACCACCATCGCCCGCCTCGCCGGCCTTGCGTTGACCGCTGGTATCGCCGCGAGCATCGCGGCGACCCCTGCCGCCGCGCAGAAGAAGCCCGAGATGGAAAAGTGCTACGGCATCGCCAAGGCGGGCCAGAACGATTGCGCCGCCGGTCCGGGCACCAGCTGCGCCGGCACCTCGACCCGCGATTACCAGGGCAATGCCTGGAAGCTGGTCGCCAAGGGCAGCTGCACCAAGACCTCGACCCCCAAGGGCAAGGGTTCGCTGACCCCGATCCAGCGCTGATCTGCAAACACCACGCCACGCGAGACAAGCCATGCGCAGCATTCTGGCACTCTACGACCGGTTGACAGCCACACTGGCCGCACGCCTGCCCGAAGGCATTGCGCTGCTGCTCACTCGCGTGGCGCTGGCGGGGATTTTCTGGCGTTCGGGCCGGACCAAGGTCGAGGAGGGAACCCTCCTGACGATCAGCGACAGCGCCCGCACGCTGTTCGAATACGAATATACCGGCGTCCCGCTGCCGCCCGCGATCGCTGCGCCGATGGCGGCCTATGCCGAGCACCTCTTTCCGATCCTGCTGGTGCTGGGTCTCGCCACGCGGTTTTCCGCCTTTTCCCTACTGGTCATGACCCTGGTCATCCAGTTCTTCGTTTATCCCGACGCCTGGTGGCAGACGCATATCCTGTGGGTCGCCCTGGCCGTGATCCTGGTTTCGCGCGGCGGCGGGTTGTTTTCTGTCGATGCGGCACTCGCCGCACGGCGTATCCGGTGACGGGCCGGCTATGGGGAGGGGAAGATGATCGCCGACGAAACCGCGCTAGCCCGGCTGATGACCGCCTCGCAAGGCGGGGATCGCAACGCCTATCGCGTGTTGCTGGCCGAAGTGCAGTTGTGGCTCGAACGCTATTTCCGACGGCGCGTGGCGCCCGCCCATCTCGACGATCTTGTCCAGGAAGTTCTGCTGGCCGTCCATGCCAAGCGCGCCAGCTGGGATCCGAGCCGTGCCTTCCTTCCCTGGCTTGCGGCGATCGCGCGGTATCGCTGGGTCGATCACCTGCGCAAGGTCTATCGCAATGCCGAAGAGGAGCTTGGCAATCATGATGCCGTCGACGACAGCGACGAGGAAGCCGTGCTGGCGCGGATGAGCCTCGAGCGGCTCTTCGTCCACCTGCCGGAAAAGCAGGTGGAGGCCATCGAACTGGTCAAGATCGAGGGACTCTCGATCGCCGAGGCCTCCGCCCGTACCGGGCAGAGCGAGAGCCTCGTCAAGGTAAATATCCATCGCGGGCTCAAGAAACTGTCCGCGCTCGTAGAAAAGGCCGATTGAAAATGAACAGGGTTCCCAACCCGCTGATCGACCAGCTGGCGAATGATCTCGCCCCGGTCAAGCCGATGACCATGGGCGCCGGGATGGCGCTTGCTGCGCTGGCGCTGGCGCTGTCCATCGCCGGAATCGGGCTGACCGATGGCATCTGGATGTCCCCGTTTGCCGGACAGGCTTCGCCCTTCTTCACCATCGTCAACGGCGCTTTCCTGTTGCTGGGCCTTGCCTGCGCGGGCGCCGTGCTGCGGATGGCCTCGCCCAAGGTCGGCAATTCCTATGCGGGCACCGGCTGGGCCATGGCGATGACCGCGATCGTGCCGGTCGCAACGGTCGTGATGCTGATCGGTCGCGGCGATGCGCTGGTGGCGATCGACCATGCCTTCGCGGTGCATTGCGTGACCGCACCCCTGCTGACCTCGCTGGTCAGTGGCGGCGCGCTGGTCTGGTGGCTGCGCCGCGGCGCTCCGGTTTCCGCCGGACACGCGGGTCTGCTCGTCGGGCTTGCCGCGGGTGCGCTGGGGACCTTTGCCTATGGCCTGTCCTGTTCCTTCGATACGGCCGCGCATCTGGGGCTGTGGCACATGGCCCCGGTGGCGATCGCCGCGCTGGTCGGACGCATCACGGTTCCCGCGCTGATCCGCTGGTAGGCGCGCGTCAGCCGATCTTCGCGAAAGCCCTGGCCCGCCGTTCGATATCGAACAGGGCGCAGCAGGCAAGGAAGGTGGCGATGAGCATGGCGAATTCGCCGCCGTCCTCCAGCCATGCCTCGAACGCAATCCGGCAGGCGGTCTTTTTGCCCCAGCTGGTCGCGGCATCGGCGGCCACGCCGAAGAAGGCCGCGCCGACGATCCCTGCGGCAAGGATCAGGGCATGTGCTGCCGGGCGCAGCTGCGAGCGCAGCAAGGCGACCGTCAGCGAAACGAGCCACGCCGCACCGATGATCGCGAACAGCAGAATTTCACCGCAATCGTTCGCGCGCAGCGGCAGGTCCTGCGGCATCGCGGGGGCGATCCAGTGGCCGAACCGTTCGTGGAACTGCAGCGAATTGTCCACCGTGAGATAGACGAACAGCAGTGCGTTCCCGAGGTAGGGCATGGCGCGCGTGCGCAGCCAGAGCACGAAGAGCATGCCCGCCATCGCCGCGGTCAGCGAATATTCGAGGTATTCGCCAAAGCCTCCATCCTGCGAGATATACAACTGCGCGGGCAGCAGGGCGCCGGTGACCGAACCGTAATGCGCCGCGACGTCCATCCCCGCTATCGTTCCGGCATAGGGCAGCAGGAAAAAGGCGATCCGCCGCCACGCCCGGTTGGCGAAGAGATCGCCCAGCGTGCGCCCGGTTTCGCGCCGCAATGCCGTGATTCTGCCGCGCAGGCCGGGCGCCCCCGAGAGGGCCGTCGAGGCTGTACTGGTAGTCATCGGAGAGCGCTGCACCATTGCACTGCATCGGTCGCACAGGAATTCTGTGCCATCCCGCCGCGGGACGACCTGCGCACGAGCTTCGACCTCTACAGCCAGCGCAAGCGCCGGAAAGTGACGATCAGCACCACGAACAGGATGATGCAGATCGCCACCACGACCCAGAACGCGCGCGGATCGTCCATTCCAGGCATGCCGCCGACGTTGATGCCCATCAGGCCGGTCAGGAAGGTCAGCGGCAGGAATATCCCCGCCACGATGGTCAACATATAGGTGGCGTGTTCGGACGAAGCGAGGCTGCGCGCGCGGATCTCGTCCTGCAGCACCAGCGCGCTTTCCTTGCTGATGTCGATATCGTCGAGATGGCGGCGCAGGCGGGCGATGCTTTCCGCGATCTCGCGCCGGTCGTGTTCCTCGAACCAGGCGGGCGCATCGCGTGCGATCTGTTCGAGCGCCTCGTGCTGGGGCGCCATGTGCCGCTTGAGTGCGAGGCAGTTGCGGCGAATGATCGAAATGCGCCGCAGCATCATTTCCGCCTCGGTGTCCGGGTCGGCATCCTCAAGCTGGTCGAGCACTTCGTTGGTGTCGATGATCGACTGGCTCATCCGCGCGATCATCAGCTTGGCGAGTTCGGTCAGGGTCGAACTCGCATCGGTCGGCCCGCTCCCCTGATCGATCCGTGCCAGGACTTCGCGCGGGGTCTGCAACGGTAACCGCCGCAGCGTGATCAGCCGTCGACCATCGGACCAGAACTGCATCGAGATCATGTCCTCGGGTTCGGCCCCCGGATTGAAGTTGATCCCGCGCAGCGTGCCGACCAGTGCATTGCCTTCGCGAAAGGCGCGTGGCCGGTTGCGATCCGACGTCAGCAGTTCGGCGGTCGGATAGGAAAGGCCCAGTTCCTCGACGAGCCATTCGCGCATGCCCTCCTGGCTGCGGTCGAGATGCAGCCAAAGCACCTCGTGCAGCGATTCCGGCTCCCATTCGCGCGCGGCATCCCAGGCGATCGGACGCCCACCTCCCCTGCCGTCGAGCACGCGACCAAACAACAGCGGCATCATATCGTCGGAAATGTCGGTGGGCTCGGTCATTCGATCCTGAATGCCGCATTCCGCCACATTTGGCCATGGGTCGCGTGCGCCGGCGGCGTGTCCTCCCCTTGGGGCTCAGCTGTCCGGGCGCCAGCGCGCCATTTCCTGTGCCGGAGGCGCATGAGCCGCACCCAGCTGCGCGGCTTCGCTTTCGGGCAGGCCAAGCTCGCGCAGCGCCAGCGCCAGCGCATCCGCGGGGTCGCAGGCGATGTCGGGCGTCGCAGGTTCGGACCCTGCGGCGGCAGCGATCGGTGTGCCCTGCGCAAAGTGGGGAACGAGAAAGGTAAGGCGCTTCCTGCTCTTGTCCCCGAAGGTGTGTTGCCAACCTATGACGGTTCGGATGCAAGTCCGGCAGGTGGCCGACAAGCGGCGCATTGGATCGACGAACGACGCGGCGCGACCCTGTCATTGCCCCGCCACGCGGGCGCGACTATACCGCGCGCCATGTCTTCGATCCGTCCCTGGCGCGACATCATGCGCCGCCAATCGCGCCAGATCATGGTCGGCAACGTGCCCGTAGGGGGCGATGCCCCGATCACCGTCCAGACCATGACCAATACCCCGACCGAGGATGTCGGCGCGACGATCGACCAGATCCGCCGCTGCGAGGATGCCGGGGCCGACATCATCCGCGTATCCTGCCCGACCGAGGAGGCGACCCGCCACTTCGACCGGATCACCGCCGCGGCCAATGTCCCGATCGTCGCCGACATCCATTTCCACTACAGGCGCGCGCTCGAAGCGGCGGACAGGGGCGCGGCCTGCCTGCGCATCAACCCCGGCAACATCGGCTCGCCCGAACGCGTGGCCGAGGTGATCCGCGCCGCCAAGGCCAATGGCTGCGCGATCCGCATCGGGGTCAATGCCGGGAGCCTCGAGAAGGACCTGCTCGAGAAATACGGCGAGCCTTGCCCCGAAGCGCTGATCGAAAGCGCGCTCGATCACATCAAGCTGCTGCAGGACCATGATTTCCACGAATACAAGGTGGCGGTGAAGGCCAGCGACGTGTTCCTCGCGGTCGCCGCCTATCACGGCCTCGCCGATGCGGTGGATTGCCCGCTGCACCTGGGCATCACCGAAGCGGGCGGGCTGATCGGCGGGACGGTCAAGTCCTCGATCGGCATCGGCAGCCTGCTGTGGGCGGGCATCGGCGATACCATCCGCGTCTCGCTTTCGGCCGAGCCCGAACAGGAAGTGAAGGTCGGCTTCGAGATCCTCAAGGCGCTGGGGCTGCGCACGCGCGGCGTGCGGATCGTTTCCTGCCCGTCGTGTTCGCGCCAGGGCTTCGACGTGATCCGCACGGTCGAAGCGCTCGAAAAGCGGCTCGACCACATCAAGACCCCGATGAGCCTTTCGGTGCTCGGCTGCGTGGTCAACGGCCCGGGCGAAGCGCGCGAAACCGATATCGGCATCACCGGGGGCGGCGCGGGCAGGCACATGGTCTACCTGTCGGGCGTGACCGACCACCATGTCGCGAGCGAGACCATGCTCGACCACATCGTGTCGCTGGTCGCGGCCAAGGCGGCGGAAATCGAAGCTGGCAGGGCGGTCGCCTTCGACCCCCATGCCGCAGCGGCGGAGTAATCCGCCACGAGGGGGACGAATGACGATCGAGACCGATTACCTGATCGTGGGTGCCGGGGCGACCGGCCTCGCCTTTGCCGATACGCTGGTCGAGCAGGATACCACCGCCGACATCGTCATCGTCGACAGGCACGCCGCACCCGGTGGACACTGGAACGACGCCTATTCCTTCGTCGCGCTGCACCAGCCGAGCGCGACCTATGGCATCAACAGCCTGCCGCTGGGGCACGACCGGATCGACGCGGCGGGACCGAACAAGGGCTTCTACGAACTCGCCAGCGGGGCCGAAGTGTCCGCCTATTTCCAGTCGGCGATGCGTGACCACCTGCTGCCGACCGGACGGGTACGCTATTTCCCCAACTGCGAGTTTTTCGGCGACAATCGCTTCCGCAACATCTTCTCCGGTGAAGAGACCAGGGTTTCGGTGCGGCGCAAGCTGGTCGATTCGACCTATTTCGAGACTTCGGTCCCCACGACGCACAGCCGCAAGTTCGCCGTGGCCGACGGTGTGCGCGTGGTCGTGCCGGGTGCGCTGCCCGAACTGTGGAAGCAGGCGGACGGCCTGCCCGGACATTATGCCATCCTCGGCGCGGGCAAGACCGCGATGGATGCGGGCGTGTGGCTGCTCGATGCCGGCATTGCGGCGGGTGCGATCACCTGGGTCAAGCCGCGCGAAAGCTGGTTGATCAACCGCGCCACCGTACAGCCGGGCGAACAGTTCTTCGAACGGACCATCGGCGGTCAGATCGCGATCATGGAGCATGCCGCGAGTGCCAGGAGCGTGCCCGCGCTGTTCCATGCGCTGGAGGAGGCAGGGGTCATGCTGCGGATCGACACCGCGGTCGAGCCGGAAATGTTCCACTATGCCACGCTTTGCGAAGGCGAAGCCGCGCGGCTGCGGACGATCGGCAAGGTTGTTCGCAAGGGCCGGGTCGAAGCGATCGATCCGGGCCGCATGATCCTGCGCGACGGCGAGGTGCCGGTCCCCGCCGACACGCTGTTCATCGACTGCACCGCCTCGGCCGTCCGTCCCAGGCCGGTTGCACCGCAATGGCGGGACGGGAAGATCGTGCTGCAATTGCTCCATGTCCCGCTGGTCACCCTGAACGCTGCGGTGAGCGCTTTCGTCGAAGCCAATTTCGCGACCGACGAGGAAAAGAACGCGTTGTGCAGGCCGGTCAAATTCATCGACGCTATCGATGGCTATGCCAGTACGATCCTCGGCACGAACACGAACCGTTTCCTTTGGTCGCAGGACCCGAAGGTCTCGCAATTCCTTGCCGGTTCGCGGCTTGATCCGGCGGCGCGCACGATCGCATGGCTGGCGCAGAACGCGCCCGAACGGCTTGCGCTGCTCCAGCGCATGGGAGAAGCGAGCATGGCCGCCATGCCGAATCTCAGGCGGCTCGCGGCAAGCGCGGCAGACAAAAGATGAACCGGAGTCATTGCGGTTCGGTCGGAACCGGGACGGCTCCAGCTTTACCCTCGCTTAAGCCGAACCTGCCATGATTGCGCCATGCGCGAGGCGGTTTTGTTCGTTGTGGCCATCGGGGCCTTTGCCGGGATCGTCATGCGCGGTGTATCCGCCGAGGATGACGCCGGCGATACCGACCGGGCCGCGGTCGTCTCCGAAATCAAGGCGCAAGAGCGCGACAAGGCTTTTGCCGCATGGAGCGCGGGGGAAACCGTGCTCCCGCGCGCCCGGAACGGCCACTTCTATGCCGAGGTCGCGATCAACGGATCCCCGGTCAATTTCCTTGTCGATACCGGCGCCAGCATGATCGCGCTGACCGGTGAGGATGCGGCGGCGGCAGGCCTCAGCTGGTCGGATAGCGACGTGCGGATCGTGGCGCAGGGTGCCAGCGGCCCGGTATACGGCGTGCCCGTGCGGCTCGACCGCGTCGTGCTTGGCGGACACGAAGCGCAGAACGTCGAAGCCGCGATCATTCCCAGCGGGCTCGATG
This sequence comes from Erythrobacter sp., assembly GCA_041662105.1. GTDB lineage: Bacteria > Pseudomonadota > Alphaproteobacteria > Sphingomonadales > Sphingomonadaceae > Qipengyuania. The sequence goes on from JBAZTF010000007.1 coordinate 109,356, forward strand.
TCTCGCTGCTCGGCCAGAGCTTCCTTGCGACCATCGAGCCGGTGCGGATCGAAGGCGACCGGATGGTGCTTGGCAGCTAGAGTGCTTCCGGTTTTGGTTGCATCATTCTTGTTTTACCGTGATTTCCTGGTCGCCAGATCAGTCCATCTGGCTCGAAATCACTCTAATCGGTCGCCAGCGGCGGATTTCCTGCAGATGCCCGCGGTCGTCCCGATGACGCGACGCACAATCGGGCCGGGACGTGGTCATTTTCAGTCCGCGGTAAGCATTTGTTGTGCTATGAAAGTCCGATGAACCGCCGCGAGATTCTCAAATCCGGCCTTCTTCTCGGTGCAATGGCCGGCACGCCCGCGCGCGTCTTCGCGCAGGTCAACCCGGCTGCCGGACGCGACCGCAAGCTGATCGCCATGGCGCGCGAACGGCTCGCCCGGGCGGGTGCCGCCGTCTGGCGCCAGGACATCGTGGGCATCGCCGACTTCGGCCTGCACAGCGCCGAGCGGCGGTTCCACTTCGTCGATCTCGTCAACCAACGGGTGCAGAGCTTTCACGTCAGCCACGGCAGCGGCTCCGACGGGGAGCACGACGGCTGGCTCAAGCGCTTTTCGAATATCGAAGGGTCAGAGGCGTCCTGCCGCGGGGCCTTCCTGACGCGCAGCTGGTATGCCGGCAAATATGGCACCTCGATCCGCCTCGACGGGCTCGACCCGACCAATTCCAACGCCCTGCCACGCGCGATCGTGATGCACCAGGCAAGCTACGCCGCGCCCGAACACGCTGCGCGCTTCGGCCGGCTGGGGCGTTCGAACGGCTGCTTCGCCATGGGGCCGGACCAGTTCGACCGCGCGCTGATCGATCTCGGCGGCGGGCGGTTGCTCTATGCCGACAGTCTGGGGCTGGCCGAAGACGGCAGCCGCCTGCCGCCGCCGATCGCGCAGGTCGACCTGCTGCGCAACGAACTGGGCGCCATCTACGAGCGGCCGAGCGCGGGTTCCTATTAGAGCAGTTTCGAGCCGGATGGGATCATCCGGCGGCTCGGAAATCACGGCAACCAAGGGATAGTCGGGAATCGGTTCGATCGGAACCGGAACGATTCCAGCCGGCCTCAGGTCTGCAGGTCGTCGACGATCTCGACCACTTCCTCGCTGCTCTTGCGCGCGCGGTTCGACTGGCGCGGCGCGTCGAGCGCGGCCAGCACCGGCGCGTCGCGGCCGTAGAGGTCGGCGAAGCTGGCCAGCTTCCCGTCCACGTCCACGCCCATGGTGAAATAGGTGATGTAGACCGGCCATTGCCTGGCCATGGGGTAGCGGGTGTAGACTCCGCTCGCGGTGATCCCGGACAGTTCGGCCTGGATCAGCGGCAGGTCGTCCTTGGTCCTGGCATTGCCCAGCATCGACATGGTCATCGCCAGTTCGCGCGCATCCTGGACACGGATGCAGCCGTGGCTGAGCGCGCGGTTATCCTGTTCGAACAGGTGGCGTGCGGGGGTATCGTGGAGAAAGATCGCGTGTTCGTTGGGCATGTCGAGCTTCATCAGGCCGAGCGAATTGTTCGGCCCCGGCTGCTGGACCACGGTGACATAGCCGTTGGCCCCGCGGTTCGCGGTATAGCCCGCCGCGCGTGCCCATGCCGGGTTGCCGAGCACCTTCGCCCCCAGCCCTTCGCCCTTCACGATCGATTGCGGTACGGTCCAGGTCGGGTTGAAGATCACCGCCTCGACCATCTCGGCGAGCTGCGGGGTCGCGGTGCGGCCCGGCTTGCCCACCACCACGCGATAATTCCTGATGACCCGGCCGTTGACCGTCAGCCGCAGCTGGAATTCGGGGACGTTGGTCAGCAGGTACTGCCTGCCCAGATCCTGCCCGAGCCAGCGCCAGCGATCCATGTTCGCGCGGATCAGCCTGGCGCGGGCCGGATCGCTGGTGCGGGCCAGTTCATCCCTGAGCCGCGCGTAATCGGGCGAAACCGGGTTGAGACCGCGCAGCGTCCCCGCGACAGCGCCACCCGCGAGCGCCCTGGCGAGCAGCATATGCGTGGGATTGGCGTCGGGGTCGGGATCGACCACGAACCATTGCTTGCGCGATTCCGCCGGCGTGCGCCCGTCGCGCAGATCCTCGACCAGCCAGACGAAAGTCTCGCTGGCGATGCGGTTGAGCGCATCGCCCTCGCCCGCGTCGATCGCAGCGCGCAGCTCATCGGCGCGATAGTCGGCGGGGCGCAGGCCCTCTGCCTCCACGGTGGGAATGAAGGCGAGCAGTTCGCGCGCCGCATCGAGCGACCAGGCGCCGACCAGCGAAGGCACCTGCTGCACCACCTCGCCCTGCGCCGCGCGGATATCGCCAAACGCATCATCGACGCTCTGCCGCGGCTGTGCGGCGGACATTTCCCGGCGCGAGAAATCGGGAAGCGGTTCGGTCACCTTCTCCGGTTCGGGCGGAAGCAGGTTTTCCGGCGCCCCGGCCTGCGCCGGCATCGATGTGGCAAGGCAGGCGGCCCCCGCAACCGAACCGAGAAAGTAACGCTTGAATATCATCTGTTCCACCAATCGCGCCGCCGGCATTCCCGCGCGGTATGGCGCGTTCTAGCCAATCCGCAGGCCTCCTCCAACACCGTCGCTTGCGCTGGGCTGAACTGCCGCATGGATTGGTGACGAAAGGCCACACCCGCCCTATGGCAACGCAGGTGAGCCAGAACGTTTCCCCGCTTCGACCCATTCTTGCAACGGCGGTGGGGATCGGCCTGCTATCGCTGATGGATGCGCTGATGAAGCTCGCGGCGCTGCAGCTGGGCGCCTATGTGGCGGCGCTGATGCGCTCGGTCATGGCGTTCGGCCTGGTCGCGCCGCTGTGGCTGGCGGGGCGCCCCGACTGGCCCGCAAGAAGCGTGCTCAGGCTTCACCTGATTCGCGGCGTGGTCGGCGCGCTGATGGCGCTGACGTTCTTCTTCTCGCTGACCAGGCTGCCATTGGCCGAAACCATCGCGATCTCGTTCATCGCGCCGCTCGTCTCGCTCTATCTTGCCGCAGCGATCCTGGGCGAAGTGGTGCACAAGCGCGCGGTCTGGGGCTCGATGCTGGGGCTGGTCGGCGTGCTGGTGATCGTCGGCGGCAAGTTCGGGCGCGGCAACCTCACCCTCGAAACCTGGCAGGGACTGGCGGCGATCGTGGTCTCGGCGCTGCTCTATGCCTGGAACCTGGTGCTCCAGCGGCAGCAGGCGATGATCGCCAGGCCGACCGAAATCGCGACCTTCTACATGGCGGTGGCGAGCCTTACCTACCTCGTCGCGGCGCCCTGGCTGTTCGAAATGCCGCGGCCCGACCAGCTGCACGGGGTCGCGCTGTCATCGGTTCTGACCGTAGCCGGGGCGATGGTGATGGCCTGGGCCTATGCCCGGGCACAGGCCCAGGTGCTGGTGCCGCTCGAATATTCGGGCTTCGTGTGGGCGGCGCTGTTCGGCTGGCTGCTGCTCGGCGAAAGCGTGACGCTGACCGTCATCGCCGGGGCCGCGCTGATCGTCGCGGGGTGCTGGATCGCGACGATGCGGCGGCGGCCGGAACAGAGCGCCGTATAGCCATTTCGCACGGCGGCGGCCCTTGATTTTTCCCACTATTGCGCGCAAGGCGCGCGCATATTTCGCCGCACCAGCCCACGGCGGTCGGCAGGCCTATCGCACAGGACGGAAAGGACCCAGCACAGCATGACCCAGGTTGGCAAGGACTCGCTCGCAACCCGTTCCACGCTCACCGTCAACGGCAAGGACTACGCCTATTACTCGCTGGCCAGGGCGGCCGCGACGCTTGGCGACGTATCGCGCCTGCCGTTTTCGATGAAGGTCCTGCTGGAAAACATGCTGCGCTTCGAGGACGGCGGCTTCACCGTCTCGACCGCCGATGCGCAGGCCATCGTCGATTGGCAGAAGAACCCGGTCACCGGGGCCGAAATCCAGTATCGCCCGGCACGCGTGCTGCTGCAGGATTTCACCGGCGTGCCCTGCGTGGTCGACCTTGCCGCGATGCGCGATGCGATCGCCAGGCTGGGTGGCGATACCGGCAGGATCAATCCGCTGGTGCCGGTCAACCTCGTCATCGACCACTCGGTGATGGTCGATGAATTCGGCCACCCCAAGGCGTTCGAAGAGAACGTCGAGATCGAATATCACCGCAACATCGAGCGCTACGATTTCCTCAAATGGGGCTCGAAGTCGCTCGACAATTTCTACGCCGTCCCCCCGGGCACCGGCATCTGCCACCAGGTGAACCTGGAACATATCGCGCAGGCGGTGTGGACCAGCAATGACGGGGACGGCGCCACCGTCGCCTATCCCGATACCTGCGTGGGCACCGACAGCCACACCACCATGATCAATGGCCTGGGCGTGCTGGGCTGGGGCGTCGGCGGGATCGAGGCGGAGGCGGCCATGCTGGGCCAGCCGGTTTCGATGCTGATCCCCGAAGTGGTCGGCTTCAAGCTGACCGGACGCCTCGCCGAAGGCGTCACCGCCACCGACCTGGTGCTGACCGCCACCCACATGCTGCGCAAGCACGGCGTGGTCGGCCGTTTCGTCGAGTACTACGGCCCCGGCCTCGCCTCGCTCAGCCTCGCCGACCGTGCGACGCTGGCCAATATGGCCCCCGAATATGGCGCCACCTGCGGCTTCTTCGGCATCGACGACAAGACGCTCGACTACATGCGCCTCACCGGGCGCGAGGAAGACCAGATCGCGCTGGTCGAAGCCTATGCCAGGGCGCAAGGCCTGTGGATCGATCCCGCCGCCACCGACCCGGTGTTCACCTCGACGCTCGCGCTCGACATGGGCAGCGTGGTCCCCTCGCTCGCCGGGCCCAAGCGCCCGCAGGACCGCATCGACCTGACCGAGGTCGACGATGTCTTCGCCAGGGACATGGCCGAAACCTACAGGAAGAGCGTTACCCGCGTTCCCGTGGAGGGCAAGGACTTCGACATCGGCGATGGCGACGTGATGATCGCCGCGATCACCAGCTGCACCAACACCTCGAACCCGGGCGTGCTGGTCGCCGCGGGCCTCGTCGCCAAGAAAGCCGACGAACTGGGCCTCAGGCCCAAGCCCTGGGTCAAGACCTCGCTCGCGCCGGGCTCGCAGGTGGTCACCGACTATCTCGTCAAGGCCGGGCTGCAAACGCACCTCGACAATATCGGCTTCAACCTCGTCGGCTATGGCTGCACCACCTGCATCGGCAATTCCGGCCCGCTGGCCGAACCGATCAGCAAGGCGATCAACGACAATGGCCTCGTCGCCAGCGCGGTGATTTCGGGCAACCGCAACTTCGAAGGCCGCGTGTCGCCCGACGTGCGCGCCAACTTCCTCGCCTCACCCCCGCTGGTGGTCGCCTATGCGCTCAAGGGCACGGTGATCGAGGATTTCACCACCACTCCGATCGGCCAGGCGAAGGACGGCAGCGACGTCTATCTCAAGGACATCTGGCCGACCAACGAGGAAGTCACCGCGACGATGAACGCCAACGTCGATCGGGCGATGTTCCAGGCGCGCTATGCCGATGTCTACAAGGGCGATGCGCACTGGCAGGCGATCAATGTAACGGGGAGCGAAACCTACCAGTGGCGCGCGGGCAGCACCTATGTCGCCAACCCGCCCTATTTCGACGGCATGACCATGACCCCGGCGCCGGTCACCGACATCGTCGAGGCCAGGCCGCTGCTGATCCTGGGCGATTCGATCACCACCGACCACATTTCGCCCGCAGGCTCGATCAAGGCCGACAGTCCGGCGGGCCAGTGGCTGATGGAACATCAGGTCGCCAGGGCCGATTTCAACAGCTACGGCGCACGGCGCGGCCATCACGAGGTGATGATGCGCGGCACCTTCGCCAACATTCGCATCAGGAACGAGATGGTCCCCGGCACCGAAGGCGGTTTCAGCAGCTACAAGGGCGAAACCATGCCGGTCTATGACGCGGCGATGAAGTACAAGGCCGATGGGACCGCGCTGGTCGTCATCGCGGGCAAGGAATACGGCACCGGTTCGAGCCGCGACTGGGCCGCCAAGGGCACCAATCTGCTGGGCGTGCGCGCGGTGATCGTCGAGAGCTTCGAACGCATCCACCGTTCGAACCTGGTCGGCATGGGCGTGCTGCCACTGCAGTTCAAGGATGGCGAGACCCGCACTTCACTGGGCCTCAGGGGCGACGACAGCTTCACCATCCGCGGCCTTGCCGAGATCCAGCCGCAGCAGGACGTGACCGTCGACGTGACGCACGCCGATGGTTCCAGCTTCAGCTTCACCGCATTGTGCCGGATCGATACCGCCAACGAGCTGGAATATTACCGCAACGGCGGCATCCTCCATTACGTGCTGAGGAAGCTGGCGGCGGGCTGATCCCGCGCCGCCGCGCGGGGCGACGCATCCTTGCGCCGACGACGCAGGATCGCCGCCGCGGCAAGGCCGAACAGCGCCATCATCGGCGGAGCGGGAACATCGGTTCCGCTCGAGGTGCCTCCCGACGAACTCGAACTCGACGAACTGGTCGAGCTCGAAGAGCTGGTCGAGGATGAAGAGCTGGTCGATGTCGAACTCGAGCTGCTGGTGCTCGAGGTGACGTTGCCCGAACTCGAGGTGCTGGTCGAGACATTGCCCGATGTCGACGTGGACGTGCTCACGTCCCCCGACGTCGAACTCGAGGAACTGACATCGCCGGAGGTCGAGCTGGTGGTCGTGCTGCTCACCGTTCCGGTGCTGGTCGAAACCGAGCCGGTCGACGTCGAAACGCTGCCGGTAGAAGTCGAAACGTCGCCGGTGGAGGTCGATGTCGAGCTCGAACTGCCGCCGGTGGTGGTCGAAACGCCCCCGCTCGATGTCGAAGTGGTGGTCGTGACGGTGATCGGGGGCAGGTCGCCGCCGGTCGTGGTGGTCGAGTTGACGACCACGCTGCCGCCCCCGCCCGACCCGGTGAAGAAGCCGCCGCCGAACCCGCCGCCGTATCCGCCGCCGCCATATCCGCTGTCCGGAATCGAGCGGGAAGCGCCGCCGCCCGAAACCGGCGCAGCCTGCGGCAGCGGGGGGACCGGCACCGCAACCAGTGCCTGGCGATAGACGGGCGGGCAGATATTGTCGGGATCATATGCCGCTTCGGGCGAATCGGCGGGAACGCATTCGACCGCGCGCGGCGGGATGGTGCGCGCTGCCCGCACCGGTCGCCGCGGAATCGGCTGGACCTGCTTGACCTGTCTGACCTTGTACTGCGGGCTGTCGGTAATCGGCTTTTCCGCGACATGCACCGCACCGCCCGCGATCAGTGCGCCACCGGCCGCGGTGGCCGACAATTTGGCAAGAGCTGACTTGACCGACATCGCTTGGCTTTCCCCTTGCGGCCAGGAGGGAAGGGACCGCCCCCTGCCGATTCCCGATCCGGAACTTTCACTCGCAACCCGCCGCTGGCGGGCGCTGGCGGTTACTATTCACGCATTGGGCCAGAAAGGAGATTTTTCGCGGGAAAGCGAGGCTTATCGCATCCCCGTCCCGAAACGGGACCGACCGCAGGGCGCGGCTTGTCGGGCATTTAACCTTCTGCGTCGAACATGTCGGGCTGCGGTCGCGCGGGTGGCGTGAGGCCGAGATGCTGCCAGCCGCCATCGTTGAGCATCCGTCCGCGCGCGGTGCGGGCGATCAGGCCGAGCTGGATGAGATAGGGTTCGATCACCTCCTCCACCGTGTCGCGCGGTTCGGAAAGGCCCGCGGCGAGCGTTTCCACCCCCACCGGCCCGCCCTTGTAGGTGGTGGCGATCATGGTGAGATAGCGCCGGTCCATCGCATCGAGGCCGAGCGAATCGACTTCGAGCCGGGTCAGCGCTTCGTCGGCGACCTTGCTGGTGACGGTGCCCTGGCCCAGCACATGCGCGAAATCGCGCACGCGCCGCATCAACCGCCCCGCCACACGCGGGGTGCCGCGGCTGCGACGGGCGATCTCGCGCGCGCCGCCCTCGTCGATGCCCATGCCCAGCAGCCCCGCGCCGCGCGTCACCACGCGCAGCAGTTCGTCCTCGGTGTAGAAGGTCAGCCGCACCGGGATGCCGAACCGGTCGCGCAAGGGGGTGGTCAGCAGCCCCTGCCGCGTGGTCGCGCCCACCAGCGTGAAGGGCGGCAGGTCGATCCGAACGCTGCGCGCCGAAGGCCCCTCGCCGATGATGATGTCGAGCGCGCGGTCCTCCATCGCCGGATAGAGCACTTCCTCGACCACCGGATTGAGCCGGTGGATCTCGTCGATGAACAGCACGTCGTTGGGTTCGAGATTGGTCAGCAGCGCGGCCAGATCGCCCGCCTTGGCGATCACCGGCCCGCTGGTGGCGCGAAAACCCACGCCCAACTCCCGGGCGACGATCTGCGCCAGCGTGGTCTTGCCAAGGCCGGGCGGGCCGAAGAACAGCACATGGTCCATCGCCTCTGCGCGCCCGCGCGCGGCCTCGATAAACACGCGCAAATTCTCGCGCGCCGCCCGCTGCCCGACGAATTCGGCAAGCGACTTCGGCCGCAGCGCGGCGTCGGGGTCTTCCGGCTGGCGGGCGGGGGAGTGGAGGGGGACGGGGTCGGTCATTGAAGGAGCTCAAATGGAGGGTAGTTGTCCATATTCATGGTGCTCTCCCCCGCGGCATCTAGGCGAAAGACCTCAGGTTTTTCTTCGATCTTACCCGACCAACTTACGACAAGAATGATCTCTCGCTTTGGGAGCATCAACGCATGGGCCATCGCAATTCTTTTGAATCCATTGATCCAAGCTTCAAGCACGCCAATGCCGAATGCGGGAAGCTTCGAGGTAAATACTTGCTTCGCCGTAGGCACATGAAGCAAATCTCCACAGGTACCGTAGACCTTTGCTAGCACAGAGAATTCAACGGGCTGTGAGATTGGGGCGATATGGTGCTTGCCTTGCCCATGCTTATTGAGTTGGATCTCAATGGGCATCGGGAGTGGGTGCTCATTAACTTGGGAAAGCTCAAGAAAGGCATCTTTGGGTCGCCATTTCTTGTCACTGATTGCCATACCCGCCTCCGCGAGATGAGCCATTGTCGAACCCAACATAAGTGTCTCGCAAAGGAGCCGGAGCTGCAAAGCAATTACCTCGCAGGCTGCTAGCGCGTATGGGCCATTGGGCTGCTTCTTCAGGGTCGCTATTGTGTCCTCCGCTACATGGACTCTCATCGCCATTACAGACGCAATTGCCACATAGTTCGACCTAATCTTTTGTTCATCGCCGCCCATCAAAACGGGTTCACCGTATAGCCGCGCTGTTGCAGCAGGGCGTGCGCGGTCATTGCGGAGAGCGCCATTTCGACGCCGGGGATCAGCTGCTCCTGCGTCACGCCATAAGCTGCCGCGCTTTGACCGCAGACGATGAAGCGCACGCCGTGGTCGAGCATCGCCTGGATCATCGCCACCGAGCCATTGCCATCCTTCGCCACCAGATCGGCCACCGCCTTGCCATGCACCACCACCGCGATGCGGATATTGTCCTCGGGCACGCCATGTGCGACGTGCATGTTGATGAAACGCGCGGCGCTTTCAAAGCCGCGATTGCGCTCGCCATCTTCGGCCGGTTCCGACACGTCGAAAGCGACCGCGAATTCTGTGTCGGCGGGCACCTCGCCAATCCCCTCGACCGGGGCATGCGGACCGAAATCCGCGAACACCGGACCCGTCCGGAAGGCGCTCATGTCCTGCGCCGCGGCCGGGGCCGCGAGCAGTGCCAGCGCCGCCATCATTGCAATCCGCATCGATCCTCTCCTCACCCCGCCCCTCCCTTCAGCGCCCGCCGCGCATCCATCGCATGGTGAACAATGCGCACGATCAGCACCGCATCGCCATCCAGACAATAGAATATCCGGTGCTGACGGTGAACAAGGCAACGGATGCAATCGCCCAGTTCGGGGTGGAGCGGCGCGGCCAGGGGAAAGTCGCGCAGCAGGCCGAAGGCTTCGTCAAAGCCATGCATGTAGGTTTCGGCAACGTCGTCGCCAAACCGTGACGCGCTGAACTCGTCAATCTCAACAAGGTCTGCTTCGGCGGCGTTGGAGAATTCGACCTCAGCCACGCCTTGCCCGGCGTCTGGCGATAATGTTTTCAATGATCGTTTCGGGCTTTTCCTCCGAAACACCCGACGCCAGCCCTTCGGCGATCAGGCCGCGCAGCCATTCGGTTTCATCGGCGGCGGATTCCTGATCGCGGCGAAGCAGGTCGCGGACAAGATCGCTGGCGCTGGAATAACGCCCTTCGGCAAGGCGGAAATCGATCCATTTGCGAAGGGCGGGCGGGATCGAGACATTGAGCTGTGACATGGCATTATCATACAGATTTGCAGGAAATTGTCGAGTTGACATGCGAAATCACCCCGCCGCTCGCTTCAATGCCACGCGGATCAGCTCGCCCTCGCTCGCGCCGTCGCCCAGTTCGCCCTGCGCCAGCGCCACCGCGCGCGCGGCCACCGCGGGCTTGAAACCGAGGTTTTCGAGCGCGCTGACCGCATCGGCGCTGGAACGGTCTGCAAGCGGAGCCGCAGCGGCGACGCCCCCGCCGCCACCGGGAAGCGTCCCGGCCCTGTCCTTCAGCTCGTTGACGATGCGCCCGGCCAGCTTGGGCCCGACCCCGTTGGCGCGCGCCACCATCGCCGCATCGCCCTGCGCGCAGGCCTGCTGCAATTCGCCGGTCGACAGCGCGGAAAGGATCGCCAGCGCGACCTTGCTGCCCACGCCCTGCACCTGCGTCAGCAGGCGAAACCAGTCGCGCTCGGCGCTTTCCGCAAAGCCGAGCAGGCGCATGTCGTTCTCGGAAACCTGCAGGTCGGTATAGAGCGTGCACGCCTCGCCCACCTCGCCCAGCGCCACGAGCGTCTTCGACGAGCAATGCACGAGATAGCCGACGCCCTGCACGTCGATCACCGCCCAGTCCGCGCCGGTTTCGTCGAGCAGGCCCTTGAGTTTGGCAATCATGCGTTTCTTTCCGCGCTATCGCTGCGCTGCTTGAGCGCGTTTCTTTCCGCGCTATCGCTGCGCTACTTGAGCGCGTTTTGTTCCTGCCCGATGGCCAGGGGTTTGGCCAGCTTTTGCGGTATCTTGTCCGCAAGTGTTGAGCCGGTGGGTTTCACGCAGAGGCGCACAGGAAGCAGAGACGCACAGGTGTCGTGCGTGCCGCGAAGCGGCAGAATGCTCACACGAAGACACGAAGATGATGTCCTTCGGCGCAACCGGGCGCTGCCGCCTTCGTGTCTTCGTGTGAAACAGAAGGCGGCTGCGCCGCTCGAGGCGTCAATCGGTTGACGAAGGCGACAGTGCGACAACCAGAGTCGCGATAGTCATACTGTTGATATAACTATATTTTTATCGAGAACTTGCTCCAGGTGGTGCCATGGCCCCACCCCCCCGCTGCGCAAGGCGGTTCGAAGCCTTTGCCGCGTCATCGCAGATTCGCACCGTGTAGGAAAATGCTGCTTCACCGCCGACCAGCAAAGGTGAAGTGGACACTTCGCCCTGCTTGCGACAGACAGGGTGCATGAGCTGGAACACATTCGGACGCGTGCTGCGCTTCACCACCTGGGGGGAGAGCCACGGCCCCGCGATCGGCGCGGTGGTCGACGGGTGCCCGCCGGGCCTCGCGCTGGCCGAAAGCGATATCCAGCCGTTCCTCGACGCGCGCAGGCCCGGGCAGAACAAATTCACCACCCAGCGGCAGGAACCCGACGCCGTGCGCATCCTGTCTGGCGTGTTCGAGGGCAGGACCACCGGCACGCCGATCAGCCTGCTGATCGAGAATACCGACCAGCGATCGAAGGATTATTCGCAGATCGCCAATGCCTATCGCCCGGGCCATGCCGACTATGCCTATGACGCGAAATACGGCTTTCGCGACTATCGCGGCGGCGGGCGCAGCTCGGCGCGCGAGACGGCGATGCGCGTGGCCGCGGGCGCGGTGGCGCGGCTGGTCATCCCCGAAGTCACGATCCTCGCCTGGGTCGCCGAAATCGGCGGCGATGCGGCGGACCCGGCCAATTTCGACGCGGCGGAAATCGCCCGCAACCCCTTCTGGTGCCCCGATGCGGCGGCGGCGAGGCGCTGGGAGGCGCTGGTCGACGGCGCAAGGCTGGCGGGCAACTCGCTCGGCGCGGTGGTCGAATGCGTGGCGACGGGCGTGCCCGCGGGCTGGGGCGCGCCGATCTATGCCAAACTCGATGCCGACCTTGCCAGTGCGATGATGGGCATCAACGCGGTCAAGGGCGTCGAGATCGGCGACGGCTTCGGCGCGGCGCGGCTGACCGGCGAACAGAATGCCGACCCTATGCGGCCGGGTGAAGGAGCGCCGGAGTTCCTCGCCAACCACGCAGGCGGCATAGCGGGCGGCATCTCCACGGGCCAGCCGGTCACCTGCCGCGTGGCGTTCAAGCCGACCAGTTCGATCCTCACCCCCGTCGGAAGCATCACCCGCGCCAATGAGGACGGGAAACACGAGGCGACCCAGGTGCGCACCAGGGGTCGCCACGACCCTTGCGTCGGCATTCGCGGCACGCCGGTGGTCGAAGCGATGATGGCGCTGGTGCTGGCCGACCACAAGCTGCTCAACCGCGCGCAGTGCGGATAGCGGACGGGTGAACAACCCCCTGAAGGCTCACGGCCAAGGCGCCGCTTCGGTTGCATCGGACCAGCTTTCTTGCGCATGACAGCGGACCGCCCGAAAATCTGGCTGCTGGCGCCGCTCATCCTGATGGCGTTTGCCGGCAATTCGCTGCTCGCACGGGCGGCGCTCGCCGATCCGGCCAACAGCCCGGGCGCCTATGCCGCGATACGGCTGGTAGCGGGGGCAGTCTTGCTGATCGGCTTCGGCGTCGCGGGGCGGTTTTCAGTCGTGCCGCAACGCCGGGACGTGGCGCCGGTCGTCGCGCTGTTCGTCTATGCCGTCGGGTTTGCCCTGGCCTATGTCTCGATGGGCGCGGCGAGTGGCGCGCTGATCCTGTTCGCGGCGGTACAGGCGACGATCGTCGGCATCGGGCTCCTGCGTGGCGACCGCATCAATCCGGTTCAGGCGGTGGGGCTGGCGATGGCGCTCGCCGGGGTCGGCTGGCTGCTGTTCCCGGGACTCACTGCCCCGCGCCCGGTGCCCGCATTCCTCATGGCTTGTGCCGGATTTGCCTGGGGGATCTACAGCACGGCCGATAGCGGGGACGATTCCCCCACCGCACGCTCGGCGCGTAACTTCTGCGGGGCCGCGGTGCTGGGACTGTCCGCGCTGCTCGTTCTGCCCTTCGACCTCACGCCGGCCGGCTGGCTGCTGGCAACGGTTTCGGGCGCGGTGACTTCAGCACTGGGCTATGTCCTGTGGTATGCCTTCCTGCCGCATGTCCAGCGGCTCGTCGCCGCCAGCCTGCAACTCGCGGTGCCCGCAATCACCGCAGCGGGCGCGGCGCTGCTGCTCGGCGAAGCTATCGGCCCGAGGCTGATCGTCGCGAGCATCCTGATCATCGCCGGGATTGCGCTGACCTTGCGCCGCTAGAGTGATTTCGAGCCCGATGGAATCATCTGGCGACCAGGAAGGCATTCTAGAACGTGCGGCCAGCTTCAGCGCCCCCCAATCGCCCGAGCCTCATACCGGCCGGGACACTTGGATTGCGCGGAACGCAACGATGCCCGCGCGTCCATTGCACTTTCTGAAAGTTCCATTGGCTTGATCGAAAACTTCGATGTTCGCTATCGCACAAAAGCGCTTTTGTGCGCCGCAGCAACGCCTATCTGGGCGCCGACAATTCCAACCCGAACGCACGGAGAATCAACGCATGGGTATCATCGCAAGCACCATCAAGCCGTTCAACGCCACCGCTTTCCAGGCGGGCAAGGATTTCTTCCAGGTCACTCACGAAGACGTGCGCGGCAAGTGGGCGGTGTTCTTCTTCTACCCGGCCGATTTCACCTTCGTCTGCCCGACCGAGCTCGAAGACCTTGGCGAACAATATGCCATGCTCCAGAAGATGGGCGTCGAAGTCTATGCCGTGTCGACCGACACGCACTTCAGCCACAAGGCCTGGCACGACACTTCGGACAGGATCGGCAAGCTGAACTTCCCCTTCCTGGGCGACCAGAACCATGTGCTGGCGACCAATTTCGACGTGCTGCGCGAAGGCGTGGGCCTGGCCGATCGCGCGACCTTCGTGGTCGACCCCGATGGCGTGATCCAGATCATGGAACAGACCTGCGAGGGTGTGGGACGCAACGCCAATGAACTCGCCCGCAAGATCAAGGCGGCGCAATATGTCCGCGCCAACCCAGGCCAGGTCTGCCCGGCCGCATGGGAAGAAGGCGAGGCGACGCTGGTCCCCTCGCTCGACCTCGTCGGCAAGATCTGATCGCGGCAGGATCGTGGCGGGCATGCACGGCGCGCCCGCCACGATCCCCACCGAACTGCCCTGCCCTTCACGACGCCACGGAGTCCTTCGATGCTCGACCCCACGATGAAACAGCAGCTGACCGCCTATCTCGCCAATTTGCGCGAGCCGGTGGAGCTCGTCGCGTCGCTCGACGACAGCGCGAAGAGTGCGCAGACGCGCGAGCTGCTCGAAGAGATCGCCGCGCTGCATCACATGGTGCGCGCCAGCTTCGATGGCACCGATGCGCGCAGGCCAAGCTTCGTGATCCGCCGCGCGAGCGATGCGGAAAAATGGGTCCGCTTCGCCGGGCTGCCGATGGGCCACGAATTCACTTCGCTGGTGCTGGCGCTGCTGTGGGCGGGCGGGCATCCGCCCAAATTCGATGCCGATTTGATCGAACAGGTCCGCGCGCTTGAGGGTGATTATCATTTCGAGATGTATTTCTCGCTCTCCTGCCACAACTGCCCCGATGTGGTGCAGGCGCTGACGCTGATGGCGCTGGAAAACCCGCGCATCACCGCGACGCTGATCGAAGGCGGCAGCTACCAGCACGAGGTCGGGGCGCGCGAGGTCATGGCGGTGCCCGCGACCTTCCTCAACGGCGAACCGTTCTGGAACGGCAAGCTGGAACTGGCCGAGATTCTCGCGAAGCTCGATACCGGGGCCGATGCCCGCGCCGCCGAAAAGCTGGCAGCCAGGGAACCGTTCGAAGTGCTGGTGATCGGCGGCGGTCCGGCGGGGGCCGCGGCGGCGATCTACACCGCGCGCAAGGGCTTTCGCACCGGCATCGCGGCGGAACGCTTCGGCGGCCAGCTGCACGACACGCTGGGCATCGAGAACCTGCCCGGCACCCCCTATACCGAAGGGCCGAAGCTGGCGGGCGAGCTCAGGCGCCACATCGGCGAATACGAGATCGACCTGATGGACCTCGCCAGGGCGGTGAAGCTCGTTCCGGCAAAGGCGAAGGGTGGGTTGCACACCATCGAGCTGGGCAATGGCGCCAGCCTCTCGACGCGCAGCCTGATCCTCGCCACCGGCGCGCGCTGGCGCAATCTGGGCGTGCCGGGCGAGGCGGAGTATCGCAACAAGGGCGTGGCCTATTGCCCGCACTGCGACGGGCCGCTGTTCAAGGGCAAGCGTATCGCGGTGATCGGCGGCGGCAATTCGGGCGTCGAGGCGGCGATCGACCTCGCCAAGATCGCCGGCCACGTGACGCTGATCGAATATGACGACCGGCTGCGCGCCGACGAAGTGCTGCAGGTCAAGCTGCGCTCGCTGCCCAATGTCGAGATCGTCACCGGCGGCCAGACCACCGGGATCACCGGCAAGGACGGCAGGGTCGACGGGCTTGTCGTGAAGGACCGCAAGCGCGGCGAGGAACGGCGGATCGCGCTTGAGGGCGTGTTCGTCCAGATCGGCCTCGTCCCCAACACCGAATGGTTGCAGGACAGCGGGCTGGAACTGACCCGCTTCGGCGAGATCGTCACCGATGCGCAGGGACGCACCAGCCTGCCCGGCATCTTCGGCGCGGGCGATGTGACCGACGTGCCCTACAAGCAGATCGTGGTGGCCATGGGCGAAGGTTCGAAGGCGGGGCTTTGCGCGTTCGATTACCTGATCCGCACCGAACCGGCAAAGGGCATCGCCGAAGCCGCCTGACCCCGGGCTTTTGCCCCACCTGGAAAGCGCCGCGATCCACCCGGATTCGCGGCGCATTCCGCATGGGTTGATCAAACCCTTGTCAATCGCTCCAGACAATCAATTTGAACCGATTAATCGATTGGACGCATCACCGACAAAGCGTCATCCTTCACGGGTAGCAAGGGGGTAGCCCCCGAGTCTCAAGCAGAGGAGAGAGCATCCATGGACGCGAAAACCGGTTCGATCAGCGGCGAATGCCCGTACCATCACGATATGGGTGCGCGCAGCCTGCTGGGCCGCACGAACGACGATTGGTGGCCCAACGCCATCCCGCTCAATTTGATGAGCGATCGCGGCCTGTCGCCCAGCCCGCTGGGCGCCGATTTCGACTATGCCGCGGCGTTCAAGTCGCTCGACTATGCGGCGGTGAAGGCGGACCTCACCGCGCTGATGACCGACAGCCAGGATTGGTGGCCGGCCGATTACGGGCACTATGGCCCCTTGTTCATCCGCATGGCCTGGCACGCGGCGGGCACCTATCGCATCCATGACGGGCGCGGCGGCGCGGGCGAGGGCCAGCAGCGCTTCGCCCCGCTCAACAGCTGGCCCGACAACGGCAATCTCGACAAGGCCCGCCGCCTGCTGTGGCCGATCAAGCAGAAGCATGGCGACGCACTGAGCTGGGCCGACCTGTTCGTGCTGGCGGGCAATGTCGCGATCGAATCGATGGGCGGCCCGACCTTCGGCTTCGGCGGCGGCCGCGCCGACGTGTTCTATCCCGAAAAGGTCTATTGGGGCACCGAGGACGAATGGGTGAACACCGGCGCGCAGACGCGCAACCAGCCCGACAAGGGCTGGGCGATCGAGGATCCGCTGGCCGCGATCCAGATGGGTCTGATCTACGTCAATCCGGAAGGTCCCGGCGGCAATCCCAACGACATGGCCGGCATGGCACGCGACATGCGCGACACGTTCCAGCGCATGGCGATGAACGACGAGGAAACCGTCGCGCTGACCGCTGGCGGGCACACTTTCGGCAAGTGCCACGGCAATGGCGATGCCGCGCTGCTCGGCGCGGCGCCCGAGGGGGCCGGCATGGCCGCGCAGGGCTTCGGCTGGCACAACCCGGGTGGCACCGGCGTGCTCGACGATGCGATCACATCGGGCATCGAGGGCCCGTGGACCAACACGCCCTTCGAATGGACGCAGAACTACTTCCGCCTGCTGTTCAAATACGAATACAAGCTGGTGAAGTCGCCCGCGGGCGCCAACATGTGGACCCCGATCGATCCCGATCCGGCGGACCTCGCACCCTCTGCCGGCGACCCGAACGTGAAGGTCCCGACCATCATGACCACCGCCGACATGGCGCTGAAGATGGACCCCGAATACCGCAAGATTTCCGCGCGTTTCGCCGAGGATCACGAGGCGTTCAAGGACGCCTTCGCCCGCGCCTGGTTCAAGCTGACCCACCGCGACATGGGGCCCAAGGCACGCTATCTCGGCCCCGAAGTCCCCGCCGAAGACCTGATCTGGCAGGATCCGGTTCCCGCCGGGACCAAGCCGTCCGATGCCGATGTGGCCGCGTTCAAGACGGCGGTGCTCGGCAGCGGGCTGACCGTGAGCGAGCTGGTCAAGGCGGCCTGGGCATCGGCTTCGACCTATCGCCGCACCGATCATCGCGGCGGCGCCAATGGTGCGCGCGTGCGGCTTGCCCCGCAGTCGGGCTGGGCCGTCAACGACCCGGACGAACTGGCCAGGGTCGTGGCCAGGCTCGACGCGCTGCGCGGCAGCCTGTCGATGGCCGATGCGATCGTCCTGGCCGGCACGGCGGCGGTCGAGAAGGCGGCGAAGGATGCCGGGCACAGCATTACCGCCAGCGTGTCGACCGGGCGCGGCGATGCTTCCGCCGAACAGACCGATGCCGAAAGCTTCGACTGGCTCAAGCCGCACGCCGATGCGTTCCGCAACTACCGTTCGGGCAAGCTCAGCGTGTCGACCGAAGACCTGCTGATCGACCGTGCCGACCTGCTTGGCCTGACCGTGCCCGAAATGGCGGTGCTGGTCGGCGGCTTGCGCGTATTGGGCGCCAATACGGGCAACACCGGCCACGGGGTCTTCACCGACCGCAAGGGGCAACTGACCAACGATTTCTTCGTCAACCTGCTCGACATGTCGACCAAATGGTCGGCGACCGATGCGGACGAGGAAGAGTTCGAGGGCACCTGCCGCAAGACCGGCGCGAAGAAATACACCGCGACCCGGGCCGATCTGGTGTTCGGTTCGAATTCGCAGCTGCGCGCGGTGGCCGAGGTCTATGCCCAGAACGGCAATGAGGCGAAGTTCGTCAACGATTTCGTCGCCGCCTGGAGCAAGGTGATGGACGCCGACCGCTTCGACCTCGCCTGAGTCACGAACAAGCACTCGAACAGGGCCCCCGGCAGCAATGTCGGGGGCTTTTGCTTGCCTGCGCGGGCCGTTGCGATATGCGATACGCATGGACAGGCAGGCATCGACCCCCTCGCGCGCGCTCGCGGCGATCATCGCAGTGGCGATCGTCGGCGCGCTGGGCCTGCAGACCGCGATCAACGCCGGGCGCGACGAGGAATCGCCGCTGGTCGCCTTTGCCCTGCTGCTGCGCTTCTTCACCATCTGGAGCAATGTGGCCGCGGCGCTGGTGATGACCTGGCTGGCGCTGGGCAGGCGCGTGCCGCAACCGGTGCTGTTCGCGCTGGCGACGGCGCTGGCCATCGTCGCTCTGGTCTATTGGGTGCTGCTGGCGGTCGACCATCACCCCGTCGGGCCCGACCGGCTGACCAACCAGCTGTTCCACAGCTTCGCGCCCGCCGCGACGATCGGCTGGTGGCTGGCCTTCGCCCCGCCGCACCCGATTACCCGTCGGTCGCTGCCGGTGGTGATGATCGCGCCGGTGCTCTATACCGGCTTTGCCCTGGCCAACGGCGCGCTGACCGGCTTCTATCCCTATTTCTTCCTCGACCGCACCAGGTTCGGCTGGCTCCAGCTGGCCACCAACATCATCGGGCTGGCGCTGTTCTTCCTGGCGATGGGCGGGCTGCTGCTGGGTTTCAAGCGGCTGGTCAGCGCCCGCGCCTGAGCACGATATAGAGCGCACCATCACCGCCGTGGCGCTGGTGCGCGCGGCGGACGGCGGCGATGGCCGCATGGTGGCTCGAAGCGGCGAGCCAGTCGAGCAGCTTGGCGCGGATCGCCCCGCGCTGCCCGGCCCGGTCGGCGGCCTCTGTCGGGCGCGGCCTGCCGGTGACCAGCAGCACCGTGCGCACGCCCATCGCGCGCGCCTGTGCGATCCCGCTCATCAGCCGGTCATGCGCCGCATCGAGGGTGTGGCCGTGCAGGTCGAGCGTCAGCTCGGGCTGGAGCGTCCCCGCCTTGAGCCGCCGGTCCCAATGCGAATCGAGGCCTTGCGGCGTTGGCGCGGGCCTGGGCACAGCCGGTTTCGGCCGATGTGGCACCGGTTTCGCTGGGCTGGCGGCGGGTTGGGTCGGGTCGGCCTTCACTGGCGCCGTGACAGGTTTTGCAAGCTTGCGCGGATGCAGGGGCGTTACCGTGGCGGCAAGCGTTTCCCAGGCGGCGCTTTCTTCCGCAGTCAGGCCGCGCGGCGCGCTCATTGCGGCCGCAGTCGTGCGAGCGTCCCGCGCGGCAGCAGCACCAGCGCCGCGCCGCGCCCGCTCATCCCGCCAGCGATCACCCGCGCGTCGGGCCCATTGCCCCAGAAGGTGTCGAAGCGGTTGGCGCCCTTGATCGCCCCGCCGGTATCCTGCGCGATCCACAATCCGTCGGCCTCGTCGCGGTCGAGATCGAGGAACACCGGCGCGCCCAGCGGCACGAAATTGGGGTCGACCGCGACCGAGGCCTCGCGCCGCACCGGCACTTCGAGCGCGCCCAGCGGCCCGTCGCCGGCCGGTTCGCGGAAGAAGATCCAGCTCTTGTTGCGCCGCATCAGTTCGCGCCCCTCCACCGGATGGTCGCGGATATACTGGACGATCCCCTGCATCGAGCCGGGATATTTGCCCGGTCCTTCACCCAGCAGCCCGCGTTCGCGCATGACCGATCCGATGCCGACATATTCGCGCCCGTTCTGCCCGGCATAGCCGATCCGCATCAGCGAACCGTCGGGCAGGCGCAGCAGGCCCGAACCCTGGATCTGGAGGAAGAAGAATTCGACCGGGTCGGCGGCCCAGGCGATTTCGAGGCCGCGCCCGGCCAGCGCCCCGTCCTCGATTTCTGCCCGCTCGAAATAGGGGACGAATTTGCCCTCCGCATCGTAACGTCCCAGCGGCGGCCGCCCGCTCCGCTCGCTTTGGGGGGTTTCGGCAGGCCATGCGCGGACGAGGTCTTCGGGCAGCTTGTAGACCGGCACGTCATAGCCGGGGGCGCGGCTGCGGCTGCCGCTGATCTCGGGTTCGAAATAGCCGGTGGCAAAGGCCGCGCCGTCGCCCACCCGCACGGCTTCGAAATAGGTCGCGAAGAAGCGCCGCGCATCACCGACCGGCCAGCCGCGCCCCGCGTCGCAGGCCGGGCGCCAGTCTTCGGGTGCGGTCAACCCGCTGGCATCCTTGCGCGCCAGCAGTTTGGGACAGGATTCGAGGAACGAGGTCAAGGCAGCCCCTGCATCGCCCCGAGCGACGCCCAGCGAAGCGATATCGGGCCCACGCACCAGCCCGGCGAGCGCGGCCGTCGCCACGACCGGCGGCGGCGCGGCAATGGGACGCGTGGGCGAAACAGCGGGCACGATACGGACGCAGCCGGCAAGCAGCACCATCGCCGCAAGGACCAGCCAGCCGCGCATCGTCCTTCCCCTCCGGTCAGCGTTACGGGCGATCAGCCCTCGTCGGTTTCGTCGAGCACCCAGTCGGGCGAGCGGGCATCGACATTGCGCGAGAAGGTCCACACGTCGCGGCTCTCGATCGCATCGTCGAGCGAACCGGCGACGACATTGCCGTCCCTGTCGCGCGTGACCGCGGCGATATCGGCAACGAACAGCACCGCGATGCGCGCGACCCGTCCGTCGATCCCGGCCGAGCGCACGGTCGCATCCTCGATCCGGATCAGGCGGTTGTCGAGCGTTTCGCCAGCCGCGGCGCGTGCATCGATCGCGCCCGAGAAACCGGCATAGACATCATCGTCGGTCAGCTCGCGCAGCGTGGCCCTGTCGCCCTTCCAGAAGGCTTCGAGGATCAGGCCATAGGCGCCCTTGGCCCCTTCGAGGAAGGCGAGCAGGTCGAAACGCGGATCGGCCGCGGCGATGGCGCGGACCCCGGCCTCGTTGGCCGGCGCACGACTGTCGCCGGCGCGCGGCGTCACCGGCTGGCGCAGCGGAGCCGCCTCGACCGGCGTGGGCGATACGACTTCGCCGCGATCGAACCGGTGCGCGATCGCCTCTTCCTCATGCTCCGACCGGCGCCCGAGCACCGAATAGAGCCGCAGCCCGAGGAAGGCGGCGATCATGGCGAGGATGACGATTTCGGTAATCACGTTTCGGTTGTCCGCTAGTCCCTGCAGCCGACGATCTGCCGGGCTGTCCTGCCCTAGATAGGAAAGAATTACAAACCGGCAATGTTCCCACGATGAACGACATCGCGCACGCGACCGATGAAGCGGCGCGGTGCGCATTGATACAGGGTGCGCCAAGTGCTAGGCGCGCGCAACCAGACGCCCGGGCGGTCCCAAAGGTGGGCACCGGGTTCCACCAGACCTGATTTGAAAGATGATCCGACATGGCCGATGAAGGCGACGTTCTGACCAACCTCAACCTCGATCCCGCGGCCGGTGCCAATGGTGCCGACACCCAGCCCGCCGTCGGCATCATCACGCAATATGTGAAGGACCTGTCGGTCGAGAACCCCAGCGCCCCGGCCTGCTACCAGTGGAATGCGCAGCCGCAGCTCGACGTGCAGTTCAACATCGGCGCCGAAAGCGTCAGCGACGAAACGCACGAAGTGACGCTGAAGATCACCGCCAATGCCAAGGCCGATCAGGGCCAGCTCTACATCGTCGAGCTGACCTATTGCGGACTGATCGGCATCCGCAACCTGCCCGAGGAGCACGCGCACGCCTTCCTCTTCGCCGAAGCCCCGCGTCTGCTGTTCCCCTTTGCGCGCCGGGTGATCGGCGATGCGACCCGCGATGCCGGCTTCGCGCCGCTGCTGCTCGACCCGATCGATTTCGGCGCGCTCTACCAGCAGCAGATCGCCGCGCGCGCCGCGCAGCAGGGCGAGGGCGTCGCAGCTCCTGGCGGCGAGGCCTGAACCTGGGCCCGCAGGACGCGAGCCGGCAATGAGCCTCGTCAAGAACGTTGGAACGATCGGCGGGCTGACCCTGGTCAGCCGCATCTTCGGTTTCGTCCGCGACATGATGCTCGCCCGCGTGCTTGGCGCGGGGCTGGCGGCGGACGCCTGGCAGCTGGCCTTCACCCTGCCCAACACCTTTCGCCGGCTGTTCGCCGAAGGCGCCTTCAGCGTCGCCTTCGTGCCGATGTACACCAGACGGCTGCACGCGCAGGACGACGGCGGCAAGCAGGCGGCCGACCGCTTCGCGACCGATGTGCTGTCGGTCTTCGTGTGGGTGCTGCTGGGATTTTCTGCGCTGTGCATGATCGCGATGCCGGGCATCGTCTGGCTGCTCGCGCACGAATACCAGTCGGTCGAGGGCAAGTTCGAACTGTCGGTCATGCTCAGCCGCGTGTCCTTCCCCTACCTGGCGCTGGTCAGCCTGGTGGCGATGCTGTCGGGCCTGCTCAATGCCCGCTCCAGATTCGCGCCGGGCGCCTTTGTCCCGGTGCTGCTCAACATCGTGATGATCGGCGGCATTGCGACGGGCTGGTACCTGCGCGGCGCCAGCGATGACGATTCGGTCGTCGCCTGGGCGCTGGCGATCTCGCTGACGCTCGCGGGGGCCGCGCAGCTCGCCTATATGGGGTGGGCCACCCGCAGCGCGGGGGTGAAGCTCAAGATCACCACGCCGAACCTCACTCCCGAGGTGAAGCGGCTGGCCATGCTGATGCTGCCCGCCACCTTCGGCGCGGGCATCTACCAGATCAGCCAGCTGGTCGACACCTTCTTCGCCACCAGCCTGCCGCAGGGCTCGCTGACGCTGCTCAAGCTCGCCGACCGGCTCAACCAGATGCCGTTGGGCGTGTTCGGAATCGCGCTGGGCACGGCGATCCTGCCGATGCTGGCGCGGCACATCCAGTCGGGCAACACCGCCGACGCGCAGCGGCTGCAGGCGAATGCGATCGAGATCGCCATGCTGCTGTGCCTGCCGTGCGCGGCGGCGCTGTCGATCTGCGCCGAAGCCTTCACCGCCGGCATGTTCCAGGGCGGCAGGATGACCCCCGCGGACACCGCGCTGATGGGCGATATCGTGATCGCGCTGGTCTGCGGGCTTCCGGCCTATGTGCTGATCAAGGTGTTCCAGCCCGCCTTCTTCAGCCGCGAGGATACGCGCACCCCGGTGTGGGTCGCGGCCGGGGCGCTGCTGGTCAATGTCGCGCTCAACTTCCATGTCGTCCCGCGCTACGGCATCGTCGGCCTTGCCGCTGCGACGGCGATTACCGCCACGCTCAACGTGCTGACGCTCTATGCCATCCTGCAACGGCGCGGCTGGTTCCACTTTACCGGCAAGCTGGCGGGCAAGATCGCGCGGCAGGTGGTGGCGACGGCCGCCATGGCTGCGGCGCTGTGGTGGCTGACCCCCGAACTCGAGAGGTTCTGGCGGGGCGAGGTGTTCGACCGCATCTGGTCGCTCTCGCTGCTCGTGGTCGTCGGGGCGGGCGTGTTCTTCGGGGTGGCTTTCCTGGTCGGTGCGCTCGACCGCGACCTGCTGGCGCAAATGCGCCGCAAGCGGCCCGTCGAACCGGTCGATCTTGCCGATTGAGCCGCCTGTGCTAAGCCACGCCGCGATGGCCATGGCGGCTTTGACGCTCCGCGCCTGAGCGCCTCCCGCCCAGGCATTCAGGCAAAACCATCCCTTTCAAAAGAGACCTATCATGCGCGTCGTTTCCGGCATCCAGCCCACCGGCAATCTTCACCTCGGCAATTATCTCGGCGCGATCCGCAACTGGGTGCGGATGCAGGACGCGACGGTCGCCCGCACTCCACTGGCCGAAGAGGGTAGCGCACAAGGCGCCCAGTGCCTGTTCTTCCTGGCCGACCTCCACGCGATCAGCCTGCCGCACAACCCGGCCGAGCTGCGCAAGGGCACGCTCGAGATGGCCGCCGCGCTGGTCGCCTGCGGTATCGACCCGCAGCGCAGCGTGCTGTTCAACCAGGCGCAGGTCCCCGCCCATGCCGAACTGCAATGGCTGCTGGGCGGCACCGCGCGGATGGGCTGGCTGGGCCGCATGACGCAGTGGAAGGACAAGGCCGGCAAGAACCGCGAAGGCCAGTCGGTCGCGCTGTTCACCTATCCCGTGCTGCAGGCCGCCGACGTGCTGCTCTACCAGGCGACCCACGTGCCCGTGGGCGAAGACCAGAAGCAGCATCTCGAGCTGGCCCGCGACATCGCGCAGAAGTTCAACAACGACTTCGCCCCAAAGGATGAAAATGGCGAAGAAGCGCCGGTGTTCACCCTGCCCGAACCGATCGTGCCGCCGCAGGCCGCGCGGATCATGAGCCTGCGCGACGGGACCGCCAAGATGAGCAAGTCCGATCCTTCGGACATGAGCCGCATCAACCTGGTCGACGACGCCGACGAGGTGATGAAGAAGGTCAGGAAGGCCAGGACCGATCCCGAACCGCTGCCGAGCGAGGAAGCGGGGCTGGACGGCCGGCCCGAGGCGCTCAACCTCGTCACCATCTACGCGGCGCTGACCGATGGCAGCGTCGAAGGCGTGCTGCGTGATTTCGGCGGCGAAGGCTTCGGCAAGTTCAAGCCCGCGCTGGGCGAACTGCTGGTCGAAACGCTGCGTCCGATCTCGACCCGCCTCGCCGAACTGCTCGATGACCACGAAGCGCTCGACGCGATTCTCGCGCGCGGGGCAAGCAAGGCGCGCGAGATGGGACGCCCCACGCTCGATGCGACCTACAGCGCGCTGGGGCTGGTTCGCGGCTGATCCGGTCCGGGCTTTCATTCAATGCGGGTTAAGGCTTCCTGTCATAGTCACAGGCGCTAAGCCATTGCAGCGTGCCGACACAATGAGTGACTGTGCCGACACGGGAGAAGCGTGTAGGATCGCGTAGTTGCTCGAAAGGGACTGAGTATGACCGACCCGCGAAACGGTTGGGGGCGCGCACTCAAGCTGGCCTCCATTCCATTGATCATCGCCGGCCTTGCGGCTTGCACAACGCCGTTCAAGGCCGATGTATCGCGCTTCCAGACGCAATTGCCCGCACCGGGTGCGGGCGAAAGCTATTACGTGGTCGCCGATGATCCGGCGCTGGTCGGTGGGCTCGAATTCGCGCAATATTCCGACCTGGTCGAAGCGCAGATGAACCGGCTCGGCTATGCCGAAGCCGCATCGCCCGAAGCCGCCAGCCTGCTGGTGCGGTTCGACTATGGCGTCGACGACGGGCGCGAGAAGGTGCGTTCGACCGGTTTCTACGATCCGTTCTATTCGTCGTGGTATGGGTTCCACCGCCCCTATTACCGGACGGGCTTCCCCTATTATCGCTCGCGCTTCTACGGGCGCAGCTGGGGCTTCGGCTTCTATGATCCGTGGTTCGGCGATGGGGACGTCAGCAGCTACACCGTCTATACCAGCGGGATCGACATGAAGATCGATCGTGCGGCGACCGGCGAACGTCTGTTCGAAGGCAAGGCGCAGGCCGTGTCGACCTCGAACCGCCTGCAACATCTCGTCCCCAACCTGGTCGAGGCGATGTTCACCGAATTCCCCGGCAATTCGGGCGAAACCGTGCGCATCTCGATCGCACCGGAAAAGAAGACCGTCCGCAAGCTCGACTGACCCGGTTTCGAAAGGCAGAGGCGCGAAGCGTCAATCGCGGCGTCGCCCGTGCTTTCGAATCCCCCCGTGCTTTTAAATCCATGGCCGGTTCGACTCGGCGGGTCTGCCGGTGCATCGCGTCCGATGCCTCGATGCGTGCCGGGGCGTGCGGCAGGGCCGATTGGCCTGGACAAGGCACCCGAAGGGCCGCCGAGCATTCGATCCCCGGCGGCCTCTTCGGACCTTGAGCCGTTCCGGTCCTGATCGAACCGCAACGACCCCGGTTTATCCTTTCTTGGCCGTGATTTCCGGGCCGCCGGATGATTCCGTCCGGCTCGAAATCACTCTCAGTTGCCGAAGCGTGCGGTCAGCTGCACACCGTAGAACTGCGGTTCTGCCGGGATGAAGGTCGGGATGCCGAATGCCCCGCCGGTGTTCCCCGCATCGAGCAGGTAATCCTCGTCGAAAGCGTTGCGGATGAACCCTGCGATCTCGTAGCGGTCGTCGGCAAAGCTGAAGCCCGCCCGCGCGTTCACCAGCGTGACCGGCCCCTGAGAGATGAGATCGTTGTTCGGCACCTCGAAAAAGATCCGGCTGCGATAGGTCACGCTCGGCGTCGCGAAAAACCGCACGCCGTCACTGATCGGTGCATCGATCGTGAAACCGCCCGCCGCCTGCCATTCGGGCTGGAGGCGGAAGCGCGCACCCGAGAACTGCGGCGCGAAAATATTGTCCTCGTCGATCCCGCCATCGATATAGCCGACATTGCCGAACGCCTGCAGCCAATCGGTGAATTCGATCTCGACCTCGGCTTCGACACCGAAATTGCTCGCGCTGCCCGCACTTTCGGTGCGCGTCGCACCGGTCGGGTTGCCATTGGCGTCAAGCTCCTGCACGGTCACCTGGAAGCCGTCATAAACCTGATAATAGACGCCCAGCGAGCCCGAGACCGGCCCGCTCGCGAGCTTGATGCCGCCCTCGTAATTCCAGACGGTCTCCCGCGGCACGAGCTGCAGGTTCGCCGCGGCGTTGCCCGCGCTATCCCGGCGGGCGCCCAGTTGCACCACCGGCGAGCGCCGCCCCTTCGAAACCGTCGCGAAGACGTTCACGTCATCGCTGATCCGGTAGAGCGCGTTGAAGCGCGGCAGGACCGCCTCGAAGCTCTCGTCGGCACGGAAGGTCTGCCCGTTGGTGTCGATCTGCCCCGGGATCAGCGGGGCACCGCTCAGCACCGAATTGGGGATGTCGGCGATGAAGCCCGACTGGCGGTATTCGTCGATGAACCTGACCCCCGCGGTCAGTTCGAGCGCGTCGGCGGCATACCAGGTGACATCGCCGAACACCGAATAGGCTTCGTTGCGGCCCTGGTTCTCGAATACGGAGGTGTAGGGGATCGCTGTCGCAGCGCCCGCGGTGGCCAGCCCCGTAACCGCGCTCGCCGGGACGCTGCCATCGGGTGCGACGCAGGGGATGCCGGGGATCAGCGGTGCGCCGAAGATCGAGCTAAGGCACTGGAGATAGGTGCCCTCTTCGGTCGAGAACGGCACATTCTGGCGGCCGTCCTCGATGAACAGGTTCCACCCCAGGCTCGCGCGCAGCGAAGCGCCGGAGTAGGTGAAGCGGCCCTCGTGGCTTACCTGCCAGCCGTCGGCGATCTCGGCGAACTCGAGAAACGGGGCGGCGGTGCCGTCGGCATCGAACACCTCGGCACTGTCGAACTCGCGGTATCCGTTGACGGTGGTGAAGGTCCACTCGTCGGACAGCTGGTATTCGGCGGTGAGGTTGAGGTCGTAGACCTCGCGGTTGAGCCCGAGCTGTGCATCCCCGAGATGCTGCGCGGAATAGGGCGAGCCGCCGAGGTTGGCCGGTACGAAGGCGTTGGCTGCACCGCCGGGCGCCCCGGCGAAAGCGGGGAAGGTGCCCGATACGAACGGCGTCCCGCCGTTGCGCTGCTGATCGTAGGTGCCGATCAGGTCGACGGCAAGATCGGCGTTCGGGGTATAGCGCAGCGAGGCGCGCACGCCGAGCTGATCCTGCGCGTAGAGCTCTTCCTCCTGGCTGGGGTTGAGGTTCTCGACATAGCCGTCGCGTGTGCGCCATTCGAACGCGACGCGGCCTGCCAGCACGTCCGAGCCGAGGTTGAGATACCCGCCCAGCAATGTCTGTTCGAAATTGCCGTAGCCGCCTCTGATTTCGCCCGAGAATCCCTCGCGCGGGCGGGCCGAGACGAGGCTGATCGCGCCGACCGCCGATGCGGTGCCGAACAAGGTCGCCTGCGGCCCCTTGATCACCTCGACCCGCTCGAGATCGTAGATCGCCTGATAGGATCCGCGCGAGCGCGAGATGTCGACCCCGTTGTAATAGAGCGTGACGCGCGGACCCTGCTGCGCCGAGCCGCTGTCCGATGTGATGCCGCGGATCACGACACCGGGGTTGTTGGCGCTCTGTTCCTGGATGTTGAGGCCGGGGACGTAGTTTGAAAGCTCGTCGAGGTCGGAGACGCCGAGATTCTCGATCCGCTCGCCGGACACCGCTGAAATCGTGATCGGCACGTCCTGCGCGCGCTGTTCGATCTTCTGCGCGGTGACGACGATGGTGTTGCCCGAGCCGCCGGATTCCTGCTGCTGGGTATCGGCCCGGTCCTGCGCGACGGCGGGTACGGCGGGCAGCGCGATCGTGGCAAGCAACAGGCTGCGCAGGCGGAAATCTCTCATGGTACGGCACCTTCCTGGTAAATGGACAGGAGGCGCCGCTACGAAGCCCGCATGACGTGGTGACGGCGGGGCTGTTTCAGTTCGGTGAAAGCACCGCCACAATCCCGCCGCAAGCCTGTTCCGCGTGTGAGCGGGCGTTCCTCGTTCGAACCTGTGGCCTCCCCGCTGTGGGGGCGACCGGGCTGCAAGTCTCGGGAATCACGGCAGACAAAGGGCCCGCTGGAGCCGTTTCGGTTCGATCGGAACCGGGGCGACTTGTCTTATGATTTTTCCGTGCGTTCGGGCAGATTGCGATGCCCTGGCCGGGATGGGCCGCGATGCCGCGCCCGATGGGCCAGCGCCGAGGCGGTGACCGGCCGATGCCGGCCGGGGGAGGGCATCAGCCTTCGGTTGCGGCCTTGCGATAGGGTACGAAGTCCTCGAGCAGGAGGATGCCGGAAAACATCCCGCTCAGCCGGTCGACCAGCGTGATGTGATCGGTGCGGCACAGGTTGGTGCCGTCGAACCGTCTGATCACCATGATCTCGTTGTCGTCGATCGCATCGGGCGTGCGCGTGCGGTTGACCCAGACGGTTCTGCCTTGCTTGTAAACCAGCGCGGTGCCGTCGATCTGGGTGAGGTTGCCGGTCCCGAACGTGCGGATGCAGCGTTCGGGTTCCCCCGCCACGCGACCATCGAGAAGCTTGGCGAGCCGTGCTTCGCCCTTGGTCATCGCCTCCTGCGCCGGTTCGTCCGCGGAGGCGGGTGCGCAAAGCAGGATCAGGGCAGCAGCAGCGGCAATCACGGGCTTCAACATCACGAGTCTCCCGAATGGAAATCCGGTTTTAGCGCGGCATCCCTGAACCGGCGCTGACTTTCTCCGCGATTTCAGGCAGTACCACCCACAGTGATCCCCTCGATCAGCAGGGTCGGCTGGCCGACACCGGCGGGGACGCTCTGCCCGGCCTTGCCGCACACGCCGATACCTTCGTCGAGCGCCATGTCATTGCCCACACCGCGCACCCTGGTCAGCACACTCGGCCCGTCGCCGATCAGCGTTGCGCCCTTGATCGGCGCCACGATCCTGCCCTTCTCGACCCGGTAGGCCTCGGTGCAGGCGAACACGAACTTGCCGCTGACGATATCGACCTGCCCGCCGCCGAAGCTGGTGGCATAGATGCCGTCTGCGACGCGGCCGAGCAGTTCGGCCGGATCGTCGCTGCCACCACGCATGAAGGTGTTGGTCATGCGCGGCATCGGCGCGTGTTCATAGCTTTCGCGGCGGCCGTTGCCGGTCGGTTCGACCCCCATCAGCCGCGCGTTGAGGCGGTCCTGCATATAGCCCTTGAGGATCCCGTCCTCGATCAGCACGGTTTCGCTGGTCGGCGTGCCTTCATCGTCGATGCTCAGCGAACCGCGCCGCTCGGCAATGCTGCCATCATCGACCACGCTCACCCCGGGCGCGGCGACGCGTTCGCCGATGCGGCCCGAAAAGGCGCTGGTGCCCTTGCGGTTGAAATCACCCTCCAGCCCGTGGCCGACCGCTTCGTGCAACAGCACGCCGCACCAGCCGGGGCCGAGCAGCACGGTCTTCTCGCCCGCCGGGGCCTCGATGCTTTCGAGGTTGACCAGCGCCTGCCGCACCGCCTCGTCGACCGCGCGCATCCAGGCGCCTTCATCGAACAGGCGATCATAGAGATAGCGCCCGCCGAACCCGAAGCTGCCGGTTTCGCGCCGCCCGTTCGCCTCGGCGACGATGCTGACGTTGAGCCGCACCAGCGGGCGGATGTCGCGCGCGGTGAAGCCGTCGGGGCGGATGATGTCGATCGTGCTCCAGCTTGCCGCGAGGCTGGCGGACACCTGCGCCACACGCGGGTCCTTCGCGCGGGCGATGGCGTCGATCTTTTCGAGCAGCGCGACCTTTTCGGCAAAGGGCACGAGGTCGAGCGGGCTGGCATCGGTATAGAGGTGGCGGTTGGTGCGCTCGGGCGCGGCGGCGAGCGCCTGCTTCGCCGGGTCGAGCAGTTGCAGCATTTCGCCCGCGCGCGCGATGGCTTTCGCGCTGATCTCGTTGGCATGGGCGAAGCCGGTGGTCTCGCCCGACACGCCGCGCAGGCCAAAACCCGAATCGCGGCTGTAGTCGGCGGTCTTCAGCCGCCCGTCGTCGAAGGCGAAGCTTTCGCTGGCGACGAACTGGAGGAACAGCTCGCCATCGTCGCACGGCGCGAGCAGGCGGCGGGTGAGCGCCTTGGCTTCGTCCGGGTCGAGCTGGCTGTAGAGCAGGGCGTGCGGGTCGGTCGCGTGCGTCATGGCGGTCTATGTAGGGCGCGCGGGCCGCAGCGAACAGGGGTCAGCGATGACCGGGGTCCGCGCCTTCGGAAATGTCGGGCAGGCTGGCCTGGTCGGCCCCGTCCGCCGGCCCGCCTTCGAGCACGAAGCGGCGATCGCAATAGCCGCAGTCGACATAGCCGAGCTCGTCGATCTCGAGATAGATCTTCGGGTGGCCCAGCGCCGCGGCGCGATAGGTCTTGCCGGTGCGGATATCGGTCGCACCGTCGCACCACACGCGATGGGTGGTGACCTTGGCGATCTCGGGAGGGGGCAGGCTCATGCGGCCAGCCGATAATATGTGCTTTGCCGCCGCGCAAGGATTCGCCGCTTGTGGTGCCGTGCTGTCGGCCCTACCTCCCCCGCCATGACCATCCCGCCCGCGATCCGGATCGACAGTCTCGTCAAGCAATATGCCCCGCCGGGGCCGGGCGAGCCGCCCAAGCTGGCATTGAAGGGCGTCAGCTTCGATGTGCCGCAGGGCGGGATATTCGGCCTGCTCGGCCCCAATGGCGCGGGCAAGTCGACGCTGATCAACATCCTTGCCGGGCTGGTGATGAAGACCAGCGGGACGGCGGAGATCTGGGGCTTCGATATCACCGAAAACCCGCGCAACGCCAAGCGTTCGATCGGGATCGTGCCGCAGGAAATCGTGTTCGACCCGTTCTTCACCCCCTATGAAGTGCTGGAAAACCAGGCCGGTTTCTACGGCATCACCAGGGCGCTGCGGCGGTCGGAGGAACTGCTGCGGGCGGTGCATCTTGCCGACAAGCGCGATGCCTATGCGCGCACGCTGTCGGGCGGGATGAAGCGCCGCCTGCTGATCGCCAAGGCGATGGTTCATTCGCCCCCGATCCTGGTGCTCGACGAACCCACCGCGGGGGTCGACGTGGAGCTGCGGCGCCAGCTGTGGGAACTGGTGAGCGAGCTCAACCGCGAGGGGGTGACCGTGGTGCTCACCACGCATTACCTCGAGGAAGCGGAGCAATTGTGCGACCGCATCGCGATCATCAACCATGGCGAACTGATCGCCGACAAGCCGACCCGCGAGCTGGTGGGCATGGCGCGCGAGAAGATCGTCGCGATTACCGTGGACAAGGACCTCGCCGGCCCGATCATGGAGGAAGGCTTCGTCAAGGCCGAGGTGGTCGAGCCGCGCCGGATCGAGATCACCTATGATCGCGACCGTGCCAGCGCCGGACAGGTGCTCGCGCTGGTGCAGGGGCATGGTTATGCGATCGAGGACGTGACCACGCGCGAGGCCGACCTCGAGGACGTCTTCGTCCAGCTGACCGGCGCGGGGTGACATGCGGTGGGTTTTGACCCGCAGGCGGGCCCTGATCGGTGATCAGCTTTGGCAGATAACAGGAGAAAACCGATGCTCGCAAGCGTGCTGATGATGCTTCAGCTTGGTGCGGTATCCCCCGCCATTCCACCCGATCAGCGCAGCAGGGCAGAAGCGTTGCGCCAGGCCGATCCGCAGGCGTGCCGCGCACCCGGGCTTTCGGTTCAGGTACTCGGTTCGGGCGGGCCCGTGGCCGAAGCTCCGCGTGCGGGCACCAGCTATCTCATCCGGGTCGACGGGACGCCACGGCTGCTGGTCGATATCGGGTCGGGCGCCTATCTGCGCTTTGCCGAAGCGGGCGCCAACGTGACCGAACTGGAGGGGATCTTGCTGACTCACCTCCATGCCGATCATTCGGGCGATCTCGTCAGCGTGCTGATGAGCGGTGGGTTCGAGGACCGTGCCGAAGCGCTGCCGCTGGTCGGGCCCGACGCTGCGCCGCGTTTCCCGGCCACGAGCGATTTCATCGCCGGCCTGTTCGACGCGCAGCACGGCCCCTATTCCTATCTCGGCGGCTATCTCGACGGGAGTGAAGGCAAGCCGCTGCTTGAACCGCGTGACGTGCCGACCAATAATGGCGATGCCGCCCCCGTCACCTTCGCTTTCGGGCATGGGCTCGTCGTGGCCGCGCTGCCGGTGCATCACGGTGCGGTCCCGGCGTTGGGCTATCGTATTGCGCTGGGCGGCCAGAGCGTGGTCATCACCGGCGACCAGAGCGCTTTTTCCGAACGGTTCGAACGCGCGCTCGCGGGTAGCAGGCCGCAGTTGCTCTTCGCCCATCACGTCATCCCTGTCGGCCCTGGCCAACCACGCGGCTTGCACCGCGCGCCCGATTCGATCGGCGAACTCGCCGCGAAACTCGGGGCTGCGCGGCTGGTGCTCACCCACAATATGAACCGTTCGCTGGCCAGGCTGGATGAAGGTCTTGCGGCCATGCACGAAGGCTTTTCCGGGCCGGTATCGGTTGCTGCCGATCTCGACTGTTTCGCGCCCTGACCTGCCGCGCGGACACTTCCCGCGATGGATCGATCCGGCATCGCACAGGCGATAATTCCCAATTTCACGATACTGCGATCCTTCGTTTGCGCGTCCCCTGCATGACCGGCGTTACCCCTTCGCCGCGATCCGCGAAGCCGCGAACCGGCAGGGCGTTCGGTGCTTGCCGCGCGCCGAATGCAGGGGCATGACGCGCGCATGACACACGCACACGACGTTCTCGTCATCGGGTCCGGGGCCGCCGGGCTTACCGCCGCGCTGGCGCTGGCGGCACACAAGCGGGTGCTGGTCCTTGCCAAGGGTCAGCTGACCAGCGGCTCGACCGCCTGGGCGCAGGGCGGGATCGCCGCGGTGCTCGATGCGGGCGACACCTTCGAGAACCACATTCGCGATACCATGGTCGCGGGCGCCGGCCTCAACGATCGTGCGGCGGTCGAATTCGTCATCGAACGCGCGCCCGCCGCGATCGAACGGCTGATCGACCTGGGCGTCCCCTTCAACCGCGGGGCCGACGGGAGCGGGGGGGACCTGCACCTGACCCGCGAGGGCGGGCACAGCCATCGGCGCATCGTCCACGTCAACGATGCGACCGGCTGGGCGGTGGAGGCCGCGCTGCTCAAGGCGGCGGAGGAACATCCCAACATCACGCTGCTGTCGAACCAGAGCTGCATCGATCTGATCACGGGGCGCAACCAGGTCGATTATTCGGGTTCGGGCCGGGTGTGGGGCGCCTATGCGCTCGACGAGGTGAGCGGCAAGGTGGTGGCCCATGTCGCGCGCGCGACGGTGCTGGCGGCGGGCGGCGCGGGGCGCGTCTACCTGTTCTCGACCAGCCCGCGCGGGGCGACGGGTGACGGGATCGCCATGGCCTGGCGGGCGGGCGCGCGCGTCTCCAACATGGAGATGATGCAGTTCCACCCGACCTGCCTCTACAATCTCGAGGTCAAGAATTTCCTCATCACCGAGGCGGTGCGCGGCGAGGGCGGGCGGCTGCTGAACCCGGTGACGGGCGAGCGTTATATGGAGAAATACGACCCCGAGCGGATGGAGCTGGCCCCGCGCGATATCGTTGCACGCGCCAATGACGACCAGATCAAGCGCCATGGCCTCGACTATGTCCACCTCGACATCAGCCATCAGCCGCGCGAATTCGTGATCGAGCATTTCCCCACGATCCACGAAAAGCTGCTGGGGCTGGGTATCGACATGACCAAGGGACCGATCCCGGTTGTCCCGGCGCAGCATTACACCTGCGGCGGGGTGAAGATCACGATTGACGCGCGCACCGATTTGCCCGGGCTGTGGGCGGCGGGCGAATGCACCGAAAGCGGGCTGCACGGCGCCAACCGCCTGGCCTCCAACTCGCTGCTCGAATGCTTCGTCTTCGGCGAGGCGGCGGCGAAGGACATCCTTGCCTGCTGGGACCGGCTCGACGAGCCGCCCGCGATCCTGCCGTGGGACGAAAGCCGCGTGGCCGATTCGGACGAGGAGGTCGTGATCAAGCAGAACTGGACCGAGATCCGCCGCTTCATGTGGAACTATGTCGGGATCGTGCGGACCACCAAGCGGCTCGAGCGCGCGGCGCACCGCATCCGCATGCTGCGCGACGAGGTCGAGGATTACTACGGCCACTTCCGCGTGACGACCGATCTGATCGAGTTGAGGAACCTGCTCGAATGCGCCGATCTGATCGTGACCAGTGCCCTCAGGCGCCACGAGAGCCGCGGGCTGCACTTCACGCTCAACTATCCGCAGACCGATCCGGTCGCGCGCGACACGGTGCTGGTGCCATAGAGTCTTGTTTTACCGTGATTTCCTGATCGCCAGGTGATTCCATCTGGCTCGAAATCACTCTAGGGTCTGTTGAGATTTAGGATTCACAATTAGGACAGTTTGTGATTCAAGCTCGGTGAAGGGAGTTTTGGATGACACGCCTATGCCTTACCGATCTCCAATGGTCGCTGATTGAACCTTTTT
>JBAZTF010000008.1:0-113174 GCA_041662105.1 Erythrobacter sp.
GCGCGTTGCTTCGAATTAAACCACATGCTCCACCGCTTGTGCAGGCCCCCGTCAATTCCTTTGAGTTTTAATCTTGCGACCGTACTCCCCAGGCGGATAACTTAATGCGTTAGCTGCGCCACCCAAGTTCCATGAACCCGGACAGCTAGTTATCATCGTTTACGGCGTGGACTACCAGGGTATCTAATCCTGTTTGCTCCCCACGCTTTCGCACCTCAGCGTCAATACCTGTCCAGCGAGTCGCCTTCGCCACTGGTGTTCTTCCGAATATCTACGAATTTCACCTCTACACTCGGAATTCCACTCGCCTCTCCAGGATTCTAGCAATCTAGTTTCAAAGGCAGTTCCGAGGTTGAGCCCCGGGCTTTCACCTCTGACTTGAATCGCCGCCTACGTGCGCTTTACGCCCAGTAATTCCGAACAACGCTAGCTCCCTCCGTATTACCGCGGCTGCTGGCACGGAGTTAGCCGGAGCTTATTCTCCAGGTACTGTCATTATCATCCCTGGTAAAAGAGCTTTACAACCCTAAGGCCTTCATCACTCACGCGGCATTGCTGGATCAGGCTTTCGCCCATTGTCCAATATTCCCCACTGCTGCCTCCCGTAGGAGTCTGGGCCGTGTCTCAGTCCCAGTGTGGCTGATCATCCTCTCAGACCAGCTAAGGATCGTCGCCTTGGTAGGCCATTACCCCACCAACTAGCTAATCCTACGCGGGCCCATCCAAAGGCGATAAATCTTTGGTCTTGCGACATCATCCGGTATTAGCAGTCATTTCTAACTGTTATTCCGAACCTAAGGGCAGGTTCCCACGCGTTACGCACCCGTGCGCCACTAAGGCCGAAGCCTTCGTTCGACTTGCATGTGTTAGGCATGCCGCCAGCGTTCGTTCTGAGCCAGGATCAAACTCTCAAGTTTGTGTCACACACCAATCAGGCACGGGGCGTCGATTTCTCGGGCCCTCGCCAGCCTGCTTGGCATGAGCTTCAAGGAGCCGATACCTGCACTGTCAAACGTAATGGATACGAATGAACATGCTTGCCATCCGCAGCGAGCGTGGAGCCCGCAATCGGATGTGGCGATCGGCTTAGTTTAACCGGTTACCGGAGCCTTGAGGTCCCCGGACCGGGCGCCGTCGCCCACATGTCCCTTCATCAAAAACCAACGATGTCAAAGAGCCGCCGGGACAGTCATAGCGGACAGCTGTTGGTTCCCCGATTTACACCGGGGGAGCCGGCTATCCGTTTCTGTTGGCGACCGAAGCAGTGGGCGGTGGAAGCCGCCAGCGCCGCGTCGGTGGAGGCCATCTAGGCGTGGTGTTGGATTCGGTCAACAGACTTTTGCAATTTTGTTGCGCCTTTTTTCAAAACCCCAGGATTTCCGCGGGTTTCAGCGGCTTTTTCACCCCTTCGCGCGGCCTGCATTGGGGTAACACCCAACCGCATGGTGATGTGGCGGATGGCCGGGAGCGCGATTCACCGATGAATCATGCGGCGATTCACCGGTGAATCGCCCTGTCCCGGCCAGGGAATCGCGAATCTCGCCGCTCGCCATCACCACGAATCGCGCCTAGCACCGCGGCATGACGGGAAACGGGGTCAGCGCAGAAGCCGCACCGGAAGGATTCGCGGCGCGCGTGCGCAGCGCGC
This sequence comes from Erythrobacter sp., assembly GCA_041662105.1. Lineage (GTDB taxonomy): Bacteria > Pseudomonadota > Alphaproteobacteria > Sphingomonadales > Sphingomonadaceae > Qipengyuania. The sequence continues at coordinate 1,649 of JBAZTF010000008.1, forward strand.
TGGCGTGGCGCTGGGGCAGCCAGCTGGTCGCACAGTTCATCACCTGGGGCTCGACCATCATGGTCGTGCGCCTGCTGGTGCCCGCGGACTATGGCCTGTTCGCGATGAGCCAGGTCGTGGTGGTCGCGCTGAACTTTCTCAACGGCTGGAGCTTCGCGACTTCGCTGATCCAGGCCGACCGGGTCGACAAGCGCGAGGTGGGGCAGGTCTTCGCCCTGCTCCTGCTGATGAACGGCGCGCTGGCCGCGGCACAGCTCGTGCTCGCACCCACGGCGGCGGCCTATTACCGCGAGCCGGCGGTGGCCGAACTCTTGCGGGTGCAGGCGCTGATCTTCCTCACCACGCCCTTCATCGCGCTGCCGCAGGCGTTGCTGTCGCGGCGGCTTGAATTCAGGGCGCAGGGCATCGCGAATCTGGCCAGCGCAGCCACCGGCGCGCTGGCGGCGCTGGCACTGGCCTGGTTCGGCTTCGGCGTATGGGCGCTGGTCTATGCCCCGATCCTGGCCTTCGCCACGCGCGGCCTGATCATGACCATCGCGGCGCGCAGCCTGCCGCTGCCGGTGTTCGATTTTCGCGGGGCCGGCCGGCTGATCGGTTTCGGCGGCACGCTGACGCTGTGCCAGCTGTTCTGGATCGTCCAGAGCCAGTCGGACATCTTCATCGCGGGGCGCAGCTTCGACGTGCATCAGCTGGGGCTCTATTCGGAATCGCTGTTCCTCACGCTGATCGTGACCGGGCGCTTCCTGCCGCCGGTCAACGAAGTCGCCTTTCCCGCCTATGCCGAACTGCACAAGGCAGGCCGCAGCCTGGCCCCCTATTTCATCCGCACGCTGCGCAGCGTGCTGCTGGTGACCGCGCCCATATATGTCGGGCTGGCGCTGGTCGCGCCCGAAGCGATCCTGGTCGTGTTCGGCGAGAAGTGGACCGGCATGGCGCCGCTGGTCGCAAGGCTGGCCCCGGTCATGCCGCTGATGGCGGTGCAGATCGTCTGCAGCCCGGCGACCAATGCCGCGGGCGACGCGCGGATCTATCTTGCAACCAGCATTGCAGGCGCGGTGCTGTTCGTGGCATCGTTCCTGATCGGCGTGAGCTTCGGGCCCGAGGGGCTGGCGCACGCCTGGTGGTTCGCCGCCCCCGCGCTGCTGGCGGCGACGCTGGCGCTGACACTGCCGGCGGTCGGCGTCCGCCTCGCCACGCTTGCTGGAGCCGCACTGCCCGCCCTGCTATCATGCGCCGCCATGGCCCTGACCCTCGAGGGAGTCCGGACCATGCTTCCACCCGGTCTGCATCCCGGCCTAGTACTGGCCCTGCTCGTTCCGCTTGGCGCCCTGACCTATTTCGGCGTGCTGACGCTGTTCTGGCGCGAGGTGGTGCACGAGAGCATTGCCATGCTGCGCCGATGAGATTTTGGCTGAACGGTCCGGCGTGATATCCTGCCCGCAATGTCGCCTGCGATGGCGGGCGGCGCATGGAGAGAGACGATGGCGTTACGCGGCCTGATCGCGGCCGGCGCGCTGGCCCTTGCTGCCAGCGCCGCGGCCCAGACCGACACGGCGGGCAGCATGTTCGGCCAGGCCGATGCCGACGAGGCGACCATGCTGCGCGACCGCCACGAACGCATGACAATCCCCGTCACCATCGGTGGTGCGGGCCCCTATCGCTTCCTGATCGACACTGGGGCGCAGGCCACCGTGGTCACGCATGAACTGGTCGAGGATCTCGCGCTGCGCCACAGCGGCAGGGCAAGGCTGGTGGCGATGGGCGCGACGAGCGAGGTCGATACGGTCGAGCTCGACGACCTCGAATTCGCCAATCGTTCGGTCAGCGGGCTGATCTCGCCCGCGCTCGACGCCACGCATATCGGCGCCGACGGGATCCTGGGGCTCGACAGCCTGCAGGGCACGCGCGTGCTGCTCGATTTTCGCGAAGGACGGATGAAGATCGCCGATGCCCCCGGCGAGCAGAGCAATTCCGGCTACGAGATCATCGTGCGGGCGCGGCGCAAGCTGGGGCAGATGATCATTACCGACGCCCGGGTCGACGGGGTGCGCACGGCGGTGATCATCGACACCGGCGCGCAGGCCTCGATGGCCAACAACGCCCTGCTGCGCCGCATCCGCACGCGCGAGCGCGGCGAGGTCACGAGCATCGACGTGCTCGGCACGCTGATGTCGAATGGCGCGGTATGGATCCGCAGGCTCGAAATCGGCGGCGCGCAGATGAACGGCGTCCCGGTGGCGATCACCGACAGTCCGATCTTCGCGGCGCTGGGCATCGCGGGAAAGCCCGCGCTGATCCTTGGCGTGGCCAATCTGCGTGCGTTCGACCGGGTCGCGATCGACTTCTCGAACCAGCGCATCCTGTTCGATGTTCCATCGGGCAGCGTGCGCTTTTCGCAGGGCTTGCTGCCATCGACGGCGGGGCGCCTGTAGCATCCGGCAGCCGCGCCGCGCTTGCCTGACGGGCCCGTTGCCCCCAGATGGGCGCAACGATGCCGCCCGAGACCGACACCCAAGAGCCCCGTGAGGACACCGAAAGCTGGGCGACGATCCGGCGTTTCCTCCCTTACCTGTGGCCTGCGGGCAATCCCGCGTTGAAGCGGCGGATCGCGGCGGCCATGCTGCTGGTGCTGGCGGCCAAGGCGGCGACGCTGGCGCTGCCCTTTGCCTACAAGCGCGCGATCGACGCGATGACCATGCCCACCAACCAGGCGGCGATGGTCGCGCTGGCCTTCGTCATCGCCTATGCCGCCGGGCGCTTCGCCGCGGTCACCTTCGACAATCTGCGCAACATCGCCTTCGAGCGAGTCGGGCAGGAAGCGACCCGCCAGCTGGCCGAGGATACCTTTGCCCGGCTGCACCAGCTGTCGCTGCGTTTCCACCTCTCGCGCCGCACGGGCGAGGTGACCAAGACCATCGACCGCGGGACCAAGAGCATCGACGTCATGCTCTATTTCCTGCTGTTCAACATCGCGCCCACCGCGATCGAACTGATCGCGGTCGGGGTGATCTTCTACATCAATTTCGGTTGGGAGCTGGTCGCGGCGACCGCGCTGACGGTGGCGGCCTATATCTTCGTGACCCGCCAGATCACCGAATGGCGCAACGAGCTGCGGCGCAGGATGAACGAACTCGACGGGACCGCGCTCGCCCGTTCGGTCGACAGCCTGCTCAATTACGAAACGGTCAAATACTTCTCGGCCGAAGCGCGCGAGAAGGCGCGCTATGGCGAATCCACCCGCGCCTTTGCCGAAGCCGCGATCCGCTCCGAAAACTCGCTCGGCCTGCTCAATATCAGCCAGGCGCTGATCATGAACCTGCTGATGGGCGGCGCGATGGGCTTCACCGTGTGGCGGTGGAGCAAGGGCGCGCTGACCACGGGCGATCTGGTGCTGGTGAACACCTATCTCACCCAGCTGTTCCGTCCGCTCGACATGCTCGGCATGGTCTATCGCACCGTGCGCCAGGGGCTGATCGACATGGCCGCGATGTTCCGGCTGATCGACACCCCCGCCGAAGTGCAGGACCGGCCCGGCGCCCCCGCGCTGGTGGTGCGCCGCCCGACGGTGCAGTTCGACGATGTCGTGTTCGGCTATGACGAGGGCCGCACGATCCTGCACGGGCTCAGCTTCGAGGTGCCGGCAGGCCGCCATGTCGCGATCGTCGGCCCCTCGGGCGCGGGCAAGAGCACGATCGGGCGGCTGCTGTTCCGCTTCTACGACCCCCGTTCGGGCCGCATCCTGATCGACGGGCAGGACATCGCCCGGGTCACCCAGGCCAGCCTGCGCGATGCGATCGGGATCGTCCCGCAGGACAGCGTGCTGTTCAACGACACCATCGGCTACAATATCGGCTATGGCCGCGACGGGGCGACCCGCGAGACGATCGTGGCGGCGGCGCGCGCGGCGGCGATCATGCCGCTGATCGAGCGACTGCCCGAAGGCTTCGACACCGAAGTGGGCGAACGCGGGCTCAAGCTGTCGGGCGGCGAGAAGCAGCGCGTCGCCATCGCGCGCACGCTGGTCAAGGACCCGCCGATCATGCTGCTCGACGAAGCGACCAGCGCGCTCGACAGCCGCACCGAACAGGAAATCCTGCGCACGCTCCACCGCGTCTCCGCACACCGCACCACGCTGGCCATCGCGCATCGCCTGTCGACCATCGCCGATGCCGACCGCATCCTCGTGCTCGACCAGGGCAGGCTGGCGGAAAGCGGCACGCACGCCGCGCTGCTGCGCACCGACGGGCTCTATGCCGAAATGTGGGCCCGCCAGCAGGCCGAAGCCGAGGAATTGGGCGAGGCGGCACAATAACGGCGCGGGCCCGCCATCACAGGATATACTTGCTGAGGTCGGTATCGCCCGCCAGCTCGTCGAGCCGGGTGCGGACATAGGCGGCATCGATCACCACCGTCTCGCCCTTGTGCTCCTCGGCTTCGAAGCTGATGTCCTCGAGCAGGCGTTCCATCACCGTCTGCAATCGGCGCGCGCCGATGTTCTCGACGCTCTCGTTCACGCGCGCGGCGATCCTGGCCACTTCGGTCACCGCGTCATCGCCGATCTCCAGCGTGACGCCTTCGGTCCCCAGCAGCGCGCAATATTGTTCGACGAGGTTGGCGCGGGTTTCGCCGAGGATGCGCACGAAGTCCTCCTCGGTCAGCGCGCGCAGTTCGACGCGGATCGGCAGGCGGCCCTGCAGTTCGGGCAGCATGTCGGAAGGCTTGGCGACGTGGAATGCGCCCGAGGCGATGAACAGCACATGGTCGGTCTTCATCGGGCCGTATTTGGTGGCGACCGTGGTACCCTCGATCAGCGGCAGCAGGTCGCGCTGCACGCCCTCGCGGCTGACCGAGCCGCCACGCACGTCGCTGACCGCGATCTTGTCGATCTCGTCGAGGAAGACGATGCCGTTGGTCTCGGCATTCTCCAGCGCGACGCGCGCGACATCGTCCTGGTCCATGCGCTTTTCGGCCTCTTCCTCGACCAGCCGGTCCCACGCATCGGGGACCTTGAGCTTGCGCCGTTTCATCGGCGGCTTGCCCATCGCCTTGCCGAACATGTCGGACAGGTTGAACATGCCGACGCTGCCCGGCATGCCGGGAATCTCCATCGAACCGGTGGGGGTATCGGCCATCTCGATCTCGACCTCGGTCTCGTTCATCGAATTGTCGACGATGCGCGCGCGGAACGCCTCGCGCGTGGCCTCGCTGGCATTGTCGCCGACCAGCGCGGTGAGCAGGCGGTCCATCGCCGCCTTGCTGGCGGTTTCGCGCACCGCCTCGCGGCGGCGATCCTTCTCCAGCCGGATGGCTTCCTCGACCAGGTCGCGGGCGATCTGTTCGACGTCGCGGCCGACATAGCCGACCTCGGTGAACTTGGTCGCCTCGACCTTGACGAAGGGCGCATCGGCCAGCTTCGCCAGCCGGCGGCTGATCTCGGTCTTGCCGCAGCCGGTGGGGCCGATCATCAGGATATTCTTGGGCGTGACCTCGTCGCGCAGCTCGGGGCCGAGCCGCTGGCGGCGCCAGCGATTGCGCAGCGCCACGGCGACCGCGCGCTTGGCATCCTTCTGCCCGATGATGTGTTCGTCCAGTGCGGCGACGATCGCCTTGGGGGTCAGGGTTTCGGTCATTCTATCCTGTCGTCATCCCAGCGAAAGCTGGTATCCCTATCGATGAGGCGCCGGGCCGGAAGCGATCCCAGCGTTCGCCGGGATGACGCGATCTAAACGGTTTCGACGGTCAAATTATTGTTCGTGAAGACGCAGATGTCGGCGGCCACCGCCATCGCCTTGCGCGCGATCGTTTCGGGATCGCTTTCGTAATCCGACAGCGCGCGGGCCGCGCTGAGCGCATACATGCCGCCGCTGCCGATCGCGGTGATCCCGCCTTCGGGTTCGAGCACGTCGCCATTGCCGGTGAGCACCAGCAGGCTGTCCTTGTCGGCCACGATCATCAGCGCCTCGAGATTGCGCAGGTATTTGTCCATGCGCCAGTCCTTGGTCAGTTCGACCGCGGCGCGCAGCAGCTGGCCGTTATACTGTTCGAGCTTCTTCTCGAGCCGTTCGAACAGGGCGAAGGCATCGGCGGTGGCACCCGCGAATCCGGCGACCACTTTCCCGCCTTCCCCGATCCGGCGGACCTTGCGGGCATTGGGCTTCATCACCGTATTGCCCATCGAGACCTGGCCGTCGCCGGCGACCACGGTCACCTCGCCGCGCTTGACGCCGATGATGGTGGTTGAATGCCACTGCACCAGGCCGTGGCTGTCGCTGTTCGAGTTCATGCTGCGCGATATGGGGGGCGCGGCGCGCGGGTCAAGCCGCGGGTCTATTGCTGCGGAGGCCCGGCACCCGCGGCACCGACCGCACCGATATTGCCGAACAGATCCTCGAGAAAGCCGCGTTCGCGGCCCAGCGTCGGCGTCTTGTCGCCATCGGGGTCGAGATAGGCGACCTTCTCGATCCCGGTGCGATCGGCTGCGACGACGTTACCGGCCTGATCGAACCGGATCGCCAGCACGCTGTGCTGCTGGATCTTGGGACGGACAAAGGGTTTGCGGCCGGTGGTGCTGGAGACATAGTACCAGGTCGGTTCGCCGAACTGGCTGGTGAAGGTCGGCCGCCCCAGCGTTCCTGCCACCGAGGTCTGGTTGTCGATCCCCGGCTGGATCGCGGCGGTCAGCACCGGGTCGATGATGTAGCCGCGCGCTTCCTGGATCGAGCTGCAACCGCTGGTCGCGACGCCCGCAGCCGCAACCAGGGCGAGGGCAAGAATCTTCGTGCCGTTCATGGAACCAGCAAATCTCCGTCTTCAGGGGTGCTTGGCCGCCGATGGCCGTGTCCCTATATGCTCGGCCACGCCTTAGTCCGAAAGCGGGCGGCCATGCAATGTGGTATGGCCCATCGCTTGGGGATCGCGGCCTGTATTGCCGCTGAACGGAGAATTCCCGCGTGTCCTTCCTCGCCCGCCTGCTCGGCAATGCCTTTTCCCCGGGCCCCGACCCGCGCGAGGCATGGCGCCCCTTGTGGCAGCGCGTGGTCGGCGAGGCGCGCGACCCCGACTGGTATCGCATGTGCGGCGTCGCCGACACGATCGAGGGCCGCTACGACATGATCACGCTGGTGCTTTCGCTGGTCATGCTGCGGCTGGAAGACGAAGCCGAGATGGCCCCCGCCACCGCACGCATGACCGAACTCTTCGCCGAGGACATGGAAGGCCAGCTGCGCGAAGCCGGGATCGGCGACCCGACGGTGGGCAAGAAGATGTCCGCGCTGATGGCCAGCATGAACGGGCGCATCGGCGCCTATCGCGACGGGTTGCGCGGCGATCCCAGGGTGCTGGTCGAGGCGGTGCGGCGCAACGTCACCATGGCCCAGAGCGACGAGGCCGAGGCTTTGGTCCAGCGCATGGCGGCGCTCAACGCACGGCTGGCGCGCACCACCATCGAGCAGATGCGCAAGGGGGAGATCGCGGCATGAGCGGGCCAGAAAACACCAGCGGCGAATTCGTCCGGCTGGTCAAGCCCCGCGCGCTGCCTGCCGGGGCCATGACGGTCGAGGCGAACGAGGCCGAACGCAGCGCGCTGGCCGGGCGCTTCGGGGTCACGGCGATCCACCGGCTGGTGGCCGAGGTGGCGTTCGACACCAGGGACAAGACAGTGCTGGCAAACGGCACGCTATCCGCGACCATCGAACAGCCCTGCGCCGTCACGCAGGACGATTTCGTCTATGCGGTCGACGAGCCGCTGACGCTGCGTTTCGTGCCGGCGGGTTCGCTTCCCCAATTCGCCCCGGACGAGGAAGTCGAGCTCGACAGCGAGGATCTCGACGAGATCGAATACCAAGGCGAGACCTTCGACCTGGGCGAAGCGATCGCGCAGACGCTGGCGCTGGCCATCGATCCCTATCGCGAAGGCCCCAGCGCCGGCGCCGCGCGCAAGGCCGCCGGCATCGCCAGCGATGAGGACCAGGCCCCCGGCGGCCCACTGGCCGATGCGCTGGCGGCGCTGAAGGGCAAGGGTGGTTAGGGTCAGGCCCCATTACCCTAGGTTGATTTCGAGCCGGATGGAAACATCCGGCGGCCAGGAAATCACGGTAGAACAGGAATCCAGCAGTGCCGACTTTGATGCAATCGAAGCCCAAAGCACTCCAGAGCCCGGGATTGGGCGTTGGCGACAAATCGCCCCCTCCCCCCGAGGGGGAGGATCAGAACGGGATATCGTCGTCGAGGTCGTCGTAATTCGAGCCGCCGGACGGGGCGCCACCCTGGCCGCCGTCGCCAAAACCGCCAGCGGACCCGCCGCCCGAGCTGCCGCCCTGGTCCCAGTTGCCACCGCCGCGCTGCCCGCCCCCGCCAGCACCACCGCCCGAGCCCTGCGGCCCATCGAGCATGGTCAGCGTGCCGTTCATGCCGCGGATCACCACTTCGGTCGAATAGCGATCGTTGCCGTCCTTGTCCTGCCACTTGCGGGTCTGGAGCGACCCTTCGACATAGACCTTGCTGCCCTTGCGCAAATAGCGTTCGACCACGCCGACCAGCCCTTCGGAGAAGATCGCCACGGTGTGCCATTCGGTCCGTTCCTGCCGTTCGCCGGTGTTGCGGTCCTTCCACGTCTCGCTGGTGGCGATGCGCAGGTTCGCGACCTTGCCGCCGTTCTGGAAGCTGCGGATTTCCGGGTCTGCGCCCAAGTTCCCGATCAGCATGACTTTGTTGAGGCTTCCGGCCATCGATTCGTTCCTTCGTATCTGTCGACCATGGCCTATCGGATGGATGCGAGCCCTGCCAGTGGAGATGGCTCCGTTTTCACAGGCTTGGACCCCCGCTCACACAGGCACGGGGAGCACGGAGACTCTCTGACTTTGCGGCGCAGCCGCGATATTTCACACGAAGCCACGAAGAGGGCAGTGCGCGAGCGGCCTGGCACGCCATCTTCGTGGCTTCGTGTGAGATCAAATGCGGCCGCACCGCAGTCCATTCTCTCAGCGCCCCCTGTTTTCCCTGCGCCTCTGCGCGAAACAGCTACAGCTACAGCCCCAGCGCCGTCGCCGCCCGGAAGGTCAGCCCCGCGAAGAGATAGGCGAGCGTGAACAGATACCCGACCATGAAGGCGGGCCATTTCCACCCGTTGGTCTCGCGCCGGGCGACCGCGATGGTCGAGATGCACTGCGGGGCGAAGACGAACCAGGCGAGGAAGGCGAGCGCGGTGGGCAGGCTCCACAGCGCGGCGATCTTGCCGGTCACGCCGGCGGCGGCAACCTCTTCGTCCTCGGCATCGACGGCATAGGTCGTGGCGAGCGCGGAAACCGCCACCTCGCGCGCCGCCATCGCCGGGATCAGCGCGAGGCTGATCTCGCGATTGAAGCCGACCGGCGCAAGGATCGGGTGCAGCACATCGGCGACATGGCCGGCGATGCTGGCATCGATCTGGCGCTCGCCCTCCCCGGCCCTGGGGAAGCTGAGCATCAGCCACAGCACCACGGTGACGGAGAAGATGATCGTCCCCGCGCGGCGCAGGAACACCCAGGCGCGCTGCCACAACCCGATGGCGAGATCCTTCGCCCGTGGCATCTGGTAGCGCGGCATCTCCATGATGAAACCGCTCGCCGCCCCGCGCGTGACCGTGCGGCGCAGCACCAGCGCGGCGATCATCGCCCCGACGATCCCGATCACGTAAAGCGCGAACAGCACCAGCCCCTGCAACCCGATTCCCGGCCCCACGGAGATCCTGGGGATCACCGCCGAGATGATCACCGCATAGACCGGCAACCGCGCCGAACAGGTCATCAGCGGGGCGATCATGATCGTGGTCAACCGGTCCCTGGCGTCGGGAATGCTGCGCGTCGCCATGATCCCGGGGATCGCGCAGGCGAAGCTCGACAGCAGCGGGATGAAGCTTTTCCCCGACAGGCCCACGCTGGCCATCAGCCGGTCCATCAAAAAGGCCGCGCGCGCCATGTATCCGCTCGCCTCCATCACCAGGATGAAGAAGAACAGGATCACGATCTGCGGCAGGAACACGATCACCGATCCGACCCCGGCGAGCACGCCTTCGGTCAAGAGGTCGCGGACGAAGCCCGACGGCAGCGTGTCGTTCGCGATTTGCGAGACGAGACCGACCCCGGCTTCGAGCGCATCGGCGAAGGGGGTCGCCCAGGCGAACACCGCCTGGAAGATCACGAACAGCAGCCCGAACAGGATCAGCGGCCCGACCCACGGGTTGAGCAGCACCCGGTCGATGCCGTTCTCGATCGTGTGGCGGGTCGATTTCGAGAGGATCGCGGCGCGCGCCATCATCTTGGCCGACAGCCGCCGTTCGGGCAGCGTCAGGTGCCAGCGCTTGCGCGTTTCCTCGTCGGCATGGGTTTCGGCCTCGGCGATGGCATCGGCCAGTTCGGCGATGCCGCGTTTGCGCACCGCCACCGTCGCGATCACGGGGACGCCCAGCGCCCCGGCCAGTGCGCCGGGATCGATCGTCAGCCCGTCGCGTTCGGCCAGGTCGACCATGTTGAGCGCCACCACCGTCGGGCGGCCCAGTTCGAGCACTTCCTGCGCGAACACCAGGTGCTGTTCGAGGTTCGCCGCGTCGAGCACGAGGATGATGACATCGGGCATCGCCTCGCCGGCAAACTCGCCGTGGATGACCTTGCGGGTGACCTCCTCGTCGGGGCTGGCGGCGTCGAAGCTGTAGGAACCGGGCAGGTCGATCAGTTCGACCGGCTCGCCCGAAGGCAGCAACAGCCGCCCCGCCTTGCGCTCGACGGTCACGCCCGCATAGTTGGCGATCTTCTGCCGCGCACCGGTCAGCGCGTTGAACAGCGCGCTCTTGCCGGCATTGGGGTTGCCGACCAGCGCGGCGGTACGCCTGCGGGTCATGCCGGTTCGACCTCGATCGCCTGCGCATGCGAGCGGCGCAGCGCGATGGTCATGCGCCCGAGCCGGATCGCCAGCGGATCGCGCCCGCCGAAGATGCCGCGGTGGAGGATCGCCACTTCGGCCCCCTCGTCGACGCCCATCGCCTTGAGGCGCTTGCCCTCGTCCTCGGCCAGTTGGGCCCAGTTCACCGCAATGATCCGCGCGCAGGCGCCATCTTCGAAACCGTCGAGAGTCATGCGCATCGCCCTGTCAGATATCGGCGCTTGTTGCAACTCGTTATCAATAGCGCTTCATCGATTGATGGCGCGATACCAGTCGGGACGGGGACAATCCTTGACGCGCGTCAAGCGTTCGCCGTCACCGCGCCGGGTAGCGCAGCCGACCGAGGAACCGCGACATGCTGAAATGGTCGCGCTCGGGATTGAGCCACTTGGCCTTGACCTGCTCGAACTTCATCACGCCTTCGATACGGCGGTCGAGAAAGGCACGGGTCTGCGCCTTGCCCTCGCTCTCGTCGTCGACGAATACCGCCAGCGTCGCGCCGTAGATCGAGGCGAGGATCGCGCGCTTGGTATAGTGGTTGTGATCGGTCGCGCTGTCGCCCGCGAGCCGCCACATGACATCGGCGCTGTTCCACCCGGTCCTCAGCGATGTCGCGACATTGCGCGGCATGGCCATGATCGCCAGCGCGCGGCGCAGCGCCTCTTCCTGTCCGGCCACGGCATCGAGGCGATACTGGACCAGGCTGCGGATTCGTTCGCGGATCTTCATCGTTGCGAGTTTCTCGGCAGGCAGGTCGAGGCTCATGCGCCGGTCGATCGTTTCGATCCATGCGGCGATCATCCCGGGCGCGCCGCCGTCCTTGAACGCGAGTCGCGCCACGTCGCGGTCGGCGCCCAGCCGGTCGGCGGCGGCGGCCAGCGCGGCGTCGCCCCAGCCATCGAACACCGCGGCTTGCGCAATGCCCGGCGCGAGCGCGAGGCGCAGTTCGTCGAGAGTGAGGTCGGCGATGTCCATGGGTCAGTTCGGTCCGTAGCCCTTGGCCTTCTTGCCGCGTTCGGCAATGGCCCGGTCGATTTCCTCGAGCACCTGCGAACGCGACCCCATCAACGCGGCATAATCGCGCGCGGTGCGCCCCGAATTGTCGGCCCGTTCGGGATTGGCGCCCTTGGCGATCAGGGCCCGGATCATCTCGGCATCGCGGCGGTGAACCGCCGAAATCAGCGGAGTCTCGCCCGCGATATTGGTGGTGTCGACCTGCGCCCCGTTATCGAGCAGGATCTGCGCCCCTTCGACGAAACCCAGTTGCACCGTGATTTCGAGCGGCGAATTCCCGTCGCGCGTCTCGATATTCGGGTTGGCCCCCTTCTGCAGCAGAAAGCGCAGCCAGGTCGCATCGCGCCGTTGGGCAACCACATGCAGCGCGGTTTCCCCGCTGGTGATATCGCGCGAATTGACCAGCACGCTGCCCGGTTCGTCGAGCAATTCGGTCGCCTTGTTGCCATCGCGGTCGCGCACGGCCTCGAGAAACTCATACCCTTCCCGCTTGCGCTGGGCAGCAGCGGGGTTCGCCACCATCACCAGCACCGCCACGCCGAGAATCGCACCCGCTACGCGCTTCAACACCTGTCTAACCCCTGTCTTTTTCCGCAAGTCCGTGAGGGAGCATCCCTTGAACAGGCGCGGTTAGCAGACCATGAACCGGGATACCATGCCCCGCCTCAAAAGCCTTGCCCTTGCCGCGCCCCTCGCCGTCCTCCTCATGCTGCCCGCCTGCGGCGGCAATGCCCCCGCCGGACCACCGCCGCTCGAAGGAGCGCGGATCGGCGGCGACTTCACGCTGACGAGCGAGGATGGGAGGCAGGTCGACTGGCGCGATTTCGACGGCAAATACCGGACGATCTACTTCGGCTATGCCTTCTGCCCCGATGTCTGCCCGACCGACAACCAGCGCCTGGGCGCGGGCCTCAAGCTGTTCGAACGGGCGCATCCCGCGCTGGGCGCCAGGCTGCAACCGCTGTTCGTCAGCGTCGACCCGGCGCGCGACACGCCCGCCGTGCTCAAGGAATTCACCGCGAATTTCCACCCGCGCCTGATCGGGCTGACCGGTGACGAAAAGGCCTTGCAGGAGGTTGCCGGCAAGTTCGCCGCCAGCTTTTCGCGCGGGGAGGATTCGCCCGGCGGCGGCTATCTGATGAACCACACCAACATCACCCTGCTGTTCGGGCCCAGGGGCGAACCGCTCGCCACGCTGCCGACCGACCAGGGCCCCGAGGCCGTCGCCGCGGAACTCGAGAAGTGGGTGCGTTGAGGGACCGCTTCTGGGAGCTGCCGCTGGCGGCGCTCACCCCACCCGAATGGGAGGCGCTGTGCGATGGCTGCGGGCGCTGCTGCCTGCACAAGGTCGAATATGAAGACACGGGCGAGATCGAACATACCAATGTCGCCTGCCGCCTGCTCGACCCCGAAACCGCGCGCTGCACCGATTACAGGCACCGCAAGGCCTTCGTGCCCGATTGCCTGCGGCTGACGCTGAAGCTGGTCAACCGGATACAGTGGCTGCCGCCGACCTGCGCCTATCGCCTGCGCGCCGAGGGCGATCCGCTGCCGCGCTGGCATTATCTGGTGACCGGCGACCGCGATGACGTGGTGCGCGCGGGCATTTCGGTTGCCGGGCGCGTTATCAGCGAAGACGTGGCCGGCCCGCTCGAACATCACGTCGTCGACTGGGGCGACGATGAGGATGGCGGGGACGATGCGGCATGATCGACTGGTTGCGCCGCGAACCCGAGGACCCGATAGTCGAGGTTGGCGGACGGGCGTTGCCGATCGAACTGGTCCGCAACGCCCGCGCGCGGCGCCTGACGCTGCGGCTCGTTCCCGATGGCAGCGCAGTGCGGATCACCCTGCCCCATTGGTGCCGCACGGCCGAAGCGGTCGCCTTTGCGCGGGCGCGCCGCGCCTGGCTGGCCGAACAGCTCGCCAAGGTTCCCGAACGGCGCGACCCGGCGCGCGATGGGTCGCTGCTCTATCGCGGCGGCGAGTTGGCGATCGAATGGGACGCAAAGGCGCCGCGCAGCCCGCGCCTCGGTGCCGACAGGCTGATGCTGGGCGGGCCGCGCGATACGCTTTCGCGGCGGCTCCAGCGCTGGCTCGAGGGCGAGGCGCTGCGACTTTTCGCGCAGGATGCCAGGGATTATTGCACGCTGGCCGAACTCGCGGTCGCCGATGTCCGGCTCACCCGGGCGCGCAGGCGCTGGGGCAGCTGCTCGTCCGAAGGCGTGCTGCGGCTCAACTGGCGGCTGGTGCAGGCGCCCGACGCCGTGCGCCGCTCGGTCGTCGCGCATGAGGTCGCGCATCTCGTCCATTTCGACCATTCGCCAGCCTTCCACGCCTTGCTGGACAGATTGTTCGAGGGCGAGGTCGAAGCGGCCAACCGCTGGCTCAGCCGCCACGGTCGCACGCTCTACGCGACCTTCGGCTGAGCGCACTGGCGCGTATCGGCAAAGCGCCCTATCTAGGGCGCCATGCGCTTCAAGAGCCGTCTCAATCCGGTGGGCGGGATCACCGATTTCCTCGCCTATTTCCGCCAGCCGACCCCGCATCGCTGGCCGATCCTGTTCGTATCGTGCCTGATGACCTTCGGGCTGCTGTTCTGGATCACGAAGGAATCGGTCTTCGTCCCGCCCGAACCGCCCAGGGTCGTCTATATCAGCACCTTTGCCGCGGGGCGCAGCGACGAGGAAATCCGCGAATCGAACCTCGAGAACCAGAAACGCAAGGAAGCCCGCGAGGCCGAGCTGGCCGCGCTGCGCGAGAAGAAGGTCGATGCCTACAAGGCGCTGGGGCGCGCCACCGGGCTCGATGTCGACACCATGGCGCAGCAGGCACAAGCCGAAAACGCGCGCGAGACGGCGGCGCAGGCGGCGCGGCAGAAGGAACTCTACCAGGCGGGCAGTGGCGTTGGCGACAGGCCCGAGTGATGCAGACTGGATGGCGGCGGCGGCGCGGCTCGCCGCGCGTGGCCGTCCGCTGAGCCAGCCCAACCCGGCGGTCGGCTGCATCCTCGTCAGCGACGGCAAGGTGGTCGGACGCGGCTGGACCGGCGAAGGCGGACGACCGCATGCCGAAGCCGTGGCCCTCGAACAGGCCGGAGCGGCGGCAAGCGGCGCGGCGGCCTATGTCACGCTGGAACCCTGCGCGCATCAATCGCGGCGCGGCCCCGCCTGCTGCGACCTGCTGGTGGCCGCCGCCGTCGCGCGGGTGGTGGTGGGCGTCGAAGACCCCGATCCCCGCACCGCCGGGGCGGGGCTGGCACACCTGCGCAAGGCGGGCATCGCCGCCGAACTGCTTGCATCGCCCGAAGCCGAGGCGAGCCTTGCCGGTTACCTCACCCGCGCGCGGCTTGGGCGCCCGCACGTCACGCTGAAGCTCGCGGCCTCGCTCGACGGCTGCATCGCCACCGCCACGGGCGAAAGCCGGTGGATCACCGGCGATGCCGCGCGCGCGCATGTCCATTCGCGCCGCGCGATGAGCGATGCGATCCTGGTCGGCGGCGGGACCTGGCGGCTCGACCAGCCGAAACTCGACGTGCGCCTGCCGGGACTGGAGGGGCACAGCCCGCGGCGCGTGGTCCTGAGCCGAGGCGCTGCCCCCGACGGCGTGACGGCCATCGACGATCCTGCACAGATTGCCCGGATCGATGCACAGTATCTCTATGTCGAAGGCGGGGCCGCGGCAGCTTCGAGCTTCATCGCGCAGGACCTGGTCGACCGGCTCGAACTCTACCGCGCGCCGATCCTCATCGGCGGCGGGCGATCCGTGCTGGGCGACATCGGTCTTGCCAGCCTGGCCGATGCCCACGGACGCTGGCGGCTGGTCGAACGCCGTCAGCTTGGCAGCGACAGCTACGAAGCCTACAGCCGCGCGCGGTAATCAGGAGCACGCATGTTCACAGGGATCGTCACGGCCATCGGAACCATCGCCAGCGTCGAGCAGCGCGGCGATCTGCACGTAACCATTGCCTGCCCGTTCGATCCCGAGGCCATCGATATCGGTGCCTCGATCGCCTGTTCGGGCGTGTGCCTGACCGTGGTCGAACTGTCCGGCACCAGGGGCGATGCGCGGATTGCGTTCGACGTTTCGGGTGAAACCGTGAGCCGCACCCGGCCCGGCATGTGGGCCGCCGGCACCCGCCTCAACCTCGAACCCGCGCTCAGGCTGGGCGACGAGTTGGGCGGGCATCTGGTGACCGGCCATGTCGATGCCGTGGGTGATGTGGTGCTGGCGCGCGAGGAAGGCGGTTCGCGCAAGCTCGCCTTGCGCATCGGCCGCGACCTCGCGCCGTTCGTGGCGCCCAAGGGTTCGATTGCCGTCGACGGCGTCTCGCTGACCGTCAACGACGTGCGCGACCGCAGTGACGGCGCCTGCGACTTCGCGGTCAATATCATCCCGCATACCGCACAGGTGACCACGCTGGGCGGTGTGCGCGAAGGCGAGCGGGTCAATCTCGAGATCGACGTGCTGGCCCGCTATCTCAGGCGGATGCAGAGCCTGCAGGGCTGAGGCCCCGGGCAGCGCGGACTGACGGGGCGGGCCCGGGCCCACCCCGTCCCGATTCCTGGAGTGCCGCCTTCGATTGCATCAAAACCGGCACTCCAGGCCCTTGTTTTACCGTGATTTCCAAGCCGCCGGATGATCCCATCCGGCTCGAAATCACTCTACAACCCGTCGACGCTCTTGCTGACGAGGATGTTCACCGCCACGCGGCGGTTCTGCGCCTTGCCCGCTTCGGACGTATTGTCCGCGGCAGGATCGGCCTCGGCCATGCCGGTGGGGGTCAGCATGCGATAGGGCTTCCAGTTGCACTGCTGCTGGAGGAAGTTGACGACGCGGCTGGCGCGCTTTTCGCTGAGTTCCTGATTGAACTCGTAGTCGCCGGTCGAATCGGTATAGCCCACCACCAGCAGCAGCGCATTGTCGGTCGCCCGCGCCTGATCGGCGATGGTGCACAGATCGGCCTGCGCCGTCGTCGACAGATTGTATTTCGCCGTGTCGAAATAGACGTTGGTGGTGCCTTTGACGTTATATTCGTCGATGTCGGCCACCCGGCTGCGCAAAGCGTCGGTCGCCGCGGTCTGTTCGGCAAAGCCCTGCGCCGTACCGCTGCGGATCATCTGCGCGGTCCGCAGGTCCCTGCTCTTGAGCGCGACCTTGCTGGCGATCAGGCCGGTGCCGCCCCATTGCACCGTATCGACCGTCACGGGCAGGCCGTTGAGCAGCGAATCCCTGGCCAGCCTGCCCTTGCTGAGCCCGAGGAAGCCGCCGCTGCCGCGGATTTCGGTGCCGTCGCTGATGGTGACGACGGTGCTGGTGCCATCGGCACCGGTGACCTGCAGCTTGTCGCCCTTGCGCGCGGTGATGATGCCTTCGATCTGCGGGCCCTTGGGCATGCCGGAAAGGTCCGCCGGCGCTGCGCCATAGACCGTGGTCAGGACCTCGCCTTCCTGCGAATCGCGCTCTTGCGCCATGACGCTGCCGGCCATCGGCGTGGCGATCAGCGCCAGCAGCGGCAAGGCGACCGTTGTTTTCGAAACAAGCTTCATTCTGATACTCCTTGAACTCGGACCACCCGCCGCGCCGACAGGGACCTGCGGGCCCCATGGCTCCCCTCCCCCCTTGAGACGGCGTGACCGGCAGTCAAAGCCCCCTTCATCGCGCAAGGAAAACTGTCTGACGCGGGGCCTGCACGTCGGCGCCCGTGTCCGTGAGAAACCCGCGCTCGGCAGAACGGTTCCGGCATTCGCAGCCGCAAGAGAGGCGATCCGGGCCAATTCCGCGACGAACCGACCATGATCGCGCAGACCGTCACCGGGAAGGCAGGCCCCCAGGCGGGCCCGACCATGCCCACGCGTTAGTCGAGCGGCCCGGATGCAAAGCTTTCGCGGGCAATTTCGTAATAGAGATGGACCACGCGCTTGCCGTCATACTTGCCCAGTTCGTAGCGGGCGGTTCGCGTCGCGCCGATCGCTTCGAGGGCATTGCGCGAACGGTAATTGGTGTCGCCGACACGGAATTCGACCAGCGCGACATGTTCAAAGGCATGGGCCAGCATCGCCCGCTTCATTTCGGGATTGATGCCCTTGCCCCAGCAGGCGCGTTCGAGGAAGGTCCAGCCGATTTCGACCTTGCCGCCTTCCTCCGGATCGAAGCGGTCGTAGCGGGTCGAGCCGATGACCCGGCCCGTGCCCTTGTCGGTCGCGGCAAGCGCCCCGCCCGAGGCAAGCCCTTCGTCGAACAGCGCGTCGAACACTTCGCGCCGCCAGCGATCATGGGCGGGGTGCTGTTCCCACAGCGCGGGGTCGGCGGCGACCGCGAACAGCGCCGCGCGGTCCTGCTCGCTCAGCGGGCGGATCACCAGCCGCCCGGTCTCGAGCGTCGGCTGGCGGTCCATCCCGGCTCAACCCCGCGTCACACCCGCCAGCGCGGCAATGAACTTCTCGGTATTCCCGGCATGGAGGCCCGCCACGTTGATGCGGCCCGACCCGGCCATGTAGATGCCGTGATCCTCGCGCAGCTTCGCGATCTGGTCCTTGCCCAGCGGGAGGGTGGCAAAGAGGCCGTTCTGCCCGCCCAGCGCGGCGAGGTTCAGCCCGGGCGCTGCGTTGTCCGCCGCCGCCAGCCGTGCCCGCACGCGGCGCATGCGCGCGCGCATGGCGTCGAGTTCCTCCAGCCATTCACGGGTCAGGTCCGGATCGCGCAGGATATAGCGCACCGCGGCGGCGCCGTGATCGGGCGGCATCGACCAGTTGGCGCGCGCCAGGGCATTGGCGTTGGAGGTTATGGCAGCGAGCTGGCCCGGCTGCTTGGCCAGCATGTAGAAGGCCCCCACGCGGTCGCGATAAAGGCCGAAGTTCTTGTCGCAGCTATAGGCGAGCAGCGCCTCGGCCACCCTGGCAAGCACCAGGCGGACACCGGCAATGTCCTCTTCCAGACCATGCCCCAGCCCATGATAGGCGACATCGATCAGCGGCAGCACGCCGGTTTCGGCAAGGGCATCGGCGATCGCCGCCCACTGTTCGATCGTGTAATCGATCCCGGTGGGGTTGTGGCAGCAGCCATGCAGCAGCACGGCATCGGTCGGTCCGGCGGCGCGGATCGCGGCCAGCACCGCATCGAGATCGGCAGTGCCGTCTGCCAGCGCGTGGGTGAAGGGCACCGCTTCGACCCCGACGTCGGCGAGGATCTGGGCGTGGTTGGGCCAGCTCGGCATGCCCATGTGCACGCGGGTCACCCCCGCTGCCCTGGCCAGCGCCACCGCCAGGCGCACCGCGCCGGTGCCGCCGGGGGTCTGCATCCCCTCGATCCGGCCGCCCATCGTCGCGTCCTTGCCGAAGACATAGGGCTTGAGCGCGTCGACGAAGCCGGTATCACCCTCGGGGCCGAGGTAGGATTTGCTGTCCTGTTCGTCGATCAGCTTCTGTTCGGCCTTCTTGATCGCGCGGAAGACCGGCGTGGTCCCCTCATTGGTGCGATAGACGCCGACGCCGAGGTCGATCTTGTCCTCGCGCGGGTCCTGTGCATGCAGCTTGATCAGCGCGAGCAGCGCGTCGGGCGCCTGGGCTTGAAGTTGGTCGAGCATGGCCACCCTTTCGCCAAATATGCGCAGGGCCGCAACAGGAAATCCCGTTGCGGCCCCGCCGACAGTCAGCTTTGTTCTACTGCGACCCTAAGGGCTCCTTGTCGCTGCGGCGTCGCTGCGGCGTCGCTGCGGCGTCGTTGCGACCCGGACCTAAAACGGCAGCCAGCGCTGCTTCTTCGAAAACTTCATGTACCCGGCATTGACGCCGAGCCGCAGGCCCGCCCCGACGCGAATGGGTATGAGCACGACATCGCCCTTGCGCATGTAGCTGGCGGTGAGGCCGCCCACCAGATAGGCCTGCCCCTCGCCCGCGGGAAAGCGTTCGTAGAGCTCCTCGCTGTCCCACAGATTGTAGACCAGCACGAAGGTGCTGCCGGCATTGGCCCCGGCATCGAAGCCGATCGAAGGACCGGTCCAGTAAACCGGACGTTCGCCCTCGACCTTGTGGAACAGCGTGCCCGACCCGTAACGCGCACCGACCACGAAGGCCCCGCTCGCCTCGCGGCCGACGATATAGGCATTGGGTTCGCCCTGGTCCTTGAGCAGCTTGCGGATCAGTTCGGCGACGCCTTTCGCCCCCTTGCCGAACACGCCTTCGGCGGCACCGATCAGATCGTCTTCGCGATAGGTGGTCGCGGCATCGTCGGTCCCGGCGCTGGCGACCTTGGCCGCGGCCGCCTCTTCGGCGCCCTGTTCGGACCAGTCGGGCTGTTCGGGATAGGCCTGAGCCGGGGCCGCGGCGTCGGGCGCCTGCGAATAGGTCACGCTGTCCTGCGGCGCGGCATAGACCGGCTGGTCGCCCGGACTTTCGGCCAGGTCGGCATCGATCGCGGCGTCGGGATCGACGGTCTCGACCTGCGCCGAGAGCGGCGTGGCGGCGAGCGCGAAGGCGGCCAGGGCGAAACCCAGGCCGGGGATCTTGATAAGGCGTATGGTCATGATTTCCTCCCTGCCGGCGTGCGCGGCGCCGACAGTTGCGTGCAAAGAAGAATCCCCTTTGAGCGGCGCGGCAATGAAACGGCGATGAACCGAATCGAAAATGCGCCAAAGCGAGTCGGTGGTGCGGTATTCGGTGCCCTGCACGGTTCCGCAATCAGCGCTTGAAGGGCGCCGGTGCCATGGCTATAGCGCGCCCCTCGCAAGGGCGCCCGGCGGCCAGCGACATGCGGAGACGTGGGTGAGTGGCTGAAACCAGCTCCCTGCTAAGGAGCCATACCTGGTAACGGGTATCGAGGGTTCGAATCCCTCCGTCTCCGCCAAGCTGTCAAGGTGTGGAGCGACAAGCCCGAAACCGGACGGCGGGTACACCAGCGCATTGGCGCCGCGCTCGACCAAGCGCCATGGCTTCAGAGTTTCCAGCCGAACGATAGCCCGACAGCGGTCTCGGCAAGCGAGATGTCGGCCTCGCCGCCGCCGAAGGGCGCGGGAATGGAACCACTTCCGTGCACTGTCTTCCTGGGCGCATGCAGGACATAACCCGTCACTTCAAGCCCGGAAGGCGACGTCCATGTCGCACCGGCCGTCAGGTGATCGGTGACCACGCCCGGCGCAAGGATGTTGAGAAACGTCTGCGAGGCGGGGATCGGGTTCTGCGAGTGACTGTAGCCGGCACGAAAGGTGAGACGCGGGCTGGCGACATAGCCGAGGCCAAGCTTGTAGACCGAAATGTCACGCCAACCGAAGCCCGGCCCGTTAGCGGTGCCGAACGGATTGCCCTGGAATAGCGGCGTCAGCGCAGTGCCGATCGACTTGACGCTGGAATACTCGATCCGCTTGAAATCGGCGGCCAGCGTCAGCGCGCCATTCGCCTTGACGGCGATTCCGCCGCCCCACGAAGTCGGCACATCGAAGCCGCCTTGTTCGGCGAACAGACCGGCGTATTTGTCGAAGCGGCCGGTCCAGACCTTGGTCTGGTAGAATGCCCCAAGGTTGACCGGGCCGAAATGGCCGAGATAGCCGAAGCGGACGCCTGCCCCGGTCGACCAGTCGACACCCTCGTTGGTGAAATGCGCGGGATCTGCCGAAGATAGCGCGAAGGGCTGGATGCCGGTGCCCTTGAAACCTTGCAGCACGAACAGTGGTGAAACGCCGATGCCGTGGCCCGGAGCAACCTTCACGGCCAGGGTCGGCGCGATGAATATCTGCTTCAGGTCCACCCCCGCATTGCCGGTTGCACCGAAGCTGGAGAAGGGATTGCGCTTGTAGGTGGTGTTTATGCCGCCATTGCCATAGATGGCTATGCCCACGGAAACCTTGTCGGACAGTGGCCGGACATAACCGATCTCTGGCAGCACGAAGGGATTGGCGCCGTTGCCGCTATAGGAACCGTTGAGCCCGGCCGCGTTGCCGCTGATTTTCGTCGAACGATCCGGGATGAAAATTTCGACCCCGGCATCGAGGCGATGGCCGAGTTCGGTCGCCGCCGCCGGGTTGGCCGCGATCGAGAGTGCGTCTTGCGGCAAGGCGATGGCCACGCCTGCCTCGCCCTTGGCCCTGGCTCCTATGCCATCGAGAAAATAGCCGTCGGTCGCATGTGCGACCGTTGCACCCAGGCCGGATACGGTCAGGAGAAATGCCGCGCGGACGGAACGGCGCGCAGAGCGCGCAAGGAATTTTCTGGGCATGAAGCCTCCCTGACGGATGTAAAGGTGTTGAGGGGAGCGACGCCCAGTGTTGGGTAGCCGAAATCTCTACCAAGATAGTGGTCATTTATCGGGTCTGGCAAGCAGGCAAGGCCTGTGCCGTCTCAAGAAAATCTTGCAGGCAAAATCAAGATGTCAATCGGCGCGCAAACGGGCCCGGGATCGGCGTGCGATCCTCGACCAGCGCCTTGCCGATGCCCGCTAACCAGCGTTCCTGCCGACAAGCCGACAGCGACCGCTCCTGTTTCTGGCCCTCCACCGCTATCGCCATGCGCGCGGGTAATGGGTCCTGACCCTAGCTTTCGCCCTGTAGCGTTTCCTTGGTTTTCACGCGGGCTTCGGCGCTGTCCCACAGCAGTTCCGACGCCCTGGCAACGATGGCTTCCGCGACGGCGAACAGCCCGGTGTTGGAATCCCATGTCGCCCCGACGTCGATCTGGCATGCCAGGACATGTCGGGCATAGCGCGCCGCCGGAGAGATCCAGGTGTCGGTGATCAGCAAGACCTTGGCGCGGCGATCCCTGGCGGCCTTGGCAAACCGGACCAGTTCATCGTCGTAGCGCCGCATGTCGAGAATCACGATAACGTCGCGCGGACCGACATCGAGCAACTGGTCGATCCGGCTGGCGGCGCGATCCTCCAGCTTGCGCACGCCGGGACGCAGGATCCGCAGATGCGCGGTCATGTAGGCGGCGATCGGATCGGTGAACCGCCCGCCGATCAGATGCACCCCCCGAGCCCCGGCGATTGCCTCGGCGAATGCCTCGAATTCGGCTTGCGGCAACCG
Organism: Erythrobacter sp.; assembly: GCA_041662105.1. GTDB lineage: Bacteria > Pseudomonadota > Alphaproteobacteria > Sphingomonadales > Sphingomonadaceae > Qipengyuania. The sequence goes on from JBAZTF010000008.1 coordinate 24,591, forward strand.
CCCGATTTCATCGAGATTGGCGCAGAGCCGCTGGAGGTATCGCGGCAGGAACGCCTGCCCGGTCCCGCCCGCATCGCCGTGCGGGCGGTCGAGCGGGCTCTTGATCCGCTCGCTCAATTCGTCGCGCAGTTTCCTCTGAAAATCGGGATAGGAGGCAAAACCCAGCTGCGCGACGAAGCGCAGGACGGTGGCCGCGCTGGCATGCGACTGTCCGGCGAATTCCGCGACCGGGGCCAGCCCCAGCGTGGGATAGTCGCTCAACAGCGCGCGCGCCGCGCGCGCTTCGGCGCTGGTCAGCCTTGGCATGGCCTGGTGAATCCGGGTTTCGACGCTGGGCTCAGGCATTCGCTTCGGTTTCCTGTCTGAAATTTCTGTTTCAGGATTGACAATATCGTCGAAATCGGAATTCTGCCGCCTTCGATGTGAAGGTGCAACATGGTCATGCAATTGCCCCACCAGAATCCGGTCGACAACCCGCAAGGGCGGGCGTCGATGCTGCTGGTTTGCGACCATGCGAGCAATTTCGTACCGGCCGGCTTCGGCGCGCTTGGACTCGGCCTCCGCCAGCTCGAAGACCATATCGCCTGGGATATCGGGGCGCGTGCACTGGCGCGCGAGCTTGCTGTCCTGCTCGACGCACCGCTGGTTTGCGCGCGGGCGTCGCGCCTGCTGGTCGACCCCAACCGGGCCTTCGACGCCGCCGACCTGATCCCCGCCGAGGCCGACGGGAATCCGATTCCCGGCAACATCGGGCTTGATGCCGGCGATCGCCGGACCCGGATCGATGCCTTCCACGAACCTTACCACGCGGCGATCGAGGCGGCCCTTGCCGCGCGCCCGTGGATTACCGGCGTGGTTTCGGTGCACAGCTTCACGCCGCGCCTGAACGGTTTCGACCGCCCCTGGCACGTCGGTATCCTGCACGACGAGGACGCGCGTCTGGCCGACCGGCTGATCGCGGCTCTATCGGCGCATCGCGATATCACGGTCGGGCGCAACCAGCCCTATGCGCCCGATGACGGGGTTTATTACACGCTCGGCAGGCATGCCGCCGGCCGGGAGGCAGCGATGATCGAGGTTCGCAACGATCAGTTGCGCGACGAAATTGGCCAACAGCGATGGGCAAAGCTGCTGGCCGATGCATTGGGGGCCACCATCACGGCATAGTGACCCGGCAACCATCCGATCAGAGAGAGGGCATACCAGCGACACCGCAACAGGAGATAGCAATGGGCGACGATAACAGGGGAAGTCAGCCAGCCTATGCTGACGATGTCAAAACCCTCCACAAGATGGGCTATGCACAGGAACTGTCCCGCAGGATGGGACATTTTTCCAATTTCGCGATTTCGTTTTCGATCATCTGCATTCTTTCTGGCGGGATCAACTCGCTGGCGCAGGCGACCAGCGGGGTCGGCGGGGCCGGCCTGGCGATCGGCTGGCTGGTGGGCGGCGCCTGCGCGCTGCTGTTCACGCTGGGCATGGCGCAGATCGCGTCGGCCTATCCGACGGCGGGCGGGCTCTATCACTGGAGTTCGATCCTGGGTGGCCGCTTCTGGGGCTGGCTGACGGCGTGGATGAACCTGCTTGGCCTGATCACCGTGCTTTCGGCGATCAATGTCGGCACCTATTACTTCTTCATCGGCTCCTTCGCGCCGATGCTGGGGCTTGAGGATACTTACGCTACCAAGGTGGTGTTCGTCGGCCTGATGACCGCCAGCCATGCGCTGATCAACCATCTCGGAATCGGAACGACAACCCGGTTGACGGACTTTTCGGGCTATCTGATCCTGGGCGGTGCGGTGCTGCTGACCGTGGTGCTGTTCGCCTATGCGCCGAGCCACGATTACAGCCGGCTGTGGACCTTCGGCAATTATTCGGGTGCCGCCGGTGGCGACGTCTGGCCGCAAACCACCTCGATCTTCTCGCTGTTCCTGCTTGGCCTGTTGCTGCCGATCTACACGCTGACCGGCTATGACGCCTCGGCGCATACGTCGGAAGAAACGCTCCAGGCGGCCAGGCATGTGCCGACCGCGATCATCCATTCGGTGTTCTGGGCGGTGCTGTTCGCCTGGCTGTTCTCCTGCGCCTTCGTGCTGGCGATCCCCGACATGGCCGACGCCGCGGCGCAGGGCTGGAACGTGTTCTTCTGGACCATGGACCAGGTCGTGCCGGCCGGGATCAAGCTGGTGATCTATGCGATCATCCTGGTTGCCCAGTACATCTGCGGCCTGGCCACGGTGACGTCGGTCAGCCGGATGATCTTCGCCTTCGCGCGCGACGGTGGGCTGCCGGCCTCGCCGACCTTGGCGGCGGTCAGCCCCAAGTGGCGCGTGCCGGTGGCAGCGATCTGGACCGGCGCGCTGCTGGCGGTGATCTTCGTCGCCTGGGCGGATGCCTATTCGGTGGCCACGGCGGTGACCTCGATCGCGCTCTATGTCTCCTACGCGATGCCGATCATGGCCGGCGGCCTGGCATTCGGCACCAAATGGAAGGACATGGGGCCGTGGAACATCGGGCCGGTCTATCGCGTGATCGCGCTGGCCTGCGGGGCGATCGCGCTGGTGATCTTCTACATCGGCACCCGCGCGCCCAACGACAAGGCGCTGATCTTCTTCGGCTGGATCGCGGTGATCACCGCCGTCGTCTGGTTCGGGCTCGAGCGTCGGCGCTTCAAGGGGCCGCCGATCAACGAAGAGCAGGTTGCCCTGCGTCAGGCGCAGATCGTTGCGGCCGAAAAGGCGGTTGGCGAAGCCTGATAACGTGATCAAGCGGAGCACCGGGCGGGTCGATCCTGCCGGTGCTCCGCCAATCGAGGAGCAACAATGTCCAAAGACGGAATGCTGACGTTCGACGAACTGCGCAAACTGGCCGCCGCCGGCGAGATCGACACGGTGCTGGTCTGCATTCCCGACATGCAGGGGCGGCTGGTCGGCAAGCGCTTCCACGCCCAATTCTTCATCGACGGGGCGCACGAGGAAACGCACGGCTGCGACTATCTGCTGGCCAACGACATCGATATGGAACCGGTTCCGGGCTATGAAGCATCAAGCTGGGAGCGCGGCTATGGCGATTTCGTGATGAAGCCCGACATGGCGACGCTGCGCCGCGTGCCGTGGCTGGCGGGCACCGCGCTGGTGCTGTGCGACCTCGAGGATCACCACCACCACTTGCCGATCGCGCACAGCCCGCGCGCGATCCTGAAAGGCCAGGTCGATCGGCTGGCGGCGATGGGTTACTCGGCCTACGCCGCATCCGAACTCGAATTCTACCTGTTCGACGAGGATTACCGCACGCTGCGCGACAAGGCCTATCGCGACGCCAAGACCGCGGGCTATTACATCGAGGATTACCACATCCTCCAGACCAGCAAGGAAGAACCGGTGATCCGCGCCATGCGCAACGGGCTGCAGGGCGCGGGCATCCCGGTCGAAAATTCCAAGGGCGAGTGGGGCCCGGGCCAGGAAGAGCTCAACGTGCGCTATGCCGATGTGCTGACCATGGCCGATCGCCACGTGATCATGAAGAACGCGATGAAGGAAATCGCCCACCAGCATGGCAAGGCGATCACCTTCATGGCCAAGTGGCGCTATGACCTGGCCGGGTCCTCCGCCCACATCCACATGTCGCTGTGGGACAGGGCGGGCAAGCAGGCGCTGTTCCGCGACGAGGGCGACGAGTTGGGCATGTCGAAGCTGATGAAGCAGTTCCTCGCCGGGCAGCTCAAATACGCACCCGACATCACCTGCTTCCTCGCCCCCTACGTCAATTCCTACAAGCGCTTTCAGGCGGGCACCTTCGCCCCGACCAAGCTGACCTGGAGCGTCGACAACCGCACCGCGGGCTTCCGCCTGTGCGGCGCGGGGACCAGGGCGGTGCGGATCGAATGCCGCATCGGCGGGGCCGATCTCACCCCCTATCTCGCCTTCGCGGCGCTGATCGCCGCGGGGATCAGGGGAATAGAGGAGGACCTCGATCCCGGTGCGCCGTTTGTGGGCGATGCCTATAGCGCCGCGGCGCTCGAGGACATTCCCTGCACATTGCGCGATGCGATCGTTGCGCTGGAACAGTCGGCCATGCTGCGCGACGCCTTCGGGACCAAGGTAATCGACCACTACGCGCACACGGCACGGTGGGAACAGCTCGAAACCGACCGGCGCGTCACCGACTGGGACCTGATGCGCGGGTTCGAACGCTACTGAAACCTGCCAGCAAGAGCGAGATCATGACCAGACTGCAACTCGTTTCCCCGATCGACGGGTCGGTGCTTGTCGAACGCGACGGCGCCACGCTCGAAGCCGCTCAGGCCGCCCTCGCCAGCGCTCGCGCCGCGCAGGCGCAATGGAAGCGCCGCCCGCTTGGCGAACGGGTCGGGATCGTCCGCGGGTTCCTCGACGCGCTCCTTGCGATGAGCGACGAGGTGGTGCCCGAACTGGCGCGCCAGATGGGCCGTCCGGTCCGTTATGGCGGCGAATTCGGCGGGGTGAAGGAACGCGGCGAATACATGCTCTCGATCGCCGAGACGGCGCTCGCCCCGCTCGAGATCGAGGACAGCGATGCCTTCCACCGCTTCATCGCGCGCGCGCCGCTGGGCGTGGTGATGGTCATCGCGCCGTGGAACTACCCTTTCCTGACCGCGATCAACGCGATCATCCCCGCCCTGGTCGCGGGCAATGCGGTGGTGCTCAAGCACGCGACGCAGACGCTGCTGGCGGGCGAACGGTTCCAGATGGCGGCAGACCGGTCGGACCTGCCGCCAGGGTTGTTCCGCAACCTCGCCCTCGACCACGCGGTCACCGAGGCGCTGCTGTCCTCCGGCGCGGTGAATTTCGTCAATTTCACCGGATCGGTCGGCGGCGGAAGGGCGATCGAGCGCGCCTGCGCGGGCACCTTCACCGGCATCGGGCTGGAACTGGGCGGCAAGGATCCCGGTTATGTCATGGAAGACGCCGATATCGACCGCGCGGTCGATACGCTGATCGACGGGGCGATGTTCAATTCGGGCCAGTGCTGCTGCGGGATCGAACGGATCTATGTCGCCGAAAGCCTGTTCGACGACTTCGTCGGCAAGGCGGTGGCGATCGTCGAACAATACAGGCTGGGCAATCCGCTCGACCCTGAAACCACGCTCGGGCCGATGGCGCATGCCCGCTTCGCCGCGCTGGTGCGCGAACAGAGCGCAGCGGCGATTGCGGGCGGGGCGACGGCGCTGATCGATCCCGCGCGCTATGCCGCCGATGCCCCGGGCACGGCCTATCTCGCCCCGCAGATCCTGGTCGATGTCGATCACACCATGCGGGTGATGCGCGAGGAAAGTTTCGGCCCGGTGGTCGGGATCATGAAGGTCGGGGACGACGCCGAAGCGATCCGCCTGATGAACGACAGCGATTTCGGCCTCACCGCCAGCCTGTGGACCGCCGAGCGCGCCCGCGCCGAGGCGATCGGCCGCGAGATCGAGACTGGCACCGTGTTCATGAACCGCTGCGACTATCTCGACCCGGCGCTGTGCTGGACCGGGTGCAAGGACACCGGCCGCGGCGCCTCGCTCTCCGCGTTGGGCTATCACGGCCTGACCCGCCCCAAATCCTATCATCTGAGGACGTGATGCAAGCCAACTGGAACTATCCCACCGCGATCAAGTTCGGCCCGGGCCGGATCAGGGAATTGCCCGACCACGTCCGCGCGGTCGGCATGACCAGGCCCCTGCTGGTCACCGACACAGCGCTGGCCGCGCTGCCGGTGACGCAGGACACGCTGGCGATCCTCAGGGACGCCGGGATCGAGACCGGGCTGTTCGCCGATGTCCGTTCGAACCCGACCGACCAGAACCTCGAAGCTGGGCTCGCGCAATATCGTGCCGACCGGCATGACGGTGTGATCGCCTTCGGCGGCGGTTCGGGGCTCGATCTGGGCAAGCTGGTGGCCTTCATGGCGGGGCAGACCCGTCCCCTGTGGGATTTCGAGGACATTGGCGACTGGTGGACCCGTGCCGATCCGGCGGGGATCGCCCCGATCATTGCCGTGCCGACCACCGCGGGCACCGGTTCGGAAGTCGGCCGGGCGGGGGTGGTCACCGATTCCGTGGCGCATGTGAAGAAGGTGATCTTCCATCCGAAAATGATGCCGCAGGTGGTCATTTGCGATCCCGGACTGTCGGTCGGCATGCCGCCGTTCATCACCGCGGGAACCGGGCTCGATGCGCTGTCGCACTGCCTCGAGGCCTATTGCGCGCCGGGTTATCACCCGATGGCCGAAGGCATCGCGGTCGAAGGTATCCGGCTGGTCAGGGAATGGCTGCCGGTGGCCTATGCCGAACCGGACAATCTGGAGGCGCGCGGGCACATGCTCAGCGCGGCGGCGATGGGCGCCACCGCCTTCCAGAAGGGGCTGGGCGGGATGCACAGCCTCGCCCACCCGATCGGCGCGCTCTACGATACCCACCACGGCATGACCAATGCGGTGGTCATGCCCTATGTCCTGCGCGCCAACCGCGCGGCGATCGAACCGCGGATCGAACGACTCGCGGCCTGGCTGGGCATTGCCGGCGGGTTCGACGGCTTCATGGCCTGGATCGAAGCGCTCAGGACCGAAATGGGCGTGCCGCAGACGCTGGCCGCATTCGGCGTGCCGAACGACGGGTTCGAGCGCATCGTCGACATGGCGATCGAGGACCCGACCGCCGGCGGCAACCCGCTCCCGCTGACGCGCGCGCTTGCCGCAAGCATGCTGGCGGCGGCTTTCGGGTAGCGGTTATCGCGGGTGTTCCCGGTTACGAGGCACCCTGCCGCGAATCGCCATGCCCGCCGGCTCGTCCCGGTGCACGCCAGCCGCCGCCGTGAACCGGCTTTCCGGACTTGCGCCGGCAAGTCCGTTGCAGTAGCGGGCCGAAGGCGCGATGAGGGCCGAAATGCAGGGGTGATCGAAACTCGTACCGCCAACCTGCGGGAAGGGAACGGTTTGCCGATGCCGCTCGATGGTTCCAGGGCCTGCACACGCACCCCTGCGCGCGAATGGGCCGACTGGGCGGTCGGCCGGATCGAAGCCGATTTCCAGCGCTCGGCGGATTCGCACCTGCTCCCGATACCGGTTCCCGCCCTGCCCGATATCGCACTCTATTTGAAGGACGAATCGAGCCATCCCACGGGCAGCCTCAAGCATCGCCTGGCGCGATCGCTGTTCCTCTATGCGCTGTGCAACGGGTGGATCGACCAGGGCACGCCGGTGATCGAGGCATCGAGCGGATCGACCGCCGTGTCCGAAGCCTATTTCGCGCGCATGCTGGGGCTCGATTTCCACGCGGTCATGCCGAAGAGCACCGCGCGGGCCAAGATCGAGGCGATCGAGTTCCACGGCGGGCACTGCCACTTCGTCGATTGCGCCGGCGACATGTACGATGCCGCCCCCGCGCTCGCGCGCGAGCTGGGCGGGCATTACATGGACCAGTTCACCTATGCCGAGCGCGCCACCGACTGGCGCGGCAACAACAACATCGCCGAATCGATCTTCGCGCAGATGGCGCGCGAGCCCTGCCCTATCCCCCGCTGGATCGTCTGCGGCGCGGGCACCGGCGGCACGTCCGCGACAATCGGCCGCTATGTCCGCTATAACCGCCACGCGACGCAGGTCTGCGTCGCCGACCCCGAAGCTTCGGTGTTCCACCGGCACTGGGCCGACCGCTCGGTCACGCGCGTCGACGGCCCGTCGAGCCTGATCGAAGGCATCGGCCGGCCGCGCATGGAAGCGAGCTTCCTGCCCGAAATCGTCGATCGTATCGAGGCGGTCGGCGATGCGCAGAGCATCGCGGCGGCCCGGGTGACCAGCCGCCTGCTCGGCCGCCGGGTGGGCGGTTCGACCGGCACCAATCTGTGGGCCTGCGCGCTGCTGGCCGACGAAATGGCGCGGCGCGGCGAATGCGGCGCGATCGTCTCGATCCTGTGCGACGACGGCACCCGCTATGCCGATACGCTGTTCAGCGACGGATGGCTGGACGAGCGCGGGATTGCCATTGCCGAACCGCAGGCGCAGCTCGAGCACTTCCTCGCAACCGGTTCCTTCAGCTAGACCCGCAACTCGCCAGCCTTTCGCGAAAGGCGTCGATCAGCCAGCTGGTCGCCGGACCCGGGCGCGTATCGCGCCGCCAGATCGCGCTCAAGGCATAGCTGGCACCCGGCCTTTCGGGCAGGTCGAGCTCGGCCAATGCCCCGCTGGCGAGGTCCGCGGCGACCATCGGGCGCGGCATATTGCCCCAGCCAATCCCTTCTTTCAGCAAGGCGTGCTTGGCACCGAGGTCGCCCAATCGCCAGCTGAGCGGGCTGAACACCGAAAATTCGCGACCCGCCGTGAGGCTCGAGCGATCGCTCAGTACCAGTTGCAGGTGCTCGCGGCTCTCGCCCGGCCGCACGTCGGCGCGGGCCAGCGGGTGGTCGGGCGCGGCAACCGGGACGAGTTCGACCTGTCCGACCACCTGCCGCTCGAGCTCGGGGTGGCTGTCGATCACGGGGCCGCCGATGCCGAGCGCGGTCTCCCCGCCCAGCAGGCAGGCGGCCACTGCCCCCAATCCCTCGGCCCGCAAGTGCAGTGCGACCGTCGGGAACATCGTGCGGAACTCGCGCAGGACCTGTGCGGTCGCCTCGCTCGGGACCATGACGTCGACCACCAGCCCCACCTCGCTCTCCAGGCCTGCATGAAGGCTGCGGGTCTTGGCCAGCAGCGCATCGGCGCGGTCGGCCACCGCGCGTGCTTCGGCCAGCAGGCCGCGCCCCGCATCGGTCAGCACCGGCTTGCGCGACCCCTCGCGCGCGAACAGCGGCACGCCCAGCATCTGTTCCATCTGGGCAATGCCGTAGCTGATCGCCGAGACCGCCCGCCCCATGCGCCGCGCGGCGCCGCCGAAGCTGCCCTCTTCCTCGACCGCAAGGAATATCCGGAGCTGGTCGAGGCTGGGTTCGCCGATCTTCACCGTTCTAATTTCCTGAACATCTTGACGTGTTTTATCTCACTTATCCGACATCCGGGCAAGGCCTATCTCCGCTCCACAGTCGCTCCAGCAGGAGATACGCCATGATCGAACTTCGTCCCTTCGCCAGCCTCGGTGCCGCCGACCACGGCTGGCTCGATGCCCGCCACCATTTTTCCTTTGCCGGCTATCACGACCCGGCGCGGGTCAATTGGGGCGCCTTGCGCGTGTGGAACGACGATACCATCGCCCCGCACAGCGGCTTCCCGACCCATCCGCACAACGACATGGAGATCATCACCTATGTCCGCACCGGCGCCATCACCCATCGCGACAGCATGGGCAATGAAGGCCGCACCCAAGCAGGCGACGTGCAGGTGATGAGCGCAGGCAGCGGTATCAGCCACTCCGAATTCAACCTCGAGGATGATGCGACCACGCTGTTCCAGATCTGGATCATCCCCGACGAACGCGGCGGCCAGCCGGGCTGGGGTGCGCGCAAGTTTCCCAGGGGCGACCGCAGTGGCCGGTTCGTGCCGCTCGCCAGCGGTTCGGCGAACGATGACGACGCCCTGCCGATCCGCACCGATGCCCGCGTGCTCGGCGCGACGGTGAAGGCGGGCGAGAGCGTGACCTACACCCCGCGCGAACCCTCGCGGCATCTCTATCTGGTGCCGGCCACCGGCAGAGTGAAGGTCGAGGACGTCGAGGCGAGCGCGCGCGACGGCATCGCCATCACCCGGCAGGCCAGCATCACCGTGACCGCGCTCGAAGACAGCGAGCTGGTGCTCGTCGACGCCGCCTGACCCATCCCCCCGGCCCTGCCCCTTTCCCTCCCCTCCCACCCGAAGGGGCAGGGCCACCCCGACCCAAGGAGAAACCCGATGTCCACTATCCTCCACATCACCGCCAGCATCCGCGGCAGCGACGAATCCGTCTCGCGCAGCCTCAGCAACAGGCTGGTCGAAGGGCTCGCCGCCCGAACCGGCGCCAGCGTCGCCAGCCGCAACCTCGCCGCCAACGACCTGCCCTTCATCGACGCGGCACGCTTTGCCGCCAATCTCACGGCCCCGGCCGAACGCAGCGCCGAGCAGCAGGAACTTGCCGCCATCGGCGACGCGCTGATCGCCGAACTCGAAGCCGCCGACACGATCGTGTTCGGCGTGCCGGTCTACAATTTCTCCGTGCCCGCCACGCTCAAGGCCTGGGCCGACCTCGTCGCGCGTGCCGGGACCACCTTCCGCTACACCGCGAACGGACCCGAAGGCCTGCTCACGGGCAAGAAGGCCTATATCGCGGTCGCATCGGGCGGGACGCCAGTGGGCAGCACGATCGACTTCATGACCCCCTGGCTGACCCACTTCCTCGGCTTCATCGGCATCACCGATATCGAGATCGTCGCGGCCGACGCCATCATGGGCGCTGGTGGTGAGGAGAAGATCGCCGCGGCCCACAAGCAGGCCGAAGCGCTGGCGGCCTGAGTCCTGCCACGATGACGAACCGAGCCGGGAGGCCAGTGCCTCCCGGCGCTTTTCCTCGCGAAGGGTCAGTTGCCGAGGATGCCCGGCAGGCGCAGCCCCTTCTCGCGCGCGCAATCGAGCGCGATGTCGTAACCCGCATCGGCATGGCGCATCACGCCGGTCGCAGGATCGTTCCACAGCACCCGTTCGAGCCGGCGCGCGGCATCCGCGGTCCCGTCGGCGACGATCACCATGCCCGCGTGCTGGCTGAAGCCCATGCCGACCCCGCCGCCATGGTGCAGGCTGACCCAGGTCGCGCCCGAGGCGGTGTTGAGCAGCGCGTTGAGCAGCGGCCAGTCGCTGACCGCGTCCGAACCGTCCCGCATCGCCTCGGTCTCGCGGTTGGGGCTGGCGACCGAACCGCTGTCGAGGTGGTCGCGCCCGATCACCACCGGGGCCTTGAGCTCGCCCTTGGCCACCATCTCGTTGAAGGCGAGGCCGAGCCGATGGCGATCGCCCAGCCCGACCCAGCAGATCCGCGCGGGCAGGCCCTGGAAGGCAATCCTTGTCCGCGCCATGTCGAGCCAGTTGTGCAGGTGGTGATTGTCGGGCAGCAGCTCCTTCACCTTGGCATCGGTGCGATAGATATCCTCCGGGTCGCCCGACAGCGCGACCCAGCGAAACGGCCCGACGCCGCGGCAGAACAGCGGGCGGATATAGGCTGGAACGAAGCCGGGGAAGGCGAAGGCGTTCTCCAGCCCCTCCTCCAGCGCCATCTGGCGGATGTTGTTGCCGTAATCGAGCGTCGGCACGCCCGCTTCCCAAAAGGCCAGCATCGCCTCGACCTGCACCCGCATCGAAGCGCGCGCGGCCTTTTCGACCGCCCTGGGATCGCTTTCGCGCCTGGCGCGCCATTCGGCCATGGTCCAGCCCAATGGCAGGTAACCGTTGACCGGGTCATGCGCGCTGGTCTGGTCGGTGACGATATCGGGCCGCACACCGCGCCGCGCCAGTTCGGGAAACACGTCCGCAGCGTTGCCGAGCAGGCCGACCGACCTGGCTTCGCCCGCCGCGGTCCAGCGCTCGATCAGCGCCAGCGCCTCGTCGAGCGTTTCGGCCTTCTCGTCGAGGTAGCGCGTGCGCAGGCGGAAATCCACGCTTTCGGGATTGCATTCGACCGCGAGGCAGCAGGCCCCGGCCATCGCCGCCGCCAGCGGCTGCGCCCCGCCCATGCCGCCCAGCCCGCCGGTGAGGATCCATCTGCCCTTAAGGTCGCCGCGATAATGCTTGCGGCCCGCCTCGACGAAGGTTTCGTAGGTGCCCTGCACGATGCCCTGCGTGCCGATATAGATCCACGAACCCGCGGTCATCTGCCCGTACATCATCAGGCCCTTGCGATCGAGCTCGCTGAAATGCTCCCAATTGGCCCAGTGCGGCACGAGGTTGGAATTGGCGATCAGCACCCGCGGCGCGTCGGCATGGGTGCGAAACACGCCCACCGGCTTGCCCGACTGGACCAGCAGCGTCTCGTCGTCGGCCAGCGTCTTGAGGCTCGACAGGATCGCCTCGAAATCGGCCCAGCTGCGCGCGGCGCGGCCGATGCCGCCATAGACCACCAGTTCGTCGGGGTTTTCGGCCACGTTGCGATCGAGGTTGTTCTGGATCATGCGGAACGGCGCTTCGGTCTGCCAGCTGCCGCAGGTCAGCTCGGGGCCGGTGGGAGCCTTGATATCGCGCGCATTGCGGCGATCGATAGTCATGCGATATCTCCAAGGGTCAGGCGGATCTGTTCGAACACTTCCGCCAGCACGTCGCGCAAAGGTGCGGCCTTTTCAGGGGCATAGGCAAATGGCGATTGCTCGCTGGCGAGATAGCACTCCTGCACGATCTCCATCTGGATCGCGTGGACGCCGCCTGCCGGATCGCCATAATGGCGGGTGGTCCAGCCGCCCTTGAAACGACCGTCGAGCACCACGCTGAAGCCATCCGCCGCCTCGCAAGCAATCACCGCCGCACGCCCGATTTCGGGATCGCAGCTCGTGCCGGAATTGGTGCCGATGTTGAGATCGGGCAGCCGTCCCTCGAACAGGAAGGGCAGGCGCGAGCGGATCGAATGGCAATCATAGAGCACCGCCACGCCGTGCATCTGGCGGACCCGTTCGATCTGCGCACGCAGCGCGGCGTGGTAGGGGCCGTGGAAGGCGGCAAGGCGGCGGGCAATCTCGCCTTCGTCGGGCGCGACCCGCCAGATCGGCCGCCCTTCGAAATCGACCTGCGGCACCAGCCCGGTGGTGTTCTGCCCCGGATAGAGCGAAGCCCCGTCGGGCGGGCGGTTGGCGTCGATGACGTAGCGGTTGAAATTGGCGCGCACCACCGTCGCGCCGGGCACCAGCCCGTCGTAGAGTTCGGGGATATGCCAGTCGGTATCGGCGAGCCCGCGCGCCTCGGGCCCGAGCGCGGCGAGGATCTCCTCGGGGACCCAGGCGCCCGAATGCGGCTGGCCCAGGATGATCGGCGAGGTGCCTTCGAGGACGGTGACCGGGTTCATGCCACCACCGCGCCGATGGCGGCGTGTTCGGCGTGATCGGACAACGGCCCCGACGCGACGAGGCGTGCCATCGCGGCAATATCGCCGTCGATCTGCCGGTCCTCGTCGAGGGTCGGGCAGACCTGACGGATGCGCGCGATCACCGCCTGCAATTCGGCGCTGGTCCTGAGCGGGGCGCGGAACTCGATCCCCTGCGCCGCGGCCATCGCCTCGATACCAAGGATCGCGGCGAGGTTGTCGTTCATTTCGTGCAGTCGCCGCGCGGCGTGGCAGGCCATCGACACATGGTCTTCCTGATTGGCCGAGGTCGGGGTGGAATCGACCGTGCGCGGATTGGCCAGCGAACGGTTCTCGCTCATCACCGCCGCCGAAGTGACTTCGGCGATCATCAGGCCCGATTGCAGCCCGGGGTTGGTCGAAAGGAAAGCCGGGAGCCCGAAGCTGAGCGAGGGATCGACCAGCAGCGCAACCCGCCGCTGCGCGATGCTGCCCACCTCGGATACCGCCAGCGCCAGCGCATCTGCCACCAGACCCACCGGTTCGGCATGGAAATTGCCGCCCGACACCACTTCGCCGTCCGACAGCACCAGCGGATTGTCGGTCACCGCATTGGCCTCGATCCTCAGCACCTCGCCCGCATGGCGCATCTGGTCGAGACAGGCGCCCACCACCTGCGGCGCGCAGCGCAGGCAATAGGGGTCTTGCACGCGCAGATCATCCTCGCGGTGGCTCTCGCGGATCTCCGATCCGTCGATCATCGCCTTGACGATCCGCGCGGCGGCGACCTGCCCCCAATGGCCGCGCAGCGTGTGGATTTCCGGGCGAAAGGGTGCCGCAGAACCCATCGCGGCGTCGATCGAGAGCGCGGTGGTGACCAGCGAGTTGATCGCCAGCCGCCAGCTGTCGAACAGCGCGGCGAGCGCCAGCGCGGTCGAGACCTGCGTGCCGTTGAGCAGCGCGAGACCTTCCTTCGCCTGCAATTCCACCGGCTCTATCCCGGCCGCCTGCAGCGCCTGCCCGGTGGGCATTCGGTTGCCGCGATGGAACACCTCGCCCTCGCCGATCAGCACCGCCGCGACATGCGCCAGCGGGGCAAGATCGCCCGAGGCGCCGACCGATCCCTTTTCGGGCACCACCGGGATGACATCGCTGGCGACCAGTTGCTGCAACCGCTCGATGACGACGGGCCGAACCGCCGAGGCGCCCCGCCCGAGCGATATGCATTTGAGCGCGACCACCAGCCGCACGACATCGGCGGCGAGCGGCTTGCCGAAGCCCGCGCTGTGCGAGAGCACGATGTTGCGCTGGAGCGTGGCGAGATCGCCATCGCCGATGCGCAGGCTGGCGAGCTTGCCGAAGCCGGTGTTGACCCCGTAGATCGCCTTGCCCCCCGCCACTGCGGCCTCGAGCCGATTGACCGCTTCCGCCACCGAACGCATCGCCGCATCGGATACGCGGAAGGAATCGCCGCTGCGGTACAGCGCTTCGAGTTGCGCGAGGTCGACGAGGCCGGGGTCGAGTTCAACGCTCATGAAAATCTCCACCGACGATGCGCCCGCGCAGCAGGTCGCCGCCGATCCAGTAGCTGAGGAAATCGGGGTGCGGTGCATTCCACACGGCCAGCTCCGCGCGCTTGCCGGGGGCGATGGCGCCATATTCGTCGCCAAGCCCCAGCGCGCGCGCCGCATGGCGCGTGGCCCCCGCCAGCGCCTCCTCGGGGGTCAGGCGGAACAGCGTGCAGGCCATGCTCATCGCCAGCCGCAGCGACGACATCGGCGAGCTGCCGGGATTGCTGTCGGTGGCCACCGCCATGGCCACGCCATGCGCGCGCAGGGCAGCGACCGGCGGCAGCCGCGTTTCGCGCAGCGCGAAGAAGGCGCCGGGCAGCAGCACCGCCACGACCCCCTTTTCTGCGAGGCGCGGGACATCGGCAGCGGCGAGATATTCGAGGTGATCGGCGGACAGCCCGTCGAACCCTGCCGCCAGCACCGCCCCCTTGCGGTCGCTGAGCTGCTCCGCATGGAGCTTGACCGGCAGGCCCAGGTCGCGCGCCGCTTCGAACACGCGGCGGACCTGTGCGGGCGTGAAGCCGATATTCTCGCAGAATGCATCGACCGCATCGACCAACCCCTGGGCATGGGCCGCGCGCAGGCCGGGAATGACGATCTCGTCGACATAGGCATCGGGCGCATCGGCGTATTCGGGCGGCAGCGCATGCGCGGCGAGCCAGGTGGTGCGGATACGCACGGGCCGGCGATCTTCGATCCGCCGCGCCACGCGCAGCATGCGCAGTTCATCCTCGATCGTCAGGCCATAGCCCGACTTGACCTCGATCACCGCGACCCCGTCGGCCAGCAAATCGTCGACCCGGCGCAGCGCGGAGTGCAGCAGTTCGTCGTCGGTGGCCGCGCGCGTCGCGGCGACGGTCGAGCGGATCCCGCCGCCAGCCCGGGCGATCGCCTCATAACTCGCCCCGCCGAGGCGCAGCGCGAATTCGCGCGAACGATCCCCGCCGAAGACCAGATGCGTGTGGCAATCGAGCAGCGCGGGCGTGACCAGCGCGCCGGACAGATCGGTATGCGGCAAGTCGCGCAACCCGGCAGGCAGGTCCTCCGCCCGCCCGGCCCAGCCGATCCGGTCGCCTTCGACCGCCACCGCGCCCGACCCGATCAGGCCATAAGGCGCCGCGCCGCCAACCATGGTCGCCAGTGTGCAGTTCGCGAAGACTCGGCCTGACATGGGCTTGCGCATTCCCTCAATTCGTGATTATGTATGCACATATTATCGCGAGGCGCAACGGAAAATGGCAGGCACGATCTCGGCACGGCAGGTCCTCACGCCCGCGGGGTGGCTGGCGCAGGGCGTGGTCGCCTTCGACGATGCGGGGACGATCACCGCAGTGGGGACCGATGGGTTCGACCCGGAACAGGCGGTGGGCACGCTGTTGCCCGGCATGGCCAATCTCCACACCCACAGCTTCCAGCGCGCGATGGCGGGGCTTGCCGAAAGCCGCGGGCCGCAGGGGGCGGACGATTTCTGGAGCTGGCGGCAGGTCATGTACCGCTTCCTCGAAGTGCTGACGCCCGGGCATGTCGAGGCGATCGCCGCGCTGGTGCAGCTCGAAATGGCCGAGGCCGGCTACACCGCATCGGCCGAATTCCACTATCTCCACCACCAGCCCGGCGGCGCACCCTATGCCGATCCGGCGGAATTGTCGCAGGCGATCTTCGCCGCCAGCGCCGCCAGCGGGATCGGGCTGACCCATCTGCCGGTGCTCTACACCCACGGCGGGCTCGACGGGCGCTCGCTCGAGGCGGGCCAGCGGCGGTTCGGCAATTCCGTCGCGGATTTCGAGACGCTCTATGCCAGGATCGCCGACCGCGCCGCATCCATGCCCGCCGACTTTCGCCTTGGCGTCGCGCCGCATTCGCTGCGTGCTGTCGACCGCGCCGGGCTCGATGCCTGCATGGCGCTGTGCCCCGAAGGCCCGATCCACATCCACGCCGCCGAACAGGTCAAAGAGGTCGAAGAGGTCGAGGCGCATCTCGGCGCGCGCCCGGTGCGCTGGCTGCTCGACAATTGTCCGGTCGACGCGCGCTGGTGCCTGATCCACGCGACCCACATGGACGCGCGCGAGACCGCCGATCTCGCCGCCTCGGGTGCGGTCGCGGGGCTGTGCCCGACCACCGAAGCCAACCTTGGCGACGGCATTTTCCCGGCGCGCGACTATCTCGCCGCGGGTGGCCGCTTCGGGCTGGGATCGGATTCGAACATTCGCCTCTCTCTCGCCGAGGAACTGCGGATGCTCGAGGTTTCGCAGCGGCTCGCCCATCGCCAGCGCGCGGTGCTGACCGACGATGCGACCCGCTCGAACGGGCGCTATCTCTATGAACGCGCCGTGCGTGGCGGGGCGCAGGCCATCGGGCGCAAAGCGGGGACCATCGAAGCGGGTCGGCTGGCCGACCTCATCGCCCTGCGCGACGACGTGCCCTTCCTCGACTGGCGCAAGCCCGACCAGCGGATCGACGGCTGGGTCTTCAGCAGCGAACAGCGCGCGGTGAGCGAGGTCTGGTCTGCCGGGCGGCACATCGTGACCGGCGGCGAGCATATCAGGGCCAAGGCCATTCGTGGCCGCTTCGCGCAGGTCATGACCCAGTTGATGCAGGCGCTGTGACGGTTACCACGCATCACGGCATTCGCGAGGCGATCCGCGCGCGGATCGTGGCCGGTGAATGGCAACTGGGCGAGCTGATCCCGGGAGAGGCCGAATTCGCCGAAGCGTTCGGCTGTTCGCGCACCACGGTCAACCGCGCGCTGCAGGCATTGGCCGAAGAAGGCATGGTCGAACGCAAGCGCAAGGGCGGCACGCGGGTCAGCCCGCTGCCTTCGCCGCAGGCGCAGTTGCGCATCCCCGTCATCCGCGCACAGGTCGAGAGCCGCGCGCAGCAATACGGCCATCGCATCGTGCTGCGCGAACTGCGCACGCCCCCCGCCGAAATACGCGCCCGGTTGCAGATCGGAGCCGAGAGCAAGGCCGCCTATCTTGAAAGCCTGCACCTCGCCGATAATCAGCCCTTCGCCTTCGAGCGCCGCTGGGTGAACCTGGCCACCGTGCCCGGCTTTGCCGAGGCGGATTTCAGCAGGCTGAGCGCCAACGAATGGCTGATCCGGCGCGTCCCCTTCTCGCGCGGCGAGGTGAGCCTGACCGCGACCGCAGCCGACCGGCAACTGGCCGGAATGATGGGCGTCGATTGCGGGGAAGCGCTGTTCACGATGGAGCGCACCACCTGGTTCGAAGATCGTGCGGTGACCACGATCACGCTCTACTACGCCCGCGGCTACCGGCTCGAATTCGGCATCTAGAGTGATTTCGAGCCAGATGATTCCATCCGGCTCGAATTCGCTCTAAGGACATCAGCCTGTCGCCCGGACGGCGAGATAGCGGAGATCCCTGTTTGACCTACACCCTCTATGGCATGGCCGCATCGCTCTATACCGCCCGCGTGCGGTCCTACATGCGGATCAACGGCGTGCCCTTCGTCGAACTGAAGGCGGGGGGTGAGGAATTCGTCCGGCAGATCGTGCCGCAGCTCGGGCGCTGGATTATCCCGGTCATCAAGACCCCGAGCGGAGAGATCATCCAGGATGGGGCGGACATCATCGACCACCTCGATGCCGCGGGCTTTTCCAGGCACCCGGTGTACCCCCAAGCCCCCCAACTCCTCGCGCTTGCGCATCTGTTCGAATTGTTCGGTTCGCACGGCCTCCTGCGCCCCGCGATGCATTATCGCTGGAACTTCGACGAAGAGAACCTTGCCTTCATCCGCAACGCCTTTCGCGACGTCCTGCCCTCGGGGCTGCCTCGCGAGGCGGAGGATGCGGTGTTTGCCCAGGCCAGCGGGCGCATGCGGCAGGCGACGGTCGCCTTCGGGGTCAATCCCGGGACCCATGCCCTCGTCGAACAGCGCTACACGCAGTTCCTGGCCCTGTTCGACCGGCATCTTGCCGATCATCCGTTCATCCTTGGCGGCCATCCAACGCTTGCCGACTATGGCATGATCGGTGCGATGTACGCGCATCTGGGCCGCGATCCGGCCCCGCTGCACCTGATGCAGACGACTGCCTACAACGTGTTTCGCTGGACCGAACGCATGAACATGCGGGAAAGCTTCATCGACGAGAACCATGCCCGAGCCGGCGGCCGGTTGTTCGCCGCGGACGACCTTCCCGACACCCTCACCACGCTGATGCAATTCATAACCGCGGACTATCTCGTCGAGATCGCCGCCCACGTCGAACACGCGAACGCCTGGCTATGCGGCGAACCCGCCGAACTGGGTCTGCCGCCTGACGCAAGGCCGCAGGCGAAGAGCCTCGGCCTTGCGCCGTTCACCTGGCACGGCGCGCCGATCGAGACCGTGGTTCTGCCCTATCGCTTCTACCTGCTGCAACGCTTGCAGGACGCGGTCGATCGGCAGGATGCGGGCGCTCGTGCCGCGATCCGATCGCTCTTCGCCAGCACCGGCGGCGACCGCCTGCTCGACCTGCGCACGAGCCATCCGGTCGTGCGCATCGGCAATCGCGAGGTCTGGGGCGAGCAGCGCTAGTGGTTCGACCGCACAGAAGACTTCGCCGTCAGTCGGGCCTTATGGCGAGATAAGTCGAACCATCACCAACAGATAGCCCGGCGGACTGATGCGGCCGATCTTGCTGCACGCGCCGCAAGGCGATACCCCTGTAACCGCTTACAGGGGAGACGGGCGTGGGGCATTTGATACGGTATCTGCTGGCATTGATCCTTGCATGCCCGACAGGCAGCCAACTCGCGGCGCAGGATCTCGTCCCTTCATCGCAAGGACGCACGATTTTCGTGGCGGCAATTGCGCCGGGGATAACGCGGGTTCGCACCCATCACGGAACGAATGACCATCCGGCTAAAACCGCTAGACCAGGCATATGAGCACGGGCACGACAGGAGCAGGGGGTCATCGCGGTCACGGACGGCTGGCCCTGTTCGCCTTCGGCGACTTTGCCTTCAACCTCTATTGGCAGAGCGCCATGCTCTACCTGCTGTTCTACTATACCGAAGCGCTGCACCTGTCCCTGCGCGCGGCTGCGGCCTGTTACGCAATCGCCTCTGTCTGGGATGGAATTGCCAATCTCCTGGTCGGCGTGGTGATGGACCGTTACGCGCAGCCCGAGCGCTTCCGCCCGATCCTGATTTTCGGATCCGTCCCGCTGGGCGCGGCCTTCACTCTCGCCTATGTTCCGCCGCCGGTTGCCGGCACCTGGATGATTGCCTGGGTCATAGCCGGCCATCTGCTGTTCAGGACCGCCTATGCGCTGGTCAACATACCCTACCTTGCGATGTCGGCGCGCATCAGCGTCAACAGCGCGGACCGCGCCTTCGTTGCGGCCGGGCGCATGCTTAGCGGGACCTTGGCCGCCATTATCGTGGCCGTCGGCACCGTGCCGCTGGGGCGCGCCGTTTCCGGGGGCGAAGGCGCATCCGCATATGGGCTGGCGGCCCTGTGCTTTGCGGTGGTTGGCAGCGGGCTGCTGCTGGTGGTGGGGCTGACCTATCGCGACGCCGGGACGATCCCTCAGTCCGAAAGGATCGCCTCGGTCCCGCGCGCGATGATCGCGGCGCTCGGGAACCGTGCCTTCGTGATGCTTTGCGCAGCGTCGATAGCCATGACGATCGCCGTGACCGTGCTCGACAAGTCCGTGCTCTATTATTTCAAATATGTGGAAGGCAATCAAACGGCCGGCCAGCAGACGCTGGGATGGATGATGGCGATCAGCGCGGGCGCCATTCCGTTCTGGATGATGATGTCGCGCCGCGCGGGGATCCGCTCCATCTGGTTGATCGCGGTGGGTGCCTGCGCGGGGTGCATCGCGATCTTCGTGCTTGGCGAATTGCGCTCAGTCACCAGCGTTCGGCTGTTTCTCGTGGCGATCCAAGGTTCGATCGTCGGGCTTCATTTCGCCTATTGGGCCTTGCTGCCGGATACGATCGAATACGGGCAAAGGCAGACCGGGATTCGCGCGGAAGCGGCACACTTTGGCCTGGCGGCGCTGATTCAGCGCGTGGCGATCGGCATCGGGACGCTCATGGTAGGGCTTAACCTGGGAGCCGACGGCTTGCACCACGCTTCGGCGGGTGATCCGGGCTACCGGCTGCTCCTGGCCTTCGTTCCGCTGTCGTTCTTTGTCTTGACCGGCCTTCTGGTGCTCGCAATCCCCCTGCGTCGGGGAAGTCATGCACTGATCCTTGCGGAACTGGCCGAAGAGCAGCAAACCAGAGCGATTTCGGGCCGGATGGAATCATCCGGCGACCCGGAAAGTCACGGCAAACGCAAGATGGCTTAGAATCGCTCCGGTTCGATCGGAACCGGAGCGATTCTAAGCCGTGAGCGTAATCAGGCCACGAACCCCTTCCGCCTGAGCGGACGGGGAAATCCAGATATCGAATTCCCCAGGCTCGGCAATGGGAAGATTGTCCGCCCCGATGAACTCGAGATGCTCGCGCGCAATGACAAACCTGACCCTGCGCGACTGCCCCGGCGCCAGCGCGATCTTGTGAAACGCCACGAGCTTGCGAACCGGTCGGGTCAGGCTGGCGACCCGGTCGTGAATATAGCACTGCACCACTTCTTCGGCTGCTTGATCGCCTGAATTGCTGATCGCGGCGGAGATTTCGACGGTGCCGTCCCAGGCAAGCGTCGCGCTGGATTGCGTGAAATCCGCGTAGTCGATCCTGCCATAGGTAAGACCATGGCCGAACGGGAACAGGGCCTCGTGCGGGAGGTCCCTGAATTGCGCCTTGTACTCGAGACGGGGGCCGGGCGGTTGCGGACGACCCGTCGGTTTGTGGTCGTAGTAATAGGGTTCCTGACCCGATGCGTAGGGAAAGCTCACCGGCAGGCGCCCGCCCGGGCTGTAGCTGCCATACAGGACATCGGCGATGGCGTTGCCGCTCTCGGTACCAAGATACCAGCTGACGAGAATGGCCGGGGCATTGCGCACCGCGCCTTCCAGCGCGAGCGCACGACCGTTCCGCAAGACCACCACGATCGGAGTACCGGTCTGCGCAAGCGCTTCGGCCAGTTCCTGCTGCGCCGCAGGCACCACGATCTCCGGTCGGGACTGGGCTTCGCCCGACATGCTCTGGGCCTCGCCGATCGAGAGGACCACGACATCCGCTTCCCTGGCGGCGGCCACGGCCGCCTCGATCCCGCCGGGGATCGGCGCGTCGATCGCGCACCCTTCCACCACGGTGACCGTTCCGCCGGCATTGCGCATGCCGGTTGCCAGATCGACCGCCTGCTCGTCGTCGCCATAGACGCACCAGCCGCCGATCAGGTCGTGTTGTCCGGCGGCAAATGGGCCGGCAAGTGCGATTTTGGCGGACCTGTCGAGTGGCAGGATGTCTCCCTCGTTGCGCAGCATCGCGATCGACTTGCGGCCCGCTTCGCGCGACAGGGCACGATTGACGGGCAGCAGCGAGCGCGCGCGCTCGCGCGCGGGGTCGATCCGCCGGAAGGGATCGTCGAACAGCCCCAGCAAGGCCTTGATCGACAGCACCCTTTTTACCGAATCATCGACGATCTGCTGCGGCACGGCACCTTCACGCACCAGCGCGGGCAAGTGCATCGCATAAAGATTGCTGGCCATGCTTATGTCGACCCCGGCCAGTATGGCGAGACGCGCGGCGTCCTTCCCGTCCCTTGCCACGCCGTGCATGATCAGTTCTTCATCCCCGGTATAGTCCGAAATGACCATGCCGGCGAACTTCCACTCGCCGCGCAGCAGATCCGTCATCAGCCACTTGTTGGCGGTGGAGGGAATGCCCGAAATCTCGTTGAACGATGCCATGGCGGACAGCGCCCCGGCATCGAAGGCCGCCTTGAACGGGGGCAGGTAAACCTCGCGCAGGGTCCGCTCGGAAATGTCCACGGTGTTGTAATCGAGCCCCGCCTCCGCGGCGCCATAGGCCGCGAAATGCTTGGCGCAGGCGAGCATGGCGTCATCATCCGCCAGATTCCTGCCCTGGAACCCCCTGGTCCTGGCAGCAGCGAACAGGCGCCCCAGCAGCACGTCCTCTCCAGCCCCCTCCATCGCCCGTCCCCAGCGCTGGTCGCGGGCGATGTCGACCATCGGGGCGAAGGTCCAGTCGATCCCGGCGCCTGCCGCTTCGAATGCGGCCGCGCGGGCGGTGCGTTCGGCGAGGTCCAGATCGAAACTCGCCACTTCGCCGACGGGGGTGGGGAAGATCGTGCGGTGCCCATGGATGACGTCTGCGGCAAAGATCAGGGGGATCTTGAGCCGCGAATCCCGCATCACCGCGCTTTGCATGCGCAGCGCCATTTGCGCGCCATTGCCGTTGAACACCCCCGCAAGCTTGCCAGCCACGGCATCGGCGGTTTGCGTCTCGAAGCTGCTTCCCTTTCCCGGAGGGTTGAGGCCGGCAGCCTTGGAACCACCCCAGGCCGACGGGAGCAACGTCAATTGCCCCGCCTTCTCCTCGAGCGTCATTCGGGCCACCAGGCTGTCGATGAAGGCCGGACGCTCTATCCCGCCGGCCGATTTCAGGGCCGCGCGCAAAGGGTTGGCAGCCCATGCACCCGCCAATCCCATTGCCAGGATCGCGCTGCGCCGAGATATGTTCAATTCAGACACTTGCCCACATTCTCCCGCTTCCATCCTTCGACAGGCGCTTGCTCGAATCGTCGTTGGTTGATTTTTGTGTAACCGGTTACATATTGCGCGAGGCAGGGCATGGCAATGCCCCTGGTTACACGCTAGACAAACGGTCTTTATCTCGGGGCTCCTACCGTGCGATCAAAATACTCCGTTACAATTCGCGATGTTGCTCGCAGCGCCGGCCTGTCGGTAGCCTCTGTGTCGCGGGCGCTCAATGGCCACGATCATGTCAGTCCCGACACCCGCCGCAAGGTCGCCGACGCGACCCGGGCGCTGGGTTATGTGCCGAACGCCGCCGCACGCAGCCTCAGCACGGCCAAGAGCCAGGCGATCGGTGTCGTCCTTCCGGACCTGCACGGCGAATTCTTCGGCGAACTTGTGCGCGGAATGGACAAGGCGGCGAACGAGCGCGGCTATCTGCTCCTGCTGTCCAATATGCACGCCGATCGTGCCCAGGCCAGCCAGGCCATGGGCACCATGCGGGGACGCGTCGACGGCCTGATCGTGATGGCGCCGCAACTTTCTGCCGAAGAACTGGCAGAGGCGCTTCCGCCGGGACTTCCCGCAGTGCTGGTCAACAGCCCCGTCGAGGCCGGTTTGCACAGCCTGCGCATCGACAATCGCGGGGGGGTGATGCTGATGGTGCGCCACCTGCTGGCCAGGGGTGCGCGCAACATCGTGCACATTGCCGGCCTCGCGGGCAACCTGGACGCGGAAGAGCGTGCAGCCGCCTA
This sequence comes from Erythrobacter sp., assembly GCA_041662105.1. GTDB lineage: Bacteria > Pseudomonadota > Alphaproteobacteria > Sphingomonadales > Sphingomonadaceae > Qipengyuania. The sequence goes on from JBAZTF010000008.1 coordinate 48,495, forward strand.
TCGCGAAGCGATGGCGAGCCTGGCTCCCGAACTCCCGGTCACGGTGCTCCAGGGCGATTTTACCGACGACAGCGGGGAACGGCTCGTGCAGCAGCTACTGGCTCAGGGGAGCGAATTCGATGCGGTCTTTGCCGCCAACGACATGATGGCGCTGGGCGCGCTGCAAGCGTTGCGGACCATTGGCGTCGGTGTTCCCGAACAGGTCGCCATTGCCGGCTTCGACGATGTGCCGCTCGCGCGCTACCTCGGCCTCTCGACCCTGCGAGTGGATATTGCCGGCATTGGCGAACGCGCGGTCGCAAGGCTGGTGAGCGAACTGGATGGGAAGGCGCCCCCTTCCACGCAAGAGGACTATGTGCCGGCACTGATGGCGCGCGCGACGACCGCATCCAGGCCTGCCGGACACAAGACCTGAGCGTAAGGACCTGAGCGTAAGGACCTGAGCGTAAGGACCTGAGCGTAAAGGCATGAACATAAGGGCCTGAGCATAAAAGCATGAGCATAATCACACTCGATCGTCGGCGATTCGTCGGCTCCGCAGCTGTCGCGCTGGGCGCGCTGGCGCTCCCTTCCTGCACATCACCGGCCCCCTCCCGTGACCCTGCCGTTCGCGGTTTGCCCGCGTTCTTCGACGATCTGGAACGGCGCACCTTCTCGTTCTTCTGGGAGGTGACCGACCATCAGACGGGCCTGGTTCCCGATCGCTGGCCCACACCGCCCTTTTCCAGCATCGCCGCGATCGGGTTTGGCCTGTCGGCCTACATCATCGGGGCGGAACGAGGCTGGATCACGCGCGAGCAGGCCAGCGAGCGGACGCTCAACACGCTGCGCTTCCTGGCTGGCCTGCCGACAGGCGATGCAGCCCAGGGCGTGGCGGGACACAAGGGGTTCTTCTACCATTTCCTCGACAGCCGGACGGGGCACAGGTTCGGCCAATGCGAACTGTCGACGGTCGATACCGGGCTGCTGCACCTGGGTGCGCTTCACGCCGCCGCATGGTTCGACAGGGATAGTGGCGAAGAGCGTGAAATCCGGCGGCTGGCCTATGCGCTGGTCGATCAGGCCGACTGGGAATGGTTCCAGCGCGATGGCCGGGCGATTTCGATGGGATGGCATCCGGAAACCGGGTTCATCGAACGCAACTGGGACGGCTATAACGAGGGAAAGTTCGTCTACATCCTCGCGCTGGGATCGGGCGGCCATCCCGTTCCCGACGGCAGCTGGTCCGCCTGGACCGCCCCTTATCCGCGGTTCTGGCAAGGCGAAGGGGCGGCCCGCCGCCTCGCTTTCGCGCCGATGTTCGGTCACCAGTATTCGGAGATGTGGATCGATTTTCGCGGCATTTTCGATGCGCCCATGCGCGAGGCAGGGTTCGACTATTTCGAGAATAGCCGGCGCGAGACGCTGGCGCAGCACGCCTATGCCCGGGCCAATCCGATGGGCTGGACTGGCTATGACGAGCGCATCTGGGGTCTGACGGCCTGCGACGGGCCTGGCGACCTCGAACTGATGCATTCGGGCCGCACGGCGCTCTATCGCGGCTATTCCGCGCGCGGACCGATCGACGAACCCGACGGGTTCGACGATGGGACCATCGCCCCTACGGCCGTGCTGGGATCGCTGCCCTTTGCGCCCGAAATCTGCATCCCCTCTGCCTTGGCGATGCACCAACGGTACGGGTCGCACATCTATCGTCAATACGGCTTCCTCGACTCCTTCAATCCGGGCCTGCGCGATCCCGGCGTCGAGATTGCGACCGGATCGATCGATCCGGAGCACGGCTGGGTTGCGACCGATTGGCTGGGAATCGACCAGGGGCCGATCCTGGGCATGCTCGCCAATTATCGGAACGACGCCATCTGGCGCGCAATGCGCGGTTCGCCCAATATCGTGCGGGGCTTGCGACGCGCGGGCTTTACCGGCGGCTGGCTGGAGGCAATCCGATGAAAAACCCATGCCTTCCCCTTCTTGGCGCGCTTGTGCTGGCAACACCCGCGCTTGCGCATCGCGCCCCGGCGGCCGCACCTCCGGTTGCGCAGGTGCAGGAAGGGCAGTTCGGCCATCCCGCACCGTCGGGCGGCTATCCCTACCTGCTGCATATCCCCGCAGGCTACAATGCGGACGCAAGCGCGCACTGGCCGGTCATCGTCTTCCTCCACGGCAAGGGCGAGCGCGGCTCTGACCTCAATCCGGTAAGGGTGCACGGTCCGCCCAAGCTGGTGGGTTCGGATCCGGCGTTTCCCTTCATCCTGCTCTCCCCGCAGGTTCCGGTCAGCGAAGAGGGATGGGACCCGGCCAAGCTCGATGCCACGCTCGACGCAGCGCTCGAAGGCCTGCGTGCAGACCGGCGCCGTATCTATCTCACCGGCCTGAGCATGGGCGGGATCGGGACCTGGGCCTGGGCGATCGCCCGGCCTCATCTGTTTGCGGCGATCGCGCCGGTCGCCGCGCGGGGCGATCCGTCGGCCGTGTGTGCCACTTCGGCAATCCCCACCTGGGCGTTCCACGGCGACAACGATCCCATCGTGTCGACGCAAGGCGGGATCGCGATGGTCGAAGCACAGCGTGCCTGCGGCGGCGATCCGCGGCTGACGATCTATCCCGATACCGGCCATGCAAGCTGGGAAGCGGCCTATGCCGATGCCGCGCTATACCTGTGGTTCCTGCACCAAAGGTCGAGATCGACCGGCAGATAGATGCCGGCAGGCGAGAGTGATTTCAAGCCGGATGGAATCATCCGGCGACCAGGAAATCACGGTATAACAGGAATCCAGCAGTGCCGCCTTTGATGCAATCAAAGCCGGTACTTTAGAGCGGTTTTCGACCGTTTTGAATCGCAGGGGATTCCCAAGGGGCGGATTTTCTGATTCAGGATCCGTGCTGGTGAAGGAGGCCAGTATGGATGGGTCAGGCTTTATCGTTGGATTTGCGTGTCCGGCTTCTTGCGGCGGTTGATGCGGGGATGAGTTGCCGCGGGGCGGCGGCTCGCTTTGGGGTTGCGCCTTCGACGGCGATCCGTTGGCAGGAACAGCGGCGCACGACCGGCAGCATTGCCCCAAAACCTCAGGGTGGCGACATGCGATCCCGCCGTGTCGAGGCGCGGCGGGATGACATTCTCGCGCTCTGGGAAGCGCGCAAGGACATCTCGCTCGAGGAGCTGCGCGCGGGTCTGGCCGAGATCGGCCTGTCAGTCTCGGTGGCCGGGCTTCACCGCTTCTTCGTGCGCCACGGCATGACGCGTAAAAAAAGACTGGCCATGCCAGCGAGCAGGACCGTCCCGACGTCCTGAAGCAGCGGCATGACTGGTTCGACGGCCAGCTCGATCTGGAACCCGAGCGCCTGGTCTTCATCGACGGAGTCGAAGACGAACGCGAAGCGGACAAACCTGGACCGCAACCAACATGACCCGCAGCCACGGCCGCTGCGCCAGGGGCGAGCGGTTGCGGATGGGCTTTGCGCATGGCCACCGCAAAACCACCACGCTGGTGGCCGGATTGCGCATGTCGGGCATGATCGCGCCAATGGTGCTCGATGGGCCGATCAACGGCGACTGGTTTGAAGCCTATGTCACCCAGGTGCTCGTGCCCGAACTGCGGCCCGGCGACGTCGTTATCATGGACAACCTGTCGAGCCACAAGCGCGCATCGGTGCGCGAACGGATCGAAGCGGCAGGTGCAACCTTGCGCTTCCTCCCGCCATACAGCCCCCACTTCAACCCCATCGAGAAGGCCTTCTCCAAACTCAAGGCCATGCTCAGGAAGATCGGCGAGAGGACCGTGAACGGCCTCTGGGACCTGATCGGAAGGCTCATCGACATCTTCCAGCCGCACGAATGCGCCAATTACTTCACATCATGTGGCTATGATCCAGATTGATCGAAAAACGCTCTAGGACCCGTTCGGGATTGCCTGGCATCGCCCAAGCTCCGGCGAGGCCGAGGCGGGACTGGGCTCCATGCTGGCGTCAACGCAACGGGAGGCTTTGCTCCGAATCACCCGAATCCCGCCATGCGCGAGCTGGAAAAACGGCCGCCCAAAAACATCAGGCCCGCCATCCCCATGATGTGGACCGAAATTCCTGTAATTGGACAAAAAGATGCGTGGGAGAAAGGAACTCTCCCACGCAGCTCTTGTGTCTACCGATGATTGTGTCAACCGGTGATCAGAATTCAAATCCCGTAGAGAACTTGATGGTCCGGGTCGGATTTCCGCCAATGCCCGTGCCGTTCTGCTGGCCGAAATTGGGGCTGCCCGCAAAACCTTCGAAGTTGGTAAAGTTCCTCGTGTTGAATATGTTCAGCACGTCAATTCGGAACTTCAGCCTGGTATCATCACTGATGAACCCCAAGCTGACAGCCTTGGTCGCAGAGATATCGACCTGGCTGAAGCTATCGCTCACAGTGGTATTCCTCACTTCGCGGAAGAAGGGCTGGGGATCCGTTGCGGTCGACGTGTAAACGCCCTTGACGGTCGCGGGCGAGGCAAGAGTGACCCGCGATGCGAGGGTAATATCCCAGGGAATATCAACCGAACCCGCCACGACCAATCGGTGCGTCACGCCCTGCCGTGACCGGGAGAACGGCACGTCGCGAGGAAAAGCATAGTCACCGAAGAACGGAAAGCCGAAGTCAGCACCGGCAAAGTTATCCTCGCCGCTGGTGTAGGTATATATCGCGTCCAGGCTCCACGGCGAGCTTTCCGTATAACGCTTGTTGACCTTCACATACACGGAGTCTGACCTTGAGGACAAACCGTTACTCAGAAGAACGAAATTGTTACCCAGCAGCGGCGGCTGATTGGCCGCGCCATTCGGGCTGTTCTGCTGCTCGGTCGTCGGAGGGAAAAAGGTTCCGTCGGGGCGACGGGTCCCGAATGTCGCGACAAGACCATCCTCGCCAGCAATGTGCTGGTAGCCGACTTCCGCATCAAACAGACCGAACTTGCCGCGCACACCCAGGCTGAACTGATCGAAATAGGGCACCTTGATATCGTTGTTATTGAGAAACGGCTCAATTCCCTGGATGCCCTGCAGCGCATCGTTGAGAGTGGCCCTGCCGGCTGCGGTCAAAAACACCGGATCGAAGGTGCGGCATGTCGTACCGTTATCTACAAAACAGCCGGTCGTCGGATCGCCAGTGACAAACTGGATGGTTCGCTGCCGGAATGAAGTCCGCACCCGCTCCAGCGCCAAGAGCGTGTATTGCGTGTAATCGTAGGAGCGACCCGCGCCGCCGAAGATCGCAAAACGGCCCTCATCATCCAGCAGATAGGTGAATCCGAAACGAGGTGCAAACGCTCCTGTAAAGGTCTGGCGGTTGGTCCCATCCGATAGATAATCGCCAATGTCATAGTCGGCATTGACAAGGTTGGGATAGTTCGCAGGAGAAAAGGCATCCGCCAGAGCATCAGGTGTTACGAAGTTGACGTAATTCTTGAGCCGGCTGTAATCCCACCTCAGGCCCAGATTTACCTGGAGCCGATCGGTAATGTCCCAATCGTCTTGTATATAGAGCCCGATCCTGAAGTTCTTTTCGCTCAGGCTGGGATCGCCCCCGACAGGACTCGTGGCCAGTCTCACCTCGAACGGAATTGTCGTATTGAAACTTCCCCCGCTGGGAAGGAAATCCGCATTATAGCGGTAGACGCCGTTCTGAGCGAAATTCTCGAGTCGATTGAGCGTAATAAATCCGAGCTTCACCCCGGCCTTGATGCTGTGCCTCGAGAACCCGGTATAGGTGAAGTCATCCGAAATCGTAAAACCGCGCTGCCGCGAGTCCTGGTTGTTATCCGAACCCCCATCCACGAACAGCGTCTGCGTGTTGAACCCACCCGTTCCGGTAGCAGTGACCTGAACAAATTCCCTTCTCGATTCGTCGGTCCTCGGTGTGGGCTGGTTCCTCGTCCTTTGATACTCGATCTTCAGGTCGTTGACCCAATTGTCCGCAGTGTGCTCATAGCGCAGCAGCCCGCGAAACTCCTTGTTCTGGAGATCGGGGAAGCTTTCCGGGGCACTGTTGCCATCGCCGATCGGTATCGAGGATTCGTCACGATATTTTGCGGAAAGCTCGATCAGATCCGCTGTCGAGGGAACAAAGTCGATCTTCCCGAAAAACAGATTCTCATTGAACTCCTGGCTGGTGGGCCCGAACTTCGCCTGCAGTTCGGCGGGAAATGCCGACTCTGGGCGGACGCTCGGCGTGATCGTTCGCGGCGAGTTGAATTCCTTGCCTTCGTAGCTCACGAAGAAGTGCGCGACATCCTTGATGATGGGACCGCCCAGCGCGCCACCATACTGGATGTCCTTCGTGTCGATCTTGGTGCTGTCGTTCGCCGCTTCGGTCGGCGTTCTCGCGCGCAAGCTCTGGTCCGTATAATCCACGAACGCTTCGCCGTGGAATTCGTTGGTTCCCGACTTGGTCAGCGCAATCACCGCAGCGGAACCGACAGTGTCGAACTCTGCATCATAGTTCGAAGTAAGCACGCGGTATTCGCCGACGGCCAACTGGGGGAATGGGTTGCCCGGAGTGCTGTCCTGGCCCGAAACGCCACCTCGCTGCACCAGGTCCTTCTGATTGACGCCGTCGATAAACACGGCGATCGAGCTCGGATTGCTGTTGCCGGACTGCAGCCTGATCTGGCCGCCGCCCTCTTGCGCCACAGTAACCCCGGGAGCAAGATCGGCAAACGCCAGGAAGTTGCGGTTGTTCTGGGGAAGGCTCTCGATCAGGCGCGAGGAAATGATGGCGCCGACTTCCCCGCCCTGCAGGGACTTGATCCGGCTGGCGGTGACAACGATGGTGCCTTCATCCGAATATTCCTCACCGCCATCGGCCGAGAAATCGAAGTCGAGCACCGCGTTCTGTCCGACGACCAGCGTGAATTCGTCGGTCTGCTTCACGCCGTCGGCTGTCTGCAGTTCGAGCCGATAGGTGCCGGGACGCAATGACGGAAAATTGAAACTGCCATCGCTGTGGACTTCTGCGGATCGCCGAAACCCCGAATTGACATCGACCGCGACAACTTCGCTTGCCGCAGCTGCGCCGTCGAGGGTGGCCGAACCGCGCAAGGATGCATCGGCATCCTGCGCATATGCGGGGGTGGCAAGGGCCACCGCCATGACGCCACCGGCGGTCGTAAAGGCAAGAGCCGCAGCAAGCCGACGGGCGGTGAACGAGCGGATTGGGATTTCGCGTTGCACTTTCATTCTTCTCCCTTTTCAACGGACCACTTTATGGTTCCGGCATGTTACGAATCGCCGCCGCAGCGGTGATCGAATCAGGTCCTCAGCCATCTCTGTAACCGGTTTCAGGCCGGCAGTATAGAGGGTGCGAAAGAGGATCGTTTATCGGACCGAAAGGTGGGCCCGGCAGGATTCCGGCAGGATGGGCGGCAGGGCGCGGAGGCGACCCTGAGCCGCCCGGACCGCACCATCGACCCGCCGGATGCAGGATTCCACACCTTCGGAAACACGATCGCGGATCGCACTGTCGCTCAACGGCAAGGTGATCCGCCCGGAAAACATCGGCGGCAGGGCCCCGCCGTTCGCGTCAATGACCCGCTTTCCCGCGATCCCTGCCAGGCCCTATCCCGCAAGGCGTGACAAGGGCAGCACCACAATTCCGGACAGAACCCCCCGGGTTCGCTGCGCCCGGGTTCGTTGCAGATGCGGCGCGCAGTCGGGTTTATTCTTCCCAATTCGACCTCACTTCGCAGGCCTTGTGGCAACATTGGACCGCGTTCAGCGACAAGTCATGTCAACCGCCCGGAACGGCCGAAAGCGCTGTGTAAGCGGTTACATATCAAAGTTCGGCCCCGGCAACCGCGGCGATGCGGCATGACAGGATGGTGCCGCTTGCCCGCATCCGCTCCGGCTTGCCTGCACCCCGGGTCGGGCCGAACCCATTCCGATGCGCAGGGCATCGACCGACGCTTCTGCCAGCTTCCTTGTCAGTTGGGCGGAAAGTTTCCGATCATCGAGGACATGAAGCCTGAATCAACACGTTGATTTAAAATGCGTTTCCAGTTCTGGCATGATTCTTGTCTGAATGCCCGCAGACAATCGAACGCGTCAGGAAACGGGAAAGGGCACGCCGCAATGGCAAGTGAAACGTTCTACGATGTGATGCGCCGGCAGGGGATCACCCGCCGCAGCTTCACGAAGTTCTGCAGCCTGACGGCGGCCGCCTTGGGCCTCAGCCCCGCGCATGCCGCGAAAATCCAGGACGCGATGGAAAACAAGCCGCGCATTCCCGTGCTCTGGCTGCACGGGCTCGAGTGCACCTGCTGTTCCGAAAGCTTCATCCGGTCGGCCCATCCCTTGGCCAAGGACGTCATCCTGTCGATGATCAGCCTCGACTATGACGACACCATCATGGCCGCGGCGGGGCATCAGGCCGAAGCGATCATCGACGAGACGATCGCGAAATATGACGGCAATTTCATCCTCGCCTGCGAAGGCAATCCCCCGCTCAACCAGGAAGGGATGAGCTGCATCATCGGCGGCAAGCCCTATCTGGAACAATTGAAGAAGGCCGCCGACCACTGCAAGGCGATCATCAGCTGGGGGTCCTGCGCCAGCTGGGGTTGCGTGCAGGCCGCTCGCCCCAATCCGACCCAGGCCACCCCGATCCACAAGGTGCCCGGCCTTGCCGCCAAGCCGATCATCAAGGTGCCCGGCTGCCCGCCCATCGCCGAAGTGATGACGGCGGTCATCACCTATATCCTGACCTTCGAACGCTTCCCCGAACTCGACCTGCAGGGGCGGCCCAAGATGTTCTATTCCCAGCGCATTCACGACAAGTGCTATCGCAGGCCGCACTTCGACGCGGGGCAGTTCGTCGAAGCCTTCGACGATGAAGGCGCGCGGCGGGGCTACTGCCTCTACAAGGTGGGGTGCAAGGGGCCGACGACCTACAACGCCTGTTCCACCGTGCGCTGGAACGGCGGCCTCTCCTTCCCGATCCAGGCAGGGCATCCGTGCATCGGCTGCTCTGAAGACGGCTTTTGGGACAAGGGCGGCTTCTACGAACGCCTGACCGACATCCATGGCTTCGGCGTGGAAGCCGATGCCGACAAGATCGGGTTTACCGCAGCGGGCGTGGTGGGTGCGGCCGTTGCCGCCCATGCCGCCGCCAGCGCCGTCAAGCGCGCGCGCAGCAATGCCCCGGCAAGCGAAGAAGTGGAAGGATAGGACCGATGAGCTTTGCCACTCCCAACGGATTCCAGCTCGATGCCTCCGGCCGGCGGGTCGTTGTCGATCCCGTCACCCGCATCGAAGGCCACATGCGCTGCGAGGTCAATCTCGACAGCGCCAACGTCATCCGCAACGCGGTGTCCACCGGCACGATGTGGCGCGGTCTTGAGGTAATCCTCAAGGGGCGCGACCCGCGCGATGCATGGGCCTTCACCCAGCGCATCTGCGGCGTGTGCACCGGCACCCACGCGCTGACCTCGGTCCGGGCGGTCGAGAACGCGCTGGGCATCGAAATCCCCGACAATGCCAATTCGATCCGCAATATCATGCAGCTGTCGCTGCAGGTGCACGACCACCTCGTCCACTTCTACCACCTCCATGCGCTCGACTGGGTGAACCCGGTCAACGCGCTCAAGGCCGATCCCAAGGCGACGAGCGAGTTGCAGCAGGCGGTCAGCCCGCATCACCCCAACAGCTCCCCGGGCTATTTCCGTGACATCCAGACGCGCCTGAGGAAGTTCGTCGAAAGCGGGCAGCTCGGCCCGTTCAAGAACGGATACTGGACCAACCCGGCCTATCTGCTGCCGCCCGAAGCGGATCTGATGGCGGTGACGCACTATCTCGAGGCGCTCGATTTCCAGAAGGAAATCATGACGGTCCGCACCATCTTCGGCGGGAAGGACACGCATCCCAACTGGCTGGTCGGCGGCGTGCCCTGCGCCATCAACATCGACGGCGAAATGGCCGCCGGTGCGCCGGTCAACATGGCCAGCCTCAATTATGTGCAGAAGGTCACCGAACGCACGATCGAGTTCGTCAACAACGTCTACATCCCCGACGTGGTTGCGATCGGCGGGCTCTACAAGTCGTGGCTTTATGGCGGCGGCCTGTCGAACAAGGCGGTGATGGCCTATGGCGACATTCCCGACCGGGCGAACGACTATTCACCCGCCAACCTGCTGATGCCGCATGGCGCGATCATCAACGGCAAGCTGACCGAGGTTCACCCGGTGGACCTGACCGATCCCGAACAGATCCAGGAATTCGTGCCCCATTCGTGGTACAAATACGACGACGAGAGCAAGGGCCTGCATCCGTGGGACGGCGTGACCGAACCCCATTACGAGCTCGGCCCGAAGGCCAAGGGCACCAGCACCAATATCGAACAGCTCGACGAAGGCGCGAAATACAGCTGGATCAAGGCCCCGCGCTGGCGCGGCCATGCGATGGAGGTCGGCCCGCTGGCCCGCTACGTCGTGGGCTACATGCAGGGGCATGAGGAGATCAAGGCGCAGGTCGACGGGTTGCTCAAGGCGCTCGACGCGCCGATCGATGCGCTGTTCTCGACGCTGGGCCGCACTGCCGCCCGCGCGCTCGAGGCCAAGTGGGCGGCTGAAAAGCAGAAGTACTTCCTCGACAAGCTGATCGCCAACATCAAGGCCGGCGACACGAGCACGGCCAACACCGCGATGTTCGATCGTTCCACCTGGCCCAGCGAGGTCAAGGGCGTGGGCTTCACCGAGGCCCCGCGCGGGGCGCTGGCGCACTGGATCCGGATCAAGGACGGCAAGATCGAGAACTACCAGTGCGTCGTGCCGACCACCTGGAACGGATCGCCGCGCGACAACCAGGGCAATATCGGCGCCTTCGAAGCCTCGCTGATGAACACCAAGGTCGAGCGCGCGGAAGAGCCGGTCGAAATCCTGCGGACCATCCACAGCTTCGATCCCTGCCTGGCCTGCTCCACCCACGTGATGGGGCCCGACGGGCAGGAACTGGCCGAAGTCAAGGTGCGCTGACCGGCGAGACGAGGAGGACACGATGACCACGACTTCGGCGCCCACGCAGAAGCAGGATGCGGTTTATGTCTACGAAGCACCGGTGCGGCTGTGGCACTGGATCAACGCCGCCTGCATTATCGTATTGTTCGTCACGGGGTATCTGATCGGTTCCCCCCCGGGGACCGGTGCGGGCGAACCGAGCAGCCATTTCCTGTTCGGCTGGATCCGCTTCCTGCATTTTTCGGCCGGGCAGATACTCGTCGTGGGGTTCCTGTTCCGTTTCTACTGGTCGTTCGTCGGCAACGACCACGCCCGGGAAATCTTCCGCCCGCCGTTCCGCGACCGCGATTTCTGGCGCGGGGTCAGGCACGAAATCCGCTGGTATGCGATGCTCGAGGATGCGCCTTACAAATACAGCGGGCACAACCCGCTGGCAGTGCTGACCATGCATCTGATGTTCGTGTGGGGCTGCGCCTTCATGATCCTGACGGGCCTCGCCCTCTATGGCGAAGGCGAGGGGCCGGGTATCGTCAACACGCTGTTTTCCAGCTGGATCATTCCGCTGTTCGGGCAAAGCCAGGACGTCCACACCTTCCACCATCTGGGAATGTGGGTGCTGGTCTGCTTCGCCATGGTGCATATCTATGCAGCGGTGCGCGAGGATATCATGTCCCGCCAATCGATCATCTCGTCGATGTTTTCCGGCTGGCGCACCTTCAGGGACAGCGACCCGCTCGACGACGGCCACTGACACAATTGAAAACCATTCTTCCGGTTTTGCTTTCCAAACTGGAAGAATGGTTTTCAATCCATTCCTGTCGTGATATACGATTCCCTCGGGAATCGGGCGCCCTGCCCCGGCTGGCACGCTGTTTGCACAGTGGCTTTCCAGCTCGGAAGGGAAACTGCCTTTCCAGTAAGCAAACGTCGGGAAACGACGTAGCGGGGACGAGGAATGGCAGCGTACGATACGAACGTGCTGATTCTGGGCATTGGCAATCTGCTGTGGGCGGATGAAGGCTTCGGCGTACGCGCGGTCGAGCAAATGCACCGCCACTGGCAGTTTCCCGACAACGTCCGCCTGCTCGATGGTGGAACCCAGGGCATCTATCTGGTCCAGGAAGTCCGCGAAGCCGATGTGCTGGTCGTGTTCGATGCGGTGGACTACAACCTTGCTCCGGGCACGCTGAAGCGGGTCGAAGGCGACGAGGTGCCGCGCTTCCTGGGCGTCAAGAAGATCTCGCTCCACCAGACGGGTTTCCAGGAAGTGCTCGCCATGGCCGAGATGATGGGCGATGCCCCCGCGCACCAGCTGCTGATCGGCGTCCAGCCGGTCGAGCTGGAGGACTATGGCGGTTCGCTGCGGCCTCAGGTCAAGGCCCAGATCGAACCGGCCATTTCGCTGGCGATCGAATATCTCGCAGGCTTCGGCATTCCGGCGCAGCGCCGCGCCGAACCGCTGCGCCCCGAACAGGGCATCGGCTGCATGGAGATGCTGCTCGAACGATATGAGGACGAACGGCCGACCGCAGACACGGCGGCGCGCCATGGCGATGAACGGATAATCTCCTCTCCAGCCTGGGATGCGCCGCGCGATTTCGACGCCGAAATGGCGGCGCTGGTCGCAGGCGAAGGAAAGCCCCGCTGATGTGCGTCGGCATGCCCATGCAGGTCGTTTCCACCACCCCGGGCTGGGCGCTGTGCAAATCGGGCGATGGCCTGTGCCGCATCGATACCGCATTGGTCGGCGAGCTCGCGCCCGGCACCTGGGTCATGACCTTTCTGGGGGCGGCGCGCGAAGTGATGGATGAACGATCGGCGCGCCGCACGCTCGACGCGGTCACCGCGCTGGAGGCGGTGATGCGGGGCGAACCGGCCGATCTCGATGCCGCCTTCGCCGACCTGATCGGCCGCGAGCCGCAATTGCCCGACCATCTGCGTTTCGAAGTGGAGAGCCCCAAATGACCATCGATCGCGCGTCCCATTCGCCCTTGCTGCAATCGATCATGGAACGACATGGATACCCGATCGTGACGGCCGATCAGCTCGATGAAGCCTGCGCGAAGCTGCCGCTGTCGATGCTGTTCCTGTCGGGCGATTACTGGCGGCTGGCGGAAAGCAACGATGTCGCCATCGTCCTGCCGGAACTGGCCGCGGCGCTCGAAGGCCACGTGCCCCCGCTGGTGGCGGCCCGCGGCGAAGACGAACGCGCGTTTCAGCGCAGGTTCCGCTTCGGCAGCTTTCCCGCACTCGTGTTCCTGCGTTATGGCGAATACCTCGGCGCGATCGAGGGTATTCGCGACTGGGCCGACTACCTGCGCGAGATCCCCGAGATCCTGTCGCGCGAACCCGTCGCCCCGCCCCCCTTCCGCCTGCCCGCCGGGTGCGGCGGCGAAACCGCGAATACGGGAGCAAGCGCATGACCGGCGGCATGGGTGCGCTCGCGGGTCCCGGCAGCCAGCCAGAGGACTTCGACGGCGGCAAGCTCGAATATATGGTGATGCCCGATGGCATGACCGTGTTCAGCGCCTCGAATGTTCCCGAACCCGAAGATGCCGCCTCGCACCGTGAAGGCGTACGGGTCGCCGAAGCGATCCTGGCCGCCCTGGGCAATGGGTGCGATGGAGGAACGCGGATCGACCTGACCCATCTCGACGAGGGGAACCTTGCCTTTGTCGACCAGATGCTGGGCGAAGGCGAGGTTTCCGTGGTCGCGGGGGATCGCTTGCAGGCCCAGGAATCGGTGCTGGCAGGCGTGTGGCGGATACGCGAATTCGACGACGAGGGCCGCCGGTCGAGCGATTATGTCGAATGCGGCGCCTTCCCCTCGGCCGCGCTCGATCTGGCTTCGGTCGGGGTTGCTGACGCGGCTAGATTGCCGATGGATGAGCGCACCAACATCTTCAATGCGCCGCCGCTGGTGGCCGAAATCAACGAACACGTTCCCCAATCGGACGATGAAGGGGCCGAACCGCATGTGATCAACCTTTCGCTGCTGCCGCATACCGAAGAAGATCTCGATTTCCTCGATGTGGCGATGGGGCGCGGCAAGGTGGTGATCCTGTCGCGCGGCTACGGAAATTGCCGCATTCGTTCCACCGGCACGCGCAATTGCTGGTGGGTGCAGTACTTCAATTCGCAGGACACGCTGATCCTCAATTCGATCGAGATCAGCCGCATCCCCGAAGTCGCGCTGGCCGCCAGCGAAGATCTGGCCGATTCGGCCGAGCGACTGGCCGAAATCCTGGACATCTACCGGTGACCGATCATTTCTTCGCCGGCTCCTATGGGGGGGATGCAGCCAAGATCGGCCCGCGCACCCGGCTGGAATGCAAGATCTGCTGGCACGTCTACGATCCGGCCGAAGGGGACGAATACTGGCAGATCCCGCCGGGAACGGCCTTTGCCGACCTGCCCGACCACTGGACCTGCCCTGAATGCGACAGCGCGCGCGCGGGCTTCATGGTGCTGGCCGAATGAACCACGAGGCCGCCTTGCTGACCGACAGGATCGAGGCAGCCTTTACCGCCATCGCCCGGCAGCGAATGGCGGGAATTCCGGTCATGAACCCGGCGCTTGGTGTCGCCATGCGCGGCGCGCGCAAGCTGGGCGAGGATTGGATCGGGGTACTGGTAACCCCGTGGTTCATGAATTTCATGCTGCTGCCTTGCGAACAGGCCGACCAGCGGATCGGCACCAAGCGCGAACTTGCCCTGCCCTCGGGTCGCTACCAGGCAATCTGGAACTTCGAGGACGACATCGGCGGCTACTGGAGCTGTTCGCTGTTTTCGCCGATGTTCGAATTCGCGGATATGGACGCTGCGATCGCCACCGCCGATGCGGCGCTGGATGAAATCCTCGCCAGTCCGGACGAGGAAACGCCGCAGGCGGAGCAGCGCATGGAAATGGTCTGGGCAGGCGCGACAGCGAGCCCGCAAGCCGAACGGTCTGCGCAGGGACCTGTGCTCGATCCCGGCGCACCCCCTGCAATGCTGAGCCGCCGCGGCTTGCTGCGGCTGCCCGGCGAATCGCCGGTCGCGGACGAGGCGCGGCCATGACCGCGCGGGGAGCAATCCGGCTGGTTGTCCCATCCGGGGCCGGGGATTGCATCCTCCATTACACTCCGCCGCTCGATGCCGCCCTGGTCCTGCGAAATGCGCCTGCGCATCATGCGCCGGCGATGGTGCGGCGGCTCTATGCGATCTGCGCCGATGCGCAGGAACACGCCGCGCTGCTGGCGGTGGAAGCCGCCCTGGGGATCGAGGCAGCCCCCGAAGAACTGGCGCGGCGCGAGATCGCCACCGCGCGCGAGGCGGTGCGCGAACATGGCCTGCGGATATCGCTGGACTGGGCGCGAATGCTGGGCGAGCCTGCCGACCATGCCGCCGCGCGCGATGTCCTGCGGGTATCGCAGGACGGCTCGCCCGAACAGATCGATGCAGCGATCGAACGCCATGTCACCGGGCTGGCGCCGCGTGACTGGCTGGGTCTGGCAACGGGGTTGGAACTGCGCGACTGGGCCGCCGCGGGCGCAAGTGTCGCGGCCCGCTTCATCGCGCGCGTCGGCAGCAGTCCCGACATGGGCGCCGGGATCGGGGCCCTGCCAGAACGGAACGGCGATCACCCCTTGCTGGCAACCGGCCTGCCGGGCGGGTCGCTGCTATCGCGCCACGCCGCGCGGCTGGTCGGGCTTTGTCGGCTCCCTGCGCGGATGGCCGCACTGGCTGCGGGGCAGGCCGAACCGGCCCGCGGGACGAGCCCTGCTCCCGGCACGGGTCAAGCCATGGTCGATTGCGCGCGCGGATCGCTGAAGCATCACCTCCGCGTGGTCGACAGCCGCATTGCCGCCTATCGCATCGTGTCCCCGACCGATCGCGCCTTTTCCGCGGGCGGGGAGGCCGAGCGTCAATTCCGGCGCGTGGCGAATGTTCCCGCGACGATGCGCCCGCAAGTCGCCGAATGGACGATGCAGGCGCTCGACCCTTGCGTCGACTATGCGATCGAGGTGGCGTGATGCATGAAATGGCCATCTGCGAGAGCATCCGTTCGATCATCGAAGATCAGGCACACGAACAGTCCTTTGCCCGCGTCGAACGCGTCTGCCTGGAAATCGGGGCGCTTTCGGGCGTGGAAGTCGAGGCGCTGCGTTTCGGTTTCGACGTGGCGATGAAGGGCAGCGCCGCCGAAAGCGCGGTGCTCGAAATCGTCGCGGTGCCCGGCCGCGCCTGGTGCCTGCCCTGCGCTGCCGAAATCGCCATCGTGCAACGATACGATCCCTGCCCCGCATGCGGCTCGCATCAATTGCAGGTGACAGGCGGCGAGGACATGAAGATCCGTGAAATGGAGGTAAGCTGATGTGTACCGTTTGCGGCTGCGGCGATGGCGAGGTGAAGATCGCCGAAGGGCATGGCCATCATCACCATCACGACCACGATCATGACCACGGGCATAACCACGGGCATGACCACGGGCACGGGCACGGGCGCCATCATGGAGACGATGCGGTCCACTTCGGCCTTGGAGAAGCCGGGGTGAGCGTGGCGGGGATCAGCCAGAGCCGGTTGATCGGGCTCGAGGCCGACATCCTCGGCAAGAACGACGCCTATGCCCGCGCCAATCGCGCAGGCTTCGCCCGCAACGGCATCCTGGCGCTCAACCTCGTTTCCAGCCCCGGTTCGGGCAAGACCACCCTGCTTTGCCGCACGCTCGAGGCCCTTTCGGGCAAACTCGACTGCGCGGTTATCGAGGGCGACCAGCAGACCAGCGCCGATGCCGAGCGGATCCGCGCGACCGGTGTGCAGGCGGTACAGGTCAACACCGGCAAGGGCTGCCACCTCGATGCGCACATGGTCGGTCACGCGCTCGACCATCTCGACCTGCCGGCCAATGCCGTCCTGTTCATCGAGAACGTCGGCAACCTCGTCTGTCCGGCCGCCTTCGATCTGGGCGAGGCGCACAAGGTCGCGATCCTTTCGGTCACCGAGGGCGAGGACAAGCCGCTCAAATACCCGGACATGTTCGCCGCGGCAGACCTCGTCCTGATCAACAAGACCGACCTGCTGCCCTATCTCGATTTCGACATCGACCTTGCCGTCGCCAATGCCCGCAAGGTCAATCACAAGCTGGGCGTCATCCGCCTTTCCGCCCGCACGGGCGAGGGAATGGACACCTGGCTCGACTGGATTCGCGGCAGCCGGCTGACGGCTCGCGCGGGTCGATAGGGAGGACGCGTCATGTGCCTGGCAGTTCCTGTGCTGATAACCGCGCTGCACGACGGCGCGATGGCCACCGTATCGGCCGGCGGCGTGGTCAAGCAAGTGTCCACAGCCTTGCTCGACGATGTCGCGGTGGGGGACTTCGTGCTGCTCCACGTCGGTTACGCGCTGCACCGGCTGTCGGAGGAAGAGGCGCAACGCACGCTCGCGATGATGGCCGGGGCCGGCGTTCTCGACGAAACCTATGGCGAAATCGCAGGGGAGGACGCCTGATGCGCTATGTCGACGAATTTCGCGATCGCGCGCTGGCCGAAAACCTCGCTTCGGCCATCGCCGCCGAGGCCGACCCTGCACGGCATTATAATTTCATGGAATTTTGCGGCGGGCACACCCACGCGATCTTCCGCTATGGCGTGCAGGATCTTGTCCCGGCGAATGTCCGTTTCGTGCATGGTCCCGGGTGCCCCGTCTGCATCCTGCCCGTCCGGCGGCTGGACGACGCGATCGAACTGGCCGAACGCCATGGCGTGATCCTGTGTTCCTACGGCGATATGCTGCGCGTGCCCGCCACCGGGCGCCGATCGCTGCTCAAGGCCAGGGCCGACGGTGCCGATGTCCGCATGGTCTATTCGACGATCGATGCGCTCGATATCGCGCGGGCCAATCCCGACCGCGAGGTCGTGTTCCTCGGCATCGGGTTCGAGACCACCACCCCGCCCAGCGCGGTCGCCATCGCGCAGGCGCAGGCCGAAGGGATCGGCAATTTTTCGGTTCACTGCAACCATGTGCTGACCCCGCCCGCCATCGTTCACATCCTCGAGGCGCCCGAAATCGATCCCGATCAGGCGGTCAGGCTCGACGGGTTCCTCGGCCCCAGCCACGTCAGCTCGGTCATCGGGTCGCGCCCCTACGAATTTCTTGCCGAACGCTATGGCAAGCCGGTGGTGATTGCCGGGTTCGAGCCGCTCGATGTAATGCAGTCGACGCTCATGCTGATTCGCCAGGTCAATGAAGGGCGGGTGGCGGTCGAAAACCAGTACGCGCGTGTGGTAACCCGCGACGGCAATGCGAAGGCGCAGGAGCTGGTCGCGCAAATCTTCGAACCGCGCGACAGCTTCGAATGGCGCGGCCTGGGCGCGGTGCCGCGCAGCGCGCTGAAAATTCGCGACGCCTACGCCGCCTTCGACGCCGAACGCAGGTTCGAGATCAGCGAGAAGAAAAGCCGCGAAACCAAGAGCTGCGAATGCCCCTCGATCCTGCGGGGCGTGAAGAAGCCAAAGGACTGCAAGCTGTTCGGCAAGGCCTGCACGCCCGAAAGCCCGATGGGGGCCTGCATGGTTTCGTCCGAAGGCGCCTGTGCCGCCTACTGGACCTATCGCCGGGCCGAAACGCTGGCCGAGATGGCGCTGGAGGCGGCGCAATGAACGCCCCGGCCGCGCTTGGACGCCGAATGACCGGCGCGATCGAGCTGAGCCACGGCGGCGGCGGCCGGGCCATGGTGAGACTGATCCGCGACGTCTTCGCGCATCACTTCGCCAACCCGCTGCTGGCGCAGGGCCACGACGCGACCTGCATTGACGTCGGTTCGGGTCGAATAGCCGTGACCACCGATGCCCATGTCGTTTCGCCGCTGTTCTTTCCCGGCGGCGACATCGGCAGCCTGGCCGTCCACGGAACGGTCAACGACCTGGCGATGGCCGGGGCGCAACCGATGGCGCTGAGCGTGGCCTTCATCATCGAGGAAGGTTTTCCGATCGCCGATCTCGATGCGATCGCCGCCAGCATGGCGGCCGCGGCGCGCAAGGCGGGCGTAGCCATCGCCACCGGCGACACCAAGGTGGTCGAACGCGGCAAGGGCGATGGCGTGTTCATCACCACCAGCGGCATCGGGACGATCCCCGACGGCGTCGACATCGGCCCGCATCGCCTGCGGGCAGGGCAGGCGGTGCTCATTTCGGGGACGATCGGCGATCACGGGATTGCCATCCTGTCCCGGCGCCAGGGGCTGGAATTCGGCACCGCCATCCTGTCCGACAGCGCGCCGCTCAACGCCATGGTCGCCGACATGGTGTCTGCAGTCCCGCAAATTGCGGTGCTGCGCGATCCGACCCGCGGCGGCCTGTCGGCCACGCTCAACGAGCTGGCCGAAGCGGGACAGGTCGGCCTGATGCTCGAGGAATCCGCCATTCCCGTGAGCGCCCAGGTTGCCGCCGCGTGCGAGCTGCTGGGGCTCGACCCGCTCCACATCGCCAATGAAGGCAAGCTCGTCTGCATCTGCGAGGAAGCGGAGGCGGATCGCCTGCTCGACATCATGCGCTCGCACCCCGAAGGGGCGAACGCACAGGCGATCGGACGGGTAACGCCCGACAATCCCGGTTTCGTCCGCATGGTCACGGCGATCGGGGGAACCCGCGTGATAGACTGGCTTTCGGGCGAGCAATTGCCGAGGATCTGCTGAGGGAATTGGGCATGGCTGAACGCGCCACGGTTCTGGTTGTCGATGACGAGGTTCGCTCGCTCGAATCGCTGCGTCGCATCCTTGAGGAAGGGTTCGACGTCCTGACCGCAACCAGCACCCGCGAGGCCGAGACCCTGCTGGCCGACAATTGGGTCCAGGTGATCTTGTGCGACCAGCGGATGCCCGAAACCACGGGGGTGGAATTCCTGAAGCAGGTCAAGGAGCGCTGGCCCGACGTGGTGCGGATGATCATCTCCGGCTACACCGATGCGCACGACATCATCGACGGGATCAATGAAGCCGGGATCTTCCAGTATATCACCAAGCCCTGGCACCCCGACAATTTGCTGCTGACCCTGCGCAGCGCCTGCCGCCTGCACGACCTGCAACGCCAGAACGAATTGCTTGCGATCGAACTGAAGATGCTTCCCGCCGCGGCCCAGAAAGTGGTCACCGTCCGCAAGGAGCATTTGCGGCAGTCCTACGGGTTCGACGAGAGCATCGTGCGCGTAAAAGGCAGCCCGATGGACGCCGTGTGCGACAGCCTGGCGCAGGTTGCGCCTTTCGACATTTCGGTGTTGCTGTTCGGCGCATCGGGAACCGGCAAGGAGCTGGCCGCGCGCGCGCTGCATTATGGGTCGCTGCGCTGGAACAAGCCCTTCGTGGTCGAGAATTGCGGCGCCCTGCCCGACGAGCTGCTGGAGAGCGAATTGTTCGGGCACAAGAAGGGTTCGTTCACGGGCGCGATCGAAAACCATGTCGGCCTGTTCGAACGGGCCGACGGCGGCACCGTCTTTCTGGACGAGATTGGCGAGGTGTCGCCCGCGTTCCAGGTCAAGCTGCTGCGGGTCCTGCAGGAAGGCGAGATCCGCCCGCTTGGCGACACGCGCACCCGCAAGGTCGATGTCAGGGTGATTGCGGCGACCAACAAGGATCTTGAAGAAGAGGTCCGCGCGAAGCGGTTCCGCGCCGACCTGTTCTACCGCCTTGCAGGAATGATCCTGCGCCTGCCCGATCTGAAGGACCGGCCCGAAGACCTGGAATTGCTGGTCGCGAACATCCTCGAGCGCGCAACCATGCAGATGGGCAAGCAGGTCGACGGCCTGACCGATGAAGCCTTTGCCTGCCTTGCCGCCTATGGCTGGCCAGGCAATGTGCGCGAATTGCAGAACGAAATTCAGCGCATGGTGGTTCGCGGCGAGGATGGCAAACCGCTCGGCATCGACGTGGTTTCCTCTCATATCCGCCAGTCGCGCGACAAGGGCACCGTGATCGCCGCAGGCCAGACAGTCGACGAAATCGCTGCGCTGACCGGGGACCTGCGCGAACGGGTCAGCGCGATGGAAGCGCATATCATTCGTGAAACGATGATCCGCCATCGCTGGAACAAGAGCAAGGCCGCCGAGGAACTTGGCCTGTCCCGCGTGGGCCTGCGGGCCAAGATCGAACGGTACGGGCTCGACGACGTCCACCCCCTGCCGATCCGTCGGCGAGCGGGCAAGTCGGCGTGCTAGGCATGGCCGGATACCTCCCCCCCACCGGCACCGGCGTACCGCTCCACGCGGCGTTTTCCGGCTTTGCCGGCGAAGGCGAGGAAATGTGGATCGAAGTGATCCAGAAGATGGATTCGGTCTACGCCGACCTCATCCAATCGCAGGTGGCGCTCGAGCGCCGGAACCAGGAACTCGAACAGGCGCGCGACTTCACGCGATCCGTACTGGGCGCGATGACCGACGTGCTGATCGTGTGCGACAGCGACGGCACGATAGGCGAGGTAAACGCGGCGCTGTGCCGGGTGACGGGACGGACCGAGAAGAACCTGATCGGCAGCCCGTTGCTTGGCCTGTTCGACGCCAGTCACCATGACGCGATCCGCGGCTGTCTCGCGCAGGGCGGCACGAAGGGCGATCACGATTGGGACCTGGTCACAGCGGATAGCGGCGCAGCGCGCATTTCGGTGAGCGGCGCGCCGCGACACGACACCAGGGGCAGGCCCTCGGGCATCGTGTTCGTCGGCAGGCCGATCGGCGAGCTTCTGCGCGCCTATTATGAACTCGACACGGCCCATCAGCGGCTCAGGCAGACGCAGCAGCAACTCCTGACTTCGGAAAAGATGGCCGCGCTGGGCCGCCTTGTGGCCGGGGTGGCGCATGAATTGAACAACCCGATCAGCTTCGTGTTCGGGAACATGTATGCGCTCAAGCGCTATGGCGCGGCGATCACCCGATACCTTGAGGCGATCGACGAGGGCGTCGATCCGGCACAGCTGGCCGCGCTGCACGAGGAACTGCGCATCGACGCCGTGCTGGACGATATCGGCCCGCTGGTCGACGGCACGCTCGAAGGGGCCGAACGGGTTCGCGACATCGTCCAGGACCTGCGCCGCTTTTCCTCCAACCAGCGCGAAGCGCCGGAACGGTTCAACCTTGTGCGCCTGATTCACACGGCGGTCGACTGGGTGGTCAAGGCGCAGCGCAGCAAGCCCGCGATCCGCATGGACCTGCCCCAAGTCATGGACATCACCGGGTTCAAGGGACAGTTGCACCAGATTCTGGTCAATCTGGTGCAGAATGCCGTCGACGCGATGGCGGGGCAGGATGGCGCCGCCCTCTCCATCACCGCGCGGGTCGAAGCCGGCGATGTCATCATGGCGGTTGCCGACAACGGGCCCGGCGTATCCTCGGCCGATCAGGACAAGATTTTCGAACCCTTCTACACCACCAAGCCCATCGGCTCGGGCACCGGGCTCGGCCTCTATGTCAGCTACAACATGGTCGAGAAGCTGGGGGGAAGCCTGACCTATTCGGATGCGCCCGGCGGCGGCGCGTGTTTCCAGGTCAGGGTCCCGGCGGATAAGGCCGATGGCTAAGCGTCCCGCCCTCTCCCTGCTGTGGTTGCAGTCGGGTGGCTGCGGCGGCTGCACGCTTTCGCTGCTGGGCGCCGAAAGCCCCGACCTTGTCGAAACGCTCGAGGCTGCCGGGATCGAGGTGCTGTGGCATCCCTCGCTGAGCGAAGCGAGCGGTCAGGAGGCACGCGAGCTGCTCGACGCGGCGGCTGGCGGCGAGCGGGCGGTGGATATCGTGTGCCTCGAAGGTTCGGTCATCATGGGACCCAACGGGACCGGGCGGTTTCACGTGATGGCCGGTTCCGACAAGCCGATGCGCGAGATGATCGAACGGGTTTGCAGGCAGGCCCGCTATGTCGTCGCGGTCGGCAGTTGCGCGGCCTTTGGCGGGATCACCGCGGCCGGCGGAAACGCGGTGGAAGCCTGCGGGCTGTCTTACGACGGGGTCCATCCGGGCGGCCTGCTGGGCAATGACTTCCGCGCGCGAAGCGGCTTGCCGGTAATCAATATTGCGGGATGCCCGATCCACCCCGGCTGGTTCACCGACACCCTGCTCCAGATTGCAGCCGGAACGCTCGACAAGGCGGATCTCGACGAATGGGAGCGGCCCCTGGCCTATACCAGGCACCTCGTCCACCATGGCTGTGCGCGCAATGAATTCTATGAATTCAAGGCCAGCGCCGAACATCCCGGCGACATGGGGTGCATGATGGAAAATCTCGGCTGCAAGGGTACGCAGGCCCGCGCGGACTGCAATATCCGCCCATGGAATGGCACGGGATCGTGCCTCGAGGGCAATTATTCCTGCATCAACTGCACGGCCCCCGGCTTCGAGGAGCCGGGTCATGCCTTCGCGGCGACCCCCAAGGTGGCGGGCATCCCGATCGGCCTGCCCACCGACATGCCCAAGGCGTGGTTTGTCGCCCTCGCCTCGCTGTCGAAAGCGGCGACGCCGCAGCGTCTGCGCGAAAACGCCCAGAGCAAGACGCCCGTAGCACTGCCGCATGACAAGCGGAGGGACCGCCCATGACCCGGCTCGTGGTCGGCCCCTTCAATCGCGTCGAAGGCGATCTCGAGGTGCAGCTCGAAATCTCGCAAGGGAGCGTGGTCGATGCCTATGTCGTGTCCTCGCTCTATCGGGGGTTCGAGGCCATGCTGGTCGACAAGCCCGCGGCAGACGCCCTGGTTTATGCGCCGCGGATTTGCGGCATCTGTTCGGTCTCGCAATCGGTCGCTGCCGCGCGTGCCCTGGCCGCCGCAAGCGGGCTGCACATGGCGGACAACGCGCAGCTTGCGGTCAATCTCGTGCACGCGGTGGAAAACCTCGCCGACCATTTGACCCACTTCTACATGTTCTTCATGCCGGATTTCGCCCGCGCATTCTATCGCGACCGGCCATGGTACGAACCGGTGAGGGACCGCTTCGCTGCGATCAAGGGGACCGCCGCCGCCGAATTCCTACCCGCCCGCGCCGAACTGATGCGGTTGATGGGCATAGTCGCGGGCAAATGGCCGCACACGCTCTCGCTTCGGCCAGGTGGAACGACCAGACCACTCACGCGCGCGGAAATTGCGCGAATGGGTGCGATGCTGGTGCGATTCAGGCGCTTCTTCGAAAGAGTGATCCTTGGCGACAGCCTTGAAGCGGTGACGGCGCTGACCAGCCGCGAGGCCCTGCTCGATTGGGCTCTGGCGCGGGCCGACAGGGCGGATTTCGCGCGCTTCGTACAGATCAGCGAGGCGTTGAACCTCGGCAAGGTCGGGCGGACCGAAATCCGCCACATGAGCTATGGCGCCTATCCGGGCGCCAATGGCCCGTTGTTCGCGCGGGGAAGCTTTGCCGCCGGACTTGGCGCCCGGCTCGATACGACCCGCATCGCCGAAGATGTGAGCCATGCCTGGTACGCAGACACCCTCAACGGCGAGCCCGTCGCCCCGACAGCCGCGACGACGATACCCGACCTGACTCGGGACGATGCCTATAGCTGGTGCAAGGCGCCTCGACTGGGCGGAGAGGTGATCGAAGTCGGCGCGCTCTCGCGGCAATTGGTGAACGGGCACCCGTTGCTGCGCGATATTGCCGCGAAGGCCGGGGCCAGCGTGGAGGCACGGATCGTGGCGCGCATCGTGGAAGCCGCGCTGCTCGTGCTCGCGATGCAGGAATGGCTTGAACGGATCGATCCCGCCGCGCCCTTCCTGTCGGACGACCGGATCGCCCAGAACGGCACAGGCGAGGGGTTGACCGAAGCGGCGCGCGGCTCGCTTGGCCACTGGTTGAATATCGTCGACGGCAGGCTTGCCGGCTATCAGATCGTTGCCCCCACCACATGGAACTTCTCGCCCCGCGACCGGGCGGGCACACCCGGGCCGCTGGAACAGGCCTTGCGCGGAACGCCGGTCGAACAGGGCCAGGGCGGCCCTGTCACGGTTCAGCACGTCGTGCGTTCGTTCGATCCATGCATGGTCTGCACGGTACACTGATGCGAACCGGGCTCCTTTGCGCCGAGCGCATCAGGGTGCGCGGGCAGGTGCAGGGCGTGGGGTTCCGCCCGCATGTCTGGCGCCAGGCGCATGCAGCGGGAATTCGCGGCCACGTCGGCAACGACGGCGCGGGCGTCTTCATCCATGCCTGGGGGGAACAGCACAGCCTCGACGAATTCGTGGCCCGGCTTCGCTCCGAAGCGCCGCCGCTGGCCCGGATCGATCATGTCGAACGCGATCGGGCAGAGGGCGAGCCGCCTCCCGAATTCACGATAGTCGAGAGCGTGTCGGGCACCGTACGCACCCAGATCACCCCGGATGCGGCGAGCTGTCCGCAATGCCTGTCGGAGATATTCGATCCGGCCGATCGCCGGTCCGCCCATGCCTTCGCCAATTGCACGCATTGCGGCCCGCGCCTGTCGATCGTGCGGGCGGTGCCTTATGACCGGGCGAGCACATCGATGGCGCAGTTCCCGATGTGCCCCGCCTGCCGGTCCGAATACGACGATCCGGCGGACCGGCGCTTTCACGCCCAGCCGGTCGCGTGCCCGGAATGCGGGCCCCGGCTGTGGATAGAGCCGGACATGGCGGGCGACCCGCTCGACTGCGCGGCAAGGCTGCTGTGCGAAGGCCGGATCGTGGCGATCAAGGGTATCGGCGGCTTTCACCTCGCCTGCGACGCGACCAATGAGGCGGCGGTTGCGCGGCTCAGGCGGCGCAAGGCGCGCGATGCAAAGCCCTTTGCGCTGATGGCCCCCGATGTCGAGGCGGTGGAGGCGTATTGCCATGTCGAGCACGCGGCGCGCGAATTGCTGGAAAGCGCGGCCGCCCCCATCGTCCTCTTGCCGCTCAGGCAGGACCATGGCGCGTTGGCGGGGGGAATTGCGCCGGGACAGGATCATGTCGGCTTCATGCTGGCCTATACCCCGCTCCACCACCTGCTGCTCTCGCGGATGGGCTGCCCGCTGGTCATGACCTCCGCGAACCACAGCGACGAACCGCAGGTGACCGACAATGCCCTTGCGCGGGAACGCCTGGCGGGACTGGCCGATGCCTGGCTGATGCACGACCGTGCCATCGTCAACCGGGTGGACGACAGCGTGGTTTCGCTCGAGAACGGGCGCATCCAGCCGATCCGCCGCGCGCGCGGCTATGCCCCCGCCGCGATTCCCCTGCCTCGCGACTTTGCGCAGGCGCCGCCCATACTGGCGATGGGGGGTGAACTGAAAGCCACCTTCTGCCTGCTCCACGATGGGCAAGCCATCCCCTCACAGCATATCGGCGATCTCGAGGATGCCGCGGCGCTGGACGATTATGCCGCGATGGTGGCGCTCTATCGCGAGATGTTCGATTTCGTGCCCGCCATCGTCGCCGTCGACCGTCATTCCGATTACCTCTCGACCAAGCTGGGGGAACGGATCGCCGACGAATGCGGCGCAAGGCTGGTGCGGGTCGCGCACCAC
Source organism: Erythrobacter sp. (assembly GCA_041662105.1). Classification (GTDB taxonomy): domain Bacteria; phylum Pseudomonadota; class Alphaproteobacteria; order Sphingomonadales; family Sphingomonadaceae; genus Qipengyuania. Next base: position 74,930 of record JBAZTF010000008.1, read on the forward strand.
CATGCGCACATGGCGGCCTGTCTGGCCGATGCGGGCGTTGCCCCGATCGAGGCAGCCGACGATTGTTACGCCATCCTCCTCGATGGATTGGGTCTGGGGCCCGACGGCGCGCTGTGGGGCGGGGAAATCCTGCGGGGCGGATACCGCTCTGCAGAGCGGGTGGCGCGGTTCACGCCAGTGGCCCTGGCGGGCGGCGCTGCGGCGATGCGCGAACCCTGGCGCAACCTCGTCGCGCAGCTGCAATCGGCATTCGGAGCCGGCTGGCGCGACAGCGCTTTGCCGCTCACGGTCAACCTGCCCGACATGGAGACGATAGCGAGCATCGAACGGATGATCGCCACCGGCACGAACAGCCCGCCGTGTTCTTCGGCGGGCCGGCTGTTCGATGCGGTGGCGGCCGCGCTCGGCCTTCACGCGCGCAGGCAGGACCACGAGGCACAGGCGGCGATGGCGCTGGAGGCGCTGGCGCGGCCGTGGCTCGACCGTGCCGAGCCCTATCCGTTCGAACTTTACGGTGCGGAATTGTGCGATATCGGCTGGCAGCCGATGTGGAGCGCGCTGATCGCGGATCTTGCCGCAGGCCGTGCGGCCGGTCTGGTCGCGGCCCGGTTTCACAAGGGAGTCGCACGCGCACTGGTAGCTGCGCTCGCAAGGCAGGGCGGCGCGGGGTGCAGGGTCGCGCTGTCCGGCGGGGTGTTCCAGAACCGCATTATCGCCGGGCAAATCGCCGTTGGGCTTGAGGCTATCGGCTGCACGGTCCTGCGTCATCGGCACGTGCCGGCCAATGACGGCGGGCTGTCCCTGGGGCAGGCGGTGCTTGCCGCGATGATGGCGGGAGGCGGGCGATGATCGAACTGAACGAACATCCCCTGCGCCGCCAGGTGGTTGGCGAAATGCATTTGCGCCATTGGCCCGCGATCCATGCGCCCATGCTGATCCTGCAGCTCGTCAATCTGGTCACGGCCGGTGATCGCACGCGCGAAGCCAGCCTGCTTGAGACACTGCCCGAAGGTTGGCGCCACACCCGCGGAGACAATCCCCGCCACGACGAAGGGAAGACCAACGCCGGACATGGCTGGGTCTGGGAACACCACAACGAAGCCAGCGTGTTCACCCTCTTCGTGCCCAGGTCGACACCCGCCGCCACGCTCCTAACCGAAAGCGACGGCGAACTGGCCAGCGCCCTGAAATGGATTGCCAGGCTTCCCGGACAGGTCATGCGCGCGACCCGCATTTCCATCGTGAACAGCGATGCCGAGGCAGAGGAAATTCTGGACTCCTTCGCCTTCCGCAAGGCGGAACTGGTCTCCTGCCATGTCGGGAAGCCACCGGCGAATGCACCGCGCATCTGGTCCGATTTCCGCATCGCGGCGGGGCAGTTCGGGCAGTTGCTGATCGCGGCCAACGATGCTGCGCCGACGGATTTGTCGCGCCTGGTCCAGCGGTTGCAGGAACTGGGCAACTACCGCAATCTTGCACTGCTTGGCTTGCCGGTCGCTCGCGCAGGATGGGAACGGCTGGACCGTATAGAGCAGGAACTGGTCACCTTCGCGTCGAAGGTCGCACACCCCGCTTGCGACGATGAAGCCATGCTCGACCGGATCAGCGAGCTTTCGCTAGACCTCATGTCGGGCGCCACCGGCAATTCGTTCCGCATGGCCGCAACCTCGGCCTATGCGAAGCTCGTCGACGAGCGGCTGGAGGAACTGGCCCCGCGCCCTATCGTCGGGTTCCAGTCGCTGATCGACTTCACCCGTCGGCGCCTGCAACCGGCGGTCCGCACCTGCGCCGCCAACCACCAGCGCGAAACCGAGCTGTTTCAGAAGGCCGACGCCTTTGCCTCGCTGTTGCGGACCCGGATCGAGACCAGGATCCAGGCCCAGAACGCCAGTCTATTGCAGTCGATGAATCGCAGCATCGATCTGCAGTTGCGGATGCAGCACCTCGTGGAAGGACTCTCTGTCGTGGCACTCAGCTACTATTGCGTGGGGCTCCTCGGCTACATGCTCGGGGGCGCAGAGGCGGCAGGGATGCGGATACCGCATGCCGAAGTGCTGGCGCTTGGCACGCCTTTCATCATCCTGGTGGTCGCCGTGGGCCTGCGCAGGATGAAGCAATCCCTGCTGGACCAGCATCAAGGGTTCGGGGCATGAGTTCGCTCCTCTCGATCCTCGCCCTCGGGACTCTGGCGGGCATGGGGCATTCGCTCGAAGCCGACCATGTCGCGGCGGTATCGAGCATCGTCGCGGGCGACCGCAATCGGGGTTCGGCGGCCAGCCATGGCCTCTCCTGGGGTATTGGGCATACTTTGACCCTGCTGCTCGTGTCGGTTTGCGCCCTCATCCTGGGCCAGTCGATCTCACCCGGTTTCGAGCGCCGCTTCGAACTGGTGGTGGGCTTCATGCTGGTTGCGCTCGGACTGAATCTTGTCTGGCGGATGCATCGGCAAAAGATGCATTTCCACGGGCATGTCCACGGTGGCGAACGCCCCCATTTCCATGGGCACAGCCACAGGGATGAAGCGGTCGATCACCGCCGCAGCCCGCACCGACACATCCATCGCTTGCGACCGCGCGCGCTCTTCGTCGGGATGATCCATGGCCTCGCGGGATCGGCGGCCCTGCTCGTCGTTACCGCCACGCAGCTCCATAGCTGGCAATCGGGGCTGCTTTACGTTGTCCTGTTCGGGACAGGTTCGATTCTCGGGATGACGCTGCTCTCGCTGGCCATCGCCCTGCCTCTCAGGCTGGCCGGACGCTGGCTCACGGCGGTTGGCGGAGCCTTGCAGATGGGCCTGGCCTGCCTGACGATCTTCATCGGATCGAGCGTCGTGCTCGAATATTGGTAGGATCGCCGCCCTCATCCATCCGTGAAATTCGGCGCGCGTTTCTGCATTTCGGCCATTACCGCCTCGACCTGGTTGGGCTGGCGGATGATGCCGTCCTGTTCGGTGCTTTCGGCCATGAGGATCGCGTCCTCGCCCTCCTCGCGCATCATGTGGAACAGGCGCTTGGCGCCGCGGATCGCCTGCGGGTTCTTGCCCGCAATGGTCTCCGCCAGCGCGGTGGCGCGGGCCAGCGGGTCGTCCTCGAGCATGGTGGCAAAGCCGAGGCCCAGCGCCTCGGTGCCGGTGAATTCGCGGTTGGTATAGGTCAGCTCGCGCAACACGTCGTCGCGCACCAGCCCGCGCCACAGGGCATAGCCGGCCATGTCGGGCACCAGGCCCCATTTCATTTCCATCACCGCCATGCGCGTGGCCGGGTGAACCACGCGGATATCCGCGCCGCTGGCGATCTGCAGCCCGCCGCCGAAGCATACGCCGTGGACCGCCGCGATCACCGGCACCGGGCACTTGCGCCAGGTCATCGCGGCTTCCTGCGCGCGGTTGGCATTGCCGTGGGTACGTTCGGCAAGCTTGCGCGCCGCGCCGGTCGGCTCGCCGCCGAGGCTGGTGAGATCGAGACCCGCGCAAAACGCGCGCCCCTCGCCCGAAAGCACGACCGCGCGCAGGCCCTTCATCTCGCGCAAGGCCGCGCCCGCTTCGATGATCGCTTCGAACTGGGCAGGATCCAGCGCATTCATCTTGTCGCCGCGGGTGAAGCGCACCTGCGCCACGCCATTGTCGCCCGGCTCAATCGAAACGCGATCGTTCGGCTGCATAAGCTCTTTCCTCCGCATCATGCTCTCGTCGGTTACCGTTGCCGATTGCAACCGGCCTGTCCAGCGCTTCGCGGTGCTGGGCGGGAACGGGGCCCGCGCCCAACTGATAGCCACCCTCGGGATGCGTCTGCACCAGCCAGCCGCAGTGCGAGATCGCCAGCTTGGCCCTGAGGCGCGAGACATGCACCTCGAGCGAATTGGTTGCAGGCACGTGTTCGAGCCGCCAGACATCCGCCAGCAGTTCGCGCCGCGATACCCGGGCATAGGGCGTTTCCGCCAGCCGCCACAGCAGCGCGAATTCGCGCGGATGGAGCCCCAGCCAGGTCCCGTCGATCCGTGCGTCGCGATAAAACAGGTCGAGCATCGCGGGCCCCGCCCGGCGGCGGCGCGGCAGCGACAGCGCGAAGGCTTCGAGCTTGAGCAGCCGCGCGGCGAGTTCGACCAGTGCGACCTGCGTGCCCAGCGCATCGCCAAAGCCCGCCTTGAGGAGCGAAGCGCGCGCTTCGGCCCGTTCCGCCCCCAGCGCCACGACCACTTGAGGATGGCGGATGGCCCCCCAGTCGTCGGGTCGCATGCCCTCTCGCCAGTCGAGCAGGCAGGGCCTGGTTCCGTCGACATCGCGACAACCCCGGTCAGGATCGAAACGCCAGCTGAGCAGGCGCAGGTCCCACCGCGCGGGCGGGGCCGGGGACTGCGAAAGCCACAGGAATTCTGGCAGGTTCACGGGATCTCCTTCCTTTCCCGAACCCCAGTCTTCAACGGCAAACGCAAGACCGGCGGGAAATCCGGATCAGCCCCCCGGCGCCCCGGCGAGGCCGGAATGCCGGCGCCCGGTCATGGCGCGTGTTCGGCGAGAAAGCGCTTTATGTTGCGCGCCGCCTGGCGCAGGCGCTGTTCGTTCTCGACCATGGCGATGCGGACATAGCCCTCACCCTCCTCGCCATAGCCCACGCCCGCCGCCACCGCGACGCCCGCGTGTTCGAGCAACTGCTTGGAAAACTCGAGGCTGCCGATGTTGTGGAACGGCTTGGGCAGCGGCGCCCAGGCGAACATGCTGGCGGGCGGCACGGGGATGTCCCACCCGGCGCGGCCGAAGCTTTCGACCATCACATCGCGGCGGCGCTGATAGCGCAGGCGGTTTTCCTCGACCACGTCCTGCGGCCCATTGAGCGCGGCGCAGGCGGCCGCCTGGATCGGGGTGAAGGCGCCATAGTCGAGATAGCTCTTCACCCGCGTCAGCGCCGCGATCAGCCCGGGGTTGCCGACCGCAAAACCCATCCGCCATCCGGCCATCGAATAGGTCTTGGACATCGAGGTGAACTCGACCGCGACATCCTTGGCGCCCGGCACTTCGAGGATCGAGCGGGTCGGCCTGCCGTCGTAATAAAGTTCGGAATAGGCGAGGTCGGACAGGACCCAGACCTTGTTCTCGCGCGCCCAGGCGACCAGCCGTTCATAGAAGGCCAGGTCGACCGTCTCGGCGGTGGGATTGCTGGGATAATTGACGATCAGCACGGTCGGGCGTGGCACGGTGAAGGCCATCGCATTGTCGAGCGCCTTCCAGTAACGCTCGTCGGGCGTGGTCGGCACGCTGCGGATCGTCGCCCCGGCGATGATGAAGCCGAAGGTGTGGATCGGATAGCTGGGACTCGGCGCGAGCACCACGTCGCCCGGCGCGATGATCGCCGTGGCCATCGAGGACAGGCCCTCCTTCGAGCCCATCGTCACCACCACCTCGCGTTCGGGATCGAGATCGACGTTGAAACGGCGGCCATAATAGTTCGCCTGCGCGCGGCGCAGCCCGGGAATGCCCTTCGACTGCGAATAGCCGTGCGCGTTCGGCTTGGCCGCCACTTCGCACAGCTTGTCGATGACGTGCTGCGGCGGCGGGCGGTCGGGATTGCCCATGCCCAAATCGATGATGTCGCGCCCCGCCTGGCGGGCCGCGTGCCGCATGGCGTTCACTTCCGCGATGACATAGGGCGGCAGACGCTTGATGCGGTAGAATTCGTCGGACATTCTGGCTCCGTTGGGGTTGGCTGGTCACACTGATTACCTATTCATCTCTCAGGTGCAAACGGCGCAGGTGCACAGCGCCCCGGAATATCCTACCAGCGGGGAAACCCGCGCTTGGACGAGGAACGACGATGACCGACGACGGACCCGATCCTTTCACCAACATGTTCGAGGCCCCGGCCAAGTTCGCGCGCGCGCTGTTCCAGCCGGTTACCGGGGCGCTGACGCCGGAGGGGCCGGAAGACGGGGGCCTTTCGCCGGAGGATTTGCAGCATTGGGCCGAAGTGGGCGGAAAGCTGCAGGCCATGTGGGCGCAGTATCAGGCCGAACAGCTGGCCAGCCCGCAGGCGCTGGCTCCCTATCTCGACCCTTCGCGCTGGATGCGCATGGCCCAGGACTGGTACAGGCAGATGCCGATCGCCGATCCGGTCGAGCAGCAGGCGCTGCTGCAGGAAGGCCTGGCGCTGTGGCAGCAGGTGCTGGGGCAATACGGCCTTGCGGGCGAGGGGGGTCCTGCGGCGGAGCCGGACCTGCCGCGCAAGGACCGCCGCTTCGCCGACCCGCGCTGGCGCGCGCATCCGGCCTTCGCGCTGATCCACCAGACCTATCTGTTCCTCGCTGAACGCGTGGCCGGGATGGTCGAGAGGATGGAGGAGCTGCCCGAAGACAGGCGTGAACAACTGCGCTTCACCACCCGTTCGATCACCGAAGCGGTGAGCCCGGCCAACTTCCCGCTGCTCAACCCGGTGGTGATGGAACGCACGCTCGAGACCCGCGGCGACAATCTGGTCAAGGGGATGGAGCACCTGCTCGCCGACCTCAGGCGCGGGCAGCTGAGCCATGTCGACGACAGCGCCTTCAGACTGGGCGAGAACATCGCGGTGACGCCGGGCAAGGTCGTCCACGAAACCCCGCTCTACCAGCTGATCCAGTATTCGCCGAGCACCGACAGGGTGATGGCAACGCCGCTGGTGATCTTCCCGCCGTGGATCAACCGCTTCTACATCCTCGACCTCAACCCGAAGAAGAGCTTCGTGAAATGGGCGGTGGAACAGGGGCTGAGCGTGTTCATGGTCAGCTGGAAATCGGCCGACGCGAGCATGAAGGACGTGATCTGGGACGATTACGTGCGCGCACAGATCGACGCGATCGATCACATCCGCGCGCGGCTGGGCGTGAAGAGCGTGCACGCGATCGGCTATTGCGTGGCCGGGACCACGCTCGCCGCGACGCTGGCGATCCTCCACCGCCGGGGCGAGGCGGACAAGGTGAAGAGCGCGACCTTCTTCACCGCGCAGGTCGATTTCGAAAAGGCGGGCGAGCTGCTCAACTTCGTCGATGACCAGCAGCTGGGGGTGATCAGGGCGATGAGCCAGGACGGCTATCTCGACGGGCGCTATATGGCGGCGACCTTCAACATGCTGCGCGGCACCGATTTGATCTGGAACTATGTGATCAACAACTATTTGCTGGGCGAGGACTATCCGGTGTTCGACCTGCTCCACTGGAACGGCGACGTCACCAACCTGCCCGCCAGATGGCATCAGCAATATTTGCGCGACCTCTACCGCGACAACCAGCTGATCGAGCCCGACGCGCTGGTGGTCGACAATACGCCGGTCGATATCGGGCTGATCGAAACGCCCGCCTATGTCCAGGCGGGCAGGGAAGACCATATCGCACCGGCCGAGAGCGTCTGGCGCATCACCGAGCACATCAAGGGGCCGCTCAAATTCGTGCTCGCGGGGTCGGGGCATATCGCCGGGGTCGTCAACCCGCCGGGTTCGGGCAAGTACCAGTACTGGCTCAACGAGGGCAGCCCGCGCACGCTCGCCGAATTCCGCGCGGGGGCGGTCGAACACCCGGGCAGCTGGTGGCCCGACTGGATCGGCTGGCTGCGCGAACAGGACGGCGAAACCGCTGCCCCCACGGGCAAGCGCAAACCCGGCGGCAAGGGTGATTCGGTGATCGAGGACGCCCCGGGCCGCTATGTGATGATGCGCTGAACATTTGATATAAAAGACGTTTTTCCATTTTTGTGCAGTGCACAAAAAACTCTTGACTTCGCGCCTGCAATACCTATTTTGTGCACTGCAACAAGACGAGGTTCCCATGGCCGACAGCCAGAGCAAGATCGACGCCGCTGCCGAAAAGGCTTTTGCCGAGGCTGCGCAGAAGAAGGCCGCCGAAGCGGTCAGCGCCACGCCGGTCGTGGCCAAGCAGGCTGCGGCTGCGAAGCCCGCCTCTGCCCCCGCGTCCGCCAAGATCGTCGCGAAGAAGGTCGCGACCAAAAAGGTTCCGGCACAAAAGCCGGTTGCCGCCAAGAAGACCAAATCCGCCCCGAAGAAGCCTGTCCTGAGCAGAGCCGAAGGGGCAATTCCCCCCAAGCCCACCCCCATTACCCAGTTGAAGGAAACCATCATGGCTACTGCCAAGACCACCGACTATACCGCCAAGGCCAAGGAACTGGCTGCCGACGTGCAGACCCGCGCCAAGGCTGCCTATGACAAGGGCACCGAACTGGCCAAGGAAGCCGTCGAGTTCCAGAAGGGCAACCTCGAAGCGCTCGTCGAATCGGGCAAGATCCTCGCTGCCGGCGTGCAGGACATGGGCCGCACCTATGTCGAAGAAGCCAAGGGCGCTGTCGAGACCGTCCAGGCCGACGTCAAGAAGATCGCCGCTGTGAAGTCGCCGACCGAGCTGTTCCAGCTCCAGGGCGAAATCGCCCGCCGCAACTTCGATGCCGCCGTTGCCGGCGCCTCGAAGAACACCGAAGCCATGCTCAAGCTGGTGAACGACGCGTTCGCGCCGGTTTCGACCCGCATGAGCCTCGCGGCCGAGAAGTTCTCGAAGGCCGCCTGAGCCTTAGAGTGATTTCGAGCCGGATGGAATCATCCGGCGGCTCGGAAATCACGGCAAACGAAAGATAAAGCGGAGTCGTTTCGGCTCGATCGGAACCGGAACGACTCTAGAACCCAGCTTCAATCCACCGGGCACTCTCTCCTCTCTCCCTCGCCCGGTGATTGGACACAACGGGCCGGATGGCGTCACGCCGTCCGGCCCGCCTTTGCATGTGCTTGGCTGGGCGGGAATTGCGTCTTTTTTAACCCGCAAATGGCTTACGCTTGCCCCGATGGCTTGCGATTCCGCCAAGCGTTACGATAATGGCTGCAGCGATGACCGATGCCCCGCCCCTCACCCCGCTGTGCGCCAACCAGGGCGACCAAGCAAGCGATGGCCAGGGCCAGGTCGGCATTGCCACCAAGACGCGCGCCAAACCCAAGAAGCCGAGCCAGTACAAGGTGCTGCTGCTCAACGACGATTACACCCCGATGGAATTCGTGGTGATCGTGCTCAAGCGTTTCTTCCGCATGGACATGGAGGAAGCGACCCGGGTCATGCTGCACGTCCACCAGAAGGGGGTCGGGGTTTGCGGGATATTCCCTTACGAAGTCGCCGAAACCAAGGTGAACCAGGTGATGGACTTTTCGCGCCAGAACCAGCACCCGCTCCAGTGCACGCTGGAAAAGGCATAGCCGCGGCGCCCGATTGGCAATCATGGGGGCATGACCCCGGCGCGAATTCGCGCTAGGGCGCGTCCAGAGGATCACGAGACCGGCAGCCCCTTGTTCAATTTCCTTCCCGCCATCGACCGTTACATCTTCCGGCTCGTCATCGTGCCGATGTTTGGCGTGTTCGCGATCGCCGCGTCGCTGCTCACCCTCGACAAGATGCGGCGCCTGTTCGATTTCGTCGCGGTCGAAGGCGGACCGGTGGCGGTGGTGTTCAAGATGCTGGGCGCGCTGGTGCCCGAATATGCCAGCCTGGCGATCCCGCTGGGCTTGCTGCTGGGCGTCCTGCTCGCCTTCCGCAAGCTTGCCACCACCAACGAGCTTGATGTGCTGCGGGCGGTGGGGATGAGCTACGGGCGGCTGCTGCGCGTCCCCTTCGTCATCACCGCGGTACTGATGGCGCTCAATGTCGCGCTGGTGTTCTACGTCCAGCCGATCAGCCGCTATTACTACGAACAGCTCGAATATGAGCTGCGCTCGGGCGCATTGGGCGCGTCGATCAAGGTCGGCGAATTCACCACGCTGGCCGACAAGATGGCGCTGCGGATCGAAGAAAGCGAGGACGAGGGGCGCCAGCTCAAGGGCATTTTCGCCCGTGTCGCCAACGACAAGGGGCAGGTGCTGTCGATTTCGGCGCGCGAGGGGGCGTTCCTTGCCACCAGCGACAGTTCCGACACCATCATCCTGCGGCTGACCGACGGGACCATCGTGCAGGAGGCGGGCAAGCAGACCCCGCGCGTGCTTACCTTCACCCGCCACGACCTGCCGATCGACCTGCCGCAGATCGAGAGATTCCGCGCCCGCGGCGATGCCGAACGCGAATACATCCTGCCCGAGCTGCTCAAGATCGGCTGGAACGCCAGGGCGAGCGAGGAAAAGCGCGATGCCAGCCAGGCGAGCTTCAATTTCCGGCTGGTCGAAGTGGTGATGATGGCGCTGATGCCGCTGCTCGCGGTGGCGCTGGGCATCCCGCCCAAGCGATCGACCAGCGCATTGGGCGTGTTCCTGTCGATCATCATGGTCGTCGCCTATCACAAGGTGAACCAGTACGGCGAGGATATCGCCGCGCTCGGACGGTTCGACCCGATCCTCGCGCTGTGGGGCCCCTTCGTGCTGTTCGCCGCGCTGATCGTGTGGATGTACTGGCGTGTCGCCTTCGTCCCCGGCGGGCAGGCGATCGGCGCGCTCGAAGTGTGGTTCGCCCGGCTCTCCAAGCGGGTGGGCAGACTGTTTCGCCGCCGCCGGCGTCTCAACCTGTCGCTGGCCCCGGCAGAATAGCGCGAAGCCATGCAGTTCGACTTCTTCCCGTCGCGGACCCTGACGCTCTACCTCGCGAAGCTGTTCAGCACGCGCATCATCGCCATGCTGGCGATGCTGGTGCTGGTGCTGATGATGCTGGATCTGCTGTCGAACAGCGGCAAGATTCTCGCCGTGCCCGGCAATGGCCAGCGCGAGCTGCTGACCTATGCCGGCCTGCGTGTTCCGCAGCTGATCCAGAGCTTCCTGCCCTATTCGGCGCTGCTGGCGACACTGGTCACGCTGGTCGCGCTGAACCAGAACAGCGAAGTGATCGCGATGAAGGCGGCAGGCCTGTCGGCACACCAGGTGCTGGCCCCGCTACTGCTGACCGCCGGGATCGTCGGCCTGCTCAACTTCGGCTTCAACGAACGCGTCGTGACCCGCGCGACCGCCACGCTCAAGGCATGGGAAGCGGTCGAATACGGCAAGGTCCCCAGTGATTCGGGGATCAAGGCCAATGTCTACCTGACCGATGGCAGGGGCGTGCTGACCGCCGCGACGCTTGCTGGTACGGGCGAAGCCATCGAGATGACCAGGGTCACCTGGTACCTGCGCAATCCGGATGGTTCGATCACCGAACAGGTCGATGCCGATCGCGCAACCTATGCCAACCCGGGCTGGAAGCTCGAGAATGCAACCCGCTTCCGGGTCGACAACGCGATCACGGACACGCTCGAATCGACGGTGGTTGGCGTGGACCTGACACCCGAACAGATCGATCTCGCCAAGGTCGATCCCGATACGCAGCCGTTCTGGACGCTGTCCGAATCGATCACCGCCTATGAGCAGGCGGGGCGCCGCACCGCGGAGCTGAAGGCGAAATGGTGGCACAAGATTTCAGGGCCGTTGTCGACCTTCCTCATGCCCCTGCTCGGTGCCGTAGCGGCCTTTGGACTCGCCCGGTCGGGCCGGCTGTTCGTGCGCGCGGTAATCGGCATGGCGATGGGTTTCGCCTATTTCGTGGTCGACAATGCCGCGCTGGCGATGGGCAGCTTCGGCGGATACCCGCCCTTCCTCGCCGCATGGGCGCCCTTCCTGCTGTTCATCCTGATCGGCGAAACCGTGCTTATCCGGACCGAGGAATGAATGGCTGGCGCGCCCGCTTGCGGGAGGCCGGACCGTCAGCCCCGCGGGCGCATCGTGCTTTTTGCGATCCGCGCGACCAGCACCGCCATGCCGGGGTGGTTGGCCCCGTCATAGGTCGAGCCGGGCCCCAGCTCGCGCTTCAGCCGGCGATGCGCTTCGGGCAGCGCGTGATAGGGCATCGAGGGCATCAGGTGGTGCAGCGCGTGATAGCGCAGGCCCACCGGCGCCCATAGCTCGGCAGCGATGCCCGGCGGCGGGACATTGACCGAATCGAGGAACTGCGCGGTCACCGTCATCGCCTCGCCCTCGTTTTCCCACAGATGCGCGACCAGCGTGCGCAGCTGATTGAGCACGGCGGTGACCGATACCACCGCCAGCGTGATGAGCAGCGGGCGCCAGCCCCACACGAACACGCTGGCGATCAGCGCCCAGGACCAGAGGAAGCTGGCGGCCTCGAGCCGGATCACGCGCTTGCCGAATTCCCCTTCGGCCGGGCGACGGCGGAAATCGGGGTTGATCGCCAGCGCGGAAAACCGCTCCCAGGTCAGGCGGCGGATCGGCGGCACGATCAGGCCCAGCGGCAGCAGCACCGCGCAGCGAAACAGCAGTGCGACCGGCGCGAGCAGCGCAATGAGCACGAAGGCCGGCAGGCTCCACGGCTTCATCAGCGCCAGCGGCAGGTATTCGGGATCCTCGACCGTGCCGTATTGCGTGCGCTTGTGGTGCAGCGTGTGGACGTTCTCGTACATGAACGAGGGCATCAGCATCGGGACCCCGACCAGCAGGTTCCACGCGGTGCGAAAGCCCGGCAGCGCATCGCGGTGCAGGTGCGAAATTTCGTGGATGAACAGCAGCGCGCGATAGAGCGTCAGCGCCGAAACCAGGCCCAGCAGCAGCGCCAGCCAGCCGGTGTCGACCAGGATCGCGCCCAGCAGCGCGACATAGCCGACCAGCGCCGAGCCGAGCATATCGGGCCAATAGATGCCCGCCCGCGCTTCGGCGATGTCCCTGGTCAGATCGCGCGCGGCGCGCAGCATCGCCTTGTCGTCGGGCATCTGCGCGTGCCAGTTGGCCCCGGCTTCGCGGCGGGCGACAAAATCGTCGGAGGGGATCGTCTGGTGTGTCGTCATCTCTAATATCCTGAAGGGGCCCTAACCCAATCGGGCCGGGGAATACAGCATCCGCTGTCGATCATAGTGATCGGCGCAGGCTGGTTCCTTGACAAAGATCATCCGGCATTCGACGGGCAGACCATACTGAACGAATGAGGTCACGGGCGTGTCGAACAGCGAAATTGGGATCGAACCGGTTGACGGCGCAAAGGGCCGGGCGCGCTTCGTCGATGTGGGCCGCGCCTTCGCCGCGCGCGAGCCGCACAGCGTCCCCCAGCTGCGCTCCGAACAGCTCGAACTGGTCGATCCGGGCAAGAACCCGTTCTTCGGCCATGCCAGCCACCAGCTGTTCGTGGCGACACGGGGCGGCAAGGACGTCGGGCGCATATCGGGGCATATCGACCATCTCGCGCTCGAACTGCCGCCCGAACAGGGCATGGGGCCGGGAACCGGCATGTTCGGCTATTTCGACGCCGAGGACGAGGCCGTGGCCAAGGCGCTGCTGGCCGCGGCGCAGGACTGGCTGCGCGGACAGGGCATGACCCATGTGCTGGGCCCGATCTCGATGTCGATCTGGGAAGAGCCGGGCCTGCTGGTGCGCGGGCAGGACCATCCGCCGAGGATCATGATGGGCCACCACCCCGCGCATTATGCCGGATGGATCGAGAACGCGGGATATGCCCGCGCCAAGACGCTGCTGACCTGCGATCTCGACGTCAGCCACGATTTCCCGCCGCTGGTGCGCCGCATCGTCCAGTCGGGCCGCCGCAACGAGCGCATCCGTATCCGGCGGGTAAACAAGGCGCAGTGGGACAGCGAGGTCCAGATCGTCCTCGCCATCCTCAACGATGCCTGGTCGAGCAACTGGGGCTTCGTCCCCTTCACGCCCGAGGAAATCGCCTATGCCGGCAAGAAGCTGAAACCGATCATCCACGAAGAGCTCAACTACATCGCCGAGCTCGACGGGCGACCGGTGGCCTTCATGATGACCTTCCCCGACGTCAACCGCGTGCTCAAGCGGATCGACGGCAAGCTGTTCCCGTTCGGCTGGGTGCATATGCTGCGCTGGCTGCGCAAGCCGAAGGGTGCGGACATGCGCGTGCCGCTGATGGGCGTGCTCAGCGAATTGCACAATTCGCGGCTCGCCAGCCAGCTTGCCTTCATGATGATCGGCAAGATCCGCGAAAATGCGGTCGCCTATTTCGGCTCGAAACGCGCCGAAGTCGGCTGGATTCTCGACGACAACCAGGGGATGATCGCCATCGCCGACGCCATCGACAGCAAGATCAATCGCGAATACGCGATCTACCGCAAGCCGCTGTAGATCGCACCTGCGGGGCCGCCCGACGGAAAAGGCCCCCGCCGGATACGACAGGGGCCTTCGGGATCGCATCACCAGCCGCTTGGACGGGGGGGTCGGCGGTGACAATGGAAGAATGCACTGCTGCGGCAATGGTTCCCGCGCGCCCATCATTGCAGTACCAAGGTCACCGGCGCAGGGCTGGAGAAGTGCGTCCGGCAAGCGCGGAGTGCGGAACCTTCCCGCATACAGGGCGTTCCATGCCCGCACCATAAGGATGGGGATTTATGTCGCTCGGTGAACAGGTTGCCCGCAATCTTCCGTATCTGCGCCGCTACGCACGCGCGCTGACCGGCTCGCAGGCGGCTGGCGACGGTTTCGTGCGTGCCACGCTCGAGGCGGCACTCGCCGATGAGGGATTGAAACGATCGCTCCGGGACGGCCGCGTTCCGCTCTACCGCGCGTTCAACCAAGTGTGGGCCGGTACGCAGACGCAGGCCCCCGAGACCGTCGGCGGCGATCCGGCCGACGACTTCGCACAGGACCGCCTCAAGGCGATCACCCCGCTCAACCGCCAGGCCCTGCTGCTCACGACCCTCGAGGATTTCTCGGTCGAACAGGCAGCCGAGATCATGGGCCTGTCCGGCGATCGGGTCGAAGCGCTGGTGGAAGAGGCCGTGGCGGAAATCGATCGCGAATCCGCCACCAGCGTGCTGATCATCGAGGACGAGCCGCTGATCTCGATGCAGCTCGAGGATCTGGTCACATCGCTCGGCCACGATGTCTGCGGCACCGCCGCCACGCGCAGCCAGGCACGCGAAATGGTCGCTGCGAAGACCCCGGGGCTGGTGCTGGCCGATATCCAGCTGGCCGACGGCTCATCGGGCCTCGATGCGGTCGACGACATCCTTGCCGGGGGTAGCGTGCCGGTGATCTTCATCACCGCCTATCCCGAACGGCTGCTGACCGGCGACCGGCCCGAACCGACCTATCTCGTGACCAAGCCCTTCCAGGAAAAGACCGTGCGCGCCGCGATCAGCCAGGCGCTGTTCTTCGGGACGAGCCGCCCGGTCGGCTGATCCGGCGCACGGATCGGCCGCCGCCGCGCCTGCTATTGCGCGCCGGTGTATTTCTGGCGCAGGGCGAATTCGCCCGGCTGGCGCACCGGCACCAGCAGCGTGCAGCGCACACCGCTGGCATCGAAGTCCAGTTCGACCGGGTGGCGCAATTCATGCGCGACGATCTTCTCGATCAGTTCGGTGCCGAAGCCGCGCTGTGGCGATCCGGCCACGGGCGGCCCGCCGCTTTCGACCCAATCGATCCGCGCCAGCGCTTCGCCCTGCGTGGTCCAGCGCACCTCGACCCGCCCACCGGCCACGCTCAGCGCGCCGAATTTGGCGGCATTGGTCGCCAGTTCGTGCAGCGCGAGCCCAAGCGACAGCGCATCGTTGGGCGCCAGTTCGACGACCGGCCCCTCGAGCACGATCTCGTGATCGCGGTCATGCGCATAGGGCGCCAGTTCGACCTCGACCACCGATCGCAGCGGCGTGGTGCCCCATTGCGACTGGGTCAGCAGGTCGTGCGTGGCCGACAGCGCGCGGATTCGCGCGTCGATCCCTTCGGCGAATTCATCGAGTCCGCTCGCCCTGCGCCGGGTCAGCGCTACGATCGAGAGAACATTGGCGAGCGTGTTCTTGACCCGGTGGTTGAGCTCGCGCGTCAGCGAATCGCGGATCGAGTTCTGTTCGATCAGCAGGTCGAGCGAGCGGCCATCCTCCAGCGCCTGCTGCGTCATCAGCCGCGCCACCAGCATCAGCAGGCTGGCCACGGCCAGTCCCGACAGCAGCGTGATCATCGACATCGCCGACAGCGCCCTGTCGGGCGCCGACTGCACCACCAGCATCATCGGGCGGTCGGCCAGCCGGATCTTGCGCTCGAAGGTGGCCCCCCCGGACCGCCAGCCGGGCAGGGCGGCGACCAGCCTGCGCTCGCCCTGTTCCATGTCATAGAGCCGCGCGCCGAAGCCGTCGTAGCTGACGAAGTCGGCAGACGCCGCAAGGAAGCGATTGGCGTTGAACGGACTGTAGACAAAGCCCTTGAGCCTGCGCCCTTCCCCCGTGGCATCGAAGACCGGCATATAGATCAGGAAGCCCGAATCCTGCCTGCCGCCCTCCTGCATCAGGACCACCCGGCCCGAAGCGGTCGGGCGCGCGGTGCGCGCGGCCTCGTCCATCGCCGCGCGGCGCACGGGTTCGGAATACATGTCGAACCCGATCGCGCGCCGGTTGCGCTGCGTATCGGGCCGCAGGTAGAGCACCGGAACCACCATGCTGCGCCGATCCTGCGCCAATGGCGGATGCAGCGCCAGGCCGACGCGTCGCTGCGCCAGCGCGCGATTGAATTCGGGGACCTGCCCGGCCGCCACGACCGGCGCCCAGCCGATCCCGTCGGAGCCGCGATAGTCTGAACCGAGCTGAAGTTCGCGCACGAAGCGGTTGAACAGGCCTTCCGAAACCTCGCTTTGCGCCGACAGCAGCGCTGCACCCGCGCGCAGATAGGATGCGCCGGTAAAGGCCCGCCGCTCGATCGCGGATTCAACCGCCTGTGCCCGCCGGTTGATCTCGGCGATGCGGCGTTCTTCCTCGCCGCGTTCGATGGCAAGGACGCTCATCACGGTCATCGTCATGACCATGAGGAAGATCAGGATCGGGACCGCGCGCGGATAGTCGACCAGCCATCGGCGGCGCCTACCCCTGCGTTCGAGTTCCTCGGTAACCAGCGCCCTGTCCCTTATGGCCTTGTCCCTGCGCCCTATACTATGATGCGAATGGTAAATGGTTCCGTGCCCCGAACGGGAACCTTGCCCGATGACGGGCGTTTTCGCCTGCACGCGGCTTCGCCTTGGCCTTCACGGCATGATCCCGCTACCGTGCAGGCGCCCCGAACCGAAGGTCTATTCCGAACGCCATGACTTCCCGCACCGCAAATCCCACCCCGCCCGGCGGCGATCGCCCTGCCGGGGGGCGCGTGGCCCGGCCCGAATGGGCCGACGGGCTGCGCCAGCTTTATGATTCGGTCGTGGACGAACCGCTGCCCGACAGTTTCCGGGACCTCCTGGCGAAACTGGACGCGCAGGGCTGATGGAGGGTTCCGATCGCACGGCCTGCGAAAAGGCCGATTTCAAGCGTGAACTGACCGAAGTCGTTCCGCATCTGCGCGCCTTTGCCCGCGGCCTGTGCGGAAGGCCCGACATGGCCGACGACCTGGTCCAGGAAACGCTGCTCAAGGCCTGGGCCGCGCAGGACCGTTTCCAGCCCGGCACCAGCATGCGCGCCTGGACCTTCGTGATCCTGCGCAACGCCTATCTCACCGATATGCGCCGCAACCGCTTTCGCGGCGATTATGACGAGAGCCTGGCCGAACGGGTGCTGACCGCGCCCGCCGGGCAGGAACAGCCGATCCACCTGTCCGACCTGCATCGCGCGCTGCTGACCCTGCCGCCCGAGCGGCGCGAGGCGCTGCTGCTGGTCGGCGCCGGCGGCTTTTCCTACGAAGAAGCCGCGGCGATCTGCGGCTGCGCGGTGGGCACGATCAAGAGCCGCGTCGGCCGCGCGCGCGCCGCGCTCAACGCCATGCTCGAGGACGGCAGCGTGCCGCAACGCTCGCTCGACGACGCGGCGGCGCACCGCGCGATCCTCGAGGAACTCGACCACGTCGCCGCGGGGCATGGCGTCGCCGCGGCCAGCTAGCTGCCCCCTGCGGCACAGCATCGCAATCTTGTCACCAATCGCGTCCCGAGGCAGATAGAGCGTCATGGAAGAGCACAGGCCAGCGCCCGAACAGCCATCGCGGGACCAGGCGCGCGGGCTGGCCTTCGCCGCGCAGGAACTGCGGCTGATTTCCTCGCTGGTGCTGCTGATCGGGCTTGGGCTGTTCTTCGCGCTGCCGTTTGTGCTGTCGATCGGTTCGGTGGTCTTCCTGCCGCTGGTCACCGCGCTGGTGCTGACGGTGATCCTGTCCCCGCTGGCGGACAAGCTCAACGGCGGGGGCCTGCCCAACGCGCTGGCATCGCTGACGGCGCTGCTGGTCTTCCTCGCGATCGTGCTGCTGGCGGTGGCGCTGATCCTGCAGCCGGCGGTGGCGTTGTTCGACGACGTGCCGGCGATGGTGCAACAGGTCATGATCCGTTTCGGCGAACTGCAGCAGCGCTTCGCCTGGATCGCCCAAATCAATGAACAGCTGGCCATGCTGATGAACCGCGGCGGTCAGCGCGAGGTTGTGCTCGCGTCGCCGAGCCTGCTCGAAGAGCTCGCCTTCGCCACGCCGAGCTTCGTGCTCGAGACGGTGCTGACACTGCTGATGACCTATTTCATGGTCGAGGCCCGCGTCCGCCTGCGCCAGCGGCTATTGTTCGGGCGCACCAGCTTCGGTGCCAGCATCAAGGCCGCGCGGGTGCTGCGCGAGGTGCAGGACCGGGTCGCGTCCTATATCTTCACCGTGGGCTGGATCAACGCGCTGGTCGGGCTGGTGGTCGCGCTCGGCGCCTGGGCGCTGGGGCTCGACGCGCCGATCATGTGGGGCGGGCTGGCCGCGCTGCTCAACTTCCTGCCCTATGTCGGGCCGATCGTCATGCTCACGCTGCTGAGCCTGTTCGGGCTGGGTACCGCCGACACGATCCTGCTCGGCCTTGCCCCGGCGCTCGCCTTCCTCGCGCTGCACACGATCGAGGCCAATTTCGTGACCCCGTCGATCCTCGGCGCGCGTTTCACCATGAACCCGGTGCTGATCCTGATCGCGCTGTCCTATTTCTCGTGGATATGGGGCGTGTTCGGCGCGCTGCTTTCGGTCCCCATCCTGCTGATGCTGACCGCGCTGTTCGATCATGTCGGACGACCCAACCTGGTCGGCTTCGTCTTCGGCGAACCGCTGTTCGCGAGCGACCTGCTGATCGAAACCGAGGGCGAGCCGCAGCCCTGACGGCAAGAAGGCCCACCGCGCGGCGCGCGGTGGGCCCTCTCCCATCGAACACAATTCGTTCAGGCGGGATAGGTCCAGGTCGTGCCGCGCGCGAGGTTTTCGCTGGCGAAGGCCCAGTTGAGCTTGCCGCCCACCGCCGCGAGATAGGCGGGACGCGCGTTCTGGTGGTCGAGGTAATAGGCGTGTTCCCACAGGTCGATCACCAGCAGCGGGTTGGCCCCGTCCGCGTCGGCCAACGTGTCGCCGTCATGCGTTTCCTCGATCGTCAGCCTGCCGCCCTTGACCGCCAGCCACACCCAGCCGCTGGCGAAATGGCCCACGCCGCGTTCGGCCAGCGTGGTCTTGAGCGCGTCGATCGAACCGAATTCGGCTTCGATCATGCGCTTGAGCTCGTCCGAGGCCGAAGTTTCGGCAGCCGCCATCGAATGCCAGTAGAAGCCGTGGTTCCAGCTCTGCGCCGCGTTGTTGAACAGGCCGGCGTTCGTGCCGCGCGCGGCGGCGATCACCGCTTCCAGGCTCTTGCCCGCAAGCCCGGT
Source organism: Erythrobacter sp. (assembly GCA_041662105.1). Classification (GTDB taxonomy): domain Bacteria; phylum Pseudomonadota; class Alphaproteobacteria; order Sphingomonadales; family Sphingomonadaceae; genus Qipengyuania. The sequence continues at coordinate 94,488 of JBAZTF010000008.1, forward strand.
GCCTTCGATCGCGGCATTGGTCCTGTCGATATAGGTCTTGTGGTGCTTGCCGTGGTGGAACGACAGCGTGCGGGCGGACACCGCCGGTTCAAGCGCGGTGTCGGCATAGGGCAGGTCGATCAGGGGAAATGCCATGGGGGGTCTCCAATCCTTCGTGTAACAGGTTGCCAGCCGTCCCTACACCAATGCGCAGGGCGCGTCAGGCATGCTATGGCTCTTCGCCCAGCTCGCCGCTGCGGTCAACGGCGGTGGTCACCGCGACATCCATGGTGACATTGCCGATCGTGCGCATGATGTCGGGCAGCATTTCGACCGCGACCAGCAGCGCCAGCGGTTGGACCGGGACGCCCATCGCCAGCGCGATCGGACCGACCGAGACGACGAAGCTGATCGAGCCGGGCAGGCTGACCGAACCCACGCTGATGATCAGCGCCACCAGCACGCCCGTCGCCAGCGTCGCCGCGTCGAGCGCGACCCCGGCGAGATGCGCGACATAGATCGCCACCGCCAGGTTCATCGCCGGGCTGGTGGCGCGGAAGATCGCCACCGCCAGCGGCAGCACGAAATCGGCGGTCGCTTCGCCGATGTGCATCCGGCGCGCGCTGACCAGCATCGCCGGAAGGCTCGCCAGCGAGCTTTGCGTCGAGAGCGCCACCGCCTGCGCGGGCAGCATGGCGCGCGTGAAGGCGAGCGGCCCCTGCCGTCCGCCGAAGACCGCGACGAAATAACCCGCCAACATCACCAGCGTGCCCATGGCGGTGACCGTCAGGATATAATGCGCCAGCGTCGCGAAGGCCCCGCTTCCGCCTGCCGCGGCCACCCCGATGGCCAGCGCGAAGACGCCGACGGGCGCCGCCGCCAGGACCCAGCCGATGATTACCAGCATGGCGTTGCCCGTCGCGCGGAAGAAGCTCAGCAGCGTGTCGCGCTGCCCCGTGGGCAGGCGGACGATGGCCAGCGCCAGCAGCGCGAAGAAAATCGTCAGCGGCAGCATGGAGGTTTGCGCCGCAGCGGCGATGATGTTGGGCGCCACCAGCGAGGTGACGAAGGCGCCGACGCCGGGAACCTCGCCCGCCGCAGCCGCCCCGCCCGTCATCAGAAAGCCCGCCGCGCCCGCGGGGATGGGGAATATCTCCAGCAGCAACGGCATGAACACGCAGGTCGAAACCGCGCCCATCACCAGCACCGCGAAGATCCACAGCACCGTGGTGCGCGCGACCCGTCCGGCCGAGGCAGCCTGCGCCATCTGCGAAATGCCCATCACCAGCAACGAAGCGACCAGCGGGATGATCGTCATCTGCAGCGCGTCGAGCCACAACGATCCGATCGGTGCCGCGGCCATCTCCACCACTTCGAAGCCGGGCCTGCCATGCATGGCCATCCCGACAAGCAACCCGGCCACCAGTCCCGCCAGCGTCCATCCGGCAGGTATCCTGATGTCCATCAACCCGTTTTCTTTTTCGCTTGCCATGCCGGCACTCACTCCTGATTTCCGTTCGGCCTTAGCGTCTTTTGCCCAATGTGCCAGAGACCCGTGACAAGCGCGCCGCTTCGCGCCATGGAACCGGCACGGACCAAGGGAGCACCAATGGCACGCAAGTTCTTCGGTACCGATGGCATTCGCGGCCGCACCAATGAAGGCGTGATGACCGCCGCCACCGCCATGCGCGTGGGCCAGGCGGCGGGCACGTACTTCCTGCGCGGCGGGCATCGCCACCGGGTGGTGATCGGCAAGGATACGCGCCTGTCGGGCTATATGATGGAAAGCGCGCTGGTCGCCGGCTTTACCAGCGTGGGGATGGACGTGATCATGACCGGCCCGCTGCCGACCCCCGCCATCGCGCTGCTCACGCGCGAGATGCGCGCGGACCTGGGCGTGATGATTTCCGCCAGCCACAATCCCTTCGAGGATAACGGCATCAAGCTGTTCGGCCCCGACGGGTTCAAGCTGTCCGACGAGGCCGAGGCCGCGATCGAACGCTTGCTCGAACAGGAGCCGCAACTGGTCGATGCGGCGCGCATCGGCCGCGCGCGACGGATCGAGGATGCGCGCGGGCGCTATATCCACGCGGTCAAGCGATCGGTGGCGAGCGACATCCGTTTCGACGGGCTCAAGGTGGTGGTCGATTGCGCCAATGGCGCGGCCTATCAGGTCGCCCCTTCGGCGATCTGGGAACTGGGGGCGGAAGTCATCGCCATGGGCGTTACCCCCAACGGCATCAACATCAACGACAGCGTGGGTTCGACCTCGCTCGCCGCGATCAAGGCGCGCGTGGTCGAGGAAGGCGCCGACGTCGGCATCGCGCTCGATGGCGATGCCGACCGCCTGATCGTGATCGACGAGCAGGGCAAGACGGTCGATGGCGACCAGATCATGGCGGTGATCGCCACTCGCCTGCACGCGCGCGGCGACCTCAAGGGCGGCGGGATCGTGGCCACGGTGATGTCGAACCTGGGGCTGGAACGCTATCTGCAGGGCATCGGCCTGACGCTCCAGCGCGCGCGGGTGGGCGATCGCTACGTGCTCGAGATGATGAGGGCCGGCGGCTACAATGTCGGCGGCGAGCAGTCGGGGCACATGATCCTGCTCGATCATGCCACCACCGGCGACGGCACCATCGCCGCGCTGCGCATCCTTGCCAGCCTGGTGCGATCGGGCAAACCGGCCAGCGAGTTGCTCCACGTCTTCGACCCGGTCCCGCAGCTGCTCAAGAACGTGCGCTATGCTGGCGGCAGGCCACTCGACGACGCCACCGTCAAACGGGTCATTGCCGATGCCGAGGGCGAGCTTGCGGGCAAGGGGCGCCTGGTGATCCGCCCCTCGGGCACCGAACCGGTCATCCGGGTCATGGCCGAAGGCGACGATGCCGCACAGGTCGAAGCGGTGGTCGAGCGGATTTGCCAGGCCGTGAAGGAAGTTGCCTGATGCTCGAAATGCGCCCCGATTGCGAACGCTGCGGCACCGACCTTCCGGCCGAGGCACCCGGCGCCTTCATCTGCAGTTTCGAATGCACCTTCTGCGCGGAATGTACCGACGAACTCGACGATCGCTGCCCCAATTGCGGCGGCGAGCTGATGGATCGTCCGACCCGCGCGAAGAAGCTGCACGAGAAGTATCCGCCCGCGACGACACGGAAATACGCGGGGTGAGCAGGCCGCCCCCGCGGATCCTTTCTATCGCCGGGTCGGACAGTTCGGGCGGCGCCGGGATCCAGGCCGATATCAAGACGATCACCATGCTGGGCGGCTATGCCATGACCGCGATCACCGCGGTCACCGCGCAGAACACGCGCGGGGTGCAGGCGGTGGAGGTGCTGTCGCCCGATTTCGTGATGGAACAGGTCGAAAGCTGCCTGTGCGATATCGGCGCCGATGCGATCAAGATCGGCATGCTCGGCTCGCCAGAGGTCGCGCGGCGGCTGGCCGAACGGCTCGACACATTCAGCGGCGCCATCGTGTTCGACCCGGTCATGGTCGCGACCAGCGGGGCCTCGCTCGCCAGCGCAGACACCATCGCCGGCTTCGGGGCGCTGATGCGCATCGCCACACTGGTGACGCCCAACCTGCCCGAACTGGCGGCCCTGACCGGCCGCGACACGCTTGCCGAAGGGGACATCTTCGACGCGGCGCGCCAGCTTGCCGAAATGCACGACACGATCGTGCTCGCCAAGGGCGGGCATGGCGAAGGCGGCGAAGTGATCGACCGGGTGGTTTCGCCCTCGGGCAAGCTCGCCAGCTTCGGCCACGCGCGGATCGCCACGCGGCACACGCATGGCACGGGCTGCACGCTCTCCGCCGCGCTGGCAACGCTGCTCGGCCACGGCCAGCCGCTGGTCAATGCCGTCCGGCTGGCGCGCGCATTCACCCATGCCGCGATCGAGAACGCCCCGGGCTTTGGCGAGGGGCATGGCCCGCTCGGCCACCAGGCGGTGCGCAAGCCCGGCTAGAGTGCTTCCGGCCTTGATTGCATCAAAGTCGGCACTCTGGGGTTTTGTCTTGCCGTGATTTCCTGGTCACCAGATGATTCCATCTGCTTCGAAATCACTCTGGATTCTTGTCTTGCCGTGATTTCCTGGCCACCAGATGATTCCATCTGCTTCGAAATCACTCTAGACGTTGGCGTCCGGGTCGAGATTCAATCCGGCCCGCCCTTCGGACGCGGTATGGTGCGGCGCCACGGGGAAATCCTCTTCGGGATCGCGCGGCGGCTGGAGCATGCCTTCCCATTTGGTGATGACGCCCGTCGCCACCGCATTGCCCAGCACATTGGTCGCGGTACGGCCCATGTCGAGGAAGTGGTCGATCGCCAGCACCAGCGCGATGCCCTCCACCGGCAGGTCGAACATCGCCAGCGTCGCGGCGATCACCACCAGGCTGGCGCGCGGCACCGCGGCGATGCCCTTGGAACTGATCATCAGCGTCAGCAGGATCGCGATCTGCGTCCCGATCGACAGCTCGATGCCATAGGCCTGCGCGATGAAGATCGTCGCGAAGCTGGCATACATCATCGAGCCGTCGAGGTTGAAGCTGTAGCCCAGCGGCACCATCAGGCCCGAGATGCGCCGCGGCACGCCGAAACGGTCGAGCTGTTCGAACAGCTTGGGCATGGCCGCCTCGCTCGAGGCGGTGGAGAAGGCGATCAGCACCGGTTCGCGGACGTAACGCACCAGCGCAAACACCCGGCCACGCAGGAACACCCAGCCCGCAACCAGCAGCAGCGTCCACAGCAGCAGCAGCGCGAAGTAGAACTCGCCCAGCAGCCGGGCATAGACCGCAAGGATCCCCAGCCCGTTCTGCGCCACCACATTGGCCAGCGCACCGAACACCGCGAAGGGGGCGAAGCGCATCACATAGCCGGTGATCTCCAGCATCAGTTCGGCCAGCGCCTCGGCCCCCCTGACCAGCGGCCGTCCCTTTTCGCCGATGGCGGTCAGGCCCACGCCCGCGAACAGCGCGAAGACGAGGATCTGCAGCACGTTGTTGTCACCCATCGCGCCGATCACGTTCTTGGGGAACACATGCTCGATGAACTCGAAGAAATCGAGCTTCTTGACCTCGCCCACAGCCTGCGTCGGCGCGGTCACGTCGACCCCGGCGCCGGGCTGGAACAGATTGACCATGACGAGGCCCAGGCTGATCGAGATCAGGCTGGCGATGATGAACCAGCCGATCGCGCGCACGCCGATCCGTCCCACCGCGGTGCTGTCACCCATATGCGCAAGTCCCGCAATGATCGTCCCCAGCACCAGCGGGGCGACCAGCATCTTGATCAGGTTGAGGAAGATCGTCGACAGCATCTGGAACCCGCGCGTCCAGCTCTCGGTCAAAGCGAGACCCGAGAGGTAACCCTGGTTGACCAGCCAGCCGGCGATCACGCCGAGCACCAGCCCGGCCATGATGCAGGCGGTGAGGTGGCGGGTGAGGACATAGAGCATCCACCCCGGCGCCGACCTCGGCCTGTCGTGCGCATGGATTTCGGCTGTGCCTGCAACGGCCATTCGACCCCTCCTTGATTGCTTGCGTGCGGGGCTAACAGGCCTTTCGGTCAGCGCGCAAGGGCGGCCAGCGCAATCCGCCGATAAATCCGGGCCAGCACGGCGAGGTCCGCCACCGCCACCGCCTCGTCGCGCTTGTGCATCGTGGCGTTGCACAGGCCGAATTCGATCACCGGGCACACCGCGCGCAGGAACCGCGCGTCGGAGGTGCCGCCGGTGGTCGAGGGCTTGGGGTCGAGCCCCGTCTCGGCCCGCACGGCGGCAGCGATGATCGCGCTGAACGCGCCCGGCGGGGTGAAGAAGGGCTCGCCCGAAATCACCGGGCGCGCCGCGCCGCCGTGGTGCGTGGCGATCTCGATCACCCGTTCGGACAGCGCGGCCCCGGTGTGGTGGTCGTTGAAGCGGATCGACAGCCGCGCCGTCGCGCGGTGCGGGATGACGTTGGTCGCAGGATTGCCCACCTCGAGCTCGGTAATCTCGAGGTTCGACGGCTGGAACCAGTCATTGCCTTCGTCGAGCACCAGTGCGTCGAGCTCCGCCAGCATCGCCACCAGCCGGGGGATCGGATTGTCGGCGAGGTGCGGATAGGCGACATGGCCCTCCTTGCCCTCGACCTCGAGCCAGATGTTGAGCGAGCCACGCCGACCGATCTTCATCATGTCGCCCAGCCGGTGAACGCTGGTCGGTTCGCCGACGAGGCACAGCTCGGGCTGGTGCCCGGCCTTGTGCATATAGTCGATCAGCGCGCGGGTGCCGTGCACCGCGGGCCCTTCCTCGTCGCCGGTGATGATGAAGCTGATCGTGCCCGCTTGTGCCGGGATACCCGCAGCCGCATCGACCATGCAGGCGATCGCGCCCTTCATGTCGACCGCGCCGCGGCCATGGAGCAGGTCTCCGCCCGGGGCGGCGCGAAGTCTCGGTTCGAAGGCGCCGCTGGTCCAGCCTTCGCCCGGCGGCACCACATCCAGATGTCCGGCAAAGGCGAAGTGCTTCGACCCGGCCGGCCCCGGCCGGATCGCGAAGAGGTTTTCGACCGGTCCCTCGGGCGCGCGGCCCGCGTGGAAGCGGTGCACCGCGAAGCCGAGCGGGGCGAGCATCGCCTCGAGCACGTCGAACACCGCGCCTGACGCGGGGGTGACGCTGGGCGCGGCGATAAGGCGCTTGGCGAGGTCGAGCACTTGGGTCATGACCCACCCGCTAGCAGGAGTGCCCGCCGATGCCCAAGCTCGATCTCGATGCCATCCCCCGCACCAATGCCACCGGCTATCCCGCGCCCTACGACGCCGATGTGCAGGGGCGCTGGTATCGCCGCCTCGCGCCTGCCGCCGGGCTGACGCAGATGGGCGCAAGCCATGTCACGCTCGAACCTGGCGCCTTTTCCTCGCAGCGCCACTGGCACCGGCTCGAGGACGAACTGCTGGTGATGCTCGAAGGCGAGGCGGTGCTGATCGAGGACGGGGGCGAAACCGTGGTCCGCCCGGGCGACGTGCTGGCCTGGGCGGCGGGGGTCGAGAACGGCCATCGCCTGCACAATCGCTCTGCCGGCCCCTGCGTCTTCGTGGCCATCAGCGCGGGCGACGGGTCGAGGGATTCGGGCGAGTATCCTGATATCGACATGGTCTTCGATCCCGCTGGCTATGCCCGCAAGGACGGCACGCGTTACCCCACCCGGCGCCTGAGGGCTCCAGAGCGATTTCGAGCCGGATGGAATCATCCGCCGGCTCGGGAATCACCTTAATTTTCGGCCTCGCCGGGGACGCTGATCGCAGGGACTTCCTGCGCGGCGTCCTGGGCGCTGATGCCGGGGGCGGGCGCGGCGCTGATCCGTTCGCGCCGGCGCTTCACCCGTCCGGCCCGCTCGATCGCGCGAACCAGCCGCGGGTAGATCCCGCAGCGGCACAGGTTGGGGACCGCGGCCTTGATCTCGGCCTCGCTCGGCGCCGGGTTCCTGTCGAGCAGCGCGGCTGCCGTCATCACAATTCCAGGGGTGCAGAAACCGCACTGGATCGCCTGTTCGGCCACCAGTGCCTGCTGCACCGGATGCGAACGGTCGCGGCTCAGCCCCTCGATCGTGGTGATGAAGCGCCCTTCGGCCTCGCCGATCGTTATGAGGCAGCTGCGCAGCGCCTCGCCATCGACATGGACCATGCAGGCGCCGCAATCGCCCTCACCGCAGCCGTATTTGGTGCCCGTGAGGTTCGCGGCATCGCGCAGCGCCCATAGCAGCGGCGTATCCGGCTCCATGCGGAAGCGGACGGGCCGCCCGTTGACGGTCATGCTGGTCATGCTGCGGCCGTACTAGCGCGAAATCAGTATTTCCAGCCGTCGTCGGTCTTCGACACCCGGCGTTTCCACGCTTCGAAGTCGAACACCCCGGCCCCGCCCTGCGAAGCCATGACCGACAGGTCGCGCTGGTGCACCTCGACCACCGCTTGCGGGATAATGCTGGCTTCGCCCTGCGCCAACGTCGCGACCTGGATTTCGCAGGCGCGCTGCAGTGCCCACATCTTCACGAACATGCCGGGAATGGTGCGGTCCATCACCACCGGGCCGTGATTGCGCAGCATCAGGATCGAATGGTCGCCGAGGTGCCCGACCAGCCGTTCGCCCTCTTCGGACCGCACGGTCACGCCCTCGAAGTCGTGATAGCCGATCTGCCCCTGGAAGTTGCAGGCATAGAAATTGGTCGGCCGCAGCCCTTCCTTGTGACTGCACACCGCCATCGTCGCGGTGGTGTGGACGTGGCAGATCGCGGTCGCCTTGGCCCCCAGATGCTTGTGGAAATAGGCGTGCTGGGTGAAACCGGCCTTGTTGACCATATATTGCGAGGGGCCGACAGTGTTCCCTTCGACATCGATCTTGACCAGGTTCGAAGCGGTCACTTCGTCATAGAGCAGGCCGAAGGGGTTGATGAGGAAGGTGTCCTGCTCGCCCGGTACGGCAACCGAAATGTGGTTGTAGATGCTTTCCCCCCAGCCGAGATGGTCGAAAATGCGATAGCAGGCGGCAAGGTCCTGGCGTGCCTGCCATTCGGCATCGCTGCACTCGAAATCGCGGGCTTTGATCTGGGTGGCCACGGCACGCTCTCCTCGCAGGTTTCGTTTCGCAACGATATCGCACGACCGCCGTCGAGTGCGCAAGCGTCCTGGTCTGAATGAACGCTAGGCAAGCCTATTTGGGCCCGCTAGGCGCTGCGCGGATGAGCGAGACGGCCAAACTGACGCGCGGGAGCATTCGCGCCCATCTCGTGAACCAGACCATGCCGATGGTTGTCGGCATCGCCGCGATGATGTCGGTCGGGCTGATCGATGCCTATTTCATCGGCCGGCTGGGCCCGCGCGAACTGGCCGCGGTGAGTTTCATCTTCCCCATCACCATCGCCATTTCCAGCCTTGGCGTGGGGGTCATGGTCGGGATCAATTCGGTGATCGCCCGCGCGCTGGGCGAGGGCGACCGCGACAGGGCCGAACGGCGCGCCAATTTCGGGGTGATCTTTGCGCTGACGATCGGCCTGGTGCTGGGTTTGGCGTTGTTCGCCCTGCTCGATCCGCTGTTCCGGCTGATGCAGGCCCCTGACGCCCTGCTGCCGCTGATCCGCGCCTATATGGGGCCCTTCGCGCTCGGCATGCCGCTGCTGCTGGTGCAGATGGCGATAACCGGCATCCTGCGCGGCCAGGGCGAGGCGCGGATGACGAGCTATGTCTCGCTGACCTATTCGATCGCCAACTGGATCCTCGATCCGCTGCTGATTTCAGGTTTCGGCGATTTCGAGGGCCTGGGGGTGGCGGGCGCCGCCTGTGCCACGCTGGCCGGCTGGACGCTGGGGATCGCGGTTGCGCTGGCGCTGATCGGTCGCACCTTGCTGCATATCCACCCCGCGCTGGTGCTCAAGTGCCGGATGCGCGAGTCCGCCGCGGCGATCATGCGCGTGGCGGGGCCAGCGGCCTTTTCCAACGCGATCAATCCGATCGGACTCTCGGTGCTTACCGCGCTGCTGGCCGGTCAGGGCGAAGCGGCGGTGGCGGGCTTTGGTGCCGCGGGGCGGCTGCAGAGTTTTGCGGTGGTGCCGCTGCTCGCCCTCTCGGGATCGATCGGCTCGATCGTCGGACAGAACTGGGGCGCGAACCGGCCCGATCGTTCGCGGCTGGCAATGCTCGAGGCGACGCTGTTCTGCATCGGCTACGGCCTGATCGTCGCCGTGCTGCTCTATGCCTTCGGCGACTGGTTTGCCGGCTTCTTCACCGATGACCCGGCGGTGATCGGACAGTTTTCGGCCTATCTGGCGATGTCGGTGTGGGGCTATGCCGGTTTCGGCGTGCTGATCGTTGCCAATGGCGCGATGAACGCGGTCGACCATGCACGCTATGCGCTGCTGCAAAGCTTCGCGCGCGTGTTCCTGGTCATGCTGCCGATGGGCTGGCTGCTGCGGCCGTATTGGGGTGCGCAGGCGATCTATGCCGCCGAACTTGCCGCCAATCTGGCCGGAGGCGTGTTCGCCGCCTTTCTTGCCTGGCGGGTCCTGCGCGCACCTCCTCGCAACAAAGCCGCGCAACGAACCAATCGTTAACCATCATGATGCATAGCGTCCCCGGTACGTATCAGGGGCGAATGCTATGGATGACCTGCTGGCGGATTTTGTCGCCGAGACCCGGGAAATGCTGGAGGCCAGTGGCGGCGAAATCGTCGCCTGGGAGAAGGATCCGTCCGACCGGTCGCGGCTCGATACGATTTTCCGCTTCGTCCACACGGTCAAGGGCAATTGCGGGTTCTTCGATTTCCCGCGCCTCGAGAAGCTGAGCCATGCCGCCGAAGATGCGCTCGCCGAATGCCGCGCGGGCCGCCGCGAGGCGGACAGCGAACTGGTTTCGGCCGTTCTCGCGATCATCGACCGCATCAGCGAAATGACCGATGCCATCGAAGCCGGTGAGGAGTTCCCCGATGGGGGTGACGATGCCCTGATTGCCGCGCTCCAGCCGAATGACGATGTCGACATGGGGAGCGTGACCCTGGTCGAGGAAGGCTCGAATTCGCTGCCGGCGACCGTCGCCAGCGATGATGCCGCGGCCGAAAAGGATGATCAAACGGCGCACAAGGCACCGCGCGCGGGCATCCAGCGTTCGATCCGCCTGCCCGTCGACCTGCTCGACGAGGTGATGAAGGGCGTGTCCGACATGGTGCTGGCCCGCAACGATCTTGCCCGCCGCCTGCGCGAGGTGGGCGAACAGCCGACCATCGACGGTCCTTTCGAACGCCTGTCGGCGATCCTTGCCGATGTCCGCGATTCGATTACCCGGATGCGGATGCAGCGGCTCGAACACCTGTTCAGCTCGCTGCCCCGCCTCGTGCGCGACCTGTCGAACGAGCTCGGCAAGCAGGTGATGGTCGATTTCGAGGGCGGCGAGGTCGAACTCGACCGCGAAATGATCGAAATGGTCCGCGACCCGCTGACCCACATCATCCGCAACGCCATCGATCACGGCATCGAGGGGCCGGGCGAACGGATCCGGGGCGGCAAGCGCGAAATCGGCCTGCTGCGATTCGCCGCGCGCCAATCGGGCAACCAGATCAGCATCGTCATTTCCGATGACGGACGCGGGATCGATTGCGAGCGTCTGGCTGCCAAGGCCATCGCCGCGGGCCTGTATGCCAAGGCCGAGATCGACCACATGTCGGAACGGCGCAAGCAGCACCTGATTTTCGAACCCGGCCTGTCGACCGCGGAAAAGGTCAGCGCGGTTTCGGGGCGCGGCGTCGGCATGGATGTGGTGCGCGCCAATATCGAACGCGTCGGCGGCGCGATCGACCTTGTCAGCAAGCGCGGAGAGGGAACGAGCTTCCATCTCAAGCTGCCGCTGACGCTGAGCATCATCGCGACCCTTACGGTCGGTTCGAACGGCCAGCGTTATGCGATCCCGCGCAGCTATGTCGAAGAGATCGTCTTCGGGTCCAGCTCGAACGTCGAATTTGCCGAAGCCGGCGAGCGTCGCCTCGTCACGTTCCGCGGCAAGCGCGTGCCCTGTCTTTCGCTGGGCGACATCCTCGGGACCGAAGCCAACGAACACGTCCTGTGGGAGGAAAAGACGCTGGTCCTTGTCCGCCTCGCCAGCGACGATGTCTTCGCCCTGGCGGTCGACCGGGTCTATGACCACGAGGACGTCGTGGTGAAACCCATCGCCCCTGCGGTCATGGAAACACGGCTCTACGCCGGCACCACGCTCCTCGACGACGGACGCCCGATGATGCTGCTCGACCTGCCGAGCATCGCCCTCGCGCGCCAGCTGGTCAGCGAAAGCCGCAACGCGCCCCAGGTAATCGAGGAAGACAAGACCGTTACGCGCCGCAAGGCCGCGCAGATCATGCTGTTCATCGGGCTTGACGGGCGCCGCCGCGCGGTGCGTCTCGAAATGGTCCGACGCATCGATACCGTCGCGCGCGACGCGATCGATATCGACGGTCGGCGCGCGCAGGCGGTGATCGACGGGACGATCTTCCCGCTCGTCGGCACCGAATACGGCGAACTGCCCGAGGACAAATGCCGCCTGCTGCGCCTGTCCGACGGCGAATGCGAGGTGGTCTACATTGTCGCCGAAGTGCTCGACGCGACCGAGATGGGCAGCGAGATCGTGCCTGCGCCGGACGACCGGTCGATCGAAGGCGTCACGCTGATCCAGGGGCGCCCGATCCCGCTCGTCGACGGCCACGCACTGTTCGCCCGCCACCGGGGGGCACAGCGGATCGAACATCGCCTGTCATGCCGCATCCCGGCCGACAGCGACTGGGCACGGACCATTCTCGAACCGCTGGTCGAAGCCGCCGGCTACCGCGTCGTGTCGGACGATGCGGAAGATGCCGATGTCGCCATCGTGCTCGCCGAACAGGACGAGGCGCCGGTCGCCACGGCGCGCAACACCATCCGCCTGCGCCCGGATCCCGAAGATGCGGCGGGCGGGCAGGACACCATCTACCGCTATGACCGCGACGGCCTGCTCGCGGCGCTCAAACAGGTTCGCCAGGGGAAGACCGCATGAACGAACTCCTGCTCATGTGCATGATCGGCGGGCGCCGCGCGGCGCTGACCGCTGTCCGCGTCCAGTCGGTGATCGAAATCGTGGAAATCACGCCGATTCCGGGCACGCCCGACTTCATTCGCGGCCTCACCGCATTGCGCAGCCAGGCGCTGACGGTGATCGATTCCGCCCTGGCGCTGGGGCTCGAGAGCCGCGGCGAGGCACCCGAACAACGCGCCGCCGTGGTCGAGGTGGACGGGCATCCCTATGCCTTGCTGGTCGACGAGGCCTATGACGTGGGGGAAGCGCTGAGCGAACCGGTCGCCGTCCCGGGGGGTTTCGGCCCCGGCTGGCATCGCGCCGCCCGCGGCATGGTCGAAACCGAAGACGGCCCGACCCTGCTGGTCGACATCGAGGCCCTGGTTGCGGGTCCTGTCGCAAGGGCAGCTTAAGCGAATAGTTACCCGCAGCCGGTATGCCATGGACAAAGCTTGTGAGGTCACACCTATGAAAACCTGTCTGATCGTCGACGACTCGCGCGTCATCCGGAAAGTCTCGCGGCATATTCTCGAGACGCTCGGCTTCGCCGTGGAAGAGGCGGAGAACGGCCAGGAGGGGCTGAACAAGTGCCTCGAGGCAATGCCCGACGTGGTCCTGCTCGACTGGAACATGCCGGTGATGACCGGGATCGAATTCATCACCCAGCTGCGCCAGCGCGACGGGGGCGACAAACCCAAGGTGGTGTTCTGCACCACCGAAAACGACGTCGCGCACATCCGCGAAGCGATCAGCGCCGGTGCCGACGAATATGTGATGAAACCGTTCGACCACGAGACCCTGCAGATCAAGCTCCAGCTTGTCGGCATGGCCTGAGGAGGCCGGACAATGGGCGCGGTCCTGCGAACCGAACGGGTCAATCCCGTCGCCACCCGGCGGAAAATGGTGCGTGTCCTTATCGTCGACGATTCGTTGACCGTCCGCACGGTCTTTACGCGCATGTTGCAGCGCGAGGACGACATCCGCATCGTTGCCACCGCCAACACCGCCGAACGCGGCCTCGAAGAGCTCGCCGCGCAGGATGTCGACGTGGTCATGCTCGACCTCGAAATGCCCGGCATGGGCGGCATCGAGGCGCTGCCGAAGATCCTGAAGACCGCTCCAAAAACCCAGGTCCTGGTGATTTCCTCGCTCACCGCCGATGGTGCCAGGCATACGGTTCAGGCACTGTCGCTCGGCGCCGCGGATACCATGCTCAAACCGCGCCCGGGCGGTTTCAACGACGATTATCGTGCCACGCTGCTCGGCAAGATTCGGGCGCTTGCCGGCGTCGACGCCCCGTCGCCGGTCTCACCTTCGACGCTGGCTGCCGCGCCGCGGCGGACGGGCAAGCGCGCGCAGGTCGTGGCGATCGGAGCCTCCACGGGCGGCATCCACGCGCTCAACCTGTTCCTGCGCCAGGTGCCCAAGAGCTTCGACCTGCCGATCCTCATCACCCAGCACCTGCCCGACAGCTTCATCCCGGTGTTCGCAAAGCAGATGGAGATGGCCGCCAATCGGCCTGCGGTACTGGCCGATGAAGGGGTGGAGATCCGGCGCGGTCATATCATCATCGCGCCCGGACATGGCCATATGGTGGTGCGCAAGTCGGGCGGACGCCACGTCACCGGCCTCGCCTATCACCCGGTCAAGAGCGGCTGCATGCCTTCGGTCGACCCGATGTTCGAGACACTGGCCGAAGCCTATGACGGCCAGGTCGCGGCGGTCCTGCTTTCGGGCATGGGACGCGACGGGACCGATGGCGCGCAGGCGATTGCCGCCGCCGGCGGCACCATCTTCGCTCAGAGTGCAGAAACCTGCGCGGTCTGGGGCATGCCTCGCGCCGTGACCGAGATGGGACTTGCCGCTGCCGTGCTTCCACCCGGAGAGCTCGCGGAAAAGGTTCTTGCGAGCGCGGGGGCGGGCGCATGGGCGTGAACGATGCTTCGCACAGGATCATCGCCGATCTGCTGGCGCAGCGCACCGGGCAGCAACTGACCGAAAGCCGCCGCTGGCGCGTATCGACGGCGCTGGCGGGCCTGTTTCGCGAATTCGGGATCGACAATATCGACCAACTCGCCTGCCTGCTCGAACGGCCGGGCGTACACCACCTCGCAACCAAGGTCGTCGAGGCGCTGCTCAACAACGAGACCTATTTCTTCCGCGATCATGCCTATTTCTCCACGCTCGCGCATCAGGTCCTGCCCGACCTTGCCCGCAAGCGGCAGGGGACGAGGAAGCTTTCGATCTGGTCGGCCGGATGCTCGACCGGCCAGGAGGCGCTCAGCATCGCCATGCTGTTCTGCGAACAACCGGGCCGCTGGCAGGACTGGCACATCGACATCCTCGGCACCGATGTTTCGGGCAAGGCGATCGCAACCGCCAAGACGGGTTGCTATACGCAGTTCGAAATCCAGCGCGGGATTTCCGTCGCCCAGATGCTCAATTTCTTCGCGGAGACCCCGCGCGGCTGGCAGGCGAGCGACAAGATCTGTTCGATGACCCGTTTCCAGCAGCAGAGCATCCTCGATTTCCCGCCATCGCCGGGGAAGTTCGATCTCGTGCTGTGCCGCAACGTCCTGCTCTATTTCGATCCGGCCACGCGCCGCACGGCATTCGACCGGCTTGCCAGCGCGTCGGCGCCCGATGGCTGGCTGATGCTGGGCGCCGGCGAAACCGTGGTCGGCCAGACCGACCGCTTCGAGTCTTCAAAATGGGGGTCGTCGATATACCAGCCGGCATCGGTCGCGGCGCGCGTCAGCCATCCGCCACGGGCAGCCGCAGCTCGTTGATGATCGCACGCCAATTCCTGCCGAAGCCAATTCCTACCAAAGAAGGTAAACCAGACGTTTACATTTCCTTAGCCAATAGGCGCTAGACCGTGGAACCAACGTAGAAATCAAGGGCGCGAACGGGGGGTTACAAGTGGTAACGAGGCTCACAGAGACCCAGGGCGACGACAAGATCGTCGTACTCGGTCCGATCGTCGTGCTCACGACGATCTTCCTCGTCACGACGGGCCTGTCGCTTGGCAGCAAGCTCGCGGGGATCGGGCGCCCGGTCCACATCCTGGCGGCAGGATCGCTCATCTTCGCCCTGGCCGTTGCCGTGCTGGCGGCACGCGGGTTCAGGCACCTGCGCGATGTCGAGCTTGTCAGCCGCAGGGACAGCCTGACCCAGCTGCCCAATCGCCGCGCCCTGCATTGCGATATCCAGCGCGAGGAGGAGAATGGCAGCGAAGTCGCCCTTGCCCTGCTCGATCTCGACGGTTTCAAGCTGGTCAACGACCATTACGGGCATTTCGTCGGCGATGCCGCGATCCGCGAATGCGGCAGGATTTTCCGGGGCATTACCGATGGCGAGGCCGAGGTCTATCGGCTCGGCGGCGACGAGTTCGCGCTGATGATGGCCGGACCGCTCGCTGCGACCTTGCTCGAAGGCATCTGCCGCCGGGTCGTCGAACGCCTGGCCAAGCCGGTCAGCGTCGAGGACCGCCGCCTGATACTGGGCGCGAGCATCGGCCTTGCCCGTTCGAGCCCTGCGGACACCCAGTCCTCATCAGAGCTTCTGCGCCGCGCAGACGTGGCGATGTATGCCTCCAAGCGCGGTGGCAAGATGCGCTGCACCTGGTTCACCCCGGCGTTCGACCAGAGCCGCGAACAGCTCAAGGAAATGGATGACGAACTGCGCGCGGGCCTTGCCAATGGCGAGTTCCGGCTGGCCTATCAGCCGCTGGTCGACAGCACCACGCGGATGGTCGTGGCGGCCGAATGCCTGCTGCGCTGGGACCGTCCCGACGGCAAGCCGGTCGGCCCGCATGTCTTCATCCCGGTTGCCGAGGAAAGCGGGCTGATCAATGCGATCGGCCTGTGGGTCCTGCGGCAGGCCTGCCGCGACGCGCTGGCGTGGGACGACATCACGCTGTCGGTTAACATCTCGGCCGCGCAGCTGCGCAACCCGGAATTCCCGATTCATCTGGGCCATATCCTCGAAGAGACCGGCTTCGATCCTGAACGCCTGGAACTCGAGATCACCGAGACCTGCCTGGTGCTCGATCCGGTGGTGGCCGAACGCAGCCTGGCGGTCATCCGCGATTTCGGGGTCAAGATCTCGCTCGACGATTTCGGCACCGGCTATGCCTCGATCGGCTTCCTGCGCCAGTTCCGCTTCGAAAAACTCAAGCTCGACCGCAGCCTGGTGGTCCAGGCGGGCGAGGACGACGGCAGCCGCGCGATGATGCTCTCGTCGATCACCGTCGCGCGCGCGATGAAGATGGGCGTCACCGCCGAGGGCGTCGAAACGCAGGAACAGGCCGACATGGTCCGCGCCGCCGGCTGCGACCAGATCCAGGGCTGGCTCTACTTCAAGGCCATGCCCGCGGATGAAATCCCGCAACATCTCGGCCACCCCGTGGGGGTTGCCGAAAGCAGGTCTCACAAGGATACCAAGGTCGCATGAGCTCCCTGTCCGACATGGTCAACGGCCTCGTGGCCGAACAGCAGATCGTATCCTCCGAAGTCGATCGCGAACCGTCCGACAATCCCGCCTTTGCGCACGTCGCAGCGGTCGAGGACGAAGCGCCCCACGGCCTCAAGGGCTGGATATATTCCATGTCGGTCGGTCGCAAGCTGCGCACGATCGCCATGGCCAACATCGGTGCCGTGGTGCTCAGCCTCGTCGCCACGTTTATCGGCGGCTACATCGCGCTCGACCTCAAGCATCAGCGCATGGTCCTGGCGGATTCGACCGTCCGCGCCGCCCAGATGGCATCGAACTCGACGGAAGGGCGCCTGTTCCTCCAGCATTATGCGGTGGCCGGCGATCGAAGCGACCTGGTCGCGGCGCAGGATGCCTTCCGCACCGCCGATCGCCTGCTGGTCCAGATCGAAAAGGATGCCCGCGAAGTCGCGCCGCAGACCCTTGCCGGACTCGAAGCGCTCAACAGCACCCTTGCCGCGATGGCAAGCCGGACCGCTGCCGCGCAACGCTCGCGCGGGACGCAGGAACAATGGCAGGCCTTCTCCGACAGCATGTATTCAGAGGGTAACCGGTTCGTCGAACAGGTCCATCAGCAACAGGCCGCCCTCGATAAGATCGCCACCGCCGCCGACGCCCGGGCCCGGGTCGCGATCCTGTGGCTTTTCGTTGCCTTCGCTGCGGTGGCGATCTTCGGGATAGCGCTGGTCTTCCTCAGCACGCGCTTCCTTGCGCGCGATGTCAGCGGAACGCTGCGTCGCATGACCGATGTGGCAAGCCGGCTGGCCGCGGGCGAGAAGGATGTGCATATCCCCGCCACGCATCGGCAGGACGAGATCGGCGAGCTCGCGCGCGCGCTCGAAATTTTCCTGCAGGCGGCCCGACAGTTCGAGCAGATGTCGCAGGAACGGGCCCGATTGCGCGAGGAACGCGGCAAGGAAATGATGCTGATCGCGGAAAGCTTCGAGCGCACCGTGGGCGAAGTCGTCAGCGGAGTGGCGGCCGCATCGAGCCAGTTGCAGATCACCGCGAGTTCGATGGCCAGTGCCGCCGAGCAGGCGACCGGGCAGACCGCGATCGTCTCGAGCTCGATCGAGCAGGCATCCGCCGGCGCCACCGCCGCCGCCGCCGCCTCGGACGAATTCGCCATGTCGATCGGCGAGATCAGCCGGCAGGCCTCGCATTCGGCGGAACTGGCGCGCAAGGCGACCGAGACGGCTGCCGGCGCGGACAAGACCATTTCCACCCTCGCCTCCTCGGCCGATCAGGTGGGGCAGATCGTCGAACTGATCCAGTCGATCGCCCAGCGCACCAATCTGCTCGCGCTCAACGCCTCGATCGAGGCCGCGCGCGGCGGCGAAGCGGGTCGTGGTTTCGCGGTGGTCGCCAGCGAGGTCAAGGAACTCGCCGCGCAGACCAGCCGCGCGACCGAGGAGGTTGCCGAGCAGATCCGCGCGATGCAGGATTCGACCGGTGCCAGCGTGGGCGCGCTGCGCTCGATCGCCGATCAGATCCGCGAACTCGAAAGCACCGCAGTGTCGATCGCCAGCGCGGTCGACCAGCAGTCGGTCGCCGGACAGGACCTTGCGCGCAGCATCGATCTTGCCGCGCGCTCGACCGAGGAAGTCTCGGGCAGCATCGTCGAGGTTCGCGAGACCTCGATGGCGGCGGGC
>JBAZTF010000009.1:0-108581 GCA_041662105.1 Erythrobacter sp.
CTGCTCGAAACTGGCGACGGTGAAGGGCGTGTCGCCCGACTGGCGCGTGCCGAGCAATTCGCCGCCACCGCGCAGGCGCAGATCCTCTTCGGCGAGACGGAAGCCGTCCTGCGTCTCGCGCATCAGCGCCAGCCTCTCGCGCGCGGTTTCGGACAGTGCATCTCCGTGCATCAGGACACAGAAGGATTTCTCCGAACCGCGCCCCACGCGGCCGCGCAGCTGATGCAATTGCGCCAGCCCGAAGCGCTCGGCCTGTTCGATCACCATCAGCGTCGCGTTGGGCACGTCGACCCCCACCTCGATCACCGTGGTCGCCACCAGCAGCTTCGCATCGCCCGAGGCGAAGCGCTCCATCGCCGCGTCCTTCAGCTCCGGGGCGAGCTGACCATGGACCAGCACCACCTCCCGTCCGAAGCGCTCGGCCAGCGCGGCATAGCGCGCTTCCGCCGCAGCGATTTCCTCGATGCCGTCCACCTCGCGCACCATCGGGCAGACCCAATAGGCCTGCCGTCCCTGCGCGATCTGCGCGGCCAGCCGATCGACCAGCGGGCCGATCTTGTCCTGTCCCATCACCACCGTCTCGATCGCCTGCCGGCCCGGCGGCAGTTCGTCGAGCTTGCTCACATCCAGCTCGCCGTATTGCGCCAGCGTCAGCGTGCGCGGGATCGGCGTGGCGGTCATGGCGAGGACGTGGGGCGCGCGCCTGCCCTTGCTCGCCAGCATCAGCCGCTGGCCGACCCCGAAGCGGTGCTGTTCGTCGATCACCACCATGGCGAGATTGCGATAGGCGACCTTGTCCTGGAAAATCGCGTGGGTGCCCACGATGATGTCGATGCTGCCGTCGAGCAGTCCCATCAGCGTCGCCTCGCGCGCGCGGCCCTTGTCGCGCCCGGTCAGCAGCGCGACCCGCGCGCCGGTGGGTTCGGCCATGCGGCGCAGGCTGTCATAGTGCTGCCGCGCAAGGATTTCGGTCGGGGCGAGCATCGCCGCCTGCGCCCCGGCCTCGAGCGCGATCAGCATCGCCGCGAGCGCCACCACCGTCTTGCCCGCGCCGACATCGCCCTGCAGCAGCCGCAGCATCGGCGCGTCCTGCGCCATGTCGCCCTCGATCTCGGCAATCGAGCGCTTCTGCGCGCCGGTCAGCGGAAACGGCAGGTCGAGCTTCGCGCGAAGCTGCCCGTCCCCGCGCAAGGGCTGCCCCCTGCGCTTGCGGTTGTCCGCGCGCACCAGCATCAGCGCGAGGCTGTTGGCGAGCAATTCGTCATAGGCCAGCCGGTCCTGCGCCGCTTCGTGCTCGCCCTTGTGCGCCAGCACCAGCGCATCGCGCCAGGCGGGCCAGCCTGCCCTTTCGACCTGCCGCGGCTCGACCCATTCGGGCAGGCCGGGTATGCGCGCCAGCGCCTGTTCGACGAGGCCGGCAATCTTCGGCTGGGTCAGCCCTTCCGACAGCCGGTAGACCGGTTCGCACAATTGCCCCAGCGCATCGCCGCCTTCCTCGACGACATGGTCGGGATGGACGATCTGCAGCATGTCGCCGAACCGCTCGAGCCTGCCCGCCACCCAGCGCACCGCACCCTGCGGCAACTGCTTCTTCGCGGTGTAGGAAGCGCGCCCGAAATAGGTCAGCGCCAGGACATTGCCGACGCTGTCCTGCGCCAGCACGCGGTAGGGTGCGCGGGATGACCGCCCCGCACGATGCTCGATCACGGTCAGGCGCACCACGATCTGCTCGCCCTCGCCCGCATCGTCGAGATTCCCCACCGCGCGGCGCGACACAAAGCGTTCGGGCAAATGGTAGACGAGATCGCGCACCCGCGCGAGGCCGAGCTTCTCGAGCGGGCGCTTCAGCTTGGGCCCGACGCCATCGAGCGCCTCGGTCTCGGTGAAGAGCGGATTGAGGATATCGGGCCGCATGCCCACAACCCTAACCGCTTTGCGCACGCCTGCGAAGATTTACCATTGGCTTGCCAGTGGACCAAATTTAGGCTCTACCTTGAAACAGGCGGCGCTTTGGGGGCATGGTCGCGCCCACCTCAGTGATACAGTCAGGCCGGGTCTGGTCACGATGTATCAATGGAGGGGACTGAATCATGATTCGCAACATCGCAATCGGCTTTGCTGCCGTAACCACCTTTGCGTTCGCAACACCGGCGCTGGCTCAGGATGAGGAACAGCCGCGCACAACCCACGCCATCGAATATATCAAACTTGCCGATGGCCAGGAGCGGCGCTGGGCGGAATTGGGCGAAAAGTATTTTGCTCCTGCGGCCAAGGCGGCGGGCCTGCCCGCGGCACAGGTCCACTACCTGACGGGCGGGCCGTGGGACATCATGATGATCTTCACCCTGCCGCGTGGCATGGCCTCACTTGATACCCACGCATCGCCTGAGCGCGAGGCTTTCTGGGAAGCGCTGGTCAAGATTGCGGGCTCCAAGGAGGAAGCTCAAAAGCTCGTCGATGAATCGGATGCGATCGAAACCGAAAGCATGAGAACATTCAGCCACACGCATCCACAATGATGGCGTGATTTTCGCTCCCTCTTGATCGGAGGTGTGCGATAGGACACAGGGGCGCCAGTCCAGCAACGATTGGCGCCCCTTTCTCCAATGCCCCAGGCCCTCACATTCGATGCCCGCATGGCCCGCGCCAGGTTCCGCGCCTGGCATCGCGGCACGCGCGAGGCCGATTACATGATCGGCGGGTTCTTCGACCGCTATCATCACGCGTGGAGCGAACAGGAACTCGCCTGGTTCGAGGCCCTGCTCGAGGAGGACGACGTCGACGTCATGGCCTGGGCGCTCGGGAGCCAGCCGACGCCGGAGCGATTCCAGGGTCCGCTCATGGCGGCCATGCAGCAACTCGATTACGTCGACATCCCCGGTTGACGCGCAAGCGCTGACCTCTATCTGGCATCGCTACCTCATCGCACCCCCTTCCCGTCCGGGCAGGGGGCAATCCGGCGTGTGCACAGGCCCATGACGCACCAACCGCAAGGACGACCATGCCCGACCTGTCCCGCATCCTGAAAGCGCGCAAGCCGCTCACGCTGGCGCAGGTGGCGCGCGGGGCGCAGCCGCTGGTCATGGCCGATCTGGCGCGCGCCAGCACCGGGCGCGCGGTGTTCATCGCTCCCGACGATGCGGCGATGCGCGGGATCGTCGATGCGGCGGGTTTCTTCGCGCCCGAGCTGGAGGTGATCGAGTTCCCGGCCTGGGATTCGCTGCCCTACGACCGCGCCAGCCCGGCGCTGGCGATCAGCGCGCGCAGGCTGGCGGCATTGCACCGGTTGCAGGCGGGCAAGGCCGGGGCGCAGCTGGTGGTAACGACCGCCAATGCGGTGCTCCAGCGCGTGCTCACCCCCTTCCGCATCCGTGAGAGCGTGCGCGAATTCCGGGTCGGCAGCGAAATCGGGCGCGACAGCCTGTCCGCGCTGCTCCAGCGGCAGGGTTACAGCCGCACCGACACGGTGATCGACAAGGGCGAATATGCCGTACGCGGATCGATCGTCGATATCTTCCCCAGCGGCCTGGAAGAAGCGCTGCGGCTCGATTTCTTCGGCGACGAGCTGGAGAGCTTGCGCACCTTCGATCCCAACACGCAGATGAGCACCGGCCGGCTCGAATCGCACCTGCTGCTGCCCGCCAGCGAAGCGCTGCTCGACGAGGACAGCATCAGGCGCTTCCGCACCCGCTATCGCGAGCTGTTCGGCGCGCACGCGACGCAGGATCCGCTCTACGAGGCGGTCAGCGAGGGCCGCCGCCTTGCGGGCATGGAGAACTGGCTGCCGCTGTTCGAGGAGCGGCTGGCGACGCTGTTCGATCACCTCGGCAAGGACGATCTCGTTGTCGTCGACAGCGCCGCCCTCGCCGCCGCCGAGGAACGCATCAGGGACATCGGCGACTATTTCGAGCAGCGCAAGGCGGCGAGCGGGCAGGCCAAGGGCAGCTATCGCCCGCTCGAACCGGCCACGCTTTACCTGACCGACGGTGAGTTGCAGGCCGCGCTGGCCTCGGCCCCCGCGCACCGCGCGACGGTCTTCGACGAACCCGAAAGCGACAAGGTGGTCGGCTTCGGCTTCCGCTCGGGCCGCGATTTCGCGCCCGAACGCGCGCGCGGCGACAATGTCTATCCGGTGCTGGCCGATCACCTGAAGGCACTGGGCAAGGCGGGCAAGCGGCCGCTGATCGCGGCCTATTCCAAAGGCAGCCGCGCGCGCATCGCCTCGATCCTCGGCGAAGCGGGCGCCACGGTACAGCTGGCCGACACCTGGCAGGAGGCGCTGGGTCTGTCGGCCAAGGGCCAAGCCGCCGCGATGGTCCTCCCGCTCGAGGCGAGCTTCGCCAATGACGAGATGGAACTGCTGACCGAGCAGGACATACTGGGCGACCGGCTGGTGCGGCGCAAGAGGAAGCGCCGCGAAGCCGACGCCTTCCTGGCCGAACTGCAGGCATTGAGCGTGGGCGATCTGATCGTCCACACCGAACATGGCATCGGCAAATACCTCGGGCTCGAGCCGGTCAGCGTCGGCAAATCGCAGCACGACTGCGTGATGCTGGCCTATCGCGGAGGCGACAAGCTCTACATTCCGGTCGAGAATATCGACGTTTTGAGCCGCTACGGATCGTCCGAAGAGGCGGTGATGCTCGACAAGCTGGGCGGCGAAGGCTGGCAGAAGCGCCGCGCGCGGCTCAAGGAGCGGATCCGCGAAATCGCGCACGAACTGCTGCGCACCGCCGCCGCCCGCGCGCTGCGCAAGGCGCCTGTGCTGGCGGTCGAGCAAGGCCCCTACAATCAGTTTCTCGATCGCTTCCCGTGGGAGGAAACCGACGATCAGGATCGCGCGATCGCCGATGTTCTGGCCGATCTCGAAAGCGGCAGGCCGATGGACCGTCTGGTCTGCGGCGATGTCGGCTTCGGCAAGACCGAGGTGGCGCTGCGCGCCGCCTTTGTCGCGGCGATGAACGGCCAGCAGGTCGCGGTGGTCGCCCCCACCACCCTGCTCGCGCGCCAGCATTTCGAGAACTTCTCCGCCCGCTTCAATGGCTTCCCGCTCAAGGTCGGCCGTCTCTCGCGGCTTGTGCCCGCCAGGGAGATGAAGGACACGCGCGACGGGCTGGCCAGTGGCGATATCGACATCGTGGTCGGCACCCACGCGATCCTGTCGAAGCAGACCGAATTCAGGAACCTCGGCCTCGTGATCGTCGACGAGGAGCAGCGTTTCGGGGTCAACCACAAGGAAAAGCTCAAGCAGTTGCGCGCCGATGTGCACATGCTGACGCTGACCGCCACGCCGATTCCGCGCACGCTGCAAATGGCGATGACCGGCCTGCGCGAACTGTCGACCATCCAGACCCCGCCGGTCGACCGGCTGGCGGTGCGCACCTATGTGATGGAATGGGACGACATGGTGATGCGCGAAGCGCTGCTGCGCGAACACCATCGCGGCGGGCAGAGCTTCATCGTCGTGCCGCGCATTTCCGACATGGAAAGCGTCGAGGAATGGCTGCGCGAGCATGTGCCCGAGGTGAAGCTCATCGCTGCGCACGGCCAGATGGGCGCGGGCGAGATCGAGGAGCGGATGAGCGCCTTCTACGAAGGCAAGTGCGATGTCCTGCTGGCCACCACCATCGTCGAAAGCGGGCTCGACCTGCCCAGCGCGAACACGATCATCATCCACCGTGCGGACATCTTCGGCCTCGCCCAGCTCTACCAGCTGCGCGGGCGCGTGGGCCGCGCCAAGCTGCGCGCCTATGCCTATCTCACCTATGCCGCCGACACGCAGCTGAGCGAGGTGGCGGAGAAGCGGCTCAAGGTGCTGGGCGATCTCGACAGCCTGGGGGCCGGGTTCCAGCTTGCCAGCCACGATCTCGACATTCGCGGCGCGGGCAATCTGCTGGGCGACGAGCAGTCGGGCCATATCCGCGAAGTCGGTTTCGAACTCTACCAGTCGATGCTCGAGGACGCGATCCTGGCGGCCAAGGCGGGCGAACTGGGCCTCGAAAGCAAGCGCGACAGCGTAAGTCCGCAGATCACCGTCGATGCCCCGATCATGATCCCGGAAGACTACGTCCCCGATCTTGCCGTGCGCATGGCGCTCTACCGCCGCCTCAACGACGCGCAGGACAGGCCCGAGATCGAGGCACTGGCGGCGGAAATGATCGACCGCTTCGGCGACCTGCCGCCCGCCACCACCAATCTGATCCGCCTGATCGAGATCAAGCACCAGGCGATCGAGGCCAACATCGCCAAGATCGATGTCGGCGCGGCGGGCACGCTGGTGACCTTCCACATGGACGATTTCCCCGATCCCGCAGGGCTGCTGGCCTATGTCGATCGCCTGGCCGGCACCGCCAGGCTGCGGCCCGACATGAAGCTGGTGATCAGCCGTGCATGGGGTTCGCCCGAAAGCCGCCTCAACGGGCTGCTCCAGCTTACCAAGGGGCTGTCAGCGATCGTTCGCAGGGCCAGAAATGGTGAGAAAAAAGTCGCCTAACTACCGGCGATAGACAGGAATTCATCGGGCGTCATGGGTTCTGAACGCAGAAAGCCCTGATAGTATTCGCAGCCTTCTGCCGCGACCAGTGCGCGCTGCGCCTCACTCTCGACCCCTTCGACCACCACCGCCAGGCCGAGCGCCCGCGCCATCGCGAGGATTGCGCGGAACACCGCAAGGTCGCGCTCGTCCTCCAGCACGCCGTCGATCATCGAACGGTCGAGCTTGATGCAGTCGATCGGCAGCACCTTGAGATAGCGGAAGTTGCAGAAACCCGCGCCGAAATCGTCGAGCGCAAGGCGAATCCCGAAGACCTTGAGCTGGTCGAGCACCTGCCCGACCCGGTCCAGATCGGCCACCAGCACCTGTTCGATGATCTCCAGCGTGATGCGCTCCATCGGGAACCCGATGCGCTCTGCCAGCCGGGCAAATTCGGTCGCAAAGCACTCGGCGGCGAGGTCGGCCGGGGTGATGTTGACCGATACCCGCAAATGTTCGGGCCAGCGGACCGCGTGTTCGAGCGCCCGCTGCGCGATGTGGCGCGACAATTGCGCCACGTGATCGGCGCGCTCGGCGATCTGGAACAGCGAACTGGCGCCGATCCGTCCGATGGTGGGGTGATGCCAGCGCGCCAGCGCCTCGGCCCCGATCATGCGATCGTCCTTGAGCGCATATTGCGGCTGGAACAGGATCTCGATCTCGTCCTTGTCGATCGCGGCGAGCAGGTCGGCCTCGAGCTCGCGATAGGATCGGCCAAGCCGTGCCACTTCGCCAGTGGACCAGTCGATCCGGCGTCCATGCTCCCTGCGCATGCGCGCCTGCACTTCGGACAGCCGGTCGAGGATGCGATCGGGGTGATCGTGCTCGGTCACCCGCATCAGCGCGATGCGCGGCCACAGGCGCAGGCGCGCCCCATCCTCCCCGGGATTGGCGATCGGCATGGCGATGGCATCGGCCAGCGCCTCCGCCAGCCACTGCCAGCGTTCGCGGCTGCATTGCTGGCGCGCGACGAGCAGGAAGGCTCCGCCGCTGATCCGCGCCGCCAGCCAGGCGCTCGATTCGAGTTCGTCGGCGGCGAAATGCTTGATCCGCTGCGCCACTTCGACCAGCGCGCCATCGCCCGCGCTCTCGCCGAAGGCCACATTGACCGTGTCGATCCGCCCGAGCGAGATCAGCATGGCCTGGATGGGGCAGGCGATCGTATTGCGCGGCCAGTCCGCCTGCCATCCGGCAATCATGGCGCACGCATGCACCATATCGGCAAGGCCGGTCAGGCTGTCTCGAGATCCTTGCGTCATGTCATTGGGTATGCCCGCCATGGCAACGTTCTTATCGCGGCCGGACGAAACATATGCCAGCAATTCGGCTCTGTTGCCAAATGGGACGCAGCTTCATAGGAACGCCGCGCAATCCGCAGCGCCATTCGCATGGGCGGGAGGGAACACGGACCATGGCCGAATACAGCCGCCTCGCCTTGCTGGCATCCGATTCCGGGCGCGCACAGGAAGCAGCGGCGTGTTACCGCGATACGATCGATTGGGCTCCGCTCGAGGAAGCCGATGCGGTGGTCGTGCTCGGTGGTGACGGCTTCATGCTGCAAAGCCTGCATGCGATGCTCGACAGCGGCCATATCCTTCCGGCCTATGGCGTGAACCTGGGCACGGTCGGCTTCCTGATGAACCGCAACCGCAGGGTCGACACGCTGTTCGGCCGGGTCGCGCGGGCCAGACCGCACACGATCGCCCCGCTGCTGATGCAGGCGGTGACGCAGGATGGCGAGCGGCACAGCTGCTTTGCCATCAACGAAGTGTCGCTGCTGCGCGAAACACGCCAGACCGCCAAGATCGAAGTGAGCGTCGACGACAAGGTGCGCATTGCCGAACTGGTGTGCGACGGCGTGCTGCTGGCCACGCCCGCCGGTTCGACCGCCTACAACCTTTCGGCCGACGGTCCGATCCTGCCGCTCGATTCGCAGCTGCTGGCGCTGACCCCGATCAGCCCCTTCCGCCCGCGGCGCTGGCACGGCGCGATCCTGCCCGACCGCAGCGAGGTGCGCCTGCGCGTGCTCGAGGAAGAAAAACGCCCGGTCAGCGTGGTAGCCGACCAGCGCGAGGTCCGCGACGTTGCCGAAGTGCGCCTTGCCATCGCGCGCGAGAAAGAGCTGACGCTGCTGTTCGATCCCGGCCATTCGCTCGACGAACGCATCGTTGCCGAGCAGTTCGTGGTGTGAGCGCCGCGCCCTCCGCCACACCGCACACAAATTGCCATTTGCCCGCTTGCCAAACCCGAATCCCGCCCATATAGGCGCACCCCTGACTTGCCGGGGGAAACCCTGGCGGGCTGCTCCCCGATAGCTCAGCGGTAGAGTAGGTGACTGTTAATCACTTGGTCGTTGGTTCGAATCCAACTCGGGGAGCCATTCTTCTTCTCACGATCCGAACAGCAGGCGTCCGCCCACCCAGATGGTGAGCGCGGCGGTCGCCCAGCGTATCCACGCCTGCGGCAGGTATTTCAGCGCCAGCAGGCTGCCGATCTGGCCGCCCACCGCGACCGCGACAAGCAGCGGCAAGCCGGTTTCGATGGCCAGCGCCAACCGCCCGGCCCCGCCCTTGAGCAATTGCCCGCCCAGCCCGAAAATCGAGTTGATGAGGATGAACAGGCTGGCGGTCGCCGCGACCGAGCGCGGGGTGTTCCAGCGCGTGAGGTGGAGCAGCGGCGCAAGGAAGATCCCGCCACCGATCCCGACCAGCCCGGCGAGATAGCCCAGGGGCGCGGCGGCGAACGGCATGAACCGCGCCATGCGGGTCGGCTCGCCTGCCCGTTCCTTCACCGGCAGCAGCAGGGTCAGCCCGGTCAGCACCAGGCTGATGCCCAGAATGGCGAGGAATGCCGTCTCGTCGATCGGGGTCAACCCGCCAAGGAAGGCGGCGGGCGCGGCGATTGCCGTGAGCAGCAGCGCCCCACGCCAGGGCGTTACGCCCGCCCGTGCAAAGCGGATCGACCCGCCGGTCACCACCACGATGTTGCAGGCGAGCGAAAGCAGCGGGAATATCCGGTAGTCGATCCCCGATAGCGCCAGCAGCGCGCTGTAGGTCGAGCCACCGCCGAAACCGACGCTGGCATAGAGAACCGCGGTCAGGAAGAAACCGAAGACCAGGACGAACATGGGCGGGATCCAGAGCAATTTCAGGGGAAAGGGGCGATACGCCAGCCGATATCGATCCCGAGCCGGCCCGCCTCAGGCACCGACCGCGCCGTGGCAATGCTTGTACTTGTTGCCCGAGCCGCATGGACACGGTGCGTTGCGGCTGATTTCCATGTCGGCAAAGGGATTGTCGGTGATCGAGCCGCCCGGCCCCACCGCCGCGCGCGGGCTGCCGGCCAGCGAACCGAACAGCTCGGGCCGCGCCGCCGAACCGTCGCTGTCGTTCGAATCCTCGAGCCCCGAAAGCGGGTCGATATGGCCGGTAAGGAAATCGGGCAGGTTGGGCAAGGATACCCGCGGCATCGGTTGCGGTTCCTGGATCTCGATGCGCATCAGCTTGCCGGTAACCGTTTCGCGCAGCTTGTCGAGCATGGTCTCGAACAGGCTGAAGGCTTCCTGCTTGTACTCGTTGAGCGGCTGCTTTTGCGCATGGGCGCGCAGGCCGACGACCTGGCGCAAGGCGTCGAGCGTGGAGAGGTGGTCCTTCCACTCGCCATCGAGTTCCTGCAGCAGCACGCTCTTCTCGATCCGCCGCCACAGCGCCGGATCGTCCCTCGCCAGCTTTTCTTCCATCAGCCGGTCGACGGTTTCGCGCACCCGTTCCTCGATCAATTCGGGTTCGACATGGTCTTCCTCGACCCATTCCTCGATCGGGAAGGCGATCCCGAGCACCTGACCGAGCCGTTCCCTGAGCCCCTCGATATCCCACTGTTCGGGATAGGAGCCGGGGGGGCAGGCGGAACCGACGATGGCGTTGATCGCATCGTGGCGCATATCGACCACGACGTCATCGACCGCGTCGCTGTCCATGATCTCGGCGCGCTGCTCGTAGATCACCTTGCGCTGATCGTTCATCACGTCGTCGTATTGCACGACCTGCTTGCGGATCTCGTAGTTGCGCGCCTCGACCTTCTTCTGCGCCGTTTCGATGGCTTTCGACAGCCACTTTGAACCGATCGCCTCACCATCCTCGAGGTTCGAGTTCATCATGCGGGAGAACAGCGTGTCGGGCCCGAAGATGCGCAGCAGATCGTCCTCGAGGCACAGGTAGAAGCGGCTGAGCCCCGGGTCGCCCTGACGCCCTGAACGGCCGCGCAGCTGGTTGTCGATGCGGCGGCTTTCATGCCGTTCGGTGCCGAGCACGAACAGGCCGCCGGCCTCGAGCACGCGCCGCTTCTCTTCGGCGATTTCCGCCTTGATCAGGGCCACTGCCGCATCGCGCTCTGGCCCTTCGGGCATGGTGCTGAGTTCGTCATTGATGCGGAATTCAAGGTTGCCGCCCAGCTGGATGTCGGTGCCGCGCCCGGCCATGTTGGTCGCGATCGTCACCGCGCCGATGCGGCCTGCCTGCGCCACGATATGCGCTTCCTGTTCGTGGAACCGCGCGTTGAGCACCGCGTGGGGCACGCCTTCCTGCTTGAGGAATTCGCTCAGCAGCTCGCTCTTCTCGATCGACACGGTGCCGACCAGCACCGGCTGGCCGATCCTGGACTTTTCCGCGATCGCCTTGGCGATGGCTTTGAACTTGTCCTGCGTGTTCTTGTAGAACTCGTCTTCCTCGTCGATCCGCTGGACCGGGACATTGGTCGGAATCTCGACCACGTTCATCTTGTAGATGTCCCAGAATTCCGCCGCTTCGGTGGCCGCGGTGCCGGTCATGCCCGACAGCTTGGGATACATGCGGAAATAATTCTGGAAGGTGATCGAGGCGAGCGTCTGGTTCTCGGGCTCGATCTTCACGCCTTCCTTGGCCTCGACCGCCTGGTGCAAGCCGTTCGACCAGCGCCGGCCATCCATCATGCGTCCGGTGAATTCGTCGATGATGACGACCTTGTCGTCCTTGACGATATAGTCGGTGTCGCGCTTGAACATGTGCACCGCGCGCAGCGCCTGGTCGAGGTGGTGGACGACCTGCGTGTTTTCGACGTCATAGAGATTGTCGCTCTGCAGCAGGCCCTTGGCGATGAGGATCTTCTCGACCTCTTCGGTGCCGTCCTCGGTCAGCTGGATGTTGCGCTGTTTCTCGTCCTTCTCGTACCAGTCTTCGGGGAACTGCTTCACCACCTCGTCGATGGCGATATAGAGTTCGGACTTGTCCTCGGTCGGGCCCGAGATGATCAGCGGGGTGCGCGCTTCGTCGATCAGGATCGAGTCGACCTCGTCGACCACCGCGAAGTTGAAGGGGCGCTGCACCATCTGGCTGCGCTCGTGCTTCATGTTGTCGCGCAGATAGTCGAAGCCAAGCTCGTTGTTGGTCGAATAGGTGATGTCGGCGTTATAGGCCTCGCGCCGCTCGAATTCGTTGAGGTTGGGCACGATCACGCCGATCGTCAGGCCCAGGAACTGGTGCAGCCGGCCCATCCATTCGGCATCGCGGCGGGCGAGATAGTCGTTGACGGTGACGACATGGACGCCCTTGCCCTCGATGGCGTTGAGATAGGTCGCCAGCGTGGCGACCAGCGTCTTGCCCTCGCCCGTGCGCATTTCGGCGATTTCGCCGCGATGGAGCACGATGCCGCCGATCATCTGCACGTCGAAATGCCGCATGCCGAGCACGCGGATGGAGGCTTCGCGCACGGTGGCGAAGGCTTCGGGGAGGATATCGTCGAGCGTCCTGCCCTCGGCCAGCTGACCACGGAACTTGTCGGTCTGTGCTGCCAGTTCGGCATCGCTGAGCGCCTGGATCTGCGGCTCCAGCGCATTGATCTGCTCGACGATCTTGCCGAGCGACTTGACGTAACGATCGTTGGAAGAGCCGAACACGGCCTTCATCACGGAATTGAGCATGGATGGGATACCTTGGGGTGGAGTCTATCTGGCAATCGCCCGCGCACCATGGCGGTGCCGGGCAAGCGGAAAATGCTGGGTCTCGATGAAGTGTTATTCGAAGGCGCGGTCGGCGCCGAACATCACCGTGGGGATGACCACGCGCACGCTTTCGCAGGGGCGGCACGGCGTGACCTTCTCGCCCCGCACGCGCTGCTGGCGCTGGCGTTCGGCACAGCTGGCCTTTTCCGCCTTGCCCGGGTCATCCGCCCTCTGCGTCAGCTCGAGCGGCGCACCCATGGCGTCGAGCATGCTGGCATGCGCAGGCGCATTCGCGGCGGCAAGGCCGGAGATCAACGCAAGGCAGGCTAGCAGGCGGCGCAGCATGATGTCGTTACAATAAGGTCACGCGATCTCTTTGTCCATGCACGCCGCCTCTTTGTCCATGCACGCCGCCTGTTGGTAAGACTTTACTAACCATAAGCGGGATAGCAGACCTGTCAGAGAGCGTCCACGGGGGGGCGGCGCAGACACGTTCAGGGGGTCAAGTGAACCAGCAGACATTCGATACGGCGGCCAGCACCGCTACGGCCGATACGGGGATTTTCGAAGGCGAGGCTGCGCGACCCGTCGCAACGCGGCTGGTGCTTTCGGCCTTCTTCATGCTGTTCCTCGAACTGGCGCTGATCCGCTGGCTCGGCTCGAACGTGGTCCACCTCTCCTATTTCTCCAATTTCGTGCTGCTCGGATCCTTCTTGGGCATCGGCGCTGGCTTTTTGATCAGCCGCAAAAACTGGTCGATCTGGCCGGTGACATTGCCTCTGCTGGTGATTCTGGTGGTCGGGGTGATCAAATTCCCGATCTCGATCGAGCGCAGCGGGTCGGACATCATCTATTTCACCTCGCTGGCGATCAGCGGCCCGCCGGCCTGGCTGGCTCTACCGCTCGTATTCCTCCTCGTTGCGGTGATCCTCGCCGGACCGGCCGAACTTGTCGGGCGCTGCTTCGCGCAACTCCAGCCGCTGACCTCCTATCGCTACGATTTGATCGGCTCGCTAGCAGGGATTCTTGCCTTTACCGCACTCAGCCTCCTGCGAGCACCGTCGCTCGTGTGGGGCGTCATCGCGGTGATCCCCGCCGTCATGCTGAGCCTGCCCGAGCGGCGCCGGGTAAGCATAGCCTGATCGTTCGTACTCCTGCTCGGCCTCGCCATGGAAACCTTTCAGCCCGGTGTCAGCTGGTCGCCCTATTACAAGATCCAGACACAGACGGTGCAAAACCAAGGGCCTGGCTTCTTGCTGATCCGCGCAAACGGCGTGCCGCATCAGCAGATGGCGCCGGCCGAATGGAAGCTCGAACAGGGCGAGCGCATCTATGAAATGCCCTATCTGCGCCTGCCCAAGAAACTAGACGATGTGCTGATCATCGGCGCCGGCTCGGGCTCGGACGTGGCCATTGCGCTGCGCGAGGGCGCCAAGCATGTCGATGCCGTCGACATCGATCCGCTGATTATGGAGATCGGTGCGAAGAACAATATCGACCGCCCTTATGCGAATGCTGCGGTCACCCGCCACGTCAACGACGGGCGCGCCTTTCTCGAAAACACCGATCGCAAATACGATCTGGTCCTCTTCGCCCTGCCCGATTCGCTGACGTTGGTGAGCGGCGCTTCGCAGATCCGGCTCGAGAGCTTTCTCTTCACCGAAGAGGCTATGACCTCGGTCCACCACGTCCTTAAGCCCGACGGCGCCTTCGCCATGTACAATTACTACCGCGAACCTTGGCTGATCGACCGCCTAGCAGGGACGGCCGCCAAGATCTTCGGCCATGCTCCCTGTGTCGACACCTGGGCAGATGCGCAGGCAGTCGTGAGCGTGGCGATGAAAGCCGATGCGCAGACCTGTGGCGCGGCATGGGAACCAAGCGAACCGGTGACGACGGCCAAGGACGATGCGCCCTTCCTCTATTTCCGCGGTGATACCTTCCCGCCGCTCTACACAGTCACCATTCTCGCCATCCTGCTCGCCTCGCTGGTTACCGTGCGCGTGCTCGGCGGCCCGCTTAGCACCATGCGGCCCTATGCAGACCTGTTCTTCATGGGCGCCGCCTTCCTGCTGCTCGAAACCAAGAACGTCGCGACCTTTGCGCTGTTGTTCGGCACGACCTGGTTCGTCAACGCGCTGGTCTTCGCAGGCGTGCTGCTGATCGTGCTGGCCGCAGTCGAAACCGAACGGCGTGTGAAGACGCCGCCGCTCAAGGTTGTGTTCGCGGGCATTGCGCTTTCGCTTGCCGCGGCCTGGGTGATCAAGCCCGAATGGCTGCTGTCGCTCTCATTCTGGCTGCGGCTGATCTCGGCCACGGTGCTCGCCTTCCTGCCGATCTATCTCGCCAATATCGCTTTCGCCAAGCGGTTCCGCGAGAGCGGCGATTCGCAAAGCGCCTTCGCGATCAATCTACTCGGCACGATTGTCGGCGGCTGCCTCGAATATTCGGCGCTGTTCCTCGGCTACAACAATCTGCTGCTGGTGACAGGCCTGCTCTATCTGGCGGCCTTCCTGCTGGTGCCCAAGGGACGTCTGCGCCCCGCGTGAATGCTTGCAGCGCCCCGGGCGGACGGCTAGCGCGCGAGCCATGGAACTCGCACCTTCGCCGCTGTCCCGTCCGTTTCCCGCCCTGCCCCCGATCGCGGGGGTCACGCTGCGCGTGGCAAGGGCGCAGTACAAGGCATGGGACCGCTGCGACCTGACGCTGGCCGAACTGGCACCGGGCACGGCTGTAGCCGGGGTCTTCACCAGGAGCGCCTGCGCATCGAGCGAGGTCGAGCTTGGCCGCGCGAATGCCGGAACCGGCCGCGCCCGCGCGCTGGTGGTCAATGCCGGCAATTCCAACGCCTTCACCGGCTATCGCGGGCGCGAGGCGGTCGAGCAGATCATGGCGCAGGTGGCCCACGCCCTCGATTGCGCGCCGCAGGAAGTCTTCGTTTCCTCCACCGGGGTGATCGGCGTGCCGCTGCCCAAGGACAAGGCGCGCGACGGCGTTGCCGCCGCCCTGGTTGCCGAACCCTGCGGGTGGGAGGATGCGGCTCGTGCCATCGGCACGACCGATACCTTCACCAAGGGCGCCGGTGCCACTGCCATGCTTGGCGCAACCCGCGTCGAGCTGGCCGGTTTTATCAAGGGCAGCGGGATGATCGCGCCCGATATGGCGACGATGCTGGGCTATATCTTCACCGATGCAGCCATTGCGCCGGTGTTCCTGCAGGAGATGCTGTCGAAGGCCAATCGGGAGAGCTTTTCCTGCATTACCGTCGATGGCGACACCTCGACCAGCGACACGGTGCTGCTGTTCGCCACCGGCGCTGCGGGCAATGCTGCGCTGGCATCGTGGGAGGACGCCGGGGCGGACGCCTTCTACGCCGCCCTGCTCGAGGTCTGCCGCGAGCTGGCGCAGCTGGTGGTGCGCGATGGCGAAGGCGCGCAGAAGTTCGTCGAGATCGCCGTTACCCGCGCCGCCAGCGATGAAAGCGCGCGCCGGGTCGGACTCTGCATCGCCAATTCACCGCTGGTGAAGACCGCGATCGCGGGCGGCGATGCCAATTGGGGCCGGGTGGTGATGGCGGTGGGCAAGGCGGGCGAACCGGCCGATCGCGACCGGCTTTCGATCGGCTTCGGCGGCATCTGGGCCGCCCGCGACGGCCAGCCGCTGCCCGATTATGACGAGGCCCCGCTCGCAGCCCATCTGGCCGGGCAGGACATCCGCATCGACGTGGATATGGGTATCGGCGAGGGTCGGGCCACCGTGTGGACCTGCGACCTCACGCATGGCTACATCGCGATCAACGCCGACTATCGGAGCTAATCCAGTGCGGGTCCAAGATCGTTATTTTCTTCAATTCGCAACATACGGATATCGCGAACGGAAGGCTGAAACCAGGCGTATTGCCGCTTCAGCTCCTGCGCAGCGACAACGCAATCTACTGCACTGATGTTTTCATTCCCGAAATATGTCGAGCCTTGCTGCCATTCGAAACCGCGATCTTCGAGAACCCGTCGAATGTCTTGATAGGCATTGCGCCAGCTCTGGTTGGGGTAGGTCTGTTCGAGAACGATCGTATCGAGATCGAAAACGATAGCGTACATCCGTCCTCCCTGGGCGTTTTTCGAACGATTATGTCCAAACGGAGCGTTCATTCCTCCCATTTACGCAAGTTCCTGCGAAATACCAAGCGGTGATCGGGATGCATTTGCTACTTGACGAAACCATCCACGCACTGATGCGGCGCGTGACCGAGCAGGCGATCCTGCCGCGCTTTGGCAAACTTGCGCGCGGCGAGATCATCGAGAAGGCGCAGGACGACCTCGTCACCATCGCCGACCGCGAGGCGGAGCTGATGCTGGCCGAAGGGCTGGCGCGGATCGACCCCTCGCTGGCCATGGTCGGCGAGGAGGCAGCCCATGCCGACCGCGCCGTGCTCGACCACCTTGGCGGCGATTGCTGGATCATCGATCCGATCGACGGCACCCACAATTTCGCGCACGGCCAAGCGCCCTTCGGCATCCTGCTGGCGCGGGCCAGCGGCGGGCTTGCGCAGTCCGGCTGGATCTACGATTGCCTTTCGGGCCGGTTCTGCAGCGCCCACCGCGGGTCCGGGGCCTATGTCGACGGCGAGCGGGCAAGCGCGCGGGCGACCGGCGAAACCCCGCCCGTAGCGGCCATTTCGGTGATCTTCCTCGATCCGGCGCGCCGCGAATTGGTGCGGGAACATATCGCGCCGCATTACCGCGCGGTCGAAGCCCCGCGCTGTGCGGCGGAGCAGTATCCCCGGCTGGCGCTGGGCGAGAATGACGTGTCCTTCTTCGAGCGCACGCTGGCCTGGGACCATGCCGCCGGGGCATTGTGGCTGGAAGAAGCGGGCGGCAGGATCGCCCGGCCCGATGGTTCGCCCTATCGCGTCGACGAGCGGGACCGGCGCGGGCTTATCGGCGCGGCGAGCCCGGCCCTGTGGGACGGGCTCGCCACCCTATATTCGAAACTGGATTAAAGAACGCTCTCAAGCCACTGCTTGAGCTGGCCTTTCGGCGCGGCACCACGCATGTGAGCGGCGGGCTGGCCGTTCTTGAACAGCACCAGATAGGGGATCGACTGGACGCCCATGCCACCGGGGACATTGGGGTTTTCCATGATGTCCATCTTGGCGATGGTCACCTTGTCGCCCAGCTCGTCCGACAGTTCTTCGAGCGCGGGTGCGATCATCTTGCACGGACCGCACCAATCGGCCCAGAAATCGACCAGCACGGGCTTGGTGGAATCAAGAACCTCGGCCTTGAAGCTGGCGTCGGTAACAGCGGTGGTTGCCATGCGAAATCTCCTGAAATTCTCTTGAACCCGATGTGGGCAATCGGTGCAACTACTCAAGCGGCGGCAGGGCAAAGCTTTCCTGCGAGACCGCAAACGCACCCTTGTAGGCAGCGAGCACTGCCTGCGGCAAGGCGATCAGTTGCGGCGTCTGGGTATAGAGCACACCGGCTTCCACCGCCCTGCCCGGGTAGATCGTCTCCAGCGCTGCGACATAGGCCGCCATCTGCCGCAGCGTGCCTTCGGGCACGCCGTCGAGGTCCGGTGGCGGGCGCCGGGCGGTCTTGAAATCGACCACGATGACCCGTTCCGGCGTGACCAGCAGCCGGTCGGCGGTGCCCATCACCACCCGTCCCTCGACAGTGGCGGCGAGCGGCACTTCCGCGAGCGCTTCGGGCCCGAAAATCGCCGCGAAGCCAGGATCGGCCAGAACCGCGAGCGCACGCGACAGGATTTCCTCCCGCGCCGCTTCGTCAAGCCCGGCGGCCTGTTTCGCCAGCCATCCCCGCCCGCGCGGCTCGCGCTGGGCGCCGGGCACCTGCGGCATCCGTTCGAGCAGCGCATGGATCAGCGTGCCGCGCCGCGCGGCCTCGCTTGCCTGCCCCGGCGGCAGCGGGGGATCGCTGCCCTCGACCTCGCCCAGCCCCGAAGGCGCGAGCGGGCGCGGCGGGCGCGGTTCGGGGCCGACCGGGCGCACCGCCCAATCGGGCAGGACGGGCGATTCGTCCGGCTCAGCAGTTGGGGCCGCAGCCACCGAAGCTGCCCGCACCCCGATCTCCCACCGCGCGCCCCACAGCGGGTCCGCCAGCCCCTCGCCGGGATCGAACAGTGCCCGCAGGCGGGCGTACCAGCTATCCCCATGCGGGCCGTTCCTCACATCGCGCGGACCGAGCGAGCCGCCGATGAACAGCGCCTCCTGCGCACGGGTCATGGCGACATAGAGCAGTCGCCAGTGTTCCTGCATCGCGCGGGCGGAGTGGAGCTCGTCGACCCGGCGGACCGGGCCGACCTTCTCGTCACGGGTCAGCGCGGGCAATGGGATATCGCGTGAAGTTCCGGTATCAGGCTGTTGTTCCTGCAAGACAAGATCGCCAGAAGAATCGGGCCGGATCGCCGCATCGGCCAGGATCACGATGGGTGCCTCCAACCCTTTGGAGCCGTGAACGGTCATCACCCGCACCTGATCGTCACCCTCGCCCGCCTCGCGCTTCAATTCGCCGTCGCCGGCATCGAACCAGCGGACGAAGCCCTGCAGGCTGGCGGTGTGGGCGCTGGCGAAGGCGTTGGCGGCATTGAGCAATTCGTCGATCGGATCGTTCGCCTCGCGCCCCAGCCGCGCGACCAGCCTGCGCCGCCCGTCCATCGGCCCGACGAGGATCCAGTGGAGCAATTGCTGCGGGCTGTCGAAATCGGCCCGGCGCAATATCTCGCGCAGAAGATCGACCGTGCGGTGGGCCAGATCGTCCGTGGAATCGCGCAGATGCTCCCACAAGTGCACCTTCGGGGCGCGACGGCCGAGCCTGAGCAGATCGTCCTGGCTCCACCCGATGAGCGGCGAAACCAGCAGGCAGGCGAGCGTGAGGTCATCGAGCGGCTGCGCGGC
Source organism: Erythrobacter sp. (assembly GCA_041662105.1). Taxonomy (GTDB): domain Bacteria; phylum Pseudomonadota; class Alphaproteobacteria; order Sphingomonadales; family Sphingomonadaceae; genus Qipengyuania. Next base: position 19,423 of record JBAZTF010000009.1, read on the forward strand.
GAAGCGCAGCGCGGCCATCAGGTCCTTGACCGCCAGCGGATTGCCCAGCCGCAAGCGGTCGACCCCCGCCACCGGCACGCCGTGCCGATAGAGCCGCGCGACGATCAGCGAGGCAAGATCACGGCGCTTCTGCACCAGCACCATGATGTCGCCCGCCTGTGCCCGGCGGGGTTGCCGCCTGACGAGCGTGAGGCCGGGACCCTTGGGATCGAGCCAGTCCCCGATCTGCAACGCGATCTTGTCGGCAAGCTTGCGGTCGTGCTTGCCCAGCCAGCTTTCGTCCGCCTCGCCGTCCTCCAGCCCGCTGTCGGCGTGGATCGTGTTCCACAGCACCACCTGCCCGGGTTCGTCGCTGCCGATATGCGCGCCGTCGCGCTTGTCGAGCCCCAGCCCGTCGAAACCGATCGCATCGATCGCGCGATCGACGAAGGAGAGCACGGTCTGGTTGGTGCGATAGCTGCGCTGGAGGCCGTATTCCTCGAGCCGCCGGATCTTCGGTGCATTGCGCAATTCGGCCACCGCACCGGCATTGGCCGCCATGCGTTCGCGGAAATGGTCGCGCGCCTCGCGGAAATTTTCCGGGCTGGTGCCCTGGAAGCCGAAGATCGCCTGCTTGTAATCGCCCACCGCGAAGATCGTGCGGATGCGGTCGCCACGCGCGCCCTCGCCCGCGAAGAACTCGTCCGCCAGCGCCTTGACGATGGCCCATTGCGCGGCGTTGGTGTCCTGCGCTTCGTCGACGAGGATATGGTCGAAGCTGCGGTCGAGCTTGTAGCGGATCCAGTCGGCCATTTCGCTGTTGGAAAGCAGTTGCGCGGCACGCGCGATAAGGTCGTCGAAATCGACCAGCCCCTCGCGCTCCTTGGCCTCCTGCCAACGTAGCGCAAAGGCCCGCCCGGCCTCGAGCTGCGGCGCGAGGAAGCCCGAAAGTTCGAGCAAGGCCCTGCGTTCGACGATGGCAGCGACTGCTTCGGAAATCACCTCCTGCATGGCGGCAAACCCGGGATCGGCCTTTTCCGCGCCCGCCATCTTGCGCGGGGCGCCGTCCTTCCTGAGCAGCGTGTCGAAGAACCCGTCGAGCGTGGCGAGCCGCGTGGCGGCATCGCTCGCCAGCCAGCCGGCGATGAAATCCGCCGCCTTCTGCCCCGTCGCCGCCGACCAGTCGCGGCAGGCTGAAGCGCAGGCTTGCAGCACGCCCACCGGGAAATTCGTGTCCGAACACGCCTCGGCCACCCAGCCTTCGCCAGCATCGGCGGCAATGCCCAGCAGCTGGCGCACCCGCGCCTGCATCGGCGGTTGCCAGCTTGCCGGCCCTTCCCACAGATCCATGTGCCTGGCGCAGCGCATCAGCCAGCCCCGCACCGCATCGGGCCCCTTGCGGCGGCTCATTTCGGCCACCGCGCCGATCACGCGCGGATCGCCGCCTTCGAGCAGATCGGCGAGCACCTGGCGGCTCAGCAGGTCGCGTTCGCGGTCCTCCATCGGGCGCGAACCGGGGAGCAGCCCCGCCTCGCCCGGGAAGGCGGCGAGGAGATATTGCGCGAAGGCGTGGATCGTATCGATCCGCAGGCCGCCGCCCGGGCAATCGAGCACGCGCGCGAACAGCGCCCGCGCGCGCGATTGCGTGTCGGGGTCGATCGGCGCGCCAAGATAGCCCAGTTCGCGCGCCAGCTTCGCGCTCTCCATCCGCACCCAGCGCGCGAGCACGGTGTTGACGCGCACCGCCATTTCCGCCGCGCCCGCCTTGGTGAAGGTGAGGCAGAGGATTTGCGAGGGGTCGGCCCCCGGTTGCAGCAGCAGGCGCAACACGCGCGCGGACAGCACCTGCGTCTTGCCCGTCCCCGCGCTGGCCGAAAGCCACACGCTGTCGAGCGGATCGACCGCCAGCGCCTGCTTGTCCTTGAGCGGATAGACCTTGCCACTCACGCCGCATCCTCCCCGTCCTGCGTGGCGACCCACTCGTCGAGCCGCATCAGCTGGTCATAGGTGTCGTAAGCCGGATAATCCGGGTTTTCGCGCGCGGTGAAGGGATCGCGGCCCTTGATGAAGCGGGTGATAGCGCTGGCCAGCCAATCGGCGGCGTGCGGCAGGAAATCTTCGGGCAACACCCCGCTGGTCTTGCGCCCGACCTTGAGCGGCACCTCGACATAGCCGAAACCGTATTCATTGTCCGAGCTTCCCAGCGACCAGTATTCGTAGCCGCCGGGTTCGCCCGACAGCCCTTCGAACCCATGCCGTTCGGCAATCAGCCCAAGGATGCCGAGCTGGAGAGCATAGCCCCGTTCGACCATGGCCGCGCTGGGCGGCTTGCCCGTCTTGTAGTCGACGATGGCCAGCGTCCCGTCGGCCAGCCGATCGATGCGGTCCGCCCGTCCATGGACATGGACCCCTTCGAAAGTCATCTCCCCGTCGGCTTCGACGGCAATCACTTCGCGGTCCGGGCTGGTTTCGACCTGTTCCTCGATCCAGCGCAGCGCCTGTTCCAGCCGGGGAACCCACAGCCCGCGGGTCAGCGCATCGACATTGGCCACATCGAGCACGGCCTCCGTGATCGGCGCAAGCCGGGCCTTCGGGTCACCCATGCGCGCAAGGTGCCAGCGTTGCAGGATTTCATGCGCAAGAGTCCCCTGCCAGGCGGGCGAAGGATCGGCATCGAGCGGCTCAAGGTCGCGCAACTGCATGATCTTGCTGGCATAGAACTGATAGGGATCGCCCAGCAGCCGGTCGAGCGCGGTGGCCGAAATATCGACGTCGCGCTGCTCCGGCGCGGGGTCGGGCCTGGGGCGCGGATGCGCCGGTTCGCGTTCGGCGCGGGCCAGGGTGCGTGCCAATTCGACCGCGCGCGTCTCGCGATGCCGGTCGAGCAATTCGCCCAGCAGCGCCTCGACCCGCAACAGGAAGCGCGAAGGGATCGCCGGGCCGCCCTCGTCGCGCTCGGCACGGCTCAGCACCACTTCGGGCGCGCCCAATGCCCCGGCCAGATCATGCGCCGACAGGCCGATGCGAAAGTCCGACCCCGGCACGCCCAGCGCGCGCAGCACCGCCGGGGCGAGCAGCGCATCGACGCTGCCGCGCGCGGGCCAGCTGCCCTCGTTGAGCCCGGCGCAGATCACCAGATCGGCGCGGTTCATCCGGCTTTCGAGCAGGCCCAGCACCTGCACCCGCGCATGGCCGCCATAGGGCGGGCGCACCGCGACCTGTTCCATCGCCTCGCGCAACGCTACGACCGTCTCCGACCGGGCAAGCCGGAACTCGGCCGCGCGCGCCTGGAGCCGCATCTCCTCGACAAAGCTTGCCAGCGAACGGCCATCCTCGCGCGCCCACAGCTTCTCGCCGCACAGCGCCTCGCCCGCCACGGCCAGCGCGTCGAGCAGGTCGGCGAGTGCGATCTCCTCATCCACCGCCAGCAATGGCGAGAGGGTCGCCTCGACCACGACAAGCCACTCCGCTGTGCGCGGGTGCCGCTTCGCCAGCCTTGCGACGATTTCCGCCAGCGGCGCCAGCCCGCCCGCCTTGCGCGGTCCGCGCAACTCGCGCTCGACGCGTCGCAGCTGGCGCAGCCAGGTGCCGCGCTCCATCCCGCCATCGACCAGCGGGTGCCCAAGCAGCGCCATCAGCGGCACCGGGCGCGCGTCCTCTGCCAGCACCTCGGCCAGCAGCAGCAACAGCCGCCCTGCCGGAGTCTGCGACAAGGGGCGCCCGGCCGAATCGTCGGCAAGGATGTTCCAGCGCGCGAGGTGATGGACCACGCGGCGCGCCAGCCCCCGGTCGGGCGTGACCACGGCGATGCGTTTCTCTGGCTGCTCCAGTGCCTCGCGCACCAGCAGCGCGATCGCCTGCGCCTCTTCCTCGGGATTGGCGGTGACCATCACCCGCACGCCCGACAGGCGGCGCTTTTCGGCGGGCAGGTCGACCCAGCCCTTGCTCGCCTCGGGCGGGAGAAACAGCGATCCGATGGCGTGGCTGCGCCCGGGCTGCGATGCGCCGATGCCGCGCCGGTGCCAGGGCTGCACTTCCTCGCGCCGCACCGCCATGCGCCCCAGCAGCAGCTTGAGATGATATTGCGGGTGGGTGACCGCATCGTCCCTGGCGAACGGCGTATCGCCCGGTTCGGGCGCGGCCCCGGCCCGGCCAAGCTCTTCCCACACGGCGTCAGGCAGGTTGAGATCGAAATCGGGCAGGACCACCGCGCCCTGCGGCAGGTCCGCGACCGCCCGCAACAGCCGGGCCAGCGATGGCGCGGCGCTGGTCACCCCGGCGGCGACGATCGGCGTCGATGGCGGGTTCGCCTTCCATTGCGCCGCCGCGTGATCGAACAGCCGGTTGCGCCGCGCGGCGGCATCGAGCGCCCCCATCTGCCGCAATTCGCCCGCCCACAGTTGCTGGACGGTCGCAAAGGTTCGCAGGCTGTCCTGCCAGTGCTGCGACAGCTCGGGATAGACCCCGGTGACCTTGTCATCGAGCAGGTCGGCGGGATCGATCCCCTCGACCAGCAGCCGGTCCATCGTCGCCGCGGTTTCGCGCGCCAGCCGCAGCAGCGTCGCGCCGCCGGGGGCTTTCCCGCCCATCACCTCGCCCAGCAGCCGCGCCAGCGCGAACAGCCGCCGTTGCGGGTCGACCGCGGGCGGGATATCGGCAGCGCCCAGCGGGTCGAGCAGCGGGCCGAGCGTTTCGTCGAGGTCGAGATCGCCGATCACCGCCATGCGCGGCATCAGCAGGCCCTGCGTGCCGTTCGCGCCCGCATGGCGGATGAAGGCTTCGGACAGGGTCCGCCGTGCGCGGCTGCTGGGCAGCAGCAGCGTCAGGCGGGCGAGGCCGAATTCCGCCTCGGCATAGCGCGGGACCAGCCCGGCAACCAGCGCATCGGCAAAGCCCCGGTGCGCGGCGATCGCATAGAGGCGTGGTCCCGGGCGGTCAGCCACCCCGCAGCGCCTCTTCGGTCGGCGCGATATGCGCAGGCGTGCCGACTTCGTACCACAGCCCGGTGAAGGCGAGTCCATAGAGCCGCCCTTGCGCGATCGCGCGGTCCCACAGCACATTGGTGGAAAAGGCGCCTTCGGGCGCATCGCGCAGCAGGCGGTGCGAGGCGATCTGGATGCCGGTATAGATGAAGGGCGCGATCCGGCCCGGCAGCTTGCGGCTCAGGCGGCCAACGGGATCCATGTAGAAATCGCCCGCCCCGTCGAAGTTGAACGCGCGTGCGTGGCTGACCAGCAGCAGCAGCGCATCCATCCTGTCCGGGTCCCACCGCGTCGAAAGGTCGACGAAGGCGTTACGCGGCCCGTCGAGCCAGATGCTGTCGGCGTTGCAGGCGAAGAAGGGATCGGGCAGCAGCCCCGCCTCCTGCGCCTTGACCATGCCGCCGCCGGTTTCGAGCAGGTGGGCGCGCTCGTCGGAAATCGTCACAGCGGGCTGCTTGCGCGGCCTGGTATGCGCTTCGATCGAATCGGCGAGGTAATGGACGTTGACCACCGCCCTGGCGACCCCGGCATCCTCCAGCCGGTCGAGCGCGCGGTCGATCAGCGGCCTGCCCGCCACGCGCACCAGCGGCTTGGGCGTGGCGGCGGTCAGCGGGCGCATCCGCTTGCCCAGCCCCGCGGCCATCACCATGGCGGTGTCGCTGACCAGCCCGTTCATGCGATCGTCCCGCCCCGTTCGTCGCGCAGCCGCTGCGGGATATTGGCGGCGAACCACTCGGCCACCGGTGCCATCGCCTCATGCGCGAGATCGCGCTCCATCGCCGCCCAGACGCGCGGGATCATGTCGAGATAGCGCGGCTTGCCGTCGCGCTTGCACAGCCGGGTGAATATCCCCACGATCTTGGCATTGCGCTGTGCGCCCAGCCGGGCATAGTCGGCCTCGAAATCCGCATCCGGCCGGGCCGCCGCCCGATAGCGAGCGAGCATTTCGCGCTCGATCCGCACGGACACGTCGCGGCGCGCGTCCTGCAACAGGCTGACCAGATCATAGGCCGGGTGCCCGACCAGCGCATCCTGAAAGTCGATCAGACCCTGTTCGCCCGCCAGCCTGCCGGGTTCGAGAAGCATGATGTTTTCGGCATGGTAGTCGCGCAGCACGGTGACGCCCGGGTCCTGCCGCCACAGCAGCGGCTCCAGCGCCGCCTCCCACGCCTCGGCCCAGCCTTCGGTATCGACGTCGAGCCCGACCGCCGGGCAATACCATTCGGTGAACAGGTCGACCTCGCGGCGATAGACCGCCATGTCGTAAGGCGGAAACGGCCCCGGCGGCAGGCGATGCAGCCGCACCAGCGCGTCGATCGCCTGTGCATAGACATGCCGTTCGTCATCGGGATGCTCGTCGATCCATTCGCGCATCCGGCGGTCGCCGAAATCCTCGAGCAGCACCCACCCCTGCGCCGCGTCCTCGGCAAGGATATGCGGCGCGCGCAGGCCCTTGTCGGTGAGCCAGCGCGCGACGTGGAGGAAGGGGCGCGGGTCCTCGTGCGGCGGCGGGGCGTGCATCAGCATGGCGCTGCGCCCGCCCATGCGCAGGCGGAAATAGCGGCGGAAGGACGCATCGCCGACCAGCGGGGCGATTTCCGCCCCAACCCATTCTGTGTCGCCAAGGAACCGGTGAATGCCGTCGGGCAGCGCGTCGTTCATGGCCAGCGGCTTTGCCAATTGTCGCCCGGGGTTACAACGGCCTCGCGGCCCTCACCCACTTTTTCGAGCGTGATCGCAAGGCAGCCTGCCTCATGCGCGAAACCGCCCGCATGATCGGGCCATTCGGCCAGCAGCGCCGCGCCCTCGCGGTAATCGTCGAGCCCCAGCTCCCCGACCTCCGCGGGGTGCCTGAGCCGATAGAAATCGGCATGGACCAGCGGCAGCCGCAGCCCGTCATAGGTCTGGATGATGGTATAGGTCGGCGATGGCACTTCGCCCGCGTGGCCGAGCGCCGCGATGATCGCCCGCGCGAGCGTGGTCTTGCCGGTGCCGAGATCGCCCGACAGCGCCACCACGTCGCCCGCAGCGAGCCTGCCCGCGATGCGCGCGCCGAATGCCTCCATCGCGGCAAGGTCCGGCAGGGCGACCTTCACGGCAGATGAATGGTCGCCGTGGTCCCGGCGTTCTTGCGGCTGTGGATCTCCAGCGTGCCGCCATGCGCTTCGACCAGCTGCCGCGCGAGCGGGATGCCCAGCCCCTGGCGCCGTTCGATCCCCTTGCCGTCGGGCGCCATGCGAAGGCCTTCGAACGCGCGGGCGAGTTCGTGCTGGTTCATGCCCGTACCGCTGTCGGCGATGACGATCCTTGTGGCTCCGCGCGCCTTGCCGATATCGACCGCGATCTTTCCGCCCGGCGGCGTCCCCTTGATCGCATTGTCGAGCAATTGGGCGATCGCGCGGCGCAATTGCTGCGGATCGGCCGAAACGGTCTTGCCCGCCCCGCCCTTGAGATCGAGCGTCAGGCCCGCCGCGACAATCCGGCCCTCCGCGGCGCGGACGATCTGCGTGACGAAGGGCAGCAGTTCGATCCGGCTCTTGTGCAACGGCATCAGCCCGGCCTCGCTCTGCGACAGGTCGAGCACGTTTTCGACCTGCTCGGTCAGCTTGCCGACCGAGAGCGAGATCGCCTGGACATAGTCCATCGCCTGCGGGCCGAGTTCCCCCGCAACCCCGCTGGAGAGCAGTTCGGCAAACCCGCCGATCGAGGTCAGCGGGGTGCGGAATTCATAGCTCATGTTGGCGAGGAAGCGGGTCATCACCGCATCGGCTTCCTCGAGCGCGCGGTTGCGTTCGCGCAGCGCCTCCTCCGCCTGCCGCGAGGCGGTGACGTCGAGCACGGTCAGCAAGCCGTTGCCGTCGGGCAGCGGCACGCCGGCGAAATCGAGCGTGCGGCCATCGGCCATCTCGATGATCCCTTCGCGCTTCCTGCGGTCGAGCGTGGCCGAACGGATGGTGTTGCCGACCTGCGCGATGGCCTTGGGATCGGCCAGGTTGCGCGCGATCGCTTCGAGCAGGTCTTCGGCCTGCGGATGTTCGTCGAGCACTTCGGGATCGACCCCCCAGGCGCCGGCGAAACCGCGGTTCCACAGCTCCAGGTGCCCATCGGGCGCGAACACCGCCAGCGCTTCGAACAGGCTGTCGAAGGTCGCGGTGCGGGTGCGCAGCAGCGTGTCGCGCGTGGCCGAAAGCGCGAGCTGTTCGGTGCGGTCCTCGGCGATCATCACCAGCCCGCCATCGGGCAGCGGCTGGGCGACGATCCGCAGGTGGGTGCTGTCCGACAGCGGCCAGGCTTCCTCGTGCGGGTCGTCGCGCAGGAACCACTGGACCAGCTCGTTGCGCCATGCGGGGAAATCGCGCACTTCAGGGATGCGCCCCGCCTCGCGCGCGATCAGCAGCATCTGCTCGAAGGTCGTGCGATCGTTGACCACCCCCGGCGGCAACGAAAACACGCGATGGAACGGCTGGTTGGCAAAGGTCATGCGGTGCTGGGCATCGAACTGCGCCACCCCGATCGAAAGCTGGTCGAGCATCGAACGCTGCGCTTCGCGGAAGGCGCGGAATTCGCGCGCCTGCTCCTCCATTTCCTCGATATCGACCGCATAGCCGGCGATCCCCTCGCTCGACAGCGGCAGGTCGGTGACGCGCACGGTGCGGCGCGCGTTGTGGATCGTCGCCGAAAGGATCCGCTCGATCGGCTGGCGGCGGTCGGCCGCCTGCTGCGCGACCTGCGCGGCGGTGCGGCCACCGACCGCCTCGACCAGCTCGATCTGGTGGGCAACCACGAAATCGGCGCTGTCTGCGCCCACGGCCTCGACATAGGCGCGATTGACCAGCCGCAGCTTCATGTCGGGGCCGCGGAACCACATCGGCATCGGCGCGGCTTCGATCAGGCCGACCAGCGCCCCGAAATCATCGCGCGCGCGGGCCGCCTCTTCGCGCAACTCGCTCAGCTCGGCCTGGCTTTCGCTATAGTCGAAGACCCAGACCAGCGCGGCCCCGCTGGGAGAGACCGCCGGATCGGCCAGCGTCCCGTGCAGCGCGAGCGCGCGGCGCGACCCGGGGACCGTCAGCGCCATCTGGAACGGCTTGGCGGTCTTCTGCGTGCGCCGGACGTTGCGGGTCAGTTCCTCGACCTGCTGTTCGCTCAATCCGTTGCCGTCCTGATCGGCCAGTTCGCTGAGGAATTCGGGAACCCGGGGCAGGCCCAGCCAGCGGGCGAAGCGATCGGGTGCCTCGATGCGTCCGTCGGTGCGCACCATCAGCGGGATCGCCGGCGATTCCTCGATCATCCGCGCCAGCCGCAGCGCCGAACGGCGGTTGCCGACCGATTTCTGTTCCCGCCCGCTCGCGCGCAGCATCACCCAGACCGCCGCAGCGGTCCACAAGGCAAGCAGCAGGCCGATCACAGCCAGCAATGCGGGCGAGGAATCCATCACCCGCCAGCTATGCCCCCACGCGCGGGGATGCAATGGCGAGCCATTGCGGTTCCCCGCATTGGATCAGCGATCAGTAGCGATAATGGTCCGCCTTGAACGGCCCGGCCACCGGCACGCCGATGTAATCGGCCTGCTTCTGGCTGAGCCTGGTCAGCTTCACGCCGAGCTTGTCGAGGTGCAGCGCGGCGACCTTCTCGTCGAGGTGCTTGGGCAGGACATAGACCTGGTTTTCGTACTGGTCGCCCCTGGTCCACAGCTCGATCTGCGCCAGCGTCTGGTTGGTGAAGCTGAAGCTCATCACGAAGCTGGGGTGGCCGGTGGCGCAGGCCAGGTTCACCAGGCGCCCCTTGCCCAGCACGATGATTTCCTTGCCATCGGGGAACTTCACGAGGTCAGTGCCCGGCTTGAGCTCGTTCCATTCGTAATTGTTCAGCGCCGAAATCTGGATCTCGCTGTCGAAGTGGCCGATGTTGCACACGATCGCCTTGTCCTTCATCGCCTCCATGTGCGCGGCGCTGATGACGTGTTCGTTGCCGGTCGCGGTGACGAAGATATCGGCCTTGGTCACCGCCTCTTCCATGGTCACCACCTCGAACCCGTCCATCGCCGCCTGCAGCGCGCAGATCGGATCGATTTCGGTCACGAGCACGCGCGCGCCGCCGTTGCGCAGCGACTGCGCAGAACCCTTGCCGACATCGCCGAAGCCGGCGACGCAGGCGACCTTGCCCGACAGCATCACGTCGGTCGCGCGTCGGATCGCGTCGACCAGCGATTCACGGCAGCCGTAGAGATTGTCGAACTTCGACTTGGTCACGCTGTCGTTCACGTTGATCGCGGGGAACGGCAGCTTGCCGCCCTTGGCGATGTGATAGAGGCGGTGAACCCCGGTGGTGGTCTCTTCCGACACGCCGCGGATGTTCATCACCGACTTCATCAGATAGCCGGGCCGGGCCTTGACGAAGGCCCTGAGCGCGCGCTGAAACTCGATTTCCTCGGCATTCTGCGGTTCGGGCAGTTCGTCGCCCGCCTCGATCCGGGCACCCCACAGTGCGAACATGGTGGCATCGCCGCCATCGTCGAGGATCAGGTTCGCGGTCCGGTCGGGATCGCTGTCGGTCGACCAGTCGAAGATCCGGCCGACATAATCCCAATAGTCGGCCAGGCTTTCGCCCTTGACCGCGAACACGGGGATGTCGCGCGCGGCAATCGCGGCGGCGGCGTGATCCTGCGTGGAGAAGATGTTGCAGGTGGCCCAGCGGACTTCGGCGCCCAGCGCGACCAGCGTTTCGATCAGCACCGCGGTCTGGATGGTCATGTGGAGCGAGCCGGTGATGCGCGCGCCCTTGAGCGGCTGGGCAGCACCGAATTCCTCGCGCAGGGCCATCAGCCCGGGCATTTCGGTTTCGGCGATGGCGATTTCGGCGCGGCCGTAATCGGCCAGGGCAATGTCCTTGATGACGTAGTCGGAGAATGCGGTCACGCTGCGGTCCTCGGTTTGCGGAAAGCGATACGCCGCAAACGGAAAGGCGGCGCTGGTTGGCGCCGCCCTTAGCTTCGACCCGCTGCGAGTGCAACAATCCCCATGCCAATCGCGGCACCGGCGTGGCCTAACGTGCGGCGAAACTACCGCCGCTGCGCGGGCCCGATGCCAGCAACTCGTTCGCGGCGAGCGTCAGATCGCCGGCGCTTTTGGACTGCGAGAGCCGGGTCGCGATGGTCTTGAGCTCGTGACAGCCGAGCCAGGGATGGCCCTGCCCGTATTCGTTTGCGATCCCGACGCTGAGCTTGTCGAGCGCCCGCTTCGCGCCGTGTGCGCCATATCGCCTGGCCAGACCTGCCTCGAGCGTCCGCGCCGCCACGTTGAGCGTGGTCAGGTGGCTGGCCGAGAAGCGATTGTATTGCTGCTGGAAATTGTCACTACCGGTGCGGCAGCGCAGCGAGGTGACCATCAGCATGATATCGAGCCGGCGAATCTGTTCGGCCTCGTCCTGCGTGATCGCCCCGGCCGATGCCGGCACGACGAGCGCGGCTGCAGCCCCTGCGGCAACCGCGATCTTCCTCAATTTCTGCATGTCCCTGTCTCCCTGCGGTGCATCCCCTTCGTCCGCATGAAGCCAGATTGGATGCGATCGTTTACCCGACCTTAAACAGCCGGGGTAAAGTGAAATTAACCATGGTGGCATGTTGCAACTGAATACGCCTCCGCCTACCTCGGCAGTTCAACCACGCAGACGAGGATTGATCCCATGACGATTTCGGTAGGCGACACGCTGCCTGACGTAACGCTGGTCAAGGCGACCGACGCCGGACCGGAAAAGGTCCAGTCGGGCGAGTATTTCAAGGGCAAGACCGTGGCGCTGTTCTCGGTGCCGGGCGCCTTCACCCCGACCTGTTCCGCACGCCACCTGCCGGGCTATGTCGACAAGGCCGCAGCGCTCAAGGCCAGGGGCGTCGACGAAATCGTCGCCACCGCGGTCAACGATGCCTTCGTGATGGGCGCGTGGAAGGCCGCCAACGGTGCCGATGCGGTGACCATGCTGGCCGACGGCAACGGCGATTTCGCCGAGGCCGTGGGACTGACCATGGACGGGTCGGGCTTCGGCATGGGCCGACGCGGCCAGCGCTGGTCGGCGATCGTCGAAGACGGCGTGGTCAAGCAACTCAACGTCGAAGCCCCCGGCGATTTCTCGGTTTCGAGCGCGGAATACCTGCTCGGCCAGCTCTGAACCCGGCTACCGGGCGCCTGGCGGGGCCTTACCGCTCAGCCATAGCCCATCAGGCTCAGCACTTCCTTGCGGCTGCGCTGGTCCTCCAGGAACGTCCCCATCATCCGGCTGGTGATCATCCCCACGCCTTGCGTGTTCACGCCGCGCGCGGACATGCAGCTGTGCGAGGCCTCGATCACCACCGCCACGCCTTGCGGCTGGAGGTTCTCCCAGATGCAGTCGGCGACTTCGGCGGTCAGCCGTTCCTGCACCTGCAGGCGCTGCGCGAAGCCGTGCAGCACCCGCGCAAGCTTGGAAATGCCGACCACCCGCTCCCTGGGCAGGTAGGCGATCGCCGCCTTGCCGATGATCGGGGCCATGTGGTGTTCGCAATGCGACTGGAACGGGATGTCCTTGAGCAGCACGATCTCGTTGTAGCCACCGACTTCCTCGAACACGCGGCTGAGGTGGTGGGACGGATCTTCGCCGTAGCCCCGGCAATACTCTTTCCACGCGCGCGCCACGCGGGAAGGCGTGTCGACCAGCCCTTCGCGCGTCGGGTCGTCGCCCGCCCATTCGATCAGCGTGCGGACAGCGGCCTGGACATGGTCGGGTACGGGCGGCTTGCTCACGGGTTGCAGTTCCTCTCTGCTCGGGTCCTTATGCCCCCCCCTTTGCGGAAGCGCGCCGGATTTGCAAACTTGTCGCGCGCAGCCCGCCCGCCCATATCGCCGGGCATGAGCCTGCATCGCCCCGGACCGACGCTGGCCCAGATGCGGGTGATGGCGGAGCAGGTCCTGGCCGACCTGCCGCCGGAATTTCGAGCCGTGCTGGGCGAAGTGGTGCTCGACGTGGTCGACTTCGCGACAGTCGAACAGCTCGTATCGGTCGGGCTCGTCGATCGCTGGGAGCTCACCGGGCTTTATGAAGGCGAAGCGCTGCCCGACCGGTCGATCTGGGAAAGCGGGCGCATGCCTGCCCGCATCTGGCTGTTCCGCGAACCGCTGATCGCCGAATGGCGCGCCACCGGCGTGCACATGGACGAACTCGTGCGGCACGTGGTGGTGCACGAGGCCGGCCACCACTTCGGCTTCAGCGATGACGACATGGACCGGCTCGAAGACGAGGGCGACTAGGCCGCCAGAACCATCACCAGAATCACCAAAGCCCACCCCTCTTGCGAGGGACGGGCTTTGCCCGCGCTCAAGCAGCGAAGCGATAGCGCAGAAGGATAATGGCGCACCCGGAACGATTCGAACGTCCGACCCCCAGATTCGTAGTCTGGTGCTCTATCCAGCTGAGCTACGGGTGCGCTGGAGGGCGCCACATAGGAGGGCCGTTCCGGCTTGGCAATCCCTAATCCGATGCTTTTTCGAACAGCCCGCGCGCGAGGGCAATGTCGAGCGGAGGCTTGTCCAGGCGGGCGATTTCGGCGGGCGCGAACCACGCCACTTCGCCGCCTTCCAGCGCCGCCACCCGCGCACCGCACCAGCGTGCCGTGTAAAGCAGGATGACAATCTGGTCCGTGCCCCCGGGCACCGGCCCCTGCGCGAACCCGGCCGGATCGAGTGCCCCCGCATCGAGTTCGAGGCCCAGTTCCTCGCGAATCTCACGAACCAGTGCAATTACAGGTACTTCTCCGCGTTCGACCTTGCCGCCCGGGAATTCCCACAGGCCCGCATGCTGCTTGCCGGCGGGCCGACGATGCATCAGCCAGCGCCCGTTCCCATCCGCCAGCGCCAGCGCGACCACGCAGGTCCATGTCGGAAATTTTTCCAAATCGATCGGTCCTTTCAACACTTTCTTAATACCGCGGGCCCTAACTGACCGACGTCAGCTTCGACAAGTGTGGCATGGGGCAACGCTGCAATGGTCAATTTCCTCAACAAACTGGGACGTGACACCAGCGGCGCCACGGCCGTCGAGTACGGGCTGATTATTGCCCTTATCTTCCTTGCGATGATCGGGAGCATCCAGACCTTTGGATCGGAAGCAATTCTGATGTGGAACAAGGTCACGACTGCCGTCTCGGCCGCTACCTCGGCCTGACGGAGACGACGCGCCGGGTGTTAGGGAATTCTCAACACCTCTCGCACAAAACGGTGACTGCTCGAGCCGGGAGATCGGTGAGAGCCGGGAACGAAGACTGAACCAGGAGACGACACATGAAGTTCATCAAGAAGCTGCGCCGCAACGAAGAAGGCGCCACCGCTATCGAATACGGCCTCATCGCCGCCCTGATCGCCGTCGCCGCGATCACCGCGATGCAGAGCCTCGGCAACCAGCTTTCGACCACCTTCAACACGGTCAGCACCTCGCTGAGCGGCGCGAACACCTCTGCCTAAGCAAGGGCAAGCACACAAGGAAAGGGCGGTGGGAGCAATCCCGCCGCCTTTTTCTTTGCCTGAAATATGGGCGAGGCCTGAAATGCAGCTGGGGGTCAGTTCGTGCGAACGACGATCTTCACCTTCTGGCCCGCGACAAGCTGGTCGTTCGCACCAAGCCCGTTGAGCACGCGGAAGCGTTCGACCTGATCCGAACCATAGGCCATGCGCCCGGCCAAGCGGGCAATCGTATCGCCGCTGCGTACCGTGATCACATCGATCACCCGCGGGATCACACGGCCCGCCTGCTGAGAGGTGATCCGCCGCATCGATGAAAACATGTCGTTGAAGGTCGCGCCCTGACCCGCCGGAGCGATGGCAAGGAAGTGATAAGCGCGATCGCTGGCGAATTCATAGGCGAAGACGGTCACGTCGACCTGGCTGCCGCCATTGGCGACCCGTGCCGTACCATAGGCCGCCGCGATACCATTGACGGTCGTGCGCTGGATCGACGCCGGAGTGATCCGTTGCTGCTGGCTGAGACCGGCGAAGACGTCCTGCACATAGGCGTTGAGGTTGCCGCTGTACTGGCCCAGCGAAAGCCGCGCTTTCCCGCTCTGCCCGCTGATCGTCACCGCGCGGGTGCCGTTGACCATGTAGAAGCCCTGCGGCGCGGTGAAGGCGAAGCGCAGTTCGGGATGGATGAACTCGCGCCCCTCGATCACCCCCTGCCTGGGATCATCGCCATAGAGCAGTCCGTCGATCCGGGTGAGGAAGGTGTCGCGATTCGTTACACCTGTCAGGCCCTGCGCCCTGGCATTTGAGGTAGAGACGCGACTGGCCGGATCGGGATGGGTCGATGCCCATTCGGGGATGGTCGCATTGTCTTTGCCCTGCAGCCGCGCATCGAGCGCGTTCTGCGCGGCCAGGCTGTTCAGCACCGTGGCCATGGCGTGCGGATCGTAGCCCGCCTGACCAAGGTAGCGCACGCCCAGCGCATCGGCTTCGAGTTCCTGCGTGCGCGAAAACTTGAGGGTCAGCAACTGCGACCCTTGCAGCAGCGTCTGCCCGATCTGCTGGCCCAGCCCCGAATTGCCGAGCAGTATGCCCGAAAGGATCGCGCCCGCCGCGCCCAGCAAGCTATTGCGCTGCGCAGCCACCTGGCGACGCTGCGAATGGCGTGCGGCGACATGGCCGACCTCATGCCCCAGCACACCGGCCAGTTCGGCCTCGTTGTTCATCAGCGCGACGAGCTGGCGGGTGGTGTAGACATAGCCGCCGGGAATCGCGAAGGCGTTGTTCACCGAACTGTTGAGCAGCGACACGGTGAACGAATCGCGCGCGTTGCCCAGCCCGGACTGCACCGCGATATTCTTGCCGACCTGCTCGACATATTGCGCCTGCGGCCCGGTCATCGCGCCGCCGAATTCGGCGAGCAGTTCGGGATGCGCCGCGGCGCCCTGCTGCGCTTCGGACTGGGTTATCGGCGTGTTCGCATCGGGAATAGGCCCGGTCATGCAACCCGACAGGGCCAGCGAAAAGCTTGCGGCAGATAGCGCGAGGGCTGGCTTGATGCGCTCCATCATGGACTCCCCATAGGTCAATGGCGACACCAGTATGCCGCCCTCAAACATGTGTATCAATTGCAGAACCGGTGGCGGGTCGGCTCGGTTCCCGCGGCGCGTCACCCCGCAATTTGCAGGAATCGTTCCTCGCGCATGCGCAGCAGTTCTGCGCTCGAATGACGCGACAGCTTGTCCAGCTCCTCGCCGATTGCGGCCCCCAGCATGCTGGCCGCTGCGCGAGGATCGCGGTGTGCGCCTCCGACCGGCTCCACCACGATGCGGTCGATCACCCCCAGTTCGGCGAGGTTCTGCGCGGTCACCTTCATCGCTTCGGCGGCGTCGGGCGCCTTTTCGGCGGTGCGCCACAGGATCGAGGCGCAGCCTTCGGGCGAGATCACCGAATAGACCGCGTGTTCGAGCATCAGCACCCGTTCCGCGCTGGCCAGCGCCACCGCACCGCCCGATCCGCCCTCGCCCACGATTGCCGCGACCATCGGCACGGGCAGCGCCAGGCAGGCCTCGGTCGACCTGGCGATCGCTTCGGCCTGGCCGCGCTCTTCCGCCTCGACGCCCGGGAAGGCGCCCGAAGTGTCGACCAGCGTGACCACCGGCAGGCCGAAACGGCCCGCCAGTTCCATCAGGCGGATCGCCTTGCGATAGCCTTCGGGTTTGCCCATGCCGAAATTGTGCCTGATCCGGCTGGCGGTGTCGTTGCCCTTCTCGTGCCCGATCAGCACGAGCTTGCGCCCGTCGAGCCGGGCGAAACCGCCAAGGATCGCCTCGTCGTCGCCAAAGCAGCGATCGCCGCCCAGCGGAACGAATTCCTCGAAGGCGAACTCGACATAGTCGCGAAAATGCGGGCGCGACGGATGGCGGGCGACCTGCGTTTTCTGCCACGGGGTCAGCGACTGATAGGTGTTCGCCAGCAGGTCGGCGCTCTTCTTCTCGAGCCGCGCGAGTTCATTGGAGATATCGACGTCGTCGCCCGCGGCCGCGCTGCGCAATTCGGCGATGCGCTGTTCAAGCTCGGCGACGGGCTTCTCGAATTCGAGATAGGAAATCATCGGCACGCGCTAGTCGGATGCAGCGCGGCGCGCAAGCGGGTGACGCTCATTGACCAGCCTCACCAGCCGTTCGGCATCGACATGGGTATAGATCTGCGTCGTGGAAATATCGGCGTGGCCGAGCAGCGTCTGCAAGGCGCGCAGGTCCGCGCCGCCTTCCAGCAGATGCGTGGCAAAGGCGTGGCGCAGCACATGCGGGCTGAGCTTTTCCGGCGGCAGGTCGGCCCGCGCGGCCAGCGCCTTGAGCATCTGGAACAGGCGCACACGCGATATGTGCCCGCCGCGCGACGGGAACAGCCATGCCGAACCCGCCTCGCGCAGCGCGAGCCAGCGCGACAGCGCAGCCTTGGCCCTTTGGCTGACCGGGACCATCCGCGCCTGCCCGCCCTTCCCCGTTACCGTCAGCAACGGCGCATCGCGCGGCACCGCCGAAAGCGGCAGCGAAACCAGCTCGGTCGCCCGCAGGCCCGAACCATAGAGCAGTTCGAGCAGTGCCAGCAGGCGGACTGCCAGCGGCGCGCCACCCTCGGCCTCCTGCTCGGCCTGCCGGAACAGCGCATCGACCTGCTGGTGCGAGAGGATTTTCGGCAAGGGACGCCGCGCGGCGGGACGCGGCAGGGCCTGCGAGGGATCGTCTGCGCGCAGGCCCTCGTCGACCAGGAAGCCATAGAACTGGCGCAGCGCCGAAACCTTGCGCGCCACGCTCGACGGGGCGAGCGCCGACCAGCCCTGCGCCAGCCGCGCGAGCTGTGCCCCGGTCGCGCCATCAAGCGTCTGACCAAGCATGTCCTCTGCCTGTTCCAGATCCCGGCCATAGGCGAGGATCGTGTTGTGCGCCGCGCCGCGCTCTACGGCGAGCATGGAGAGGAAATCGCGGATCGTGCTCATGCCAGGCGCGTCAGGCACGTCAGGCGCGCGCAACCGCCTCCGCGGCGATCATGCGCGCTTCGGCGTCCAGCCCGACACGGCGCAGGGCGGAAACGATGTGGAACAGGTGCCGCGCGGTCATGCGATCCCAGCTGTTCCCCTGCATGCCCAGCGCCGCGAGCAGCGCCACCAGCGTAGGGTTGCCGAGCTGTGCGGCACGGTCGATCGCCCGGGTCCAGCGCGTTGCGCCGCCAAGGCTGACCGTGAGATCGCGGCTGTATTCATCGATCGCGGCCTCATCGACCCGGCCAAGGCCCGCAAGCCCGGCCAGCAGCATCCGCGACTTGCGCTGGCCGCTGGAGGAATCCTCGTCAACGAAGTTCCCCATCTCGCCACCGGTAACGGGTTGCGCGGGTCGGGGATTGGCCAGTGCCAGCAGCGCCCAACCGGTCGACCCCTTCTCGACCACCGGCGCCCACAGCATCGCATCGCGATCGAGGCCCGCGCCGAGCATCGAGGCGATCAATTCGCCCGCATCGTCGGCATAATCGTCTTCGGCCGGCATGCGCGCGGCGGCAAAGGCGGTCAGGATCATGCGCCCGTAGCCATAGGGTCCGGCATCGCTCCACACATCGCGGATGGCAGCCAGACGCGCCGCGGGATCGGCCCCGACATAGGCTTCGCGCAGGCGGGCCGCGCGCGTCGTGGCGTCACTCTCGCCACCGCCCTCGGCGTGAATCTGTCCATAAAGGTCGATGAACGCCGAGGCAGAGAGTATGCCGCTCTGCACCGCAACGTCGGCAGCGGCGGCGCGCTGCTGGAACGCCAGGGCCGGTGTCAGCGCCGCCGATTTGAGCAAGCCGGGTCCCAGATCGTCGGCAAGCCTGCCGGGGATCGGCTCGCCCAGCGCATTGGCCAGCGCGAAGCGCCAGGGCGTGATGCTGTCCACCTCGTCCCACTCGATGGTCACGGCCTTGGCGCCGGTGCCCGCCGCCCCGGCGAAACGCTGCGCCAGCAGTACGTCGATCAGCGCCATCTGCCCGGTATTCTGCAGGCGTCGCAAATCGTTCTGCGCGCGCGTTTCCTCTCCGGCAAAGGCCGCGCAAATGCCCGAAAGCATCTTCCATTCGGCATCGTCGCGGTCGCTGCGCACCAGCCTGACCGCCGGACAGGCCCCGACGATGTCCGCCGTGCCGATATAGGCGTCGACCGCGGCATTCGCGAGCGCCGGGGAATAGTTGGCGGTGTCGATGTCCTGCACCAGCGCGCGGGCGACGCCATATTCGCCCAGCCCATTGAGCACGCGCACCCGCAGCGTCGCGAATTCGACCGGGTCCATGCCCTGCGGCGCGGCGAGGCGGCTGGCGAGCGCGCGACGCAGCAGGATATGGCCCCAGCGCGATACCATCGGCTTGCGCGTCCCGGTCAGCGCCGCACGCACCAGCGCGGCGGGTTGCTTCGCCAGCGAACGCGACGGCAGTCCGCCTTCGCTCGCCGCAAGAATGCCCGCCCGCTCCATCGAGCGGCGCGCGGCGGGCGGGATATCCGCCCTGGGCTTGAGGCCGAGCAAATCGTCGATCTCGTCGGTCGACATCTTCTCGAGTTCGTCGAGCGACGGGAGCCGCGCGAGGTCGAACCCCGAAGCATCGGGGAGCGGTGCCCCCTCGCCCGTCGGCAATTGCTGCACCACCTCGCCGGGACGGGATGCCGCAGGCGTGGCCGCAGCGGTGGACGGCGCCGCCGTCGGCCGTGGCGCCGGTGCGGGAGTCGGCGCCGGGGCGTCGAAGCCGGGCGGCAACAGGTCCTCCGGCGCCGACTGCGCCAGCACGAGCGAGGAGGTCAGCGCCAGCGCGGCGCCCCCGATCAGCCAGCCCGATTTCACCGCGCGCGCCCCGGCACTTCGACCGCCTGTTCGATCGGATGCAGCGGCTCCTCACCCCCGTCGATCCAGGCCAGCACGCAGAGCGCCGCGAACACAATCGCGAGTCCGCCCTTGATCCGCCTATCGCTCATGGCCAAGTTTTTCGCGCCCCATTCCAAGTGCTGATACCTTGCCCGCGCCCTAGCCCATCTCTAGGCACGGCGGCAATGACCCACGCGCTCACCTTGACCGATGCGGAAATTGCCGGGATCGCGCGGCGGCTCGACCGGCCGGTGGTGCTGGTCGGGCTGATGGGCGTGGGCAAGTCGACCATCGGCAAGCGCATCGCCGCACTGCTCGGCACGGACTTCGTCGATGCCGACGACGAGATCGAGCGCGCGGCGGACCGGACCATTCCCGAAATCTTCGCCGATTTCGGCGAAACCTGTTTCCGCGACGGCGAACGGCGCGTCATCGCGCGGCTGATGGACGAACATCACGGCGTGATCGCCACCGGGGGGGGCGCCTTCGCCGATCCCGAGACGCGCGCGCTGATCCTCGAGCGCGGCCTGGCGGTCTGGCTCGACTGCGCGATCGAAACGCTGGTCGCGCGCACATCGCGGCGCGACAACCGCCCCTTGCTCAAGCAAGGCGATCCGCACGAGATCCTTTCGCGGCTACGCGAACGGCGCGGACCCGCCTATGCCGAAGCGCAGATCCATGTGCAGGCCGAAGACGGGCCGCACCATGAAACCGCATACAGAGTGCTGGAGGCAATCGACGCATGGCTGTGATCCCGGTCGACCTGGCAGGCCGCAGCTACGAAGTGCTGGTGGGCACGGGCCTGCTCGAGCAGGTGGCCGACCATGCCCGCCCGTTCCTGCGCAAACGGCGCGTGCCGATCGTTGCCGATGCGGAGGCGATGCGGCTCCACGGCGCCCGGCTGGCGGGCTCGCTCGAAGCCGCGGGGCTCGAAGCGGTGTGGTACGAGGTGACGCCGGGCGAAGCGTCGAAAAGCTGGAACAGCCTTGCCCGCCTTGTCGACTGGCTGCTGGCCGAAGGCGTCGAGCGCGGCGACCATGTGCTGGCGCTGGGCGGCGGCGTGGTCGGCGACCTCACCGGCTTCGCCTGCGCCATCCTCAAGCGCGGTTGCGGCTTCGTGCAATTGCCCACCACGCTGCTGGCGCAGGTCGACAGTTCGGTGGGCGGCAAGACCGCGATCAACACCGCGGCGGGCAAGAACCTGGTCGGCGCCTTCCATCAGCCTTCGCTGGTGCTGGCCGACCTCGAGGTGCTGGCAACGCTGCCCCCACGCGAATTGCGCGCGGGCTATGCCGAAGTGTTGAAATACGGCGTGCTGGGCAACATCGACTTCTTCGAATGGCTCGAAAGCCACGGCGCGGCGGTGGTCGGGCTCGAGGCCGGGCCGCTCGAACGCGCCATCGCCAACAGCGTCGCCGCCAAGGCCCGCATCGTTGCGCAGGACGAACGCGAGGCCACCGGCACGCGGGCGCTGCTCAACCTTGGCCACACCTTCGGGCATGCGCTGGAGGCTCAGACGGGCTTTTCCGACCGACTGCTGCACGGCGAAGGCGTCGCGCTGGGCATGGTTCTGGCCGCGCGCTATTCGGCCCGCCGCGGCCTGATTTCCGACGCCGACGCGGAGCGCGTTGCCCGGACGCTCGAAGCTGCGGGGCTGCGGGCGGAGATTTCCGCGCTCGGGCTTGGCTGCGACGGCGGGGCGCTGGTCGCGCATATGCTGCACGACAAGAAGATGGACGCAGGCACGCTGCCCTTCATCCTGCTGCGCGGCATCGGCGATGCGTTCATGGCCCGGGACGTCGTGCTGGACGATGTCGCTGCCTTCCTCGACGCCGAGCTAGAGTGATTTTTGAGCCGGATCGGATCACCCGGCGGATCGGAAATCACCTTAGAACAGCCGCGATCCTTCGGGCACCTTCGCATCGGGTGCGAAGAGCACGACCTCGCCCGCTTTGTCGGCGAAGCCCAGCGTGAGAACCTCCGACATGGCGGGGCCGATCTGGCGCGGGGGGAAGTTGACCACGGCGGCGACCTGGCGCCCCGGCAGTTCGTCGATCGAATAGTTCGCCGCAATCTGCGCGCAGCTCTTCTTCACCCCGATCACCGGGCCGAAGTCGATCCGCAGGCGATAGGACGGCTTGCGCGCCTCTGGAAACTCCTCTGCCGTCACGATCGTGCCGATGCGGATATCCACCTTGAGGAAATCGTCGAAGGCAATCTCGTCGGCAGCGGGCGCAGAAGGATCGTGGAGAAGATGCATTACTCCAGCTCCAGGATCACCGCATCGACCGCCAGGCTGTCGCCTTCGGCGGCGTTGATCTTCGCCACCTTGGCCTGTTTCTCAGCGCGCAGGATGTTTTCCATCTTCATCGCCTCGACCGTGGCGAGCGGCTGACCCGGCTGGACCTCCTCGCCCTCGCCCACGTGCAGCTTCACCAGCAGGCCGGGCATCGGGCAGATCAGCAACCTCGACAGGTCGGGCGGGATCTTCTCGATCATGTGCCCGGCAAGATGCGCGATGCGGGTCGGCAGGATGCGCAAGCCATGCATCGCGCCGCGCGTGGTGATGGCATAGCCGGTGCGCGTGCGCGCCAGTTGCAGCGTCAGCGTATCGCCCGCGACCTCCTCGTCGCCGCCCAGCTCGACAGTGACCATCGTATCGCCCGGGGTGTATTCCATCGACAGCGCGACCGGCTCGCCATCGACGGTGATCGCCTCTTCCTCGAGGCTGACGGCATAGTCGGCGGTGCCGATACGCACGGTCCAGTCGCCCGGCGGCAGCATGGTCCCGTCGAGCTGCTGGTCGATCCGCCGCGCGCGGTCGGCATCGGCGGTGGCGATCACTCCGCCGACAGCGGCCAGCCCGCGCAGCAATTCGGGCGATGCAGCCGCACCATGGAACCCGTCCGGATATTCCTCGGCGATGAAGCCGGTGGTCAGCTCGCCCGAGCGGAAGCGCGGGTGCTGCATGATCGCGCTGAGGAAGTGGATATTGTGGCCCAGCCCCTCGATCCGGAAGGCATCGAGCGCCTGCACCTGCAAATCCGCCGCCTCGTCGCGGGTGGCGCCCCAGGTGATCAGCTTGGCGATCATCGGGTCGTAATGGATCGACACTTCGCCGCCTTCGAGGACGCCGTCGTCGATCCTGATGTAGGGCGCGTGCGCTTCGACAAGCTCAGCGTGAGCGGATGTTTGTGCTGAATCAGGACTACCCCGCTCAGCCTGAGCCTGTCGAAGGCCACGCGCCAGGGGCTCCTGATGCGTCGCGGCTTCCGGCGGCTGGTAACGCACCAGCCGCCCCGTCGAAGGCAGGAAGCCGCGATAGGGATCTTCGGCATAGACCCGGTTCTCGATCGCCCAGCCGTCGATCCTGACGTCGTCCTGCGTGATCGCCAGCTTCTCGCCCGCCGCCACGCGGATCATCTGCTCGACCAGGTCGATCCCGGTGATCGCCTCGGTCACCGGGTGTTCGACCTGCAGGCGGGTGTTCATCTCAAGGAAGTAGAAGCTCTCGCCAGTGGGGTCGGCGCCGCTGACGATCAGTTCGACCGTGCCCGCGCTGTAGTAGCCGACCGCGCGCGCCAGCGCGACGCATTGTTCGCCCATCGCCTTGCGCATCGCGGGCGTGACGAAGGGCGATGGCGCTTCCTCGACCACCTTCTGGTGGCGGCGCTGGATGCTGCATTCGCGTTCGTTGAGGTAGAGGATATTGCCGTGCTGGTCGCCGAGGATCTGGATCTCGATGTGGCGCGGATTGAGGATGAATTTCTCGATGAACACGCGATCGTCGCCGAAGCTGTTCAGCCCTTCGCGTTTCACGCTTTCGAAGCCTTCGCGCACGTCGGTTTCGCTGTAGGCGAGCCGCATGCCCTTGCCGCCGCCACCCGCGCTGGCCTTCATCATCACGGGGTAGCCGATCTCGTTCGCGATGCGCAGCGCGTGCGCGGTATCCTCGATCTCGCCGACGAAGCCGGGGACGACATTGACCCCCGCTTGTTTCGCCAGCTTCTTCGATTCGATCTTGTCGCCCATCGCCGCGATGGCACCCACCGGCGGGCCGATGAAGGCGATGTTCTCCCTGGCGAGCGCCTCGGCGAAGCTGGTGCGTTCGGAAAGGAAGCCATAGCCCGGATGCACCGCCTCGGCCCCGGTCTGCTTGCAGGCGGCGATGATCCTGTCGGCGATCAGATAGGATTCGGCGGCAGGCGCCGGGCCGATATGCACCGCCTCGTCCGCCATCCGCACGAACGGCGCGCGCGCATCGGCGTCGGAGTAAACCGCGACGGTCGCGATACCCATGCGGCGCGCGGTCTTGATGACCCGGCAAGCGATCTCGCCCCGGTTGGCGATGAGGATTTTTTTGAACATCACTCCCACTCCCCTTCAGGGGAGGGGGCCGGGGGGTGGGGGCTGTCGGCTTGCTCCCTGCTTCCTGACAGGCCCCACCCCAACCCCTCCCCTTCAGGGGAGGGGCTTGCGAGGTTCCGATTGGCGATGAGGATTTTTGAGAACATCGGCTACTCCGCAGGTTCCAGCCTGGCACAAGCCCGCATCGGCTCTTCCTGCCGGAGCGCGGTCAGCCCCAGCTTGGCGAACAGCGCGGCGTCGCTGTCATCGCCCGCATTGGGCGCGGTGAGCAGCTTGTCGCCGGTGAAGATCGAGTTCGCGCCCGCCATGAAGCACAGCGCCTGCGTCGCCTCGCTCATGCTCTCGCGCCCGGCGGAAAGGCGCACCATGCTCATCGGCATACAAATCCGCGCCACCGCAACGGTGCGGACGAATTCGATGTCGTCGATCTTCGCCAGCGGCGTATCGGCCAGCATGTCGCCCAGCACGGTGCCCTTGACCGGGACCAGCGCGTTGACCGGCACGCTTTCGGGATGCTGCGGCAGCGTGGCGAGCGTGTGGACGAAGCCGACGCGGTCCTCGCGCGTTTCGCCCATGCCCACGATCCCGCCCGAACACACATTGATGCCCGCCGCGCGGACATTGGCCAGCGTGTCGAGCCGATCCTCCATCTTGCGGGTGGAGATGACGCGCTCGTAGTACTCCGGGCTGCTGTCGATATTGTGGTTGTAGTAGTCGAGCCCCGCCTCGGCGAGCATATCGGCCTGCTTCGGCGTGAGCATGCCCAGCGTCATGCAGGTTTCCAGCCCCATCGCGCGCACGCCCTTCACGATTTCGACGATCGCGGGCATGTCGCGGTCCTTGGGATTGCGCCAGGCGGCACCCATGCAGAAGCGCTGGCTGCCCGCATCCTTGGCCTGCGCCGCCTTCTGGAGGACCGACTGGACCTCCATCAGCCTGGTCGCCTCGACCCCGCTATCGGCCTTCACCGACTGCGAGCAATAGCCGCAATCTTCCGGGCACCCGCCGGTCTTGATGCTCAGCAGCGTGCACAGCTGCACCTGCTCGGGCGGATGGAACTCGCGATGCACCGTTGCGGCGCGGAACAGCAGCTCGGTGAAGGGGAGGTCGAACAGGGCCGCGATTTCGGCGCGGGTCCAGTCGGTGCGGATGTCAGTCAATTCAATCTCCCGTCATCCCAGCACAGGCTGGGATCGGTTTGCGAAAGCTCGGCGCTGGTGGCGAGCGATTCCAGCTTGCGCTGGAATGACGACCTTCGTTACTCACTCCGCCGCCTCCAGCTCATCCCCCGCAGGCGGCATGTTGTGCCCCAGCAGGCGCAGCATGTCCGCCGCGCATTCGACCACGTTCGAGCCGGGGCCATAGATGCCCTGCACGCCGGCCTCGCGCAGGAAGTCATAGTCCTGCTGCGGGATCACCCCGCCGGCGACGACCTTGATGTCCGCCCGGCCCGCATCGCGCAGCAGCTCGATCAGTTCGGGGATCAGCGTCTTGTGCCCCGCCGCAAGGCTCGAGCAGCCGACCGCGTCGACCCCGTTCTCCAGCGCCATGGCGCAGGTTTCCGCAGGCGTCTGGAACAGCGGGCCGGAGAGCACGTCGAAGCCCATGTCGGCAAAGGCGCTGGCGATCACATTGGCGCCGCGGTCGTGCCCGTCCTGGCCCATCTTGGCGATCATGATCCTGGGCTTGCGCCCGAGCCGCCGCGCGACCGCCTCGACCCCCTCAACCACTTGGCGGTAGCGGCTGTCACCGGCATAGGCGGCGGCATAAATACCCTGCACCGGGCGCGGCATGGTGTCGTAGCGGCCGAAAGCGGCCTCCATCGCGGCGGAAATCTCGCCCAGCGTCGCATCCTGGCGGGCGCATTCGACAGCAAGGGCGAGGAGATTGTTCGCAAGCGTCGGCGCGTGGCCTTCGACAAGCTCAGGCTGAGCGGGTGTCGTGCCCGCGGCACTCCCCAGGTCCGCTCTCCCTGAGCTTGTCGAAGGGCCGCCACCCAACCGTGCCCCCTCTTCAAGCGCCTTGAGCGCCGCCTGGCAGGCCGCCTCGTCACGCCCCTCACGCACGCGCCTGAGCCGCGCGATCTGCGCCTCGCGCACCGCGTGATTATCGACCTCGAGCGTGTCGATCGGGTCTTCTTCCGGTTTGCGATACTTGTTGACCCCGACGATCACCGTCTCGCCCCGGTCGATGCCGGTCTGCTTCTGCGCGGCGGCGGTCTCGATCGCGGCCTTGGGCTTGCCGGTGCCGACATAGGCGGTCATCCCGCCCGCCGCGTCGACCTCCTCGATCAGCGCCCAGGCACCGTCCACCAACTGCTGCGTCAGCGCCTCGACGTAGTAACTGCCGCCGAGCGGATCGACGACGTTGCAAATCCCGCTTTCCTCTTGCAGCACCAGCTGCGTGTTGCGCGCGATACGGGCGGAAAAATCGGTCGGCAGCGCGATCGCCTCGTCCAGCGCATTGGTGTGGAGCGACTGCGTCCCGCCCAGCACCGAAGCCAGCGCCTCGATCGTGGTGCGGATGACGTTGTTGTAGGGGTCCTGTTCCTGCAAGGACACGCCCGAGGTCTGGCAATGCGTGCGCAGCATCTTGCTGCGTTCGCTCCTGGCGCCCAGCCCCTCCATCACCCGCCACCACAGCGTGCGCGCGGCGCGCAGCTTGGCGACTTCCATGAAGAAGTTCATCCCGATGCCGAAGAAGAACGACAGGCGGCCGGCGAAGGCGTCGATATCCAGCCCCGCGGCCATCGCACGCCGGGCGTATTCCTTGCCGTCGGCGATGGTGAAGGCGAGTTCCTGCACCGCCGTCGCCCCGGCTTCGTGCATATGATAGCCCGAGATCGAAATACTGTTGAATTTCGGCATATTGGCCGATGTATATGCGATGATGTCGGAAACGATCCGCATGCTCGGTTCGGGCGGATAAATGTAGGTATTGCGGACCATGAACTCCTTGAGAATGTCGTTCTGGATGGTCCCGTCGAGCTTGTCCTGCGACACGCCCTGCCGTTCCGCCGCGACGATGAAGAAGGCCAGCACCGGGATCACCGCGCCGTTCATGGTCATGCTGACCGACATCTGGTCGAGCGGGATCTGGTCGAACAGGATCTGCATGTCGGCGACGGTATCGATCGCCACGCCCGCCTTGCCGACATCGCCGACCACGCGCGGGTGATCGCTGTCATAACCGCGATGCGTCGCAAGGTCGAAGGCGACCGACAGCCCCTTCTGCCCCATGGCGAGGTTGCGGCGATAGAAGGCGTTCGATTCCTCGGCGGTGGAAAAGCCCGCATACTGCCGGATCGTCCAGGGGCGGCCGGCATACATGCTGGCGCGCACCCCGCGCGTGAACGGCGCGAAGCCCGGCAGGCCCGGGTCTGCGGTAACGTCATCGGGGGTATAGAGCGGCTTGATCGCGAAGCCCTCTGGCGTGTGCCAGGTCAAGTCCCTGCCCGCGATTTCCTTGTCGGCGAGGGATTTCCAGTCGGCAGGAGTCGGCATCTTACCTGCCCTTGAACTCGGCCTTGCGCTTCTGGAGGAAGGCCATGCCGCCCTCCATCGCGTCCTGGCTGGCAACGGCGGTCCGCTGTCCCTCCGCCTCGGCGAGGAACACTTCGGCGAGGCTGCCGTCGAGCGCGGTGGTGATATTGCGCTTCATCGTGGCGTAGGCGAGCGTCGGGCCGTTGGCGAGCCGCCCGGCCAGCGCCTTGGCCTCTGCCAGCAATGCGTCGTCGTCGCAGGCCTTGTAGATCAAGCCCCATTGCTCGGCCTGTTCGGCGCCGATCCTTTCGCCCAGCATCATCATGCGCGTGGCGCGTGCGCGGCCGATGGCGCGGCTGAGCAACCAGGTCGAGCCGCCATCGGGCACGAGGCCGATATTGACGAAGGCCTGGAGGAAATAGGCGCTCTTGCCCGCCAGCACGAAATCGCCCGCCAGCGCGAGCGAGCAGCCGATCCCCGCCGCAGGGCCGTTGACCGCGCAGACCACCGGCACGGGCGCGCGCAGCACCATGCCCACCGCCGGGTTGTAGTGGTTCTGCAGCGCGCGGTGACTGCCGCCCTTGGCCTGCAACGCACCGCCCTCGCCCCGCGCGGCGAGATCGGCGCCCGAGCAGAACCCCTTGCCCGCGCCGGTCATCAGCACCGCACGCGCATCGCCAAGATCATAGAGCGCCGTACCGATCTCGTCCGCCATTTGCGGCGGCATCGCGTTCAGCCGATCAGGCCGGTTGAGCGTGATGGTGAGCAGCGGCCCTTCGCGCTCGACGATAATGGTTTCGTAGTCCGACATTCGCGTCACTCTCTCCTCATTCCTCTCCCCATAGTGGGAGTGGATAGCGCAGCTTGCTCCGAATGGAGCTAGCGAAGCTTGGAGAGGGGTACGGCATGGAACTCCCTCTCCAACTGCGGCTAGCGAGCAAGCTCGCAAGCCTCCGTATCCTCTCCCGTGAAGGGAGAGGATAGATTCAATTCGACCAGTGTGAGCCGCCCCTGGGCGTCTCCATGATTTCGGTAAGCTGGCCCATCATGTCCTTCGGGTGAAGGAAGAAGATCGGGGTGCCGTGCGCGCCGATCCGGGTGGGGCCAAGGATGCGCTTGCCCAGCCCTTCGAACCAGCTGCGTGCTTCCTCGATATCCTCGACTTCGTAACACAGGTGGTGCTGCCCACCCGACGGATTGTTCTCGAGGAAGCTGGCAATCGGGCTGTCCGGGCCAAGCGGCTCGATCAGTTCGATCTGCGTGCCATAGGTGCCGTTCTGGCCGGGCGTATCGACGAAACAGACCTTCACCCCCTGCGCCTCCAGATCGAAGGGTTTGTGGAACTTCGTCGCGCCCATGACATCACGGTAATAGCGGATCGATTCCTCGATACTCGGGGTGGCCACTCCGATGTGATTCAAACGTCCCAGTTTCATGCGCCAACTCCCGCCAATCCGTCATGCTGAACTCGTTTCAGCATCCATGTCACCCCCGGAACCATTCCCTTGAAAGGAGAAATGGACCCTGAAACAAGTTCAAGGTGACGGGCTGGGGCTGAAGGCGTCGCGACGCCGATATGGTTGAGACGGTCGCGTTTCACATATTTTCTCCCTGATCCGTCATTGCGAGGCGACGCAGTCGCCGTGGCAATCCGGCGCGAGCGTGCGACAAACTTGATTGGTTGGCCAAGCTCCCGACAACGAAACAGCTATCCATGGGCAATATCCTCGAACAAGTCGCGCCAGGTCGGATTCTGTCCCTCGATCAGCGCGAGCTTTGCCTTGCGATTCCCCGCCTTGATCTGCTTCTCGCGCAGGATCGCCGTCTCCATCGTCTCGTGCTGTTGAAACCAGACCAGCAGCTTGCAGCCATACCGCTTGGTGAACCCGTCCGCGACCCCTTCGCGATGCTGCCACGCACGCTGCGGCAGATCCGATGTGACGCCGGTGTATAGCGTGCCATTGCGCTTGCTGGCCATGATGTAGACGCAGGGTTCCTTCACTCGCCTCGCCCTTTGCCCGTCATTGCGAGGAGCCGCAGGCGACGCTGCAATCCAGCGCGTTTCGCACTCCGCTCTGGATTGCTTCCCCCGGCTCAAGGCCGGGGTCGCAATGACGGTCGAGACGGCCGAGTTTCATTTCCCAACTCCTAAAGCGGAATATTATCGTGCTTCTTCCACGGGTTCTCAAGCTGCTTGCCGCGCAGTTTCCTTAGCCCCAGCGAAATCCGCCGCCGCGTGGAGTGCGGATAGATTACCTCGTCGATATAGCCGCGCTGCGCCGCGACGAAGGGGTTGGCGAAGCGGTCTTCATATTCCTTCGTCTTCTCGGCGATCTTGTCGGGATCGTCGCGCTCTGATCGGAAGATGATCTCGACCGCGCCCTTGGCGCCCATTACCGCGATTTCGGCGGTCGGCCAGGCATAGTTCAAATCGCCGCGCAGGTGCTTTGAAGCCATCACGTCGTATGCCCCGCCATAGGCCTTGCGGGTGATCACGGTGATCTTGGGCACGGTCGCCTCGGCATAGGCGAACAGCAGCTTGGCGCCGTGCTTGATGATGCCATTGTGCTCCTGCGCGGTGCCGGGGAGGAAGCCAGGCACGTCGACGAAGGTCAGGATCGGGATTTCGAAGGCGTCGCAGAAACGCACGAAGCGCGCCGCCTTCTTCGAGCTGTTGATGTCGAGCACGCCTGCCAGCACCATCGGCTGGTTGGCGACCACGCCCACCGTGCGCCCCTCGACCCGGCCGAAACCGCAGATGATATTCGCCGCATGGGCGGGCTGGACCTCGAAGAAACCGCCTTCATCCAGCACCTTGCGGATGACTTCGTGCATGTCATAGGGCTGGTTGGCGTTGTCGGGGATCAGCGTATCGAGGCTGGGCTCCTCACGGTCCCAGGCGTCGGCGGTGGGCCGCTCGGGCACTTCCTCGCGGTTCGACAGCGGCAGGTAGTCGACGAAATCGCGCGTCGCGAGCAGCGTTTCGATGTCGTTTTCGAAAGCGACGTCGGCAACCGAGGTCCGGGTGGTGTGCGTAACCGCGCCGCCAAGCTCTTCCTGCGTCACCACCTCGTTGGTGACGGTCTTCACGACGTCAGGGCCGGTGACGAACATGTAGCTCGAATCCTTCACCATGAAGATGAAGTCGGTCATCGCCGGCGAATAGACCGCGCCGCCCGCGCAGGGGCCCATGATCAGGCTGATCTGCGGCACCACGCCGCTGGCGAGCACGTTGCGCTGGAACACTTCGGCGTAACCGCCCAATGACGCCACGCCTTCCTGGATGCGCGCGCCGCCGCTGTCGTTGAGCCCGATGACCGGCGCGCCGACCTTCATCGCCATGTCCATCACCTTGCTGATCTTTTCCGCATGACGCTTGGAAAGAGAGCCGCCGAAGACCGTGAAATCCTGCGAGAAAACGAACACCAGCCGGCCGTTGATCGTGCCCGATCCGGTGACCACGCCATCGCCGGGGACCTTCTGGTCCTCCATCCCGAAATCCATGCAGTCATGCTCGACATAGGTGTCGAGTTCCTCGAAGCTGTCCTCGTCGAGCAGGACGTCGATCCGCTCGCGCGCGGTCAGCTTGCCCTTGGCATGCTGCGCGGCGATGCGCTTTTCGCCCCCGCCCATGCGCGCGGCCTCGCGGCGCTTTTCCATTTCGGCGATATTGGCGGACATGCTCTCTCCATGAATACGCTCGCCAGAGCGCCTAGAGCGCCTAGAGCGCCCTGTGCCGTGGCGTCAATTCCGTGACGCTGAAATAAGGAATTCGACATTGCCTTCGGGTCCGGTGATCGGGCTTTCGACAATGCCCTGGACCGCGAAGCCGAGCCCTTCGACCCATTCGCGCACTTCCTCGCACACACGCGCGTGGAGCGCCGGATCGCTGACGACGCCCTTCTTGCCCACTTCTTCGCGCCCGACCTCGAACTGCGGCTTGATCAGCGCGACGAGGCGGCAATCGGGTGCCGCCAGCTCGAGCGGGCGTTCGAGCACTTTGGCGAGCCCGATGAAGCTGGCATCGCACACCACCCAGGTGCAGGGCCGGTCGATCATCTCGCGCGTCAATATCCGCGCGCTGGTCTGTTCCAGCACGGTGACGCGCGGGTCCTGGCGCAGCTTCCACGCGAGCTGGTTGGTGCCCGAATCGACCGCGAAGACATGCGCCGCGCCGCGCTGCAGCAGCACATCGGTGAAGCCGCCGGTCGAACTGCCGATATCCATCGCGGTGACGCCTGCCGGGTCGAGCCCGAAATGCCCGATCGCATGCGCCAGCTTGATCCCCCCGCGCGAAACCCAGGGATGATCGCGGCCGCGCACTTCGAGCGGCGCGTCCGTGGCAAGCTGCTGCCCCGGCTTGGCCAGCCTGGTCTCGCCCGTGAACACCAGCCCCGCCATCACCAGCGCCTGCGCCCGTGTGCGGCTTTCGACCAGCCCGCGGTCCACCAGCATCTGATCGAGGCGCTTCTTGCGGGTCATTTGTTCTCTGGCATTGGGAAGCCGGCACTATAGATTATTGCTTTACCGTGATTTCCTGGTCACCAGATGATTCCATCTGGCTCGAAACCACTCTAGCGGGCATTGAGGCTGTATGAAACCGATCTTCGTTCGCGCAGCGGGCGCTCTGGCGCTGACCGCTGCTGTTGCGGCCTGCGCATCGGCTCCCACGCCCTTGCCAGCGCCTGCCCCTGCTCGCGCCGTCCAGGCCCCCGCACCGGCTCCGGCCACGGTGCAGTCCTCGGTCGCGCCAGTCGATCAATGGTTCGATGCCCAACCGACCCCGGGAAACTGGGCCTACCGCGACGACCCGATTTCGTCGCGAGCCGAATACGGCGCTGGCACAGCACCGCTCTTCATCCTCCGCTGCGACCGGTCGCGGCGGCAGGTCAGCATCGAACGCGCCGCCGCTCCTGCAGGCGCGAATCAAATGACCATTCGCACGCAATCCCGCACCATTTCGCTGTCCGCGCATCCGGCGGCCGATGGGAACGCCATCGTGGCCACGCTCGAATCCGGTGATCCCCTGCTCGACGCGATGGCGATCACACGCGGACGCTTTGCGGTCGAAGTGGCAGGCTATCCAGCGCTTTACCTGCCCAATTGGGCGGAAGTTGCGAGGGTGGTCGAAGACTGCCGCTAGAAGCAAGAAGGCCCGCGCAAATCTGCTGAGCCACATCTATCAATTCTGACGTGGGAAAACTTTTTTTCAAGCCTTGTTTTCACCCCGAACGCGCAACAAATTGACACACAAGATCAGCGGCGAAACGCGGTCTTGGGATCCGGTGAAACGGATCTCTGGCTCACAAGCGCGAAAGGAGGTGATCCGATGTCTCATGGTTCAGCAGAGAGGTCGGCAAGTTCCCGCGCGGAGCATTATCGGTAAGGATCGTATCCGATAAAGGCTTCGTGAGCGGCACTTCCCGCCGCTGACCATGCGAAGGGTGGCTCGACGCAGGTCGATGCCACCCTTCTCATTTTGCGCGACCCTTCTCATTTTGCGTGACAGGGATCGCCTCACTTGCACGAGGCGGCGCGGCGCAGTACCCGCCGGGCCATGCAGTTCGCGCACATCCCCCACCCCTCGCCCATTTCCGATGCCGAACGCGAGGCGATCCTCGCCAATCCCGGATTCGGTACCAACTTCACCGACCACATGGTCACGATCGAATGGACCGAAGAGGCCGGCTGGCACGACGCCAGGGTACAGCCGCGCGCGCCGATCACGCTCGATCCGGCGGCAGCCGTGCTGCATTACGCGCAGGAGATATTCGAAGGGCTCAAGGCCTATCGCCACGCCGATGGATCGATCGCGCTGTTCCGCCCCGAACAGAACGCGCGCCGCCTCAACGCCTCGGCCGACCGGCTGGCCATGCCGCATGTGCCCGAGGACCTGTTCGTCGAGGCGATCCGCCAGCTGATCGCGGTCGATGGCGCCTGGGTCCCTTCGGCCGAGGGCAGTTCGCTCTATCTGCGTCCCTTCATGATCGCGACCGAGGCATTCCTCGGCGTGCGTCCGGCCAAGCGGTACAAGTTCCTCGTCATCGCCGGCCCGGCCGGAAACTATTTCAAGTCGGGCGCTCCGGCGGTGAGCATCTGGATCTCGGACTACACCCGCGCCGCGCCCGGCGGCACCGGCGCGGCCAAGTGCGGCGGCAATTACGCCGCCAGCCTGGTGCCGACGCGCGAAGCCTTCTCGCGCGGGCACGACCAGGTGCTGTTCCTCGATGCGGTCGAACACAGATGGGTCGAGGAACTGGGCGGCATGAACCTGTTCTTCGTGTTCGACGACGGGCGCGTGGTGACCCCACCGCTGACCGGCACGATCCTGCCCGGCATCACCCGCGACAGCCTGATCCGGCTGTTGCGCGAGGAAGGACTCGCGGTGCACGAAGAGCCCTACAGCATCGACCAGTGGCGCGCCGATGCCGCAAGCGGCAAGCTGGTCGAAAGTTTCGCCTGCGGCACCGCCGCGGTGGTGACCCCGGTCGGCAAGGTCGCGGGGCATGATGGCGAGTTCACCATCGGCTCGGGCGGTCCCGGACAGCTTACCAGCAAGCTGCGCGCACGGCTGGTCGCCATCCAGCGCGGCACCGCCGACGACACCCACGGCTGGGTGCTGCCGATCGGCTGATCACATCCTGCCGCGAACGAGGAAGCGGCTGGTGAAGGTCGCATTGGGGCGCAGCACGATGATCGCCACCCCGGCCAGCGCGACCGCGCCGCCAACCAGCAGGCGAACGCCGATGGCATCGCCGGTCAGCCATGCGCCAAAGGCAATGGTCAGGATCGGGGTCATCAGCGTCAGCGGGACGATCTGATTGGCGTCGTGACCCTGCAGCAGGTGGAAATAGGCGGTATGCGCGCCGATCGAGACCACGATCCCGGCAAAGAACAGGCAGGCGATCAGCTCGCCCGGCGTTGCGCGGAACGAGGTGATCTGCCCGCTCTCCAGCAGCAGTGTCAGCGGCGCCAGCACGATGATCGAGGCAACCGCCGCCCAGGCCTGAAGGGTGATCGACGATATTTCCAGCCGCTTGACGAAGACCGAACCAAGCGCGCCGACCACGGCAGAGGCGAAGACCAGCAGCAGCCCCAAACCCGTGTCTATCTGGTTTTCGCCGGCCATGGCGAACAGCACCCCGCCGAAGGCCAGCGCGATGCCCAGGCCGCGCCGCCAACGAACCCTTTCGCCCAGCAACAGGATTGCGAACAGCACGGTCATCGGCGCGCCGGTCAGGCTCACCACGCCCGCCGCCGAAGGGCTGGCGCTCTGCAACCCCATGAACAGCAGCGCGAAGGACCCGCCGCTGATCGCCAGACCGACGAGCAGGACCTTCCCCAGATCTTTCGGAATCGGTCGCAGCATGGGGATCAGCGCCAGCACGACCACGACCGAGCGCAACAGTGCGTAGAACAGCGGCGGGGCAGCGAGATCGCCCACCGCCAGCTTGCTCACCACGACATTGAGCGCCCAGGCGATATTGCACATCATCATGATGGCGATGCTGCGCAGCGACATGGTCAGTCGCCCATCGGTGGGAGTGCGGCCGCCAGTTCGGCCAGCCAGACCTCGGCCACCGCATCGCTCGGCGCGCGCCAGTCGCCGCGCGGGCTCAGTGCCCCGCCCGCGCTGACCTTGGGGCCGTTGGGCAAGGCGCTGCGCTTGAACTGGCTGAAGCCGAAGAAGCGCTTGAGGAAATTCTCGAGCCAGCGCGCGATGGTGGCAAGGTCGTATTGGTTCTTCGATCCTTCCGGGAAGTCGATCGGCCATGCGCCCGCCTTCGCATCGCGCCAGGCGTGCCAGGCCAGGAAGGCGACATGGCTGGGCCTGTGTCCCCAGCGGATAATGTGGTGGAGGAAGAAGTCGTTGAGCTCATAGGGCCCGATGATCGACTGCGTGCTCTGGATCTGACCGTCGGCGCCCGCCGGAACGAGTTCGGGACTGATTTCGGTGTCGAGGATGGCGGCCAGCACGCCGTCGACGCCCTCGTCGAACTGGCGCGTCTGGATCGTCCAGCGGATCAGATACTGGATCAGCGTCTTGGGCACGCCCGAATTGACCGCGTAATGGCTCATGTGGTCGCCCACGCCATAGGTGCACCAGCCCAGCGCCAGCTCGCTGAGGTCCCCCGTACCGATCACGAAGCCGCGATGATGCCCGGCCAGGCGGAACAGGTAATCGGTACGCAGCCCCGCCTGCACGTTCTCGAAAGTGGTATCGTAGACCGGGTGACCATCGGCAAAGGGATGGCCGATGGTCTCGAGCATGGTGGTCGCGGTCGGGCGGATGTCGATCTCTTCGGCGGTGATGCCGAACGCCTTCATCAGCTTCCATGCGTTCGATTTCGTCGCTTCGGAGGTCGCGAAGCCGGGCATGGTATAGCCCCGGATGTCGCTGCGCGGGCGGCCCAGCCGGTCGCAGGCCTTGGCCGCGACGATCAGCGCGTGAGTGCTGTCGAGCCCGCCGGAAATGCCGATCACCAGCGACCTGGCGCTGACCGACTGGATGCGCCGCATCAGCGCATCGACCTGGATATTGAACGCCTCGTAACAGTCGTCGTCGAGCCTGTCGGCGCGGTTGGGGACGAAGGGGAAGCGGCGCACCGGGCGCAGCAGGCCCTTGTCACCCGGCACGGCGCCATGCGTGAACGATATGCGGCGATACCAGTCCTCAGGGCGTCCCGCGGCTTCGGCGGCATCGTTGAAGGTTCCCATGCGCAGCCGCTCGGCAAGGATGCGCTGGGTGTCGACATCGGCGATGCAAAGTTCCGGCCGCAGATCGAAGCGCGCGCTTTCGGCCAAGAGGTCGCCCAGTTCGTAGATCATGCCCTGCCCGTCCCAGGCAAGATCGGTGGTGCTCTCGCCATGGCCGCTGGCGGAATAGGCATAGGCGCACACGGCCCGGCTCGAACTCGCGCGGGTCAGCAAATGGCGCTCGTCGGCCTTGCCGATAGTGATGTTCGAGGCGGAAGGGTTGAGCAGGATCGTCGCCCCGGCCAGCGCGGCCAGCGTGCCCGGCGGGTTGGGCGCCCAGAAATCCTCGCAGATTTCGATCCCGAAGATGAAGCCCGGCTGGTTCTGTGCGGCAAAGACCAGGTCGGTCCCGAAGGGCACGGATTTCCCGCCCACCGCGATCTCCAGCCCGATGCAATCGCGGCCATGCGCGAACCAGCGCTTTTCGTAATATTCGCGGTAATTGGGCAAATAGCTCTTGGGCACGACACCCAGCACTTCGCCGCGCGCGATGACGAGGGCGCAGTTGTAGATCCGCCCGTTGCGCCGCAGCGGCGCGCCGATGACGAGGACCGGGGGCAGCGCCCGCGTCGCTTCGCAGATTCGCGCGATCTCGCGCTCCACCGCATCGAGCAAGGCAGCCTGCAAATGCAGGTCGTCGAGCGCATAGGAGGAGAGCGACAGTTCCGGATAGAGCAGCAAGTCGACGTGCCGCTTTGCCGCACTGCGCGCCTGTTCGATGATCCCGCCGGCATTGTAGGCCACATCCGCCGTCCGCGTGCGCGGGGTGGCCGTCGCGATACGGACGAAGCCATGCTGGTGAAGATCGAAGAACGGATGCCCTTCGCCGGGCAACGACGCCCGGTCCGACGCGTGCACCATGCCCTCCTGCCCTGCCGGTTCCAGCCAGTCACCCGGCTCGCAGATGCCGAGCGCGGCAAGCCGGCGCTGGACCGCCGGACGCGCAACCTTGCCCTTGGCTTCCCAATTATAGACCGCCTGCGCCTTCCAGACCTGCGGGCGCCCGTAGATACGCCCGAAATCTTCCGCCGAAAGCGGGGGTTCGTGGTTCTTCCGCCAGTTGCGGATCTTGGCGCCTGCCTTGGTGGTCATGATCGAAAATTATTCTCTTAGGAGAAAACTTGCAAGCGTTTCCGCGCCTGCACGGCTGACACTGCCGAGTTTCTATCGCCAGGTTACACCATCTGGTAAAAGTTATCCTTCCAGACGAAGTAGCGAATACTGGCATCGATGCAACCCGGCAGCCCTTGCCTGCAAAGTCCCGGTAACCCAACTTCCCCGCCACAGTACGAGGAGAACAGTCTTGGCCGACCCCACCTATACCCCGCCCGCCGTCTGGAGCAACGATACCGAGAACGGCGGTCGTTTCGCCGGGATCAACCGTCCCACCGCCGGCGCGCGCGAAGAGAAGGAACTCCCGGTCGGCGAACACGACTTCCAGCTCTATTCGCTGGCAACACCCAACGGCGTCAAGGTCACCATCATGTTCGAGGAACTGCTCGAAGCCGGTCATGCCGGGGCCGAATACGACGCCTGGACCGTCAATATCTCCGATGGCTCGCAGTTCTCCTCGGGCTTTGTCGGGATCAACCCCAACAGCAAGATCCCCGCCCTGCTCGACCGCAGCGGGCCGCAGCCGGTGCGCCTGTTCGAAAGCGGCGCGATCCTGATGCACCTGGCCGAGAAGTTCGGCGCCTTCCTGCCCACCGACCATACCCGCGCCGAAGTGCTCAGCTGGCTGTTCTGGCAGGTCGGCAGCGCGCCCTTCATCGGCGGCGGCTTCGGCCACTTCTATGCCTATGCGCCCGAGAAGTACGAATACCCGATCAACCGCTATGCGATGGAAACCAAGCGCCTGTTCGACGTCGCCGACCGGCGGCTGGCGGACAATGAATACCTCGGCGGTGGCGACTATACGATCGCCGACATGGCCACTTTCCCATGGTTCGCGCCCTTCGTCTTCGGAACGATTTACAACGAAGCGCGGACCTTCCTGTCGATCCATGAATACAAAAACGTCGAACGCTGGGTAAACCGGATCGCGCAGCGCCCCGCCGTGCGCCGCGGGCGGATCGTCAACAAGGCGTGGGGCGAGGAAAACGAGCAGTTGCTCGAACGCCACTCTGCCGCCGATTTTGCCGGCAAGGCCATCTGAGGGAAGGCTGGCTGGGGTGGCAGGATTGCCCTTCGGTCCTCTGCGCGCTGACGCGCTCCGAGTCCGAACCTGCCTGTCGCTGCGCGAGCAGGTTCGATCCTGAGCAACGGTTGGTCCGCAAAGGCTGGCTGGGGTGGCAGGATTCGAACCTGCGCATGGCGGTACCAAAAACCGCTGCCTTACCGCTTGGCTACACCCCAGCAGGCGGAGGCCCCTATAGCGGAGCGTGAGGCAATGTGAAGGGGCAGGATCAGGCTTTCGCGCGCTGGCCTGCCCTTTTCGCATGGGCCATGATCGCCAGGCAGTGCAAGGCGATGGTCGCCGCCGCCAATGCGGTCACATCGCTGCTGTCATAGGCGGGCGCGACCTCGACCACGTCGGCCGATCGCAGGTCTGTCCCGGCAAGCCCGCGCAGGATGGCGAATGCCTTCACCGTGCTCAACCCGCCCGGCACCGGCGTGCCCGTGCCCGGTGCGAAGGCCGGATCGAGCGCGTCGATATCGAAGGTCAGATAGGCGGGGTTGTCACCGACCACCGTGCGGACCCGCGCCGCCACCTCGGAGGGCGAAAGGGTGTCGACCTCGCCCGCGTCCATCACCGTGAAACCCAGCGTGTCGGCATTGTTGGTACGGATACCAAGCTGCACCGAACGCACCGGGTCGACGATCCCCTCCTGCACCGCGCGCCAGAACATGGTGCCGTGATCGACCTGCCCCGCGCGCGCGGGCCAGGTGTCGCTGTGCGCATCGAAATGGATCAGCGACAGCGGCTGTCCGAGTTGCTTCGCCAGCGAGCGCAAGACCGGATAGGTGCAGAAATGGTCGCCACCCAGCATCAGCGTGGCAGTGTCCTGCGCATGGATCGCGGCAATCTGCGCCTCGATATTGCCGACGGCCTCGATCGGCGAACCATAGTCCACCGCGATATCGCCGAAATCGACCACGTCGAGCACGGCGAGCGGATCGAACGGCCAGCCGTAGATTGCGTCCCACGCGATCATCGACGAGCCGAGCCGCACCCCGCGCGGGCCATAGCGCGATCCCGGCCGTCCGGTGGTCGCCAGGTCGAAGGGGATGCCGACCACCGCGACATCGGCCTGCGCGACTTCCTTCGAATAGCGCCGCCGCATGAAGCTGAGCGCGCCCGAGAAGGTCGGCTCACCGATGGTTCCATCCGCCCCACCAGCCCGCGTAAAGGCAAGATCGATCGGCTGCACGGGTTGCCCGGCGTCGCTCATCACCTCACCTGATGGCGCGCAGCTTCGGCAGCGCCGCATCCAGTGCCTTGCGGATGATCGCGACCATATCGTCGATCTGCGCGGTCGAGATGACCAGCGGCGGGCACATGACGATGCTGTCGCGGATGCCGCGCACCATCAGCCCGTTGGCGATGCACAGGTCGCGCACCATCGGCCCCGCCGTGCCCTCTGCCCCGCCGAAGCGCGCGCCGCTGGCCTTGTCGGCAACGATTTCGACCGCGCCGAGCAGGCCGACCGAACGCGTCTGGCCGACCAGTTCGTGATCGTCGAGCGTCGCCAGCGCCCTGGCAAGATAGGGCCCGGTCTCGCCGCCGGTGCGTTCGACCAGGCGCTCGCGCTCGATGATCTCGATATTGCGCAGCGCGACCGCGGCCGAAACCGGGTGGCCCGAATAGGTGAAGCCATGGACGAAATCGCCGCCGGTCTTCATCACCTCGATGATCTCTGCCGATACCGCCGTCGCGGAAATCGGCAGGTAGCCCGACGACAACCCCTTCGCCATCGGGATGATATCGGGCGACACGCCCATGGTTTCGTGCCCCCACATCCGGCCCGTGCGGCCAAAGCCGGTGATCACCTCGTCGCAGATCAGCAGTATGCCGTGCTTGCGACAGATCGCTTCGACCTGCGGCCAGTAATTCTTCGGCGGGATGATGACGCCGCCCGCGCCCTGCACCGGTTCGCCGATAAAGGCGGCGACATTTTCCGGCCCGACCGCGAGGATCCGCTCCTCTATCGCCTGCGCGCAGAGCGTGCCGAAGGCCTCCTCGTCCATGTCGCGGCCTTCGTTGAACCAGTAGGGCTGGCGGACGTGCTCGATCCCGGGGATCGGCAGGCCGGGTGTCGCGTGCATCGCCTTCATCCCGCCGAGCGAGACGCCCGCCACGGTCGATCCGTGATAGGCGTTCCAGCGGCTGATGAAGATCTGACGCCTGGGTTCGCCCCTCAGTTCCCAGTAACGGCGCACGAGGCGGAAAACCGTGTCGTTCGCCTCGCTGCCCGAGGAATTGAAGAAGACATGCGGCAGGCGGCCGTTGCTGAGGCCGGCGATCTTGTCGGCCAGCATCACGGTGGGCGGCGTCGCGGTCTTGAAGAAGGTGTTGTAGAACGGCAGTTCGCGCATCTGTTCGGCCGCGACCTCGACCAGTTCCTCGCGGCCGTAGCCGACGTTGACGCACCACAGGCCGGCCATGCCGTCGAGAATGCGGTTGCCGTCACCGTCATGGATATAGCAGCCTTCGGCGTGGGTGATGATGCGGCTGCCGCCAAGCTCCTCGATCTCCTTCCAGTCCGCCTGCGCGGGCAGGTGGTGGGCGATGTCGAGGCGGCGAAGTTCGGCGATATCGTAATTGCGGGCCATGTCGGGGTTCCTGACTACAGAATGCGGCCGCCAGTGGC
The DNA here is from genome assembly GCA_041662105.1 of Erythrobacter sp. Taxonomy (GTDB): domain Bacteria; phylum Pseudomonadota; class Alphaproteobacteria; order Sphingomonadales; family Sphingomonadaceae; genus Qipengyuania. The sequence continues at coordinate 60,668 of JBAZTF010000009.1, forward strand.
GGCTGGAAAGAGTTTGGGCTGCGCGGCGGGTCGCGCCCGCCGGACACGACCGGTCAGGGCGTGAAGCAGAGCCGCGCCAGATAGCGATCGTAGCGTTGAACCTTGGTGTTCACAGCTCGCCTCTTAACGCCTTTGCGAGCAGGCCGAAATAGGCCTGGCTGTCGGGGTTGTCGGCGGTGTCCCATTCGGGGTGCCACTGCACCGCGACCAGCGGCGCACCATTGGGTCGCGCGCTGAACGCCTCGACCAGGCCGTCGGGTGCCCGCGCCTCGACCGCCAGCCCATCCGCCAGCCTGCCGATACCCTGGAAGTGGACCGAATTGACCTTTGCCCGGCGCTTGCCCAGCGCCCCGGACAGCAAGCCGCCCTCGACCAGTTCGACATCGTGGAAATGATCGAACATCGCGGCCAGATCGCCACCTTCGGGCGCGTGGTGACGCAGCAGTTCGTCGCTGCTCGAGGTGTCGCGGCGCAGCGTCCCGCCCAGCGCGACGTTGATTTCCTGGAACCCGCGGCAGATGCCGAACACCGGCTTGCCGGCGTCGATCATCTGGCGAACCGCGCCCAGCGAAACCTCGTCGCGGGCGGTATCGAAAGGCCCGAAGCCCTCGTCCTCGCCATAGCGCGAGGGTTCGACGTTGGAGGGCGATCCGGTCAGCAATATGCCATCGAGCCGGCCCACCACTTCGGAAACGTCCATCAGGTCGGGCAGCGAGGGCACCAGCAGCGCGGCCACATCGGCATATTGCATGGCGGCACGGGCATAGCGGTTCATCACCACCTGCCCGATCTCGCTGCCAACCGTGCGGTTGCAGGCGGTAATACCGAGAACTGGACGCATTGCCGGATCGCCTTAGTGCTTGATCATGACGTGGCGGGTCACCGTGTAATGTTCAAGGCAATAGACCGACAGATCCGAACCATAGCCCGACAGCTTGACCCCGCCATGCGGCATTTCGGTGGTGTTGACCGAATGAGTGTTGATCCAGGTCACGCCATATTCGAGCCGCGCGGCGAATTCGGCGGCCTTGCCGACGTCGCGCGTCCAGACCGAGGATGCGAGCCCATATTCGCAGTCATTGGCCCAGTCGAGCACCTGTGCATCGTCATCGAAGCGGGTGACCGAGACGACCGGCCCGAACACTTCCTTCTGCACGATCTCGTCGGTGTGGCGCGCGCCCGCGATCAGCGTGGGTTCGTAGAAGAACCCGGGCCTGTCGGGGCGCGTGCCGCCGGTGACGATTTCGGCCGGGGTATCGGCCACGGCGCGCGCGACGAAGCCGTCCACCCGGTCGCGCTGGCGGGCGGTGATCAGCGGACCAAGCACCGTTCCGGGATCTGAAGGATCGCCTACGACGATGCGGCCGATCGCGCTTTCCAGTTCGGCCACCAGCCGATCATGAATGTTCGCCTGCGCATAGACGCGGCAGGCCGCGGTGCAATCCTGCCCGGCATTGTAATAGCCGCCTTCGGCAATCGCTTCGACTGCGGCGGTGATATCGGCGTCCTCGAGCACGATCACCGGCGCCTTGCCGCCGAGTTCGAAGTGGGTCCGCTTGATGGTCGGCGCGACCGCTTCCATGATCTTGCGGCCCGTGGCGACATCGCCGGTGAGCGAGACCATCGAGACGTCGGGATGGGCAACCAGCCGCGCGCCGACATTGGGGCCGTTGCCGGTGACGACGTTGACGACGCCTTCGGGCAGGAACTCGGCGCAGACCTCGGCCAGCTTCAGCGCGGTCAGCGGCGTATGCTCGGAAGGTTTGAGCACCACCGTATTGCCCGCCGCCAGGACCGGCGCGATCTTCCAGCTCGCCATCATCAGCGGATAGTTCCACGGCGCAATGCCCACGCACACGCCCAGCGGATCGCGCCGCAGCATCGAGGTGAAGCCGGGGCGGTATTCGCCCGCGGGCAGGCCCTGGATGGTCCGCGCCGCACCGGCGAAGAAGCGGAACACGTCGATCGTATTGCCCACGTCGACCGCGCGCGCGGTGCCGATCGGCTTGCCGCAATTGCGCATCTCGAGTTCGGCGAATTCATCCGCCAGGTCCTCGATCCGGTCGGCGATGCGCAGCATCCGCAGCGACCGTTCCCTGGGTGCCATGCGCGACCACGACCTGTAGGCCTGCTTCGCGGCGGCAACCGCGCGCTCCACCTGTTCGCGGCTGGCGCTGGCAAGGCAGATCAGCTCTTCGCCGGTTGCAGGGTTGTAGACGATCTCGGGCGCTTCCTCGCCCGAAAGCTCGCGTCCGCCAATGAATTGTCCGGGCTGTTCCAGCATGGTCCTAATTCCCGCTTGAAGTCACGACAGCAGCACGATCGGGCTGTCGGCACGCCAGTGCATCGACACGCGATCGTTCCATTCGAAATCTTCCTGATCGTGGCGCGACAGGTTCGGGCGCGACACGCGGATCGTGGTCCCCTCGTCCAGCGCGATGTCGAACAGGGTGATGTCGCCGAGATAGCTCAAGCCCGTGATCCGGCCGCGGGCGAAATTGTGCCCCTCGGGAGCGTCCTGACCTGCCGCCTCGACCGCCTTCCCATTGCCCGGAACGTGGAGATAGATCTTCTCCGGACGCAATGCGACGAACACGTCCGACCCGTGCGATCCGGTCACGCCGTGGTTGAGGAACACCCGGCCCACGCCGGGGCAATCGACCGCGGCCCGATCGGGTTCGTCGATGGTCAGCTTGCCTTCGAAGATATTCACCGAGCCGACGAAATCGGCGACGAAGCGATTGGCGGGGTATTCGTAGAGGTCCGAGGGGGTGGCGAGCTGCGCAACGTCGCCCTTGTTCATCACCGCGATGCGGCAGGCCATCGACAGCGCCTCGTCCTGGTCATGAGTCACGGTGACGAAGGTGATGCCGACCTGGTCCTGCAAATCCGCCAGTTCGAACTGCATCTGCGCGCGCAGCTTGGCATCGAGCGCCGACAGCGGTTCGTCGAGCAGCAGCACCTTGGGCCGCATCACCAGGCTGCGGGCAAGCGCCACGCGCTGGCGCTGGCCGCCCGACATCTGATCGGGCATGCGCTCCTCGAACCCGCCCAGCTTGACCAGCTCCAGCGCCTCGCGCACGCGCTGGTCGCGCTCGGCGCGGCCAGTCCCGGCAATCTTGAGCCCGTAGCCGACATTGTCGGCCACCGACATGTGCGGGAACACCGCATAGCTCTGGAACACCATGTTCACCGGGCGGCGATTGGGCGGGACATGCGCCATGTCCTGCCCGTCGATGAGGATCTGCCCCTCGGTCGGCTGTTCGAACCCGGCAATCATCCGCAGCAGCGTGGTCTTGCCGCAACCCGATGGGCCGAGCAGCACGAAGAATTCGCCGGCTTCGATATCGAGGCTGACATTGTCGACAGCCGTGACCTTGCCGAAGCGTTTCGAAACGTTCCTGATCTGGATGATGGGACTCTTGTCGGACATTGCTTAGTGACTCACGGCTAGGGTCCTGGCGCCCTGCAACCGCAAGGCGATGGCGGTCAGCACGACGGTGAGGATGATCAGAATGGTCGAGGCCGCATTGACCTCGGGCGTGACCGAGAAGCGGACCATCGAATAGACCTTGACCGGAAAGGTGATCGTATCCGGCCCGCTGGTGAAGAAGGTGATGACGAAATCGTCGAGGCTGAGCGTGAAGGACAGCAGTGCCCCCGCGACCAGCGACGGGCGCATGTGCGGCAACAGCACGTCGCGGAACGCCTGCCAGTCGCTGGCGCCAAGGTCCTTGGCCGCTTCCTCTTCCTCCTTGTTGAAGCTCGCCAGCCGCGAACGCACGACCATGGTCACGAAGGGGAAGCAGAAGGTGATATGGGCGATGGTGATGGCCCCCAGATTGAGCGGCCAGATCAGATTGTTGGGCCATTCGATCCAGGCGAAGAAGATCAGCATCGCGACGCCCAGGCAGATTTCGGGCACGATGATCGGCAAAGAGATCGTCCCGTCGACTACCCCCTTGAAGGGGAAGCGGAAGCGCCACAGCATCACCGCCGCCATCGCTCCGACGACCAGGCTGGCCAGCGTGGCCAGCGCGGCGATCGTGAGCGAATTGGCCAGCGCCTCGACCAGCGTGTCGTTGTTCAGCGCCTTCTCGTAATATTTGGTGGTGAAGCCGCGCCACACCACGTTGCGCCTGGAATCGTTGAAGCTGAAGATCATCAGCACGACGAGCGGGGCATAGAGGAACACCAGCACTGCGGTGACCCAGCCGCGCATCCACAGCGTGCGGGTATATTCCAGCGGCGCGCGCGCGGTGCGGTTGAACAGGGCCATCAGGCGTCCTCCCCGCGCTTCTTGGGCCTGATGCTCTGCACGGCGATCAGGATGAACATCGCATAGATCAGCAGGAACGAGAGCGCGGCGCCGAACGGCCAGTCATTGGCGCGCTTGAACTGGCGTTCGATCACATTGGCGATCATCTGGCTTTCGGTGCCGCCCATCAGGTCGGGCGTCAGATAGGCACCCAGCGCGGGGATCAGCGTGATCATGATGCCGGCGATGATGCCGGGCATGGCCAGCGGGACGATGATCCGCAGCAGCGTGCGCAAATGCCCCGCGCCCAGGTCGAGACTGGCCTCGATCAGGCTCTTGTCGAGCCGGTCCAGCGCCGAATAGAGCGGCAGCACCATGAAGGGCAGGTGGACATAGACCAGGCCCAGCACCACGGCGGTGTTGTTGTAGAGCAGCTGAACCGGTTCCCACGCGGGGAGCGGCTGCAACCCGACCAGCGCCTTGAGCCAGCTCGCACTATCCCAGAACCAGCCCATGGTCCGGTTGGCATAGCCGTTCGAGCCGAGCATGATCATCAGCGCATAGGTGCGGATCAGCAAATTGGTCCAGAACGGCAGCATGATGCCCAGCAACAGCCAGGGCCGCCACCTGTCGCTGGCGAAGGTCAGCGCCATGGCGACGGGGAAGCCGATGATGAGGCACACCACCGTAACCAGCGCGGCAACCCCGAAGCTCTTGAGGAAGATCGAGAGATACAGCCACTCGGTCGCGCGCTTGTAATTGTCGAGCGTTCCGGAAATATCGATCCCGGTCAGCCCGACATTGCTGCCGAAGCTGTAGAGCCAGACGAAGCTCATCGGGACGAGGAAGAACAGCAGCGTCCACAACAGCGGCGTTGCGGACACCGCCCAGAACGCCTTTCTGTCCGACTTCCAGTCCTGTTCCGCCACACACGCCTCCCGCACGACCCGGCGGCCCCGCACTGCGGGTTGCCGGATGCGTCCTTACATTCCCAATTTCTGTCTACGATCGTCCGGTCAGGACGCGCGCACCCGGGTGAAAGCCTCTTCATAGAGCGGCTGAAGTTCGGGATTGAACTTGGCATATTCGCACTTGGCCAGCACATTGGCGGGCGGGAAGATCACCGGATTGGTCTTGTAATCGTCGGGCATCAGCGCCTTGGCCGCGGCATTCGGCGTGGGATAGAGGATCGTTTCGGTGATCTTCTTGCCCACTTCGGCGTCGAGCAGGTAGTTGATGAAGGCATGGGCGTTCTTCGGGTGCGGCGCGCCCTTGGGGATGCACAGCGTATCCGAATTGAGCTGGCTGCCTTCCCTGGGGATGACGAAGCCGATGTCGTCGTCCTCGACCATCGCCTGCGCGATATCGCCATTGTATTCGAGCACCAGGTCGACATCGCCCTTGAGCAACAGGTCCTGCCCGTCGTCCTCGTGGAACTTCTGGATGTTCGGCTTCTGCTTGATCATCATCGCTTCGATGGTCTTGATATCCGCGGGCGTCAGTTCGTTGACCGACTTGCCGAGATACTTGCCATAGAGGCGGAACATGTCGCCGGCTTCCGACAGCACCGCGATGCGGCCCTTGTACTCGTCGGAATCGAACAGCACCTTCCAGCTGTCGGGCACCGATTTCACCTTCGACTTGCGATAGCCGATGCCGAGCGTAAGCCAGGTGTAGGGCATGGCGTGCCTGCGCCCCGGATCGTAATCGGCATCGACGAAGGCGGGGTCGATATTCTTCGTGTTGGGGATCAGCGAATGATCGAGTTCCATCAGCATGTCCGCCTGGACCATGCGTTCGACGAAGTCGTTCGAGGGCACGATCACGTCATAGCCGGGGTTGCCCGCGCGGAACTTGGCGAACAGCACGTCATTGCTGTCGAACAGGTCCATCTTGACCGCGATGCCGCTGGCTTGCTTGAAATCGCCAAGCGTGGTTTCGCCGATATAGGTGTCCCAATTGTAGAAATTGAGCGCGCCTTCCTCACCGGTAGAGGCGGTTTCGGCGGCTTCCTTGGTGCAGCCGCCAAGGCCGGTCACGGTAATGCCGATCGCGGCGACGCCCATGCCCTGCAACAGCGAGCGGCGGCCGATGCGATGTGCGTTCAGGTCGAATTTGGTCATGATGGTCCCCCTTGGTTCAAGGTCGAAGCTCGCGCAGGGGCAACCAGCCGACCATGCGAGTCCTCTCATCTCCTGGACGCATCAAGCACTAGCCTCCCCCGCTTATCCAGCCTATAATTCATACCGAGAGCCATCGGAAAAATCGATGAACATTACTTTCCGCCAGATTCGCTATTTCATCGCCGTGGCCGAGGCACGTTCGGTTTCCGCCGGGTCGACCGCGGTGGGAATCTCGCAATCGGCGGTGACCGATGCGATCCGCACGCTCGAGATCGAAACCGGCGTCAAGCTGTTCTACCGCCACCCCAAGGGGGTGACGCTGACCCGCGAAGGGCACAAGTTCCTGCGCCACGCGCGCTCGATCATCAATGCCGTCGCCGACCTTGCCGACGGGGTGAGGCACGATCAGGTCGCCGCCACGGGCACGGTCAAGCTCGGCGTGACCCCGGTGGTCACGGGGTATTTCCTGTCCGACATCCTCTCGCGCTTCCGCCGCATGTTCCCCCAGGTCACCGTGCAGCTGGTCGAGGACAAGCGCGACTATATCGAACACCTGCTGGTCAACGGCGAGCTCGACCTGGGCATACTGATCGTTTCGAACCTGGTGCAGAAAGCGGCGATCGACTTCGAGGTGCTGCTGCGTTCCGACTGCCGCGCCTGGTTGGCCCCCTGGCATCCGCTGTCGGAAGTCGACGTCCTCAGCCTTGCCGATCTCGAGAACGAGCCGGTGGTCACGCTCTCGCTCGACGAGATGGACGGGCTGGTCGAAAGCATCTGGTCGAAGTTCGACCACCCGCCCCACGTAACCTATCGCACCAGTTCGATGGAGGGCGTGCGCAATCTTGTCGGGACCGGCGCGGGGATCACCATCCTGCCGCAACTGGTCTATCGCCCGTGGAGCCTCGATGGTGACCGCATCATCGCCAAACGCCCGCGCGAGGACCTGCCCACGGTCGACATCGGCATCGCCTGGCGCCGCCTGACGCACCACAGCGAACCGGCCACGCTGTTCATGGAAACGGTCCACGAACAGCGGCGGTGAGGGTTGCTATGCGGGCTTCGATTCTCGTGAGCTGGCGATAAAAGCAGACCATCAGCTAACGACCCGGTTACGGACAGAAGCAACCTCGTCATCCCAGCGAAAGCTGGGATCGCTCACGGTTTGCTGTATGCTTCGGTATGGGTGGTTGGGTCTACATCATGGCGAACAAGCGCGGCGGCGTGCTTTACATCGGCGTCACGGCAGACTTGCCCACCCGCATTGGCCAGCACCGCGATGGAAAGGGCTCTGCCTTTTGTCGCAGATACGGGCTCGACCGGCTGGTTTACGCCGAACACCACGCCGATATCGTCGACGCTATCGCGCGCGAAAAGGCCATGAAGGCGTGGAAGCGGGCGTGGAAGATCGAGCGGATCGAGCAACTCAATCCCGACTGGAGCGATCTCTACGACCGTCTCATCTGAACGAGAGCGATCCCAGCTTTCGCTGGGATGACGGGTTGAGTGTCCGCTTCCCACCCAATTTCGGACGTCCGCCTCCTACCCGCTATTGCTCGGAAGCAGCCATCAGATCCCCAATCACGCGTTGTGCATGTACCAGGCGTAGTCGAGTTCGGTCACCTCGGCCATGAAGCGGGCCATTTCGACCTCCTTCACCGTGGTGTAATGCGTGACGAAGCGGTCGCCCAGATATTCGCGCATTCGGGCCGAGGTCTTGAACGCCTCGATCGCCGCGGCCCAATGGTTGGGCAGGCGGTAATCATCGGGCGCCTGTTCGTATCCGTTGCCGACGATCGCCGGGCCGGGATCGACCTGGTTGGTCATGCCGTAATGCATCCCCGCCAGCACCGCCGCGACCGCCAGATAGGGGTTCGCATCGGCGCCGCAGATGCGGTGTTCGACATGGCGCGATGCGGGCGCGCCGGCGGGCACGCGCAGGCTGACGGTGCGGTTGTTGACGCCCCAGGTGGGCGCAATCGGGGCGTAGCTGTTGGCCTTGAACCGGCGGAAGCTGTTGGCGTTGGGCGCGAAGATCGCCATCGATTCGCCGAGGAAGTCCTTCATCCCGCCAATCGCGTGGCGCAGCAGCGGCGCGCCTTGCGGATCCTCGCTGGCAAAGGCGTTCCTGCCCTCCCCATCGGCCATCGAGACGTGCAGGTGCATCCCGCTGCCGGCCTGTTCGGCGAAGGGCTTGGCCATGAAGCTGGCGACCATGCCGTGTTGCGCGGCCACGCCCTTGACCAGCCGCTTGTACATCACCGCATCGTCGGTCGCGCGCAGCGCATCGGGCTTGTGCCGCAAGGTCAGCTCGAATTGCCCCGGCGCATATTCGCTGATCCCCGATTCGAGCGGAATGTCCTGTGCATCGCAGGCCGCGTAGAGATCGTCGAAGAAGGGCTTGAAGTCCTCCATCTCGCGCAAGGAATAGACCTCGTTGGCCCAGGGCTGTTCGCCGCTGTTGAGCCCGCACGCGATCACCGGGCGGCCACTGCCATCCTGTTCGAGCAGGAAGAATTCCAGCTCGACCGCCACCACCGGGGTCAGCCCGTCGGCGACCAGCCGGTCGACCACCGCGCCCAGCACGTGGCGCGGGTCGAGGTCGCTCGGCGTATGGTCGAGTTCGTAGAAGCTGGTGGTGAACTGCGCCGCGCCCTCGCCCAGCCACGGCGCGTGCACCAGCGTGCCGGGAACGGGCAGGCAATAGCGGTCGGCGTCGCCGTCTTCCCAGACCAGGCCGGTTTCCTCGCAATCGCGCCCGGTGATGTCGACCACCAGCACCGATCCGGGCAGGAAGCGCCCGCTTTCATACACCGCGAGCGCCTCGTGCCGGCGCAACCGCTTGCCGCGCGGCACACCCGAAAGATTGGTGAAGATGATGTCCACCGCGTCGATATCGGGATTGGCCGCGAAAAAGGCGCGAGCCTCTTCGATCGTGGCGATTGCACTCGAACTCTTGGGCATCTTTGCTTCCTGCGTCATGCGACGAGAACCCCCAGGCACTCGTCGAGCGTTTCCGCCAGTCGCGCGACTTGTGCGTCGGTCGTGGCAGGGCTGACAAGCATCATGTTGTGGAAAGGCGCGATCAGCACGCCCCGGTTGATGAAGAACAGGTGGATCGCGTGCTCGAGCGCGCCCTGCATCGAAGCGCGTGCCTCGCTGCCGTTGCGCGGCGCATGGTCGGCGCAGATGAACTCTGCCCGCGCGCCGACATGAACCACCGGCCAAGGCAAGCCATGGCTGGCAATCACTGTCTCGAGACTCGCGGCGAGCCGATCGGCAAGAGGCAGCATGTGTGCATAGGCGGCCGGGGTCATCACCTCGGTCAGATTGGCGCGCATGGCGGCCAGCGCCAGCGCATTGGCCGACAGCGTCGTGCCGATCCCAGAGTGCCCTTTCTCACCCTCCTCGCGCAGCTGTTCCATCCGTTCAGCCACCTCGGCGCTGAAGCCGTAGACCGCGCAGGGCACCCCGCCCGCGACCGGCTTGCCCAGCACGAACAGGTCAGGCACGGGTCCATGGGTCATCGAATGCCCGCCATAGCCGGACGAGATCGTGTGCGTTTCGTCGAACACCAGCAGCGTGCCGTGGTTACGGGTCAGCCCGCGCATCGCCTCGAGATAGCCCGGATCGGGCAGGACCATGCCGATATTGGTCAGCGCGGGTTCGGTCAGCACCGCGGCGACATCGCCGGGGGCGAGCGCCGCTTCGAGCGCGGCGAGATCGTTGAATTCGATCACCCGCGTGTGCTCGCGCAGGTCGTAAACCTGCCCCACCAGCGACTTGCGCATCTCGGGCACCCCATCGCGCAGGTCGACGAATGCGTCGTCGACCGCGCCGTGATAGCAGCCGTTGAACACCAGGATCTTGTCGCGCCCGGTGATACCCCGGCACCAGCGGATCACGGCGCGATTGGCCTCGCTTGCGGTGGAGGTTACCTGCCAGAACGGCAGGCCGAAACACCTGGCCAGCTCGTTGGCAACCACCGGCGCATCCTCGGTCGCGAGCATGTAGGTCAGCCCGCGCGAGGCCTGCCGCGCGATGGCTTCGGCCACGGGCGGCGGCGAATGGCCGAACATCGAGCCGGTGTCGCCAAGGCAGAAATCCTCGTAGCAATGCCCGTCAACGTCCCACAATCGCGCGCCCTCGGCCCGCCCGGCAAACAGCGGGAACGGCGTGCCCCAATCGAGCATCCAGTGGAACGGCACCCCGCGATGCCAATGGCGCGCGGCCTTGGCCCCCAACGCGCGTGACTTGGGGTTTGCGGCTTCGAACCGCGCCTGCTCGCGCGCCAGCATGGCGGCAATGGCGCTATCCGCGATCATAGCCGGTCCCGCAGCGCATACCACACCATGCCCAGCACATAGAGCGGATGGCGCAGGAGCGGCCCGCCGGGGAAACCGGATCGGGGCAGGCTGGCCATCAGGTCGAAGCGTTCGGCCGTGCCGCGCAGTGCCTCTGCCACCAGCTCGCCCGCCAGCGTGGTCAGCAGCACGCCATGGCCCGAATAGCCCTGCGCATAGAGCGTATTGCCGATCCGCCCGAACTGCGGCAGCCGGTTGAGCGTCACCCCGATCGCCCCGCCCCAGCCATAATCGATCTCGATCCCGCGCAGCTGCGGGAAGACCTGCTCGATATGCGGGCGGACGAAATCGGCAATGCTGGCAGGCGGGCGCGGCGTGTATTTCTCGCCGCCGCCGAACAGCAGGCGATTGTCGGCGCTCAGCCGGTAATAGTTGAGCACGAAGCGGCTCTCGGCGATCGAGGCGTTCGAGGGGATCAGCGCCCGCGCCCCCTCCTCGCCCAGCACGCGCGTGGCGATGTTGTAATTGGCCACCGGCATCATCATCCGGCGCATCGATGCCTCGACCGAGCCCACTTCGGTATCGCAGGCGAGCACGCCAAAACGCGCGGCTACCGATCCCTCGGGCGTGGTGACGCGGACGGGCGAGCCATGGTTCATCGCCAGCGCCGGGGTTTCCTCGAAGATGCGCACGCCCGCCGCCTCGGCAGCCTGCGCCAGGCCCAGCGCATAGTTGAGCGGATGCAGATGCCCGCCCTCGGCATCGAACATCCCGCCATGGTAGGCCGAACTGGCAACATACTGCACGACATCGGCTTTCTCGACCACGCGCGCGGACTCATAGCCGACCAGCCGATGCAGCAATTCGACTTCGCGCCGGACATCGCCCATGTGCGCAGCCCTGGACGCGGCATGGAAATGTCCGTCGCGCAGGTCGCAGGCGATGGCGTGTTTCGCGATGCGGTTCCTGACGCTCGCGGTCGCTTGCAGGCCAAGCTCGACCAGCCGCCGTCCTTCACCTTCGCCGAACTTCGCGACGAGGTCGGTCGCACTCCAGCGCATTCCCGGGATCATCTGCCCGCCATTGCGCCCAGATGCGGCCCAGGCAATCCGCTTCGCTTCGACGAGAACGACGGAAAATCCCGCCTCTGCCGCGCAAAGCGCCGCAGACAGGCCGGTGAACCCGCCGCCCACGACTACGACGTCCGCCTCCACCGCGCCGCGCAGGGCAGCGCGCCGCCCGGATGGGTTCGCGCTCGCCGCGTAATAGGAAGCCGGGTATTCGGTCACTTCAGACGCGCAGCAACAGGTGCTCGCGCTCCCACGAACTGATCACCGACTGATAGGCGAAAAGCTCGGTCTCCTTGATGGCATAGAAGACATCGAAGAAGTCTTCGCCCAGGTGTTCACGGACCGGTCGGCACTTGCTGAAGCGGTCGAGCGCCGATTCCAGCGTGCGCGGCAGCGTGCGCGCGCGGTTATAGGCGTTGCCGCTGACGCTCTTGGGCGGCTGCATCCGCTCGACCATGCCGATATAACCGCAGATCAGCGAGGCCGCGATCGCCAGATAAGGGTTCGAATCCGCACCCGGCAGGCGGTTCTCGACGCGGCGGTTGGCGGGATCGGAGATCGGGATGCGCAGCCCGCAGGAGCGATTGTCGTTGCCCCACTGGACGTTGATCGGCGCCGCGCTGTCGGGCCGCATCCGCCGGAACGAGTTGACGTTCGGCGCGAACATCGGGGTGATCTGCGGCAACAGCCGCGCCAGCCCCGCGATATGGCTGCGGAACAGCGCGCTGTCGCGCCCGTTCTGCGTGGAAAAGACGTTGCGCCCGGTATCGCTATCGAGGATCGACTGGTGGATGTGCATCGCACTGCCGGGCTGGTCGGACATGGGCTTGGCCAGGAAAGTGCCGTAGACGCCGTGTTCCAGCGCCACCTGGCGCACGATCCGCTTGAACAGCAGCACCTCGTCGGCCAGCGCCAGCGGATCGCCGTGCACGAAATTGACCTCGAGCTGGGCCGCGCCAGCTTCGTGGATCATCGTGTCGATGTTGAGTTCCGCCTTCTCGCAGAAGTCGTAGATGTGTTCGATGATGTCCTCGAACTCGCCCAGAGCTTCCAGCCCATACGGCTGGCTCGCGGTTTCCGGACGCCCCGAACGGCCCGCCGGTGGGACCAGCGGAAAATCGGAATCGAGATTCTTCGATACCAGGTAGAATTCGACCTCGGGCGCGATGACGGGTTTCCACCCGCGCTTTTCGTAAAGCGCCAGCACCTTCTTCAGGATCGCCCGCGGGGCGATCTCCACCAGGTCGTTCCTGCCGGTATAGGCATCGGCGATGACATAGGCCGTGGGGGTCTGGAACCCCGGTGCTTCGCGCAGGGTCGCAGGGTCGGGGACCAGGGTGATGTCGGGATCGTAGGGGGGGATGATGCTGTCGATATCGTCGGGGTATTCGCCCGTCACGGTGACGGAGAAGACGCTGACCGGGATGCGCAGCGTGCGGTCGGTCAGCGATTTGAGGAACTTGTTGGCGGGCAGGACCTTGCCCCGCTGGATCCCGTTCATGTCGGGAACGATGCATTCGACTTCGCTGATTCCGCGTTCGCTGATCCAGCTTGCGATGTCGGTAGTCATGATAATCCTGTCTGGACCGATCCGAGCGCTCCGGTTGGGAGCGCCCGGATCGCATCCGGGTTAGAAAGCGAAGGCCACACTTGCCACCACGGTCGCATCGCCGAGCGAGGAAAAGGCCCGGGCCGTGTCGACATAGTCGACCGTGGCGCTGAAACCGCCGCCGAAATCATAGCTTGCGCCGAACAGCCAGTCGCGCTTGGCATCGCCGAACGCGCCGTCTTCGATACCGAACTGGCCATGCACCGACACCGGGCTGTCGCCGATCGGGAGATCGCCGTTGATGTAGACATAGGTGTTGTCCTGGTTGCCGATATTGTCCTGGCTGGGGGCATAGGCCACCCCGAGAGTTATCGTGCCCGGGCCGACCGCCGTGCCTGCGGAGGCGAGGAACTCGACATAGTTGAAGTCGCTGTTGCCGGGATAGAGGTAATAGACCGCACCGAAATCGAGCGATACCGCACCGACTTCCGGCGCGAAGCCCGCATAGAGGTCGACTTCAACGTCATCGGCGCCGTCGTTGAGCGCAACATTCGACGCCCAGGCACCTGCGTAGAAGCCCGATTCGTGCGAAACCGAAAGCTCGGCAGTAACTTCCGGGTCCTTGCTCGACAGCGAGATGCCACGGAAACGGTAGTCCGACAGCACGCCGATTTCACCGTCGATTTCCCAGGCCCCGGCGCTTTCCTCGCCCTCGTCGTCCTGCGCCCAGGCAGCGGTCGACGCGAACAGCAGCGGCAGCGCCGCAATGGCCACGATCCTGCGCATAGTATTCCTCCTCCTCGATACGGGGATTGTCGATTGGGAAGGCCGGCCTTCGTAGCCGAACTGACGACCCCCAATTCCCCTGTGCTGCAATAGGCCAAATTTCCACGATTGCGACAATGCGATAAATCGGAGTGATTGCTATCGGTTTTTCCGATGGCGCGCTGTGCTCGAATCCTTCTGGCTCGCGATTCATCGCACCGGTATCGATCCATGGACCGTTTCACCGAGAGCCGAGCGATGCGCGAACCGAACGACCTTTCCGCCTTGTGGATGCCCTTCACCGACAATCGCGGGTTCAAGGCGCACCCGCGCATGTTGGTGGCCGCGCAGGACATGCACTACACCTCGGCCAGCGGGCACCAGGTGCTCGACGCGACCGGCGGCCTGTGGTGCGTCAACGCCGGCCATTCGCGCCCCGGCATCGTGCAGGCGATCCAGGCGAGCGCCGCGACGCTCGATTTCGCCCCGACCTTCCAGTTGGCCCACCCGCTGGCGTTCGAGGCTGCCTCGAAGCTGGCGCTGATCATGCCCGAAGGCCTCGACCGGATATTCTTTGCCAATTCGGGGTCGGAATCGGTCGACAGTGCGCTCAAGATCGCACTCGCCTATCAGCGCGCGCGTGGCCAGGGCGGCAGGACCCGCCTGATCGGGCGCGAACGCGGCTATCACGGGGTCGGCTTCGGCGGCATCTCGGTCGGCGGGATCGTCGGCAACCGCCGCCAGTTCGGCACGCTGCTGACCGGTGTCGACCATATGCGCCACACGCACGACCTTGCGCGCAACGCCTATTCGCGCGGCCAGCCCGCGCATGGCGCAGAACTGGCCGACGACCTCGAGCGGATCGTGGCGCTGCATGGTGCCGACACGATTGCCGCAGTGATCGTCGAGCCCGTCGCGGGATCGACCGGCGTGCTCGTCCCGCCGGTCGGCTATCTCCAGCGGCTGCGCGAGATCTGCGACCGCCACGACATCCTGCTGATCTTCGACGAGGTCATCACCGCCTTCGGCCGCGTGGGCAAGGCCACCGCCGCCGAACGCTTCGGCGTGACCCCGGACATCATCACCATGGCCAAGGGCCTGACCAACGCCGCCGTGCCGATGGGCGCGATCGCGGTCAGGCGCGAGGTGCATGACACGATCATCGACAATGCCGCGCCGGGGATCGAACTGTTCCACGGCTATACCTACAGCGCGCATCCGCTGGCTGCGACCGCGGCCATCGCCACGCTCGACCTCTATCGGGAAGAGGGCCTGTTCGAACGCGCGATCGAGCTGGAAGACTACTGGGCCGACGCCGTGCACTCGCTCAGGGGCGCAAAGCACGTCATCGACTGCCGCAACTTCGGCCTCATCGGCGGGATCGAACTCGAACCGCGCCCGGGCGCCGCGACCACACGGGCGATGGAAATCTTCCACCGCGCATTCGACGAAGGACTGCTGATCCGCGTGACGGGCGACATCATCGCGCTGTCGCCGCCGCTGATCCTGACCAAGGCGCACATCGACGAAATCTTCGGCAAGCTGGCCAGGCTGATCGCTGCGGTCGACTGAGAGTGATTTCAGGCCGGATGGCAAGCAAGGGGCGCGGCCTGTGGCCCGCATCATCGGTTCTGCCGCCCCTCGATCAGCGTTTCGACCACGGACGGATCGGCAAGCGTCGATGTATCGCCGAGCGAGCCGAATTCGTTCTCGGCTATCTTCCTGAGGATACGGCGCATGATCTTGCCCGAGCGAGTCTTGGGCAACGCGGGCGTGAAGTGGAGGAAATCGGGCGTCGCGATC
Source organism: Erythrobacter sp. (assembly GCA_041662105.1). GTDB lineage: Bacteria > Pseudomonadota > Alphaproteobacteria > Sphingomonadales > Sphingomonadaceae > Qipengyuania. The sequence goes on from JBAZTF010000009.1 coordinate 76,537, forward strand.
GGCCCGATTTCCTTGCGCACCCATTGGCGCAGTTCGTCGGCCAGCGCGTCCGAAGGCTCCTCGCCCGCCATCAGCGTGATGTAGCAATAGATCCCCTGTCCCTTGATGTCGTGCGGGCAGCCGACCACCGCCGCCTCGCTCACCTTGGGGTGCAGGACCAGCGCGCTCTCGATCTCGGCGGTGCCCATGCGGTGACCCGACACGTTGATAACATCGTCGACGCGCCCGGTGATCCAGTAATAGCCGTCGGCATCGCGGCGGCAGCCGTCGCCGGTGAAATACTTGCCCCGATAGGTGCTGAAATAGGTCTGGGCGAAGCGCGCATGGTCGCCATAGACCGTGCGCGCCTGGCCCGGCCAGCTGTGCGTGATGCACAAATTTCCTTCACTCGCACCGTCGAGGACATGGCCGTCATTATCGACCAGTTGCGGGCGGACCCCGAAGAAGGGCAGCCCCGCACTGCCCGGTTTCATGTCATGCGCGCCCGGCAGCGTGGTGATCATGGCCCCGCCGGTTTCGGTCTGCCACCAGGTGTCGACGACCGGGATGGTCCCCGCGCCGACATGCTCGTGGTACCAGCGCCAGGCTTCGGGATTGATCGGCTCGCCCACCGTGCCGATCAACCGCAGCGACGACAGGTCATGCCGGGCCACGTACCCCTCGCCCTCGCGCATCAGCGCACGGATCGCGGTGGGCGCAGTGTAGAAGATGTTGACCCCGTGCCTTTCGCACACGGCCCAGAAGCGGTCGTGGTCGGGATAGTTCGGCACGCCTTCGAACATCACCGCGGTCGCGCCGTTCTGCAGCGGCCCATAGACGATATAGCTGTGGCCCGTGACCCAGCCGATGTCGGCGGTGCACCAGAAGACTTCGCCGGGGCGATAGTCGAAGACATAGCGGAAGGTGGTTTCGGTCCACACCGAATATCCGCCGGTGGTGTGGAGCACGCCCTTGGGACTGCCGGTCGATCCCGAGGTGTAGAGGATGAACAGCGGGTCTTCGGCGTTCATCGCTTCGCAGGGGCAATCGGTGCCGACGCCTTGGGAAAGCTCGTCGAACCAAAAATCACGCCCCTCCTTCATGGAAACGGCGCCGCCGGTGTGCCGCACCACCAGCACCGCCCTGACCGGCACTTTCTCGAGCGCCGCATCGACATTGGCCTTGAGCGGAACGATCCTGGACCCGCGCAGGCCCTGATCGGCGGTGACGATCCAGTCGCTCTTGCAATCCTCGACCCGGCCCGCGATCGCATCGGGCGAAAAGCCGCCGAAGATCACCGAATGGATCGCCCCGATCCGCGCGCAGGCGAGCATCGCGAACACGCCTTCGGGGATCATCGGCATATAGATCGTGACCCGGTCGCCCCGCTTCACGCCCATTTCCTTCAGCGTGTTCGCCATGCGGATCACTTGTGCGAGCAATTGGGCATAGGAAATGTGCCGGCATTCGCCATCGGGGCTGTCGGGCTCGAAGATCAGCGCGATGCGATCGCCGTGCCCGGCGGCGACATGGCGATCGACGGCGTTGTGGCAGACGTTGAGCTTGCCGTCCTCGAACCAGCGGATGTCGACCGGATCATAGCTCCACCCGGAAATCCGCGTGGGCGCCTCGATCCAGTCGAGCCGCGCCGCCTGCACCGCCCAGAATGCGTCCGGGTCCTCGATGCTTTGCGCATACATGGTGCGATAGAGTTCGGCCGGGCAGTTCGATCCAACAGAGGCGCCGGCAGGTTTGCGAACCCATTCGTGGTCGTGCGCTGTGTTGGTCATTCATGCTCTCTCCTGTTCGGTCTGGATGCCCCGACAACCCTGGCGGGTCGCGAGACAACAGGACCCTATTGGTAAGGGTGATCCGTTGGCAGACAAGCCTGCTTGTTGCCACGCCTTGCGCCCGATCAGGCGCCTCACCGTTCGTCCTTTGCCCGGCCATACCATTCGGCGAGCACCGCGAAGGCCTGTTTGCGTTCGCCGGTTTCGCTGACCAGCCCCTTGCGGTTCCAGCCATCCTGCACCCCCGGCAGTTGCCGGCGCGGCGAGCGGAAATCCTTGAGTATCCATGGCGACATGCCCGCGAGCGTGGGAATCCCCTCGGCCATGGCCAGCGTCGCGCGATAATATTCGGCCTGGTATTCCTCGGTGAACTTGCCCGGTTCCCCATCCGCATGGAGCCCCGCCCTGGCCCCGGCACCGAATTCGGAAAACAGGAAGGGCCTGTCCGCAGGAAGGTCCCAGCCGAGCGCGCCGATATCGCCCAGCCGGTCGTCGCCGTACCAGCCGAAATAGGTGTTCACCGCCAGCACATCGACCGTTCCGGCAAGCGGGTCGGCAAGGGTCACGACCTGCCTGTCGCCGCGCTGCTCGCGTCCGGTCAGCAGGGCCGCGGTGACCAGCCTGTCGGGGTCGAGCGTCCGCACATCGCGCGCCAACTGCCGCATGAAGCTGGTGCGGGCATCGCTGACCGGCGTCTCGTTGCCGATGCTCCACAGCGCAATGGATGCGCGGTTGCGATCGCGCAGGATCATTTCCGCCAGCATCCGGCGGGTCTTTTCCAGCACCGCGGGATCGTCGAAGGCGATCCGCCAGTAGACCGGGATCTCGCTCCACACGATCAGCCCCATCCGGTCGGCTACGCGCAGCATGGGTTCGCCATGCGGATAATGCGCCAGCCGGACGAAATTGGCGTGCAGCCCGTCGCGTGCGAGACCCAGCAGCGCCTCGGCCTCCGCATTGGTGACCCGGCGCGCAGGGTTGGTACCCAGTTCTTCCTCATGCAGGCTGATCCCGCGCAGGAATATCGGACGATCGTTGAGCAGGATGCGGCTGCCCTGAACCGACAGGGTGCGAAAACCGACCATGTCGTGCCATTGGTCCTCCCCCGCCGTGATTTCGACCCGATAGAGGCGGGGGGTTTCGGGCGACCAGCGTTGCAGCCCATTGGGACGACCGGCTTGCAGCGCCAGCATGCCCTGTTCGTCGGTGACACCGCGCCGGACGATCCCCAGTTCGGGAATGGCAAGGCGGACCGGCATCCCGGCCTTGCCCACCCCATCCAGCCTGATCTCGGCACGGATGCTGCCATCGGATGCCAGCCGCACCCAGCCATCGTCGATGAAGGTCTGCGGCAGGGCCAGCAGCCGCACGTCGCGGGTGATGCCGCCATAGGTTTCCCAGTCGGTCACCGGCGGCGGCACGTCACGGTCGGTGCGCGCGGAATCGGCGGCGACGACGAGCCGGTTGCCCCGCTCGCGCAGCAGCCCGGTGACTTCGAAGGCGAATGGCGTGAAGCCGCCCTCATGCCGCCCCAGCCGCCTGCCATTGAGCCAGACCTCGGCAGAGTAATTCACCGCTCCGAAGCGCAGGAAGCTGCGCTGGCCATGCGCGACTGCCGTATCGAAACGGCGCTGATACCACACCAGACCCTGATAGTGCCGCATCTGCGGCGTATGCGTGAGCCAGGACGATGGCAGCATCGCCGACGGCGCGGCATCCATGTCGTATTCGTAGAGCGCCAGCGGGTCGGCCTTGCGCCGGCGGGCGACGTCGGTGTCATCATGGCGCCGGTGGCCGGTGCCGGTTTCGCCGCCATGAAAGCCCGCCTGCCCGTCGCGATAGGGATCGATCGACCAGGTCCAGGGCCCGGAAAGGTCCTGCGAGGCGCGCAGGTCCGCCGCTGCCAGCACCGGACCCGACGGCATGACCTGCGCCCCGGCGGGCGGGCCGATGAGGCAAGCGGCGACCAGCGCGAGCGCAAGCCGCACCGTCCGACCAGCGCTGCTCAGCATCCCGGTGCCCTGCTCGCCTTGCCACTGCGCAAGGCCGACCAGATCCGTTCGCGCCACAACCGATACCCGGCAGCATTCATGTGCAGCCCATCGGAGATGAACAGCGAGCGAGCGGGCTTGCCGTCCTTCAGCATGGCGTCGACGATATCGACATAGACCAGATCGTCGCGCTCGCGCGCCAGCCGTTGGACCATGCGGTTGAGCTGCGATTGCCCTTCGAACTGCGACCAGCGCGCCGGCGAGGGCTTGGCCGAGACGAAGAACACCGGCGTGCTGCCCAGCACCGCGCTCTTGCGGTCCATGAAGCTGGCGAAGTCCGCCATCGCCGCTTGCGGCGACTTGCCCGCGGCGATGTCGTTTTCGCCGGCATAGAAGGCGATCCGGCTGGGACGATAACGCCCCACCACACGGTCGAAATAGGCGTTGATGTCGGCGATCTGTGCCCCGCCGAAGCCGCGCTTGATGATCGGCAGCCTGGGAAAATCCTGCTGCATGGCGAACCAGAAGCGGAAACTCGAACTGCCGACGAACAGGGTCTCGCAGCCCTTCGGCGGATAGACCTCATCCTCGATCCCGAAGACGTGGATCTCCTCCCCGAACGGGGCGTCCTGCGCCAGCGGCGCGGCGGGGGTGGCAAGGGCGACCCCGATGGTCGAAAGGGCAAGGACAAGTCTGCTTTTCATGGGCTGACCCTAGGCAAATGGACCGGTCCTGTTCCCGGTCGTGTCGTTGAGATTGGCGATGGGGTCGCGCCTCAGGCGCGCGATATCGGCGGCGCTGGCTGGCGCCAGCACGCCCCTGGCACCGGCAGGCAGGTGCTCGCCCGGATCGCCGTTGGCGCGAAAGACGTAATGGTCGAACATCGCCCCCCATGCGCGGCGCTGGTCTTCGGGCGGGAAGACGAGCATAGCGGCCAGCGATGCGTCTGAGGCGGGAGTTTCGCGTAGCTGTTTCATTGAAGCCAATCGGAATTTGCTACAGGATTGCACCTCGATCGTCGAATTGGAAGCGCAACCAATTTTGACCGGTCGGCAAGCGGAGCATGAACATGCATAAACGGGGCAAGACTTTTCTGATCGTTTTCGCCCTGGGCACTCTGGCGACCGGGGCATGGGCTGGGCAGGCGCGCGGGATGTGTCCGGCGCCGGTCCTCGCGATGACCTACAACATCCGCCTCGACACGCCCGCCGACGGGGAGAACGCCTGGACCAATCGCCGCGATTTCCTGACCGGCCAGATCGAACTGCTCCGCCCCGCCCTGCTCGGCATGCAGGAGGTGCTGCCGAACCAGCGAGGCGACCTGCAAGCGGCGCTCAAGGGATATAGCTTCGTCGGCGGCGGGCGCGACGATGGCAAGCTTGCGGGCGAAGCATCGCCGCTGGCGATCGACGATCGGGTCTTTCGGATCAGGTCCAGCGGCACGTTCTGGCTTTCGCCCACGCCGCTGGTCCCCTCGCGCGGGTGGGACGCGGCGTTGCCGCGTATCGCGACCTGGGCCCATCTCAGCCGCAAGTCGGATGACACCAGAATGCTGGCGATCAACACCCACTGGGATCACGTGGGCAATGAGGCCCGAATCGAGAGCGGCAGGCAACTGGCACGCTGGATCGCCGCCAACCGCGGCCGCGATGAAGCGGTGATCCTGCTGGGCGATCTCAACACCGGCGCCGACGATCCCGCAGTGGCGGGAATGGTCGACACCGCTGGACTCCTTTCGACGGCCAGCGAGCAGGAGGCGCGCGGTTCTGGTGGGGCACCGCCATCGACGTTCAACGGCTACGACGCGGTCCCGCAACCCGGCAGGGTGATCGACCATATCTTCGTCAGCCGCGCGGTCGGCGTCCTGCGCGGCATGGTGCTGGCGCTGCATCGTAACGGTCGGGTCGCATCGGACCATTTCCCGGTCGCAGCCCTCTTGCGATTGCCGGCCGGTGATCGCGAAGTGCCCTGCGCGGCAAGGCAGGCTCAGTGCGCCTGCAAGGCGCCATCGCCCGCCGAACTGCGCAAATGAGCCCGGATCGCAAGCAGGGCGAAGAGCGCGATGACGCCATAGGCGGCCATCGGAATGAAGAACGACGCCGACAGGCTGGCCCGGTCGGCCATGCTCCCGACCGCATAGGGCAGCACGGCACCGCCCACGATGGCCACGCATAGCAGGCCCGAGGTCGAGGCCTGCGACACCCCGGCCCGTTCGAGGGTGATAGTGAAGATCGTCGGGAACATGATCGAATTGAACAGGCCGACCGCCAGCGCGGCATAACCGGCCATCGGTCCGCTCGACAGCGCCACGACCAGGCACAGCGCGGTCGCGATGCTGGCCGCACCGCCGAGCAGGATCGGCGCCCGCACGATGGTCAGCAGGTAGGACCCCAGGAATCGCCCGACCAGCGCCCCCATCCAATAGAGGTTGGCGAGGTAGAAACCGGCGATCTCCAGCGGCAGGTTCATGATGTCCGGCTGGTTGAGGAAATTGATCATCAGGCTGCCGATCGAGACTTCGGCACCGACATAGAGGCCGATGGCAAGCGCCCCGAACAACGCCCATTTCGAGCGGAGCGCATCGAGGACAGACCCCTGCCCGACCTGCTCGAAATCGGCCGCCGCTTCGGATATCCTGCGGCGCAACAGCCAGATGAAACCCATCAGCCCGACCAGCATCGCAGCGATCAGCAGGAAGGCGTGCGAGACCGCCTCGAGCGCGGCCATCCGGTCGGCGGCATTGGTGATCGGAGCATGGCCTCGCTTGAGGACTTCTTCCCCCAGCATGATCCGCGATCCGAAATTCACCCCCAGCACGACGCCGAGCGAATTGAACGCCTGCGCGAAGGTCAGGCGGAAATGGCTGGTTTCCGCAGGGCCTAGCGCCGCCGCCAGCGGGTTGGCCGCCACCTGCAGTGTGGTGATCCCCATACCCAGCACGAACAGCGCGCCGAGGATCAGCGCATAGTCCTGGAATCGCACGATGAATTGCACCAGCAGGCAACCCGCGATCATCATGGCCAGCGCCACCAGGATCGCTCGCAACGACCCCAGCCTTCCGAGCAGTGCGGCGGCGGGGAACGACATGATGCCATACGCCGCAAAGAACACCAGCTGGGTCAGCAACGCTTCGGTGTAGTTGAGGTCGAAGCTGGCCTTGAGCGATGCGATGAGCGGGTCGTTGTTCGAGGTAATGAAACCCCAGGCGAAGAACAGCGTGGTTACCGAGACGAAGGCCGCCGAGATCCCCGAAAGCAACTGACGCATCGCCCCGCCCCTAATCCGCCCGAACGGGGAAAACGAAGGTCGCCAGCGAGCCCTGTGGCATTTCCGCAAGGAAGGTCTCGCCTGAAATGCCGCCTGAAATGCCTATCGAGATGCGTTCGTCCGCGCTGCCGTTGAAGACGATCAGGACAAGTCTGGTAGCACCGTCACCAAGGAAGGCGACGGCTTCCACACCGTTCACATTGGCGCTCGTCCCGACACGCACGGCGGCTTTCGGGAGGAAGCGGCTGCCATGTGCAAAGGCGAAATATTCGGGCTCCCGCGTGATCGCTCCGGTGGCCGTGTCGATCGTAATCAGGCCGCGACAGTTTCCGCACCCGCCCAGATGTGGCCCGTGGTTCTGGTCGAGCGCCAGGTTCCACATGACCACGCCGCGTGCCCAGTTGCGTGGGGCCCCGATCACGAGATTTCTCGCCGACCACTGGAAGGCTTCGGTCCAGGTGCCGCTCCATTCCCCGGCAGAGCATTCGGTGAACCAGGTTTCCTTGTCGGGGAAACGCTGATGGACGGTCGACTGCGCCGCCACGCCGCCGTCATAGCAATGCCAGGCCACCCCATCGACATAGGGCGACGCGCTGGCATCGGACAGCACCGCCAGAGGGCTTTCGGGTTCGTTCCAGTTGTGATCCCAGTCGAGCAGGTGGGTGCGTGGAATCTCGCGCCGCATCAGGGGGCCCAGGTGATTTGCCACGAAAGCCGCCCGCTCGGCCGGTTCGACCCGCATCCCCGGATAGTCCTCCGGCTCGAAATGGGGTTCGTTCTGCATCGTGAGCATGTCGAGCGGGATGCCCGCAGAGTCCATCGCTTTGGCAAAACTCACGAGATAGCGCGCGAAGTCGTCGTAATGCGCCGGGTCGAGCCGACCCTTGATCAGGCTCTTGCTGGTCTTCATCCACGCCGGCGCGCTCCACGGAGACGCGATGACCTTGAGCTTCGGGTTGATGGAACGGATTTCACGAAGGGTCGGGATGAGTTCGGTCTTGGCAGGTGCGATATCGGCAACCGGCTGCCCCGGAGTATCGGCATAGGTATAGTGGCTGCGCGAAAAGTCCGAGGCGCCGATGGTGATGCGCGTCAGGTCCAGCCCCAGTTCGCCGCCTTCCCCGAACAGGTCGTGCAACAGATTCGTCCGGGCGGCGGCATCCAGTTCATGCGCGAGCAGCCAGGCGGTGGCGTCGGTAATCGATGCCCCATAGCCCGAGAACGGCTGGAACCGTACGCCGGTGTCGATCGTGACATCGGCCGACTGGTCAGCCGCCAGCTGGATGGCAGCAGCCTCGACGGGGGCAAGCCTGCGCACGCCATCGGCGGTGGTAAGCCAGCCCGGTGCGCTGGCCACAGGTCTTGGCGTGGCGACCGGGCCTGCTTCGCCCGCCGGGAAACAGGAGGCCAGGCCCGCAGCCAGAGCGCACGCCATCAATTGACGGCAAAGCTTTCGCAAATGGTATCGCATCACATCGATGCTTTCGCGTCGCAGTATTTGCCCACAAAGTCCTCATGCGACGGCATGACCGCAACGCATTTGCGGATCACGCTTTCGATATTGCCGAGGAACTGCACCACCTGGGGCTCGCTACGAATGTCGACCAGCGGATCGTAACCTTGCGGGATGATGCCTTGCCCGATCATGACCTGGATCCAGCTCTCCTCGCTGAACAGTTCCTCGTCTTCGCGGAAGATCCGGCCATTGGCGCGGAACAGGTCCAGCTTGCGCTGCAGCGTGTCGGGAACCTCCATGTCGCGGCAATATTTCCAGAACGGCGTGTCGTCGCGTTCGGTCGCCTTGTAGTGCAGGATGATGAAATCCCGCACCCGTTCATATTCGAAATCGGTCTGGCGGTTGAACTCGTCGATATTGGCCTGGTCGAAGCTTCCATCGGGAAACAGCCGGATGAGGCGGATCAGCGAGGACTGGATCAGGAACAGGCTGGTGGATTCGAGCGGTTCGAGGAAGCCGGCGGCAAGCCCCAGCGCCAGGCAGTTGCGGTTCCAGACCTTCTTGCGCTTGCCGGTGGTGAAACGGATCCGGTTGGGTTCCGCCACCGGCTTGCCGTCGAGATTGGCCAGCAGGATGCGTTCCGCCTCGCCCTCGTCCATGTACTGGCTGGAGAAGACATGGCCGTTGCCAGTGCGGTGCTGGAGCGGAATCCGCCACTGCCAACCCGCGCCATGTGCCGTTGATTTCGTATAAGGGGTGAAATTCTCGGACCGTTCGCACGGCACCGCGATCGCCCGGTCGCACGGCAGCCAGTGCGTCCAGTCCTCGAACCCGGTCTTCATTGCCTGTTCGATAATGAGACCGCGGAAGCCCGAGCAATCGATGAACAGGTCTGCTGCAATCTTGGCCCCGCTCTCCAGCACGACCGAGTCCACGAAACCGTCGGCGGGTCGCAAAACCGTCTCGACGATCTTGCCCTCGATACGCTCCACACCCCTGTCCTCGGCATAGGTGCGCAGGAACCGCGCATAGAGCCCGGCGTCGAAGTGATAGGCGTGCGCGATATGCCCGATCGGCGAATCCCCGGCATCGGTGCGCGCGGGCATGAATTTGTTCTCGAGCGCGGCGGCGGTGTTGATCGAGAAATTGGCAAAGTCGGATGCTTCGCCCTTGAGCTTCATCTTGAGCCAATACTGGTGGCAGCGCAGCCAGCCGAGATCCTGGCCGATCACCCCGAAGCCGTGGATATAGCTCGACCCGATCCTGTCCCAGTCGTTGAACTGGATGCCCAGCTTGAAGCTGCCCTGCGTCAACTTCATGAACTCGACCTCGTCCAGCTCGAGCAACTCGTTGAACTTCTTGATCGCGGGGATGGTCGCTTCGCCAACGCCGATCGTTCCGATATCCTCGGATTCGACCAGCCTGATCCGGTAAAGGCCCTGGAACAGGTGCGACAGCAGCGCGGCGGCCATCCAGCCGGCGGAACCACCGCCGACAACGAGAATCGTCTTCAACCTGTCATACATGTTCAACTTCCCAGCCAGCCGCCCTCACTCGGCGAGTGCCGGACAGGTCAGCCGGTTGTCTACCGGCAGGACCTTCGATTCGACACGATCGGAAGTATGGAGGCCGAAACCCCTGGCAAACAAGACGGGATCGGGCGCCGTTTCCGGGCAGGGATCCGCCGGCCAGGCAAAGGGCAGGCGACCGCTGAATTCGGTCGCCGCCGAACCGTCCGGACGGCGCAGCAGCACATCGGTGATTCCCAGCGCTTCGGTCCCGGGGAGCCAGGCTGCCACGAATGCGTCCGACAGGTTCATCAGGTCGTTGGCGTAAACGGGACGCCCCGAATAAAGGACCGAAATCACCGGGACACCCTTACCCGATACGCGCTGCAACGCGGCAAGGTCCTGCGGATAACGGGCGGAATGCCGCATTGTCGCCGGATAGGCGATGTCACCCTTGGTTTCCGCATAGGGGGCTTCGGCGTGGACCACGATGACCGCGTCATAAGCGGCCACGTCAACCCCCACACCATCCTCGCTGTAATCGACGCGCCCTGCTCCGCTGACCGATTTGCGCAGGGCCGAAAGCAGGTCGTCGGCCAGCGGAAAATCGGAATCATCGATCTCATCGCCCTGCCAGGTCAGCGACCAGCCGCCCAGCTGCAAGGGAATATTGTCGGCTCCCCTGCCGACCACGAGAATGCGTGAATTCGCGGCGAGCGGCAGATGCGAAGCGCTGGTGTTCTTGAGCAGGACGAGCGACTTGGCGACCGCTTCCCGGGCCGTACTGCGCGCCTGCGCGCTGGCGAGGCTCGCTGTGGTCGCCGATGCCGGGACGGGCGTCGTCGAGAACAGGCCGCCGCGCAGCTTGACCCGCAGGATTCGCGACACCGCATCGTCGATGCGACTCATCGGGATCACACCGGCCTCGACTTCGGCAATCGTCTCGTCGATGAACTGGCGCCAGTCGTCGGGGACCATGACCAGATCGATGCCGGCGTTGATCGCCTGCGGACAGTTGGTCCTGGTGCACCCGTCCACCTGTTCGATCGCGTTCCAGTCTGAAATGACGAGCCCGTCGAATCCCAACCTGCCCTTGAGGACATCGGTAATCAGCTCGCGATTTCCATGCATCTTGCCATGCGCGATCCCGGATCCGGCATCGGTCCAACTGCTGTAGGATACCATTACCGTTTGTGCACCGGCCTCGAGCGCACCGAAATAGCCGGGGGCGTGGACCTTGATGAGATCGTCAAGCGACGCGCGCGCCTCACCCTGGTCCTTGCCCAGCCAGGTCCCGCCATCACCGATGAAGTGCTTCGCGGTCGCCAGGGTCGCGTCGGGTCCGGTCAGGTCGCGCTGCATGGCCGCGACGAAAAACCTGGAATAGCTGCGGATCAGTTCGGGGTCGGAAGAGTAGCTTTCATAGGTCCGGCCCCAGCGAGGATTCTGCACGACCGCCAGCGTGGGGGCGAATACCCACTGAATGCCGGTGGCGCGCACCTGCTTGCTCGTCAGGCGTGCGATGCGGCCGACCAGTTCGGCATCATGCGCCGCGCCAAGCCCGATATTGTGCGGGAACAGCGTCGCACCGAAAATGTTGTTGTGTCCGTGGACGGCGTCGGTTCCCCAGATGATCGGCACCTTGACCTTCATGTCGGTGGCCATCGAAGCCTGGTAATAGGCGTTCGAAAGCGCAATCCAGTCCCTGGCTGCCGCCCGTTTGCTGCCTTCCGGCCAGGCCCCGCCACCGTTCAGCACCGACCCGATATAGTTCTCGCGGACGTCTTGCGGGGTAATCGAGCGGATGTCCGCCTGGGTCATCTGGCCGATCTTCTGCCGCAGCGTCATCGTCGACAGGATTTCGGCGATGCGCGCTTCGATCGCCGGGTCCCTGGCAACGGGATGCGAAAGCACCGGCCAATCGCCGGCAGGTTTCGGCGCGGCCAGCGGTTCGGTCGCGGCGTTCACGCAACCTGCCAGGGTCATCGACGCAACCATTGATGCAAGGGTCGAAAGCAGGAGGCGCTCGACCGGAAAATCATGCGACACTGATATTCTCCAGCAATGCCTCGACCGATTGATGAAAGCCCGGTGATTCCACCCGATCTCACGGGCGGGCCGGGTCCCCTGCCCAAGGGCACCGGTTATCGAATCGCAGGGTACGGGGCCGGACTTCCGCGAGGAGCCCGACCCCCTTCGTTCAGAACCTGTAATTGACCCCGAGCAGGAACTGCCGCCCATAGGTCTCGTACACATCGGGCAAGGCCGCGCCATCGGCGGTCCGCGGTCCGCCGTTGTCGACGCCAAGACGGGTGCGATAGGGCGAATTGGTCAGGTTGTAGACCTGCAGGAGAACCCCAAGTCCCTTGAGCGAGCCATCCTCGAACGTATAGCCGATCTGGGCGTCAAGTTCGTCTTCCGCAAGGATTTCCGTAAGGCCGCGGACCGCGAACAGCTGCACCACCTCGCCCTTGAAGCCGGATCGGTAGCGGTAGCTGGCCCGGGCCTGGAACCCGCCCTTTTCGTAGTACCCGGTCAGATTGTAGACATAACCCGACAGGCCGGGAATTCGGGTTGCCTGCACCACGCCTGGATCGGTGCTCGCGGTCGGACGCAGGTTCGATTCGGTGTAGGAGAAGCTGCCGCTGAAACCGAAACCGTCGAGTATCGAGGTGAGCTGTCCGAATTCCACCGCACCGCTGACTTCGATACCCTTGATCGAGCCACCGTTGCCATTGGTGGGCTGGTTGATCGTTCCGATCGGGCTGATGATCACACCGGCCGGGATGTTGCTCGCGGTCGGCGGCAGCGGCAGGCCGGAGAAGTCGAACGGCTGGATCTGGTTGTAGATGTAACTGTCGAGCTTCTTGTAGAAACCGGCGATGCTGATGTAGCTGGCAGGGCCGATATACCACTCATAGGACACGTCGAGCGCCTTGGCACGCCATGGTTCGAGCAGCGGATTGCCACCGCTCGCCGACCACGGGTTGACTTCCTGACCAGGGACGCAGGGCGGGCTGCCCCCGCACGGGTTGCCGAAGCTCGGAGTGAAATTGGCCCGCAGGTCATCGACGCGCGGCCGTGCCAGCACCTTGGCCGCGGCAAAGCGGAGGCGGTGCCCGCCGCCAAAATCGTAAAAGGCGTTCAGGCTGGGCAGGACGTCGGTGTATGTCGCGCCCTCGGTAACGGGTGTGACCACCGTCGGGCTCAAGGTCCGGTTGATCGCACTGCCGCTCGACTGCTGCCGCTGCTCGACCACCTGGACACCGACATTGCCGTGGAGGCCGCCGGTTTCGAACGTGGCCTTCGCGAACACGGTCAGCACCTCTTCGTCGATCGACCATGCCTTGTCGTAGGTGTCGTTGTTGATGAAGGTCACCCGGTCGTAATAGACCGGCAGCGCCGAAGCGAGATCGACCGACAGGACATTGCCGAACCCGGCATATCCCAGCGAGGTGGGCGACGCGAGATACTGGCTGTCGACCAGCGTCTGCAACCGGTCGTTCTTCAGGAACAGATCGAATTCGTCGACCCGCTTGCTCTTGTTGCGCACGGTGAAGTTCACGCCTGCGTCGAGCGATTTGATGAAAGTATCGAATTCGTAGCCGAGTTTCAGGTCGAGCGCGAAGACCTCTTCGCGCACATGCGGTTCCTTTGTCTGGCCATCGTGACCCCAACCGCCCCATGGCGCGCGGTCACCCAGCGAAACCTGCGAGGCGTCGGCGTAATCGAGGCCCGTCGAATAGCTCGGATATCCGCCATCAAGCAAGCCGGCGATATCAAAATCGATCGAATCGAACACGCGGTTCGCATTCTGGTTGGCGGCGGTGACGCAGCACCCGTAACCGGCATAGGTTTCGGTGATGCTTTCATCGCGCTTGTTGCGCGAATAGGACACGTCGGCTTCGAAGCGCAGCCGGTCGGTGACCTTGAATTCGCCATTGAGACCGCCCGAAATCAGCTCGTCTTCACGCGTGTTGAGGTCGTTGCGCAAAATCGGGGCGACACCGCCATTGGTGCCGCTGACCGCCACTTGCGTTCCGCCGACATCGACCGTCGCGACATTGCTGAAGGTCTGGCTGTCGGCCCACACGTTGGAGAACCACTGCGCCCCGCGCGTGACCTCACGCTGCCGGAAAGAAGAATAATAGAGATCCGCGGTCAGGTGAACCGCGTCGCTCGGCTCCCATTCGAGGATGCCGATCCCGGCATCGCGCTTGTTCAAGCGCGATGTCGCGAAAATTTCCTGCCCCGTCAGGAACGTTGCCGTATCGGCAGAATCCGGCGAAATGCGCGAGCGCGGAAAATCGCAGCAATAGGTTTCGTAATTGTAGGCCTTGTAGTGGCGGTTGCTCGACGGCGAATCGAGATGCGCAAAGCCGATCGCCCAGCCCAGCGTGCCATCGGCATTGTGATCGATATAGCTGCCACTGGCGCGGAAGCCGTAATTGCGGACATCGTTGTTGAGCTGCCCGCCCGAATTGAATTCGCCGCGCAAGTTGAGCGCGATCGCCCGATCATTGAAATCGAGCGGCCGCACCGTGCGCAGATCCGCGGTGCCCGAAAGCCCCATGCCCGCGATTTCGGCGTCGGGCGTCTTGTAGACGACCACACTGGCCAGAAGCTCTGACGGGTACTGGTCGAACTCGACCGCGCGATTGTCGCCCGAACTCGCCTGCTGGCGGCCGTTGAGCAGCGTGGTCGAGAAATCGGGCGCCAGGCCGCGGATCGAGATGACCTGCGCGCGTCCGTTCACACGCTGCGCGGTCAGGCCCGGCAGGCGCGCCAGCGATTCGGCGATGCTGATATCGGGCAGCTTGCCGATGTCTTCGGCCGAAACCGCTTCGACGATCGACAACTCGTTGCGCTTTGCGCCGATCGAGGTTGCAATACCCGCCCGGATGCCGCTGACGACGATCACATTGCCGTTTTCGTCGGTTGCAGCACCTTCGGTGGCCGAAGCCTCATCATCGGCCTCCTGCGCGGATGCCGCAGCGGGAAGCGCCGCCGCCAAGGCAAGCGCCGAAGTGGTCAGCCCAAGTGCGAAAATGCGACTCGAAGAACGAGCATTTGCTTTCATATTTCCCTCCCCGTTCAGGATTTTTCCTGAATTTTCAGTTTCTCGTTTTGTGCCCACCCGCCAGATTCCAGGGCCCGGAGTGACGGATGGAAGCGCTTTCACATAGAGATGCGAGGGCGAACAGCGATTGTCAACGATATTTTGGAAGCGCTTCCAAAATCGTGCAGCTATTCCACAGCCCGTTTCGCGGTCGAATCCCGTTGGACGAGTTCGAAGGGCACGAAGTGTTCGAAGGTCCCGGCGGAGTGGTTGCCGTTTTCGCCCATGACCCCGGCGATCAGCAGTTCGGTGGCCTTCGAACCCATCTGGCGCAGCGGCTGGTGGATCGTGGTCAGTGGAGGCCAGACGATCTGCGAAACCGGCGTATCGTCGAAGCCTGTGATCGAAACATCCACAGGTACATTCAGGCCGATCCGGTGCGCGGTAAACAATGCGCCGGCTGCCATATCGTCATTGGCGCAGACCAGCGCCGTGGGGTGCCTGGCACCGGAAAGCAGCTGCGCGGCCAGGTCGATCCCGGACTTGAAGGTGAAGTTACCCTCCACGACATCGATGGCGTCGTCGCCAAGCCCTGCGGTGTGCAGTGCTTCGAGCAGGCCTTCGAGCCTCAGCGCGGCCGATCGGTGCTCGCTGGGCCCGCCGATATAGCCGAAACGCCGATGCCCCTGCTCGACCAGGTATGACCCAAGCTCGACACCCGCCTGCCGGTCGTCAATCCCCACCGATGGCGAAAGGCCCCGCGCCTGCGGCCCCGCGGAAATCAGCACGAAGGGATAGCCGCACTCGCGCAACTCCCCGATCATCTCCTCGTCGTCCGAAAAGGGCGGCGTGAGGATCAGGCCGTCACAGCGGCTCTGGTTGACGAGCGACAGGATCTTCGACCGGTAGGCGTCGGTGGTCGGATCCATGGTATGGGTGACGAGGCCGTAACCATGCTCGGTCGAGGCGCGCATGGCCCCCAGTTCGATCGCCGAGTGATAATAGCTGTTCGGCTCGGCTTCCGCATCCGCGGCGAAGACGAGCGCGACGACGCGGCTCGTCCGGCTTGCGAGCTGGCGTGCCTGGTGGTTGACCTGGTAGTTGAGCGCCTCGACCGCCTTGAGGACCTTCTCGCGCACGCGCTCGCTGGTGTTCGGGCTGGCATTCAGCACTCGTGAAACCGTTGCGCGAGCCACGCCGGCCGCCCGTGCGACATCGTCGATGGTTGGTTTCCTGGTCAAATCGGCAGCTCGAAGAATTGAAGTGGGGAATACGATTCCACGCCAGCCATATCGACTGCGGGGCGTGCTAGCAAATCGCGAGAATTGGCAGCGGGTCCGACGTGGCGCTTCGACCGGGCCACGCATGGCATTCCCTGCCGGCCCGCACGGCCTCGGATCGATGCGGGATATTGGAAGCGCTTCCCAAACGAGGGCGGACTGGTTAGCCTTGCTCATGAGGAGCGGTTCCATGCCCAGCCAGATCAGGGAAGTGAGCGCGGAAGGGCTGGGAGAACTGACGGCCCGGGCGTGCGAGCAATTGGAACCCGCGATCGTCCGCGGACTCGCCGCGGGTCTTCCCGTTGTAAATGCCGCGCGCGAAGGCGATGGCAGCCTGTTGCGCTACCTCGCCGATCTGGCCCGGCCGGTCGGGCTCTCGGCACTGCACGCCAGCCCCCAAGTCGAAGGCAAGTTCGGCTATACCCGCGACCTGTCTGGCTTCAACTTCACAAGGCATGAAACGACTTTCCAGGACTTCGTCACAGGACTTCTCGAAGGCAGCTTCGCGGATGGGGCCATCGCCGTGCAGGGGGTACAGGCCGACCGCGCGGTGCCGGGTTTCGCCCAGGCCAATGCCATCCCGCTCTTGCCCGAGGGGGGCGAGTTCCGGCTGTGGCTGGGCACGCGCGCCGAGGTTGCGATCCATTGCGACCCCGCGCCCAACGTGGCTTATGTCGCTGGCGGCAGGAGGCGCTTCACCCTGTTCGCCCCCGAGGAGATCGGAAATCTGTACATGGGGCCGTTCGACCCGGTGCCCAACGGGACGCAG
Source organism: Erythrobacter sp. (assembly GCA_041662105.1). Lineage (GTDB taxonomy): Bacteria > Pseudomonadota > Alphaproteobacteria > Sphingomonadales > Sphingomonadaceae > Qipengyuania. The sequence goes on from JBAZTF010000009.1 coordinate 93,636, forward strand.
ATTTCGCTGGCCGATCCGCTCGCCCCCGACCTCGATCGGTTCCCGCGCTTCGCGCAGGCGCTCGAACATTCGCTGTCCGCAGAACTCGAGCCGGGTGACGCAATCTTCATCCCGACGGGGTGGTATCACCATGTGCAGGCGCTGGGCGCGCTCAACCTGCTGGTCAATTACTGGTGGCGCGGACCGGGTGACGGCCCCTCACCGTGGGACGCGCTCATGCATGGCTTCATGGCGATCCGCACCCTTCCCCCAGCCGAGCGCCGGGTCTGGCGCGCCATGTTCGCCCACTACATCTTCGAAGACAGCGGCGATCCCGGCGCGCATATTCCCGCTTCTTTCCGCGGAATCCTGGCCCAGGCCACGCCGCAGATGCTCGCTTCGATGCGGCAATCCATCCTGCGCTCGCTCGCGAGCCCGCGGTCATGAGTCAGACGGTGGCCGCAAAACCTTCGATCGAGGTCCTGAGCATCGGGGATGACTGCCGGCCGATTGCCATTGTCGATGGGTTGGCACAAGCGCCGCACCGCTGGCGCGACGAGGCGGTGGGCGACGGCTACGCCTATCGCGGCGATTTCTACCCCGGGCGCCGCAGGCCGGTCGGTCCCGCCTATTTCGGCGACACAGGCAAGCGCCTCGGGGCGGTCATGCGGTCGGTCTTCGGGTGCACGCGATCGCTCAGCGTGGACCGGGCGCTCTACTCTATCGTGAGCACCGATCCGGCAGACCTCGCGCTGGCGCAGCGGGTTCCGCACATCGACGACTGCGCGCCCGATTCCTATGCCATGGTCCACTACCTGTCCCACGGCGCTTTCGGTGGAACGGCATTCTTTCGCCATCGCCGATCCGGTCTCGCCCAGGTGCCCGCGGAAAGGCACGCCGAATACATCGACGCGCTCGACGCCGATCTTGCGATGGGCGGCGAACCGGCCCCGGGTTACATCGATGGGACCACCGCGCTGTTCGAGCAACTCTCCTCGGTCGAGTTCGCCTACAACCGCGCGGTCATCTATCGCGGCAACCTCCTGCACTGCTCGATCGTGCCACCCGGCATAGACCACCCGGATGACGCGGCGACAGGCAGGCTGACGATCGCGGCATTCTTTCGTGCAAGCTGAAAACCTTCCTTGCGGGTTGTGCGGAAACCGCTTGACCTTGACAAGCGGGCCAGGGCGAAGTCGATACTTCGGCAAGGGAGAGCGCCGATGACCGACCAGCGCCAGCATGACCATGGCACCAGCCACCACGCGCATGGGCACGGGTATGGGTATGGGCACGGGTATGGGCATGGGGATCGTTCCTCTGCGGCGAGCGACGCCGTCCCCGAAGGGACGATCTGGACCTGCCCCATGCATCCGGAGATTAGGCAGGACCACCCCGGCGCCTGCCCGATCTGCGGCATGGCGCTCGAACCCGAAATCGCGACCGCCGACGCCGGTCCGAGCGAGGAACTGCTCGACATGACCCGGCGTTTCCGGGTCGGGCTGGTGCTGACGGCCCCCGTCTTCCTCCTCGAAATGGGCAATCACCTGTTCCCGGCGCTGCGTACGCTGATCCCTCCGGGAATTTCCGCCTGGCTGCAACTTGCCCTGGCGACCCCGGTCGTGCTGTGGGCCGGCTGGCCCTTCTTCGCGCGCGGCTGGGCATCGCTCGTCAACCGGAACCTCAACATGTTCACCCTGATCGCGATGGGAACGGGCATTGCGTGGCTCTACAGCGTGGTGGCGCTGATGGCCCCCGATCTCTTCCCCGCGGCATTCAGGGAACACGGCGGGCTGGTGCCGGTCTATTTCGAGGCGGCAGCGGTGATCGTCGTGCTGGTTCTGCTGGGGCAAGTGCTCGAACTGCGCGCGCGCGAACGGACCTCGGGGGCGATCAAGGCCCTTCTGGGCCTGGCTCCCAAGACCGCCCGCCGCCTCGCCGCAGACGGGAGCGAGGCGGAAGTCCCGCTGGAAGCGATCTTGGTCGGTGACCGCCTGCGGATCAGGCCGGGCGAGAAAGTCCCGGTCGATGGCGCAGTGGTCGAAGGCCACTCGTCGCTCGACGAATCGCTGGTCACGGGCGAATCGATGCCGCTCGCCAAATCGGTCGGAGACCGCGTGATCGGCGGCACGATCAACCAGACGGGTGCGCTGGTCATCGAGGCGCAGGCGGTCGGCAGGGACACCATGCTGTCGCGCATCGTCCAGATGGTGGCGCAGGCGCAGCGCTCGCGCGCACCGATCCAGCGGCTGGCCGACATGGTCGCGGGTTGGTTCGTCCCGGCCGTGCTGGCGGTGGCGGTCATGGCCTTTGCCGCATGGTCGATCTGGGGGCCGCAGCCGCGCTTTACCTTCGGGCTCGTCGCGGCGGTCGCGGTGCTGATCATCGCCTGTCCCTGCGCGCTCGGGCTTGCCACGCCCATGTCGATCATGGTGGGTATTGGTCGCGGCGCGACGCATGGCGTGCTGATCAAGGACGCCGCGGCGCTCGAGCGGCTGGAAAAGGTCGATACGCTGGTGGTCGACAAGACCGGGACGCTGACCGAGGGCAAGCCGGCGCTCGCCAGAATCGTCGCGGCGGGCGGCTGGCTGGAAGGAGACCTGCTGCGCCTGGCCGCTGGAGTAGAGCGCGCATCCGAACACCCGCTGGCCAAGGCGATCGTCGATGCAGCACAGGCCCGGGGCCTCGCACTTCCCGACGTCCAGGGCTTCGACGCGCCGACCGGCAAAGGCACCTCGGGCACGGTTGAGGGGCACCACGTGCTTCTCGGCAACCCGCGCCTCATGCAGGAGGCGGGAGTCGAAACCGACGAACTCGACCAGTCGGCCGATACGCTTCGCGCGGACGGGGCGACGGCGATCTTCGTGGCCATCGAAGGCAAGGCCGCCGGTGTGCTGGCAGTCGCCGACCCGATCAAGGTTAGCACGCCCGCCGCGCTCGCACGGTTGAAGGATGCCGGCATCCGCATCGTCATGATGACGGGCGACAATCGCACGACGGCACAGGCGGTCGCCCAGCGCCTGGGCATCACCGAGGTCGAGGCCGACGTCCTGCCCGATCGCAAGAGCGAGGTCGTCGCTCGCCTGCGCGCCGAAGGCAAGGTCGTGGCCATGGCCGGGGACGGCGTCAACGACGCACCCGCCCTCGCCACCGCCGATGTCGGGATCGCCATGGGATCTGGAACCGACGTGGCGATGGAAAGCGCGGGCGTGACGCTGCTCAAGGGAGACCTGACCGGTATCGTCACGGCGATCCGGCTCAGTCACCGGACCATGGCCAATATCCGGCAGAACCTGTTTTTCGCCTTTTTCTACAACGCGCTGGGGGTGCCTGTGGCAGCGGGGGTGCTCTACCCCGCGTTCGGGATATTGCTCTCACCGATCATAGCGGCGGCGGCGATGGCGCTGTCCTCCGTCAGTGTCGTCGGCAACGCGCTGCGGCTTGGCCGGGCGAGGCTGTGAACACCGGCCGGGTACACTTTGTTCAAGCAGGGGTAACTTTCATTCGCAGACGCCCGAATTGACGGTTTTCTCCCGAGAATCCCGTGAAGAAGCTAGTCGTCATCATCCTGCTCGCGGCGGCATTTGCTGCTTTTTATGCTTTCGGCCTCGATCAGTATCTTACGCTGAACGGGATCAAGGGTGCCGTCGCGGCGTCGCAGGAAGTCTTCCACGAAAAGCCGGTCATGGTCATCGGCCTGTTTTTCGCGATCTACGTGATTGCGACGGCTGCGTCCTTTCCCGGCGCGGCGCTGCTGACCCTGGCTGCGGGCGCGTTGTTCGGAACGGCGGTCGGCACCGTTGTCGTCAGTTTTGCCTCGACCATCGGAGCGACCCTGGCGTTTCTCGCTTCCCGCTATGTCCTGCGCGATTCGATCGAGAGCAAGTTTGGCCAGCGGCTGAAAGCGATCAACGACGGGCTTGAACGCGACGGCGCGTTCTATCTGTTCACCTTGCGCATGGTGCCGGCGGTGCCGTTCTTCGTCGTCAACCTGGTCATGGGCCTCACGCGTATCCGCACCTGGACCTATGCCTGGGTCAGTCAGGTCGGCATGCTGCTGGGGACCATGGTCTATGTGAATGCCGGTACGCAGCTTGCCAGACTCGACAGTGCATCGGGCATCTTCACCCCGGCAGTGCTCGGATCCTTCGCGCTGCTGGGCATTGCCCCGTGGATCGCCAAGAGCGTCATCACCGTCATCAGGCGGCGCAAGGTTTACCGTGGTTATCAACGGCCGAAACGCTACGATCGCAATCTGATCGTGATCGGGGCGGGATCGGCGGGCCTCGTTTCGGCCTATATCGCCGCGCAGGTGAGGGCCAAGGTGACGCTGGTCGAAGCACGCAGGATGGGGGGCGACTGCCTGAACACCGGATGCGTTCCGTCCAAGGCGCTGATCAAGAGCGCGCGCGTCGCCCATGTCATGCGCCACGCCGACCGCTATGGTCTGGCACCGATGGAACCCAGGGTGCCGTTCAGACAGACGATCGCGCGCATCATGGAGGTCATTGCCGCGATCGAGCCGCACGATGGCGTCGAACGCTACACCAGCCTCGGCGTCGAAGTCCTGATGGGTCATGCCACCGTCATCGACCCCTGGACCGTCGAAATCGCCCTGAACGAGGGCGGCAGCCGGCGGCTGACCGCGCGTTCGATCATCATCGCCGCTGGGGCCGAGCCTTGCCTGCCTCCGCTCGCAGGCATCGAGGACGTCGGTTATCTCACCAGCGACACAATGTGGGATGCCTTTGCCGGGATGGACGAGGCGCCGCGCCGGGTGGTGCTGCTGGGTGGCGGACCGATCGGCTGCGAAATCGCGCAATCGCTGGCACGGCTCGGATCCAGCGTCACGCTGGTCGAAATGAAGGATCAACTCCTCAAGCGCGAGGACCCCGACGTTGCCGATGTCGCGCGTCGGGCGCTCGAAAGCTCGGGCGTCACGGTGATGACCGGCACCCGCGCCAGAAGCGTGCGCAGCGAAGGCGGCACGACGCATCTCGTGGTGGAGCGCAACGGGGATGAGGTGCAGCTTGCATGCGAAGCGCTGATCGTCGCGACCGGGCGCAAGGCGCGCCTGACCGGCTATGGTCTGGAAGCGCTCGGCATCGATACCGAACGAACGGTGGTGACCGACGAATTCCTCGCCACCAGCCTCCCCAATATCTTCGCCGCCGGCGATGTCGCGGGGCCGTATCAGTTCACCCACACCGCTTCGCATCAGGCGTGGTACGCCAGCGTCAACGCGCTGTTCGGCCAGGTGAGGAAATTCAAGGCCGATTATCGCGTGATTCCGGCGGTCACCTTTCTCGATCCCGAAATTGCGCGCGTCGGTATCAACGAACGCGAGGCGGAGGCACAGGGCCTCGCTTACGAGGTTACCCGATACGATCTCGACGATTTCGATCGCGCGATCGCAGAGGCCGAAACCAGCGGCTTCGTCAAGGTCATCACAGCCAAGGGCAAGGATACGATCCTGGGTGCGACCATCGTCGGCCATCACGCGGGCGAATTGCTGGCCGAATACACGCTGGCGATGAAGCACAAGCTCGGGCTCACCAAGATACTGGGCACCATCCACCCCTATCCGACCATGGCCGAGGCCAACAAGTTCGCCGCCGGCGAGTGGAAGAAGGCGCGCAAGCCCGAAAGGCTGCTCGCATTCGTCGAGCGCTATCATGCCTGGCGGCGCGGCTAGAGCCGTTCCGCTTGCGACCGACCGCGACGACTCCGGTTCATCTTTTGCTTGCCGCGATTGCCGGGCCGCCGGGTGATTTCATCCGGCGCGAAATCACTCTGGAGGTTCGATCGAGACAGAAGAGTCCGACGCCAGTCGGGCCTTCTGACGAGATGGGTTGAACCATCACCAGCAATGGTGCCTCCGGCGCGGGTCGAGCGCACTGAAAGGGATAAAATGGATTGGTTCGATCAGTTTCGCGGACTTGCCGGAATTGCCGCGATCCTGCTGTTCGCCTGGGCCCTGTCCGAGGATCGAAAGGCGCGGCCCGGCTGGAAATGGATAGCCGGCGCATCGGCGCTGCAGCTGGCTCTGGCGCTGGTCATCGTGCGCATCCCCCTCGTCTGGAAGGTCTTCGCCTGGGCGACCGAAGGGGTCGCGGCGATCGAACGCGCAGCGCGGGTCGGGTCCGGCTTCATATTCGGCTATCTCGGCGGGGCCGAACTGCCCTTCGCGCTGAAAGACGGGGCGCAGGCCCCTGTCGTCATCGCCTTCCAGATACTGCCGCTGGTCATCGTCTTTTCTGCCCTGTCCGCACTGCTGTGGCATTGGCGCATCCTGGACCTGGCCGTGCGTGGCTTGTCCGCCCTGCTGCGCCGGACGCTGGGCGTCAGCGGCGCGGTCGGTCTGGCGGGGGGAGCGAGCGTGTTCCTGGGCCCGGTCGAAAGCCCGCTGATCGTCCGCGCCTGGTTGCCGGGGATGAGCAGGTCGGATCTGTTCGCGGTGATGACGCTGGCGATGTCGACCATCTCCGGCGTAATTCTGGTGCTCTATGCGCAGACCCTGTCGCGAAGCGTTCCCGATGCGGTGGGGCACATGATCGCGGCATCGCTGATCTCGCTGCCTGCGGCACTGCTCGTCGCGCGGATCATGGTGCCACCATCGCGGGTGCCCGATGCCGCGGCCGATGGCGGCACCATGATGGAAGGCAGGCGCCTGCAATACGACAGCAGTATCGATGCCGTCCTCAGGGGGACGATGGACGGCTTGCAGATATTCCTCGCGGTAATCGCGGTCATCATCGTGATCTTCGCGCTTGTGGCGCTGGTCGACGAGGGATTGGGCTTGCTCCCGCTGGTCGATGGAGGGCCGATTTCCGTCAAGCGATTGTTCGGCTGGGCTTTTGCGCCGGTTTTGTGGCTGGTCGGCGTCCCCTGGGCGGAAGCGCAGCATGCCGGTGCGCTGATGGGGACCAAGACGATCCTCAACGAATATGTCGCATATCTGGAACTGGCCGCCCTGCCCCCTGGCAGTCTGGGAGCGCGCAGCCAGCTGATCGTGGTCTATGCCCTGTGCGGTGTCGCCAATCTGGCGAGCATCGGCCTGCTGGTCTCTTCCATCGGCACGCTATGCCCCGAACGCCGCGCGGAAGCCGCGAAGCTGGGCATCCGCAGCTGGATCGCGGGCAATTGCGCCACGCTTACGACCGGGGCATGGATCGGCCTGGTCACTTTGGCATAGAGTGCATGCCGGCTTTGATTGCATCAAAGTCGGCACTGCCGGATTCTTGGTTTACCGTGATTTCCTGGTCGCCAGATGATTCCATCCGGCTCGAAATCACTCTAGGGTGAGCGGATGTTCGATGCCCGTATCCGCCCCTATATCGATCCCCCGCTGAATGCCGCCGGAAGGTTTCTCGCACGCCGGCGCATCAATGCCGACGGGGTGACCTTCGTCGGGCTTGCCATGGGTCTTGCCGGAGCCGTCGCCATCGCCGTGGGTCACATCGACACGGGTCTGGCGCTGATCATCGGCAACCGCCTGCTCGACGGGCTCGACGGCGCAGTCGCGCGCGCGACCGGGCCGAGCGACCTGGGCGGCTATCTGGACATCGTGGCCGATTTCGCCTTCTACGTCTCGGTGCCGCTCGCCTTCGGCATTTACGACCCCGGGAATACGCTGGCGGCGTTGGTTCTGGTGGCAAGCTTCGTCCTGACCGGGACGAGTTTCCTCGCATTCGCCGCCATCGCCGCGAAGCGCGGAGAAGATACGCAGGCTCATGGCCGCAAGAGTTTCTATTATTCCACCGGGCTTGCCGAAGGGTCCGAAACCATCGCGGTCTTCATCACCATCTGCATATGGCCGCACTGGTTCGTGCCGGTCGCCTATGGTTATGCGGCGCTTTGCGCGCTCACCGTCGTGCAGCGCAGCCTGCTGGCGCGCGCGCGGTTCGGACGCTGACCGTCAGGCCTGGTTGAGCGACCAGTTATAATCGTAACCGGCGATTTCGGTCGCCCCGTCGAGCAGTTCCGCCGTACGGCCCTTCGCGTATTTGCGGGCATGGTCGAGCACCGCGCCGACCGAGCCCCAGTCATCCCGATACCAGTCGTATATGCCCGAGGCGACGATCGCGCCATCGCGCTCGGCGAACCCGCGCGGATGGTTGATGTAAGCCGCCGCGCCTTCTTCCAGCATCGGTTCGACCCGATCGGAGGTATAGGCGCGGGTGGCCAGATTGGGGCAACCGAGCGATGCGCAGTTGACCGCGTAGTGGATGCGCACATCGTGCCAGTTCGGCCTCAGGATATCGTGTTCGATATTGTCCAGCGACAGCGTCTTGCCCGACACGGTGACGGCATTGTCCTTCCACGGACCCTGCCCCAGCAGGCCGATGTCCCGAATTGAATCGAGCGGATAGTTCTCGAGAATGACGTCGATGGTCACCGCGTTGTAGAGATTGACCCAGAAGGCAAATTGCTCGCCGCGCGACAGGCCCTCGACTTTCACTGCCTGCATCGCGGTGAGATAGCTGCGCAAATCGTCGCTCGCCTCGCGCTTGAGCCGCCGATAATCGACCCGATTGATCCCGTCCTTGGAAGCGCTGACATATTCGCCGAGCAGGCGATCCCACGGCGAATGATCGACGGATTCACCCGAAGCGTCATCGGATTCGAATACCACCTCCGAAGTGCCCCCGCCGCAGCCCGCAAGCAGAAAGGTAGCAGGGATCGCACCAAGGATCATGCGGCGGGACATGGCTGGGCCGAAGGCTGGCGTGACGGGGGTCTGGTGGGGCATTCATGGGCCTCCTCGTGCTGCAGGGTATTTCCTCATTCGCGAGGCGGGCGGCATTGTTACGAAACGACCTACCGAATATCCGGATAATGCGATGCCAGGCCCGCCCGTTCGCCTCGCAACCACAAATACCCCACCTTGAGATAGGCCCAATTGGCACGCCAGCGACCAAGATGGCGAATCCGGCGATCGGACGTGCGCACGAAACGCGGCAATATGCGGGTCCGACCGAAGCGCGAGAGGCGGACGCAAAGCTCGACCTCCTCGAGCACCGCCACCGTCTCGTCGCAACCCCCGGTGGCAAGGAACTGTGCGCGGCGAAAAATCATCGCGTGATCGCCGAACAGGAGCCGCACCCCGCGCAGGAACAGTCGGGGGCGCAACAGCAGGGGAACGTACCAGGTCTTGGCCCAGTTGTTGAAGGTCGAACCCCAACGCGTCCCCTGCGGGCCGACGAACCGCGGCATGAAGCTTGCCAGGGCGAGCCGCGGGTTGGCCATCGCGGCGCGAATGACCGCGACGGCATCGTGCGGCAGGTGGGTATCGGCGTGAACCACACAGATGATCGCGCTCGTGGCTTCGCGAACGCCGCGATTGATCTGCGCCCCGCGCCCTCGTGGCCCGATCACCGCCCGCCAGCTTGCTTCACGCGCGATGGCAACGGTGCGGTCGATGCTGCCACCGTCAACCAGTATGATCTCGTCGGGTGGCGGCGAAAGCGCGGCAAGATTGGCGGCCAGCGCGGGCAGCGCCGCCTCTTCGTTCAGCGCCGGAATGACCAGCGCCACACGCTGTCCGCCCTCGTCGGCTTTCGCCTGCATGGATACCCCTTTCTCGAACCGGCGCATTCACGCTTCGCGGCGCATGCGCCAGCCGGGAAATGCGCCCGCCCTTCGCTGCTCCCCCGACGCACCCCGATCGAAATCCCCCAAGGCCTCGCGCGCAATCACGAACAGGATTTTCCAGGCAGCCATGACGACGCCTCGCATGGTGCCGGAAATCTTCGAAACGCCCACCCGCTTGCGGTAGCTTGCCGGTCGCTCGACAACGCGCAGGCCCGACTTGGCGGCGCGCACCTGCATCTCGATCGTCCAGCCGAAATCACGATCTTCCATCCGCAGCGCGTCAAGAGCATCGCGGCGGATGGCGCGGAACGGACCGAGATCGGTGGCGCGTTCGCCCCAGATCATCCGCATCAGCGCCGGAGCGAGCCAATTGCCGAAGCGCTGCGGGACGCTCATCGCGCCCGGCTCGATTTGTCCCAGAGTGCGCGATCCTATCACCATGTCCGCGGTGCCCGCCATCAAGGGCTCGATCAGCGATTCCGCTTCGCCGGGTACGTCGGACAGATCGGCATCCATGAACAGCACGATATTGGTTCGCCCGTCGACCCGCTCGAGCGCGGCCAGACACGCGGCGCCGTAACCGCGCTCGGGCTGCACGATGACCCGTGCGCCCGCCGCCGCCGCCGCCGCCCCGGTGCCGTCGCTCGACCCATTGTCGGCGACGATGATTTCGATCAGGCCGGTCGGTGCGGCCCGACGGATTCCCTCGACCGTCGGCCCCACGGAACCCCTTTCGTTGAGCGCCGGGATAATCACCGAAACGCAAGGCCTCGCTATCGGCGTCAACGGGGCGATGGTGCCCCGCCGCGCTTTCCGCAAAGTGCGGAAATCGAACAGGATCGCCCCCGCGATCGCCACCCATTGGGCGATGCGGGCTGCCGGATGCACCTCGAAATCCTCGAGCCCGTGGATCTCCAGGTTGATGCCGGTGAGGTATGACAGCGGCAGGACCGCGCTCGCCACATAGGGCCAGGTTTCGCGCTGGCCGAGCGCGAAAGGCAGAAGCCACAGGAGATACCAGGCATTGACCGTCGGCGCGAACAACAGGATCACGCCGAAAATCTTCGCCAGCGGCACACGGTCCATCCCGCCTGCCGAAGCATGCAGCCACAGGACCAGCAGTCCGGCCACGAGCAACGCCGCCAGCCGCCCCAGCTCCGGACCGAGCAGCAGCAGCAGCGCCTCGAACGCGAACGGGTTGAAATACCAGGCGGTGGCGAACGTCGCGGTCGAATCGAATCCGACGCCCTGCCCCTGCACCGCGAAGATGCCGTAAATCGCAACGAGGGTGATCGCCGCGGCAACCAGGGCCGCGGGCCGCAACCGCATGAGCAGCGGCCAGGCTGCCAGCACCACGATCTTGACCCCGGTCGACAGGGCCAGCAGGACGCCAGCCAGCCAGGGGTGCTTTCGCCCCGCCAGCAGGGCCGCGAACAAGAACAGCGAGAGAACGATGTCCGGGTGCAGGTGCAGCGTCGTTTCGGCAACGACCAGCGGGTGCCAGGCGAACAGCGCCACACGCCCCGGCGGGTAGCGGCGCAGCAAGAGCCATGTCAGCAGGAGAGCCGCCGCCGCGAAGGCGAACCGCAGCGCCAGCGCATCAGCCCCCCCGAAGAACGCGGTCAACGCGAACAGGCCTTGAAGCGTTGGCCCGTAGATCGTCGGCAATTCGGGATAGTTTATCCAGGAAAGGACATCCTGCATCGCCGCGGGCACATCGAGGTCGTCGAAGAAGTCCCGTGGCGGCACGCCATAGGGCGTCCCGATTTCCAGCACCCGCCAGCCGTCCCAGATGAAACGGTAATAATCGTCTTCGAAAGCCGCGTATCCGAACAGCGCGATCGCGTGACCCAATGCAGCCACGAGCATCACGGTCCTGCCGTTCAGGCGCTCTTCGCGCCACAGCAATGCGCTCGTCAGGGCGCTGCCGACGACAAGGATGGCTACGTAGGGCAGCACCGGCGGCGCCAGCAATCGCGACAGCAGGACGAGACCGCAGATGGCAAGAAGATAAACCGCCGCCCCGCCGATCGAACGACGGCGAAAGGCAGCGGTCAAAGGCTCACGCACCAGGGAGGGGGTGGTGCCGAACACTGTTGGCTATGGGATCATCAGACCCCGTAACGGCTGCGAAGATAATACAGGACCGCCTGCCGGTCGCCGTCCTCGATCTCGAATTGCCCGCTGCGCACACCTTCGGCGATTTCCGCGGCCGTCTGCCGATCGAGGCGGTCGTTATAGGCGCATTTCTTGCAGGTGATCCGCTTGCGGATCACCGTCTGCCCGCGACGCTCCAACTGCTCCGCCGGGCTGAGCGAGGCCTGAGGAAACCCACTGAAACCCCCGCCGCCGCTACGACTCGCACCGGAACCCGAACCGGACGCAAGCGCCGCAGTTGCGGTGGTGAATGTCAGCACGGCGAGAGCAGAAGCGATGAGGACGGTACGCATCGAAACAATCCCTTCCTAGTCGGATAACTAACCCGCCCATTCGAAGCATACTGCCGAATGGTTACACTTCCGGGAGAGGTTCGATGGCAGGAGCTTCCTCTTCGGCAACGACCTTGTCCTGCCGGTCGATCAGACGGCCCCAAAAGGCGTTGTAGGGATGAATGGCGTCGGTCGGTCGGCCGTTCGCATCGACGAGCGCGCGGCGCTGGTTGTGCCAGCCGAACAGGCCCTTCTCGAGGTTGAAGACCTGCTTCGCCCCTTCGGCGACCAGGCGCATGCGCACCTTGTCCGCCAGCGCCGTCGAACGCGCTCCGACCGAACAATAGAATATGGCGATCCGTCCCCTGGCCAGTTCGCCATATTCGGCGAGGAAGCGTTGCGGAGCGATCGCGGGATCGACCCTGACGGCACCGTCAATATGGCTCGTCGCATATTCCGCCGATTCGCGTGTGTCGAATAATACGATATCGCCTGGCGAAAGCGCCTCGAGATCGGCCCCCGTAATATGTTCGACCCGCGGGAATTGCCGCTCGAGGCCGGCATGAACCTTCGCCAGCCCGTCATCCCCGCGCGCCAGGAAAAAGATGGCGGTTACGGCAGCTGCAAGCAGGACAAGCAGCGCCGCAGCGATTGCCATGCGATGTCGGACGGCCATGTGTCACCCTTCCTTCATGAACGGGCGGACGAGGTAGTCGCGCCAACCCTGCAGCGGTTTGTACCCGTCGATTCCGGTGCGGTGAAACGTCTCGTCCTGCGGCATGTGCTGCGTGCCGAAGATGCGGTCGTAGAGGGAAAAGAACGAACAATAGTTCCGCCCCCAGTGCTCGACCGCGCGCGAATGATGGTACCGGTGATAGACATTGTCGGCCATCACGTGACGCAGCACGGGCGGGAAGGACAACGCCGGGTTGTCGGTGTGCATGTAGTAGTTCGACACGAGGTAAACGGTCGTCAGCAAGACGACATGTTCATGCGGGCTTTCGATCAGGAACAGCAGCGGGACGGTAATCGCCGCGAAATACAGGGCATCCTGCGCCCAATGCGAATAACTGCGCGCGGCGTTCAGATCCTCGATCTGATGATGGATGGCATGCAGCCGCCACAAGAGCGGGATGGCATGCAAGGCACGGTGCAGCCAGTAATCGAAAAAGCCGACCACCAGCATGTAGACCAGCGGGAACAGCACCAGCAGCGGGCCGAGTTCGTCCGCGCGGAGCAGCGGCTCGACCCTCGACCCGCCAAAGGCCGCGAAAGCCAAAGCCTGCAACACCGCCGCGATGACCAGCGCCGTGGCCCCGTATAACAATCCTTCGCCATAGCGCGCGCGGAAATCGGCGAATCCGAGCTGGTACCATTCGAAGAAGGCGAACAATGCGATCATTCCGAGAAAGGCGAAGAGCCCGTCGGCAAGGGCCGTCGCCAGCGCTACCAGTTCCAATGGCGCGCCCAGATCGAAGACCGCCCACCCGACCGCATCCACCGCCGGCCCGATCACGCGCAGCACGCCTTCGCACAGCGCCAGGAGTATGCCGAAGGTGAGGACGAACCCTGTGACACCGCGCACAGCCGGCAGCCGGGAACGCATGATTTCGTCCGGTCGGGGCTGTCGGGCCAACACAGATCAGGCTCCAATAGGCTCAAGGCAACTTGGCTGATCGTATCAATACGTTTTACCGGAAAGCCGGGTTACATTGAAACGCATTGGACCAGGCTCCGGCGCGGCACGCTGCCGGAGCCAAACACCTAGGCCGGGGCCGCCTTGCGGTAAACACGCTATGGATCAAGGAGGTTCGAGAGCCTGAGGATCCAGGAAAAATTATCGCCGAAGCCGTGGAACAAACGATCCCTGCATTCCACAACCTGTTCCTGCGCCCATGCCGGACCTTGAGATCGGCAACAAAGGTATCGTGGGCAGGATGCCCCCCCAATCATCGATGCGGCGGGAGAGATAGACGCAGGTCTCGTTCGCAGCGTCAGCGGTTCAGTGAGACGGGGGCGGCCGGTTTGGGGCTCGACCCGGTGAACAGGTCCGAACCGGATTGCGTTAGAGTATCCGTGATGGTCAGGCCATCGCTTCCTTCCAGAGGCGCTTTCGATGAAAAAGCGAGGACCAAAAGCGAAAGCTGTCAATTAAGTGCACCGTCATGTCTGGACGGCGTCCTGCGATCAAGGGTGAAGTTGGGATAATGCGACGGTATCCGGGTGCGGTCATGTCTTCGGCCTGTTGGTGCGGGTTTATTGTCCGCTGACCCTGATGTTTGTCCGCCTGTGCTGCTGGCCCCCATCACCGTATCGCGCTTTGCCGCGCTGACAGTTTACCGGGCTTGGCAGCGTGTTGTCCGTTTGTGTCACATCACCGCTTGGTCACAAGGCAGCAGGCTGGCGCGCACCGCCTCGACGATCACGTCATCGCCTTCGTGGATCAGCACCCCCAACGCACGCATGTTGCAACTGCCCTGCGCGGCGATCACCCCGATCTCGTTCAAGTGCCCGCGCAGGCCGTTAAGCAACTGCGTGCGCTGCTGCACCAGCATCTCCCTCGCCTTGTGCTGCATGAGGGTCGCCTGGTTCTCGATACTACGGACTTTCACGAAGCGCAGGCCGGGGCGGCCAAGCGTCTCGTGGATCGCGGCGGCATCGTTGGCATCGTTCTTCTGGCGCCTGACGAAGGGCTTCACGTAAACCGGCGCGATCAGCCGAACCTCGTGGCCCAGCGCCACCAGTTCACGCCCCCAATGGTGCGCGGACCCGCACGCCTCCATGCCCACCGTGCACGCTGGCAGCGATGCAAAGAACGGCAGCATCTCGCGCCGCCGCAAGGCCCTGGCGACAACCACTTTGCCGCCCGCATCGACGCAGTGAACCTGGAAAACATGCTTGGCCAAATCGAGGCCAACGCTCGTGACAGACCTAAGGTCGGGCG
>JBAZTF010000009.1:108591-112250 GCA_041662105.1 Erythrobacter sp.
GACGGTGCTCCTTGGGTGGACTTTCGACAGTCACACCGTGGAGGATCGCTGCAAGCGAATCAAAACCTCAACAGAGCGCCGTCCACACCATCACCGTAATTCTGAAGTGGTGCAAGTGCCCGATTTTCCCCTCACCTCCGGGGGAGACGCCGCGATCCTCCCTCTCTGGGCGAGGGGGCCATGCGCAGCATGGCGGAGGGGCATTTCTCACGCAAAGACGCAAAGACGCAAAGAATTCCGCGCCCGCCCTCCAAATCCTTGGCGCCTTCGCGCCTTAGCGAGCGCAATTGAGTATACTGTCCCCGGAATTTACTCCCGGAATTTACCGGAATTTACCATGGGAGAGGACATTGCCGAGGCAATCGAGGCACGGCTACGCACCGGGCGACCGCTGGCGGCTGACGAGTGGATCGCACGGCAGGAAGCCGCGCTTGGCCGACAGCTTCAACCGGCAAGACCGGGACGCAAGCGAAAGGCAACAGCTTGACAGAAATAAGTATACTGTCCCCGGAATTTTACAACGGATAATTATGAATCAGACTCTCAGGGCGGAGACATTATCTTCGGGGTCGAGGAAGCGAACGGAGTGGCAATCGCTGTGCCCGGAGTTGAGCTCGACGACGTTGACGCAACAATCCTGACGCTCGAAAACCGTCTGAGAGATGGAATCGCGCCTCGGCTGACAGGCGTCCGAATGCAACCAGTACTACTGGAGAATGGTCGCTACGCCATGGTGATCCGTGTCCCATCCGGGATGGCCGCTCCCCATCAAGTAAGCTTCAGAAGCAGCGGTAAATTCTACAATCGAAACAGTGCAGGGAAGTTCCAGATGGACGTCCACGATTTACGCCTTGCGTTCACAGACGCCGGAGGCCTGTCGGCTCGGTTCCATCGATTGCATGCTGAGGCCATCGAGCGAAGTCGTGGTCATGAAATGCCGCTTGCGGTCTTGGAAGATCCGGCCGCAGTGGTGTCCGTCTTCCCTCTGACTCTTTTCCGTGAGCAGCGTCGGCTCGCGATCACTCGGGACCATGCAGTTGTTCCGGTTCAGCCGAATGGCTATAGTTCCATAGACATGATCGAGGGCGTTACGATGCACACGCCGCTCGTAGAGGGAAGCCTCCGAGTTCGGAGCTTTTCCACAACCTATCGAGAGGGTCGGGCTGACATCGTCTTCACAATCGGTGGTCGCAGGGAAATTGATGGGCAGCAGAGGCGGCTCGTCTTTCCAGGGCGTTTTGAAGACGGTGTTGCCGAAGCTGCGAATGCAGCGCGAATGGTTCTTGGCCACTACGGGATCGACGGACCGTGGATCGTTATGGTGAGCGTGATTGCCATTCAAGGCCACCATATCGTCATGGAGTCCGGTATGGCCACCAGCGTCGCGTACCGAAACGACGTGCTTCTTGGCAGCCTGCAGCTCGATGAAATCTCGCAAGAAGCGCTCAGACCTATCGGCGACAACTTCTGGTTATTGTTCGGGGAGAGACGTTGAGACGCCTTTCAACTCGCGTCAGTTTGATCGTCGCTGGTCCACATCTCGCGGAAACGTTTACGGTACCAGAACCAGACCACGGCAGCTCCGGGGAGGTAGTAAAGACCGGCCAGCCATGCGAAGCCGTTCCCGTCGGCAAAGCCGAAGCCAGCGATAACTGCTTCAAGAATCCAGGCGAGACCGACAGTCGAGGTAGCGCGTTTGTCCGGTTCTTGATCTCGGAACGCGAACCTCTCGATGATGCCGGCAAACACGAAGGTAATAAGGACGCCGCCGATGAACGCCCCGAATAGAAACCCCAGACTTGCCATTTTCGCTCCCCCTATTGACGTCTAGATACCACTCCGCGAATAGCGCGCAAGGCGTTGATTTCACGGGGGCGAAACGGTGGCATTTGCAGATCGGAACCTTGGTCGAGACGAACCATACATTTTGGCACACTGGCGAGGTAACCTTCCGCTAGCGCAGTCCTACTGGTTGAACGGCGTCCTCACATCGGCAATCTGCACGCTGATCGTAATGAGCCTTGGCTCTTTCCTTGAGGAGAGCAGCCTCAACCTGACGGTTGTTGCCTTGGTTTCAATCTTAACGGTCGCGTTTTCTCTTTCTGTAGGGATCTGGTCGTGGGTCGGCATCTGGCGTTCTGCGTCCAAAACTAACTCAGGATGGGCGGCGCTGGCAAAAGCATCCGTGGTGTTGGGTGTATTGGGCCAGCTGGGCCAAGCGAGTTCCCTTTGGGAGTGGGGAAAGGAAACTGCTCAGCTGGCTGTCGGCGGCGACGCAATCGGCGACATGGCGCGGATCGAGGTTATTGGACAAGAGTTGAGGATAACCGGACCGCTTACGAACGGCATAGGGTCCAAGGTCAATGTCCTTCTCGGTCAGCATCCCGAGATAACGGCTGTCAGGATCAATTCGATCGGGGGGCGGCTCTATGAGGCTGAGAAGATCGGCGACTTGGTTTCGGACAAGGGCCTTAACGTCATCGTCGATCAGGATTGCTCCTCTGCTTGCACCGTCATTTTGCTATCAGGAAGGATGCGAGCTCTAGAGGCGGACTCAGGTGTCGGTTTCCACCGCCCGACGTATCCGGGGCTTAACCAGACAGAATTGAACAAACTGGCTGATGACACCGCTGCGACGTATCGACGGCTTGGTTTACGCTCCAGCTTTATCAATCGCGTTCTCGAAGTGTCTCCGGATGACATGTGGTATCCCAAAGAGCAGGAGCTCTTTGAATATGGTGTCCTGAATGGCTTCACGAAGGAGCGGATTGCCAATGATATGAAGCTGGACACTGAACGGGAAAACGGCCGGACGCCTCACCAAGTCGACGAGGTCACTGTCTTGGAGAGAGTCGAGCATGATGGCACGGCCATGCGGTATTTTTATCGTCTTGACGCCGACGCCAGCCAGTTACCGTCCAGCTTCTCCACATCTATCGAGAGCAGCATAAAGAAAGAGCTCTGCTCAAGGCCCATGATGCCAGAGTTCTTTTCAAGTGGAGCGAGGTACCAGCACATCTACCTCGATAGGGCTGGTAAGCGCGCTGCCGCCGTCACGATCAACGTCTGTGAGCAGTGAGCAGGCTCAGGATCAAAATGACATCAATACTGTCGGGGCTCATCGCCAATGGCCGCATAATCTGCTTTGCAGGATCGCCATCATGATGCTTACGGCGAACATACCCTCGGCCCGCTCGCGCCTGATCTGAACCGATGATGTTAGCTGCTTCTTGGTGGCCTCAGGCATCTTGACGATTGCGGCGAGGATGATGGCCTGCAAGAGATCAGGATGCATGGTCACATGCCAGTCTGATCAGAGCAAACGTCACATGGGCCGCGACGCTTTGCGATGAGCGCCTTGAGACTTTCGGTCAGCACCAGGGTCGAACAGCCCAGCTTGACGATCTCGATCTCACGCCCGGCAATGAGAACGTAGAGGGTGCTGCGGCTGACACCAATGTAGCGGCAGGCGTCGGGTACTCGCATGGTGATTGGCTCGATCGCATGAGCGTCCCGGCCTGATGCTCCGGTGTGGGCCTGCTCGGCCCTACGTGGAAATTCCGGGGACAGTATACATAATTGCCTGATGGGTGCGTGCGTGATAGTGGTTGCGGATGGCTCGCCTGTCACGCATCGTCATTCCCGATGTCCCCCATCAT
>JBAZTF010000010.1:0-103707 GCA_041662105.1 Erythrobacter sp.
TTCTGCAAACTCAAAGAGTTCAAGCGCATCGCCATGCGCGCCTGCAAAACCGACCAGAGCTTCGAAGCCTTGATCTACCTCTGCTCGGCTGTCATCAATGCCCGATGAATCTCAACAGACCCTAGAGTATCCGTGGTGGTCAAGCCACGGATCTGTTCAGAGCCGATCGGCTTTGAGCAGGGCGTTCATCCGTCGTGTTCCCCTTCGATGTCCCTGTCCGAATGCGCCGTGGTGTCGGGCGTGGTCGGATTGAGGCTGCCGCCGTGGCCGACGATTTCCCCGGCGATCATCTCCTCGGCTTCGTTCTCGGGATCTTCCTCCTCGTCGAGCCGGGCCACGCTGACCACGGTTTCGCCCTCGGCTACGTTGAACAGCCGCACGCCTGCGGTATTGCGGCCCAGCACACGCAGCGATTCGAGGCCGATGCGGATCAGCTTGGCCTGATCGGTCACCAGCATCAGCTGATCGGCCTGCGTGGCGGTGAAACTCGCCACCACGCGGCCGTTGCGGGCGATGTTGTCGATATTGGTGATGCCCTGGCCGCCGCGCCCGATCCGGCGATATTCATAGGCGGACGACAGCTTGCCATAACCGTTGGCGCACACGGTGAGGATGAACTGCTCCCTATCCGCCATGTCCCCGAACCGCTCGGCCGGAAGCTCGGGCTCGCCGTCCTTTTCGGCCTTCCACGGGGCGAAGCGCAGGTATTGCTCGCGCTCGTCGGTATCGGTGCCGACCTTGTGCAGGATCGACAGCGAGACGACCTCGTCATCGCCCTTGAGGCTCATCCCGCGCACGCCGGTCGAGGTGCGCGAGGCGAATTCGCGAATGTCCTCGGCGGCGAAGCGGATCGCCTTGCCGCCGCGTGACGCCAGCAGCACGTCATCGGTCGCATCGAGCAGCGCGACGCCGATCAGGCGATCCTGGCTGCCTTCGTCGAACTTCATCGCGTATTTGCCGTTCGAGGGGATATTGGTGAAGGCGTCCATACTGTTGCGGCGGACGCTGCCCCTGGCGGTCGCAAAAACCACGCTCAGCGCACCCCAGCTGGCCTCGTCCTCGGGCAGCGGCAGCACGGTGCGGATGGTCTCGCCCTGGTCGAGCGGGAGCAGGTTGACGATCGGCCGCCCGCGCGTGGCCGGGCCGCCTTCGGGCAGCTTCCACACCTTGAGGCGATAGACCTTGCCCGCGGTCGAGAAGAACAGCACCGGATTGTGCGTGCTGGTGACGAACAGCTCGCTGACCGCATCCTCTTCCTTGGTCGCCATGCCGCTGCGGCCCTTGCCGCCGCGGTTCTGCGCGCGGAAGGTCGAAAGCGGGGTGCGCTTGATATAGCCGTCGACGGTGACGGTGACGACCATTTCCTCGCGCTCGATCAGGTCCTCGTCCTCGAGCCCGTCCCATGCGGGGGCGATCTCCGACACGCGCGGGGTGGCGTAGTTGGCGCGGATCTCTTCCAGCTCGGTGCGCATCACGCCATAGAGTTTCACCCGGTCGGCAAGGATCGAGAGATAGTCCTCGATCGCCAGCGACAATTCCTTGAGCTCGTCACCGATCTCGTCACGGCCGAGCGCGGTCAGGCGGTGCAGGCGCAAATCGAGGATCGCCTTCACCTGCCGTTCGGACAGGCGATAGGTTCCGCCATGTTCGTCCTCGGTCGGCTCGATCGCCTCCACCAGCGCGATATACTGCGCGATATCGCCGATCGGCCATTCCTTGGCGAGCAGCCGGGCGCGGGCATTGGCGGGGTTGGACGAGCCGCGGATCATCGCCACCACCTCGTCGAGGTTCGACACCGCAACCACCAGGCCCAGCAAGATATGCGCCCGCTCGCGCGCCTTGTTCAATTCGAACTTGGTGCGCCGGGTAATCACTTCCTCGCGGAAGGTGATGAAGGCCTGGATGAACTCGCGCAGCGTCAGCGTTTCGGGGCGGCCACCACGGATCGCCAGCATATTGGCGGGGAAGCTCGCCTGCGCGGGCGTGTAGCGCCAGATCTGGTTGAGCACGACTTCGGGCGAGGCATCGCGCTTGAGGTCGACGACCACGCGCACACCCTCGCGCGAGCTTTCGTCGCGGATGTCCGAAATGCCCTCGATCCGCCTTTCCTTGGCGGCTTCGGCGATCTTCTCGACCAGCCCGTTCTTGCCCACCTGATAGGGAATCGAGGTCAGCACGATCGAGCGACGGTCGTTGCGGCCGGTCTCGACCTCGTGCCGCGCGCGCATCAGGATGCTGCCGCGTCCGGTGGTGTAGGCGGCACGGGCCCCCGATTTGCCCAGGATCAGCGGTGCGGTGGGAAAGTCGGGCCCCGGGATGATCTCGAACAGCTCTTCGCTGGTGATCGCCGGGTTTTCCATGAAGGCGAAGCAGGCGTCGATCACCTCGCCCAGATTGTGCGGCGGGATATTGGTCGCCATGCCCACCGCGATACCGCCCGCACCGTTGACCAGCAGGTTGGGAAAGCGCGCGGGAAGCACGGTCGGCTCCTTGCGCGATCCGTCATAATTGTCGGTGAAATCGACCGTATCCTTGTCGAGATCGTCGAGCAGGCTGTTGGCCACGCGTGCCAGCCGCGCTTCGGTATAGCGCATGCTGGCCGGCGGATCGGGGTCCATCGAGCCGAAGTTGCCCTGGCCGTCGATCAGCGGGACGCGCAGCGACCAGTCCTGCGTCATGCGCGCCAGCGCGTCATAGATCGCGGCATCGCCATGCGGGTGATAATTACCCATCACGTCGCCGACGATCTTGGCGCTCTTGCGATAGGGCCGTCCGGCGACGAAGCCGCCTTCCTGGCTGGCGAAAAGGATGCGGCGATGAACCGGCTTCAACCCGTCACGCACATCGGGCAGCGCGCGGCTGACGATCACGCTCATCGCGTAATCGAGATAGCTGGTCTTCATCTCATCGACGATATCGATGCGGGTGTATTCTCCGCCGTCGAAGGCGGGCGGATTCAGGACTTCGGTGTCGTCGGACAAGACAGGTGTTCCGTAATGGTTATGGCGCAGTTTTGTGCGGTGAGAGCCTAGGGGAAGCGGCTACGAAGCGCCACTGAGCGGGGGCATTGCGCCGGGATTCAGCGGGCCTTTTCCACATATGGGTGCGCTGTTGTCCGCAGGAAAGCCTGAATGCTCGGCGCGGCGCGCATTCAATCCGTATTCAGCCCGATTCACGCAGAAGGAATTGCAATGAGCGATTACACGCGGCATGGCCACTGCCACTCGTAATCCATGGCGGCCTGCGCTCAGACCCCTGTCCACTCTTGGGAGTTTTCGACATGATTTTCACTCGCCTCGCCCGTACCAAGGGTACGGCATCGACCCTGGCCCTTGCTTTCGTGGTGGCAACCGGAGCGGTCGCCGGGATGGCCACGTTCGAGGCACCGGCCCTGGCTGCGAAAGAGCCAAAGGCGCCGAAGGCCAGTTATTCGAAAGGCTTCATCGCGGCCTACAAGCCGCTGCAGGACCTGCTCCAGGCAGCGGCGCCGGACGTCGAGGCGATCAAGGCTAGCTTGCCCGCGGTCCTGGCAGCCGTGGAGACCGACGACGACCGCATGGCCGCGGGCCAAGCCTACGTCAACGCGAGCCAGAAGGCCAATGATCTGAGCCTGGCCTTCCAGGGTCTCGAACTGATGCTGGCAAGCGGCAAGGTCCCGGCGGAGAATATCGGCATCTACAATTTCCAGGCCGGCCAGCTCGCCTACAAATACGAGGATTACAACAAGGCGCGCACCTATCTGCAGGCAGCGCTGGCGGCGGGTTATACCAGCGACAACCCCGAAACCTTCATCGCTGAAAGCTATTTCGCCGAAGACAGGATCACCGAAGGCCTGGCGTATCTCTCCGGTATCATCGAACAGCGTCGGGCCGCCGGCCAGACGGTCGACGAAGCCTGGATCAAGCGCGGCCTCGCCATCGCCTACAACGACCAGTTGAATGCCGAGGCGCAGAAATACGCGACTTACTACGTCACCGAATATCCCAGCGAGACCAGCTGGCGCGATGCGATCGCCATCCTGCTGAATACCGGTGGCTACGAGAATCCCGAAATCCTCGACCTGTTGCGGCTCGGCCGGCGTGCGGGGACGCTCAACGATGGCCGGCTCTACATGGAATACCTCGATGCAGCCGATTATCGCCGGCTGCCGGGCGAGGTCGTGGCGGTCGTCGACGAGGGGCGCGCCAAGGGCCTGTTGCCTGCCAGCGATCCTTACGTGAACGACACCTACGCCCAGGCCGCAACGCGCAGCAAGGCCGACCAGGCCGACATGGCCAGCCTGATGCGCGATGCGCGCGCCGCCAACGCGACGCTACGCACGGTGATGGGCGCGGCCGATTCGCTGCTCAGCCTGGGCCGTCCCGCCGAAGCGGAAGAATTCTACGCCAAGGCAGGCACCATCGCGGGTGCCGATACCGCGCTGACGCTCACGCGTCTTGGCGTTGCGCAATTCGACCAGGGGAAGTTTGCCGAAGCCAAGGCGAGTTTCGACAAGGTCACGGGCATTCGCCAGCCGATCGCTCGGCTGTGGTCGATCTATGCCGAACAGAAGGCAAAAGCGCCGATGTAAGCCGGGGCACTGGCCGCATTTCGCAAAAGCGGGCGCGGGTCCGGTCGGATCTGCGCCCTGCTTGCATTCATCTCTTGGATTCAGCGCAGCCGCTTGACGTACATATGCCCGCTTTCGCGGCGTTCCACCTTGAATTTGCCGGTCGACTGGAAGAGGTCGGACAGGCGCTTGAAGCCGTAGTTGCGGACATCGAAGCTGGACCTGTTGCCCGCGATGTTTCCCACCTCGCTCAGCGACGCGTAGCCTTCATCGTCGCGTTTGGCGGCTTTCAGCGCGGTGCCAAGCAGTTCGATCAGTTCGTCGTCGATTTCACCCTTGGGTGACTTGTCCGTGGGTCTGCCATTGGCGGAATCGTCGGCAGCGCCTTCGATCAGCTTGTCGATATCGATGAAGCGGGTGCAGGCCGACTGGAAGGCCTGCGGGGTCTTGGCCTTGCTCCCGAATCCATAGACCAGCAGCCCGTCCTGGCGCAGCCTGGTCACCAGCGGGGTGAAATCGCTGTCCGAACTCATGATCCCGAACCCGTCGACCTTGCCCTGATAGAGCAGGTCGATCGCGTCGATCGTCATCGCCATGTCGGTCGCATTCTTGCCCGACGTCAGGTCGAACTGCTGTTCGGGCCGGATACCGTATTTGTGCGTGATCTTGTCCCAGTTGGCGAGATTGTTCTTGGCGAAATTGCCATAGGCCCGCTTGATGTTGACTTGGCCCAGTTCGGCCATGACGGTCAGCACCGGGTCGATACCCTTGTACGAGATGTTGTCTGCATCGATGAGCAGCGCGATGTTCTTCAGCGGGTTTTCGGTCATGCGGCATGAGATGGCCCGGTGGCCTGTCGCAGGCAAGCGGTTATTCGGCCGGATTGAACTTCCCCGATCCTTCATCAAGCAGGTGGAGGATGCCATCCGAGATCGAAAAATAGGCACCGCGCAGCTTCAGCGAGCCCCGCCTTTCCTTTTCCTGCACGCAGGGGAAAGTGCGCAGATTGGCGAGGCTAACCTTCACCGCAGCCTGTTCCATCGCGCGTTCGGCGGTGCGGCCCGCAGTGCCCAGATCAGCCGCAATCGGATCGCGCACGTCATCGAGCATGTCGACCCAATGCGCGACGAAGCCGCCTTCGCCCGGTTCGCTGCCGTGGAGGTCCTGGGTCAAGGCCGCCTGGCAGCCGCCGCACATGCCATGCCCCATGACCACCACTTCGCGCACCCTGAGGAACTGCACAGCGAATTCGAGCGCGGCGGAAACGCCGTGCCGACCAGGGGAGGTCTCGTAGGGTGGAACCAGCGCGGCCACGTTGCGCACCACGAAGATCTCGCCCGGATCGACGTCGAAGATCTGCGCCGGATCGACCCGGCTGTCCGAACAGGCGATGATCATGACCTGGGGGGCCTGACCTTCCCTGAGCTGTTCCCAGCGATCGTGCTGGGTCCGCCATGCGCCGATGCGAAACCGGCCATAGCCGTCGATCAGTTCATCGAAGCTCTTCATCCAGCGCCCGCTGCAACGGATTCGCAGGCGTTGCAAGAGCCGACGCATAGCTATCCGGCTTGCCCGTTCGGGGGAGGGGGCCTAGATGGGCCGCGACATGAACGACCTCTCGACCACTCCCTCGCCCGAGGGCGAACGTCCGCGCATGCAGCGCAAGCCCGACTGGATTCGCGTCAAGGCGCCGGTCAGCCAGGGCTACAACGAAACGCGCAAGCTGATGCGCGAGCTCAACCTGCACACCGTGTGCGAGGAAGCGGCCTGCCCGAATATCGGCGAATGCTGGACCAGAAAACACGCCACGGTGATGATCCTGGGCGATACCTGCACCCGCGCCTGCCGGTTCTGCAACATCAAGACCGGGATGCCGATGCCGGTGGACCCGCTCGAGCCCGAACATACCGCCGCCGCCGCGGCGGCCATGGGGCTGGAGCATATCGTCATCACCAGCGTCGATCGCGACGATCTGCCCGATCGCGGGGCCGGGCAGTTCGTCAAGGTCATCAAGGCGTTGCGGCGCGAAACGCCCGACACCACGATCGAAATCCTCACCCCCGACTTCAAGGGGCGGATGAAGCAGTCGATCGCGGAAATCTGCGAGGCCGGCCCCGACGTCTTCAACCACAATCTCGAAACGGTGCCGCGGCTCTATCCCACGATCAGGCCGGGCGCGCGCTATTATGCCTCGATCCGCCTGCTGGAAGAGGTGAAGGCGCATGATCCGCTGATCTTCACCAAGTCGGGGATCATGCTCGGCCTGGGCGAAGAGCGGCTCGAAGTGCACCAGGTGATGGACGACATGCGCAGCGCGGACATCGATTTCATCACCATGGGCCAGTATCTCCAGCCGACCCCGCGTCATGTCGGGGTGGAGGAATTCGTTACGCCCAGGCAGTTCGCCGCCTATGGCGCGATCGCGCGGGCGAAGGGCTTCCTGCAGGTCGCGGCAAGCCCGCTGACCCGCTCGAGCTATCATGCCGGCGATGATTTCGCGCAGATGCGCGCCGCGCGCGAAGCCAAGCTTGCCAAGCAGGCGGGGTGATGCCGGGGATCAGGGAAACGCGTTTTTTGCCATATAGTTGCGAGCAGATGTTCGATCTGGTCGCAGATGTGGCCAATTACCCGAAATTCCTGCCCTGGGTGGTCGCCACGCGCATTCGTTCGGACAGCGACAGCGAAATGGTCGCCGATATGCTGGTCGGTTTCAAGGCGATCAGCGAGAAGTTCACCTCACGCGTCGAAAAGCAGCGACCGGGGCATATCGAGGTGTTCTACGTCGACGGGCCGTTGCGCGATCTCGACAACAATTGGCGCTTCACCCCGGTCGAGGGCGGGTGCGAGGTTCGCTTTTCGGTCGATTTCACCTTCCGCAGCGCCGTGTTCGAAGCGCTGGCCGGGCAGTATTTCGACCGCGCCTTCCGCAGGATGGTCGGCGCCTTCGAGGCGCGGGCCGACGAACTCTACGGCAGCAGCAGCTCGAGCGCGCACAGCGTCGCCTGACGCCGGACCTCGGCCCGGGACGTGGGCTTGAAGTGCTTCAGTTCGCCCTCCGGTTCGCCTTCCTTGCCGCGGACCACGCGGGCAAGGACGACCGTGCCCACGGGCTTGAGCTCGGTGCCGCCGCCGGGACCGGCGATGCCGCTGATCGCCACGGCAACATCGGCGTTCGAATGCTCCAGCGCTCCCTTGGCCATCGCCCAGGCACACGCGATCGACACGGCGCCGAAAGTCTCGATGATGTCGAGCGGAACGTCGAGGCACTCCATCTTGGATTCGTTCGAATAGGTCACGAAGCCGCGATCGAGCACTGCCGACGATCCTGCGACCTCGGTCAGTGCGGCGGCGACCAGCCCGCCGGTGCAACTTTCGGCCAGAGCCACCTTGCGTCCGGCCGCCGTATTTTCCGCGATCACCCGCTGCGCGAGCTGTTCGATATCCCTGGGCAGCAACGACTTAGTCATTGCCGGCTGCCAGTGCGAGGGCCGGTGTAGCGGCAAGGAGAGGCGATCTCATCAACTATCCCCGTTTCAAATCCTGGCGACCGTCGCGATGGCCTGCGCGGCAATTCCCTCACCGCGTCCGGCGAACCCCAGTCTTTCGGTGGTGGTCGCCTTGACGCTTACTGCGCCGCTGTCAACGCCGAGTATATCGGCGATCCGTGCGCGCATGGCGGGGCGATAGGGGCCGATTTTCGGCTCCTCGCAGATAATGGTGAGGTCGACATTGGCGATCGAATAGCCACTTTGACAAACAAGTTCAGCGGCATGGGCGAGGAACCTGGCACTGCTTGCGCCCTTCCACAGCGGGTCGGCAGGGGGGAAATGCGTGCCGATATCGCCGTCTCCGATCGCGCCGAGCAGCGCGTCGGTCAGCGCATGGAGTGCAACGTCTGCGTCGCTATGGCCGACCAGTCCGCGATCATGCTCGATCCTGATTCCCCCCAGCCACAACTCCTCGCCAGCGCCGAGGCGGTGCACGTCGAAACCCATCCCGGTCCGGACGGCGGGCAATGCAGGCATGAAATCCTCCGCGAAAGTCAGTTTGGCGAGCCGCTCGTCGCCCTCGACCAGCGCAACGCTGCCGCCCGCCGCGCGCAGCACCTGCGCATCATCGCCGGCATCGGCCGCGCCGCTCCATGCGCGGTGCGCCGCCAGGATATCGGCGAAGCGGAAGGCCTGCGGGGTCTGGACCCGGCGCAAATGCTCGCGCGGGGCGCTGCCCACCATCAAGCTACCCCGATCGAGCGCAAGACTGTCGACCACCGGCAGGACCGGGATTGCCCCCGGATTGCGCTCGAGTGCGTCGAGCAGGCGTGCGATGACCGCCCGCGGCAGGTCGGGCCGCGCGGCATCGTGGATCAGCACATGGTTCGCCTGCTCGATGGCATCGAGACCGCGCGCAACCGACTGCTGGCGCGTCTCTCCGCCGGCGATCAGGCGATAGCCTTGCAGACCGGCAAGCGCGGCGTTGGTTGCCTCCTCCCCGTTTTCGGGGATCGCGACGACCAGCGGCGATGCGCCCGCTTGCAACAGCGCCTCCACCGAATGCCGCAGCACCGGCTTGCCGCGCCAGGGCGCGAATTGCTTGGCCAGGGGCCGGCCTGCGCGCAGCCCCTGGCCCGCGGCAACCACCACGGCGGCAAAGGCGGGGAGGGGGAGGGCTGCATCCGTCATCCAGCCTCGCGCGCTAGCGACTTGCCGTTATTGCCGCAACGCACTATGTACTGCCTAATATTTAGGCATACACTCCCCGGCATGAGCGCGCATATCCTTCCTCCGGTCCCGCCGAAGCCGATCCACGTCGGCCCCGTGACCATCGACACGCCGGTGATTCTGGCGCCGATGACCGGCGTGACCGACCTGCCGTTCCGTCGGCTCGTGCGGCGTTATGGCTCGGGCCTCAACGTCAGCGAGATGATCGCGAGCGAGGCGGCGATCCGCGAAACGCGCGTCAGCCTCCAGAAGGCCGAATGGGACCCGATCGAGGAACCGGTGTCGATGCAACTGGTCGGCTGCGACCCGGCAAGCATGGCCGAAGCCGCCCGGTTGCAAGAGGGCAATGGCGCGGCCATCATCGACATCAATTTCGGCTGCCCGGTGCGCAAGGTGGTCGGTCAGTTCGCCGGCTCGGCGCTGATGCGCGAAGTGCCGCTGGCGACAAGGCTGATCGAAGCGACGGTCAGGGCGGTCGATGTTCCGGTCACGGTCAAGATGCGCATGGGCTGGGACCATGCCGACCTCAACGCTCCCGAACTGGCCAGGATCGCCGAGGATCTGGGCGTGAAGATGATCACCGTCCACGGGCGCACGCGCAACCAGATGTACCGCGGGGCGGCCGACTGGGCCTTCGTCCGCAAGGTCAAGGACGCGGTGTCGATCCCGGTGATCGTCAACGGCGACATCCGCGGCATCGCGGACGCGGCGAAGGCGCTCGCGCAATCGGGTGCGGACGGGGTGATGATCGGGCGCGGGGCCTATGGCAAGCCGTGGCTGCTCGGCCAGGTGATGCGCTGGTGGCGCAGCGGGGAAGTGCTGGCAGAGCCGGATATCGACGAGCAATATGCGGTGCTGGTCGAACACTACAAGGCGATGCTCGATCACTATACCCCGTCGGTCGGGGTCAAGATCGCGCGCAAGCATTTGGGTTGGTACACCAAGGGCCTGCGCGGTTCGGCGGATTTTCGCAACCATGTAAACTTCATCGCAGATCCTGCTGAAGTCCTTGATGAACTTGAGCGATTCTATGAACCGCTGTTGCTGCGGCAGGCCGCGTGAGCAAGGCCGGGACAAAACCCGGTCCGGCCGAACAGATCGCCGGGCTCATCTTCGCGGTGGTGCTGATCGACGCGGAGGGCCGGATTGCCGAAGCCAATGCGGCCGCTGAAGAGATGTTGGGCCGCAGCGCCCAGCGGCTGATTGGAACCGAACTGCTTGCCGTGCTGGGGATCGAAGAAGCGCGCGTGCGCGACAGTCTCGTGACGGGTGACACGCAATTGATCGCGCGCGGGATCGTGGTCGGCACCGCCCAGCGCGACCGGCAAGTGAACCTGACCAGCTCGCCGCTGTCCAGCCACCCTGGATGGCGGGTTGTCACGCTGTCCGATGTCGGCCAGGCCGATGCGCGCGACGACGATGACGAGCGGGTCGAACTGCGCGCACCGGCGGTGCTCGCTCACGAGATCAAGAACCCGCTCTCGGCCATTCGCGGCGCCAGCCAGCTGCTCGCCCGCCGTATCGAGGGACGCGACAAGGCGCTGGCGAAGATGATTTCGACCGAAGTCGACCGGATTGCCCAGCTGATCGACCGGATGCAGCAGCTTGGCAGCAAGCCGATCGTCGCCAACGGGCCATGCAACCTGCACGAAGCGATCCGCAATGCCATGGCCACGGTGCGCACGGGGCGAGGGGAAGGGTGCGAGCTGGTCGAGGAATTCGACCCGTCGCTGCCGCCTGTTGCCGCCGATGCCGGCGCGCTCGAGCAGGTGCTCATCAACCTGATCGCCAACGCCTGCGATGCGAGCGCTGGCCTCGAAAGCCCGCGCGTCACCGTGCGGACGCGTTTCGTCAGCGGGCTGGTATTCAGCGCGATTCGCCTGGGCAAGGCAACGCGCCTGCCGGTCGAGATCACCGTCACCGATTCCGGTCCGGGGATCGACCCGGCGCTGCGCGACCATGTTTTCGAGCCCTTCGTATCGAGCAAGCCGCATGGGCAGGGGCTGGGCCTGGCATTGGTCCGCAAGCTGTTGCGCGACATGGGCGGCCGGATCGCGCACGAGCGCGACGAGCGCGCGGGCCTGACCCATTTCCGTATCAACCTGCCGGTGGCGGGGTAAGGGCACATATGACGCATTCGGTCCTGCTGGTGGAAGACGACAGGGGCATCGCCACGGTGATCACCGAAGCGCTGCGTGACGACGGTTTCGACGTCACGACGTGCGAGAGCATTGCGCGACGCGACGCCTTGCTGGCGGATGGCAGTTACGACGTCATGCTGACCGACGTCATCCTCGAGGATGGCGACGGGCTGGCGTCAATCGATGCCGTGCGCGAGCGGGCACCGGACATGCCGGTCATCGTGCTTTCCGCCCAGAACACGCTCGACACGGCAGTGCGTGTCAGCGACAGCCATGCCTTCGAATATTTTCCCAAGCCGTTCGATCTCGATGAACTGGCGCAGGCTGTCCGTCAGGCCGTCGCCAACCGCCCGAGCGTCGCAAGCACGGGCGAGGGCGACGAGAGCGCGCTGCCGCTGATCGGTCGCAGCCCCGCGATGCAGGGGGTGTATCGGATGATCACGCGGGTCCTGCGCAACGACCTGACCGTGCTGGTCACCGGTGAAAGCGGCACCGGCAAGGAGCTCGTGGCCGAGGCGATCCATGATCTGGGATCGCGCAGGACCGGCCCCTTCGTCGCGGTCAATATGGCGGCGATCCCGCATGACCTGCTCGAGAGCGAGCTGTTCGGGCACGAACGTGGTGCATTTACCGGGGCGATCAGCCAGCAGATCGGCAAGTTCGAGCAGGCCAATGGCGGCACGCTGTTCCTCGACGAGATCGGAGACATGCCCGCAGAGGCGCAGACGCGGTTGCTGCGCGCGCTGCAATCGGGCCGGATCCGCCGGGTTGGCGGACGGCAGGAAATCGGCGTCGACGTGCGCATCATCGCCGCGACCAATCGCGACCTTGCACCGATGATTGCCGACGGGCGCTTTCGCGAGGACCTGTTCTACCGGCTCAACGTGGTTCCGATCCATCTGCCGCCGCTGCGCGAGCGGCGCGAGGATATCGGGGCGCTGGTTCGCCATTTCCTCGGACAGGCGGCGATCGAGGGACTTGCGCGACGGCAGGTGACGGAAGCGGCGATCACGCGGCTTGCCGCCTGCCAGTGGCCCGGCAATGTGCGCGAGCTGCGCAATGTCGTGTTCCGCCTGGCTTTGCTTGCGCGGGACGACGTGATCGACGTCGCGGCGGTCGAAGACTGCCTGCCGAAGCGGGCGGAACCGGGCGGCGCGGGCGAACGCAATGACTTCGCGGCGGCGTTGGGCAGCTGGCTGGCGGCGAACGGGCAATCCGCGGGAACGCTCTATCACGCCGCGCTGGCGGCCTTCGAAGGGCCGCTGTTCGAACATGCCCTGCGCGAAACCGAGGGTAACCAATTGCGCGCGGCGCAGCTGCTGGGGATCAACCGCAACACCTTGCGCAAACGGCTGAGCGAACTCGAAATCGCTCCCGAATCCTTCCTCAGGCGGCGATAGGGGCACTTCGGCGTATTTACTCTTGCAGAATTACAACAGGGCTGTTGTAACTGCGCCACGATGACAAGCCGGACGAGCCCTCAGCCCCGATCCATTCCGCGCTGGTGGCGCAGGTTCGTCGTGACGTCGCGTCGCGCCAACCTGTTCGGTTATGTCGAGGTCTTCTTCGGCGTCGCTTTCCTCGCCATGGTGGCAAGCGCCGTGGCGGCCTTCACCACGGCGCCGCCAAACGGGCAATTGCTGCCAAGCAGGCAGGTCGCGGCGCTGCTGATCGGAACGCTGATCCCGGCCATGGCATTGCTGGTGCTGGCCGGACGGCGGCTTGCCCTGCGCCGCGCGGCCGGCAGCACCGCACGGCTTCATGTCCGCCTGGTGTTCTTCTTTTCGATGATCGCGGCCATGCCCACGCTCCTGGTCGCCGGCTTTGCGGCGGTCCTGTTCCAGTCGGGCGTCGATTTCTGGTTCTCGGACAACTCCCGCGGCCTGATGGAGAACGCGAACAGGCTGGCGGAAAGCTACTATGAGGAAAACCAGCTAGACCTCGGAAACGAAACGATTTCGATGGCCATGGACATGCGCGCAATCCTGGCGCGGGTGC
This sequence comes from Erythrobacter sp., assembly GCA_041662105.1. GTDB lineage: Bacteria > Pseudomonadota > Alphaproteobacteria > Sphingomonadales > Sphingomonadaceae > Qipengyuania. The sequence continues at coordinate 13,407 of JBAZTF010000010.1, forward strand.
AGGTTACCGATCCCAATTTCGCGCTGGTCTACCAGTACCAGGCCGAGCCACGCGACGTGATCGAAAGCGCAATCCTGCAGGCCCTGCCCGATGGCACGATGCGGACCGCGGTGGTCTACGGCATTTCCGAGGGCAGCGATCCCAAACCGTTCGCGGAAGGCGCCTTGCAGACCCTGGCCAGGGGCGAACAGGTCGTCGTGCACGGCAGTCCTGCACGGATCGAAGCCGTGGCGCCGATCGATCGCGATACGGGGATCTATCTTTACACCGCACGCAACGCCGAAGCGGCGAGTTTCCGAAGCTGGGAGAACGCCCGCTCGATCTCGACCGCCTATGACGCGCTGACCAAACGTGCGCGCGCGCTGCAACTGCGCTTCAACCTTGCGCTGTTCTTCGTCAGCCTGGCGCTGGTAGGGGTGGCGGTGTGGTTCGCGCTGCGCTTTGCCGACCGGCAGGTGGAGCCTCTGACCGACCTTGTCGCCGCGGCGCGCGAAGTCGGCGCCGGCAATTTCGCGTTGCGGGTCGAAGGGCGTACCGGGGCGGACGAAATCGGCCTGCTCAACCGTGCCTTCAACCGGATGACCTCGCAAATCGAGCGGCAGACCGATGCGCTGGTTTCGGCCAATGCCGAACTGGAAGAACGGCGCAGCTTCATCGAGGCCGTCCTCGAATCGGTCAGCGCCGGGATCATTTCGATCGACGCCGACCGCAATGTCCTGCTGATGAATGCACCGGCGCAGGCGATGCTGATGGATGACGGCGCCGCGGCGCCCCATCCAACGACGCTCTACATGCTCGCTCCGCAGATCGCGGCCATGGTCGAGGCTGGTCTGGCGCAGGGCGTGGTCAGCCATTCGCGGCGCGGGGAACTGCTGACGCTTGCGGTCAAGATCAGTCCCGAGGCCGAAGGCCATGTCATCACCATCGAGGATATCACCCGGCAACTGCTCGACCAGCGTCAGGCGGCCTGGTCCGATGTGGCACGGCGTATCGCGCACGAGATCAAGAATCCGCTCACCCCGATCCAGCTTGCCACCGAACGGCTCAAACGCCGCTATCGCAAGCAGATCGAACAGGATGGCGAACTGTTCGACGAACTGACCAGCACCATCGTTCGCCAGGTCGGTGACCTCAGGAAGATGGTCGACGAGTTCTCCAGCTTCGCGCGGCTCCCCAAGCCGGTGTTCCGTCCCGAGGACGCACTCGATCTGGTACGCCAGTCGCTGTTCCTGCAGGAAGTCGGGCACCCGGACGTCAACTATTCGCTGCACACCGACAGCGAGGGGCCGATCCGCATCCAGTGCGACAGGCACCAGTTCGGCCAGGCGGTGACCAATATCCTCAAGAACGCCTTCGAGGCGATCGAGGCCCGGGCGCAGAGCGCCGAGCCGGATTACCGCGGGAGGATATTTGTCTCTGTGATCGAAAGCGGCGAGGCGCTGACGATTGCCATCGAGGACAATGGAATCGGCCTGCCGCAGGACCGCGAACGGATCCTCGAACCCTATGTCACCACGCGCGAGAAGGGCACCGGGCTGGGGCTCGCGATCGTCAACAAGATCGTCGAGGAGCACGGGGGCGAAATGAATTTTTCCTCCGTCGAGACCGGCGGCACACGCGTGACCATGCGCCTTGCGCGCGATCCGCTTCCCGCAACGGGCGAGGGGCACTGATGCAGCAACACGAAGGGTAACAGGCAATGGCTCTCGACATCCTGATCGTCGACGACGAACGCGACATTCGCGAACTGGTGGCCGGTGTCCTCAGCGACGAGGGCTATGATTGCCGTACGGCGGGTGACAGCACCTCAGCGCTCAGGGCGGTCGATGCGCGACGCCCGTCGCTCGTCCTGCTCGACGTCTGGCTCCACGGCAGCCCGATGGACGGGCTCGAGGTGCTCGACGCGATCAAGGCGCGCGAACCGGACCTGCCGGTCATCGTCTTTTCGGGACACGGCAATATCGACACGGCGGTCAGCGCGGTAAGCCGCGGAGCGGTCGACTTCATCGAGAAGCCGTTCGAGGCCGAACGCCTGCTGCACCTGGTCGACCGCGCCACCGAAACCGAGCGGTTGCGGCGTGAGAACAGCCGCCTGCGCGAGGGCATGGTTCGCGGTGGCGAGTTTCACGGCAATTCCGCCGCCATCAACGCGGTGCGCGCAACGCTCAAGCGGGTCGCCGGAACCGGCAGCCGCGTGCTCATCAGCGGGCAGGCCGGCACGGGCAAGGAAGTGGCGGCGCGTCTGCTGCACAGCTGGAGCCCGCGGGCAGACAAGGCCTTCGTCATCGTCAATTCGGCGCGTATCACGCCCGAGCGCTTCGAAGAGGAACTGTTCGGCGAGGAAGCCGATGGCAGGCTGGTCCGGTCGGGGCTGCTCGAGCTTGCCGACGGCGGGACGCTCTACCTCGACGAGGTTGCCGACATGCCGCTGTCCACGCAGGCGCGCATCCTGCGGGTCCTGACCGAGCAAAGCTTTGTCCGCGTGGGGGGCTCGCGCCAGATCGGGGTCGATGTCCGGGTCGTGTCCTCGACGGCACGCGACCTGCACAAGGAAATGGAAGCGAAACGATTTCGCGAAGACCTCTTCTATCGCCTGAACGTGGTGCCGATCGAAGTCCCCTCGCTGTCCGAGCGTCGCGACGATATCCCCGTGCTGGCCGGAACCTTCTTCACCCATTACGCGGCGGAGCAGGGTATCCAGCCGCCCACGATCAGCGAAGAGGCGATGGCCGCGCTGCAGGCTTACGACTGGCCGGGCAATGTGCGCCAGCTTCGCAACGTGGTCGAGCGGACGATCATCCTCACCCCGCGCGACCAGCTCGAACAGGTCGAGGCCGAAATGCTGCCCGAGGAGGTTCTGGGCGGCAAGCTGGGCGGGAACGGCAGTGTCGCCGCGCTGATGGGTGCGCCCTTGCGCGAGGCGCGCGAGAATTTCGAGCGCGAATATCTGGCCATCCAGATTCGCCGGTTCTCGGGCAATATCTCGAAGACCGCGACCTTCATCGGGATGGAACGCTCGGCGCTGCATCGCAAGCTCAAGCTGCTGGGGATGGCAGACAAGAAGCCCGGCGACCGCAAGGGCTGATAGCAGGAAAAATCGTGCTGCGGGGTCGGTAAAGCAATCCGGTCATTGCGAAATCCTGCCGAAGTTGCCAGATCGGTAACGCGCGCTCTCCCGCGCGCGAATTCGGGTGCGGTGGGCGCCCTGTTTGCGGGCAGCGATGGCCGCCAAGAAAAATGGAGAGACAGCAATGTCCGAACGTACCCTCTCTGCACGACCACGTGCTGCCAAACCTGCTGGATCCAACGGCGACACGCAAAGGCAGGCAAATCTGCAGGATGCCTTCCTCAATCTGCTGCGTCGTAACAAGACGCCCGTGACCATGTTCCTGGTCAAGGGTGTCAAGCTGCAGGGCATCGTGACCTGGTTCGACAATTTTTCGATCCTGTTGCGCCGGGACGGCCAGTCACAACTGGTCTACAAGCACGCGATCAGCACCATCATGCCCGCGCAGCCGGTCGATGTCTCGCAGTTTGCCAGCCAGAATTCCGGTGCAAAGCAGCGTATGCTGCAGGATGTCTTCCTGACCCGGGTCAAACAGGCCGAAGCGCAGGTAACCATGTTCCTCGTCAACGGCGTGATGCTGCAGGGCAAGATCGCGGCCTACGACCTGTTCTGCATGCTGCTCGAGCGTGACGGCTATGTCCAGCTGGCCTACAAGCACGCCGTGTCCACGATCCAGCCGATCACTCCGGTCGACCTGACCGAGGATTGGGAAGAGGGCGAGATCTGAGTTTCGACGACACACTGATGGGCGAAGTCTCGCGCGGGGCGCGGGCCGTCGTCGTGTGTCCCGACATCAGGGGGATGCGTCATGACCTCGACGCCCAGTCGCGCCTGGCCGAAGCAGAGGGGCTGGCGCTGGCCATCGGCATCGCCGTGGCGCGGGGGATGATCCTGCCCTTGCGCCAGGTGCGGCCCAACCTGCTGTTCGGCGCAGGGCAGGTCGACAATATCCGGATCGCCTGCGAGCAGGACGAAGCCGAACTGGTGATCGTCGACGGCTCGCTCAGTCCCATCCAGCAGCGCAACCTCGAAGAGAAGCTGGAACGCAAGGTCATCGACCGAACCGGCCTCATCCTCGAAATCTTCGGCGAACGAGCAGCGACCGCGGAAGGGCGGCTGCAGGTCGAGCTCGCCCACCTCGATTACCAGCAGAGCCGCCTGGTGCGCAGCTGGACCCACCTTGAGCGCCAGCGCGGTGGTTTCGGGTTCCTTGGTGGTCCGGGCGAGACGCAGATAGAGGCCGACCGCCGGATGATCCGTCAGCGCATGGGGCGCCTGCGCAAGGAACTCGAGCAGGTGCGCAAGACGCGCGGCCTGCACCGCGAACGGCGCGAGCGCGCGCCCTGGCCGGTGATCGCGCTGGTCGGCTATACCAATGCCGGCAAATCGACCCTGTTCAACCGCCTGACGGGGGCGGAAGTCATGGCCGAAGACCTGCTCTTCGCCACGCTCGACCCCACGATGCGCGCCATCACGCTGCCGGGGGTCGAAAAGGCGATCCTGTCGGACACCGTGGGTTTCATTTCCGATCTGCCGACCCAGCTTGTCGCCGCCTTCCGCGCCACGCTGGAAGAGGTGACGGCGGCCGATGTCATCTGCCACGTCCGCGACATGTCCAACCCGTCCAGCGATGCACAGAAGAAACAGGTGCTGCAGGTGCTCGCCGAACTGGGCGTGGTCGACGAGCAGGGCGAGACCGCCGGGATTCCGATCGTCGAGGCATGGAACAAGCTCGACCTGCTTGCTCCCGATGAACGCGCGGAACTGGTCGAGGTGGCGAGTGCAGAGGACGGCGTCGTTGCCATTTCCGCGCTGACAGGGGAGGGCGTCGACGCGTTACTCGGGCGCCTCGATGCAGTCCTCACCTCGGCCGCGCGCACTTTTGAGATAGAGCTTGCTTCCGGGGATGGGCGACGGCTTGCATGGCTTCACCAGCACGGGAATGTGCTGGCCGACGAGGCGGTGGGAACCACGGGCAAGCGCAGGATCGTGGTCAAGCTCTCCGAAAAGGACTTCGGGCGCTACGCCAGTCTCTAGAGTCTTGTTTTACCGTGATTTCCTGGTCGCCGGATGATTCCATCCGGCTCGAAATCACTCTAGGGGGGCTGTGATCAGCGGCTGCGCGCGCGCTCTTCCGCCTTGACCCGTTGCCAGTAGGACTCCTGCTCGTCGAGCGCGAGCCTGGCAAAGTCCTGGCCATCGGCGTCCGCCAGTTGCTCCATCCGGCGAAAACGGCGCTCGAACTTGGCATTGGAGGCGCGGAGCGCCTGTTCGGGGTCGGCTCCATAGCGGCGCACGATGTTGACCATGACGAACAGGATGTCGCCAGCTTCCATCAGGCGCTCTTCATCGGATGTGGCCGCTTCGAGTTCGGCCATTTCTTCCGCGAGCTTTTCGATCGGGCCTTTCACGTCGTGCCATTCGAAGCCGACGCGCGCTGCGCGCTTCTGCAACTTGTGCGAGCGCAGCAGCGCGGGCAGCGCCCGTGCCACACCGTCCATCGCGCTGACTGCGCCCGATGCCGCTCGTTCTGCTGCCTTGAGGTCTTCCCAGCGGCCATCTTCCATCACGCCGCCTTCGCTGCCGAAGATGTGCGGATGGCGCGCCTCCATCTTGTCCGAGATATCGCGCGCGACGTCTTCGAATGCGAAATGACCGACTTCCTCGGCCATGCGCGAATGGAACACCACCTGGAACAGCAGATCGCCCAGTTCGCCGCGCAGGTCGGCCATGTCCTTGCGCGCAATCGCGTCGGCGACTTCGTAGGCTTCCTCGATCGTGTAGGGCGCAATGGTCCTGAAATCCTGCGCAGTGTCCCATTCGCATCCCCGTTCCGGGTCGCGCAAACGCGCCATGATTGCGAGAAGGCGGTTCAGTTGTTCGGACATGTGCGGCGCATAGCGGGCGCTTGAGTGCAGAGGAAGGGAGCGCGAGTGCGGCTCCACCGCTCAAGAGCAGCCATAAGGATGATAATACATATTATGTAAATTAAAGAGGTGCTCTGAGTGCGCGGCGGTGCCCCGCAACGGACCATCCTCAACGGGCCATGTCGATGAACAGGATCACGATGGCAAAGATCCCCGCCCATGCTCCGGCCATGTACAGTGTCTTGCGCCAACCGGAGCTACGATGGCGAAAACCCGCAATATTCAGGATCAGGAACCCGACCAGCGGTATCAGCGCGACGATCTGGATCTCGTTCATGCCGCAACCCCCAATCCGTCATAGCCGACCGTGATGCCATCTGGCATTTCGTCGCACAGGCTGCGGTAATCCATGCTCTTGTCCATGTGGGTCAACACGGTTCTGCGCGCGCGCGTCAGCCGTGCCAGGTCGAGCGCCATGGCGAGATGCGCGTGGGTAGGATGCGGACGGCGGCGCAGGCAATCGACCACAAGGATATCGGCATCGGCAAAACAATCGACCATTTCAGGCGTAATCTCGCTGAAATCGGTCGCGTAGACGATCGCCTTGCCATCCGCCTCGAATCGGAATCCGGTGCTGGTGACCGGGCCGTGCGGCATCTCGACAAAATCAAAGGAAAATCCGCTAACCAACCGTATTGTATCGATTTCCTTGAGATTCATCAAAGTCGGATAACCGTGCTGGCCCTCGAAGACATAATCGAACCGGCGGCGCAGCCGCGTGCAGCACTCCTTGCTCGCGAACCCGGGAAGCGGATTGCTGCGATCGTAGCGCATGACCCGCAAGTCATCGATGCCGTGGCAGTGATCGGCGTGGTCGTGCGTCCAGAACACTGCATCGACCCGGTCGATGCCATGGGTGAGAAGCTGGGCGCGCAGATCGGTCGAGGTGTCGACCAGGATACGCTGTCCGGCATCGTTTTCCACGACGATCGAGACCCGCGTCCGGCGGTTGCGCGGCTCGTGCGGATCGCAATCGCCCCAGTCGTTTCCGATCCGCGGCACCCCGGTCGAGGTTCCTGAACCAAGCATCAGCAGCTTCATGCGGCAGCCTTGCTGAAAAGCCTGAAGAAATTGCGCGTCGTATAGGCGGCAAGATCGTCAAGGCTCTCGCCCCGCAGCTGGGCAAGGAAGCCAGCAGTATCGCGCACATAGGCTGGCTCGCAGCTCTTGCCGCGATGGGGCACGGGCGCAAGGAAGGGGCTGTCGGTTTCGACCAGCAGACGATCCTGCGGAACCATCTTGGCTATATCCTGCAAGTCCTTGGCATTCTTGAAGGTCACGATCCCTGAAATCGAGATCGACAGACCCAGATCGAGCACGCGCGCGCCGAATTCAGCCGAAGCCGTGAAGCAGTGGATCAGCGCCGGGAACGCACCCTTGCCCATTTCGCCGGTGAGGATCGCCAGCGTATCCTGCTCGGCATCGCGCGTGTGGATGATTACCGGCAGGCTGGTTTCGCGGGCAATATCGATGTGCAGGCGGAACAGCCGCTGCTGAACGGCCCTGTCCGACTTGTCGTAATAATAGTCGAGCCCTGTTTCACCGATCCCCACGACCTTGGGATCGCGCGTCGCAACAAGCAATTGTTCGCGGGTAAGGTCGATGTGCTGGTCGGCATTGTGCGGATGGATGCCGACGCTGGCATAGACATCGGGGTTGGCGCGCGCGGTTCCCACCACCTGGTCCCATTCGGCACGCTGGGTGGAGATATTGAGGAATGCCCCCACCCCAGCCCCGCGAGCGCGTTCGAGAACCCCGGCCTGGTCATCGACCAACCCCTTGTACTCGAGGTGGCAGTGGCTATCGACCAGCATCACGCGGCCTCGGATGGCGGTTCCAGGCGAGGGAATACCGGGGTCGGCGCCTCGATGGCGTGCCCCTTGGCAACCAGCGCCGCGAACCAGCCATCAGCTTCCAGCGCGGCGAAATCGCGCGCGTCGCCCGGAACGCCCAGCATATCGAGGACGGCCGCAGCCTTGTTCGGCACAACGGGCTGAATGGCGATGGCGAGGTCGCGGATCGCCATGAACAGCGTCTGGAGCACCGCCTTCATGCGCTCCGGGTCGGTCTTCCTGAGCGTCCAGGGCGCCTGTTCGTCGACATACTGGTTGCAGGCAAAGACGCCGCGCATCCATGCCTCGATGCCCGAGGAGAAGGCAAGCTGTTCGAATGCGTCAGGGAGTTCGGACTGACAGGCCGACTTGACGAGTTCCAGCAGTTCGGCGTCCCGTTCGGTCGTCTCGAACGCCTCCAGCCTGCCGTCCATGTTCTTCGCGATCATCGACAGCGTGCGCTGGGCCAGATTGCCGAAGCTGTTGGCCAATTCGGCATTGCAACGGGTCACGATGGCTTCGGCGGAGTATGTGCCGTCCTGCCCGAAAGCGATCTCGCGCATGAAGAAATAGCGCAGATTGTCGACACCATATTGCTCGGCGAGCGCTATCGGATCGACCACATTGCCCGCGCTCTTGCTCATCTTGCCGCCGTCGCGGGCGAGCAGGAAGCCATGGCTGAACACCTGTTTGGGCAGTGCAAGCCCGGCGCTCATCAGGAAGGCGGGCCAATAGACCGTGTGGAAGCGGGTGATGTCCTTGCCGATCATGTGGATGCTGGCGGGCCAGTAGCGCCGGAACATGTCGCTATCGGCATCGGGGAAGCCGACGCCGGTCAGATAGGTGGTCAAGGCATCGACCCAGACATACATCACATGCCCCTCGCTACCGGGCACCGGCACGCCCCAATCAAAGCTGGTGCGCGAGACGCTGAGGTCCTTCAGCCCGCCCTCGACGAAGCGCAGCACTTCGTTGCGGCGGCTTTCGGGACGGATAAAGCTCGGGTTGTCGTGATAATGCGCAAGGAGCCTGTCCTGATAGGCGGACAGGCGGAAGAACCAGGTCTCCTCGGCGGTCCATTCGACCGGCGTGCCCTGGGGGGATAGTTTGACCCCAGCCCCGTTTTCTCCGGCGCCCTCGACCAGTTCGTTTTCGTCGTAGAAGGCCTCGTCGCGGACCGAATACCACCCTTCGTAACGATCGAGATAGAGATCGCCATTGCCCTCCATCCGCTTCCACAACTCCACGCTCGCCGCCTTGTGGCGCCCCTCGGTGGTCCGCACGAATTCATCATAGGATAGATCAAGCTGATCCGCCATGTCACGGAAATGCCCAGACATTTCATTAGCAAGGTCGATCGTCGCGCGGCCCTGGCTGCGCGCGGTCTGGTCCATTTTCAGGCCATGCTCGTCGGTGCCCGTAACGAAGCGCACGTCGCGCCCGCGCAGCCGCTGGAAACGGGCCATGACATCGGTCGCGATTCCCTCATAGGCGTGCCCGATGTGCGGGCGCCCGTTGGGGTAATTGATCGCGGTGGTAATGTAGAATGTATCAGCCATCGGCGCGCTCGCTAGCCTTGGCAGCGTTCGCGAGCAAGCTGCCGATTTCCATCGCCAGCAATCCGGCATCGAAGTTGTAGGTCGGGTGCTCGCCGCTCAGGCGGACGAGTTCGGCATGCGCCTCGATCACCGGGCGAGGGTCAGGGGCATCACCGTCGAGCCGGTCCGCCAACGCAGCACGCGCGAGATCGAGCACGGCCTGCAACCTCTCGCGGTCCGGACGGGCGCCGATCGCGCCGGCCAGCTGCCCTCGCAAAGTGAAGCTGCCGTCGCCTTCTGCAAGGATGCGGCGCATGATCGCGGCGACCTCGCCAAGCTCGAGCTCGACGAAATCCAGCGCCGCGCCGGGCGATCCGGCCGCGGCGGCTATCGCAGCCGTGCGGGTCGGGGCATCGGCCGACGGCACCAGTTCCGTCAGCAACCGGTCCATCTCGCTGTCGGAAACCGCGGGAAAGCGCAGCACGCGGCAGCGCGAACGGATCGTCGGCAACAGCCGTGCCGGACTATGCGCAACCAGCAGGAAGAACGTACCGGCGGGCGGTTCCTCGAGGCTCTTGAGCAGCGCATTGGCAGCGTTGCGTTCCAGATCGTCGGCAGGGTCGATGATGATCGCGCGGCGATTTCCGGCGGTGGGGCGCGTGGTCAGGCGGTGCTGCATCGCGCGGACCTGGGCGATGCGAATGCTGCGGGCGAGTTCGAATGGCTTGCCCTCGGCGCGCTTGCGTTCTTCCTTGTCGTCCTTGGGCCCATGCGTGAGCAGCAGGATGTCGGGATGATGCCCCTGCGCCTGCGCCGCACCGACCAGTTCGCGCGCCGCGGCCATGGCAAAGCTCGCCTTGCCCACACCGCGACGGCCCGCAAGCAACCAGGCATGGTGCATCCGCGATCCCGCCATGGCCTCGCGCCATTCGTGCCACACCGCGTCATGCCCGCGCAGTTTCATGTGTCACCCAGCAGCGGCAAGACCGCGCCCATCACCCGCGCGTGGACTTCTTCGATTGTGCCATGCCCATCGATGACACGAAAGCGACCGGGCTCCGCTTTAGCGAGAGCGAGGAAGGCGGCATTGACCGCGGCGTGGTATTCCACCGTCCGCCCGCCGATGGCGTCGGAAAGACCCGCATCGCGTTCCAGCAGGCGCCGGGCGACACGATCGGCAGGCGCGTCGATCACAACGCTCAGATCTGGCAGCAAGCCGGCACTGCCCACCGCATGCAGGGCGAGGATGCTGTCATCGCCCAGCCCCCCGGCAATGCCCTGATAGGCCCGGCTCGAATCGACGAACCGGTCGCAAACGACCCAGCGGCCTTGCTCCAGCGCGGGCCGCAGGCGGCGCGCGACATGGTCGGAACGAGCCGCGGCGAACAGCAGCGCTTCAGCCTCCCTGCCCCAGCCGTCGCCAGGCGGATCGAGCAACAGGGCGCGTATCGCCTCGGCGCCGGGTGTGCCGCCCGGCTCGCGCGTGAGTTCGACGGCAAGGCCGCGATCAGCCAGCGCATCGGCCAGCAAGCGGGCCTGGGTCGATTTGCCCATGCCCTCCCCGCCTTCCAAAGCAATGAAGCGCCCGCGGGTCATGTCAGCCATCTCCTGACGCCATTGAGCAGGCGCTGGAAGGCGTTTGCTTCTCCAACGGCGGCGCCAGCTACCAGCGGCAGGTGCGCCTGCGGCATGCCTTCGATCTCGACCACGAGTTCGGCCACTTCCTCGCCCGCGCGGATCGGGGCCCGTAATGGCCCTTCGTAACGGACCGTGATCGCAATCTTCGGCTTGCGGCCATGCGGGACCGCGATCCTGATCGGCCCCCTGCCCTTAAGTTCGACCGTTGCGGATGCGCCGTCCTGCACCCTTGCCACGGCCACGACGGCGTCCTTTGCGAACAGCGGTGCGCTGTCGAAGGCCGAGAAGCCCCATTCGATGAAGGATCGTGCCGCCCGGTCGCGATCACGGGCCTTGGGGCTGGCCGCGACAACCATGATCAGACGCTGGCCATTGCGCGCCGCCGAGCCCAGGAACCCGAAACCGGCCTGGTTGGTAAAGCCGGTCTTGATCCCGTCCGCGCCCCTGACGACCCCGGAAATCGGGTCGTGATTGCGCTGGGCGATCTTGTTGTACTCAAAGCCCGGCGCACCAATGAAATGACGGTATTTCGACGGGTGACGCGCGATCATGGCCTGCGCCAGCAACGCCAGGTCGCGCGCGCTGGTGAAGGTCTTTCCCTCGTCTATCCAGCCGTTGGGCGTCCCGAAGTGCGTATCCCCCATGCCCAGTTCGCGGGCCTTGGCGTTCATCGCGGCGACCCAGTCCTGGACCGAACCTGCGGCTCCTTCGGCAAGAACAATCGCACCGTCATTGGCCGATACGGTGGTCACGCCATGGAGCAGGTCCTCGACCGATACCCGCGCATCGGCTGGCAGGAACATGGTCGAACCGAGCCGGTGCCATGCGGCGTATGTCGCTGGCCGCACGGCGTAAACCTGCTGCGGAAACAGCCGTCCCTCCGCCATCCATTCGAAGGCGAGGAATGTGGTCATCACCTTGGTGATCGAGGCCGGCATGAACCGCCGATCTTCCTCACGCGCGAACAGCACCTGACCGCTGGTCGCATCGACGAGATATGCGATCGGAGCGTCCTTTGCCGAAGGCGCGGCCGGCACGAAGCGATCGCGCGCCTGCGACGGTACAGCCGCCGTCACTAGGGCGAGGCCGGTCAGCGAAATCGTGGTCTTGCGCAAGTCTGCTCCCGTGCCGGGCGCAGCGCCGGCGTGTCAATCGAGGGTCGGTATGAGAGCGTCGGTATAACCCTGAGCGCGCAGCTTGGCGAGCGCCTCGGCCGCCTGTCCACGGCTTGCATGGGGGCCGACCCTGACGAGGGCCAGCCGTTCGCCGGCCACGACAGGCCTATTGCGCAATCTCATCCGCCAACAATCCCACGCTCATCGCATAGTAGTTCGAGCAGTTGTATTCGAGGATCACCCGGTAATTCGAGGTCAACAGCCAGGCGCGGGTCCCCGGACCGTCGGGCTGGAACAGCGTGGCGAGCGTATCGGGCGCGATCGCACGCTGCGGCTGTATCCCGAGCGCGCGCCATTCGGCGACAGTCCTGTAGACGCTGTGTCGCTCGTGCACCCGCTGGCACGTGGGGGCAGCGATCCGGGTACGATAGGCATCGACGTTGAAACCGGCAGGAATCGTCACCGCCACGCCCCAGGGCTGTCCGGCGCGCCACCCCGCATCGCGGAAATAATTGGCGATCGAGGCCAGCGCATCGGAACCGCTGTTCATGATATCCGCGCGTCCGTCCCCGTCGCCGTCGACTGCCAGCCGCAGATAGACCGAGGGCAGGAACTGCGGGTTGCCGAAGGCCCCGGCCCAGCTTCCCTTCAACTCGCTGCGCGCGAAACCCCTGTCGGCGATCTTGAGCAGGTCGACGAACTCGGTCGCGAACAGCTCGCGCCGCCGCCCTTCCCACGCCAGCGTGGCGAGCACCTGCGACAGGTCGAAACCGCCCTTTACCGAGCCATAGGCAGTCTCGTGCCCCCAGATTGCGACGAGAATCTCGCCCGGGATGCCGTATTCGCGCTCGATCGCGCGCAGCCTGCCCTGATTACCGGCATAGGCCCGCCGCCCGCCGCCGACCCGCGCCGCGTCGACATGTGTCGCAAGATAGGGAGCGATCAGCGGATAGCCGTTGCGCGTGGGTGAGCCGGGCTGCGACCGGTCGAGCTCGATCACCCGATAGTTTGGCGCGAGCCCGGCGGTCATCCGCTGGATCGTCGCCTCGGCAACCCCTTCCGCGCGCGCCCTGGCGATCAGCAACTGGAGATAGGCCTCGAACGACAGGCCATCCTGCGCTGCCGCGGGGGCGGCGGCAAGGGTCATGGCGAAGGCAGCGAGGGCGGCGAGGATGGCTGTCAGGCAACGCGCGATCATGCACCGATTGTCGCAGACCGATGATGAATGGCAAGTGTCACGCGTCCAGGGAAAATGCGCTTCGGCGACAGACGGACGTGACAAGCACCCCACCGGACGCTAGCCGGAACGCGAGCCGCGGACAGGTGGCAGAGCGGTTGAATGCAGCGGTCTTGAAAACCGCCGTGGGTGCAAGCCCACCGTGGGTTCGAATCCCACCCTGTCCGCCAGCACCCATGCGCATCGCGGGGTAAAGCTGGTCATCCGGCCTGTATTTACCACACTCCTGCGGCGCTTTCGTAACTTTCCACCCCTATTTGCCGCATACCAAGGGTACGCAGTGCGGGAGTGCGGAATATACGCCAGGGCCCAGGCATATGGCGCAAGCTGTGCCGATTGGCGGTAACATCCGGCGTGGTGGGCGCGGCGCTCGCGCTTTCGGGATGTGGCGGGGCTGGCGGTTCGTCGCCGATTGGTGTGGGCGATACGCCCATGCCCGATCCGGTGACGCTGGCGACTCCGCAGTCGCTGGGCTTTCCGGTCCCTTCCCCCGAACCTGCGCTGCCCGCGGCGGTCGATCCCTTCGCACCGCCTGCCGCCGATGCCACCGGCGGCCCCGTGCTGACCGAAATCGGCGATCGCGCCGCCCCGGGGGATACGATCGCCTTTACCGGTGACGGTTTTTCCGGGGCAACGCGGTTTCAGCTGTTCGGGCAATCGGCGGCAGGGGCGACGAATGCGATGATCGCGCCGCGCCGTTTCACCGCCAGTGCCGCTACGCTTACCTTGCCGGCCGACAGCACGGCGAGCGCGATGTATCTGGTCTATCCGGCGGTCGCAGGACAATTGGGACGGCCGTTGGCGATCAACCGCACGACCGCGCGGTGGGTGGGGCCAAATCAGGTCGCGGCCGGCGGGACGAGCGCGGTCTTCGGCGTCAACCTCAGCCAGAACCACGGCACCACCACCGCCCTCGTCTATCTCCAGCCGCAAGGCGGCGGGGTGGGACAATTCGTGCCGGTGGTTTCGGTCAACCCCTATCGGGTCGAATTCAGCGTGCCTGCCGGGACCGCTGCGGGCGCCTATCAGCTGTGGACGCACAACGGCCATGGCGGCAGCTTCGGCTGGAGCGGCCCGCTGATGCTGACCGTGACCGCGCAGAGCCCCTGGGCGGGGACCGAGGCGCGGATATTCGACGTGCGCGATTTCGGCGCGGTCGGCGATGGTACAACGCCCGACGATGCCGCGATCGGCCGCGCGCTCAACGCTGCCGCTGCGGCACAGCCTTCGACGATCTTCTTTCCCGCCGGGACCTATCGGATCACCCGGCCCTATAATATCTCGACCGGTGGGGCAGCGTCATATCGTGACTGGTTCTTCCCGCCGCATGTCCGCTGGCTGGGCGCGGGACAGGGGCGGACCGTGTTGCGCGCCGCAACCGATTACCGCGCAAATGCCAACGCGCTGGGGATCAGCGCGAACACCGGCCTGTTCCTCCAGGAAGGCGGCAATTGCGCGGCGGCGGCGGCGGGCGCCGCGGAAATCCGCGACCTGACGATCGACGGCTTCGACGCCTTCGCCGGAGACGGGCTCGGCCATCAGATCCTGCAGGTGCGCCGCTGCGACAATCTGCGGTTCGAAAACGTCGCCTTCAATGGCGATGTCGATTTTCTCGGCAACACCCATCTGTTCTTTCAGGGCGTGACCTTCCGCGGTAACAACTTCTTCGACGGTGCAAGCCAGGTGTTCTTCGATCGGAGCATTTCGCTGGCGCGCGCCGATAGCGATTCGCTGACCGGCAATGGCCAGGAGGTCGCGATCACGCGCCATCTGACGCGCGATCTCGATCCTGCCAACGACCCGGTGGACCGTTCGAACCTGTCGCGGCGCAATTCCGGCATCGGTTCGGGGCGCTGGCTGGTCGTGCAGGGCGGACACACGCGGAATTTCTACATCGGCGATAGCCAGACCGTTGCGCTTGGTCCGTCGGCCAACCGGTTCGACGGCAATTCGGGCGAGCAGATATTGCTCGAGCACGGGGGCACGTTCTACGGTGGATCGAACGGCAGCTTCGACGGCACGCGGCTGACGCTGCCGGGGTTCGACTTCAACCGCGCGGGCGGCGTCGACGGGTCGGTGGTGGTAGTCGCCAGCGGGAAGGGCTTCGGGCAGCGGCGCACGATCGTCTCGAACGATCCTGCCACCAGCAGCGTGACCATTGATGCTCCGTTCACGGTCGCCCCCGACAGCACCAGCTTCGTGGTCGTCGAACTCGCCGCCGACAATATCGTGGTCTACAACAACCGGCTGCAAGGCAAACCCGATTATGCCAGCGCCTTTTCGGCTTCGGCCGGGGTCGAACCCTATGGCAACAGCAGCCGGGTGAGTGTCGATTCCAACAGCTTCGACCAGCTGCGCGGCGCCTATGTCGAATTTTCGATCGTCGCCACGGCGGAAGACGTCGTGGGCCCCAACCTGTTCAACAGCTTTCACAACAACCGTGTCACCAACGGGCTGAACGGTATTGTCATCGGGGTCGGCGTGTTCGCCACCGCGCAGCAGAATGCAAATATCATCGGCAATTTCGGCTTTCTCGCGCGCGACAACCTCTTCGATCAGCTCAGCGGGATCGGCCTGCAAATCGCCGGACCGGGCGAAAGCCTGATGCTGATCTTCGAACGCGGCCAGTGGAACAATGTGTTCGCGGGCTTCATCACCAACAGCGACGGGCGCGCCTACAACAGCAATTTCCTGCTCAATTCGAGCTTCCTCTATGGCGGAATTGCGCGAGCTACGGCGGTCAACGGCGATGTGCCCACGCAATCGACCGGCGCGCGCGTGTTCAGCAACAGCACCAACGACCCGACCGGCACGAGCTTCAGCGGCTTTGCAACCGGCAATATGCTGGCTTGTACGCCAAGCGCCAGCGCCTGCCCTGCGATCTGAGACAAAGGCGGGCGGCAATTTGGTCAGCCGCCCCGCGCGACAATCTCGTCGATCGCCTCGCGCAGTTTCGGGTCCCATTCCGCGCGCAGTTCGCGAATCTTGGCGAGCAGCGGTTCGTTTTCCCATGCGGGCATGTCGAGCCGATAGAGGTCTGCGACCGCGCGCATAGAGGTCCGGTCCATCTCCTCGAACGCGTCCTTCATGGCGATTGCCGCCTGCCGATCGGCGCCGAGAGCCTCATAGGCCGAGCGCCCCATGCGCAGCGCGCTATCATAGGTTTCGCGCACGACATCGTGACAACCCATCGCCCACAGGTGGTAGACGTGGTCGCGGTCCTTGGCGCGCGCGATCACGTGGAGATCGGGGAAATTGCTGGTGGCATAGCGGACCAGCTTGTCGATCTGTTCGCGTTCGTCGAGCGCCACGATCAGCAGCTTGGCCCGCTCGATCCCCGCGCTGGCCAGCAGGTCGGGGCGGGTGGCATCGCCGAAGAAGCTCTTCACCCCGAATTTCTTGAGCTGTTCGATGTGTTCGCTGTCGTAGTCGATCACCGTCGCCCGGTGGCCCGCCGCATCGAGCATGCGGTCGACGATCCCGCCCATCCGCCCGCGTCCGGCGATGATGATCGGGTTTTCCTCCTCGATCGCATCGGGCGCGCGCTCCCCGAAATTCCCGCAATAGGCGTGGGCGATGACCTTGTCATAGAGGATGAACAGCAGCGGCGTGACCAGCATGGTCAGCGCCACGACCAGCAGCATGAGGTCGGCCAGATCCTGCGCGAATATCGCATTGCCGAGCGCAAAGGCAATCAGCACGAAGGCGAACTCGCCCGCCTGCGGCAGGGCCAGCGCGAACAGCCACAGCGGCTCGCGGCGCAGGCCCGACAGCCAGCCGACGACCAGCAGCGCGGCGACCTTCACCGCGATGGTGACGGCGGCCCAGAACACCACCTCGTCAGCGCGCTCGATCGCAAGCGAGAAGTCGATCCCCGCCCCCACGGTGATGAAGAACAGGCCGAGCAGCAGGCCCTTGAACGGATCGACATCGCTTTCGAGCTCATGACGATACTCGCTGTTCGCGAGCACCACGCCGGCGATGAAGGTCCCCAGCGCGGGCGAAAGGCCGACGAGCGACATCAGCAGCGCGATCCCGATCACGAACACCAGCCCGGCGGCGGTGAACAATTCGCGCAGGTTCGCCGCGGCGATATAGCGGAAGATCGGGCGGGTCAGATAGTTGCCGATGAAGGCCACCGCCGCGACCGCGCCCACCCGGACCAGCGCCGCCTGCCAGGCGGAGAGGCTGGCGGTCAGGTCGAGCGAGGCGCCATGCGCCGCCCCCGCCTCACCCATGGGAACCGTATCGGCCAGCCCGGGCACGGCAAGCAGCGGCAGGATCGCCAGGATCGGGATCACCGCGACGTCCTGGAACAGCAGCACCGAAAAGGCCGCTTCGCCGCCGGTGCTGTGCAGCAATCCCTTCTCGTTCAGCGACTGCACGATGATCGCGGTCGATGACAGCGCCAGGATCATGCCGATCGCCAGCGAAACCTGCCACGAACTGCCGTTGAGCAGGCCGGTCGCGGTCAGCGCCAGCGTGGTCAGCAACACCTGCCCGCCGCCCGTACCGATCAGCGTGCCGCGCATCGCCCACAGTTTCTTCGGTTCGAGTTCGAGCCCGACGATGAACAGCATCATCACCACGCCGAATTCGGCGAAGACCTGCAACGCGCCGACATCGACCTTGAGCGCGCCCAACAGCGGCGCGATCGCCATGCCCGCGAGCAAATAGCCGAGCACCGATCCCAGCCCGAAACGCGTCGCCAGCGGGACCGAGACCAGCCCCGCGACCAAGATCAGGAAGGCGAGGATCAGGAATCCGGTCACTCTCGCCCTCCCCCGTTACGCGCCCCGCTCAGATATGCAGCGCGCGTCCGTAGCTCGCAAGCACGCTCTCGTGCATCGATTCCGAAATGGTCGGATGCGGGAAGACGGCCTGCATCAGCTCCGCTTCGGTGGTCTCCAGCACCTTGCCGACGACGAAACCCTGGATCATCTCGGTCACCTCCGCACCGACCATATGCGCGCCCAGCAGTTCGCCGGTCTTCGCATCGAACACCGTCTTCACGAAGCCTTCCGCCTCGCCCAGCGCGATCGCCTTGCCGTTGCCGATGAAGGGAAAGGTGCCCGCCTTTACCGCATGGCCCGCTTCCCTGGCCTTGGCCTCGCTCATGCCGACGCTGGCGATCTGCGGGCGGCAATAGGTGCAGCCGGGGATGGCGTTGCGCTCGAGCGGGTGCGGATGGACCTCCTTGTTGCCCAGTTCCTGGGCGATCGCCTCTGCGGTGGTCACGCCCTCGTGGCTCGCCTTGTGCGCCAGCCACGGGCCGGGGGTGCAGTCGCCGATCGCCCACAACCCCTTGGACTTCGTGCGGCCATAGGGGTCGATCCGGATGAAGCCGCGGTCGAGATCGGCCAGCTTTTCCAGACCCAGGTTCTCGGTGTTGGGCACGATACCGATGGCGACGATGCAATGGCTGAACTCGGTTTCGCTAACCTTGCCGTCCTTCGCCTTGATCTTCGCCGTCACCCCCTTGTCGGTGACCTTGATGTCCTCGACCCCCGCACCGGTCATGATCGTCATGCCCTGCTTGGCCAGGCTCTTTTCGAGAAAGGCGCTGACGTCCTTGTCCTCCACCGGGACCACGCGGTCGAGCATTTCGACCACGGTCACATCGCAGCCCATGTCGTTGTAGAAGCTGGCGAACTCGATCCCGATCGCGCCGCTGCCGATCACCAGCAGCTTGCCGGGCATTTCGGGCGGGGTCATCGCATGGCGATAGGTCCACACGCGCTTGCCGTCGGCCGGCGCAAAGGGCAGGTCGCGCGCGCGCGCGCCGGTGGCGACGATGATGTGCCTGGCGGTAAGCCTTTCCTCGCCACTGTCCGATTTCACGGTCAGCGCAGTCGGGCCGGTCAGCGTGCCCACGCCCATATGCACCGCGATCTTGTTCTTCTTCATCAGGTGCGTGACCCCGGCGTTGAGCTGCCTGGCGACGCCGCGGCTGCGCTTCACCACCACATCGAGGTCCGCCTCGATCGTTCCGGCGATCTTGAGGCCATAGTCGCTGGCGTGCCGGGCATGGTGCAGGATCTCGGCGCTTCGCAGCAGCGCCTTGGTCGGGATGCAGCCCCAGTTGAGGCAGATGCCGCCGAGCAATTCACGCTCGACGATGGCGGTCTTGAGCCCTAGCTGCGCGCAGCGGATCGCCGCGACATAGCCGCCGGGACCGGAACCGAGAACGATGACGTCGTATGTAGGAGCCATTTTGGATTCAGCCTTCGGTCAGTCCGTCTGGATGGAACACATGGAACACGGTCCTGAAGTTAAAAGACTGCGGACCGTGGGGTGGGATGAAAAGCCGGGAAGCGGGGCGGGTTGATCGACAGGCCATGCCGATATTCATACCGTCGATGCCGTAATGTAGGACAGGCTCTGTCATCGAAAGCCGCCCCACAGCCGCTCACCATGAGCCTGTCGAAGGGTTGTCGCCTGTCCTTCGACAAGCTCAGGACGAGCGGGGTCAGGCCCATTCGTGCACCGTGCGTGGGCGGTCGTTCTCGTCGAGCAGCACGAATTTGAACGTGCCCTGCGCCACCCTGGTTTCAGCCTCGCCATTGCGTTCGCGGGCCACGGCTTCGGCGGCGATGGTCAGCGAGGTGTTTCCGGTGGCGGCGATTTCGCAATAGACCGACAGTTCGTCACCCACCTGCATCGCGCCGGGGAAGGCGAAGTCGGTTGCCGAGACGACCACCGCCTTGCCCTTCCCCACCCGGCTTGCCAGCGATCCCGCGCCCAGCGCCATCTGGCTCATCAGCCACCCGCCGAACACCCCGCCATAGGGGTTGAGGTCGGTCGGCATGGCCGTGACACGGATAAGGGGGGAGCGGTCGGCGGTCATAGCCCCTCTCCCCTTGCGGGAGAGGGGTTGGGGAGAGGGGGTTCAAGCGCGGACAGTATAGCTTGGGCCACTGAATCGGTATCGGCCAGGATATCGTTGTTCCAGAACCGCAGAATACGAAATCCCTGCCGCGCCAGAAAAATATCGCGGTCCATGTCCCGCGCGTTTTCAATATGTTGCGAGCCGTCTGCTTCGACGACCAACTTCCTTCGAAAGCAAACGAAATCGACGATGTAATCACCGATCTGTTCCTGCCGCCTGAATTTCGCGCCGCCCATTCGTCCAGCACGCAAGATCGCCCACAGCCGGCGTTCGGCCTCGGTCGGTTCCTTGCGCATCCGCTTTGCAAGAGGCAGGAGGTTGCGCTGGCCCCCTCTGCTTCCCACCGCTGCGCGGCGGGCCCCTTCCTCTCCCGCAAGGGGAGAGGAAACCGGCTCGCTAGCCGGAATTGGAGAGCTCAAACCACCAGCCCCATCGGGTTCTCCACCAGCTGCTGGAACGCCTGCATCAGCGCCGCGCCGTCGGCGCCGTCGATGGCGCGGTGGTCGAAGCTGCCGGTGGCGCTCATCACCGTGGCGACGCCCAGCGCGCCGTCGATCACCCACGGGCGCTGCTCGCCCGCGCCGATGGCCAGGATCATCGCCTGCGGCGGGTTGATTACCGCGTCGAACTGCCTGGTGCCGAACATGCCGAGGTTGGAGAGGCTGGCGGTGCCGCCCTGGAATTCATGCGGCTGCAGCTTGCCGTCCCTGGCCTTGTCCGCGAGGCTCTTCATCTCGGTGCTGATCTGCGCGAGGCCCTTGCGCCCCGCGTCGCGGATGATCGGGGTGATGAGGCCCGAAGGCGCGGCGACCGCAACCGAGATGTCCTCGCGCGAATACTGGAACAGCTCGTCGCCCTGGAAGCTGACATTGCACTTGGGCACGCGCTGAAGCGCGCGGGCGAGCGCCTTGATCAACAGGTCGTTGACCGAAAGCTTCACGCCATCCGCCTCGAGGCTCTTGTTCAATTCGCCGCGCAGCTTGAGCAGCGCATCGAGCCGCACATCCACCGTGAGATAGATGTGCGGGATGGTCTGCTTCGCCTCGGTCAGGCGGCGCGCGATGACCTTGCGGACATTGTTGAGCTTGAGCGCTTCATACGGCGCATCGAGATCGCCGCCGAGCGTTGCGGGCTTGACCGGAGCCTTGGGTGCCTGTCCTTCGACAGGCTCGGGACGAGCGGAAATGGTTGCAGGCGCAGCTTCGACGTCGGCCTTGACGATCCGTCCGTTCGGCCCGCTGCCGGCCACCCCGGCGAGGTCGATACCCTGCTGTTCGGCAATGCGCCTGGCCAGCGGCGAGGCGATGAGCCTGTCACCGCCACCCGCTCGTCCCGAGCTTGTCGAAGGACTGCTCGGTGTGCTTGCGGCAGGCGCTGGCGCGGGGCCTTCGACAGGCTCAGGCTGAGCGGGTGTAGATGCTGGTGCGGGCGTAGACGCAGGCGCAGCCGCCACCGCGCTCGCATCCTCGCCCTCCATCGCCAGCGTCGCGATCACCGTGCCGACCTTGACCCCCTCGGTCCCTTCCGCGACCGCGATCGAGACGATCGTGCCTTCGTCGACCGCTTCGAACTCCATCGTCGCCTTGTCGGTCTCGATCTCGGCCATGATGTCGCCCGCGCTCACGGTATCGCCCGGTTTTACCAGCCAGCGGGCCAGCGTGCCTTCCTCCATGGTGGGCGACAGGGCGGGCATCTTGATCGGCGTGGGCATGATTTGCGTTGCGTCCTCTCACGGGCAAACGTGTTGCGCATGCTCTGGCCAAGTTGCGCGCGCGCCGCAAGGTTCTTGCGCAGAATACGAATTACCGGATAACTCGCGCGCCGGGAGCTTTGCGGCGAGCCGAGGGGACAGGCATGCGTATCTATCTGGTGGTGATGGACGAGACCGAGGAGGCCAATCAGGCGCTCCGCTTCGCCTCGCTGCGCGCGCAGAAGACGGGCGGTTCGGTGCATATCCTCGCGCTGGTGCCGCAGCAGACCTTTTCTGCCTTCGGCGGGGTGCAGGCGACGATCGAGCAGGAAGCGCGCGAACGCGCCGAGGTGATTGCGAACGAGGCCGCGGGGCATATCTTTGCCGAAAGCGGCAGGATGCCGACCATCGCGGTGCGCCCCGGCGTGCCCGCCGAAGTGATCCGCAAATATATCGAGGAACACGGCGAGATCGCCTCGCTGGTGCTGGGGGCCGATGCCGATGGCGGCCCCGGCCCGCTGGTGAGCCATTTTTCCGCCCATGCGGGGACCCTGCCCTGCCCGCTCTATATCATTCCCGGCGGGCTGAGCGGCGAAGAGATCGACAGGCTTGCTTAACGCTTTTTTGCCCGCCCCTGGTGACGGATATTGCCCGGCCGCCCGCGCTGGCCCTGGCCGTGATTCTGGCGAGGTGCGCCCTTGCCCTTCTGCGGCGGCTTCTTGCGCGCGGCGGGGCGTGCGCCGCGCTGCTCGACTGGCGAGCCATCGCTGTCGGGGACTTCGAATTTGAGCGCGCCGGTCAGCGCATTCGCCTCCGCCAGCCGCAGCTTCAGGCGGTCACCGACGGCATATTGCCTGCCGCTGTCCTCGCCCACCAGCTTCTGCGCCGCTTCGTCATAGCGGTAATATTCGCGGCCCAGCGTCGAAACCGGGACCAGCCCGTCGCCGCCCAGCCTGTCGATGGTGGCGAAGAAGCCGAAGCCCTGCACGCCGGTGATGCGCGTGTCGAAAGTCTCGCCCACGCGGCCCGAAAGCCATGCCGCGACATAGCGGTCGATCGTGTCGCGTTCGGCCTCCATCGCGCGGCGCTCGGTCTGGCTGATCGCGTCGGTGATCTGGCTGAGCGCGGTCTTGTCGCGGTCGGACAGGCCGGTCGTTTCGGGCAGCTCCACCTTCGGCCGGGGCTGTTCGAGGCCATAGGAATCGACCAGCGCGCGGTGGACCAGCAGGTCCGAATAACGCCTGATCGGCGAGGTGAAATGCGCGTAGCTGCCCAGCGCGAGGCCAAAGTGGCCGGCGTTCTGCGGGCCGTAATAGGCCTGCGTCTGGCTGCGCAGAACTGCTTCCATAATCAGTGCTTTTTCAGAAGGATCGGCGATATCCTTGAGCATCCGGTTGAATAGGCCGGGGGTGATGACCTGCCCCAGCGCCAGCTTGCGCCCCTGCGTGGCCAGGTAATCGCGCAGGGCGAGCAGCTTTTCACGGTTCGGCTGTTCGTGGATGCGATAGACCACGGGCGCCTTCTTCGCCTCGAGCGCCCTGGCCGCGGCGACATTGGCGGCGATCATGAAATCCTCGACCACGCGATGCGCATCGAGCCGCTCGCGCACGGTAATTTCCTCGATCCGGCCGGCATCGTTGAGCTTTACCTGCCGTTCGGGCAATTCCAGCTCGAGCGGGTCGCGCGCCGCGCGCGCGGCGAACAGCAGCTTCCACGCGCCCCACAGATGGGTGAGGATCGTGCGCAAGTCGGCACCACCCTCAACCCCCTCCTCTAAAGAGGAGGGGGCTTCTTGTATCGCGCCTCTGGTCTCCCCCTCCTCTTTAGAGGAGGGGGCCGGGGGGTGGTGGCTCTCGATCAACGCCTGCGCGTCCTCATAGGCGATGTTGTGCGCGATACGGACGATGGCGCGGGTGAAGCGCCAGCGCTTGAGCTGCCCCTGCGCGTCGATGCGCAGGTGGCAGGCCATCGCCGCGCGGTCGACGCCTTGCCTGAGCGAGCAGACGTCGGCGCTGAGCACTTCGGGCAGCATCGGCACCACGCGGTCGGGAAAATAGACCGAATTGCCGCGCTTGCGCGCCTCGCGGTCGAGCGCGCCCCCATTGGAACCATCGGCGGGGCGCACGTAATAGCTGACGTCGGCGATGGCGACGATGGCGTTGTAGCCGCCCTCGCCGTCGGGCTCGGCCCAGATCGCATCGTCGTGGTCGCGCGCGTCGGCCGGGTCGATCGCGACGATGGGAAGCGCGCGCAAGTCCTCGCGGTGATCGGGCGAGAGGCCCAGCTCGGTCGCGCGTTCCGCCTCGGCCATCGCTTCGGGCGGGAAGATATGCGGGATGCCGTGCTTGGCGATGGCGATCAGGCTGAAACTTTTGGGCGCCAGCGGATCGCCGATCACCTCGACCACCTTGACCGGCGAACGGGCGGATTTTCCCATGCGTTCGGCCAGCACGAGCTCGCCTTCCCGCGCCTCGCCCAGATCGCCGATGGGCGCAGAGTCGCGCACGCGCTTGTCGACCGGGGCGAGCCAGGGCTTTCCGGCGCCGTCGAACTCGACCACGCCCATCATCCCCTCGGTGCGCGCAGGCAGTTTCTTCATCGGATGCGCGATCCAGCCGCGCGGTGTTTCCTCGGTCCTTGCGAGGAAACGGTCGCCGCGCTTGAGCGCCGCCATCTTCCTCGTTTCCCTGACCGCCAATCGCGGCGGCTTGCCCGGCGCATCGGGTGCCCAGCTCTCGGGCTCGGCCAGCGGTTCGCCGTCTTCGATGGCGACCACCTTGAGCACGGTAACCTTGGGCACCCCGCCCATGCGGTGATAGGCGGTGCGCCTGCCGTCGATCAGGCCTTCTTCGGCCATGTCCTTGAGGCGTTGCTTGAGGAGGATCTTTTCCTGCCCCTTGAGCCCGAAGGCCTTGGCGATTTCGCGCTTGCCGGCAGGGGTCGGGGAGGATTGGAGGAATTCCAGGATTTGTTCCTTGGTCGGCATGCCTGCGCCCCGCTGGGGCGGCTGCCGGTTTCTGTTCTGTTTTGTCATGCGCGCAATATGGGGACGCAGTTACTCGCTGTCATCCTTTGTCGGCGCGGCAGGCGCATACTGGCCCGCGGGAACCGCGCTGGCCACCGGGCCGCGCGTTCCGTCGGCGCCGGTCGCGCTGACGCCGAAAATCCAGTCGTCGCCGCGCACCCCTTCGAGCCGCGCGCTGGTTGTGGCGACATTGGCGATCACGGGATCGGCCGGCCAGTATGGCTCATCGGTGCGGCGCTGCCAGACGGTGTAGCCGATGGCGCCGGGCACTTGGGCCCACCTGATGTCGGTGAAGGTCTGCACCGCAGCCACTGCCGTGGCGGCGGGCGGCACCGGCGTGCGCGCCAGCGCATCGAGCGCGCGGATATTGAGCTGCGTCACCCGGGCGAGATAGGGGAAATCCATCCGCTCGGGCGTGTCGCCGTATTCGACGCCATCTTCGGTGCGCAGGTCCTGGTGCTGCCAGTCGTAGTTCTCGACCGCGACGGTGATGCGCACCGCCGGATAGCCCTTCTCGAGGAAGGGCAGCTGATCCCCGCCCCGC
Source organism: Erythrobacter sp. (assembly GCA_041662105.1). Lineage (GTDB taxonomy): Bacteria > Pseudomonadota > Alphaproteobacteria > Sphingomonadales > Sphingomonadaceae > Qipengyuania. The sequence goes on from JBAZTF010000010.1 coordinate 38,909, forward strand.
CCCGTGCGGTCGGCACGCCATATCTGCCGCACGTCGAGACTTCCGTCGAAACGATCCGCGAGCCGGTCGATATAGCGCGAAAGATTGCGGCCCGGCGTATCGTTCTCGCCCCCTTCGCGGCGCTGCGCGGCGCGCAGCTCGTCGGTCAAATCGGCACGCGGGCCTTCGGAGAACAGGCGGACATGCGCATCGTCGCACCAGCCATCGCTGCCGCAACTGCCGCCGACGATATCGTTGTTGAGCACCGCCTTGACCTGCCAGCCCTGTTCCGCCGCATAGTCCGCCATCAGCCGCCCGCCGAACAGCCCCTGCTCTTCGCCCGAAAGCAGCGCATAGACGATGGTGACGGGGTATTTGCGCTGCGACAGGTTGCGCGCCGCCTCGAGCACCAGCACCGTGCCCGAACCGTCGTCGTTGGCGCCTGGCGCGCCTGTCTTCCAGTCGAGCACGTCGGAACCGCGGCTGTCGATATGGCCCTGGACGATCACGACTTCGTTGGGACGCTCGGTCCCGCGCTTGATCGCCACGGCATTGCGCAGGCGGACGGGCGTGGGGATGCGTGCGCCCGAGACCATGCGCTCGGGCGCGACCACTTCGAGGCAGCCGCCGCATTGCGCGGAAATGCGCGCGAATTCGGCCAGCCCCCAATCGACCGCTGCGCCGATCCCGCGTGCCGGGTTATCCTGCTCGGACAGCGTGTGGCGCGTGCCGAAGGCGACCAGCGTGTCGATATCGGCGCGCAGGCGCGCTTGCGATACACCGGCGGCGGGATCGGTCTCCTCTGCGGAAAGCGGGGTGGCGAGCAGAGCGACGACGAGGGCGAGTTTTTTCATGCCCGCACTGTTGCCGGAGGTTCGAACAAGATCAATCCCCCGCCTCGTCATTGCGAGCGGCAAAGCCGCGCGGCAATCTACTGTTTACTGCGACCCGATGGCCGAGCGCTCTGGATTGCCGCGTCGCCTGCGGCTCCTCGCAATGACTAGTCGAGGCTGTTTGGTTAGTATGCCTTGGCCAGAAGCACGCGCTCGACCGCAGGCGCGCCGGTAAAGATGCAGCGCCCGTCCGCAGGCGCGGAACCGATCGGCACGTTGCGGATGGTCAGCTTGTGCGCCTTGAGCCGCTCGATCACCTGCTCGAGCGCTTCGCCCGTCGGCTTCGACCACTGCACCTCGACCCAGCCGGGGTATTTGGCCCTGGCGTCGAAATGTGCCTCGACCTCGGCAAAGCCGGTCACCCCGCGGGTGATATTCGCCTCGCGGTGCGCAAGCGCCTGGGCGAACAGCGCGGCCTGCATGTCGACCAGCACTTGGGGGATCATCTGCGCGGCGGCCTCGCGGGTCGGAGCCTCGAAGGCAGGCTTGCCCGTGGCTTCGTCCCACAGCCGGTCGCGGCGCAGCAGGCTGACCACGCCGTTTTCCCTATCGCGGCCGCCGACCTCGACGATCACCGGGGCGCCCTTGCGCACCCAGTCCCAGCGCTTCTGCGCCGCCTTGCCGGGCCGCGTGTCGAGCAGCACGCGCAGCGGCTCGCCCAGCACCTGCTGGCTCGCGAGCATGGCGCGCAGCACCTCGCAATAGTCGATCAGCGTGGCATCGCCATCGTCCTCGCGTAGCATCGGCAGGATCACGACCTGCTGCGGTGCGATCCTGGGCGGCAAGCGCAGACCATCATCATCGCCATGGGTCATGATGACGCCGCCGACCATGCGGGTCGAAACGCCCCAGCTGGTGGTGTGGGCGTAGGTCTGCGTGCCCTCGCGATCCTGGTACTGGATGCCGCTCGCCTGAGCGAAATTGGTGCCGAGATAGTGGCTGGTGCCGGCCTGCAGCGCCTTGCCGTCCTGCATCATCGCCTCGATCGACCAGGTTTCGACCGCGCCGGGGAAGCGTTCGTTCTCGGGCTTCTCGCCCGCGACCACCGCCAGGCCCAGGTCGTCATCGGCGAAGGCGCGATAGACTTCGAGCATCCGCAGCGTGTGCTCCCTGGCCTCGGCCTCGTCGGCGTGTGCGGTATGGCCTTCCTGCCACAGGAATTCGCTGGTGCGCAGGAACATGCGCGTGCGCATTTCCCAGCGCACGACATTGGCCCATTGGTTGAGCTTCAGGGGCAGGTCGCGCCACGACTGGACCCAGCGCGCCATCGCATCGCCGATGATCGTTTCAGACGTCGGGCGCACGACCAGCGGCTCTTCGAGCTTTGCCTCGGGGTCGGGGATCAACCCGCCTTCGGGCCCGGCGATCAGGCGATGGTGCGTGACCACCGCCATTTCCTTGGCGAAGCCGTCGACGTGTTCCGCCTCGCGCGCGAAGTTCGACAGCGGGATGAAGATCGGGAAATAGCAGTTTTCGTGCCCGGTCGCCTTGATCCGGTCATCGAGCAGGCGCTGCATGCGTTCCCAGATGCCGTAGCCCCACGGCTTGATCACCATGCACCCGCGAACGCCCGATTCCTCGGCCATTTCGGCGGCGGAGATGACTTCCTGGTACCAGGCGGCGAAATCGTCGGCGCGCCTGGTGTCGAGTGCATGGCGGATCTGGGCCACGTCGCTGGTTCCCGTATTCTGCTGTTCGGCAATGAGCGCGGGCCGATGCCGCTATTTGCTCAATTCGTCCAGCTTCTTCTGCATGGCGGCCATCTGCGCGCGCATCTCGGCGAGTTCGGAGGCGTGGTCGGGATTGCTCGCCTTGCGCGCGCCGGGGATGAAGGCCTCGGCCGCGTTCTGCATCAGCTTGAGGTTGGTTTCGGCAATCTTGGCCAGCGGGTTGGCGGCAAGGCCCTTGGCAAAGGCTTCCTGCAATTGCTCGCGGTTCTTGCGGAAGTTCGCCATGCTCGCTTCGAGATAGCTCGGCATCAGCGACTGCATCGAATTGCCGTACATGCTGATGAGGTCGCGCAGAAAGCTGACCGGCAGCATCTGCGAGCCGTGGCTTTCCTCTTCCACGATGATCTGGGTCAGGATCGTGTGGGTGATATCGTCGCCGCTCTTGGCGTCGAGCACCTGGAAATCGACATTGTCGCGGACCATGCCGGCAAGGTCGTCAAGCGTGATGTAACTGCTGGTATCGGTGTTGTAGAGCCGCCGGTTGGCGTATTTCTTGATGGTGATCGGCTCGCCGTCGGCAGTACGCTTGGCCATTCCGGTGTGCTCCCCTCTCTTGTGCGCAGCAATGCCGCTTAGCATGTGCACAATGTGCAGGGCAACATGGCAGAATCACCGTTCGAACCGGTGGCCCAGAACGGTCAGCAATTCATATTGCGAAAGGCCCGACTGTAGCGCGGCTTCGGGCAGCGCATAGGGCAGGTCGACCCAGTCGCCTTCGCGCAGCATCGGTGCAGCATCGAGGTCGACCACGATCATGTCCATCGAAACCTTGCCGAGGATCGGCAGGCGGATATCGCCGTGCTCGAAATATCCTCCGGCCCAGCTGCGCAGGACACCGTCGGCATAGCCGAGCGATACCACGCCGACCCGCATTGCTGCGGGTGCGGTGAAGGTGGCGTTGTAGCCGACGCTGGCCCCCGCGGGCAGGTCGCGCAGCTGGATCAGCGCGGCCTGCGGAAAGGCGACCTGCCGGATCGCCCGCGCCAGTTCGCCGCGCGGGATACCGCCGTATAGCGCGATCCCGGGACGTGTGAGGTCGAAGCCGTAATCCGCCCCCAGCGCTATGCCCGCGCTGTTGGCCAGGCTCGCCTCGCGGTGCGCGACCAGCGGCATGATCGCACGGAAATCGGCCAGCTGGCGCGCGTTCTGCGCGCTATCCTCATCCGCGCTGGCGAGGTGGCTGAGCAGCAGATCCACCTCCAGCGCCCGGATCGCCGGATCGGACAGCTGTTCGGGGGTCACACCAAGCCGGTTGATCCCGGTGTCGACCATCAGGTCGCAGGCGCCCCCCCCGCTTTCGAGCCAGACGCGGGCCTGGTGCGGGTTGTTGATGACCGGACGGACACCGGTGGCGCGCGCGTAGGCAGCGTCCCTGGCGGTGACCGGCCCGTGCAGCACGGCGATCTGTTCCGCCGCGACGTGGCGCGCCACCGCGCGGACCTCGGACCAGTGCGCGACGAAGAAATCGCGACAGCCCGCTTCGCGCAGCACCGGCACGCAGCAGCCGACACCGAGGCCATAGCAGTCGGCCTTGACCGCAGCCGCGGCGCGCGCGGCACCGGACAGCGCATCGAGCGCCTGCCAGTTGGCGGCAAGCGCTTCGTCTTCGATACGCAGCCGCAGCGTGGGCGGCGGGAGGTCGGTCATTGCACTCTCACGGAAGGACGGGGGACGCGGGCGGATCTTCGCCGCTGTCCTCGAAATCGCGCGGCGGTCCGTCGGGGATGCCCCACCAGGCGACCACCACGCCGAATCCGACCACCGCCAGCGTGTACCACAGCCCGGAATAGGCGTCGCCGGTCTTGGCGACGATATAGCTGGCGATGAGCGGCAGGAACCCGCCGAGATAGCCCGCCCCGATGTGATAGGGGATCGACATCGAACTGTAGCGGATCCTGGCCGGAAACATCTCGGACAGCAGCGCCGCGACCGAGCCATAGGTCAGCGCCGAAAGCATTCCCAATGCGCATAGCAGGGCGATGATGCCGGCGATGCTGGCAAGCGGCGGCTGTTGCTTCGAAAAGCCGTAACCCTGCGCTTCGAGCCAGCCCTGGATCGTGGACCTGCGGCTGTCATTCGCCAGGTTATCGTAGGAATAGGCCTGCGATCCGATCGTGATGGTCGAACGGATGTGGTCGCCATCCTGCGCTGCGTCATGCAGGTCGTAGGGCACGCCCAGCGCGGTCAGGTCGGACAGCAGCTTCCCGCAAGGCGTCGCCTGCGTGCTGGCGAAGGCATCGTAGTTGCATTCGGTTCCGCTGACCACGATCGGCGCCTCGGCCGAACTGCGCTGCAGCCCGGGATTGGCCAGCGATCCCATCCCCCAGAACACCGGGAACAGCAGCGCCAGCGAAGCCAGCCCGCCGATGATGATCGGCTTCTTGCGCCCGACCCGGTCGGACCACTTGCCCACCACGATATAGAAGCTCATCGAGATCGCCGCGGCGATCAGCAGCATCCACTCGACCGTCGCTTCCTCGACCCGCATCGGGCCGCGCAGGAACGACAGGCCACTGAAGAAGGCGGTGTACCAGATCGTCGTGAGGATGCCGGTGATGCCGAACAACGCAACGAAGATACGCTTGGGGTTGCCGGGATAGGTCAGGCTTTCGGTGAAGGGGTTCTTCGAGGTCTCGCCCGCCGCCTTCATCGCCTGGAATACCGGGCTTTCGGACAGTTTCATCCGCATCCACAGCGAAATGCCGAGCAGGATCAGCGAAAGCAGGAAGGGCAGGCGCCAGCCCCATGCGGCGAAATCGTCCGCCGGGATCAGCGCGCGGCAGGCCAGCACCACGATGATCGAGAGCACGAACCCGCCGACCACGCTCGCCTGGATGAAGCTGGTGTAATAGCCGCGCTTCTCGGGCGGGGCATGTTCGGCGACATAGATCGCCGCGCCGCCATATTCGCCGCCCAGCGCCAGCCCCTGCAGGATACGCAGGCCGATCACGATCAGCGGCGCCGCGAGCCCGATGCTCGCCGCGCCGGGAATCAGGCCCACGCCGGCGGTGGCGATCCCCATCAGCGTCACGGTGACGAGGAAGGTGTACTTGCGCCCCAGCCGGTCGCCCAGGAAGCCGAACAGGATCGCGCCGAGCGGGCGGAAACCGAAGCCGACCGCGAAACCCGCCCAGACGAGCAGGATTTGCAGCGTCTCGTTGTCACTGGGGAAGAAGGCGGCGCCGATCAGCGCGGCCAGCGTGCCGTAGATGAAGAAATCGTACCATTCGAAGATCGTCCCCGCCGAACTGGCGGCGATGACGAGACGGATTTCCTTCTCGGTCGGCTCGCGGTGCAAGGCTGCGCTCCCAGTCTGTTCTATCTGATGGCGTGGGTTTAGCCGCCGGTTCCGGCGTTGCAAAGCGCGTCCAGCCCCGCTCTCCACGGCAGCAGGATCGCTTCGTGACGACCGGGGTGGTCGAGCGCGGGGGCAAGGATCGCGATGCCGGGCCAGTCGGGCACGCCGCCTTCGCCTGCAAGCCAGGCCCGAAGCTGTGCCAACGTGCCTTCAAGGTCCTCAGCCGATTTCCCGGCAGCCGACCGCGCGAACAGCGCCGCCGCCGCCTGTCCCACCGCGCAGGCGGCGACGCGCAGGCCGAATGCCTCGATCCGATCCCCGCCGCGTGCCGACAGCGCAATCGTGCTGCCGCAGGTGCGCGCGCGCGCACTGCCTTGCAGCGGCATGGCCGGATCGAGCGGCCAGGCGGCCAGTTCGACCGCCAGCGCCAGCAATTCGGGAGAGTAGAGCGCCGCGCGCCGCGGCGCGGTCATTCCCCGGCCGCGGCCGCCTGTTCGCGCAACCGCGCGCGGCGTTCCGCCAGGACTTCGACCAGGCTGCGCGAGCCGGCATCGATCAGATCGTAACTGCGCCCGGTGGTCATCCACGCAGGCCGGCCCTTGTAGCTCCACACCGTATCATAGCCGAGCACCAGCAGCGAGAAGGCGAGGACGGTGATCAGCACACCCTTGAGCGCGCCGAAACCGAAGCCGAGAATCCGGTCGATCGGTCCCAGCAAGGAATTCTTCGATACCGGGCTGGCGTTGTTGGCGATCACGATCATCGCCGCATAGGGGATCAGCAGCAGCAGCGCGAATGCCAGCAGCGAGGTCGTCACGTCGCCGCCGACCATCTCCTGCATCGCAAGCGTCAGCGGCGTGTGGAGGTAACGGATCGCAAAGGCCGCGAGGACCCAGGCGGCAAGCGAAAAGACCTCCTGCACCAGACCGCGCATGAAGCCGCCGACAGCGGCAATGCCCACGATGAGCAATACAAGAAGATCGAACCCTGCCATGACCCGTCCGACACAGGACTATGCGGTCGCGACTACCCGGTCAATGAGGTTCGCGAGTTGTCCCAGGCCGAAAAACGCGAATTCGGACGGCGGCGCCTTGCCGTCTGCGGGCCCATAGCCGCGCGTGAACCCCAGCTTGGCCGCCTCGCGCAGGCGCAGTCCGGCATGCGCGACGGGGCGGATCTCGCCCGCCAGCGAAATTTCGCCCAGCCACACGCTGCGATCGGGCAAGGGACGGTCGCTCAATGCGCTCACCAAGGCCGCGGCAACCGCGAGATCCGCCGCCGGATCGCTCAGCCGGTAACCGCCCGCGACATTGAGATAGACCTCGGCCGAACTGAAATTCAGCCCGCAGCGCGATTCGAGCACGGCCAGCAGCATGGCCAGCCGCCCGCTGTCCCAGCCGACCACCGCGCGGCGCGGAGTGGCCCCCGACTGCAACCGCACGATCAGCGCCTGGATCTCGATCAGCACGGGGCGCGTCCCTTCGATCGCGGGGAAGACCGCGCTCCCGGCGATCGGTTCCGTCCGGCCCGAGAGGAACAGCGTCGAGGGATTGGCGATCTCCTCCAGCCCTTCCCCCGCCATCGCGAACACGCCGATTTCATCCACCGCACCGAAGCGGTTCTTGAGCGCGCGCAGGATGCGATACTGATGGCTGCGCTCGCCCTCGAAGCTCATCACCACGTCGACCATATGTTCGAGCACGCGCGGCCCGGCGATGCTGCCATCCTTGGTGACATGGCCGACCAGCACCAGCGCCACCCCGTTTTCCTTGGCATAGCGGATCAGTTCGAACGCGCAGCCGCGCACCTGGCTGACCGTTCCCGGCGCCCCTTCGATCGTGTCCGAATGCATGGTCTGGATCGAATCGATCACCAGGAAGCCGGGCGCTTCCATCTGGCCCAGCGTGGTGAGGATATCGCGCACGCCAGTCGCCGAAGCGAGCTTGACCGCGGCATCCGCCAGCCCCAGCCGTGCCGCGCGCATCCGCACCTGCCCGACCGCCTCTTCGCCACTGACATAGACCACGCCCTGCCCCTTGCGTGCGATCCGCGCCGCCGCCTGCAGCAGCAGGGTGGACTTGCCGATACCCGGATCGCCCCCCATCAGGATCGCCGAACCGGGCACCAGCCCGCCGCCCAGCGCGCGGTCGAATTCGGCCAGCCCGGTCGGCTGGCGCACGGGCAGTACACCCGGCTTGTCGAGATCGACGAATTCGACCGCCCGGCCCCCGCTCGACAGGTCGTGCTTGAGCGAAAAGACCGTCGCGGGCGCATCCTCGACCAGCGTGTTCCATTCGGAACAATCGGGGCATTGCCCCTGCCAGCGGTGCGAGACACTGCCGCAGGCCTGGCAGGCATAGCGTTTCTTGGGCTTGGCCATGGCTCCCGTTAAACGGAACAATTCAGGAACGCAATTGCCAAGTTGCAGATAACCATGCACAAGGTCGCCATGCGCCAGAAGGAACTCAGGATCGCGCTGGTCTGCTATGGCGGGGTCAGCCTTGCGGTCTATATGCACGGGGTAACGCGCGAGCTGTGGCAACTGGCCCGCGCCAGCCGCGACTTTCACCGGGCGGACGCGCCGCGCAGCGGTATCGATGCGGTCTATCGCGCACTGCTCGAACATATTGCCGCCACGCACGCGCTGCGCCTGCGGGTGCTGCCCGATATCATGAGCGGGGCGAGCGCGGGCGGGATCAATGCGGTGTTCCTGGCGCAGGCGATCCATTCGGGACAATCGCTCGAGCCGTTGACCGACCTGTGGCTCGAAATCGCCGATGTCGACCAGCTCGTCGATCCGGATGCACGGCCAAGCTGGCGGATGGCGAAATTCTATGCCCAGCCCTTCGCCAACTGGCTGCTCAGCCGTCCCGGCAGCGATATCGCCGACACCGTCGCTCCCGAAACCCGCAAGGAAGTGCGGCGCAAGGTGTCGCACCTCATTCGCGGGCGCTGGTTCGAACCGCCGTTCTCGGGCATCGGCTTTTCCTGCATGCTCGAACGGGCCTTTGCCGCGATGGAGGCGACGGTTGCCGAGGCACCGCTGCTTCCGGCAGGCCACCCGCTCGACCTCTATGTCACGGCGACCGACTTTCACGGCTATCTCGACCTGTTGCGCCTGCACAGTCCGCCGGTGGTCGAGGATACCGAGCACCGCACGCCGATTGCCTTTCGCGTGCGCACGCCGGCCAAGGGGGGCGAGAACCTGACCAACCCGCTCGAACTGGTGTTTGCCGCGCGTGCGACCGCCAGTTTCCCCGGTGCCTTCCCCCCGCTGCGGCTGGAGGAGATGGACCAGCTCATGCTGCGATCGGGCCGCGCCTGGCCGGGGCGCGATGCCTTCCTCAACCGGGTCGTCCCGGTGCATGTCGATCGCGGGACGATCGAGGGCGTTTCGCTGATCGACGGATCGGTACTGGTCAACAAGCCCTTCGCCGGGGCCATATCGGCGCTGCCGGGCCGTCCGGCGCAGCGCGAGGTCGACCGGCGCTTCGTCTATGTCGATCCGCGACCGGACCGTTTCAGCAATCGCGACGCCGGGCTGAACGATCGGGTGGGGTTCTTTTCCGCGATTTTCGGTTCGCTCTCCACCCTCCCGCGCGAACAGCCGATCCGCGACAACCTCGAACAGCTCGACCAGCAAAGCCGCGAGGCTGAACGCATGACCCGCATCGTCGCGGCGCTGCGCCCGCAGGTCGATGCGGCGGTGGAAAAGCTGTTCGGGATGACGCTGTTCCTCGACCGCCCCACTCCGGCGCGGCTCGGTGCGTGGCGGCGCAAGGCCCAGCAGGCGGCGGCGGAACAGGCGGGCTACGCCTTCCATTCCTACGCACAGGCCAAGTTCTCAGGGATCGTCATGCGGCTTGCGCGGCTTGCGCTCGAGGCTGCGCCCAGGCTGATGCTCGACGATCCCGCGCCGATCGAGGCGGTGCTGCGCGAGGAGCTGGCACGGCGCGGGCTGGATATGCTGGCCGACCCATCGGGCGGTGCGACCGATCGGGCGATCGCCTTTTTCCGTGCACACGACATCGGGTTCCGCATTCGCCGGCTGCGCCTGCTCGCGCGGCGTCTTGCCCGCGACTGGGAAGCCGATCCCGAAATCGGCGGCGAAGCGATCGACGACGCGCGCGAGGCGGTGTACCGGATTCTTGCGCTTTACTTCCCGAAGGAAGGCCTGGTGGAGCTTGGTCCGGCGTTCGAATCGACCGCCGAGGGTGTGCTGCGCGATCCGGGCAGCCTGCTCGACATGCTGGAGGCCAGACGGCTTCTGCCCGAAGTCGACGAACGCGCGGAGATCATGCTTTCGGCGGCGCTCGAGGCCATGCCGAAGAACCTGCGGCGACGGATGCTGTTCGCCTATCTCGGCTTTCCTTTCTACGATGTCGCTACCCTGCCCCTGCTGCGCGACGACTCGCTGACCGAATTCGACGCGGTCAAGGTCGACCGGATCAGCCCCGACGATGCGCGCAGCATCCGCGAAGGCGGCACGCAGGCGACGCTGCGCGGGATCGAGTTCTACAATTTCGGCGCCTTCTTCAGCCGCGCCTATCGCGAGAACGACTATTTGTGGGGCCGGCTGCACGGAGCCGAACGGATGATCGACCTTGTGTTTTCGACTGTGCCTGGCCACGTCGATGAGAGCACCTGCCGCCGCTTCAAGCGCGAGGCGTTCCACGCGATCCTCGATGAGGAACAGGATATGCACCGCTGCTCGCAGAAGCTGCTCGACACGCTGCGCAGCGAGGTCAACCAACGGCTGGCGTGACGGCGAGCGGTCAGTTGCCGAAAACGTCCTTCAGCTTGTCGAAGAAGCCGCGGCTTTCGGGGCATTCCTCGCCCGTCTCGGTGTCGCGGAACTGTTCGAGCAGCGCGCGCTGTTCCCTGGTCAGCCTGGTCGGGGTTTCGACCGCGATCTCGACCACCAGATCGCCACGCCCGCGCCCCTGCAGCACCGGCATGCCCGCGCCGCGCTGGCGCAATTGCTTACCCGACTGGATGCCGGCGGGGATTTCGATCGTCACCTCCTCGCCATCGAGGCTGGGGATGTCGATCGACCCGCCCAGGGCCGCCTTGGTGAAGCTGATCGGCACCCGCGTTGCCAGCGTGGTCCCCTCGCGCTGAAAGATCGCGTGCGGCTTGACGTGGACGAAGATGTAGAGATCGCCCGGAGGGGCCCCGCGCGGCCCCGCCTCGCCCTTGCCCGACAGGCGGATGCGCGTGCCGGTGTCGACGCCCGGGGGAATCTCGACCGCCAGCTTCTGCGCCCGGTCGACGCGCCCTTCCCCGCCGCAATCGCGGCAGGGCGAGGCGATGACTTCGCCGCGACCATGGCAGTTGGGGCATGGCCGTTCGACCACGAAGAAGCCCTGCTTGGCCCGCACCTGCCCGCGCCCATTGCACAGGTTGCAGCTGCGCGCGCGCGTGCCCGGTGTCGCACCGGAACCATTGCAGCTGTCGCAATTTTGCGAAACCTCGATCTCGATTTCGGTCGACTTGCCGTGGAAGGCATCCTCGAGCTCGATCCGCATATCGTAGCGCAGGTCCGCGCCGCGCCGGGGTTGCGCACGGCCACCTGCGCCAAAGGCGCTGCCGAAGATGGTTTCGAAGATATCGCCGATATCGCCGAAATCGGCGCCCGCATGGCCGCCGGCACCCGGCCCGCCGTTGTGGAAGGCGGCATGGCCGAAGCGGTCATAGGCCGCGCGCTTCTGCGGGTCCTTGAGGCATTCATAGGCGGCGCTGACCGACTTGAACTTGGCCTCGTTCTCCTTGCACCCCTGGTTGCGATCGGGGTGGTACTGCATGGCCAGCCTGCGATAGGCGCTCTTGATCGTCGCGCCGTCGGCATCGCGGGTTACGCCCAACACCTCGTAAAAATCGATTTCGCTCGCTGGCATGGTTTTCCCTGGCCCAAACCTAGCCGCCACCGGCGCGAAACGGCACCGGCGGCGGGAGGGTTTTCATCAGGCGATCAGTTCTTCGCGTCTTCGTCGACTTCGGAGAATTCGGCGTCGACCACCCCTTCGTCCGAACCGGCGTCTGCGCCCGCGGCACCGCCGTCCGCCGCAGCGGAGGCGCTCGCCTGTTCCTGCTCGTAGATGGCCTGCCCCATCTTCATCGCGGATTCGGTCAGGGCCTGCGCCGCGCTGTTGATGGCGGCCGCATCGCCGCCTTCGAGCGCGGTCTTCACCGCCGCGATCCGGGTCTCGATGTCCGACCTGAGCGAAGCGTCGATCTTGTCGCCATGTTCGGACAGCTGCTTTTCGGTGGTGTGCACCAGGCTGTCGGCCTGGTTGCGCGCCTCCGCGCCCTCGCGGCGCTTCTTGTCCTCTTCGGCGAACTTCTCGGCATCCTTGACCATCTGGTCGATATCGGCGTCCGACAGGCCGCCCGAGGCCTGGATGCGGATCTGCTGCTCCTTGCCGGTGCCCTTGTCCTTGGCGCTGACGTTGACGATGCCGTTGGCGTCGATATCGAACACGACCTCGATCTGCGGCACGCCGCGCGGCGCGGCGGGAATGCCCACCAGGTCGAACTGGCCGAGCAGCTTGTTGTCCGCCGCCATTTCACGCTCGCCCTGGAACACGCGGATCGTCACCGCCTGCTGATTGTCCTCGGCGGTCGAGTAGACCTGGCTCTTCTTGGTCGGGATCGTGGTGTTGCGGTCGATCATGCGGGTGAACACGCCGCCCAGCGTCTCGATGCCCAGCGACAGCGGGGTCACGTCGAGCAGCAGCACGTCCTTGACGTCGCCCTGCAGCACGCCCGCCTGGATCGCCGCGCCCATGGCGACGACTTCGTCGGGATTGACGCCGGTATGCGGCTTCTTGCCGAAGAATTCCTCGACCACTTCGCGCACCTTGGGCATGCGGGTCATGCCGCCGACGAGAACCACCTCGTCCACGCCGCCCTTGTCGATCCCGGCGTCGGCCAGCGCCTTCTTGCACGGTTCGAGCGTGCGCTTGATGAGGTCGCCGACCAGCTGTTCGAGCTTCGAACGGGTCAGCGTTTCGACGAGGTGCAGCGGGGTGGTGCTGCCGCCTTCCATGCGCGCGGTGATGAACGGCAGGTTGATTTCGGTCTGGGCCGAGCTCGACAGCTCGATCTTGGCCTTTTCGGCGGCTTCCTTGAGACGCTGAAGGGCGAGCTTGTCGGCCTTCAGGTCCATGTTTTCCTTCTTCCTGAACGCGTCCGCGAGATATTCGACGATCGCGCCGTCGAAGTCCTCGCCGCCCAGGAAGGTGTCGCCATTGGTCGACTTCACCTCGAACACGCCGTCGCCGATCTCGAGGATCGAGACGTCGAAGGTGCCGCCGCCAAGGTCATAGACCGCGATGGTCTTGCCGTCGTCCTTCTCGAGCCCGTAGGCGAGCGCGGCGGCGGTCGGTTCGTTGATGATACGCAGCACTTCAAGGCCCGCGATCTGCCCGGCGTCCTTGGTCGCCTGGCGCTGCGCGTCGTTGAAATATGCGGGAACGGTGATCACCGCCTGCGTCACGGTTTCGCCGAGATAGCTTTCGGCGGTTTCCTTCATTTTCTGCAGGATGAAGGCGGAAATCTGGCTGGGGCTGTAATCTTCGCCGCCGGCCTTGACCCAGGCATCGCCGTTCTTGCCCTTGACGATGGTATAGGGCACCAGCTCGGTATCCTTCCTGGTCACCGGATCGTCGAAGCGGCGGCCGATCAGGCGCTTGACCGCGAATACCGTATTGTCGGGATTGGTGACGGCCTGACGCTTGGCGGGCTGGCCGATCAGGCGCTCGCCGTCCTTGGTGAAAGCGACGATCGAGGGCGTGGTGCGCGCGCCTTCCGAATTCTCGATGACCTTGGGCTTGCCGCCGTCCATCACGGCGACACAGCTGTTGGTGGTGCCGAGGTCGATACCGATTACTTTAGCCATGGTTTCCCCATCAATTGGTTCGTTGGACGCCGCCCTGTCGGTCTCCCCAATGGGCAAGACCACTCGGCGGCTCGTTCGAGTGGTGTGTTAGCTGTATGTTACCGTGGCGATATAGGTGTGGTTTCGCTTGGCACAAGGGAGGCGAGCCGCTAGTTTTTCGGCATTCGAGAGACCATTCGAGAGGCAGGGGAAATCCATGAAAATCACGCGCTTTGCCGGCTTGGCCCTTGCTTCGGCGGCGATCTCTTTGAACGGATGCGGAGGCAATGGGGCCACGAGCGAAGCAGCCGCCGATGCCAATTCGGTGGCCCTCGAGGTGACCAATGCACGGCTTGTCTTGCCCGCCGTATCGGGCAATCCGGGCGCGGTCTTCTTCGATGTAAGAAATACTGGCGATGCAAACCTCGCCATCCGCAAGGCCGCGATCAAGGGGGCCAGCAGCGCGCAGATCCATGACACCACCGAATGGAACAAGCAGATGGTCATGGGCGAAATGGGTCCGGTCATGATCCCCGCGGGCGGAACGGAAACGTTCAAATCGGGCGCAAAGCACGTGATGGCCTTCGACCTTGATCCCTCGCTCACCGCGGGGAGCACGACCGAAATGACCCTGACCGTCGCGGGTGGCAAGACCATGACCGCTGAAGTGGCCGTGGTGGCTGCCGGGGACGAGCGCTGAGCGAGGCGTCGGCTGCCGGGAAACCGGACACGAGCGTCGCGGCGTGTCCGGTGGGCGGCGAACGCTTGCTGACCCCTGGCGAGGTCGCGCTGACGAAATCGGTCTTCGGAACCGCGATCGATTACGGCCGGGTGACGATCCGCCGTCGCAAGTGGTTCGCGCTCCAGCCGAGGACGGTGACCATGGCCCCGCGCGGGCACCTGTATTTCCATCCGCAGGGCGACAGCTACTGCGAGGATTTCTCGACGGCCGACATCTTCGCTCAGGGTCACCTGATCCATGAACTGACGCATGTCTGGCAGGTCCAGACGCGGGGCGACTGGTATCTCCTCACGCACCGGATGCCGTGGGCGCGCTACGACTACAGCCTCAAGCCGGGGTGGCAGCTCGGGCAATACGGGATCGAACAGCAGGCCGAAATCGTCCGCCACGCCTTCCTGCTGCGCAACGGCGTCAGGCTGGCAGGTGTGCCGGGCAAGACCGCCTACGATGTGCTGGTGCGCTTTGCGGGCGCGGTCAGTCGTAGCTGACGCCCGGCAGGCCCTTCCCGCCATCGGCGATGAACGCGTCGATCCGCTGTTCGAGAACCGGCAATGGGACCGAACCCAGCGACAGCACCACATCGTGGAACTTGCGGATGTCGAACCCGCCCCCAAGCTCGCTTTCCGCCCTGGCGCGCACGCGGCGGATGGTCATCTCGCCCAGCTTGTAGGCGAGCGCCTGCCCCGGCCAGCTGATGTAGCGATCGACCTCGGTATTAACCTCGTGCTGCGACAGCGCGGTGCGGCTCGCGAGATAATCGATCGCCTGTTCGCGGCTCCAGCCATAATGGTGGATGCCGGTATCGATCACCAGCCGCGCCGCGCGCCACATTTCGTAGCTGAGCTGGCCGAAGCGTTCGTAGGGCGTGCGGTAGATACCCATCTCCCCACCCAGATATTCGGTGTAAAGACCCCAGCCCTCGCCGAAGCCCGAGAAATAGGTTTCGCGGCGGAAGCGCGGCGCCTCTTCCTGCTCCAGCGCGACGCCGGCCTGGAAACTGTGGCCCGGGATGCATTCGTGCAGCGTCAGCGCCGGGATGTTGTAGAGCGGCCGTGAGGACAGGTCGTAGTGTTCATCTGGCACGCATCGCGCCCGCCGCGCCCGGCGGTATAGAACGGTGCGATCGCCGGATCGACCGGGCGGATGGTGAAGCGATGGCGCGGCAGGAAGCCGAAATAATCCGCGATCTTTCCGTCCACCCGCTTGGCGACATAGGCGGAAACGCCCATCAGCTCGTCACCGCTGCGCGCCACGAATTGCGGATCGCTGCGCAGGAAGTGGATGAACTCGGCGAGCGTGCCCCCGAATCCCGCCTCCGCTTTCACCGCCTCCATTTCCGCCGTGATCCGCGCCACCTCGTCGAGCCCGATCTGATGGATCTGTTCGGCCGTGAGGTCGAGCGTCGTGTATTCGCGTATATTCTGCTGGTAGTAGGCAGCGCCGTCGGGCATCAGCTCGGCGCCCAGCGTGGTGCGCGTCTGCGGCAGGTACTCTTCACGAAAGAAGCGCAGGAATTCGGCATAGGCCGGGGTCGCCGCCTCGGCGATCGCGGCCCTGCCTTCGCGCTTGAGCCGCTCGCGATCGGCCGCGCTGAAACGCTCGGGTATCTGGGTAAAGGCCTTCCAGAACGGGCTCCGCTCGGGGTCGTCAGTCACATAGGTGGCAAGCGACGCATCGCGCCCTTCCAGCGTGACGCGCGGAACGCTGAAGCCCCTTGCCAGCCCGGCGCGCGCATTGGCCTGCTGTTCCGCGAAATAGCGCGGCAGCTCGCGCATCCGGGCGATGTAGCGATCATAATCCTCGACCGCCGTAAAACCGCGCGGCGAAGCGAGATAGCTCCAGAAATTGCTGTCGCTGTCGAACGGCATTTCCCATTCGCGCAAGCGCGCGTTGCCGATGTCGGTTTCAAGCAGCGTGCGAAACACCTCCGCATCGATCGCTGCCCTGGGCGAAAGCTGCGACGGGTCGATGGCATCGAGCCTGGCCAGCGTGACCTGCGCATATTGCGCACGCAGGCGGTTCGCCTCTGGCGTGACCGAGGGCAGGCGATCGCCCTGCGTGGTGCTGCCATCGGCGGCGGTGATCTGGCCCAAATCGGCCAGCTGGCGATCGTACCACTGGTCGGTGAGCGCAGAAAGCCGCGCGTCGGCCGTGTCTTGCGCCTGCGCGGGCGCGGCAAGCATGGCAACGAGGACCGCCGCCGGAATGAAAGCGCGCCTCATCGCCTCTCCCCTGCGACGCGCTATCAGTCGGGCTTCTTCGCCACGCCGACCATCGCGGGGCGCAGCAGGCGATCCTTGATCATATAGCCGGCCTGCATCTCCTGCACGATCGTGCCCGGCTCATGCTCGGTGGTGGGGATTTCCAGCATCGCCTGGTGCTGGTTGGGATCGAGCGGCATCCCGGTCGAAGCGATGCGGGTGATCCCGTTGTGGCTGAAGACCTTCTCCAGTTCGCGCTGGGTCGCCTCGATCCCGGCGATGAAGCCCTGTGACTTCTCGCTCTCGCGCAGTTCCTCGGGGATGTGGTCGAGCGCGCGGGCAAGGTTGTCCGCGATGCTGAGGATGTCGCGGGCAAAGCCGGTCGCGGCATAATTGCGTGCGTCCTGGATTTCCTTCTCGAGCCGGCGGCGCACGTTCTGCGTTTCGGCACGGGCATAGAGCACGTCCTGCATCGCCGCCTCGAGATCGTCCTTGAGCTTGCCGAGGGCATCAGCGAGCGATTCGCCTTCGGTTTCGGAGCGCAGATGCCCGGGCACGCCTTCCATCTCGCGCGCCAGTTCCTCGTCGACCGCCTTGTCCTGCGGTTCGTCCTTGTTCTCGTCGATCACGTGAAAAACCCTGTCAGCCTATTCTCTTGCCCAGCGAGCGGGCGGTGAAATCCACCATGGGGACGACCCGCGCGTAATTCAACCGCGTCGGGCCGATCACCCCCAGCACACCAACCACCCTGCCCTCGCGATCACGATAGGGCGCGGCGATGACCGATGATCCCGAAAGCGAGAACAGCCGGTTCTCGCTGCCGATGAAGATCCGCATCGCATCGGCACGGCGCGCGCGTTCGAGCAGTTCGGCCACCGATTGCTTGCTTTCGAGCTCGTCGAGCAGCGAGCGGATGCGCTCGATATCCGACAGCGCGGCCTCGTCGAGCAGGTTCGCCTGCCCGCGCACGATCAGCACCGGGCGGCTCGCGGCATCCTCGGTCCACACGGCGATGCCGCGCTGGACAAGGTCGCGGCTGGCCTCGTCGAGCGCCGAGCGACCACCGGCAATCTCCGCCACCACGATATTCACGGCTTCGGCCAGCGTCCGCCCCGCGGTGTGCGCGGTGAGATAGTTGCTCGCCTGTTCGAGCGATGCGGGATGCGTGCCCGGCGGCAGAAGGAGCACACGGTTCTCGATATGGCCGTCCTCGCCCACCAGCACCGCCAGCACGCGGTTGGCATCGAGCGCGGCGAGCGTGACCTGCGCCAGCCGCGGCTCGCGCGCGGGGACCATGACCATGCCCGCCGCGCCTGAAAGGTCGGACAACAGCGCGCTGGCTTCCTCCAGCGCGCGCTCGATCGGGCCGGGTTCGGAGAGGCGCAGCTCGATCGCGGCGCGTTCTTCGCGGGTCGGTTCGGCCACCTGCATCATCGCATCGACGAACAGGCGCAGCCCGCTTTCGGTCGGCATCCGCCCGGCGCTGGTGTGCGGCGCGGCGAGCAGCCCGCGCGACTCGAGGTCGGCCAGGACATTGCGGATCGAGGCAGGCGAGAGGTTCAGCACGCCATCGCCAGCCAGCGTCTTCGAGCCGACCGGCACCCCGCTCTCCAGATAGCCCTCGACCACGAGCCGGAATATCTCGCGGGCGCGGTCGGAAAGATCGGTGAGTGGCGGGGATTTCATGCGGTGTCAATTAGGCAATCTCGTCGCCAATCACAATTTCCGTTCGTCCTGAGCTTGTCGAAGGGCCGCACTTTCTTCTAGCGCAGCATTCGAAGAGAAAACCAGCCCTTCGGCACGCTCAGGGTGAGCGGGTGCGGGGCCGGATCGGAGATTCCCATGCGACCTTCCGGACGTGCGCCCGACGAAATGCGCGCCATCACTATCGAGACCGGTTACACCAGGCATGCCGAGGGTTCCTGCCTCATCAGCTTTGGTGAAACGCGCGTGCTGTGCACCGCCAGCGTCGAGGACCGGCTGCCGCCCTGGATGCGCGGCAAGGGCGAAGGCTGGGTGACCGGCGAATATTCGATGCTGCCGCGCGCCACGCACACGCGCGGTCAGCGCGAGGCCGCCAAGGGCAGGCAGAGCGGACGAACGCAGGAAATCCAGCGCCTTATCGGGCGTAGCTTGCGCGCCGTGGTGGATTTGAAACTGCTCGGCGAATATCAGATCACGCTCGATTGCGATGTGTTGCAGGCCGATGGCGGGACGCGCACCGCGTCGATCTCGGGCGCATGGGTGGCGCTGCGGCTGGCGGTCGATGGCCTGATGAAATCGGGCGCGATCAGGCAGGACCCGATCACCGCCAAGGTCGCGGCGATTTCCTGCGGCATCTATCGGGGCACGCCGGTGCTCGACCTCGACTATCCCGAGGATAGCAGCGCCGATGCCGATGCGAATTTCGTGCTGATCGAAGGCGGCAAGATCGCCGAAGCACAAGCCACCGCCGAAGGCGCGCCCTATGACGAGGAAAGCTTCCTGCGCCTGCTGCGCCTCGCCCAAATCGGTTGCGCGCAGATCTTCAGGGCACAGGACGCGGCGGTGCGGAAATGACCCGTCGCCTCGGTTCGGGCAGCCTCGTGATCGCCACGCACAACGCGGGCAAGCTCAAGGAAATCGGCGCGCTGCTCGAACCGCATGGCGTGAAATGCCTCTCGGCGGGCTCGCTGGGCCTGCCCGAACCGGCGGAGACGGGCACGAGTTTCGCCCAGAACGCGCTGATCAAGGCGCGCGCGGCGGCGGAGGCTTCGGGGCTTGCCGCATTGGCCGACGACAGCGGGCTGTCGGTCGATGCGCTCGACGGGCGGCCGGGGGTCTACACCGCCGACTGGGCCGAACGGCAGTGGTTCGAAGGCGAACCGGGTCGCGACTGGTACATGGCGATGGGCAAGGTCGAAGGGATGCTCCAGCACAAGGGCGCCGATGTCGACCGCGCCTGCGCCTTCCACTGCGTGCTGGCGCTCGCCTGGCCCGACGGCGAATACGCGATCTACGAAGGCAGGGTGGCTGGTGCGCTGACCTGGCCGCCGCGCGGGACGATGGGCTTCGGCTATGGCCCGGTGTTCGTGCCGGCCGGACGCGAACAGACCATGGCCGAGCTTGACCCGGCGGTAAAACACGCGATCAGCCATCGGGCCGATGCCTTCGCCAAGCTGGTCGCGGAACAGTTCGGCAGCTAGGCTGGCGCGATGGCGCGCGCGCTTTACATCCACTGGCCCTTCTGCCTCGCAAAATGCCCCTATTGCGACTTCAACAGCCATGTCCGGGCCAGCGCGGACATGGCCGAGTGGGAAGCCGCGCTGCTGGCCGATATGCGCCACGAGGCATCTTCGGCAGGAACTGAAGAACCACTCGCAAGTATCTTTTTTGGCGGGGGAACGCCCTCGCTCATGCCGCCAAAGCTGGTGGCGGGCCTGCTGGCCGAGGCCCAAGCGTTGTGGGGATTTTCGCCGGATATCGAGATCACGCTGGAGGCCAATCCGTCCTCGGTCGAGGCGGCCAGTTTCGCCGCCCTCGCCGATGTCGGGGTCAATCGCGTCTCGCTGGGCGTGCAGAGCCTGCGCGACGAGGCATTGCGCTTCCTTGGCCGGCTCCACGGGGTCGAGGAGGCGCGCAAGGCCGTCGAGACCGCGCAGAAGCACTTCGACCGGGTTTCGATCGACCTGATCTATGCCCGTCCCGAGCAGAGCGAGGCGCAATGGGCCGCCGAACTGGGCGAGGCGCTGGCGCTGGGCACCGATCACATGTCGCTCTACCAGCTGACCATCGAACCCGCGACGCGCTTTGCCACCGACGTGCGACAGGGGGCCTTCGCGCCGCTCGATGACGAGCGGGCGGCTGATCTGTTCGCGCTGACGCGCGACATGACGGCATCCGCCGGGCTGCCTGCTTACGAGGTCAGCAATCACGCACGACCCGGGCAGGAGAGCCGCCACAACCTGACCTATTGGCGCTATCAGGACTATGCCGGGATCGGGCCGGGCGCGCATGGCCGACGCGGTGGCGTCGCGACGGTGCGCCATCGCAAGCCCGAGAATTTCCTCGCAGCCGTGGCGTCAACCGGGCACGGCATCGCCGAGGCGCGCGATCTCGACCCGCGCGAGCAGGCGTCCGAGGCGCTGCTGATGGGGCTGCGCCTGGCCGAAGGGATCGATCGTGCCGCGCTGGCGCAGCGCTTTGGCGTCACGCCGGTGGAACTGCTCGATGACGCCAAGCTGGCGCTCTATTGCGACCTCGGGCTGGCGTGGCGGGCGGGTGGGCGCATCGGCGTCACGCCGCAAGGCATGCCGCTGCTCGACGCGCTGCTTGGCGAGCTTGTCCGGGCCGAACTGGTGACGCCATGAGCCGCGCGGATATGCTGGCGGCCTGGCACGATCATCTCGCCCTTGCCCGGCGGCGTTCGCCACACACGGTGCGTGCCTATGGCGGGGCGGCGGAACGGTTGCTGGCAGGGCTGGGTTTCGACGACTGGGATGACGTCGCCGACGTCACGGCGACACGGCTGCGCAGCCACATCGCCGCGCGCCGCGCCGAAGGCCTCGCGAACGTTTCGGCCGCGCGCGAACTGTCCGCGCTCAAGAGCTTCATCGCCTTCGCCCGGGCGCAGGCGGGGCGCGAGACCACCGATGCGCCGCGGCTGCGCGGCCCGCGGGTCAGGAAGGGCCTGCCCCGCCCCGTCACCCCCGACGATGCGCTGGGACTGGCCGAGACGGTCGAAGCGCTGGCGAACGAGGACTGGACCGGCGCGCGCGACCGCGCGGTGCTGCTGCTGCTCTATGGCGCGGGGATGCGCATCGCCGAGGCGCTGTCGCTCAGGGGCGGTGACCTGCCGCTGGGCGAACGGCTGACCGTGACCGGCAAGGGCGGCAAGCAGCGCGTGGTCCCGCTCCTGCCGATCGTGCGCGAGGCGGTGGCGGATTACGCCCGGCGCTGCCCGTGGCCGCTGGGCAGGGACGAGCCGCTGTTTCGCGGCGTGCGCGGCGGGCCGTTGGGCCAGGGGATGGTGCAGAAGGCCACGGCAAAGGCGCGCAAGGTGCTGGGCCTGCCCGATACGGCGACGCCGCACGCACTGCGGCACAGCTTTGCCACGCATCTGCTGGGCGCGGGCGCGGATTTGCGCAGCCTGCAGGAACTGCTCGGCCATGCGAGCCTGGGATCGACGCAGATCTATACCAGGGTCGATGCGGCAACGCTGCTGGATACCTATCGCAAGGCCCACCCGCGCGAGCGCGGGGGCTGATTACATCGCCGCGTGGCGCCGCTCGATCGCGTCCCAGATCGCGCCCGGCGTATCGGTGCCGTTGAACCTGTCGATCGCGAGAATGCCGGTGGGCGAGGTGACGTTGATCTCGGTCAGCCACTGCCCCCCGATCACGTCGATCCCGACGAACACCAGCCCGCGCCGCTTGAGCTCAGGCCCCATCGCCGCACAGATCTCTTCCTCGCGCGCGGACAGCGTGGTCGCTTCGGCATGACCGCCCTGCGCAAGGTTCGAACGGAATTCACCTTCCCCAGGGAACCGATTGATCGCGCCTGCAAATTCGCCATCCACCAGCACGATGCGCTTGTCCCCCTCCGCGACTTCGGGAAGGAAGGGCTGGACCATGTGCGGTTCGGGCCAGGTCTGGTTGAACACCTCGGACAATGCCGACAAATTGGTGCCATCGGCATCGATGCGGAAGATCGCCTTGCCGCCATTGCCGTGGAGCGGCTTGACCACCACCGCGCCGTGCTTCTTCTGGAAGTCGCGGATATCCTCGAGCCTGCGCGCGACCAGCGTGGGCGGCATGAACCGCGTATAATCGAGCACGAACATCTTCTCGGGCGCGTTGACCACCTCGCGCGGGTCGTTGACCACCAGCGTGGTGCCCTTGAGCCGGTCGAGCAAAAAGGCCGCGCTGATGTAGCCGAGGTGGAACGGCGGGTCCTGCCGCATCAGCACCACGTCGATATCGCGCGCCAGGTCGATCCGCCGCCGTTCGCCCGCGGTGAAGTGGTTCCCCGCCACGCGCCGGACCGTCACCGGCGCCGCATGCGCGGTGATCCGCCCCTGCGGCGTGCCGTCGCTCTCGTATGCCAGCGAGGCGACATCGTAGTGCCACACTTCAAACCCGCGCGCCTGCGCGGCGAGCATCAGTGCAAAAGAGCTGTCACCCGCGATATTGACGGTTTCGAGCGGGTCCATCTGGACGGCGACGCGTAATGGCATGGGGGGGTCCTTCAAGGCTGCCAGGCGTTGGCGATGTGGCGAGGCAAGGCGCCGGGCGCAAGCAGGATCACGTCGATGCGGATATCTTCCCCGTGTTCGGCATAGCGGTGTGCGACCGCCTCCACCGCCGCGGCCACGCGCGACAGGCGGTATTCGTCGATCGCGTGGTCGAGGTCTACGCGCCGCCTGCGCCACTTCACCTCGACGAAGGCAACCAGCCCGCCGCGTCTGGCCACGAGGTCGATTTCACCCGCCGGGGTCTTGACCCGCCTGTCGAGGATCTGCCAGCCCTTCGCCCTCAGCCAGAAGGCGGCGCGCGCTTCGCCATCGCGCCCGCTCCTTTCGGCAAGCTGGCGCTTCATCCGCGGCGCAGCTCCATCGCGCGGGCATAGAGCGCCTTGCGGTCGAGACCGGTGAGCCGCGCCACATGGGCCGCCGCCTGCGACGGTTTCATCGCGTCGAGCGCAGCGTTCAGCAGGATTTCCGCGTCGGCGGCATCGACGACTGCCTCGGGCGGCGGGCCGACCAGCAGCACGATCTCGCCCTTCGGCGGATGTGCTTCGTAATAGGCGATCAGCCCGGCGGGCAGCCCGCGCCGCAGTTCCTCGTGCAGCTTGGTCAGCTCGCGCCCCACCGCGACCTCGCGATGGGGCAGGGTTTCGCCGATGGCCTCGAGCGATTTGAGCAGCCGCGGCGCGGTTTCGTAGAACACCAGCGTGCTGTCGATCCCGGCCAGTTCCTCCAGCACTGCGCGGCGCGCCCTGTCCTTGTTGGGCAGGAATCCGGCAAACAGGAAGCGATCGTTGGGCAGGCCCGACAGCGACAGCCCCATGATCGCGGCACAGGGCCCCGGAAGCGCGGTTACCAAGATACCCTCGGCCCGGCAGTCGTTGACCAGGCGATAGCCCGGATCGCTGACCAGCGGCGTACCCGCGTCGCTCACCAGCGCGACGGCGTGCGCTCGCATCGATTCGATCAGGCGCGCCCGGTCGCGCTGCTCGCTATGGTCGTCATAGCGCCACAGCGGTTTGGAAATCCCCAGGTGCTTGAGCAGCTTGCCCGTCACGCGCGTGTCTTCGCACGCCACCGCGTCGCAGCGGCGCAGCACATCGATCGCACGCAGCGTGATATCACCGAGGTTGCCGATCGGGGTCGCGACGATATAGAGCCCCGGATCGAGGCCTCGCTCGGGGCCTTGTTCGGGAAGGGCGGGCGCGTTCACCCTCCTCCCATGAACCAATCGAGAGGGAACCCGCAAGATGAAGCGCTGGACTATCGACCGCCGGACCGTTGTCGCCGCCGGGCTGGCGGCGGTGCTCGCGGGCTGCTCGATCATCCCCAAGGGTGCCGAGCGCCCCGTTCCGCTCCCTGCGCCGACCGCCGAACCGAGCGACAGCGTGCTGCCCGAAGACCAGGCGCGCCATCGCATCGCCCTGCTGGTTCCGACGACGGGCGAAAACGGCAATGTCGGGCTGGCCATCGCGAACGCCACCACCATGGCGCTGCTCGACACCAATGCCGACAATCTGAGGATCACCACTTACGACACGTCCGCCGGCGTCGAAGCGGCCGCCCGCCAGGCTGTCCGCGAAGGCAACAAGCTGATCCTGGGGCCGCTTTTGGGCAGCAATATCCCGGCCGTGATGACGGTTGCCCGCCCGGCAAAGGTGCCGGTGATCTCGTTTTCCAACGATACCAATGCGGCCGGGCCCGATGTGTTCGTGATGGGCCACGTCCCCGAACAGTCGGTCAGGCGCACGGTCGAGCATGTCCGCCATCAGGGGGCGCAGAATTTCGCCATCATTGCGCCCGATGGCGATTATGGCGTCCGCGCGGAAGAGGCCATGCGCCGTGCGGTGGCCGCCTATGGCGGGACCGTGGTGTGGACCGAACGCTATTCGCGCGCGAATACCTCGATCGTCAGCGCCGCCGAACGGCTCAAGGCGCATGGCGGGTATGACACGGTGCTGATCGCCGATGGCGCGCGGCTTGCCGAACAGGCAGCGGCCGTGCTCAAGCCGGGCGGTGCCGGGCCCGTTCGCCTGCTTGGCACCGAACTGTGGAGCGGCGAGAGCGCCGTGACCCGCGCGCCCGCGATGCGCGGGGCGCTGTTCGCGGCGGTTTCCGATACTCGCTACAAACGCTTCGTCGACAGCTATGAGGCGCGTTTCGGCACGCAGCCCTATCGCATCGCCACGCTGGGCTATGACGCGGTCCTGCTGACGCTGCGCGTCGCGCGCGACTGGACGGTAGGGACCAATTTCCCGATCGCGGCACTGGTCAGGGAGGACGGTTTCCTCGGTCTCGACGGCGCTTTCCGCTTCGGCCGGACCGGCGTGGTCGAACGCGCGATGGAAGTGCGCGAAGTGCGCGCCGGCGCGGTGGTGATGGTGGACAACGCGCCCGAAAGGTTCTGAGCGGGGCGGATAATCGCCCCCGCCCGCTTGTTAGCGCGCAAGCCCGCGCGATATAACGGGGCCATGTCCGACGATCTATTCGACAACACCCCCGCCTCGAGCGGCGACTATGACGCATCCTCGATCGAGGTGCTCGAAGGCCTCGAACCCGTCCGCCGCCGTCCCGGCATGTATATCGGCGGGACCGACGAGCGTGCGCTCCACCACCTCGTCGCCGAAGTGCTCGACAATGCGATGGACGAGGCGGTCGCGGGCCATGCGAGCCGGATCGAGGTGCGGCTCGATCAAGGCAACAAGGTCACCATCGCCGATAACGGCCGCGGCATCCCGGTGGCCGAACACCCCCGGTTTCCGGGCAAATCCACGCTCGAGGTGATCCTCACCACGCTGCATTCGGGCGGCAAGTTTTCGGGCAAGGCCTATGCCACCAGCGGCGGGTTGCACGGGGTCGGCGTCAGCGTCGTCAACGCGCTCAGCAGCGACACGCGGATCGAGGTGGCGCGCGACCGCCAGCTCTATGCGCAGGAATTCGCCAGGGGCAATCCCACGGGCAAGCTGGTGGAACTTGGCCCCACGCCCAACCGGCGCGGCACCACCGTCAGCTTCGTTCCCGACACCGAGATTTTCGGCGATCGCAGCTTCAGCCCCAAGCGGCTGTTCAAGCTCGCCCGATCGAAGGCCTATCTGTTTGCCGGGGTCGAAATCCGCTGGAAATGCGCGCCCTCGCTGGCGGGCGATGGTGCGCCCGAAGAGGCGGTGTTCAAGTTTCCCGGCGGGCTGGCCGACCATCTGGCCGAACAGGTCGGCGGGCGCGAATGCGTCACCGCCCAGCCCTTCACCGGCTCGCAGGATTTCCCCGATGAGCAGGGCCGCGTCGAATGGGCGATCGCCTGGCCGCTGTTCTCGGACGGCTCTACCAGCTGGTACTGCAACACCGTCCCGACCCCCGACGGCGGCACCCACGAACAGGGCCTGCGCGCCGCGCTCACCAAGGGGCTGCGCGCCTTTGGGGAGCTGACCGGTGCAAGGAAGGCCAAGGACATCAGCGCCGACGATGTGATGAACGGCGCCGAGGTCATGCTCAGCGTGTTCATCCGCGACCCGCAGTTCCAGAGCCAGACCAAGGACCGCCTGACCTCGCCCGAAGCCGCGCGGCTGGTCGAGAATGCGATGCGCGACCACTTCGACCACTTCCTCACCGACAACATGGACCGCGGCAAGGCGCTGCTCGGCCAGGTGATGGAGCGGATGGACGAACGCCTGCGCCGCAAGGCCGAACGCGAGGTCAAGCGCAAGACCGCGACCAATGCCAAGAAGCTGCGCCTGCCGGGCAAACTCACCGATTGCTCGGGCGAAGGCGATGGCGAAACCGAACTGTTCATCGTCGAGGGCGACAGCGCGGGCGGCAGCGCCAAGCAGGCGCGCGATCGCAAACGCCAGGCGATCCTGCCGATCCGCGGCAAGATCCTCAACGTCGCCAGCGCCACGGCGGACAAGATCCGCGCCAACAGCGAAATCGCCGACCTCACGCTCGCCATGGGCTGCGGGACGCGCAAGGACTGCGATCCGGAAAGCCTGCGTTACGACCGCATCATCATCATGACCGATGCCGATGTCGACGGCGCGCATATCGCCACGCTGCTGATGACCTTCTTCTTCCAGGAAATGCCCGAAGTGGTCCGGCGCGGGCACCTGTTCCTCGCCCAGCCCCCGCTCTATCGCCTGACCGCGGGCAAGGAGAGCCGCTATGCCCGCGACGATGCGCATCGCGCCGAGCTGGAAGCAACCGTGTTCAAGGGCAAGAAGGTCGAGGTCGCCCGGTTCAAGGGGCTGGGCGAAATGAACCCCGCGCAGCTGCGCGAAACGACCATGCACCCTGACAGCCGCAGCCTGATCCGCATCACCCTACCGCAGGAATTCGAACAGCGCGCGATGGTCAAGGAGCTGGTCGACCAGCTCATGGGCCGCAACCCCGAACACCGCTTCAACTTCATCCAGAACAATGCCGGTGAATTCGATCGCGAGATGATCGACGCCTAGTGAACCTCCGCCTCTGATTGCACCAAAGTTGGCGCTCCAGGCCATTGTTTTACTGTGATTTCATAATCGCCTGATGATTCCATCCGGCTCGCAATCACTCCAGGCACCGCGCACGTCCCTGTCCCCGTGCAAAGCGACAGAAGCCTTGCCACCCGGCTTCGGCTCGCTTAACGCGAACGTAAAGTTGCAAGGGGAAACCGATGATCGAACAGACCCGCTTCGAAGGTACCAAGTCCTATATCGCGACCGAGGATCTCAAGGTCGCGGTGAACGCGGCGGTCACCCTTCGGCGCCCGCTGCTGGTCAAGGGCGAACCGGGCACCGGCAAGACCGTGCTGGCGCATGAGATTTCCAGCGCGCTGGGCGCGCCGCTGATCGAATGGAACGTCAAATCGACCACCAAGGCGCATCAGGGTCTTTACGAATACGATGCGGTCGCGCGCCTGCGCGACGGACAGCTGGGCGAAGAGCGCGTCCACGACATCCGCAACTACATCAAGCGCGGCAAGCTGTGGGAAGCCTTCACCAGCCCCGAGCTGCCCGTGCTGCTGATCGACGAGATCGACAAGGCCGACATCGAGTTTCCCAACGACCTGTTGCAGGAACTCGATCGCATGAGCTTCGACGTCTACGAAACGCAGGAGCGGATCGCGGCGAAGGAACGCCCGATCGTGGTCATCACCTCGAACAACGAGAAGGAACTGCCCGACGCCTTCCTGCGCCGCTGCTTCTTCCACTACATCAAGTTCCCCGATCGCGACACGATGCGCGACATCATCGAGGTCCACTTTCCCGGCATCCAGAAGACCCTCGTCACCAGGGCAATGGAAATCTTCTACGATATCCGCGAGGTGCCGGGCCTCAAGAAGAAGCCATCGACCAGCGAACTGCTCGACTGGCTCAAGCTGCTGCTCAACGAGGACATGCCGCTCGACGTGCTGCAATCGCAGAGCCCGGCCGCGGCGATCCCGCCGCTGCACGGCGCGCTGCTCAAGAACGAGCAGGACGTGATGATGTTCGAACGCCTCGCCTTCATGGCCCGCCGCCAGAATTGACCGCGATGCCCGTGCGGACCGGACCTCAATCGAAAGTGTAGGCCAGCTCCGAATCGCCCCAGCGCCGCCCGTTGATGAACAGCGGCACATAGACGTTGCGCACCACGATGTAGTTCTTGCCGTCGCCTTCCTGGCGATAGACCGCCATGGTGTAGGAATCGGTGCTGTTCTTCGAGACCAGATCAACACCTTCGAGGATGATCCGGCCGTTGCGGCAATATTTGGTGTCGTGCGCAAGGTCGCCCGTCGGCTGGCGCGAATGCGCGCTGACGTGCGTCGGCAGGAAGCCGTTCATGTCGGCCGGCGAGCACATCTTGGTCGCGCCGCCCTCCGCGACCATCGCGTCGATCACCGGGCGCCAGCGCCGGTCGGCCCAATCGCTCAGCGTGGTGCGGTAGAGCGGCGGGTTGGTGCCGGGAACCGGGCGATAGTTCTGGTCGAACAGCTGCTCCATCGTCAGTTCGCCCGACGCGAGCGCCTCTTCGGCAATCCGCGCGAGGTTCTGCGCATGGGCAATGGCCTTTTCGACCATGGCGCTGTCCTGCGGTGACAGGCCGGCCTTGACCAGCTTGTCGAACATGTCGCTGGCGGTCAGTTCGAGGTCTTCCATGCGATCGTGGGCCGCAGCCAGCTTGTTCTCGTTGTCGCTCACCGCGCCGTCGAAATCGCGCAGCACGTCCTGCACGCGATGAACATGGTCCGAAATCGTCGCGGTGTTGCGCGCGATCAGGTCCTGTTGCTGGTCGACCTCGCTGATCAGTTCGGTCACGCCCTGGAGCGTGTGTTCGATCGCCGAGACCGAGCTCTTGGCTTCGGCGCTGGCGGTCGCGCCGACCTGGATCTTCTCGATCACCTGTCCGGCCTCGGCGCCGAGCGTGTCGATGGTGCGACCGATTTCCTCGGTCGCCTTGCGGGTTTCGCTGGCGAGCGTCTTCACCTCGTTGGCGACGACCGCGAAGGTCCGGCCCTGTTCGCCCGCCCGCATCGCTTCGATGGTGGCGTTGAGCGCGAGGATGTTGGTGGTTTCGGCGATCTGTTCGATTTCCTGCGAACTGCGGCGGACCTGGTCCATCGCGGCGGCAAAGCCGGTGACGTGCTGGGTCAGCGTTTCGACGAGGCCGAGCAGATTGCCGATCTGGCCGAGCGAATTGCCGATCAGTTCGGAGCCCTGCGCCAGCCGGTCGATCGCGCGTTCCGAAAGCAGCCGCGCTTCGTCGCTGGCTTCGAGCACCTTGCGCTGGTCATCATCGAGCGCGCGGACGGTGCCCTGCAATTCGACGTATTCGGAGCGCAGGTGCCCGAAGGAATCGATCACACCCTGGACGATGCCCGCGACATCGGTGCAGCCCACGGTCACCTTGCCGCAGCTTTCCGGTATCAGGCTGATGTTTACAGCGCCCCTTGCGTCGATAGCACTAGATTCCATAGTCGAACTGACCCCTGTAATTATCCGGGTATTTCTCCGGCTTCCCGGTTAAACAAGAATGGTTATCGGCAGGTTAAGCGAACCGCCGTTTTTCGCTTCGCCTGCGTGGTGTGGCGCGCTAGAGCAGGGGCATGTTCTTCAACTTCGTCGACGAGCTGCGCGCCGCGGGCATCCCCGCAAGCTTCAAGGAGCATCTCACCCTGCTCGAGGCGCTCGACAAGGATGTGATCGAACAGACGCCCGAGGCGTTCTATTACCTTTCGCGCGCCACTTTCGTTAAGGATGAGGGGTTGATCGATCGCTTCGATCAGGTCTTTTCCAGGGTCTTCAAGGGGATAATGTCCGATTATGGACAGAACCCGGTGGATATTCCCGAAGACTGGCTCAAGGCGGTGGCCGAAAAATTCCTCACCGAAGAGGAAATGGCGGCGATCAAGTCGCTCGGTTCGTGGGACGAGATCATGGAGACGCTGAAGCAGCGGCTCGAGGAACAGGAAAAGCGCCATCAGGGCGGCAACAAGTGGATCGGCACCGGGGGCACCTCGCCCTTCGGCAATTCGGGCTACAACCCCGAAGGCGTGCGGATCGGCGGCGAAAGCAGGCACAGGCGCGCGCTCAAGGTGTGGGACAAGCGCGAGTTCAGGAATCTCGACAGCACCAGGGAACTGGGCACCCGCAACATCAAGATGGCGCTGCGCCGCCTGCGCCGCTTCGCGCGCGAAGGCGCGGCGGACGAGCTCGACCTCGATGCGACCATTGAAGGCACCGCCAAGCAGGGCTGGCTCGACATCCACATGCGCCCTGAACGGCACAATGCGGTCAAATTGCTGCTGTTTCTCGATGTCGGCGGGTCGATGGACCCGTTCATCAAGCTGTGCGAGGAGCTGTTCAGCGCCGCCACCACCGAATTCAAGAACCTCGAATTCTTCTACTTCCACAACTGCCTCTACGAAGGCGTGTGGAAGGACAACCGCCGCCGCTGGCAGGAACGCACCAGGACCTGGGACGTGCTCCACAAATACGGTCACGACTACAAGGTGATCTTGGTCGGCGACGCGGCGATGAGTCCCTACGAGATCACCCATCCGGGCGGCAGCGTCGAACACATGAACGAGGAAGCCGGCGCGGTGTGGATGCAGCGCATGGTCAACACCTACCCGGCGACCGTATGGCTCAACCCCGTGCCCGAAAAGCAATGGAGCTATTCGCAGTCGACCAAGGTGATGAAGCACCTGGTCAACGACCGCATGTACCCGTTGACGCTCGACGGGCTCGACGACGCGATGCGCGAATTGAGCCGCAAGCAGGGCTAGACCGCGTGAAGCACAGCCGGTTCGAGGCGGTCCGCCTTCGCCTCGAGCAATTCGATCCGGGCAGCGGCTGGCGGTTGTGGCTCTACGAATTGCTGTTGGTCAGCCTGGTCAACCCGGTGCGCGAGCCGCCCGCTCAGCTGTAGATCAGGTGCGGCGCGATGGTTTCGCGCCAGGCCGCCTCGTCGGCTTCGGCAAGCGTATCGAGATCGCCCGGCTCGGCCTCGCTGTCGTCGACCCAGGCGCGCAGTGCGGGGCCGCCGTTGATCACGTCGATCGCAAGCCGGTCGCGCTCGTACTCATAGGGGAAGTCGCGCCACAGCGGGTAGTCGGGATAGAGGCTGCGGATCGCCTTGAAGGCGAGCGCCTGCAACCGCCAGGGACGGAAATCATGATGGCTGTAGAACCGCCCTTCGGCATGAATCATCAAGGCGTTGCAGAGTGTTCCTGCATGTTTGTGGAAGGTCGGTTCGAACCAGCATTCGCGGATCGCGCAGCCGCGCAGCCACTTGGGCGCGAGGCGTTCCATTTCCGTCCGCACCGCCCCCGCATCGACATCGGGCGCGCCGAAAAGCACCTCGAGCGGGCGGGTGGTTCCCCTGCCCTCGCTCAGCGTCGTGCCTTCGAGCATGACCGTGCCGGCATAGGCGCGTGCCATGTTGAGGTTCGCCGCATTGGGGCTGGGGTTGATCCAGATGCGATCCTCGGGCCAACCGAATCCGGGCGCGTGGCCGGGCTTCCACCCGGTCATCTCGATCACGCGATAGTCGAGATCGAGCCCGAAATGCGCCTTGAACCAGCGCCCCATCTCGCCCATCGTCAGCCCATGGCGCATCGGCATCGGCGCGGCGCCGACGAAGCTTTCCTGCCCGGGAACCAGCAAAGTGCCCTCGACCGGGCCGCCCGCCGGATTGGGGCGATCGAGCACCCACACCGATTTGCCTGCCTTCGCCGCCTCTTCCATCAGGTAGAGCAGCGTGGTGACGAAGGTGTAGATGCGGCAGCCCAGGTCCTGCAAATCGAACAGGAACACGTCGGCGCAGCTCATCATCTGCCCGGCGGGGCGGCGCACCGCGCCATAGAGGCTGAAGATGGGGATGCCATAGCGCGGATCGGTTTCATCCGCGGTTTCGACCATATTGTCCTGCTTGTCGCCCTTGAGCCCGTGCTGCGGGCCAAAGGCGCCGGTGACGTTGACGCCCAGCCCGATCAAGGCGTCGAGCGAGTGCTGGAGCCGGTTGGTGACCGAGGCCGGATGCGCGACCAGCGCCACACGCCTGCCCTCCAGTTCGTGGCGAAGCTCGGGCTCGTTCAGCAGGCGGTCGATGCCAAATCTCATGCCAGCGTGGGTGCCTCAAGCCTTGCGGCGAAGCAAGCCGCACTATGGAAATCCGGAGCCTTGTCCGCCGGATGGGCAATCGCCCAATAGCTGATCGCCTGCCCCTGCTCCTCGATCACCGCGTTCAGGCCCATCGCGCACGGTTGCGGCGGCAGCATCTGGCGCGGGATCGCAGCGTCGAATATCGCGAAATTCGTGCCCGGGCGCATGGTGAGGACGGGTTGCCGTTCGGCCCCTCGCGCGCGCATTCCCGATCTGTAGTCGTCGAAATCATAGGCATTCCACGCTTCCGACGGTGACAGGTTGAATTCCGAATAACCCGGTCCCTCGCCCGCTTGCAGGAACATTTCGAAACAGGTGGTCCGCCACAGCTCGTCCAATCGCCTCCGCCCCGCCGGCTTTGGCAGGACAAGCCGGGCGCTTCCTTCGATACGCCAGCGGATCGTCAGCCAGTTGGCGTCGTCATTCTTCACGCGAGCCTCGACCGAGCGCACCGCAAGCGGCGGCTTTGCAGGGTGGGGGATGAGGGGATACGCTTGCATTGTCTTGCCCCCATGCTAACCGCCGCGCTCCAACGCAAGTGAACATCATGACCGAATACAAGTCCGACCTCCTGCGCCTGCTCGGCGAGCGTGGTTACATCCACCAGATCACCGATCCGGCGGGGCTCGATGCCCTTGCCGCGCGGCAGGTCGTGCCCGGCTATATCGGGTTCGATGCCACCGCTCCCTCGCTGCATATCGGCAGCCTGGTGCAGATCATGATGCTGCGCCGGATGCAGCAGGCGGGGCACAAGCCGATCGTGCTGATGGGCGGCGCCACCACGCGGATCGGCGACCCGTCCGGTCGCGACGAAAGCCGGCAGATGCTGAGCGAGGAGACGATCGCCGCCAACATCGCCTCGATCCGCAAGGTGTTCGAACGCGTGCTCGCTTTCGGCGAGGGGCCGACCGACGCGGTGATGGTCGACAATTACGACTGGCTCGGCGGCATCGGCTACATCGAGATGCTGCGCAGGGTCGGCACGCATTTCACGATCAACCGCATGCTGGCCTTCGATTCGGTCAAGCTGCGGCTCGAACGCGAGCAGCCGCTGACCTTCCTCGAATTCAACTACATGATCCTGCAAGGTTACGATTTCCGGCATCTGGCCAGGGAAATGGGCGCGCGGCTGCAGATGGGCGGCAGCGACCAGTGGGGCAACATCGTCAACGGCATGGAACTGGGCCGGCGGATGGACGGGACCGAACTGTTCGGGCTCACCACGCCGCTGCTGACCACCGCCGACGGGGCCAAGATGGGCAAGACCGCCGCCGGGGCGGTGTGGCTCAACGAGGAACAATTGCCCAGCTATGACTTCTGGCAATATTGGCGCAACGTCGATGATCGCGACGTCGGCCGCTTCCTGCGCCTGTTTACCGATTTGCCGCTCGCCGAAATTGCCCGGCTCGAAGCCCTCGAAGGGGCAGAGATCAACGCCGCCAAGGCGGTCCTTGCCAACGCGGTAACCACGCTCGTTCGCGGTGATGCGGCGGCGCAGCTGGCCGCGCAAACCGCGGCGGAGACCTTTGCCGGGGGCGGTGCGGGCGCGGACCTGCCCTGGCTGTCGACCGGCACCGAAGGCGTTCGCATCGGCGCCGCGCTGACCGCGCTCGGTTTCACCGCATCCAACGCAGAAGCAAAGCGCAAGCTGGCCGAAGGCGCGGTCAAGCTCGATGGCGAAACGATCACCGATCCCGGCTATCTTGCAATCGTTCCGGCGGGGGGCGAAGCGCGGCTCAGCCTGGGCAGGAAGAAGCACGCCATCCTGCGCGCCTGACCCGCAGGATTCAGGCAGAATTCGCCCGGGCGGTTTACCAAATATCAGCCTTTTGTGGTCATCTCTTTCGGGATTGAAATCCAGGAGGGACCCCTGTCCATGAGCAGCGGAGCACAGCTGAGCGTAACCGACCAGCGGCGCATGGCGCGCCATCCGGTCGATCACCCGGTGATTGCCGAGCATTTCGGCAAGGGCGACATGCGTCTCCACATCGCCAATATCTCGGCCAACGGCTTCATGGTCGACAATGCCGAGGGCCTCGCGCGCGGCGACCGCGTCATCATCCGCCTGCCGGTGGTGGGTCGAATCGAATCCTATGTCATCTGGACCCGCGACAATCGCGCCGGCTTCCAGTTCGAACGCATCATCCGCGTCGACGATTTCCTGGCGATGATCGACACGATCCAGCCCAACCCGCGCCTGCGCAAACTGCGCTGAGCGGGCTGCGCCTCGGGCGCAAAACTTCTGATTCCAGCGCGCGAAGCAGCCGCGTCTTCACAAGCGGCAGCGCCCCTGTCATGCGTCGGGCGTGAAATCCGATACCACCCCCTCCCCCACCGAACCCGCGACACCGCTCGCGATTCCCGACTTTCGCCGATACTGGACCGCGCGGTTTCTCGCGGTGTTCGCGACCATGTCGATGGTGGTGCTGATCGGCTATCAGGCCTATGACATCGCGCGCAGCGACTATGGCTATTCGACTTCGCAGGGCGCCTTTCTCCTCGGCCTGCTGGGTCTGGCGCAGTTCATCCCGCTGCTGGTGCTGACACCGCTCGCCGGCTGGGCGGCCGACCACTTCGACCGCCGCACCGTCGCGGCAGTGGCCAATCTGACCGACTGCATCGTGGCGCTGGCATTGGCGGTGCTGACCTGGCGCGACGGGTTGACCCTGCCGGTCGTGTTCGCGCTGGCGGCATTGCACGGCGCCGCGCGCGTCTTCGTCAACCCGGCGATGAGCGCGGTGGCCCCCAATATCGTGCCGCCCAGACTGCTCCCGCGCGCGATCGCCATGTCGAGCATCGCCTGGCAGGTCGCCAGCGTGATCGGTCCGGCGGCAGGCGGATTCCTGTTTGCCGGGAGCCAGTGGCTGCCGCATGCGATCTCTGCCGGCCTGCTGGTGTGTTCGGCGTTGCTGATCCATTCGATCCGCCCCGTTCGCGCCGCACATGACGGTGTGCCGCGCCACCCGATCCGGCTGATGATCGAAGGCGCGCAGTTCACCTGGCGGCAGAAGTTCCTGCTCGGCTGCATCACGCTCGATCTCTTTGCCGTCCTGCTCGGCGGCGCCACCGCCATGCTCCCGGTCTTCGCCCGCGATATTCTCGCGGTCGGCCCCGAAGGGCTTGGCCTGATGCGCGGCGCGCCCGCGATCGGCGCTTCGATGGTGGCGTTGTGGATGGCCTGGCGCCCGCTGGAGCACAATGTCGGCCCCAGGATGCTGTGGGCGGTGGTGGTGTTCGGCGCGGCCACCGTCGCCTTCGGTCTCAGCCGCAATTTCGCGCTGTCGATCGGCATGCTGACGCTGCTCGGCGCGGCCGACATGGTGTCGGTGTTCATCCGCTCCAGCCTGGTCCAGCTCAACACCCCCGACCGGATGCGCGGGCGCGTCTCCTCGATCTCGGGCCTTGCCATTTCGGCGTCGAACGAGTTGGGCGAGATGCAGTCCGGCCTCGCCGCCGCGGTCCTCGGCGCGACCGGCGCGGTTGTGTTCGGCGGCGTCGGCGCCATAATGGTCACCGCCGTCTGGGCGGTGATCTTTCCCCAATTGCGCCGTGCCAAGACGTTCGAACCCGAATTCCTGCCGGACACGCCCGGCGCTGAAGTCACCCGCAAGGAGGCCCTGACATGAAAGCCGATTCCGTCCTCGCCACCATTGGTGGCACCCCGCATATCCGCCTGGCACGGCTGTTTCCCGACCACGAGGTGTGGGTGAAGAGCGAACGCGCCAATCCTGGCGGTTCGATCAAGGACCGCATCGGCCTCGCCATGATCGAAGACGCCGAGAAAGCAGGCAAGCTCAAGCCCGGCGGCACGATCATCGAACCGACCAGCGGCAACACCGGCATCGGGCTGGCGATGACCGCGGCGGTCAAGGGCTACAGGCTGGTGCTCGTCATGCCCGAAAGCATGAGCCTCGAGCGCCGCCGCCTGATGCTGGCCTATGGCGCCACTTTCGATCTCACGCCCAAGGAAAAGGGGATGAAGGGCGCGATCGAGCGCGCGCTGGAACTGGTCGCGCAGACCGAGAATTCATGGATGCCCAGCCAGTTCGACAATGAAAGCAACTGGAAGGTCCACGCGCGCACCACCGCGCAGGAAATCCTCGCCGATTTCGCCGACACCCCGGTCGACGTGCTGATTACCGGCGTCGGCACCGGCGGCCACCTGACCGGCTGCGCCGAGGAATTGAAGAAGCACTGGAGCGCGATGAAGGCCTATGCGGTCGAACCCACGCTGTCGCCCGTGATCAGCGGCGGGCAGCCCGGCCCCCACACCATCCAGGGCATCGGCGCGGGCTTCATTCCAGCCAACCTGCACACCCAGGCCATCGACGGCGCGATCCAGGTCGACCCTGAGGACGCCAAGGACATGGCGCGCCAGTGCGCGGTGAAGGAAGGCCTGCTGGTGGGCATCTCGAGCGGTGCGACGCTGGCCGCGATCGCCGGCAAGCTGCCCGAGCTACCCGCCGGATCGCGCGTGCTCGGGTTCAACTACGACACGGGCGAGCGCTATCTCTCGGTGCCCGACTTCCTGCCCGAATGAACGGATTGGGCAGGTCGCCCGTTCCGGCAGAGGCACACCGCTCGCCGCGCCGCGCGCCTGGTTCGAACGAATCCCGCGCTGGAATCGCTTTCAGGCGGCGGTGGCAAACGCCTCCGCGCCCAGCGCCATCATGCTGTCCGACCCGGCCTCGAGCTTGCGCCGCAACGCGCCCGCGTCGGGCAGGAAGCGGTCCATGTAATACCGCGCGGTGACCAGCTTGGCCTCGTAGAAGGCCCTGTCGTCGGTCCCGCCCGCCAGCGCGGCCTGCGCCACGCTGGCCATGCGCAGCCACATCCAGCCCAGCGAGACGATGCCCATGATGTGCATATAATGGTGCGCGCCCGCGCCCAGGTGGTTGGGATTGGCCATGGCGTTCTGCATGAACCACATCGTCGCCGCCTGCTGCTGGCCCAGCGCCTTCTCCAGCGCTTCGGCCAGCGGACCGAGCGCCTCGTCGCCCTTGGCCGCCGCAATGTCGTCGCCCACCGCCTTGAAATAGGCCTGGATCGCCGCGCCGCC
Source organism: Erythrobacter sp. (assembly GCA_041662105.1). Classification (GTDB taxonomy): domain Bacteria; phylum Pseudomonadota; class Alphaproteobacteria; order Sphingomonadales; family Sphingomonadaceae; genus Qipengyuania. Next base: position 76,533 of record JBAZTF010000010.1, read on the forward strand.
GCCCTGCGCCAGCTTGCGCCCGCACAGATCCATCGCCTGCACCCCGTTGGTGCCTTCGTAGATCTGCGTGATGCGCGCATCGCGGACGAACTGGCTCATGCCCCATTCCTCGATATAGCCGTGGCCGCCGAACACCTGCTGCATGCTGGTCGCGGTTTCATAGCCCTTGTCGGTGCCGTATCCCTTGATGACCGGGGTCAGCAGGCTGATCATCGCATCGGCATCGGCGCGCTCTTCCCCGGTCGGGGCCTTGTGGCTGAGATCGACCATCAGCGCGCCCCACAGGCACAGCATCCGCATCCCTTCGGTAAAGGCCTTGGCATCCATCAGCATGCGGCGCACGTCGGGGTGGACGAAGATCGGATCGGCCTGCGCCTGCGGATCGGCCGGGCCGGTCAGCGCGCGGCCCTGGCGGCGGTCGAGCGCATAGGCGACCGCGTTCTGATAGGCGGCTTCGGCCTGCGACAGCCCCTGGATACCGACGCCGAGCCGCGCGGCATTCATCATGATGAACATCGCGGCGAGGCCCTTGTTCTCCTCGCCGACCAGCCAGCCCGTGGCGCCGTCATAGTTGAGCACGCAGGTCGAATTGGCGTGGATGCCCATCTTGTGTTCGATCGACCCGCACATCACGCCATTGCGCGCGCCCAGCGAACCGTCGTCGTTGACCAGGAATTTGGGCACCACGAACAGCGAGATGCCCTTGGTCGAATCGGGCGCGCCCGGGGTCTTGGCCAGCACCAGGTGGATGATGTTGTCGGCCATGTCGTGTTCGCCGGCCGAAATGAAGATCTTGGTCCCGGTGATGGCATAGCTGCCGTCCGCCTGCGGTTCGGCGCGGGTGCGGATCATGCCCAGGTCCGTGCCGCAATGCGGTTCGGTCAGGTTCATGGTCCCGGTCCATTCGTTGGAGATCATCCTGGGAAGGTACTTCGCCTTCTGTTCGGGCGAACCCTTGGCGATCAGCGCCGAGACCGCCCCGTTGGTGAGGCCGGGATACATGCCGAAGGCCTGGTTCGCGCTGGAGATGAATTCCTCCATCACCATGCCGAGCACGTGCGGAAGGCCCTGGCCGCCGAATTCCTCGGGCGCCGAAAGCGTGCCCCAACCGGCCGCGCGGAACTGGTCGAAAGCCTCCTTGAACCCTTTTGGCGTGGTCACCGAACCGTCGGGGTGGCGGGTGCAGCCCTGCTGGTCACCCGGCAGGTTGAGCGGCGCGAGGACTTCGGCGCAGAACCTGCCGCCTTCCTCGATGATGGCATTGGTGACATCGAGCGAGGCCATCTCGAAGCCTGCAAGCTGACCGTAGCTGGCAAGGTCGAGGACTTCGTTGATGATGAAACGGGTATCGCGGGTCGGCGCGGCATAGATCGGCATCTGGGGTTCCTTGATCGGGTCTGCGTTGCGGTACTGGGCCTGGGGGGACCTTGGGAGAATTCAGTCGAGCTGCGATTCGACCAGCCCGATGAATTCGGTCAGTTCCTTGATCGAACTGTCGATGTCGGCGCGTTGTTCCTTGAGCTTGGCGACATGCGCCCTGCATTTTTCAATGGTCACGCGGCGCTGTTCCTGGCGGCCGTCGTCAAGGTCGTAGAGGTCGATCATCTCGCGGATTTCGGTCAGCGAGAAACCCACGTTCTTGGCGCGCATGATCCACGCAAGCCGGGCGCGGTCGCGCTTCGAATAAATCCGCGTCAGCCCGACCCGCAAAGGGGCGATCAGCCCTTCGTCCTCGTAAAAGCGCAGGGCGCGGGCGGTGCAGCCGAATTCACTGGTCAGATCGGAAATCGAGAACTGGTCGCGACCGAACTCGTCCGGTCGCTCCAGATGCGCCCCCGCATGGCGGCGGTCGGGTTCGAATGACGTGACGTCCCTGGCAAGCGGCTGGCTCATGACCCTATCTAACCGCACGTTTACGTAAGCGTCAAGTCTTGACGGGGCGGAGAGCGCCCCGCGGAGCGCTATTGTCCAGAGCCCGGTAAAAGCAACTTTGGGCGCCCGTGTGGCAGGTGGGGCCGGCGGGGGTGCAACGAAGGACCAACGCATCCTGATCGCAGTCGACGAGGATTTCGCGCACCGCGAGCACGTGGCCCGAACTCTCGCCCTTTTTCCACAACCGCCCGCGCGACCGGGAATGGAAATGCGCCTGTCCGGTGGCGCAGGTCGCGGCGAGCGCTTCCTCGTCCATGAAGGCGACCATCAGCACCGTGCCGGAATCGGCGTCGACCACGACCGCGCTGAGCAGGCCGCGCTCGTCGAACTTCGGCATGAACACACTGCCGGTCTCCCGTTCCTGAATGTTCGGCACCGGGTCTGTCATCCTTCCCACTTGTATGATTGCGACGATCTTGTTGCACGATAACCACAAAGCACGGTGAAAATGAAGCGCTGGTGCAAATGATTATTCCAAGAATGGACCGCATGGGGAACAGTTGCGTCGCAGGTCGAAAGATCTGCCCACCGGAGCATCGGTGCCGTCAGAGCGCCAGGTTCATGGGGGCCCGGATTCGCTGCCGTGTTGAGGGTTTGCACGGCGCATCCGGTAACGATGAGGGATGGATCGAGGTGCTTGCTGGGGGGCCGCACCGAAGCCGCAAGGCCGATCCGCTTAATTTCGTCACGTGGCGCCCGGGTCCGCAAGGTCCCGGGCGTTTCGTTCAGGCGGCATGATTCGCGCGCGCCGGATCGAGCGCTTCGTCGAGCACGCGGGCAAAGCAGGCGATCCGGACGCTTTTCGCGCCCGCGCGCTTCAGGGCCTTGACGCAGGCGGCGCTGGTGGCGCCGCTGGTGAACACGTCATCGACGAGGATCACCTCCGCGCCGAGCAACGTCGGCGTGGCGCCCCGGCGAACCGCGATCGACCCGGCGAGCGCCTTGATCCGAGCGCGCCTCCCCAGCCCGCCCAGGCTGGGCGTCGGCCTGGTCCGCACCAGCGCATCGACCAGCAAGCGGCCGTGGCCCATCCGCGCCAGTTCGCGCCCGAGCAGCGCGGCCTGATTGTAGCCGCGGCTCCATAACCGCCCGCGGTGCAGCGGAACCGGGATAATCAGCCGATCGGGGCCGGCGTCGGGAAGCCGCGCCGCGATGAGCCTTGCCAGCATCGGCGCGAGCGCGATCCGCCGTCCATGCTTGAAGGCAAGCACGAGTGCGCGCGAGCTTGCGGTGTAGAGCGTCCCCGCGGCGATGCCGTCGTGCGCCGGGGGGTCGGCAAGGCAGGGCGCGCATAATGCGCCATGCCCCGGCCCTTCGCTGCCGAAGGGGCGCTGGCACGCGGCGCAACACGGTTCGGAGGGGATCACGAGACCGCCCCAGCACGCGACGCATAACCCGCCCTGCTCGCCCACGGCGCTGCCGCAGGCGGGGCAGCGCGGCGGGTAGATGAAGTCGACGAGCGGCGCGAAGGCTTCGGCGATGGCGCGGCTTGTCGACATCTGCGCATGCTGGCGCGGTTGCGCCGCGCAGGCAAGCACGGCAGGGCTGCGCGCGATGACCAGCACCGCCGCACCGCCCCGGATATTTTCGCGAAAGCGCCGCATCGCCGGCCTGCGCCGCGCGCGGGTGCGCCAGTCGCAGCGCGATGCGGCGCGCTATGTGCTCGGCGACATGGTCGAGGACGTGCTCGACCGACTCGAATTCATGCGACTGGCCCCGCGGCGCGTGCTGGTGATCGGTGACTGGACCGGGACGCTGGCCTTGTCGCTGGGCGGCAAGGGCGCCTTGGTCGAGGAGCGCGACGTGGCGACGCTCGATGAGGAGCGTCCGGTCGCGGGCGACCCCTTCGACCTGATCGTCAGCCTGTCCTCGCTCGATCGGGTGAACGACCTGCCCGGGGCGCTGCTGCACCTGCGCAACGCGCTGGCGGATGCGGGGATCGTCATCGCCAGCGTCATCGGTGCGGGCAGCCTGCCCAATCTGCGCCGCGCGATGATCGCGGCGGAGCCCGACCGGCCGGTGGCGCGGATGCACCCGCTGATCGACAATCGCGCGGCGAGCGCGCTGCTCCAGCGCGCGCTGTTCAAGCGCCAGGTGGTCGACGCGCGGACGCTCAGCGTCGCCTATGGCGCGCTCGACAGGCTGGTGTCGGACCTGCGCGACCAGGGCCTCGGCAATGTCCTCGCCAGCCCGGCTCCACCCCTGGGCAAGGCAGCGCTGGCGCGCGCGCGGACGGCCTTCCTCGACAGGGCGGACCGCAACCGGCGAGTCCTCGAAAACTTCGAGATACTTACCTTAACAGGTTGGAAAGATTAACGCAAACTGGCCTGCGCCGCAGCCAGGCGCGCGATCGGCACGCGATAGGGCGAGGCGCTGACGTAATCGAGCCCGGTCGCCTCGCAAAAAGCAATGCTCGCCGGGTCGCCGCCATGCTCGCCGCAGATGCCCAGCTTGATCGCGGGCCGCGTCGCCCTGCCCCGCTCGGCCGCCAGCGCGATCAGCTGGCCGACGCCCTCGACGTCGAGGCTGACGAAGGGATCGCGCGCGAAGATGCCCTTGTCGACATAGGCGGTGAGGAAGCGGCCGGCATCGTCGCGGCTGACGCCCAGCGTGGTCTGGGTGAGATCGTTGGTGCCGAAGCTGAAGAATTCGCCCACCTCGGCGATCTCGCCCGCCATCAGCGCGGCGCGGGGCAGTTCGATCATCGTGCCCACGAGATAGTCGATGCTGGTCCCGTTCGCGGCAAACACCTCTTGCGCCACGCGGTCGACCACCGCCTTGAGCAGTTCCAGCTCGCGCCGCGTCGCGACCAGCGGGATCATGATCTCGGGCACCGGCGCCTCGCCCGATTCCCTTGCCACTTCGCATGCCGCCTCGAAGATCGCGCGCGCCTGCATCTCGTAGATCTCGGGATAGGTGATCCCCAGGCGGCATCCGCGATGGCCGAGCATGGGGTTGAATTCGTGCAGTTCCCCTGCCCTGCGCCGCAGTTGCTCGATCGGCCGCCCGGTGGCCTCGGCCAGCTCGGCGAAATCCTCATCCTCGTGCGGCAGGAATTCGTGCAGCGGCGGGTCGAGCAGGCGGATCGTGCACGGCAGGCCGGTCATGACCTTGAAGATCGTGACGAAGTCGCCGCGCTGTTCGGGCAGCAGCCTGTCGAGCGCGGCGCGGCGCCCGGCCTCACTCTCGGCCAGGATCATCTGGCGCACCAGGCTGATCCGGCCGGCGTCGAAGAACATGTGCTCTGTGCGGCACAACCCGATCCCTTCGGCGCCGAACTGGCGTGCCATGCGGCAGTCGGCCTCGGTTTCGGCATTGCTGCGCACCTTCATCCGGCGGTGCCTGTCGGCCCATTGCATCAGCGTGCCGAAATCGCCCGCCAGCTCGGGCTCGATGGTCGCGACCTCGCCCGCCATGACCTGCCCGTTCGCGCCGTCGATGGTGATCGTGTCGCCCTCTTTCAACTCGCGATTTCCGATGGTTAGCGTACGTTCATCGCGCGCGATGGAAAGCTGTGAGGCACCCGAGACACAGGGGCGCCCCATCCCGCGCGCCACCACCGCGGCATGGCTGGTCATCCCGCCGCGCGCGGTGAGGATGCCCGCGGCGGCGTGCATGCCGTGAATGTCCTCCGGGCTGGTTTCGACCCGCACCAGGATCACCTTTTCCCCGCGGCTGGCCCACAGCTCGGCGGTATCGGCATCGAGCACGATCCTGCCGCTGGCCGCGCCCGGCGAGGCGGGCAGCCCGCTGGTCAGCACGTCGCGCGGCGCGTCGGGGTCGAGCGTGGGGTGGAGCAGCTGGTCGAGCGCCATCGGATCGACCCGCAGGATCGCGGTCTTTTCGTCGATCAGCCCTTCGCCGACCATATCGACCGCCAGCTTGAGCGCGGCCCTGGCGGTGCGCTTGCCGTTGCGCGTCTGGAGCAGCCACAGCTTGCCCTGCTGCACGGTGAATTCGATATCCTGCATGTCGCGGTAATGCCGCTCGAGCAGGTCGAACAGGCGGGCAAGCTCGGCATAGGCTTGGGGCATGGCCTCTTCCATGCTCGGCGGCCTGGCCCCCGCCGCCTCGCGCGCGGCCCTGGTCAGATATTGCGGCGTGCGGATGCCCGCGACCACGTCCTCGCCCTGCGCATTGACCAGCCATTCGCCGTAATAGGCCTTCTCGCCGGTCGACGGATCGCGGGTGAAGGCGACCCCGGTGGCGCTGGTGTCGCCCATGTTGCCGAACACCATCGCCTGCACGGTAACCGCCGTGCCCATGTCATGCGGAATGGCGTTGAGGCGGCGATAGACCCTGGCGCGGTCGCTGTCCCAGCTGTCGAACACGGCGCGGATCGCGCCCCACAGCTGTTCCTGCGTATCCTGCGGGAAGTCACGGCCCAGCTCTTCGACAACGATCCGCTTGTACCCGGCAACCAGCAGCTTCCAGTCATCGGCCGACATTTCGGTATCGGCGTAATAATCGTTGTCTTCCTTGGCGATTTCGAGCGCTTCCTCGAACAGCCCGTGATCGAGGCCAAGCACCACGTCCGAATACATCTGGATGAAGCGGCGATAGCTGTCCCACGCGAACCGCTCGTCTCCCGAAGCGCGGGCCAGCCCCTCGACCGTCGCGTCGTTGAGGCCCAGGTTGAGGACCGTGTCCATCATCCCCGGCATCGACACCGCCGCGCCCGAACGGACCGAAACCAGCAGCGGATCGGCCTTGTCGCCAAAACCCTTGCCGACCGTGCGCTCGACATGGGTGAGCGCTTCGGCAACCTGGCGGCGCAACTCAACGGAGAAATCAGCGCCTTCGTTGAGATACTTGAGGCACTCTTCGGTCGCGATGGTGAAGCCGGGCGGGACCGGCAGGCCGATGCCGGCCATTTCGGCAAGATTGGCGCCCTTGCCGCCGGTGACGGTCTTGTCCTTCTGCCGTGCATTCGAATGCGGAGCCGCGTCCGTGAGTGGGCCGCCAAAGGTGAAGACCGTCTGCGTCATAAAAACCTATCCGTTCACCCTGAGCCTGTCGAAGGGTGTAGTTCGCTCCTGCGCCGCGCCGACGAAGGCCGGTCCTGCGACAAGCTCAGGACCAAGGGCGAGGGTGCAGGCTAACCCTCGATACGGCTGAAATCCGCCACTTTGTGCACTGCAGCACGAAAGCGCGCAAGCAGGTCGAGCCGCGCCGCACGCTTGTTTTCTTCAGGCGCGTTTACCGTCACTTCATCGAAGAAACGATCGATCGGCGCGCGCAACGTAGCCAGAGCCCCCATGGCGGCGGCGAAATCCTCCGCGACGATGGCCTTTGCGGCCTCAGGTTCGGCAATGGCGAGAGCGTCGATCAGCGCCTTTTCGGCCGGTTCGGGCGTGTAGGGAAGCTCGGCCGCGTGGCCCGCTTCGGCATAGACATCGCGCATCTGCGGATCGTCGACGTTCTCCATCGGATCCTCGTCGCCGGTGTGCCAAATCTCCCCCTCTCCCTCAGGGGAGGGGGTCGGGGGGTGGGGGACAGCGGATGGATCGGCGGTGATGCTCATGCCCCCCACACCCTCCGCCCCTACGGGGCTCCTCCCTCTCCCCTGAAGGGGAGAGGGCGTATCCGCCCACCCTTCCTTCTTGAGGATATTGGCCGCGCGCTTGTATCCGGCGAGCAGATTGGCGCCGTCGTCGGTGTCCATGAAGCTCTGGAGCGCCGTCACACGCGCGAGCAGGCGAACGAGATCGTCCTCGCCGCCAAGCGCGAACACGGCGTCGATCAGATCGTGACGGACGCCTGCTTCGCGTTGCTGGACCTTGAGGCGCTCATCGAGGAAGTCGAGGAACCAAGCGAGTGGCCCATCTTCCAGCTTGTACTGCGTACGAGCTATTTTCGTAAAAGGCACCCGCAAGCCCGACTTCAAGACCGTCGCAATGGTCCCCAACATCGCGCGCCGCAAGGCAAACGGGTCTTTTGATCCAGTCGGATAAAGTTCGACCGAGAAGAACGAGAACATCGTATCCAGCTTGTCCGCCAAACTCACCGCCACCGTCACCGGCGCGGTCGGCACGTCATCGCCCTGCCCGACCGGCTTGTAGTGATCGCGGATGGCGTCGGCCACGGCATCGGGCAGGCCCTCGGCGCGGGCGTAATATCCGCCCATAACCCCCTGCAATTCGGGAAATTCGCCGACCATTTCGGTGACGAGGTCGGCCTTGCACAGGCGGGCGGCCTGTTCGGCCATGTCGGCAAGAATCCCCCTCTCCCCTTCAGGGGAGAGGGTCGGGGAGTGGGGATCGACGGTTGGCGCGCGCGCCCCCTCTCCCAACCCTCTCCCCTCAAGGGGCGAGGGCTTTACGATCCCTTCCTCGACCAGCCAGCGGGCCAGCCTGGCCACCCGCTCGACCTTGTCGGCAACCGTGCCCAGCTTCTCGTGGAAGGTGATCCGCTCCAGTTTCTTCGCGTGGTCGGCAAGCCTGGTCTTCCGGTCCTGCTCCCAGAAGAACCGCGCATCGCTCAATCGCGCAGCCAGCACCTTGCGGTTGCCGTCGACGATCGCCGCGCCGCCATCCGCCGCCTCGATATTGGCGGTGCAGACGAAGGCGTTGGCCAACCCTTCCTCCCCGGTACGGGGGTGGGGACCATCCGCTGGATGGTGGAGGGGCGCCGTCGGACCTGCGGAGAGTGCCCCTCCACCACTTCGTGGTCCCCCTCCCCCGTCGGGGGAGGAAGTGCACACGAAATACTTCTGGTTCACGCGCGCGGTGAGTTGGATCACCTCGGGCGGGACATCGAGGAACGCCTCGTCGAACCGTCCCAGCAGCGGCACGGGCCATTCGGTGAGACCGGCGTTCTCGATCACCAGCCCCTCATCCTCGACCAGCTTGAGGCCTGCTTCGGATGCGACCTGCGCGGCGCGGGCGCGGATCAGGTCCTGCCGTTCCGCGTGATCGACGATCACATGGCCCGCGCGCAGCTTCATCGCATAGTCACCGGCATTGCCGATGGTGATGGTGCTCCCCCCCACCCGCTCACCCTGAGCCTGTCGAAGGGTGTCCGCGCCATGTCCTTCGACAGGCTCAGGACGAGCGGAACCTGGGGTGTGAAAGCGATGGCCCATGGTCACCGCGCCCGAAGCAACGCCGTGCACCGCGCATTCGATCACCTCGTCGCCCAGCAGCGCGACGATGCCCGACAATGGGCGCACCCAGCGCAGGCTCTCGGTCGAGAGCGAGGCCGCGCCCCAGCGCATCGACTTGGGCCAGGCGAAATCGCGGACGATCGCCGGGATCGCCTCGGCAAGGACGTCCTTCATCGCCCTGCCCGGCTTTTCGATCACCGCGAACCAGGTGTTGCGGCCCTTTACATCGCGCAGTTCAAGCTGGTCGCGGGTCACGCCGTTCTTGCGGCAGAAACCGTCGATCGCGGCGTCAGGCGCGCCCTCGGGCGGGCCCTTGGCCTCTTCGCTGACCGCCTCGGTCGCCTCTGGCAACCCGCGCGCGATCAGCGCGAGGCGGCGCGGGGTCGACCAGACGGTGATCTCGCCAACCGCGACGCCCGCGGCCTCCATTTCGCGGCGGAACAGTTTTTCGAGTTCGTCACGCGCCCCCGCCTGCATCCGGGCCGGGATTTCTTCGCTGCGCAGTTCGAGGAGGAAGTCAGACATGGGCTGCCTCCCATGCGAACATCCGCTCAGCCTGAGCCTGTCGAAGGCCACGCACGGCGCAGGCCTCCTGCCTGTGCTTCGACAAGCTCAGCATGAGCGGTTGTGGGTGCATTCGGGTTTGCGGATGGCGTGTTGAACCGCTCATGCCGACCACTCCGGGTATTTCGCGGCCCATTGCGGCGCTTGCATGGCCATATAGGCTTCGCAGGAACCACGCGCGAGGTCGCGCACCCGGCCCATGTAGCTGGCGCGTTCCTGCACGCTGATCACGCCGCGCGCCTGCAGCAGATTGAAGATGTGGCTCGCCTCGATTGCCTGCTCGTAGGCGGCGATGGGCACCTCGGCCGCAAGCGCGTTCTGGCACTCGGCCTCGGCCTTGTTGAACAGGTCGAACAGCGCATCGGTCCCGGCGATCTCGAAGTTCCACTTCGACATCTGCTTCTCGTTCTCGAGGAACACCTGTCCGTAAGTCACGAGTCTATCGCGTCCTACCGCTTCGCTGCTCGAGGACGTGCCCCCGTTGAAGTTCAGATCGTACACATTGTCGACGCCCTGGATATACATCGCCAGCCGTTCGAGCCCGTAGGTCAGCTCGCCCGCGACCGGCCTGCAATCGAAGCCGCCCATCTGCTGGAAATAGGTGAACTGGGTGACCTCCATCCCGTCGCACCACACCTCCCAGCCAAGCCCCCATGCGCCCAGCGTCGGGCTTTCCCAATCGTCCTCGACGAAGCGGATATCGTGCCTTAGCGGATCGATCCCGATCACCCGCAGGCTTTCCAGATAAAGGTCCTGGATATCGGGCGGGCTCGGCTTGAGGATCACCTGGTACTGGTAGTAATGCTGCAGGCGATTGGGGTTTTCGCCATAACGGCCATCGGTCGGGCGGCGGCAGGGCTGGACGAAGGCCGCGCTCCACGGTTCGGGCCCCAGCGCGCGCAGCGTGGTGGCGGTGTGGAAGGTCCCCGCCCCCATGCGCATGTCATAGGGCTGGAGGATAAGGCAGCCCTGCGCGCTCCAGAAATCGTGGAGCGCGAGGATCATGTCCTGGAATGACTTCGAAGGGTCTCGCTTCATGGCGAGGCGCCATGGCCGATGCGCGAAAATGCGTCAATGGCGGGCAACGCTCTGCAAGCGCTTGACACCCACCATGCAATTCAAGTCAACAGCAACCGTCGATGATTTGAGGACAAAGATGAAACCGGTCGCAGGTCTTGTCACGTTCGCGTTGCTGGCATCTACGCCAGGCATTGCCGAAGCGCAATACTACGCCCAACCAAGTGTCCGGCAGAAGGAACGGGCGCTTCCGGTGGCGAATTTCAGGCCACTGTCCGCAGCGCAGGTCGAACCGGTCCTCGTGGTAGAGCAGGACTACGAACCGACGCCCGCAATCTGGAAACTGGCGGACAACGATACCACCATCTACCTCTTCGGCACCTTCCATATCCTTCCCAGGAGTTTTCGCTGGCGTTCGCCCGCGCTGGAACAGGCAATCGTCGATGCCGACGAGCTGGTTCTGGAGACCAGCAACGCAGACAGCGAAGCGGTGATAGGCGAAGTACTGCTCTCGATCATCGGCGGAATGGACGAGCGCACGCCGACATCCGAACGCCTTTCGCCCGACGGCGCGAGGAAGTGGGCAAGGTTGGCGCAAATCTCCGGGATGCCACTGGAGAAATTCGACCGCCTTCCGCCCATGATTGCACTGCTGGCTGCGGGCGTGTCGATGTCCTTGCAGCAGGGCTCGACCAGCGAGAACGGGGTTGAGACGGTTCTGGAGGCGGAATTCGCCGATGCCGGCAAGCCGATCGGTTCGATCGAGAATGCCGCCGATGTGGTGGCTTCGCTGCTGGGCATCGACGAGAAGATCCTGCTCGCCGATATCGAAGGGGATCTGGCCCGCTGGGACGGGAAAGATGCTTCTGGTTTCGTCACGGGCACGGCAAATGCGCGAAAGCGCCAAATCGGGGGTGACTGCCGTGGACCGGCAACCTTTCGCAAGCGAGCACGCCTGGGCGAAGGGCTCGCTGCTTGCAGAGGATCAGACCGTCTTCCCGGATTCGGAATTGGGCCGCGCGCTGCACAAGGCGCTTCTGGCCGACCGCAATCGAGCCTGGGCATCCTGGCTCGCGGATCGACTTGAACGGCCGGGAACCGTGCTCCTCGCGGTTGGTGCAGGCCACCTGTTCGGCAAGGACAAGGTGCAGGACTTCCTGTCCGGGCACGGTTTGGAAGCGGAAAGGCTCGCGCGCTGACCCCCCAATTGTTCGGACCGTTCAGTCACCCCCTTGCCTATGCACAGGCGGAGAGCCAGATAGCGGGCAAGGGCGCGGCTTGCGATTGCGCCTGCCAGCTTCCCCATCTGCGAGAGCCACGATGAAAGCCACGCCCAAACGCCTCTGTCGTCACCTGTCCCTGTTCGTCGCGCTACCTGTTGCTGCGGCGCTGTTGGCCAGCGCACCGGCTGCATCGCAGACCACCGAGGTTGTCGTAGCGACGGCACCGCACCCGGCCGGGCATCGCGGCCCCGCGCTGTGGAAGGTCGCGGACGAGGACACCACGATCTACCTCTTCGGTACTGTCCATGCCCTGCCGCAGGATGTCGAATGGTACACCGGCCCGATCGCCGCGGCACTCGACAGCGCCGATTCCCTGGTGACGGAAATTCCAGCCAATGCGACACGCGATCCCGCCTCGCAGCAAATGGTGGCGGGCAAGGCGGTGTTGCCCGCCGACAAATCGCTGCGCGACATGCTGCCCGAAAGCGACCGCACGGCCTTCGAAGGCGCGCTCACCACGATCGGCATACCCGTCAATGCCTTCGACCGCTTCGAGCCGTGGTTCGCCGGGATGACGCTGGCCGTTCTGCCGCTGATGAAGAATGGCTGGACCGCCGAAAGCGGGGTCGAGCATGTGATCGAAGTCAAGGCCGGACCCGACAAGACACGCGGCGCGCTGGAGACGGTCGACTACCAGATCGGCCTGTTCGATGAACTGCCGATCCAGTCGCAGATCGCCTTCCTGATGGCCTCGGCAGGCAATATCGATGCGATCGTGCCGACGATGGACCGGATGGTCGCCAGCTGGCTGACGGGCGATGCCAACGGCCTGGCCACCTTGATGAACGAGGGGTTGAGCGATCCGACGCTGGCGCAGGCGCTGCTCTATGATCGCAATGCCGGCTGGGCCGAATGGATCGACCGGCGGCTTGACCAGCCGGGCACCGTGTTCATCGCGGTCGGCGCCGGACACCTTGCCGGCAAGCAGAGCGTGCAGGACTTCCTCGAAGCCCGCGCGATCCCGGTGACGCGGCTGCAATAACGGCCGTCCCGCGAGCGGGCGTCGGTCGATGCACGCTTGCAATGTCCGCCCGGTCCGGCAGGGGAGAGCGCGATGAAGCGCCTCCTGACCAGCCTCGCGGCCGCCCTCGCCCTCTTTGCCTGCCAGGCGGAGCCCGAAAAGCCTGAAGCCCCTGCCGGCTATCCCGCGCTGTGGGAGATTTCCACGGCGGACGGGCAGGTCGAAGGCTGGCTGTTCGGCACCGTCCACGCGCTGCCCGACGATGTCGCCTGGCAGTCGCCGCGGCTCAGGCAGGTGATCGCAAATGCCGACATGCTGGTGGTCGAAGTGGCCAATCTCGACGACGGCCCGGCCCTTTCGAAACTGTTCGAGGACATGGCCTTCGACCACCCAGGCGGCCCGATCCGCCAACGCATCGCACCCCAATTGCGCGGCGAATTCGACAAGCTTCTGGTCAAGGCAAGCGTCCGGCGCAGCTATTTCGATCCGATGGAAAGCTGGGCCGCGGCTTTGGCGCTGGCGCAGGTGGCGCAGGATGGCGAATCCGAAAACGGCGCCGACCGTGCGCTGATCAGTGAATTCGGGAACCGGGAAATCGTCGAACTCGAAGGCGCCCGGGCGCAACTGGCGATCTTCGATGGCCTGCCCGAATTGGAACAGCGCGACCTGCTCAACGCCGTGTTGCACGAAACGGCCGAATACGGGGACCAGTCCGGCGAAGTCGCCCAGGCCTGGGGCAGCGGCAAGCTCGACGAACTGGCCAGGGTCTCGCAGCGCGGCATTCTTGCCGACAGGGAGCTCAGGCAGGCGCTGCTGATCGATCGCAACGCCGCCTGGACCGCGCAGCTCGAAAACCTGCTCTCGGCGAGGGAGCGCCCTCTGGTCGCGGTTGGCGCAGGCCACCTGCTCGGCCCCGACGGCCTGCCCGCACGGCTCGAGAAGGATGGCTACACCGTGCGTCGGGTGGATTAGGCGCGGCTCCCACCTTGCGGCTTGCGTTTCGCAACGGGCCTGCTAAGGGCCCGCGCTTCGGCACCATGGTCATCCCTGGAGGCGTGGTGGACCGAGCATGCAAACCGCATTCGAAAGGTAAGTGACATGAGCGACGCTCTGACCCTGCCGGCCGAGACGCGCGAACGGGCTGGCAAGGGAGCCTCCCGCACACTGCGTCGCGATGGCCGCGTTCCTGCCGTAATCTACGGCGGCAAGGAAGAACCCACCCTGATTCACGTGGAAGCCAAGGAACTGTCCCGACAGCTCGGCACCGGCCACTTCATGAACTCGATTGTCGTGATCGAGCTCGATGGCAAGACCATCCGCACGCTTCCCAAGGACGTCGCCGTCCATCCCGTGACCGACCGCCCCGAGCATGTCGACTTCCTCCGCCTTGCCAAGGGCGCGAAGGTCGAAGTCAACGTGCCGGTGATCTTCGCCAACGAAGAAAAGAGCCCGGGCCTCAAGAAGGGCGGCGTGCTCAACATCGTTCGCCACGAACTCGACCTGATCTGCGAAGCCGACAAGATCCCCACCGAAATCGTCATCGACGTGACCGGCAAGGACGTGGGCGAATCGATCCACATCAGCGAAGTGGCGCTGCCCGTGGGTTCCGAAAGCGCGATCACCGACCGCGACTTCACCATCGCCACGCTGGTTGCCCCCTCGGCGCTGAAGAAGGCCGAAGGCGCCGAAGCCGCTGCCGCGGTCGCTGCCAGCGACGTTCCCGCCAGCGTGCAGGACGAAGGCGAGGAAGAAGCCACCGGGGAAGAAGCCACCGAAGAAGAAACCACCGAGGAAGCGGGCGGCGCGGAGTAATCTTCCCGCCTCTCATCCCGGGTTTCACGAAGCGCCGGTCCCGCAAGGGGCCGGCGTTTTGCTTTTGTGCAAGCCACCGCTAGAGGGCGCTGATGCAGATCTGGACAGGCCTTGGAAATCCCGGACCGCAATATGCGCTCCACCGGCACAACGTCGGCTTCATGGCCTGCGACGCAATCGCGGAGATACACGGTTTCGGCCCGGTGCAGAAGAAGTTCTCGGGCTGGGTGCAGGAAGGGCGCATCGGGACAGGGAAGATCCTGTTGCTCAAGCCCGCGACCTATATGAACGAAAGCGGGCGTGCCGTCGCCGAGGCATTGCGCTTCTACAAGCTGGGCGTCGAAGCGCTGACCGTGTTCCACGACGAGCTCGACCTCGCCCCGTTCAAGGTCAAGGTGCGGATCGGCGGCGGGTTGGCCGGGCACAATGGCCTGCGCAGCATCAACCAGCATGTGAGCCAGCTTGGCGGCCCCGATTTTCGCCGCGTGCGGATCGGCATCGGCCATCCGGGGCACAAGGATCGCGTCCACGGCCATGTCCTCGGCAATTACGCCAAGGCCGAGATCGACGACCTTGCGGCCATGCTCGGCGCCATAGCCGCCGAGGCCGAATGGCTCGCCAGGGGTGACGACGCGCGCTTCATGAACGAATACGCGCTCAGGATGCGGGATTGATGGGCTGACACGCTGGCAATTGGCGCATGGCGCGGCTAAGGGCGCCGCCACACCATATTTCCGGAGTTATCGATGGGTTTCCGCTGCGGGATCGTCGGCCTGCCGAATGTCGGCAAGTCCACCCTGTTCAATGCACTGACCGAGACGCAGGCCGCGCAGGCCGCGAACTATCCGTTCTGCACGATCGAGCCGAACGTGGGCCAGGTATCCGTGCCCGATGAACGGCTCGAGAAGATCGCCGCGATTGCCAAATCGGCGAAGATCGTCCCGACGCAGCTCGCCTTCGTCGATATCGCCGGGCTGGTGAAGGGCGCGAGCAAGGGCGAAGGCCTGGGCAACCAGTTCCTCGGCAACATCCGCGAGGTCGATGCCATCGTCCACGTGCTGCGCTGCTTCGAGGATGACGACATCCAGCACGTCGCCAACAAGGTCGATCCGATCGCCGATGCCGAAGTGGTCGAGACCGAGCTGATGCTGTCCGATCTGGAGAGCCTTGAAAAGCGCGTCCCCGCCGCGGCCAAGCGCGCCACCGGCGGCGACAAGGAAGCCAGGCTGATGGCCTCGGTGCTCGGCCAGGCGCTCGACCTGCTGCGCGAGGGCAAGCCTGCCCGCCTGACCGAGCCGAAGGACGACGAGGAAGCGCGCGTCTTCAGGCAGGCGCAGCTGCTCACCGCCAAGCCGGTGCTCTATGTCTGCAATGTCGCAGAGCAAGACGCGGCAACCGGCAATTCCCTGTCGCAACAGGTCTTCGCCAGGGCCGCCGCCGAGGGTGCCGAGGCGGTGGTGGTCTCCGCCGCGATCGAGAGCGAACTGGTCGCCATGCCCGCCGGGGACCGTGCCGAGTATCTTGCCGAACTGGGCCTCGATGAAAGCGGCCTCAGCCGCGTGATCCGCGCGGGCTACAAGCTGCTCGGGCTCAAGACCTTCTTCACCGTCGGTCCCAAGGAAGCGCGCGCCTGGACCTTTCACACGGGCGCCAAGGCCCCGCAGGCCGCGGGCGAGATCCATACCGATTTCGAACGCGGCTTCATCCGTGCCGAAACCATCGCCTTCGACGACTATGTCGCGCTGGGCGGCGAGAGCGGCGCCAAGGAAGCGGGCAAGCTGCGCCAGGAGGGCAAGGACTATGTCGTTCAGGACGGCGACGTGATGCAGTTCCGGTTCAACGTCTGATCGAACGGCGGTTCCCCCTCGTCTCGCAATTGTCGCGCTTCGCAAGTAACGGACCTCCATGCGCTTCCTGATCGCCCTCCTCGCGGCCCTGCTGCTGCCCGCCCTCCCCGCCGCTGCCCGGCAGGCCGACCGGCCGGTCACGATCCTGATCTCGATCGACGGATTCCGCTCCGATTATCTCGACCGGGGGATTACCCCGAACCTGACCAGGCTTGCCGCTGACGGCGCCGCGGGGCCCATGCGGCCAAGCTTTCCGACCAAGACCTTCCCCAACCACTACACGCTGGTCACCGGCCTGCGTCCGGACCGCAACGGGATCGCGGGCAACAGCATGATCGACCCGCGCCGCCCGGGGCAGCTATTCAGCCTGAGCGATGCGCGACAGACGCTCGACCCCTTCTGGTGGAGCGAGGCAGAACCGGTCTGGATCACCGCCGAACGCGCGGGCATCCGCACCGCGACCATGTTCTGGCCCGGCAGCGAAGTGCCCTTTGCAGGCATCCGCCCGAGTGACTGGCTGCGCTTCGACCAGAATATCGGCAACCGGCAACGCGTGCGCAGCGTGATCGACTGGCTGCGCCGCCCGGCGGCGATTCGCCCGGCGCTCATCACGCTCTATTTCGATACGGTCGACACCGCCGGCCACCGCTTCGGACCCGAAAGCGAGGAAGTGAACGCCGCGATCGCCGAAGTCGATGCGCGGATCGGCGAACTGGTTCAAGGCCTTGCCGAACTCGGGCAAGCGGCCAATTTTGTCGTGGTGGCCGATCACGGCATGCGCCAGACCGATGCAGCGCGCGTGATCCAGCTTGACGATTTCATCGATCGCGAAAGCTACGTCGCGGTCGAAACGGGTCCCTATGCCGCGATCGAGCCGGTGACGGGCACCGACAGCCGCGTGGCCGATGCCTTGCTGGTGCCGCACGAGCATATGGACTGCCGGCGCAAGGAAGACCTCCCCGCCCGCCTCCACTATGGCGCAAACCCGCGCGTCGCGGCGATCATCTGCATCGCCGAAAACGGCTGGACGATCCTGTCCGGCCCGCCGCGCTATCCGGTTGCCGGCGGCGCGCACGGCTTCGACAATTCCGACCCGCAGATGCTCGCACTGTTCATCGCCAGCGGCCCCGCCTTTGCGGATGGCGTGCGGCTGCCGGTATTCGACAATGTCGATGTGGCCCCGCTGCTGCGGCGCGTGCTCGGCCTGCCGCAGGACCCGCAGCTCGACGGTGCGCTCGCGCCACTCGAGCCTGCGCTTGCCGGGGATTAAGCTTTTCCGTGGTTGCCTGCCCGATGGCGCTGCGCCATCGAGCGGGCATGAAGTATTTTGAAGACGTCAGGGTCGGCGATGTCCGCGCTTTCGGAAGCTACGAAGTAACGCGCGAGGAAGTGCTGGAATTTGCGGGCAAGTACGATCCGCAACCCTTTCACCTCGACGATGCAGCGGCGGCACAGACGCATTTCGGGCGGCTTTCGGCCAGCGGCTGGCACACCTGTGCGATGACCATGGCGATGATGGTCGAGAGCATGAAGGCGGAAAAATCCGCCGGCCTCGGCTCGCCCGGCGTCGACAAGCTGCGCTGGATCAGGCCCGTCTACCCCGGCGATGTGCTGCGCTGCGAAAGCGAGGTGCTCGAAAAGCGGCGCAGCAAATCGCGGCCGGAGATGGGCATATTCAAGGTCCTCCACCGCACCTTCAACCAGCACGATGATCTGGTGATGGAGATGACCAGCAACGGCCTCATCCGTGTGCGCGATCCGGACGCGCCGATAGAGGATTGACTCAGGCGCCGCACCGGGCGGTGCCATCGGCCTGGTAGACCACGCGTTCCCTGCTGTCGGTGACGGTCAGCGAAGCGGGGTAGTCGATCGCCTCCTCGCCCACCGTCTTGCCCTCGGACTGGCTGAGCACCAGCGCAAAGGCATAGTCGCGCCCGTCATATTCGCCGTGCGCAAGATAGGGCAGTTCCTTGCTGCCCATGTCCGCGGCAAAGCGCAGGATTTCGTCATCGCGCTTCATATAGCCTTCGTCCGCCATGGCGAGCGCCACGGCACCCGCTTCGCCGCCATCGGGCACGAAACCGCACCCTGCTCCATAAAGATCGTTCTTCTCGATATCGGGAGAGAGGATGGCTTGCGGGCCGAACGCCTGTGGCGGCGGGGCCTGCATGCTCTCCACCTCCGCCACCGCCGCGCGGCGCTCTTCCTCGGTCGGTTGCTTCGCGCAGGCGGCCAGCGCCAGCGCCGACAGGAAAAGGGCCTTGCGCATCAATGCCTCCCGAACAGTTTTTCGACGTCTTCCATCGACAGTTTGACCCAGGTCGGCCGACCATGGTTGCACTGGCCCGAACGCGGGGTGCGCTCCATCTCGCGCAACAGCGCATTCATCTCGTCGACGCGCAACGGGCGCCCCGCCCTGACCGAGCCGTGGCAGGCCATGGTCGCGAGCACCAGGTCGAGCCTCTCGCCCAGCAGCAGCGCATCGCCGTTGAGCGCGAGATCATCGTCGATATCGCGCAGCAGCTTCTTCGGATCGGTCTTGGCGATGGCATGCGGCAGCGCGCGCACCAGCATGGCGCCCGGCCCGAAACGCTCGATCACCAGGCCCAGTTCGGCCAGCCTGGGGGCCGCTTCCTCGAGCCGGTCGCACGACGGTTCGTCCATTTCGACGACATCGGGGATCAGCAGCGCCTGTTCGCGCCGGACGGCATCGTGCGCCCCCGCCGCGCGCAGGCGTTCGAGCACGAGCCGCTCATGCGCCGCGTGCTGGTCGACGAGGATCAGCCCGTCCCTCGCCTCGGCGACGATATAGGTGTTGGCGACCTGCCCGCGCGCGATGCCGAGCGGGAAGTCCTGCTCCTCCGCCGCGACCGGCGCGGCCGCCTCTGCCCGTCCGTGCGGGGCGGCCATCACCTCGGCCTCGACCCCGCGCCAGGCGGCATTGGCCTCGTTCACCCGCGCCCGCGGCATCGACCAGTCGCGTCCGGCAAAGATCGAGCGGAGCGCGGGCGCTGGCTCCTCGCGCGCGGGTTCGGCCTGCCAGCGCCCCATCGCGGCGGCATCAGGCGCCTGCGCGCTGCGCCGGTCGCCGGTTGCCAGCGCCTGGCGCAAGCCCGAAACGATGAAGCCGCGCACGCCCTGCGCATCGCGAAAGCGCACTTCGGTCTTGGCCGGGTGCACGTTCACATCGACGTCCCCGGGCGCGAGGTCGAGAAACAGCGCCAGCACCGCGTGGCGATCGCGCGCGAGCATATCGGCATAGGCGCCGCGCACCGCGCCGGTCAGCAACCGGTCCTTCACCGGGCGGCCGTTGACGAACAGGTATTGATGGTCGGCCACCCCGCGATTGTAGGTCGGCAGGCCGGCGATCCCGGTCAGCCGCATGGTCCCACGCTCGAGCGCGATCGCGACGCTATTGTCCTTGAGTTCGCGCGCGACGATCTGCGCCACGCGGTTTTCCAGCCCTTCCCCGCCCTGCAGGCCCAGGATGCGCCGTTCGCCATGGTCGAGCGTGATCGCCACGTCGGGCCGCGCCATGGCCAGCCGCCGCACCACATCGAGGCAGGCGGCGTATTCGCTGCGTTCGCTGCGCAGGAACTTGCGCCGCGCCGGCAGCTTGCCGAACAGGTTTTCCACCCGCACGCGGGTGCCCGGTGGCAGCGCGGCGGGGCCTTCCGTAATCAGTTCGCCATGATCGACCACGCGCTTCCAGCCCTGCTGCGCGCCATGCGGGCGGCTTTCGAGCGTGAAACGCGCGACGCTGGCGATGCTCGGCAAGGCCTCGCCGCGAAAGCCCAGAGTCACCACCTGTTCGATGGCGTCATCAGGCAGTTTCGACGTGGCATGGCGCTCCAGCGCCAGCGTCATATCCGTGGGCGTCATGCCGCAGCCATCGTCGGTCACTTCGAGGCTGGTCAGCCCGCCGTCGACCAGCTTCACCGCGATGCGCCCGGCCCCCGCGTCGATGGCGTTTTCGACCAGTTCCTTGAGCGCGGAGGACGGCCGTTCGACCACCTCGCCCGCGGCGATGCGGTTGACCAGATTTTCGGGCAGGCGGCGAATTTGCGGCATCGCCCCGCAGGTTAGCGACGAATCGTCGCATTGCCGAGGCCGGACGATGCCGTTTCCCCCGCCTGAACCGCACAAATTTTTGGCATTTTGGCGATTGTCTCGCTATGGACCCGCCACCAATCCCTTCGGGGCGAGGCGCGCAGGCCGCATCCCCAGCCGCCACACCTCCAGATCAGACGGAAAATCGAAGTACAATGGGCTTCTGGAACAACCTCTTCAAATTCGGTTCGCAGAACATGGCGATCGACCTCGGCACCGCCAACACGCTGGTCTATGTGCAGGACCAGGGCATCGTCCTCAACGAGCCGAGCGTGGTGGCGATCGAGACGATCAATGGCGTCAAGCGGGTCAAGGCCGTGGGTGACGATGCCAAGATGATGATGGGCAAGACCCCCGACAGCATCGAGGCGATCCGGCCGCTGCGCGACGGCGTCATCGCCGACATCGAAATCGCCGAAGAGATGATCAAGCACTTCATCCGCAAGGTGCATGGCCGCAAGAGCCTGCTGCGCTATCCCGAGATCACCATTTGCGTGCCCTCGGGTTCGACCTCGGTCGAACGGCGCGCGATCCGCGATGCGGCCTCGAACGCCGGGGCTTCGCAGGTCTACCTGATCCTCGAACCGATGGCCGCGGCGATCGGCGCCGACATGCCCGTGACCGAACCGGTCGGCAGCATGGTCGTCGACATCGGCGGCGGCACCACCGAAGTTGCCGTGCTGTCGCTGCGCGGGCTTGCCTATACCACCTCGGTGCGCACCGGCGGCGACAAGATGGACGAAGCGATCGTTTCCTACGTCCGCCGCCACCACAACCTGCTGATCGGCGAAGCGACCGCCGAACGGATCAAGAAGGATTACGGCGTGGCCCGCCAGCCCGCCGATGGCGTGGGTGAAAGCATCACCATCAAGGGCCGCGACCTCGTCAACGGCGTGCCCAAGGAAATCACGATCAACCAGGGCCATATCGCCGAAGCGCTCAGCGAACCGATCGGCGCGATCGTCGAAGGCGTGCGCATCGCGCTGGAAAACACCGCGCCCGAACTGGCCGCCGACATCGTCGACCAGGGCATCGTGCTGACCGGCGGCGGGGCGTTGATCGGCGGGCTCGACGAATTCCTGCGCGAAGAGACCGGCCTGCCGGTCACCATCGCCGAGGATCCGCTGTCCTGCGTGGCCGTGGGCACTGGCCGGGCGATGGAAGATCCGATCTATCGCGGCGTGCTGATGACGGCCTGAGGGGGAGGGATCGACGATGGCGCCGCCAAACCAACGGCGCTCGAGCTACTCTCGCAGGGCGCAGTACAATGTCTTTACCGGCTATATCGTGGCCGGGATCGGTGCGCTCGTCGGGGCGGTGCTGCTGGGCCTGTCGCTGTATCAGCCGGACCTGTTCGGGTGGGCGCGCGGACGCGCCAGCGATACCGTCGCCCCGGCGACCAGGACCGCGGCGGTCGTACGCACGGGAACCCGGTCGCTATGGCAATCGATCGCGGGTTACTATCGTGCCGGATCGAGGAACGCGGCGCTCGAAAGCGAGATGGAAATCGCCCGCATCCGCCTCGCCGAAGCGCGGGCGGTCGAGCGGGAAAACCACCGGCTCAAGGCCCTGCTCGGCCTGCGGGATACCGCGGCGAAGCCGGTGGCGATGGCGCGCCTCGTCGGGTCGACCGCGGCCAGCACGCGGCGCTTTGCCTATGTCGGCGCCGGACTACGCCAGGGCGTGAAGGTCGGCATGGCGGTACGCAGTCCGCGCGGGGTGGTCGGGCGTATCCTCGAAGTCGGGTCGGGCAGCGCGCGCGTGCTGCTGCTGACCGACAGCGAGAGCGTGCTGCCGGTGCGCCGCGCCAGCGACGAGGTGGTGGCCTTTGCCGAAGGGCGCGGCGACGGCCTGCTGCGGATCCGCCTGATCAACCTGGGCATCAATCCGCTCAGGCCCGGCGATGTCTTCGTCACCAGCGGTACCGGCGGCTATTACCGCCCCGGGATCGCGGTGGCGATCCTGACCGAGAAGACCGACGATGGCGGGCTGGCCCGGTTGATCAGCGATCCCGCTGCGACCGATTTCGTCGCAATCGAACCGATCTTCGATCCTGAAGCGGTGGCGGCCGTGCAGACCCCGGTCGAGCAGGAGCTGGGCAATTGATGGAGCGGATCAATCCGCGTTCGCGCAGCGATGCCTATGGCAGCCGCATCAACCGTTCGCACTCTCCGGCGTTCGCCTATTCGGTCCCCTGGCTCTCGGTCATGCTGGGATCGCTGGTCCCGCTGTTCCTGATCGCGGTGGCGATGCCGATGGTTCCGCCGACCGGCCTGCTGATGCTGCTCGGTTGGCGGCTGGTCCGTCCCGGCCTGCTGCCGATCTGGGCCGGGCTGCCGCTGGGCCTGTTCGACGATCTGTTCAGCGGCCAGCCCTTCGGTTTCGGGGTGCTGAGCTGGTCCCTCGCCCTGATCGCCATCGAGGCGATCGAGTCGCGCTTTCCCTGGCGCAGCTTCTGGCAGGACTGGTTCACCGCAAGCATGCTCGTGGCTGCCTATCTGCTGTCCGGCTGGCTCCTTTCAGGTGCAACGCCAACTACCAGCTCGCTCGCCGCGCTTGGTCCGCAACTCGTGTTCTCGACCCTCCTCTTCCCGCCCTTCGCGCGTCTGGTGGCGCGGCTCGACCGGTTCCGGCTGGCGCGCAGGAAACGGCTCGGATGACGCGATTGGGCAAGGGCAAGGCGCGGCAGCGCGAGGTGGTCAACCAGACCAGGCTCGACAATGCCTTCGACCGACGGACCTTCACCATCGGGGCCGCGATGGGCGGGGTTGGCATCCTGCTGGCGGCGCGGCAGGCCTACATCGCGATCGGCGAGAACGAGAAGTACAATCTCGAGGCCGAAAGCAACCGGGTCAACCTGTCGCTGATCCCTCCGCGGCGGGGCTGGATACTCGACCGCAACGGCGCGCCGCTGGCATCGAACCGGGCCGATTTCCGCGTCGACATCATCCCCGACCGGACCCCCGATCCCGACCGCACGGTCGACGAATTGACCATGATCCTCGATCTTGACGCGAACCAGGCGGCAGACGTCAAGAAGCGGATCAGGGATTCGCGCGGCTTCCAGCCGGTCGAAGTCGCCGCGGGGCTCAGATACGAACAGTTCGCCGCCGTCAGCGTGCGGCTGCCCGACCTGCATGGTGTGGTTCCGCAGCGCGGCTTTTCGCGCTTCTACCCCACCGGCCCATCGGTCGGGCACCTCGTCGGCTATGTCGGTCCCGCGAATGCCGAGGAATATGCGCAGGATCGCAACCCGCTGCTGGTCACGCCCGGCTACAAGATCGGCAAGGACGGGCTCGAGAAGGTCTTCGAACAGGAAATCCGCGGGATCCCCGGCGCGCGGCGGGTGGAGGTGACCGCGTCGGGCCGCATCGTCCGCGATCTCGAAACACGCGAAGACGTACAGGGTGCTCCGGTGCAACTCACCATCGACGGCCCGCTGCAGGATTATGCCGCGCGGCGCATCGGGCTGGAGAGCGGATCGGTCGTGGTGCTCGATTGCGAGACCGGCGATATCCTGTGCATGGCATCGATGCCCAGCTTCGATCCCAACAGCTTTTCGCAGGGGATCGGCCGCGTCGAATATTCGATGCTGAGCGAGGATGAGCGCATCCCGCTGCGCAACAAGGTGCTCAAGGGGCTCTATCCGCCGGGATCCACGGTCAAGCCGATGGTGGCGATGAGCTTCCTGGGCGAAGGACTCGACCCCCATGCCGCAACCACCTGCGGCGGTGGCCTGAGGGTCGGCAACCGCGTGTTCCACTGCTGGAATCGCCGCGGGCACGGCCATGTCGACATGGCCAGGGGCATCTACCAGTCCTGCGACGTCTATTTCTACCACTTCGCACAGAAGATCGGGATGGACCCGATCGCGGCGATGGCCAGGCGGGTCGGGCTGGGCCAGAAATTCGACCTGCCGGTGACCAGCCAGTTCTATGGCACGGTTCCCGACCCGGCATGGAAGCTGAAGAAATACGGTCGCGAGTGGCAGACTTTCGACACGGTCAACGCCACTATCGGCCAGGGCTACATGCTGTTCAACCCGCTGCAACTGGCGGTCTATGCCGCGCGCATCGCATCGGGCCGCCATCTCGAACCGCAACTGGTGAAATCGAAGATACCCAGGCCCTTCGCCGCTGCCGACTTCCGCCATGAGCATGTCGATTTCGTCCGTCAGGCGATGAGCGACGTGGTCAACGGGCCGGGAACCGCCGGTCGGGCCAGACTGCCGATCGCGGACGTATTGCTGGCGGGCAAGACCGGCACCGCACAGGTCGTCGGGCTGAACCTGTCGAACGGCAAGTCCGGCCCGTGGAAATATCGCGACCACGGGTTGTTCGTGTTCTTCGCCCCCTTCGACAAGCCGAAATATGCCGGCGCGGTGGTGATCGAACATGGCGGCGGTTCGGGCGCGGCCTACCCCATCGCGCGCGACGTGATGACCTTCCTGTTCGATCCGGCCAAGGCGGTGGAAACCTTGCGCGGTTACGAGGCGCAGTGGGGCGGCACCGCACAGCAGCGGCTCGATGCCAGGTATCGCGCCTACGCAGCCGCGGCAGGCGAGGCGGTCCGGCCGGTGCCCGCGCGCGACGAGGACATCTTCGACCAGGTCGAAGCCGAGGCACGCGTTGCCGTGCGCCAGAGCGAAACCATCGCGGAGCAGACGCTGCAGCCGCGCGTCGATACGCTGCCGGGCGATACCCCGCCCGCTTTG
This sequence comes from Erythrobacter sp., assembly GCA_041662105.1. Taxonomy (GTDB): domain Bacteria; phylum Pseudomonadota; class Alphaproteobacteria; order Sphingomonadales; family Sphingomonadaceae; genus Qipengyuania. The sequence goes on from JBAZTF010000010.1 coordinate 101,878, forward strand.
GAGCCCGATGTCGCGCCGCCGCCCGCCGCACCCCCCGCAACCGCTCCCGCCAGCCTCCCCCCCGCCACGGGCGGCCCCACCCGATGAGCAGCGTGGTCCCCGCCCCGATCGCGCGCCAGCCCTGGTCGATGCTGGTCCCGCTCTGCGTGCTGGTCGGGTTCGGCTCGCTGGTGCTCTATTCGGCGGCGGGCGGTTCGTGGGAAACCTATGCCGAAAACCACCTCATCCGGTTCCTCGTATTCCTGGCGATGGCCTTCGTGATGAGCCGCTTCACCAAGGAACTGGCGTTGTTCTTCGCCTTTCCGATCTATGGCGCGATCATCGTGCTGCTGGTGCTGGTGGAAGCGATCGGTTTCGTCGGCGGCGGCAGCCAGCGCTGGCTCAACCTGGGTTTCATGCAGTTGCAGCCGTCCGAATTGATGAAACCGGCGATCGTGCTGGTGCTCGCCCGTTTCTACGCCACGCTGCCGGTCGGCATGATCCCGACCTGGCGCTCGCTGATCCCTGCCGGGGTGCTCATGGGCCTTCCCGTCGCGCTCGTCCTGCTCCAGCCCGACCTTGGCACCTCGCTGGCCATCGCCTTCGGCGGCGTGGTGGTGATGTTCGTCGCGGGGCTGCCGCTGCGCTGGTTTGTCGGTGCGGTCGCGACCGGCGGCGTGCTCGCCCCGCTCGCCTTCTTCTTCGGATTGCACGACTATCAGCAGAAGCGCGTATTCGTTTTCCTCGATCCTGAGAGCGATCCGCTGGGCGATGGCTATCACATCACCCAATCGAAGATCGCGATCGGTTCGGGCGGCATCTGGGGCAAGGGTTTCAACGAGGGTTCGCAAAGCCACCTCAACTACCTGCCTGAACCGCATACGGACTTCATCTTCGCCACCATGGCCGAGGAATGGGGTTTCTTCGGCGGGCTGGTGGTGCTCGCCTGCTTCGCGCTCATTCTCGGCTGGGGCCTGCGCGTCGCGCGCCAGAGCAACGACCGCTTCGGCAAGCTGCTGGCGACGGGCATGACCGTGACGGTGTTCTTCTACGTTGCGATCAATCTGATGATGGTCATGGGGCTGGCCCCGGTGGTCGGAATCCCGCTGCCCTTCATGAGCCACGGCGGCAGTTCGATGATGACCAACATGATCTGCCTTGGCTCGCTGATGATGGTCAATCGCTGGAACCGCCATGCGCCGCGCAGTGGGCTGGCAAGGTAGACCCGCCAGTCGCATCATGGGAAATCCGTCACCCTGAACGTGTTTCAGGCCCCATTCCGCGGATCGCAGCGATGCCCTGCCGGGCAGGAAAACCGCTCCGCCGCGCCTCGAAACAGGGAACCGGGCCCGAGGCACGATTGGTGCAGAGACAGGTTCGGCATGACCATCATTGTGCCGGGTGTCTGCTCCTGCGTGTGATGCGACGCGGGGCCAGGGCGGAACACGGCCCGGACGCGTAAGCGGCAGCCGGAAACAGGAATTGGCCATGACCGCGCGCTGCCCCGAACAAACCCCTTCCAATCCGCGCGAGGCCAGTTATATGAGCGCCTCTCTCGATTCGGGGATGCCCCGAAACGGGCACGCGGCAAGCCGCGAGTGGACGCATAGCTCAGTTGGTAGAGCAGCTGACTCTTAATCAGCGGGTCCTAGGTTCGAGCCCTAGTGCGTCCACCACTTCCCCTTAAAAACATTAGATAAATCCTGATCCGCAAGGTAACAGGCTGTCGCCTCATTCGATTAGAGCTTTCTGCGGATAACCTGAATCGGGGGATTCCTGTCCGGCGTGATTTGTGATTCACCCTCATTGGAGGTGGATCATGGGCAGAGCACATTCGTCTGATCTTCGTGA
>JBAZTF010000011.1:0-88795 GCA_041662105.1 Erythrobacter sp.
AAAAAGGTTCAATCAGCGACCATTGGAGATCGGTAAGGCATAGGCGTGTCATCCAAAACTCCCTTCACCGAGCTTGAATCACAAACTGTCCTAATTGTGAATCCTAAATCTCAACAGACCCTAGAGTCTTGTCTTACCGTGATTTCCAAGCCGCCGGATGATTCCATCCGGTTCGAAATCACTTTATGCGCTTCCTTTCCTGAGCGTCTGCACCACGCCCACCGCGATCAGGAATTGCCCCCCGTAATAGAGCGGCCAGATCAGCCAGCCCGTCACCAGGTCAGGCAGCATTCCGCCCTCGCGCGCGAAGATCAGCAGGTCGCTGGCGACGAACATCACCGCGCCGGTCCCCACGCGATAGCGCGGAAAGCGACTGGTCCAGGCGGCGGCGGCCATCGCTCCGACGAAGGCGGAATAAACCGTCGCGACCACCCAATTGGGCAGCGGATAGACCAGCGAACCGGCAATCGCGGGCGTCATGATCAGCAGCGCAGCACCCGCCGCGACCTGGCTTGCCACCACTTTCCGGCGCGGGTTGCGCAGGTAGAGGCCAATGGCCACCACATGGCCCAGCGCGAACAGCGCACCCCCGGCCACCAGATCCAGTTCCAGCGCCATGTCGCCTGCCGCACCCAGCGCCATGACCAGCGCGATCAGCGCGCCGTCCACGCCCTTGGTCCGGAACGCGGCGTAAGCGGCGAGAAAACCGACCCCCGCCCCCTTCCACACGATCAGCCAGAGACCGCCGATAGGATCGTCTGAGGCGAAGAAGTAGGTCACGCCCGCCAGCAGGCTGAGAACCAGCCAGGGGCGATGCTCGACAAGGGCGCGGCGCGGCATGGGCCGACGCTAGGCCTTGTCGAAGGGGGCACGCAAGCATTAGGGCGCGCGCAATGACCCATGATATCCACATAATCGGCGGCGGGCTCGCCGGGTCCGAAGCGGCCTGGCAACTGGCACAACGCGGTTTCCGGGTGCGCCTGTCGGAAATGCGCGGCGGTGGGGACATGACCCCGGCGCACCAGACCGATGGTCTTGCCGAGCTGGTCTGCTCGAACAGCTTCCGTTCGGACGACGATACCATGAACGCGGTCGGCCTGCTGCATCACGAAATGCGGCGCCTCGACAGCCTCATCATGCGCGCCGGCGAAGTGGCCCGTGTGCCCGCAGGCTCCGCCATGGCGGTCGACCGCGACGTGTTCTCCGCCGAAGTCGAAAAGGCGCTCGCCGGGCACCCCAATGTCGAGATCATCCGCGAGCGGATCGACACCCTGCCCTTCTCCGGCCCGACCATCGTTGCGACCGGCCCGCTGACCGCGCAGGCGCTGGCGCAGAGCATTGTCGGCCTCACCGGGCAGGACCGGCTTGCCTTCTTCGATGCCATCGCCCCCATCGTCCACCGCGAGACCATCGACATGGACATCTGCTGGATCCAGTCGCGCTGGAACAAGCGGACCGAGGCGTCCAACGAGGATGGCGACTACATCAACTGCCCGATGACCAGCGAGCAGTATCTCGCCTTCCACCAGGGCCTGCTCGACGGCGAGAAAGCCGAGTTCAAGGAGTGGGAGGCGGATACCCCCTATTTCGACGGCTGCATGCCGATCGAGGTGATGGCCGCGCGCGGGGTCGATACGCTGCGCTTCGGGCCGATGAAGCCGGTCGGGCTCGACAATCCGCGCGACGCGACGCCCGAATTCCCGCAGGGCCGCTGGCCTTATGCCGTGGTCCAGCTGCGGCAGGACAACAGGCTCGGCACGCTGTGGAACATGGTCGGCTTCCAGACCAAGCTGAAGCACGGCGCGCAGGTCGAACTGTTCCGCACCATTCCCGGGCTGGAGACCGCGGAATTCGCGCGGCTCGGCGGCCTCCACCGCAACACCTTCCTCAATTCGCCGCTTGTGCTCGACCGCCAGCTGCGCCTGAAGAGCGCGCCACATATCCGCTTCGCCGGGCAGGTGACCGGGTGCGAAGGCTATGTCGAAAGCGCGGCGATCGGCCTGCTGGCCGGGATCATGGCCGCCACCGAACTTGCCGGGCGCAGCTGGCGCGCGTTGCCGCGCACAACCGCCTTCGGCGCGCTGCTGGCGCATATCACCGGCGATGCGCAGGCGGCGACATTCCAGCCCATGAACGTCAATTTCGGCCTCTTCCCCCCGCTCCACCAAGTGGGCAAGAAGGTCCGCAAGGAAGCCTATACCGCGCGTGCCAAGCGGGATCTCGAGGACTGGCTCTCTGGCGAGCGCGCCGTCCTCGCCTAGCAGGAACAGCTACGCCGCGTGACCGGCCTGGGCGCGGTGGCGGCGAATTCGGCGGGCGTGAGCTGGTTGTCGCGGTTGGCGTCGGCGCCTTCGAACTTGCCGACCGTTGCCACCGCCCATTCCTCGAAATCGAGGAGGTTGTTGCGGTCCTTGTCGAGCTTGCGGAAGCCGTCGGTGCGGGTCGAGAGCATTTCGGTCCGGCTGATGCGCCAGTCGCGATTGCGATCATAGCGGAAGAAGCGCTGCTGTTCCCTCGTCAGCTCGCTGGCTTCGGGCGGCGCGGGGCCGATCATCGAGCCCGGATCGGAATTCGGCACTTCGCCCTGGAGGGGCCGGGTGACATCGGCCACGGGCAGCGGCGCCGCATCCTCCACCTGCGCCCGGCCCGACCACCAGAACAGGCCAAGGCCGACCAGCGCAAGGCTGGTGATGCCGCCGAGGATAACGCCCTTCATCCACCGTCTCCCTTGCCGTGTGTTTCGAACAGCTTAGAGTGATTTCGAGCCAGATGGAATCATCTGGCGATCAGGAAATCACGGCTAAACAAGATTCTAGAGCGCCGAGTTTGGTGCAATCGAAGCCGGCGCTCTAGAGTGATTTCGAGCCAGATGGAATCATCTGGCGATCAGGAAATCACGGCTAAACAAGATTCTAGAGCGCCGAGTTTGGTGCAATCGAAGCCGGCGTTCTAGCGCCCAAACAGGCCCGCGCGCAAGGCGACCAGCGCACTGATCCTCCCCGACAGGAGCGGCCCCCCTCCCCGCCTGATCGCGCGGCGCGACAACGCCGCCAGCACGGCCAGCGGACGCAGGCGGCGCGGCAGGCTCGCGATTTCCGGTCCGCGTTCCTTCGCCAGCGCCACCAGCCATGCGCGTTCTTCGCCATCTCCCCTCCTTGCCACGAGATCCGCCAGCGCCCAGCAGCGCGCCGCCGCGACCACCGCGTTCGATTGCGGCGGGCAGCCGAACGCCTCGGCCAGCACCTGCCATGCCCGCTCCCGCCCGGCGGCGAAAGCGCCTGCCACGGCCGTGTCCACCGGGTCGGCCAGCAACAGCGCCTCCCATCCGTCGACCAGCACGACCAGGTCGGAAAGCCGATTGTCGAGGTGCATCGCAAGCTCGTCGAGCTGCGGGTTGCCGCGCGGCCGGTCGGCGGGGCTTGCGCCCAGGGAATCGCGCCACCAGGCGAGCCGCAACTGGCCGACGATCGGTTCGCTCGCCATAGCGACGGCACGCCCCAATGCCCGGTCGAAGCCGAGGACGCAGGCAAGAAGCGCCCGGTCGGCCGGCCGGGCATAGGCCAGCGCCAGATCCTGCTCGGGTGGCGGCGGGTCGGCATCGTGCTGCATCGCCTGCCTTATGGCGCGCGTCCTCGCGCAGCGAAAGGGCCCCGTCCGCTGCTGCCCGGCAGCTATTCCTGGAAATAGGCACGGCGCGTCGTGCGCACCGGGATCGAGCCAAGATCCATGAACACGAGATTGATCGGGTAACTGCCGGTTCCCACCAGGTCGACATAGTCGCGCCCGTCGTTCGAGGTTCCATGGGTAAAGGCCAGGTTCGCCGAACCGAAAGTCGATGCGGTGAGCAGCGAATTCCGGAAATTGGTGGTCAGTTCCGCATCAGTGGGCCTTGGATAGAGGATCACGCTGCGCGCGGTTTCGTCCACGGCGGTGGTGACCGAGTTCTTGAAGAACAGGTAGATGCCGAAATTCATCACCGCGAGGATCATGACCAGTGCAACCGGGATTGCGAGGCCGAATTCGACGGCGGCGGCGCCACGCTGGTCGCGGGCGAAAAGGCGAAGGCCGTTCATTACCTGACCTGTATCGTTACCGACCCCGTGTGGGTATAGGGCTGGACGTAATCGGCGTAGTAGGGGATGTCGAGGATCGGCGTGTAGGTGCCCGAGACATCGATCTTCAGGAACTCGGTCAGGACCTCCCCGGCGTTGGCGCACAGCGATTCCAGCGGTTTCTTGACGTTGTCGCATTCGATCCAGCTGGAGACGGTGATATCGCTCAGCGGAACGCCGGTTGCATTGTGAATTTCCAGCGCGATCTCGGATTTCAAGGGGATCTCTTCCATCTTCGAAAAGACGTAGTCGGCCCCGACCTGCGCCTGCTCCTGGACGGTCATTCGATGCACGAAGCCCAGCGCCACATCGACCGAGGCGAGCGACATGACCAGCAAGACCGGCGTCACGAAGGCGAGTTCGAGCGTTGCATTACCGCGCCGATTGCGGAGCAGGGCGGTGAGCAGGGCCATCACTGGCGAAGCCTCAAGAACGCGTCGCCGTTGAGCGAGAGCGAGCCGCGACCTGCGGGGCAGGTATTGGACACCGAGGTGTTGCCGCCGAATTCGATGTAGAGCGAAATGATCTGCAGGCAGTCGGTAATCATCGTGCTGTTGCCCGTGAACACCACCTTGTTGGTCGGTGCATAGATCGACCCGTCATACTGGGAACTGCCATTGCCGGTCAGGATCATGCGGTTTGCGTTCGTCGGCGTGATCCGACTGTCCTGAATCATCAGTATGCCTTCGTAGGCGCCGCTCGATGGCGAGGTCAGCTGGACCGACGAAGTGCCCTGCGACGAAAAGCTGCCGATCCGGCTGGCGTTGAACGGGCTGTCGGTGTTGGTGAAAATCAACGTCACCCCATTCCCGATCAGGGTGGCATTGCCGCCCACCGACAGGCCGCGCTCTCCGATGTAATAAGTGCCGGGCGCCAGGGTCAGCGTGGCATTGGCCTGGATCTGAATGCCGCTGTAACAGCCCGGCGTGGCGGTGTTGCCGGCACCCGAATAGGTTCGCCGATTGTTGCATGTCTGGTTGGGCTGCGTGTCGAGAGAGGAATAGGGATCTTCCGCAGCAGCGATCCCGTTGTTGACCGCGGTATCGGAGGAGATGCTGTTGCCTTCGCTGACGGTTCCAACGGCGGACAGCGCGCCCGCAGTAATGGATCCGGCGCTCGTCGCGTCGAAATTGGAATTCGAGGCGAGCCCGCAATTCATGTTGACGGTCGCCGAACCAGTGATCGAAATCCCTGTCCCCGACCTGTCGAGCGCGATCATGCAATTGGCCACTTCGGTCGACGCTTCCGCCACCGAAATGACCTGAATCTTGGGAGCGGTGCGGAGAAATAGGCTCGAGAAGGGCAGCGACTGCTGCACCGACAGGATCACCCGCACCATATTGGCATTACCGGCATAGGTGCCCGAAGTCGGCGGGGTTTCGATTGCCTCCACCGTATAGCTTCGCTGCGCATTGTAGCCGAGCACCTTGTTGACCGCCGTGGTCACGTCGGTGCCATCGCGCATGGCCTGCGCCCCGGCGATTGCGGCCGTATCCGCCGCGCTGCGCAGGTCGCGGCGCCAGCTGATCCACTGCGCGCCATCGACGGCCAGACCCACGGTCCCGATCAGCGGGATCATCGACAGCCCCATGAGGGTCATGACATTGCCCTGGCGATCCCCGCGCAAGCGGCGCAGGAAGGTCCCGGTCTTGGAAAAAGTCTGCTTCAGCATGGCGAAATCCCGATCAACCCACATTCGCCAATATGTCACACCGGTTTTGGGAATTGCTTAGGAGGCGTGGTTAAGCAGAGATAAAAATTACCCCTTCGTCAAGGGCATGAATCATTGATTTTCAATGGTTTATGATAATCCGGATATTCGTTAACCCAGGCCTTCCGGTAATCACGAAGGGTCCGCTCGTGGAATCGGCGCAAATATTGCCGCCGATGTGCACCGGCGGCGGCGATCGTGGGATCAGTTCGTACGGCGCACAGGGCGAAAGGAAGCAGCGCCGGTCCGCTGCCGTTCAGGCGCGGTAGCAGACCTTTTTCGCCGCCGCGACGATGCGCGGCACGTCGATCAGCGCCATTTTTTCCAGGTTCGCGGCATAGGGCAACGGAACGTCTTCGTCGCACACCCGCAGGACCGGTGCATCGAGGTGGTCGAAGCCTTCCTCCATGCAGATCGCCATCACTTCCGAAGCAATCGAACAGGTCGGCCAGCCTTCTTCGGCGATAATCAGCCGATTGGTCCTGGCCAGCGAGGCGAGGATCGCCTCCTTGTCGAGCGGACGCAGCGTGCGCAGGTCGATGACTTCGGCATCGATCCCCTCGCCCGCCAACTGCTCCGCCGCTTCGAGCGCGAGGCCCACGCCGATCGAATAGCTGACGATGGTGACGTCCGACCCTTCGCGCATGATCCGCGCCTTGCCGATCGGCAGGACGTAATCGTCGAGATCGGGCACGTCGTAGCTGCGGCCATAGACCAGCTCGTTTTCGAGGAAGACCACCGGGTCCTCGCAACGGATCGCCGCCTTCATCAGGCCCTTGGCATCGGCCGCGTCATAGGGCGCGATGACGATCAGGCCCGGAACGCTGGCGTACCATGGGCCATAATTCTGGCTGTGCTGCGCGCCGACACGGCTGGCCGCGCCGTTGGGGCCGCGAAACACCACCGGGCAGCGCATCTGGCCGCCCGACATGTAGTTGGTCTTGGCCGCCGAGTTGATGATGTGGTCGATCGCCTGCATGGCGAAGTTGAAGGTCATGAATTCGACGATCGGGCGCAGGCCGCCCATCGCCGCGCCGGTGCCGATGCCGGCAAAGCCGTATTCGGTGATCGGCGTGTCGATCACGCGCTTTGGCCCGAACTCGTCGAGCAGGCCCTGCGTCACCTTGTAGGCGCCCTGATACTGCGCGACTTCCTCGCCCATCACGAAGACGCGCGGGTCACGGCGCATTTCCTCGGCCATGGCATCGCGCAAGGCTTCGCGCACGGTGGTGGCGGTGAATGGGGTGCCTGCGGGAATCGCGGGATCGCGCACGCCTTCCTTGCGCAGCGGGGCGGCGGCGGCGGGCGCTGTTGCGGCGGAAGGCGCAGGTGCCGGGGCAATTTCTGCCGGTGCCGCAGCAGCCGTGGCGGAGGCTTCCTCACCCTCGCCCGCGATCATCGCGATGACGGTGCCGACCTTCACTCCCTCGGTCCCTTCGGGGACGAGGATCGCGCCAAGCGTGCCTTCGTCGACCGCCTCGAATTCCATCGTCGCCTTGTCGGTTTCGATCTCGGCGATGATGTCGCCGGCGGCGATCGTGTCGCCTTCCTGCTTGAGCCATTTGGCCAGCGTGCCCTCCTCCATGGTGGGCGACAGCGCGGGCATCTTGAGTTCGATCGCCATGGCTCAATACTCCTCCACCAGAACATCGGTGTAGAGTTCTCCGGCCCGCGGCTCTGGCGAGGTTTCGGCGAAATCGGCGGCTTCGGTCACGATCTTGCGGATGTCCCTGTCGATGGTCTTGAGGTCGTCTTCGCTGGTGCCGTTCTCGATCAGGATCTTCTTGAGACCTTCGATCGGGTCCTTGTGCTCGCGCACGTCCTGCACCTCTTCACGCGTGCGATACTTGGCCGGGTCGGACATCGAGTGCCCGCGATAGCGGTAGGTGTTGCACTCCATCAGCACCGGGCCGTGCCCGTCGCGCACATGGCTGAAAGCGATCTCGGCCGCCTGGCGCACTTCGAGCACGTCCATGCCGTTGACGTCCATGCCGGGGATACGAAAGGCGGTGCCGCGGCGGTGGAACACGGTTTCCGCCGAACTGCGGGTCACCGCGGTGCCCATGGCATACTGGTTGTTCTCGACCACGAACACGATCGGCAGCTTCCACAGCGCGGCCATGTTCATCGTCTCGTAGACCTGACCCTGGTTGGCCGCACCGTCGCCGAAATAGGCCAGGCACAATCCGCCATCGCCGTTGTACTGGTGCGCGAGCGCCAGCCCGCCGCCGAGCGAAACCTGCGCGCCGACGATGCCGTGCCCGCCGTAGAACCTGTGCTCGGTCGAGAACATGTGCATCGACCCGCCCTTGCCCTTGGAAATGCCCGCTTCGCGCCCGGTCAGTTCGGCCATGATGACCTTGGGATCGATGCCATAGGCGAGCATATGGCCATGGTCGCGATAGCCGGTGATAACGCTGTCGAGCCCATCGTTGAGCGCCGACTGCAGGCCCACCGCAACCGCCTCCTGCCCGATATAGAGGTGGCAGAAGCCGCCGATCAGGCCGAGGCCGTAAAGCTGGCCCGCGCGTTCCTCGAAGCGGCGGATGAGCAGCATCTGCTCATAGAAATGCAGCATCTCGTCCTTGCTGGCAGAATAGCGTCGCTGCGTTTCGAGCGCAGCCTGCAAGGAATGGAGGGCGAAATCCGTATCCTGTGCGGGTGATTTCGCTGCGATCTTCTTGCTCCGGGGGGCTCTGGCCAAGACATCCAATCCTTGTTCTTCCGGGGAGTATTATGCCGTGGCCTATAGGCACAGCCGCGCGCGGCACGCAACGGTGCGCGCATCGGTGCATACGAAAACCCGTACGGCAAAGCGATCGCCTGGAGGTCAGTCGTCGAGCTTGACCACGACCTCGTCGGGGTGGACGACGTTGAGCTGGCTGCGCAGCAATTCGCCCACCATGTCGGGATCGGCATGGTCCCGGTTGAGCAGCGCAACACGGTTCGCCAGCGCCTTGCGTTCCTTCTCGATCCGGGCGAGCTGGGCCTGCCGCTGGTCGAGCAGGCGCAGGTTCTCGCTCCACGCCAGCAGGCCCGAAGGCCCGGCGATGGCGAAGCCGCCCATGACGAGCAAAGCCGCCAGCGCACCATGCCGGGCGGCCTTGGCCTTGCGTAGCGTCGCCATGGGTTTGCCGTGCTGCATTCCGGCACAGAATCACAAAGCCGGGTCGCGCGCAAGGGGCGTCGTATCCGCTCGGGCGAATTTCCTCCGCCGCTTCCGGCATCGCGACCCGCTTCCTTGACAGTAAACAGTATCATGTGTAACTAGTTTCCCGTGCAATGTGGCAGACTGGCAGAGGGTGGTGACCATGGCTGATCTCTTCGACAATCCTATCGGACTCGACGGTTTCGAATTCGTCGAATTCTGCGCGCCTGAAAAAGGCATGATCGAGCCGGTGTTCGAAGCCATGGGCTTTGCCCATGTCGCCAGCCACCGTTCCAAGGACGTCGAACTGTGGCGCCAGGGCCAGATCAACCTTATCCTCAACTACGAACCGCGCAGCGCCGCATGGTTCTTCGCGCGCGAACACGGCCCCTCGGCCTGCGGTATGGGTTTCCGCGTTCGTGATGCGCGCAAGGCCTATGCCGAACTGCTCGCCCGCGGCGCCGAACCGGTCGCGGTCCAGACCGGCCCGATGGAACTGCATATCCCGGCGATCCGCGGAATCGGTGGGGCGATCGTCTATCTGATCGACCGCTATGCCGACGCAGAGGGCCAGGGCCTGTCGATCTATGACATCGATTTCGCATACCTGCCGGGTGTCGAACGGCACCCCGTCGGCGCGGGTTTCAAGCTGATCGATCACCTCACGCACAACGTCTACAACGGCCGCATGAAGTATTGGGCGGATTATTACGAGACGCTGTTCAACTTCCGCGAGATCCGCTTCTTCGACATCAAGGGCGAATATACCGGGCTGACCTCCAGGGCGCTGACCGCACCCGACGGCAAGATCCGCATCCCGCTCAACGAGGAAGGCGAAGGCGGCCCGAACCCGAAAAAGGGCGGCCAGATCGAGGAATTCCTGCGCGAATTCAATGGCGAGGGCATCCAGCACATCGCGCTGATCTGCGACGACCTGATCGGTTGCTGGGACAAGCTCAAGACGCTCGGCGTCCCGTTCATGACCGCCCCGCCGGCAACCTATTACGAAATGCTGTCCGAACGCCTGCCCGGCCACGGCGAGGACGAGAACCAGCTCAGGATGCGCGGCATCCTGCTCGACGGCACCACGCAGGGCGGCCAGCCCCGCCTGCTGCTGCAGATCTTCGCCGAGGCGCAGGTCGGCCCGGTGTTCTTCGAATTCATCCAGCGCAAGGGCGACGACGGCTTCGGCGAAGGCAATTTCAAGGCGCTGTTCGAAAGCATGGAACGCGACCAGATCCGCCGCGGGGTGCTGGAAGTGGAACCCGCACAATGAACGCGCACCCGGTCAAGCATCCCGTCTCGCTTGGGGGAATCCACCACGCCGCCTACCGCTGCAAGGACGCCAGGGAGACGGTCGAATGGTACGGCAAGGTCCTGGGCATGGAATACACCACCGCCTTTGCCGAGGATCACGTCCCTTCGACCGGCGCCTATGACCCCTATATGCACGTGTTCCTCGATGCGGGGAACGGCAATGTCCTCGCCTTTTTCGAGCTGCCCAACCAGCCCGGGATGGGCCGCGACGAGAACACGCCCGCCTGGGTCCAGCACCTCGCCTTGCGGGTCGGCTCCGAGGCGGAGCTGCTCGCCGCCAAGGCGCATATCGAGAGCCTGGGCATCGAGGTGCTCGGCCCGACGCACCATGGCATCTTCAAGTCGATCTATTTCTACGATCCCAACGGCCACCGCGTCGAACTGGCGACCGACATCGGCACCGACGAGCAATATGCCGAACTCAGGCGCGTCGCCCCGATGATGCTCGAGGAATGGAGCAGGACCAGGAAGGCGCCGCAGCATGCCGCATGGCTGCACGAGATCGCGCGCAAGGAGCACGGTCTTGGCTAATTTCGGCTAAGTAATTCTCCAGAGAATTTCGGAACTTCCCCGGGGCTAGCCTCGTTGTCCCCCAAAAGGAGTTCCAGCAAGGTGAATTACGTCGGCGCGCTTCGCGGCCAGCTCGAAGGCATGGGCAGGGACTTCGTAGAAAGCCTGCCCGCGATCGGCATTGCCCTGTTCGTCCTGTTCGCGACGTGGATCGTCGCACGCTTTGCCGTGCGTATTTCGGACATCATCGTCGGACGATCCGAAATGCGCAATGGCCTCAAGACGCTGGTCGATGCGCTGGTGAGGATGGCGATCTGGCTGACAGGCCTGTTCGTTGCGGCAATCGTGGTTTCTCCCGACCTTACGGCGGCGAGCCTGCTGACCGGCCTCGGGATCGGCGTCGTGGCGATCGGATTCGCCTTTCATGGAATATTCGAGAACTTCCTTGCCGGAATCCTGGTCATGGCGCGCGAGAAAATGCGCATTGGCGACGTGATCGTGTGCGATGGCCTTACTGGCAAGGTCGAATACGTCGGCTTGCGCGAAACCCACCTGCGCCGCCTTTCCGGCGAAATGGTAATCATCCCCAATTCGGTCCTGTTCAAGAATCCGGTCGAAGTCCTGACCGACGAGGACACCCGCCGCCACCAGGTCGTGGTCGGCGTGTCCTACGACACCAACCTCGACCATGCCGCCGACGTCATTCGCCGCGCGATCGAAGGGGTTGACGTTGTGCTGGCCAGCAAGGGCGTCGATATCTTCGCGCAGGAATTCAACGCCAGCTCGGTCGATTTCCTCGTGCGCTGGTGGGCCGGGTCCACGCCGCGCGCCGGATGGGAAAGCCGCGACAAGGTGATCCGTGCGATCAAGGCCGCGCTCGACGAAGCGCACATCGCCATCCCCTTTCCCCACCTGACCCACACCTTCAAGGAAACCGTGCCGGTCAGCCATTTGGGCGACACGCGCAAGAAGACGCCTTAGAGTGATTTCGAGCCGGGCGTGGCTCCGGGTCCGGATTGAGCCGCAACCACTCCGGCCTGTCTTTGCTTGCTGCCCTCAGCGGACGGGCGGCGTCCATGCCATCGCCTTCATGGGCGGGTCGAGTTCGGTATGGGCGAGCGCGTTGGTGAAGTTGGAAAGCAGCTTTGCGGAAAGGCAGACGAGCACGTCGAGAGCCTGGCTCTTGGTGTAGCCTGCGTCGAGAAACGTCTGTAGCGCCGCATCACCCACATGACCCCGCTGCTCGAGCAACCGGCTGGCAAAGCTGCGCAGCGCCTCGAGCCTGGGATCGGCGATCGGCCTGCCTTCGCGCAGCGCGTCGATCAGTTCCTGCGGCGCCTTCAGCATCGACAGGATCATCGAGTGCCCCGCCATGCAGTAATGGCAGCGGTTGTGGAAGTTGGAGGCCATCAGCACGACCTGCGCCTCGATCGGGGTCAATCCGGTCTTCTCGGTCGCAATCCGATAGACCGTCGAATAGGCTTCGTGCGCCGCAGGGGATTCTGCCAGCACCCGATGGAGGTTGGGCAGGAAGCCGAACATGGCTTTCGCGCCGGCGATATGGGGAAGGGATTTCTCGGGAGCCGAGGTTTCGTCGTGGTAGGCGAACATGGAGGGTATCCTCGATACAGTGCTGGTGAAGGATCGGGCGGGCGGCGTGCTCAGTTCGGAACGATATAACTGACGATGGTCATGTCGGCCGCCTGGGTGCGCAGCGGGATGAGCGCCTGGTAGGCTTCGCAGGCATGCCAGCCATTGAGCGCATCGATATCGGGGAATTCGATCACCCCGACCGTCTGGTGGTTCAATTCGCCGGCCAGCGCCTCAATTGCCTTGCCGCGCAGCACGGCCTTTCCGCCGAAGCGAGCAAGGGTTGGTCCCACGCCCTCGACATAGGCCTGGTATTTCTCGGTATCCTTGACGGTGGTGGTGACAATGAAGAATGCGGTCATGCGGGGTTCCTGCAAGTTTGTGCCGGGTTTAAGGGTTGCAAAACCCGCCGCCCGCGATCGTGGTCGACAAACGGAGGCAATCGGGTTATGTGCAGGCATGTATAAAACGCGCCACCTCATTTTGTCCATATGTGTATAAAATAAATGTCCAGGCCCGGCAGACCCCTCCAATTCGATCGCGACACCGCCGTCGACCAGGCGATGCAGGCGTTCTGGCGTGAGGGCTATCAGTCCAGTTCGGTGAAGGCCCTATCCGAACGCCTGGGGATGACCCGGTCGAGCTTTTACAATGCCTTCGAGAGCCAGGAGGAGCTGTTTCTCGAGGCGCTCGACCGCTACCTCGCGCGCTCGCCCGATGGTGCGCTCGCGCACCAACCGCCGCCGGGCCGGATTCGCTGGCTCATCACGGAAACCTTTCGCACGGTGTGCCAGGCACTGAGCACCGACCGCGAAGGCAAGGGTTGCCTCGCGGTCAACAGCGTGACCGCACTGTGCAATGTCGACGGCAAGCTGGGTCCGATAATGGCGGGTCACATGATGGTGCGGATTGAGCGCCTGGAAAGGCTGCTGGACGCTGCCGTCGCCAACGAAGAGCTGCCGCCCGAAACCGATACGAAGGCCTGCGCCCTGGCGCTGAAGGTGCTTCTGGTGGGGTTGAACGCGATGGCCAAGGTTGTGCCCGATCGCACCGCCTTGTGGCCCGCGGCCCGCCTTGCGCTGCAAGGCCTGGGCATTCTGTGCGAAGGCGACACAAAGTGCGCCACTGCAACCGTGGAGCAGGTCGGCTAACTCCCGATTTCACGCCATCCCCAGCATTGTTTCAGCCCCAGGGAAATGGTGCGCCCGACAGGACGGCGCACCAAGCAACGGGTTGCAAGGATTTGAGCCACTTTTTCTATGCGCTTTTTGCCATTTCAGGACCAACTGTAGGACCAAATGGACACACGTGCCAAGAGCCAACGCGGCGCATTTTCATTGTCAACAAGACGGTTCGGCGTTTTTGCGCTGATTGGCGGAAATGCGCCGTTTCTGTTCTAAGAAGGGGGTGTTCTTGGAGCTTGGGGAGGGTTCGCCGACTACGCAATAACGCAGGGTGGTCTTCAGCGAACAATCGCCTGCGCATCCAGCACTTGCTGGGCGGCTCTAGCCAACACCATGCGATCAGCGTCCCAGCAGGTGCGGCACATTGGCGAACGGGGGCTTCCCATATTCGTGCCGGAACATGGCAATCATTTCCGTCTCGACCTCTACCGGCACACGATCAGGCGTTTCCTTCCATGCGATGCGCAGTTGGTCGGGCTCCGCCAGTTGCCAGATCAGGCGACCACCCCAGTGACCTATCGGCTTCCCCGCGCCGAAGTCGGCGAACTGACAGATGCGCCGCCGAAGCTGATCTGCCTTGCCGATGTAGACGACTTCAGCATCTAGCCAGTTCGCTTCGAGCGCGGATGCCGGGACGGTCGGGTCTTTCCCCTTGAAACGACCGCCCGGATTTAGCGGCAGGAAGGCCACTGGAGCGCGGGCGGCATAGGAGACGACATAGACACCGCCCGTGGTCGGGATCGCGCCGCTGGAGCGCGCCTCGGGGAAGGTAAGCCACCCGGTGAAGCCTTCAGCCTCAAGCGATGCCCTATCGAACAGCATTGCGCGTCTCTCCTTAGTCGCCGCAGTCCGCCGAAGCTAACTCATGTCCGGCAAGATCACGAGGTGGAATACGCGCCCAGCACAAGCCCGCTTTCGTCCATGACCAGCCCGCACTGAATGTCGGCGGTCAGGATGGTGTATGAGTATGTAATATCTCGCGGGTTCTGGAACGTCACCTTGCCGAACTTGGTCGTTCCCCGGACCAAGAAGGGCCGGTAGGGCGTGGCGACAAAAGCAAGGCGCAAGCCGGGCTTCATCAATCGGGCTTGATCCGGGGACATCGCCAGCACGCCAACGGGATTTACCTTGTAGTCGTCGGTGATCGAACCGGGAAACAGTGTTTCACGCCGTCCGCCCAACTTCGGTCCATGATCGAAGATCACCTGCACAGTGCGAGTGAGGGACACAACGGTGGCCTTGGCTCCATAGGCGTTCGATGCCTCATAGCTGCCTGTTGCCCGCTCATCCTCCGAGATGACCGCATCGACGTTGTCATTGACGTTGACGTTCAGTGATCCGTTCAACCCGGCAGCGTAGAACGCTTCCCATGCCGGAAAGAACTTGTTGTCGAACGCGAATGGCAGGATGCGCAGTGCTTGAGCATCGGCATCATATTCAAAGAACTTCCGGTCGTCGGGTGCCTTTTCGATAATCAATGGTCCGCCTGCCCCGGCCAGAGCTTGGGCCTGACGAGCCTCGAACTGCGCGGTGGTCTCGAACTCGGACTTCGGCGTCAGTCCGGCAAAGCGCGCTACGGCATTGTCGAAGGATTGCGGCTGAACCGTCTGGCCGACATAGGCAGAGCACATCTGTGGTCCGTTTCCGGCTGAAGGCAATGGGCTGGTGGCCAAGCGAGATTGACCGGCGAGAGGTGCAGTAGCGCCGCCAGCGGTTCTGGCGCAGGCGGCACGATCAATCTGGAAATGGTGCGCATCGCTACCGCGCGCCGCCGCGACATTGATGTCCAGCACCACGCCGTATTGGTCGGTGTATTGCCGAAATGCGGCGTTTTGGCAGAAGCCGGTAGTGACTTGTGCGCCGTATTGCTCGACCGTCAGGTTCCGGCTGTTTTTGAGCCGGAAGTGAAGCGACAGGGTAAGCCCATGTGCCTCGGCTGCGACTAAGGTGGCGTTGGTGTAGCCGTTGGGATTTGCGGCCATCTGCGTGGCGACCGTTACAAGCTCTTGCTCCACTGCCGCCTGTGACAACATTGGCCTCGCCTGCGCGAAGGCCACCCCCGATGCCGGGCCGATTGCCATGCCCGCGACTACAGTGCCTGTTGCGATGAACAGTCCGACCTTCAAGTTCACTCTTCGCTCCCTGCAGGTAACGGCACGTGCCAGTGCCGAGGTTCGTTGCAACGGGTTGCAAGGCATCACCGCCGCCCCAACATCTCGCCCGCCGCGACCATCACCGAGCCGTTGAGAAAGGCGAAACAGCCCAGTAGCACTCGCGTAAGTTGCACGTGCATCAGGTGGAGGTTCGCGACCTCGTCCCCGTTCGCACTCACAGTCACGTCCATGCCGTTGGCCATGAGCAGCAGCGCAATGCTGACCGCCCACGACAACATGCCAATCACTCGAAGGAAACTAGCCATCGCGCACCACTCTTTCCCGTTGAACACGAAGCGGCATCAACTGATGCAGCCCATGTTCAACATCTAGCACCCATTAACTGACGAAATGTTACCGATAGTATTCACAACGCACTCTATGGAATGTGGCGAAGTCCGAGGTGCGATGGCCTGTAATGGCTCATGGACATCTGTAAGCATTTCGGAGCGAACGTCCGCCGCATCCGCCGCGCGAAGGAAATGTCGCAAGAGGAACTGGCGCACCGTGCCGATATTCACCGGACCTATCTGTCCGCGCTGGAACGCTCTGGCGGACGGAACCCGACCATCAGGGTAGTGCAGCGTATTGCTATGGCGCTCGGAGTAACGCCCGGTCAGTTGCTGGATTGATCCGGCCAAGGCGATTGTATGTGTTCTGGCCTATTGTCCGGGGATGGTTGCGCTGCGCCGCACTGTAGCGCACCAAGCTACCGTTGCACCCGGATCAACCGTTGCGCCCCTTCACCGCAACGGAAGGCGGCGGGCTGCGCCCGCCGCTCCGCACGACAAAGCGAGGTTGCGCACATTCGCGGTTAGCCCGAGGCACCATGATTTGCGAAGGTGCGCTGGATCATCTCGGCAACACTCAAATAGGGCTGTGTGAGATGATGGCGGCGAGCTTGTCCGGGGCGGGCACGGCGCATCAGGCTTTCGCGTGTGATGAGCCCTTCCGCCTCCAAGCGCTGCATGAGCCTGCGTGGAAACGGTCCATCGGTCGGCGTCTCGCTTATCCCGCCTGCTCCTATCAGTTCCGCGATGACCGGCTCCGGGTCAACGCGAGCCTGCACGGCGCATTGCGCAATCACCCCTATAAGCCGGGCGAAGTCCTGCATCATTGGTATGGGTGGCTCGACCGCCATTGTACAGAAGCTGTCCCACTGCAAGCGGTTGGCGGCGTCTTCGCGCAAGCCCAGCAGGATGTCTTGCAACGGGTTGCAAGCCGAGATTGAAGCGCGTGGGATATTGTCCCGCACTCGATGATGGTAGCGGGTCTCGATCCGCACCCGGTCTCTGGTCTTGGCGTAGAACACTTGCTCGATGCGACTAGTCGGCTTGATACCTATGACCGTCGAGCCCGCAATGCGTCCCCCGATCTCGTCGATGGGGTAGGTCCGCCAGTCAGCTTCGGCATGGGCCGCCAGCACAACGCCGGTAAGGCGATTTAGCAACCCTACGGCATCCCCATGGCGGCGTTCGCAATAAATCTCGGCGGAACGAAGGAACAGCCGCTGCCAGTCCAGCACGACCCGGTGTCTGCCATTGTCGGCTATCAGACTTTCCTCTCTGTCGATCCACGAGAAGCCTTCCGACAGGGGCGCGACAGCGTCCAACGCCCATTGCTTCAGCTTCTCCTCGAAGATCGAAATGAACGTGCGACCGTGATCCCTGCCCATTCGCTCTACGAGGTGGTCCACGTGGTCGAAGGCATTATCGCTACTGTCCAACGTCCGCGCAGTCGTCACCGCTGTCGTCGAGGCAAAGAAGTCCCGGAAACGCAGGGCCGCCAATCCCTCACTGGCATCTTCGGCATTACCTACCATCGCCAAGGTGTGGATCAGGCTGCGGGTGGGGTTAAGGGTCAACCGAAGCGATAGTTCATGGGCATCGTCTGCCCATCGTGCGCGGATCGCTGCACCGCTGATTGTTCCCCACGACCGCGTCAGTTCTGTCTTGAAGCTGGCTCTCGCAAGGGCCGGATGGCTCCAGACCCATTCGCTCGCTTCCGCTCGGCGCAGCAATATCTGCTGGTAGCCCTCAAGCACCTCCGATGGTGGGGTCGGGTCGACTGATACGGACTGTAGTTGGCCGGGCACCGTAACGACGATCTTGTCGAACGCCATTTCTTGAGCGGATGGCCTGTTCGGCAGATGCAGTGCAGGCACACCGTGGCGGCCCCTCTGCCGAGGCCGAATGGCCCATCGTGGATCAGTCGCCATGCAAGAAATACCCTCATTTCGACAGTTTCCCGGATGTCTGTAGAGGGCGAAGGTTGATGAACGATCTACGGCAGGTTGAATAAATCAAGTTGAGGGGGAGCCGAGGGAACGGGTAATCCGCCCGGATACGTCTCCGCAAATGGCCGCCATTGGCTCGCAGGATCGAGCGAGAGCGCGAAGGCCCACGATCCCGGCAATGCAGACCGGCGCAGCAACGCCTGCCACCTTTCGGGCTCCCTGAAGCGGGCATGAAGACTAGCATGGCACCGCTTGCAGCATGGAAAGAGTTCGGCGGGCCGGTCATAGCGTTCGAGATGTGCGAAGATGTAGCCGCTACCGTTGATCCGCGCCGGATCACTGAAGCCGCATATCGTGCACACCTTAGGTCGCACAAGCTGGCCGGAGCGGAACATGGCGTTTTGCAACGGGGTGACCGCGCACCGCTCGGCCCAAGTCCATCCGTTATACGCACACTCCCATGGTCGGGCTCGCCGGTCAGTCATGGCCGTCTCCGAGCTTTCGTTTGATCTTGGCAAGCGATGTATCGAGCGCCGCAACGCCCATCCGCAACTGGCAAACCAAGACGCGCTGCATGTCCGGGGCGTTGTCGCGCCGCTGACCCTCCACCGCGATCATGTGCATGTCCTCGATTTTCGCCGTGATGTCGGCGAAGAGCCGGGGGATTGCGTCCCTCATGCCGCCACAGGCTCCGAGAGGATGCGATAGACCGAACTGCGGCTCATCCCCAGCTTGGCTGCGATGTCGCACGCTGCGAGCCCGGTCGAGCGAAGTTCATACACCTGCGGGGCAAGACGGCGGGCAGTCGGTGCCCGACCTTTGTATTTGCCTTCTGCCTTGGCCTTGGCAATGCCAGTCTTCTGCCGGAGCCGCATCGTAGCCAACTCCCATTCTGCGACGGCAGCGAACATGGTGAGCAGCATCCGGCCTGTCGGAGATTTGGTGTCAACCTCGCTACCACCGAAGTCGAGGATGCGCAGTGCGACGCCCTTCGCCTCCAGCTTCGCGACAATGCCCAGCAAGTCTGTGGTAGACCGTGCCAGCCTGTCGATCTTGCACACCACGAGCGCATCACCCTCGCGGACGAACTGCAATGCTGCCTCAAGCTGATCCCGCTCGGCCACCGATGATGTCATCTCGCCGAAAATGCGATTGCACCCCGCTGCAAGCAACTGGTGCTCTTGCGCCTCGTATCCGGCGACCTGCTCGGTTGTGGATGAGCGTTTGTAACCGATAAGCATCTGATAAACCTCATATTTTCCAAGAAATACTGCCATCGAATGGCGTCTAAGTCACGGAAAACACTCGGCTATTGACAAAAAATCTCGACCATTGACCTCGCTGAACGAAGGTGCGGCGCGTCCAGCATCAACCCATGCGAGGGACGCGCCGCACAATGCGAATAAGATTGCTCAATCCGCCAATACGAGCGGTGCTGGGATCAACCTGCCGGATCGAACTCGATGTCCGTGATGGTTGCTCGGGCGTTGCCCTCGCGCCATTCGCTGGGCACGTTCTTGGCCGTGTAGAACCGATCACTTTCCTGCTGCCAGATGTAGTTGGGGCGCAACGGCCTGTCCTCGTTGCCCATGCTGAACCCACCTACGTTGACCGGGTAGTAGAGTTCTTCGGCAATGGGCTGGTCATTGGCATCGAAGAACACCACCTTGACGGTGAGCTTGTTGATGGTTCGATTGCCCTCATTCTTGATCTTGAAGTCCACTCCCGGCACCCGGCCATCTAACAGGCTATCGTAATATTTCGCCTCAAACTCGTAGAGGCGCAGGCTGTTGCTAATGTAGCGGGCTTCTTCGGCGGTGGGGCCGGAACTCGCTTCGGACTGGGTCACTGGCGACGACAGAACGGAGTTTGCGGTGCCCGCCTCCCCCGCATCTGGCGCGCTGAAATATCCCCATGCGTCCTGCACGGGTGCAATCAGCAAGGCTAGAACCGAGATGCCTGCGGCGATCCGCTCAACACCGTCACTCACCGAAAAGAGAGGTGAACCGTCAGCTTTCCGATCCTGAACTGCAACATATACCAGTATTGCCGGACCAGCGGCGAGGATTAGCCACCCCCATTGCAAACCGACTGACGCCATCGCTGTTTGCGCGAGCCCCGCAAACGGGTTGCCCTCAAGTTCTTCGGCCATGTTTGCTCGCATCTGCATCATCGACCATTGCAGCCGACCAAACATGTAGATGACAGTGAGTAGTGAAGCGCCGCCCGTCCAGATGAGCGCATCGCGCCGTTCTGCCCAAGCCAGAAAGCCGCTTAGGAGGCCCAGTATCAGGAGGCCAATAGCGACGATATTGAAGCCATTGCTCATGAGGGTGACGCTGCCCAAGAACGGCAGTGTCGCAATAGGCAGGAACAACCCCACGATCAGCAGGCCAGCGCCTACGAAACTCATTGTCTTGCTATTCATTTAAGTCTCGCCCCCCAGTATTTCTTCAGTCTGTATCATAGAGTTGCGCGGTGTCATCGCAACTTTCTCTGAAAATCTGGTTATTGAACGGAATGGCAATGCCGATTGCGTTGTCCCAATAGGCTCTGGAAGCTGCGAGAGCGTGTCCCACTGGTGACGAAGCGACTTCAGTGAGACAAATCCTGACCGGGAGATGATAGTCTCAAATAGGCAGGGCCATACAGGACCGCCGCTAAGGCTCCTGCTCAACTGCATCCGGCAACGGCCATACGCCAAGACCAAAGATCGAGACCCGCTCACAACCCGCACAGCGCATCTTGGTGCCGGGTCGAACGTCCCGCTTCCAAACGCCCATCTTGTGATCGCAGTCGTCGTATGCGTGCGTGCAATGGATCGAAAGTCCTTCCGCTTCACGAAAGTCTTGAGATCGAGTGGCTTTGATGCTGCCATCGGTTACGGTTCTCCCGAAAATGTGGGCTATTCTGGTGCTCGCCGCCAGACCTCCTCGGCCAAGCTCCTGAACTTGGAGATTGAGAGCGCCCCGCGTTCATTCCGGCTTCGGCTGCCGGGAGCGGCAAGTGCATCAAGCACCATTGTCCGCTGGGCTTCCCAAATGACCCATGGCTGATACTCCGCATCCAGCATCACGAGCATCACCGTATCGAACTCACTGTCGGGCTTGATCTTGCCTAAGCGCTGACCGCCAAGAGCATGATCGGGTGCAAACATCCTCGCCTTGATCTGGATACGTCGTCCATCTCCTCCGACTGCGTCATAGCCGGGCATCCGCGCATCCACGAGGGTGAGCCCCATAATCCGTGCGGCCTCATATTCACCAATCTCGCCGGTAATCCCAAGCGGTTTGCCAGTCAGCCGATAATAGGCGGTGGCAATCTCTCTCGCGCTTTCGAGCAGATCAGAAAGAGAAGGCAATGGGATAGGCGTTGAGGATGGCATGTGCATTTGGCTCATCAGTTCCGGTTCAGTCCCATGTCTCGGCTTTGGAGCTTGGCTTTCCAAAGCTGCTCGGCGGCGATGGTCTCTTCCACCGTCACAGCCGATCCCATCACCTCCAGAATACTCACCTGATAGTCTGACGGATCGCGACTTTTCAGGCCGACATTTCCGCCGTGCCCCGTGGCAACGTATGCCTGCCAGCGGCCCCAAAATCCGCCCGCCCCGTAAGCCGAACCGACATATTGCTCCCGAGTGCGTGGGCATGTCAGGAGGTAGATGCCTTTGGCAGCCGTCAGGACCGCGATCCATGATGTCGGCAGACTGGGAAGGCTTCCGAGATTGCCGATGAAACTGGTGAAACCGGGAAAGTCAGGTTCCCGGAAGTTCTGCGACAGTTCTATAATAGGCTTGTTACCGCTCTTGCTGTCAGCCCGCTGTGCCCATGACCGTGTGCCCTTGCCCCAATCGACCTTCAGGCAACCAATCAGGTGATCGAAGTCGATCATGCGCTGGAACTCGTAGATGTCCAGTTCCCGGCCCATCTGCGCCGCCGTCTGGCGCATGAGCGGGTCAACCCAGTCTGCCGAAACCGGACTGTGGCTGAACACCTTATACATTCCGGCGAACATGGTGCTGCCATCCGGGGGCACCACGAAACCGGCCCAATATCTGCTGGCGAAGTGGGCACGGCGATCAGCGCGTTGCGCGCTCTGATACCTTTCAAACTCGGAGCGATTGTCTCGCCAGAGGGCAAACGGGGTCAGGCCATCCTTTGCGACATGTTGGTGACGCATCAGCCGGACATCGCGTGGCTCAATGCCAGCGTTGTCCAGCAACATGTTGAAGGTCAGCGCGACATTCATGCCTGTCCCCTGTTCTCGGGATAAGGTGGCAACTGAAGCCCCGAGAAATGAACCTTTTCAATCGCCGTTGCCAGCTTTGCCAACGTGAAGTTCGAGCCGTAAAATGCAGATACGCCCGGCGACCTCCGGCCAGTTATTTCATTGCCAATCGGCGTGTTATGAAGGTCCGCCTCCTTCAGGCCGTCCTCAAAGGTGTGGCGCAAACTATGAAACGACAAAGCCCGCCCTGACAATCCCAGCTTTTTGATCAGTCGAGAGAACCATTTCGACGTTCCATCACCCCATTTCCCGAGTTTGTCTCGCGAGACATCGGTGAAAAGGAGTTCACGCCCTGATTGGCGAGCCTCCTCGACAAAATCCCACAATCCAAGTCGGATCAGTTCAGGGTGCACAGGAACAATCCGGCTTCTGTCATTCTTCAAATCGCGAACGCCGGGACGGTGCCGAAAGTCAAAGACTGGCATACCGCGCACTTCGACCATCTCGGTCACAAGCTGACCGCATATTTCGGTCAGTCGCGCGCCGGAGAACAGGGCGATCAGTGGAGCCCAATATCTTGATGGCCGTGCTGACCCAGCCCCGAAACCACTGGCCCATGGCTCGCACGCGAATATCAGGTTGAGTTGATCGACACGAAACGGATCGCGCTTTTCGTCAGGTGAGACATCCTCTTTTACGTCAATCCCGGCCATCGGATTGCCGACGATCCAGCCTCGATCCCTACCAAATCGAACTATGGCCCCGAACTTGTTGAGGTGGCTGTTTACTGTCGCTGGGCTAATGACGGGCAACCCCTCGCGAGACGCAATAGCGACAGCCTCCGCCAATGGCTTTCCTCGCGTTGATGGCCGCTTGTGATAGTTCGCTGGCACATCTTGCAGCCGGTCACGAAGCTCGATGCAGAAGTCAGCGTTGATGTCGGCAAGGGGCGTTGTCTTGCCGCATATCTCCTCGATAACCCGGAAAATGATGATGTAGTTCTTCTTTGTCGATCCAGTCCAGTTCACCTCCCTTGCTGCCTTGAACTTGGCGACCAAATCGCCGAGCGTGGTCGGCTCCTTCGTTGAAATGGGTGATTTGCTTCCGAACAGTGGATCAGCGTCATGGTCCGGGGCGAACTTGCCTTCCAGTTTGCGCAGTTCATCGCGCAACGCCTGAAGACGCGCCCGGAGCATCATCTGACAAAGGTATTCAAAGGTCGGCGAAGCCTGATCCAAGTTCCAGCCCATCTCCTCTATCAGCCAGTCAGCTTGAGCGGACATGGTGCTCCATGCCCCGTAATCGGCAACGTCCAACTGATGTGCGATCATCTGACGAAGACCGTCAATGCGCTCTTCCCTCGTTCTGTCATCGCTGCCATCCGGTGACATCGCCTTCCCGCGTATGTTCGCCACCATCAACTGGAAATGGTCGTAGCAGGCGACATCTATTTCTTGCGGGGTAGGTTCTCCGTCCACCTGTGTTGTCGAGGTGGGCGGGTGGATGACGACGCTACGCCGCGCAACTTCGATGCGCCCCTGAAGGTCGGCTACAGTGCGATGGTAAGCCCGTCGAACCTTGGCGAAGTCACCTCCCAGTGACTTTTTCAACTCGCCTTTGCCCACCGTTGGCCGGAGTGCGCGGGGCACCTGCACACGCACCTCGAAACTCCCTCCACGCTGATAGAGGTAATCGAAACCTTCAACTCTGCGCTTGCTTGGGTTCATTGTTGGTCCTCCGGCAGGACCAACTGTAGGACCAAATAGTCAATGAAACCCCAACGCTTATACGGGTTTGGCGGATTTTCGCCGCTTTGGAAAACGATGGTGCGCCCGACAGGATTCGAACCTGTGGCCCCCAGATTAGGAATCTGGTGCTCTATCCTGCTGAGCTACGGGCGCTAGCGGGGCCCCCTATAGCGGCTCGGTCTCGCCAGGCAATCAATTGAGTTCATCGGGTGGTGCCACCGGGAACAGCAGTGGGGCAACCGCAATGCCTTCGGAATGCAATTCAGCGGCTTCGTCCCGGGTTGCCTGGCCATGGATCGGCGACTCGTCGGTTTCGCCATAATGCATGGCACGGGCCTTCTCCGCGAAGCTGTCGCCTACCCATGTGCTCGACTTCAGCGCCCTTGCCTGCGCTTCTGCCAATGCCTTGAGCGCCTGCTTGACCTGCGCCGGCATCTCGCCACGCACCATTTGCGTCGGTATCGCTTGCCCCGACCTGCTGTTGCCCTTTGCCGGAACCGCAGGTGCCATCGGCGCCTTCGCAACCTCGCCGCAGCCGCATTGCGGGCACGACACCAGGCCCCGCGCCTGCTGATCGGCGAAATCGGCAGACGAGCCGAACCAGCCTTCGAACCGGTGGCCTTCGCTGCAAGACAGGTTGAAAACGATCATGGCGAGGGCCTATTTGGCGATCGCGCGGCGGTTGGCAAGGCTGGGCACCTGCGCGCGCACCTCGGTAATCCGCGCCAGGTCGATTTCGGCAAAGCCGAGCCCCGCCTCATCCCCGCCCATGTCGAGCAGCACTTCGCCCCAGGGATCGACCACCAGGCTGTGGCCATAGGTGCGCCTGCCGTCGGCGTGGTTCCCGACCTGCGCGGCGGCGACGACAAAGGCGCTCGCCTCGATCGCGCGGGCCCGTTGCAGCACATGCCAATGCGCCTTGCCCGTCGGGACGGTAAACGCTGCGGGTATCGCGATCACATCGCAGCGCAGCTTGCCCAGCGCCTCGAACAATGCGGGAAAGCGCAGGTCGTAGCAGATCGTCAGGCCGAGCCGGCCAAGCGGCGTCGCTTCGACCGTCACGACTTCCTCGCCCGCGGCATAGGCGTTCGATTCGCGCCAGCTTTCGCCGGTCGCGAGATCGACGTCGAACATGTGCATCTTGTCATAGCGCGCGATGATCCGGCCCTGCGGATCGATCACGAAGGCGCGGTTGGCCCAGCGCCCTTCGCCCGCGCGCACCGCAAGCGAGCCCAGCGCCACCCAGATCCCGCCCCTGGCCGCAGCCTCGCACGCACGCTGCAAGGGCACCGTCTCGTCTTCCGTCACGATCGAGTCAGCGGCGCGTGCCCGGTCGCGATCGAGCAGGCCGGACATCTCGGGCGTGAACAGCATTGCCGCGCCATCGTCCGCCGCACTGGCGATGCCTTGCGCGATCACCGTCGCATTGGCCTGCGGGTCGATCCCGGAGGTCATCTGGAGCAGCGCGATCCGGGTCATTCAATCCGCCAGCAAGGCATCAAGCTTGCCCGCGCGTTCGAGCGCCATGAGATCGTCGGACCCGCCGACGTGGGTGGCGCCGATGAAGATCTGCGGCACGGTCATCGCATCGGGCGCGCGTTCGAGCATTTCGGCACGCTTGGGACCGCCCATGGTGATGTCGTGCTCGATATAGGCGACCCCCTTCTGGTCGAGCAGTCGCTTGGCGCGGTAGCAGTAGCCGCAACCGAATTTCGTGTAGATGACGACAGGCGATCGGTTCATCGAAAATCCTCGTATTTCGCCACCAAGGCTAGCCTTCGCGGAGCGATCTTGAAAGCGCTTTTGACGGCCCTATCTAGGCCGTGCCCGAGCGTTCAGCAAAGGCGACGGGGTGCCGGTTGCGGGCCCCGCCAACACAAATTGCTCAGCAGAGGATTTGCTACGATGAACCGCATGGATTTCACCCCCTATCGCCGCTCGACCGTCGGGTTCGATCGCCTGTTCGACCTGATGGAACGACAGGCGCGCAACGCCGGCGGCGACAATTACCCGCCCTTCAATATCGAGCGTCGCGGCGACGACGACTACCGCATCACCCTGGCAGTCGCCGGCTTCCGTCCGGGCGACCTCGAGATCACCGCGCAGCAGAACCTGCTGGTGGTCCAGGGCCGCAAGCGCGAAGAACCGGTCGAAGGCGAAATGCTGCATGTCGGCATCGCCAATCGCGGGTTCGAACGACGATTCGAACTGGCCGACTATGTGCGGGTCCAGAACGCCGACCTCGCCGACGGCCTGCTGGTGATCGACCTGGTGCGCGAAGTGCCCGAGGCGATGAAGCCGAAGAAGATCGCGATCGGCGGGCAGACCACGCTCGAAGTGGTCAAGGGCAGCGACGGCGACAGCAAGGCGGCCTGACCGCCGGCGCCCGCTCGAAACCAGGCCCAAACGGTAGGGGGCGGAACCATGGTTCCGCCCCCGCGACGTTGACCGCCGCCAAGCTCCCGAAAACGGTCGTCCGGGTCGCAGAAGACAACCGCATCGAGGCAAGCCCATCCCCCTATCGGCGAAACAAGTGTCTCGAAAGTCCGCGTTTTCGGCCGCGGACCGACGACAATCTGCACTAATTGTGACAGGAGATAAACCCGAATATCGCATCGCCGCGATGACTTGTCGCGTTCTTACAAGTACTTAGCAGGGCAGTCCAATCAATTCAGTTACTTGGCAACCCACCCGGTTGCCAAAAAGCCTGGATAAAGCCTAGACAAGGCGCGCCTGTTCCAGCGCCGCGCCGATGAATCCGGCAAACAGCGGATGCGGATCGAAGGGTTTCGACTTGAGTTCCGGGTGGAACTGCACCCCAATGAACCACGGGTGATCGGGTCGCTCGACGATTTCGGGGAGCAGCCCGTCAGGTGACATGCCCGAGAAAATCAACCCCTGCTTTTCCAGCGGATCGACAAAGGCCGAATTGACCTCGTAGCGGTGGCGGTGCCGCTCCGAAATCAGGGTTGCGCCGCCGTATATGCGCGACACATGGCTGTTCGCCGCCAGCTTCGCGTCATAGGCGCCGAGCCGCATGGTCCCGCCCAGGTCCCCGCCCGCCTCGCGGGTCTGCAGGCCTTCCTCGCTCATCCATTCGGTAATGATGCCGACCACCGGCTGGTCGGTCTCGCCGAATTCGGTCGAGCTGGCGTGCTCGAATCCGGCCGTACGGGCACCCTCGATGCAGGCCATCTGCATCCCCAGGCAGATGCCCAGGAACGGCACCCTGCGTTCGCGCGCGAAACGCACCGCGGCGATCTTGCCCTCGCTGCCACGCTCGCCGAACCCGCCGGGGACGAGGATCGCGTGCATCGGTTCGAGCTGCGCGGCGATATCGCTGTCGGCCTGCTCGAACACTTCGGCGTCGATCCAGTTGATGTTGACCTTGACCCGGTGGGCCATCCCGCCGTGAACCAATGCCTCGTTGAGCGACTTGTACGCATCCTGCAGCCCGACATACTTGCCGACCACGCCGATCGTCACTTCGCCCTCGGGGTTCGAGTGGCGATCGACCACATCGTACCAGCGCGACAGGTCCGGCTCGGGCGCGTCGGTGATCCCGAACCCGCGCAGCACCTCGGTATCGAGACCCTCCGCGTGATACTGCAGCGGCACCGAATAGATCGAGGGCGCGTCGAGCGCGGGGATGACCGCTTCCTTGCGCACGTTGCAGAAATTCGCGATCTTCTGGCGTTCGCTGTCGGGGATCGGGTGTTCGGCGCGGCACAGCAGCACATCGGGCTTGATGCCCAGGCTGGCGAGTTCGCGCACCGAATGCTGCGTGGGCTTGGTCTTCAGTTCGCCCGCCGCCTTGATGTAGGGAACCAGCGTGACGTGAATGCTCAGCGTCTGGAACGGTTCGAGTTCGTTGCGCAGCTGGCGGATCGCCTCCATGAAGGGCAGGCCCTCGATGTCGCCCACCGTGCCACCGATTTCGCACAGGATGAAATCATGGTCACCCTGGTCGGCCAGCGCGAATTCCTTGATCGCATCGGTCACATGCGGGATCACCTGCACGGTCGCGCCAAGGTAATCGCCGCGCCGCTCCTTGGCGATGATCTGCTGGTAGATTCGGCCCGATGTGACATTGTCGCCCTGATGCGCCGACACCCCGGTGAAGCGTTCGTAGTGGCCAAGGTCGAGGTCGGTTTCCGCCCCGTCGTCGGTCACATAGACCTCGCCATGCTGATAGGGGCTCATCGTGCCCGGATCGACATTGAGGTATGGGTCGAACTTGCGGATGCGGACCTTGTAGCCGCGCGCTTGCAGGAGCGCGGCGAGCGATGCCGCCATGAGACCCTTGCCAAGCGAGGAGACCACGCCGCCGGTGATGAAAATATACCGCGCCATGGGAGTCGGGCCTTAAGCTGAGGAACGGAGTCGGGGCAAGCGCAAAGCCGAACGAATTGCGCCGCGTGCGCGGCGCAATCCACACCTCGCGCCGATCGAATCGGGTTATTCGGTGGCGTCGGACAGCGGGTCGGCCGTTTCGGCCGGGGCAGGCGCACCACCCGCCGCAGCCGCTTCGCCGGTGGTCGCCGCGCCGAGCGGATCGACGGGGGCGGCCGGGGCAACGGTGCGTTCGAGCGTCGATTCGACCCCGTTGCCGCCCGCACTTCCCACCGCGATCGCGGCCAGCGCGATCGAGAGCACGACGAAGGCCACCGCCAGCCAGCGGGTCGAGCGGGTCAGGAAATCCGCAGCCCCGCGGGCGCTGAGCATCCCCGCCGGGCTGCCGCCGATGCCAAGGCCACCGCCTTCGGAACGCTGCATCAGGATGACACCGACAAGCGCGGCGGCGACGATCGCCTGGACGACGGTGAGGAAAAGGAACATCGGGCTGGATACTCTGAATCAGATGCTGTGCACGAGCCGCGCATCTAGGCGCAGAAGGACCAAACGACAAGAGCGTGCCGGGTCAGGCGTCTTCCGTTTCCGACGCCGCGACGACGATGCCGAGGAAGCTTTCGGCGGTAAGGCTGGCCCCGCCGACCAGCGCGCCGCCGACCTGGGGAGCCGAGAGGATATCGCGCGCGTTGTCCGGCTTCACCGAACCGCCATAGAGGATTCGCACCTGCGCCGAGGCTTCCTCGCCGCAGGTTTCGTCGAGCAGCCTGCGAATCGCGCCGTGCATCGCGGTAATGTCATCGACCGTCGCGGCGTGCCCGGTGCCGGTCGCCCAGATCGGCTCATAGGCGATGGTCAGCCGTTCCGCCGGATCGGGAAAGGCCGGCAGGGCTGCCTTGATCTGGCGCAGGACGAATCCTTCGGCCTCGCCCGCTTCGCGCGTTTCCAGCGTTTCGCCGCAACACAGGATCACCCGCAGTCCCGCATCCAGCGCCGATTCGATCTTGGCATTGACCAGCCTGTTGCTCTCGCCATGGTCCAGGCGCCGCTCGCTGTGACCGAGGATGACGAACTTGGCGCCGGCATCGGCGATCATCGCGGCGCTGATGTCGCCGGTATGCGCCCCTTCGGCGCCCGGATGGCAGTCCTGCGCGCCGACACCGATCTGTTCGGCTTCGCGATGAACGGCATGAATCAGGGTGTAAGGCGGTGCAACGGCAACCTCGACCTTCATGTAACGTTGTGCCGCGCGGTCGATCGCGCGTGCTTCGGAAAGCATTGCGCGGGTCCCGTTCATTTTCCAGTTTCCAATGATGTAGGGCCGAATGGCCATTGCTTCTTCCTGCGATAATCTTGATTGGGCGGCCCGTTATAGGGACCTTGGCTGGCGCCCCGCTAGCCAAGCTTTGTTTGTGCGTCAAAAGCCTTTGCGACCTGTTGCCGCGCGGTCGCAGGGCGGATAAAGCGCCCTTGCGGTGAGGGCGAGAACCTCGCCACACTCTTGTCAGAACTGCAAAACCGGGACTCCCCGCCAGCCATGCTCCAGTTTTTCCGCAACATGTTCAAGTCGAAGCTCGGCCTCGCCATCGTGCTCGGCTTTATCGGCCTGATCGGCTTCGCATTCGCCCTGGGCGATATTTCCGGGGGATCGACCTTCGGCGGCATCGCCGGGGGGGACCGGGTGGCGGTGATCGGCGGCGAAAAGATCGGAACCGCCGATCTGGTGCGCGCGGTCGGCAACGGGCTCGACCGGGTTCGCGAAGAACATCCGACGCTGACGATGCCGGGATTCCTGGCGCAGAAGGGCCTCGAACAGTCGCTCGATGCCCTGATCGACCGCTATGCCATCAGGGCCTTCGCGAAAGAGAGCGGCATCCGCGTCGGCGAAAACCTGGTCAACAGCGAGATCCGCCTGGTTCCCGCCTTCCGCGGCCCCAGCGGCAGCTTCAGCGAAGACGTCTATCGCCAGGTCCTTGCCCAGCAGCGGATCACCGACGCGCAGGCTCGCGAAGATCTCGCCACGCGGCTGCTTGCGCAGCAGCTGTTCGTCCCTGCCGGACTCGGCGCGACGATCCCCGACAAGATGGCCTATCGCTATGCGCGGCTGTTCAAGGAACGTCGCAAGGGGGCGGTTGCCCTGCTGCCCGCCGCGGCCTTTGCGCCGCCCGCGGGGGCGGCGCAAGCCACGCTGAGGAAATACTACGATTCGCACCGCGGCGAATTCGTCCAGCCCGAACGCCGCGTGCTGCGCTTTGCCACCTTCGACAGCAGCAAGCTGGGCGATCGAATCGTTCCGAGCGAGCAGGAGATTGCCGCGCGTTACAAGCGCGACGCGGCCAAATATGCCGCCAGCGAGGCGCGCACGGTCACGCAGCTGATCGTGCCGACCGAAGCGGCCGCAAAGTCGATCCGCGAGCGGGTCGCCGCGGGTGCCTCGCTCGAGACGGTCGCGCGCGAGGCCGGGTTGCGGGCCGCGCCGCTCGCCGACCTTACCCGTGAGAGCCTCTCGACCCAGGCATCGCCGGCGGTCGCCCAGACCTATTTCGCCGCCGCGCGCGGGACCATCGCCACGCCGGCGCGCAGCGCGCTCGGCTGGCACGTCGGCCGCATCGATGCGGTCAAATCGGTGGCGGCGCGCAGTCTCGACCAGGCACGCGCCGAAATCACCGCGGCCCTGCGCGAGGAGAAGCGCACGCGCGGCCTAGCCGAAATGGCGATCGAGATCGAGGACCAGTTGAGCGACGGCGCGACGCTGGCCGAAGTTGCCGGGGAGGCAGGGCTCGAACTGGAGACGACCGCACCCGCACTGGCCGATGGCCGGATCTTCGGCGCACCGGGCACGACCTTGCCCGAAGTGCTCGCCCCTGCCGTCAAGACCGCCTTCCAGATGGAAGAGGAAGAGCCCGAAATCGCGCCCATCGCCGGGGGTGAAACCTATCTCATCTACGAGGTGGCGGACATCGTCCCTGCCGCCACCGCCCCGTTCGAACGGATCAAGGCGCTGGTCGAGGCCAACTGGCGCCTGTCCGAAGGGCTCAAGCGCGCACAGGCCGCCGCCGACCGCGTGCTCGCGCGCGTGCGCGGCGGCGCGACCATGGCCGCGGCCCTGGCGGCGGAAAAAATCGCCCTGCCCCCTGTCGACAGCATCGACCTGACTCGCGAACAGTTGGCCGCGCAGCGCGACCGGCGCATCCCGCCGCCGCTGGCGCTGCTGTTCAGCATGGCGCAGGGCACCGCCAAGAAGCTGGAAGCTCCGCAGCGGCTCGGCTTCTTTGTGGTCGATCTCGACAGCATCTCGGTGGATGATCTTGCGCGCAACGATCCGCTGGTGGTGCAGGCGCGCGGCCAGATGGGACAGCTCGTCAGCGGCGAATACGCCGATATGCTGCGCGCCGCGATACGCGAGGAAATGGGCGTCGAGCGCAACCCCGCGGCCATCGCCGCCGTGCGCAAGCAATTGCTCGGCGGGAACTGAGGCGCGCTTGGCACCGGCACTCGAAGGGATAGCGCAGGCCAGCGCCGAACTGAGCGCGGGCAGGCCGGCGCTGGTCTGGCGCAAGATCGTCGCCGACACCGAAACCCCGGTCGGCGCGGCGCTCAAGCTGTTCGAGGCAGGGCGCGGCGATTTCCTGCTCGAATCGGTCGAGGGAGGCGAAGTGCGTGGGCGTTACAGCCTGATCGGGCTCGATCCCGATCTCGTCTTCCGCGCCACCGGTGAAAGCGCCGCGATCAATTCCCGCTGGCGCGACGACCGCGAGGCATTCGAGCCCTGCCCGCAAGGCACGATCGACGCGCTGCGTGCCTTGTCCGCGGCCTGCCGCTGTGAAGTGCCCGATGCGCTTCCGCCCGCCCTCGCCTGCCTGGTCGGCTATTTCGGCTATGAAACCATCGGCCTCGTGGAAACCCTGCCGCGCGCGCCGCAGGGCGTGCTCGAGCTGCCCGACATGCTGTTCGTGCGCCCGACGGTGATCCTCGTCTTCGACCGGTTGAGCGATGCGCTGTACTGCATCGCGCCAATCTGGCCCACTGGTTCGCTCGAACTGGCGAGCGAGCGGATCGACGAAGTGCTGCGCAGGCTGGCGCAGCCGCTGCCCGCGGATGCCGTATCGGCGCAGGGCCACCCCGAACCCGCGCTCGTCCCCACCATGGCAGCGGCTGATTACGAGGCGATGGTGCTGCGCGCCAAGGACTATATCGCGGCGGGCGATATCTTCCAGGTGGTGCTCTCGCAGCGCTTCACCGCGCCCTTCGCGCTGCCGCCGATGGCGCTCTATCGCTCGCTGCGCCGGGTGAACCCCTCGCCCTTCCTCTATGTCCTCGATCTGCCCGGGTTCGCGGTGGTCGGCTCAAGCCCCGAGATCCTCGTGCGCGTGCGCGACGGCGAAGTGACCATCCGCCCGATCGCGGGAACCCGTCCGCGCGGGGGCACGCAGGCGGAGGATCGCCTTGCCGAACAGTCGCTGCTGGCCGATCCCAAGGAACGCGCCGAGCACCTGATGCTGCTCGACCTTGGTCGCAACGATGTCGGACGGGTGGCCGAATCGGGCAGCGTTTCCGTCACCGAAAGCTTTACCGTCGAACGTTACAGCCACGTCATGCACATCGTCAGCAACGTCGTCGGACGCCTCGCACGCGGCAAGGACGCGCTCGACGCGCTGT
Source organism: Erythrobacter sp. (assembly GCA_041662105.1). Classification (GTDB taxonomy): domain Bacteria; phylum Pseudomonadota; class Alphaproteobacteria; order Sphingomonadales; family Sphingomonadaceae; genus Qipengyuania. The sequence continues at coordinate 32,946 of JBAZTF010000011.1, forward strand.
TCGCGGGCTTTCCCGCGGGCACCGTCAGCGGCGCGCCCAAGATTCGCGCCTGCGAGATCATCGCCGAACTCGAACCCGCGACGCGCGGCCCCTATGCCGGCGGGGTCGGCTATTTCGCGCCCGACGGTTCGGTCGACAGCTGCATCGTGCTGCGCACCGCGGTGGTCAAGGATGGCGTGATGCACGTCCAGGCGGGCGCGGGGATAGTCGCCGACAGCGAACCCGCCTATGAACAGCGCGAGTGCGAGGCCAAGGCGGGCGCGCTCATCGCGGCGGCAAAGGAAGCCGTCCGGCTCGCACGGGAACCGGGTTTCGGACAATGACGACGAGATTTGCCGCGCTTGCCCTGCTTGCCCTGACCGCCTGCAACCCCCAGCCCGAAGGCGAACCGGTCGCGCGCACGCGGATCGACGGCAAGGACCCGGCCCCCTCGCCGACACCGAGCCAGACCGTCGCCAGTTCGGTCGAGAGCGCCTGCCGCTCGATCATCTTCGAGGATGCGCCGCTCACCGATTGCGTCGCGATCCCTTCGCGCCACGGAATTGCGGTTACGCTCGGCCCCAGCGGCGGGGCGCCCTATGGCAGCCTCTCGGCCTATGCCAAGGCACAGGGCAGCGAGACCATCGCCTTTGCCATGAATGCCGGGATGTTCGACGAGGCGGGCAAGCCGGTCGGCTATTTCGTCGAAAGTTCGCAACGCCTCAAGGAGCTCGACACCGCCGATGGCGAGGGCAATTTCTACATGAAGCCCAACGGGGTCTTCTACGGTTCGGGCGGCGAATGGCACGTGAGGACGACCGAGGATTTCCTCGCCAATGTCAGGGATCGCCCCGAATTCGGCACCCAATCGGGTCCGATGCTGGTGGTCGGCGGCAGGCTCCACCCCGAGATCACCCATGACGGCCCATCCAGGCTGGTCCGCAACGCGGTCGGCGTCGACGAACAGGGCCGCGCGCATTTCGTCATCTCGAACGCGCCCGTCTCCTTCGGCAAGCTCGCGCGCTTCTATCGCGACGAGCTCAAGGTGAAGGATGCGCTCTATCTCGACGGAACGGTTTCGCAGCTGTGGAATCCTGCCACCGACCGGCTCGACACCGGCGGGCCGATCGGACCAATCGTGGTGGTGACCAAGAAGGACAGCGAATGACGCAAGACCACCGCACGCTCTATCCCGAGATCGAGCCTTACGAGACCGGCATGCTCGAGGTCGGCGACGGGCACACGATCTATTGGGAGAAAATCGGCGCGCCGGGCGGCAAGCCTGCGGTGTTCCTCCACGGTGGCCCCGGCGCCGGGTGCAGCCCGGGCCAGCGCCGCCAGTTCGATCCGGAACTTTACGACGTGCTGCTGTTCGACCAGCGCGGCTGCGGGCGCTCCACCCCCTTCGCCTCGCTGCTGCACAACACCACCTGGCACCTCGTGCGCGACATGGAAAAGCTGCGTGCGATGTGCGGGCACGAACAATGGCTGGTGTTCGGCGGCAGCTGGGGCTCCACCCTGGCGCTGGCCTATGCCCAGACGCACCCCGACCGGGTGAGCGAACTGGTGCTGCGCGGCATCTTCCTTGGTCGCCAGATCGAGAACGACTGGCTGTGCAGCTTCGGCGCGAGCGAGCTCTATCCCGAAGCGTGGGACGAGTTTATCGGCCATATCGACGAGGACAGGCAGGACGATTTGATCGAAGCCTATCGCGAACTGCTCGACGATCCTGATCCCGAAGTGCGCAAGGCCGCGGCGGCGGCATGGAACCGGTGGGAGGGCGTAACCGTCACGCTGTTGCCCGAAGAGGACACCATCGACCACATGGCCGATGGCGAAAACGCCGTCGCCACCGCGCGGATCGAGAACCACTATTTCCGCAACGGCTGCTTCCTCGAGGAAGGCCAGCTGCTCGAGAACGCGTGGAGGCTGGCCGATATCCCCGGCATCATCGTGCAGGGCCGGCACGACTGCTGCACCCCGCCGCGCTCGGCCTGGGATCTCAAGCAGGCCTGGCCCGAGGTCGAATTGCAGATCGTGCCCGATGGCGGGCATCTCTACACCGAACCGGGCATCACCGACGGGCTGGTGCGCGCCAGCGACAGGTTTGCGGGGAAGTGAACCAGCAGAAGTTCACCATCCGTTATGATTTTGACGAATTGCTTGCTGCAACTTGGCTCAAGTTTCGCAGGCAGTGGGTTTGGCAAGGAGCAATGAATTACGTCGGTGCGGTGACGGCGATCATGACGGCAATCATGGAAGCTACCGCGAATGAGCATACGATGACTGGCTTCATTGCCAATGCGATGGCTGGCATGGTTGTCGCAGTGGCATGCCTTGTCGTGACGATGCTCTTTTGGCTCTGGAGCGTGCCTCGCAGCGTGCGCAAATCCTACGAACAGCTTTCACTCGATGGCGGAAGCGTTGCATTCACGCTCGACGATGAGCACGTTGAAATTGCCGATGCCACAACGACCTTGAACCTGCCGTGGGGCCGTTGGATCAAATGGACCGAGAACAAAGATTTCCTGCTTTTATATCGCAGCGATGCTTATGCCCACTATATCCCAAAGGACCAAGTCCGGCCTGAAACGATTGAGATCATGATCGCCCATCTGGATAGCGCCGGCGTGAAAAAGCTTTAAAGGCCGTGTCATGATTCTCGTCATCGACAATTACGACAGCTTCACCTTCAACCTCGTCCACTATCTGATGGAACTGGGCGCGGGCGTGGAGGTGGTGCGCAATGACGCCATTTCGGCGGGACAGGCGATTACCAGCGGCGCGGCGGGGTTCCTGATCTCTCCCGGCCCTTGCACGCCCAACGAGGCGGGGGTCAGCCTCGACCTCGTGGCGGCATGCGCCGATGCGGGCAAGCCGCTGCTGGGCGTGTGCCTGGGGCACCAGGCGATCGGGCAGCATTTCGGCGGCAATGTGGTGCGCGGCGGGCTGATGCATGGCAAGACGTCACCCGTGACGCATGACGGCAGCGGCGTCTTTGCCGGTGTGCCCTCGCCCTTCACCGCGACGCGCTATCACTCGCTGGTGGTCGAGGAGATTCCCGACAGCCTGGTGGTCAATGCCACCAGCCAGACCCCAGGGCTCGACGGCAGCAGCGTGATGGGTTTCCGCCACCGCGAGCTGCCGATCCACGGGGTGCAGTTCCACCCCGAAAGCATCGCGACCGAGCATGGCCATGCGCTGCTCGCCAACTTCCTCGCCCTGTGTGGAATTGCAACGCGCGGGATCGAGCCGCGCGAGGTTGCATGAAGCACCTGCCGCTGGCCGTCCCGCACATGAGCGAGGCCGAGGCCGAAGAGGTATTCGGCTGGATCCTCGACGGCGAAGCGAGCGACGAGGAAATCGCACGCTTCCTGCTGGCGATGACCCAACGCAGCGAGACGGCCGAGGAAATCGCGGGTGCCGCACGCGCGCTGCGGGCGCGCTATATCCCGGTGGCCGGCCCCGAAAACGCGATCGACGTCTGCGGCACCGGCGGCGATGGCCACCACACGCTCAACGTGTCGACCGCGGTCGGCCTCGTCGTGGCGGCCTGCGGGGTTCCTGTCGCGCGTCACGGCAATCGCGCGATTTCCTCGCTTTCGGGCGTGGCCGACACGCTCGAGGTGCTGGGGCTCGACATGGTCGCCGCCGGACGGACAGCGGAAAAGACGCTGGCCGAAATCGGCATCTGCTTCCTCTTCGCGCCGAACCACCATCCGGCGATGGGGCGCATCCAGCCCATCCGCAAGCAGCTGGGCCGCCGCACGATCTTCAACCTCATGGGCCCGCTGTCCAATCCTGTCGGGGTCAAGCGCCAGCTGATCGGCATCGCCCGCCCCGGCTATGTCTCGATCTACGGCGATGCGACATCGCGACTGGGCACCGAGCGCACCTTCATCGTTTCGGGCGACGAGGGGCTCGACGAGCTGAGCCTGGCAGGCGGCAATGAACTGGCCGACGTGACCGGCCACGAATTCGCGATGAAGCGGGTCGATGCGCGCATGGCCGGGCTCGATCATGCCCCGCTCGAAACCATTCGCGGCGGTGATCCGGGGCACAATGCCAAGGCATTGGCCGCGTTGCTGGCGGGCGAAACGGGCCCCTATCGCGATACGGTGAAGTTCAATGCCGCCGCCGCGCTGCTTGTTGCCGGAGCGGTCGACGGCTGGGAAGCAGGCGCGGCGATGGCCGCCGAAGCGATCGACAGCGGCAGGGCTGCCAGGCTCCTCGCCGACTGGATCGGGATGGCGAAGTGAACCGATGAACAAGCTGGTCGGAATCTGCGCCGCCAAGCGCGAAGAAGTCGCTGTGCGCAAGGCCGCTCGCTCGCTGGCCGAACTCGATGCGCTTGCCCGTGCGCAGGATGCCCCGCGCGGCTTTCGTGCGGCGCTGGCTCGCGCGCAGGTGGATGGCTTCGGGCTTATCGCAGAAGTGAAGAAAGCTTCGCCATCCAAAGGACTGATTCGCGAAGATTTTCAACCCGCGCAACACGCCCGTGACTATGCCGCAGGAGGAGCCGCCTGCCTCTCGGTGCTGACCGATGCGCCCTATTTCCAGGGGCATGAGGATTATCTGGTCGAAGCGCGCGCGGCCTGCAACCTGCCGGTGCTGCGCAAGGATTTCATGGTCGACCCGTGGCAGGTGGCCGAGGCGCGTGCGATCGGGGCCGACGCGATCCTGATCATCGTCGCCGCGCTCGACGATGCCCAAATGGCGGAAATCGAAGCCGCGGCGCTCGACCACGGCATGGACGTGCTGGTCGAAGTCCACGACGAAGCGGAAATGGAACGCGCCGCGCGGCTGCGCTCGCGCCTGATCGGGGTCAACAACCGCGACCTGCGCAGCTTCGTGACCGACCTTTCGACGACCGAACGGCTCGCTCCGCTCGCCCCCGAGGGCGCATTGCTGGTGGGCGAAAGCGGGATCGCGACCCATGCCGATTGCCGGCGCCTTTCGGTGGCGGGGGTGCGCAGCTTCCTCGTCGGCGAGAGCCTGATGCGGCAGGCCGATGTCGTATCGGCTACCCGCAGGCTGTTGCGCGGCTGAAACTGTCCTACTTTGCGGGCACGCGCTACCCTCCCGCCATGCGCCCGCCATCGCCATCCTCCCGTGTCCGTGCGCTGTACGCCCCTGCACAGGCCAGGTTTTTAGATTCAGGACCGTGTTCCATGTGTTCCATGGTTCAGGCGAAGGTGCCGCTGGCTGAACATCTGCTGCGCCGGATGGGCCGAATGGGGAACGCCTGTTCCACGCCAAAAAGCTCGAAAATGGCGGGGTTGCTTGACTTGTGAATCGTAGTTGCCTAATTGTTCCGTATTCGTTCGCTTCGTTGTGAACAACGACACGGGAGTATCGCAACAATGCTGACCGCCAAGCAGCACGAGTTGATCCGCTTCATCCAGCATAAGCTGGCGGAAACCGGGATCTCGCCCAGTTTCGAAGAGATGAAGGAAGCGCTCGACCTCAAGAGCAAGTCGGGCGTCCACCGCCTGATTTCCGCGCTGGAGGAACGCGGCTTCATCCGCCGCCTTCCCAACCGTGCGCGTGCGCTCGAAGTGGTCAAGCTGCCCGAAGACGCGGTGATCGGCGGTGGCCGGCCACGCGCCGCGAACGATTCGGTTATCGCCCCGGCCACGCCCCGGGCGCCCGCTCCGGAGCCTGCAAACGACATCATCGAGGTTCCGCTTCATGGGCGCATCGCCGCCGGTGCCCCGATCGAAGCGATCGAGGGACAGACGAGCATGCCGGTGCCTGCCGCGCTGCTCGGCCCGGGCGAACACTATGCGCTCGAAGTCTCGGGCGATTCGATGATCGAGGCGGGCATTTTCGACGGCGACTTCGCTCTGGTGAAGCGCACCGAAACCGCGCGCGATGGCGAGATCGTGGTTGCGCTGGTCGATAATGAAGAGGCGACGCTCAAGTTTCTGCGGCGCGAGGCGGGCCGGATCCGGCTGGACCCGGCGAATGGTGCCTATGAACCGCAGATCTACGAACCGCATCGGGTCCGTGTGCAGGGCAAGCTCGCCGGGCTGCTGCGCCGCTATCACTGACCGGCAGGCGCCGCCCTGCGGGGAAAGTCCTCGCGCGGGCGCCACCAGCCATGCGCGCCCTGTGTCGCGGCCACCGTGGCGATACGGTGCGGAGCGAGATAGAGCGCGACTCCGCCCTCGCGCTGCAGGAACCGCCGGTCGAGCTTGAGCCAGGCAGGGCGGCAGGCGCGCGGCAGGTAACGCTCGGAGATCACGATATCCGCCTTCTCGCAGGCCGCGGCGAGCGCCCGCTCCTCCACCAGGTTGCGGCTGCGCGAAACGAGCAGGCGCCAGCTGCGACCGCCGCGTTCGATTTCCAGCGCGCAGAAATCGGCACTGCACCGCGCGTCCGGCCACTCGGCCAGCGCGATCGGCCGGGCGCCGCTGGCCGCGATCTCGAGCAGGCTGTCCTGCGCATATCCCCCCTGGCTATTGCGCAGCACCAGCAGCCGGTCGCCCTCGCCGGCAATGCCCAGATCGCGCCCGTCGCGCGCAACCAGCACATCGGGCACCGGCGCAGCCAGCATCCACAGCGTCGCCGCACACGCGGGGAGCAAGCCCCAAAGTCTCACCCGCCCTCGCCACAGCGCCAGCCACAGTCCACCCGTCACGAACAGCAGCAGCGCCGCTACCGGAACCGGGGGAGCCAGCCTGACCGCTCCCGGCAACCCCGCGGCGACATGCGCCAGCCCGAGCAGGAGTTCCAGCGACTTGCCGGCGAGCCACCATGCTGGACTGCCCAGCCCGACCGCGTCCAGCGCCAGCGCGAGCGCGACCAGTGGCATCGAAACGAAGGTCACCAGCGGGATGGCAACCAGATTGGCCAGCGCCCCGTAGACCCCCGCGCGGTGGAAGTGGAACAGCACGATCGGCATCAGCGCGAGTTCGATCACCAGCCCGGTGAGGAACAGCACGACAAGCCGCCTGCCGAAACGGCGCGCCAGGCCCTCGTCGCGCGGGGCAAGGAAGTCGCGCACCGGTTGCGTGCCATGCAGCGCGACGATCGCCAGGACGGCGGCAAAGCTCATCTGGAAACTCGGACCGACCAGCGCTTCCGGCCACAACAGCAACACCGCCATCGCCGCCACCGCAACCATCCGCATCGACAGCGGTTCGCGACCCAGCGCCAGTGCCAGCAACACCAGAAGCGCGCCGATGCAACTGCGCACCGTCGGAACCTCGGCCCCTGTGAGCAGGGTATAGGCGATACCGGCGAGCGCCGCGCTTCCCGCGGCAAGCAACGGCAGACGCACCCGCAATGCCAGCCATGGCCACAGCGCCAGCAGCCTGAGCACGAGCAGGTAGGTGGCGGCGATGATCGCGCTGACATGCAACCCGCTGATCGAAAGCAGGTGGGTCAGTCCGGCGTCGCGCATGGCCTCCTCGGCCGCCGGCGGGATCGCGCCCCGGTCGCCGCTCGCCAATGTCGCCGCGATCGCGCCAGGTGTCCCGCCAAGCTGCCTGCGCACATGGCCCGAAAGACTGCGCTGGATCGAAGCAAGTCGCGTCCTGTCCCGGACGGGCGGTTCGATCACCTCGACCGGGCCGGCTACCGAACCCGTCGCGGAAAGCCCCTCGAACCACGCTCGCCGCGCAAAATTGTAGGCGCCCGGCACGATTGGCGGCGCAGGCGGCATCAGCCGGGCAGCAAGGCGTATCCGTGCCCCCTCGCGCAAATCCGCCGAGTCCTCTTCGCCGGGGAGATTCACCCGATACGCCACTGCCCGCCCGGCTTCGGCATCGCGGGCCGCGAGCACAAGGCGCACCCGACCTTCCGCCGGTTGCTCCTCGCGGTGCAGGATCCGTGCATCGAGCCGCTCAAACCGGGGCGCATCGAGCGGCACGGCCCCGACGATCTCCGACCGGGCCCATACCACCGCGATTCCCGCTGCGATCGCAAGCGCCATGGCGACGATAGCCATCATGCCATAGGCCCGCTCGTCGCGCCCGCGCCACGCCGCAGTCGCGGCGAGGGCCGTCATCAGGCAGGCACCGATCGCCGCACACCACTGCCATGGATCGGCCAGCCCGAACCAGAGCGCGATGCCCCCGGCCAGCGCAACCGCCAGCCATGGCCCACGGTCGAATTCGGCGCCCGCCAGTAACCTCTCGAGCCCGTCGGCGAATCTGGACAAGAGCCCGCGCATACGCCAAGGGCGCCACACCATATCGCGGGCCGTGTCGCCCGCTTCCCCCAAAGGTACCGAGGGCGTCCCCTGCGTCGCCATGCAAGTGTTTGAAAGGATGCGAGAGACAATGGCAAGCGATAGTGTGAACACCGCTGCCCACCCCACCGGGACGGTCGTCACCCGCTTCGCTCCCTCGCCCACCGGCTATCTGCATATCGGCGGAGCGCGCACGGCGCTGTTCAACTGGCTCTACGCCCGCCACCACGGCGGCCGCGTGCTGCTGCGGATCGAGGACACCGATCGCAAGCGCAGCACGCAGGATGCGATCGACAAGATCATCGACGGGCTTGCCTGGCTTGGCCTCGACTTCGACGAGGCGCCGATGTTCCAGTCCGACCGGGCCGAGCGCCATGCCGAGGTCGCCCGCCAGCTGCTCGCCGCAGGCCATGCCTACAAGTGCTTCGCCACTCCTGAAGAACTCGAACAGATGCGCGAGGCACAGCGCGCTGCCAGGCAGCCGATGCGTTACGATCGCCGCTGGCGTGACCGCGAGCCGTCGCAAGCGCCCGCAGACGCACCCTACGTCATCCGGCTGAAGGTCCCCATCGAAGGCGCGACCACCATCGCTGATGCGGTCCAGGGCAGCATCACCGTGCAGAATTCCGAGATCGACGATTATATCCTGCTGCGGTCCGACGGTACGCCGACCTACATGCTCGCGGTGGTGGTCGACGATCACGACATGGGTGTCACCCACGTCATCCGCGGCGACGACCATATCAACAACGCCTTTCGTCAGCTGCCGATCATCCGCGCCATGAACGAGATCGAAGGCAACTGGCCCGATCCGGTTTACGCGCATGTGCCGCTGATCCACGGACCCGACGGGGCCAAGCTGTCGAAGCGCCACGGTGCGGTCGGGGTCGAGGCCTATCGCGACGAGGAGGGTATCCTGCCCGAAGCGCTGGTCAACTATCTGCTCCGCCTGGGCTGGGGCCATGGTGACCGGGAAGAAATCAGCCGCGAGGAAGCGATCCAGCTGTTCGACCTCGATGGCGTGGGCAAGGGCCCTGCCCGGTTCGACATCAAGAAGCTGCAGAACCTCAACGGACACTATATCCGCGAGGCCGATGATGCCAGGCTTGCCGCGCTGGTGGCCGAAAGGATCGGTCCGGCAGTCGATGCAGCCTTGCTGACCAGGGCCATGCCGGTCCTCAAGTTACGTGCGAAATCTATCAATGAACTCGTTGAAGGTGCTGCATTCCTGTTTGCCAAGCGACCGCTGGAAATGACCGAAAAGGCCGCCGCGCTGCTCGATGGTGAGGCACGTCAGAGGCTGGGCGAACTGGCAAAAATGCTGCAACTGCAAAATGACTGGACAATCGAGGCGCTCGAAGCCACTACGAAATCGTATGCGGAGAGCCTTGGGGTCGGTCTCGGCAAGCTCGCGCAGCCGATGCGCGCAGCACTGACGGGGACGACAACGTCTCCCGGTATTTTCGATGTGCTGGTCCTGTTGGGCAGGGAAGAATCGCTCGCTCGTATCGAAGCGCAGACCTGACCTATCCCGGAACCGCAAGTGACGTTTGAGGAGATACGCGTGGCCGACAATCAGGCAAGACTCGATCTGGGCGGGCAGACCCATGAATTTCCAGTCCTGAAGGGCAGCGTCGGCCCCGACGTGGTCGACATCCGCAAGCTCTACGGGGCGAGCGGCGCCTTCACCTACGATCCGGGCTACAAATCGACCGCAAGCTGCGAGAGCGGCCTCACCTATATCGACGGGGAAGAAGGCATCCTGCTCCATCGCGGTTACCCGATCGGGCAGCTGGCCGAACACTCGAGCTTCATGGAGGTCAGCTACCTGCTGCTCAACGGCGAATTGCCGACGCAGGATGAGCTTGGCGATTTCACCTATACCATCACCCGCCACACCATGGTGCACGAACAGCTGCGCAGCTTCTATCAGGGCTTCCGCCGCGACGCGCACCCCATGGCGATCATGTGCGGCGTGGTCGGCGCGCTTTCGGCCTTCTATCACGACAGCACCGACATCGCCGATGCCGAACAGCGCAAGATCGCCAGCCACCGCCTGCTGGCGAAGATGCCGACGATCGCGGCGATGGCCTACAAATATTCGGTCGGCCAGCCCTTCATGCACCCGAAGAACTCGCTCAGCTATACGGGCAATTTCCTGCGCATGACCTTCGGCGTCCCGGCCGAGGAATTCGAGCTGCACCCGGCGGTCGAAAAGGCGATGGACCGGATCTTCATCCTCCATGCCGACCACGAACAGAACGCCTCGACCTCGACCGTGCGGCTCGCGGGGTCCTCTGGCGCCAATCCCTTCGCCTGCATCGCGGCGGGCATCGCCTGCCTGTGGGGCCCCGCGCATGGCGGCGCGAACGAGGCGGCGCTCAACATGTTGCAGGAAATCGGCACCCCCGATCGCATCCCGCACTACATCGAGCGTGCGAAAGACAAGAACGATCCGTTCCGCCTGATGGGCTTCGGCCACCGCGTCTACAAGAACTACGACCCGCGTGCGGCGGTGATGCAGAAGACCGTGCGCGAGGTGTTCGAGGCGCTGGAGGTCAAGGACCCGGTGTTCGAGACCGCGCTGCGGCTTGAGGAACTCGCGCTCAGCGATGATTACTTCAAGGAAAAGAAGCTGTTCCCGAACGTGGACTTCTACTCGGGCATCATCCTCTCGGCGATCGGTTTCCCGACCACCATGTTCACCGCGCTGTTCGCCCTCGCCCGCACGGTGGGCTGGGTGGCGCAGTGGAACGAGATGATTTCCGATCCCGCGCAGGTCATCGGCCGCCCGCGCCAGCTCTACACCGGCCCGACCGAGCGCGACTACGTGCCGATCGGCAAGCGCTGAGCGCAGCGGCAAATCCTGGGATCAGGGGCGCTTCGGCGCCCCTTTTCGTGTCAGCCCGGCTCGTCTTCTCGGGGGATGGTCCTGCCCGGTCCGTCGCGCAGTTCGCCGCGCATATCGTCGGCGGCGGGCACCGAGAGGGTGAAGCGCGCGCCAAGTCCGGGCGCGCTTTCGACCGTCAGATCGCCGTCCATCGCGCGGGCAATCCGGCGCGAGATGTAGAGCCCCAGGCCCGACCCGCCATCGCCGCTGCGCCCGAGCCGTTCGAACTTCTCGAACACCTTGGCCTGCTGCGCCTCGTCGAGGCCGTGGCCCTGATCGGCGACGGTTATCAGCGCACGGCTGCCGATCCGGTCGAGCCGGATCCACACCTGGCTGTCTTCGGGCGAATAGCGGATCGCGTTGCCGACCAGATTGAGCAGAATCTGCAGCACGCGGCGGAACTCGGCAATGGCAAGCTGGCTCTCGCCCTCGACCGGCGGGGCGAGGGTGATGCCCTTCTCCTGCGCCCTCACCCCCAGGATCCCGCAGGCACGGCGCGCGACGTCGGCCAGCTCGATCCGGTCCGGCGCGGTGACGAACTGGTCGGATTCGACCACTTCGAGGTCCGAAAGATCGTCGATCAGCGCCAGCAGGTGTTGTGCCGCCATGGCAATATCGGCGGCATAGTTCGAATATTCGTCGGCGACCGGTCCGGCCAGCTTGGTGCGGATCGTTTCGGCATTGGCGATGATCCGGTTGATCGGCTGGCGCAGCACGGGCGTCAGGTCGCGCCCGAAGGATGCACCTTCGATGGCATTGATCGTCCCCGTCTCGGCCCGCCCGGGATCGGGTGTATCGGCGGTGAGGTAAAGCACGAAGCCCGCGCTGCCCGGTTGCCCCTGCCCCAACGGCTCGAGATGCGCGGTCCATTCGCGCGACGACCCCTCGATCGCGCAACGCGCGCCGTCGAGCAGGCGCCAGTGCAGCGGCTGCTCGTGGGCATTGCCCGGCAGGCGGACGAAATCGGTCCACGGGCGCCCGGTCGCATCGCGCGTGGCCTCGACAAAACCGGCAAGGTCGGGCGCTTCGGTCACAACCGACAATATGCCCTGTCGCGGATCGAGCCGGGCGGTGCAATCCGCAAGGTGGCGGTTGATTTCGACCCGGCGCCGCGCCGCCTCGAACTCGTTCTCCGGCGGAAGTTCCTCCGTGTGCCAGCTGACGACGTCGATGCTGCACGACGCGAGAACGCCTTCGCCGGACAATTCGGGCGCGATCTCGACCCAGGCGGAGATGCGGTTTTCACCGTCGACCGCGGTGAACTGACGGGCCAGGAGCAGGCCGTAATGTCCGGCCTTTTCCACCAGGGCCTGCAACTCGGGCATCGCAATTGCGCCGCCCATGCGACCGCCGCAGGCTTCCTGAAGGCTGGCGAGCGGCTCTCCAGCCTCGACCAGGCGCCCCTCGGCGTCGGTCCGCGCATGAGCGATATAGCGGGTCCCGAAACTGGCCATGGTCAGGCGATCCCCAGCGTACCGGCTTCGGCCAGCATCTGCGCCGCGTCCGCCGGGGAGAGAGCGTCGAGACCATGCATCGGCTCAGCCGAGCGATGCAGGCGCACAAGCTGCGTTTCGATCGCCGAACCGTTCTGGCCGGCGGCACGCAGGCCCAGGGCAAGCCGCGCCGACTGCTGCTCGTTTGTCGAAAGAACCGCCATGGCGCGTGACTGGCGCGACCGCAGCGCCAGCGCAGTGAGGAACAGCGGGACGCCCGCCTGCTCGACATCGAGCGCTTCGATCGCTTCCTCGCCCATTCCGGAAACCAGGCGCGCCAGCAAGGCGAGCCGTCCGCCGCTCTCGTCATAGCCGTTGCGCAGCCTGGCCTCGGCGCGGATCATCGCGTCCGACCGGCGCTGGCCATTGTAGGCCCGCCAGCCCAGCAGCAGGTCGTGGAACAGGTCCCCGGGCAACTCGCCCAGCGGCAGTTCCATGCGGCGCTGCGATTGCGCGAAGCGAGCCTGCGCGGCCAAAGCGGCCATGGCCGCGCTCGACTGGCTGGCGTCGCTCGAGGCAATCGAGTGCTGCAACAGCGGGGACAGTACGGGATCGATCCCGTACTCTCCCTCGAGCCGGGCCGCGAGCTGCCACTCGAGCGCAAGTGCATGGCAGTGCGAAAGGATTTGCGGGCTGGTGAAGAAATACTCGGCCAGCGCCTCGCCGTGCCGGTCGGCAAAGGCTTCGCGCCCCGCCTCGCCGGTGGCTTCCGCCTGCGCGCGCAGGACCTGCCAGGCAAGATCGTGGCACATGGCGCGGATCCGCGCGACTATCTCGTCCGAAAACAGCGATGTATCCGGCGTTGCCAACAAGTGCGTGAGGATCGGCCCGACCCGCGCGAGAATCGTGTTCCCCCGCGCGAGCGCATCGCGCAGGGCAGCCGTCCGGTCCTTGTTCGCGGCGTCAGGCACGGCATTCCACATAGTCATTGCAGCGGATTAGCATCGGCATGGTTAATCCGCGGTTATCCTCCCCTTTCGGGCAAGCGGAAAAGCGAAACCAGCACGATCACAACGAGCATAGCCGCAACCGGCTGGACGATTCCCAGGAAGGCTGCCGGCAAAAGCAGCAGAGCCAGCGCCACCCGGTCGCGGTAGCTGTCGCGCCACTTCCCGTTTGCGCGATACTCGGCAAGCCTGAGCAAGCCGAACAACACGGCAGGGACGAACAGCCGCAGCCACTCGGTATCCTCGGGCGACGCCAGCGCGATCAGGATCGCGAGAATGGGATCGAGCAACCAGTCGATCACCTTGGCCAGCGCCGAGCGGCGCGCTCCGACCTGTCCCGCGCGCGCGATCCGCTCGACCGTCTCACCGGCCGCCCCGAACATCGCCATCAGCGCACCGAAGCCCAGGGCAATGAGCGGATAGCCCAGAATCCCGAGCGACAGCGCCAGCACCCCGGCAAGGCCCGCCGCCACCGCCGGTATACGGGCGCCCTTCCCCCCCAGTATATCGCGTGCGAGACGTGCCCCGATCCGCCCGGAAATCGCCAGGCCGGGCGCGGTAAAAGGGGCCGGCGCTGCATGCGCGCTGATCCAGCGTGCCTCGCGCTCGGCCAGTTCGACTTCGCTGGGCGAGAGGTGCCACAAGCCTTCGTCCAGCAGGCGCTTTTCGAGCGGGAGGATACGCACGCCCGATTGCAGCGCGATGCGCAACAGCGCGGCCACGACATCGGCGTCGGGCGGCAGTTCGGACAGGCGCTCGACATTGGCGCCCAGCGTCAGCATCGCGCCCGACCAGGCGAATTCGGCGTCGATCCGCTCGTAGCCGCGCGGAACGGCATCCTGCGCGGGAAACACCAGGATCGAGGGGCGCGCGGTCTGGCGAAGCAGGACATCCTCGTCGGGCAACAGGCCCGAGGCGAGGACGAGCAGTTCGTCCGCCGCCGACACCAGCCCCGAAAGCGGCCGCGGCTCCTGCAATGACACGAACCGCGCACCGGCTCGCTCGGCGCGGCGCTGCGCCTCGATCACTTCGCGTCCGATCCCTTCGACGAGGCAGGCGATCGTCTCGCATCGCGCCGCCAGCGCAAGGTCGACCTGCCGTTCGATGATCCGCGAACCCGCAAAATTCCGGAAAGGCGCGCGCTGGTGCCCAGGCGCGGTCAGCCGGTCAAGCGTGGACAAAAGGGCGACGCGCAAGACGCACTCCGGATTACGACAACGGGAACGGAAGGGGGTTCTAGGTTCCCGGGGCCCGATCGACCAGCCCCCGAGCACCGCTTTCCCTCAACTGGGCCGGGTTGGTTGCCCGACGAGGTCGGTATCGATCGGGCATGTTTGGCAGCACTTGCCGCCGATTGGCGACAGCGGGCGGTTAAAGTGGGTTCAAGCAAGCCCGAAACGTGATAGCTTCCACCCATGAGAAAGCGCACCCTGATCAAGGCCGTCGAGGATAAAGTCCAGGTTGAAGCATCAGAAAAAGATGTAAACGAAGAACTTATCCTGGAATCCTCTGATGAAATCGAAGGTAAGGCAGAGGATTATCCCGAGGAGAGCTGGGTAGAACCCAGGCCCCGCTCGTTTGGCTGGGTGGTGCCCGCGCTGGCCCAGCTGGCAATCGCCGCCTGGACCGGTTTTTACGCCTGGGTGCACCGGGCCGGGATCCTTGCGGGCGGGACGCCGCAGCAGTGGAGCGAATGGATCACCACCTGGGCCATCCCGGTGCTTCTGGTGGTTTCGTTGTGGCTGCTCGCCACGCGCAACTCGACACGCGAAGCCAGGCGCTTTGGGGAAGTCGCGCTGAACCTCTCCCAGGAATCGGCCCGGCTCGAAACGCGACTGGTTACCGTCAATCGCGAGCTCAGCCTCGCTCGGGAATTCCTTGCAACACAGGCCCGCGAACTCGAATACCTCGGCCGTTCGGCGAGCGAACGCCTGTCGGAGCACGCCGACAAGCTGCAGGATCTGGTGCGCGACAACGGCGCGCAGATCGACGCCATCGCCAGTGTCAGCGGCACCGCGCTCGAAAACATGGATCGTCTGCGCGACAATTTGCCGGTCATCGCCAATTCCGCCAAGGACGTGTCGAACCAGATCGGCGGTGCCGGTCGCATGGCCAAGGCGCAGATCGACGAACTCGTGGCCGGTTTCAAGCGGCTCAACGACTTCGGGGCCGCGAGCGAACGCCAGGTTGCCTCCTTGCGTGAGCGTGTCGACGATGCCCTCGCCGCCTTTGGCGAGCAGGCAGGCCAGCTCGGCACAGTGGCCGAACAGCGCTTCGCTGCGCTGCGCGACAGCAGCGACAGCTTCCGCGCGGACCTCGACAGCCGCGAAGTCGATGCGCTGGCAGCGATCCGGTCGCGCGCCGAAGCGCTGCGCGCCGAGCTTGCACAAGCGGGCAGCGCCGCCGCCACCGAGCATGATGCCGCGCTCGAAACGCTCCGCCAGCGAATCGATGCGCTGCGCAACGAGGCCACCAGCATTGCCGACACCGTGCGGCTGGGCGAGGAAGCGGCCATGGGCGCCTGGGGCAATCAGGTCGAGGCGATGCGCAAACGGCTCGAGGATGCGATCGAACAGATCCGCGAGATCGACGAGACCGCGCTGGCCGCAGCGAACACAAAGCTCAAGGCGCTGTTCGAGGAAGCCGAAGCGGTCGACGCGCGGATCGCCGAGCGCAATCGCAACTTCGATCTGGAAACCGTGCAGCGCCGCGCGAATTTCGATGCTGCCGAGCAGGCTGCGCTGGCCGCCATGCGCGAGCGGCTCACGACGCTCGATACTGCGCTCGAGGAGCGCCGGACCGCGCATCAGGAACGCACCACCGCGCTGATCCGCGAAGGCGAGGCGCTGACCGCCAGGATCGTCGCGCTGGGCGAAGCCTTCGCGACCGCCGAAAGCCAGGGACGCGAAGCTTCGCAGGCGATCGCGCAGGGTGTCGATACCCTGTCCGGCAAGCTTTCCGAGGCACGCCAGACACTGCACGGCACCGACGTCGCAGTGAGCGCGCTCACCGATGCCAGCGTCCGCCTGCTCGAACTGATCCAGGCCAGCGCGAAGCAGAGCCGCGAGGCACTGCCCGAAGCGATGCAGGCCAGCGAAACCCGTCTTGCCCAGATCGAAGCACGCGCAACCGAGGTTCGCGCCCTGCTCGACCGCGCGCACGAGGCCGGCGAAGGCGCGGCAAAGGCGATGGAGACCGTCGACAGTCGCGCCCGCGCGGCAATGGCAGAACTCGACACATTCCAGGCTCGTTTCGGCGAGATCGCCACCGCGCAGGCGGGCGACATCGAGCGTCTGCGCGCCAGCGTGGCCGCGCTTGGCAGCGAGAACGAGGCAGTCGCGGCAAAGGCGCAGGGCGAACTGCGCACCGCCATCGCCGCGCTCGAGACAAGCGCCCGCGCAGCGCTCGCCGCGATCGAGACCGAGCAGTCGGATCGCATCGCACGGATCGCGAACAGGGTCGGCGAACAAAGCACCGATGCGATCGACAAGGCGCTCGCCGCGCATACCGAACAGGCGCTCGCCAGGCTCGATGAAGCGACCGCCCGATCAACCGAAGCGGGCCGCGAGATCACCCGCCAGCTGCGCGATCAGCTGGCCAAGGTCAACGAGCTCACCGGCAATCTCGAAAGCCGCATCGCCCATGCCCGCGAACGCGCGATGGAGGATGTCGACAACGACTTCTCGCGCAGGGTCGCGCTGATTGCCGAAAGCCTCAATTCGAACGCGATCGACATTGCCAAGGCGCTCTCGACCGAAGTCACCGACATGGCCTGGGCCAGCTATCTGCGCGGTGATCGCGGCATCTTCACCCGTCGCGCCGTGCGCCTGCTCGACAATACCGAGGCGCGGGAGATTGCCGAACTCTACGACACCGATCACGATTTCCGCGAGCATGTCAGCCGCTATATCCATGATTTCGAATCGATGCTGCGGACCATGCTGTCGACGCGCGACGGCCACGCCGTCAGCGTGACACTGCTGTCGGGCGATATGGGCAAGCTCTACGTGGTCCTGGCACAGGCGCTCGAACGCCTGCGGCAATAGGTCACTTTACCGTCGGGCCCCAGAAGATCAGGTCCTGCGCCGTGATCCACCCGCAGATGTAGTTTGCGACATAGGCGGCGGTAACCAGCGCCGCGAGGATCGCCGCGCGCAACAACAGGCGGCCCGCGCGAAACTCTACCGGCGCGCTGTCGGCCTGCCCCGGGATCAACGCCACCCCCGCTTCGTCATGCGTGCGCACGCCAAAGGGCAGCAGCACGAAGGCGCAAAAGACGAAGAACAGGAAATAGATCGCAAGGATGCTGGTCCACTGCATGGGGCGTGACCCTCAGATATTGGGCATGATGACGCGGACTTGCGGGCGCTTGCCCGACCAGCGCTGCGCCGCGCGACGGGCGGCAAGCCGCGCCGCTTCGTGAATGGCGCCCACGTCCTTGCGCTCCGCCCCCCTGAGCTTGCGGATCGCTTCGATCACATCGACGCGGGCTTCGGCGAGGAAGTCGGCGTAATCCTCGTCGAGCGGCAGGCCCAGGCTGTCGATCCTGGGGTTGAGCTCTCCATCGAGCGTCACGATCACCACGCCTTCGCGCATGATCCGCCGCCGCATCGAAATGGCCTCGCCATCGGCGGGGACGATGATGTCGCCGTCGAGCACCAGGCGCCCCGCCCGCACCTGTGCAACCTTGCCCGGTGCGCCGGGGGCCAGTCGCACGATGTCGCCGTTTTGCTGGACGACCTGTTTCGGGATCGCGTTCGCCGCGCCCAGGCGCCCCTGTTCCTGCATATGGCGCATCTCGCCATGCACCGGCACGAGGATTTCGGGCCGCAACCAGCCATAGAGCGCCTCGAGCTCAGGCCGACCGGGGTGGCCCGAGACGTGGATCATGCTCTGCCTGTCGGTCACCATGGTGATCCCGCGTGCAGCGAGGCGGTTCTGGACGGCGCCGATGGCCAGCTCGTTCCCCGGTATCTGGCGGCTGGAGAACAGCACGACATCGCCGCTCGACAGTTCGATCGGATGGTTCTCCTCCGCGATCCGCGCCAGCGCGGCGCGCGGTTCGCCCTGCCCGCCGGTCGCAAGGATCAGCAGTTCGCCGCGCGGCAATCCCATTGCCGTGTCGAAATCGACCGGCTCGGGGAAATCCTGCAGGTAACCGTTTTCCTGCGCCACTTCGATGATGCGGTCGAGCGAGCGACCGGCAACGCAGAGCTGTCGGCCGGTTTCGCGGGCAACGTCGCCCAGCGTCTGCAGCCGCGCGACATTGCTGGCAAAGGTGGTGACGAGCACGCGCTTGCCGGAATGGCGCCGAACCTCGTCGAGCAGCCCCTTGTGCACCGCGCCTTCCGAACCGCTCGCGGCGGGGTTGAAGACATTGGTGCTGTCGCACACCAGCGCCAGCACACCCTCATCGCCGATGGTGGTGAGTTCCGGCCCCGTGGCAGGCTCGCCGATGATCGGGTCCTCGTCGAGCTTCCAGTCGCCGGTGTGGAAAATGCGCCCATGCGGCGTGTCGATCAGCAGGGCGTTCCCTTCGGCGATCGAATGTGCGAGCGGGACGTAGGTAACCTCGAAGGGGCCGACGGTGAAGCTGCCGTGATCGTCCTCGATCACGTGGAGTTCGATGTCGTCGACGATGCCCGCTTCCTCCAGCTTGCGCCGGACGAGCTCCGCGGTGAACGGGGTGGCATAGATCGGCACGCCAAGGTCGGCGGCGAAATAGGGCACCGCGCCGATATGGTCCTCATGCGCATGCGTGAGCACGATGGCATCGAGCTGTTCGACGCGTTCCTCGATGAACTCGAGATCGGCGAAGACCAGCTCGACCCCCGGATATTGATCGCCCGCGAAGGTCATCCCCAGATCGACCATCATCCAGCGGCCCTGGCAGCCATAGAGGTTCACGTTCATGCCGATCTCGCCCGACCCGCCCAGGGCCAGGAAGAGCAGTTCGTCCTCCGGCGTGAAATCCTTCTTCAAGCCGCGCGCTCCGCAAGAATGGCAAGGCCGTCGAGCGTGAGATCGCTGTCGACCGCATCGAACAGTTCGGTGTGTTCGTCGAACAGCAGCGCAAGGCCCCCGGTCGCGACCACGGTGACCGGGCGGTCGATTTCACGCTTCATCCGATCGATCAGGCCCTCGATCAACCCGACATACCCCCAGAACACACCGATCAGCATCTGGTCTTCGGTATTGCGTCCGATCACGCTCCGGGTAGCGGGCTTCTCGATGGCGATGCGCGGCAGTTTGGCGGTATTGCCGACCAGCGCGTCGAGCGACAGATTGATGCCCGGTGCGATGATCCCGCCCTTGTAGGCGCCGGTGGAATCGACCGCATCGAAGGTTGTCGCCGTACCGAAATCGACGATGATAAGATCGCCTCCGGTTCGGTCATGCGCGGCAATGGCGTTGAGCGCGCGATCCGCCCCCAGCGAGCTCGGCAGGTCGACGTCGATGGTGATGCCCCACTGCGCCGCGCCCTGCCCCGCGATCAGCGGCGATACGCCGAAGTACTTCTCCGCCAGCACGGTCAGGTTGTGGATCGCGCGCGGAACCACCGAACCGATGATGATCCGGGTCACGTCCTCGCGCGAATAGCCTTCGATCGCCAGCAGTTGGAGCAGCCACACGGCATATTCGTCGGCCGTGCGGCGCGGATCGGTGGCGATCCGCCAGCGGGTCTTGATCTCGCGCCCGTCATACAGCGCAAAGACCACATTGGTGTTGCCGACATCGGCTGCGAGCAGCATTCCCTAGCTCCCCTCGGTTGCGAGCATGGTGTCGCCCGCGTGGATGGCACGGCTCGAGCCGTCCGCCAAGCGCAGCAGCAGCGCGCCGTCGGACGCGAGTCCGGCAAAGCCGCCTTCGATCGCACCCTCGCCCGGCGGATAGACCGTCAACGGCGTCCCCTGCGGGTGCGCGACACTCTCCCACCGCCGCAGGAGCGGGTCGAGGCCGTAGGTGCGCCAGCGCTCAACTTCACGGTTGAACGCGGCGGCAAGGCTTGCCGCGAAGGAATCGCGGTCGGGCGCGGGCCGCAACGCCGACAGGGCGATGGTGCGGCGATCGGGCAGTTCGGGTGCCCGTGCGAGATTGACCCCGATACCCACGATGATCGCGTCGCCCTCACGCTCGAGCAGGATGCCGGCCAGCTTGGCCCCTGCGAGCATCAGGTCGTTGGGCCATTTGAGCTGGAGCGCGCGCGGATCAGGCAGGAGCGGAACCAATGCCTCATAGGCAGCGAGCCCCGCCACGAGCGCCAGCGATGCCGGATTCGGATCGCGCGGCGACAGTCGCACCAGAGTGGAGCCCATGAAATTGCCCGCGCCGTCGAACCAGCTGCGCCCCAGGCGTCCTCGCCCCGCTAGCTGACGGTCGGCCACCAGCCAGTCGCCCTCGGGCAAGGCTTCGCCCGCGCGCAGCGACGCGGCAAGGTCGCAATTGGTCGAGCCGGTCTCGGCGACGGTGCGGATCACATCGCCACGGCAAAGGCGGACGCGGCGCGTGCGGCCCAGTCACCCAGCGGCAGCGTCGCCAGATAGCCGAGCGGCGAGATGAAAGCGGTGCACAGGGCAAGGATTACCCAATGACCCAGCGGGCTTGCCGCCTCTACCTCGCGGGTGGGTTCGTCGAAGAACATGACCTTGATGAACTTGAGATAGTAGAACGCGCCGATGACGCTTGCGGCAATGCCGATCGCGGCCAGTGCGATCAGGTCGGCCCGCACGGCGGCCTGGAACACCACGAACTTGCCCCAGAAACCGAACAGCGGCGGGATGCCGGCAAGGCTGAACATCAGCAGCAGCAGGCACCAGGCCAGCGCCGGACGCCGGGTCGAGAGGCCCGCGATATCGGCAAAGGTTTCAAGCGGGTTGCCCGCTGGGTCGCGCAGCATCAGCAGCGCGGTGAAGCTGCCGATGGTCATCGCGACATAGATCGCAAGATAGACCATGATGCCCGCCACACCGTCCGGCGTCGCCGCGGCAAGCCCGATCAGGATGAAGCCGACATTGTTGATCGAGGAATAGGCGAGCAGTCGCTTGAGATTCTGCTGCCCGATCGCACCCAGCGCACCGACCACGATCGAGGCCAGCGCGGCGAAGATCACGATCTGCTGCCAGCTCCCCACCTGTGCGCCGAAGGGGTCCATCGCCATGCGCACCAGCATCGCCATCGCCGCGACCTTGGGCGCGCTGGCGAAAAAGGCGGTTACCGGCGTCGGCGCACCTTCGTAGACGTCGGGTGTCCACATGTGGAACGGCACCGCGGCGACCTTGAACGCCAGGCCAGCAAGAATGAACACCACGCCGAACAGCGCCCCGGTCGACAGGCCATCGGCAAAGGCAGCGTGAATCGCGAGATAATTGGTCGTTCCGGCAAAGCCATAGACCAGGCTCATGCCATAAAGGATGATGCCCGATGCCAGCGCGCCCAGCACGAAATATTTGAGGCCCGCCTCGCTCGATCGGGAATCCTGCTTGAGATAGGCGGCGAGGACATAGCTCGACAGGCTCGACATCTCGAGGCCGATGTAGAGCGTCATCAGATCGGCGGCCGAGGCCATCATGCCCATGCCGACTGCATTGAACAGCATCAGCACGGAATATTCGCCGCGCCACGCATCACGCTCGCGGAAATAGGGCCCGGACACGACGAGGCAGGCGGCGCAGGCCAGGTAAACCAGGATCTTGGCGAAGCTGCCGAAACCGTCGACCCGGTAGAGCCCGCCAAACGCGTCGCCACCGAGTTCGAAGGAAGGATTGGTTAACAGGTCCGCATTGAACGCAGCCCCGCCCAGCAGCGCGACGATTGCAACGATTGCCACGGCGCGCGCCACGCGCAGGCCACCCCAGGCGGTCACCAGCAGCAGGATCAGGCCGGTCAGCGAAAGCGCGATCTCGACCGCGGTGAAATAGAGAGAGCTCAGCCAGGCCATCAGTGCGCTCCCCCCTCATTCGCTTCTTCGCCATGGGCGCCAGCGACATAATTCGCGTTGCGCTCGCGCGGGGTGCCGGTTTCGTTCGCCGAATCGAAGGAAGGTGCGGCGCGCGCGATGCGCGCTTCGAGCGTGGCAATATCCTGACGCATGGGGGCAAGGAAGCTTTCGGGATAGACGCCCATCCACAGCACGGCGGCCGCAATCGGGGCGAGCATGGCCCATTCGCGGGCGTTGAGATCGGGCATGCGCGCGGCGTCCGCGTTCACCTGCTCGCCAAAGGCGACGCGGCGATAGAGATAGAGCATATAGGCCGCACCAAGGATGATGCCCGTGGTGCAGACCAGCGTGACGAAGGTCGATACCTTGTAGATGCCGGACAGCGCCAGGAATTCGCCCACGAAATTGCTCGTGCCCGGCAGGCCGACCGAAGCCATGGTGAACAGCATGAAGAACAGCGCATATTTCGGCATGTTGATGCTGAGCCCGCCATAGCGGGCGATCTCGCGCGTGTGCAGCCGATCGTAGATCACGCCGACGCAGAGGAACAGCGCGGCCGATACGAGCCCGTGGCCGAGCATGACCATCATCGCACCCTCGATACCCTGCACGTTGAAGGCGAACAGGCCGACGGTCACGATCGCCATATGCGCGACCGAGGAATAGGCGATCAGCTTCTTCATGTCGTCCTGCACCAGCGCGACGAGCGAGGTATAGACCACCGCCACCATCGACAGCGCGAAGATGAGCCAGGCGAACTGCGCGGAGGCTTCGGGAAACATCGGCAGGCTGAAGCGGATGAAGCCGTAACCGGCAAGCTTGAGCAGCACGCCCGCCAGGATCACCGAACCCGCGGTGGGCGCCTGCACATGCGCGTCGGGCAGCCAGGTATGGAACGGCCACATCGGCATCTTCACCGCGAAGCTGGCGAAGAAGGCCAGCCACAGCCAGCTCTGCGCCGCCGGGCCGAAGTCATAGTTCATCAGCGTCGGGATATCGGTGGTGCCCGCTTCGTTCGCCATCCACATCATCGCGATCAGCATCAGCACCGAACCGAGCAGCGTGTAGAGGAAGAACTTGTAACTCGCGTAAATGCGATCCTGCCCGCCCCACACGCCGATGATCAGGTACATCGGGATCAGGCCGGCCTCGAAGAAGATGTAGAACAGGTAGAGGTCCTGCACCATGAACACGCCGAGCATCAGCACTTCCATCAGCAGGAAGGCGCTCATGTATTCGCCCACGCGCCTGGTGATGCTGTCCCAGCTGGCAAGGATGCAGATCGGCATCAGGAACACGCTGAGCATGATCAGCATCAGCGCGATACCGTCGATGCCGAGCGCATAGCTGAAGCCCGCGAAGATATCGGCCCGCTCGGTGAACTGCCACTGCGCGCCGCCGATGTCGAAATTCAGCCACGCCAGCACGCCGAGCACGAGGTCGAACAGCGTTACGCCCAGCGCCAGCATCCGCGCGGCCTGCGCGTTGAGGAACAGGCAGGCGAGCGCCCCGGCCAGCGGGACGGCGAGCATCAGGGAAAGGATGGGAAACTCCATCTGAACAGCACCGCCCCTAGAACAAGACAAAGGTGATCGCGGCGACGAGCCCGAGCAGCATCACCAGCGCATAGCTATAGAGATATCCGGTCTGGAACCGGCGGGCGCCGATCGAACCTTTCTCGACCACCCAGGCAACACCGTTGGGACCGAAACGGTCGATGATGCCGATGTCGCCGAGTTTCCAGAACTGGCGACCGATCCAGAAGGCCGGAACCACGAAGAGGAAGTGGTAAAGCTCGTCGAAATACCACTTGTTGTAGAGGAAGCGGTACACCGGGCCGAGCTGTTCGGCGATCCTGCCGGGGATGCTGGTGTCCTTGATGTAGGCCAGCCAGGCGGTGAACAGGCCCAGCGCCATCACGATGAAGGCCGAATATTTGACCAGCACCGGCACACCGTGGCGCGCGTGGAGCAGCGCTTCGTTGAAGAAGATCGAACCGTTCCAGAAGGTTTCGGTGTCGAGGAAGGTCGGCGCGAAGACCTGCCCCGCCAGCACCGCGCCCAGCGACAGCGCGCCGAGCGGGACGAGCATCGTCAGCGGGCTTTCGTGCGGGTGATAGCCGCCGGTGGCATCCGCGCCCGCCTGTTCGGGGGTCTTGTGAACCGAATGCTGGATATGCTCGCTCTCGATCCAGCGCGGCTTGCCCCAGAAGGTCAGGAACATCAGGCGCCAGCTGTAGAAGCTGGTCAGCAGCGCGGCGAAGACGCCCATGAAGAAGGCGAACCGGCCCAGCTCGCTGCCGCGGGCATAGGCAAGCTCGATGATCGCGTCCTTCGACCAGAAACCCGCGAAACCGACGCCGATATCGGCAATGCCGACCCCGGTAATCGCCAACGTGCCCGCCATCATCGCCCAGAAGGTCAGCGGGATGTGCTTACGCAGGTCGCCGTAATAGCGCATGTCCTGTTCGTGGTGCATCGCGTGGATGACCGAACCCGCGCCAAGGAACAGCAGCGCCTTGAAGAAGGCATGCGTGAACAGGTGGAACATCGCCGCGCCATAGGCGCCGACACCCGCGGCAAAAAACATGTAGCCGAGTTGCGAACAGGTCGAATAGGCGATCACGCGCTTGATGTCCCATTGCGTGGTGCCCACGGTGGCAGCGAAGATGCAGGTCGCCGCGCCGATGAAGGTCACCATCGCCAGCGCGAGTGGCGCGGTCTCGAACATCGGCGACAGGCGGCAGACCATGAACACGCCCGCGGTCACCATGGTGGCGGCGTGGATCAGCGCGGAAACCGGGGTCGGCCCCTCCATCGCGTCGGGCAGCCAGGTGTGCAGGCCCAGCTGCGCCGACTTGCCCATCGCGCCAATGAACAGGAGGATGCACAGCACGTCCATCGTCGGCAGCCGATAGCCCAGGAAGCCGATGGTCGCCCCGCTCATGCCTGGCGCGGCTTCGAGGATCGCCGGGATCGAGACGGTGCCGAACACCAGGAAGGTGCCGAAGATGCCCAGCATGAAGCCGAGATCGCCCACGCGGTTGACCACGAAAGCCTTGATCGCGGCGGCATTGGCGCTGGGCTTCTTGAACCAGAAGCCGATCAGCAGATAGCTGGCGAGGCCCACCCCTTCCCACCCGAAGAACATCTGGACGAGGTTGTCGGCGGTCACCAGCATCAGCATGGCGAAGGTGAACAGCGAGAGATAGGCGAAGAAGCGCGGCTGGTCCGGGTCCTCCTCCATATAGCCCCAGCTGTAGAGGTGGACGAGCGCCGAGACTGTGGTGACCACCACCAGCATCACCGCGGTCAGCGCGTCGACGCGCAGCGCCCAGTCGACCGCAAGCTCGCCCGAATGCATCCAGGTCAGCACCGGAACCACGGTTTCCCCGGCGCTGCCGCCGACGAAGCCGAGGAAGATCGGCCAACTCAGCGCGCAGCTGATAAACAGCGCGCCGGTGGTCAGCGACTTGGCGAACACGCTGGGCGCGGCCTTGTTGGTCAGCCCCGCGACGATTGCCGCGAGCAGCGGCAGGAATACGATGAAGAGTATCCAGTTCACAAGACTACCCCGTTCGGGCTGAGCTTGTCGAAGCCCTGCCCTTGCTTGAGCAAGGCGCTCGAAGTGAAAAACGGCCCTTCGACACGCTCGGGGCAATCGGAAAGCGAGATTGGCACCGGGTTCATCCCTTCAGCCGGTCGACGTCGTCGACCGCGATGGTGCCGCGGCCACGGAAATAGATGACCAGGATGGCAAGCCCGACCGCCGCCTCACCCGCGGCAACGGTCAGCACGAACATCGCGAAGACCTGGCCCACCAGGTCGCCGAGGAAGGCGCTGAAGGCCACCAGGTTGATGTTCACGCCCAGCAGGATCAGTTCGATCGCCATCAGGATGACGATGATGTTCTTCCGGTTGAGGAAGATGCCGAGCACACCGAGCACGAACAGGATCGCGCTGACGACGATATAATGTTCGATCCCGATCATGCGCGTGCTCCCCGGCTTGCCGCAATACAACCCCGCTCGCCCTGAGCCTGTCGAAGGGCAGGCTGGAGGCTGGCGTCGCGCGTGGCCTTCGACAGGCTCAGGCTGAGCGTATGAGGGTTCCGATACATGGTCACAGCTCGACCCCCTTTCCGATCGTCGGCTGTTTCATGACGGTTGCTTCGTCAGGCTTGCGGCGCACCTGCTTGCCGATGTCCTGTTGGCCACGCGCGCCGTCCGGACGCTGACGGTGGGTCAGGACGATCGCGCCGACCATGGCGACCAGCAGGATCACGCCCGCCGCCTCGAACAGGAACAGATAGTCGCGGTAGAGCACCGCACCGATGCTCTCGATGTTGGAGCGCTCGGCCAGCGGTGCCGCCAAGCCGCTCGGCGTTCCCAGCTCAAGCACGCCGGAGCGATAGGCACCGATGCCCAGCACCAGCTCTGCCAGCAGCACCAGCGCGACGGCGATGCCCAGCGGAAAGTTCTTCACAAAACCCGCGCGCATTTCCGAAAAATCGATGTCGAGCATCATCACCACGAACAGGAACAGCACCGCGACCGCGCCGACATAGACGATCACCAGCAGCGCGGCGATGAACTCGGCCCCGACGAGGACCATCAGCCCAGCACCGTTGAAGAAGGCGAGGATCAGCCACAGCACCGAATGCACAGGATTGCGCGCCATGATGACCATGGCGGCGCTGCCGATCACCAGCGTGGCGAAGAGGTAGAAGGCTAGGGTCTGGATCACAGCGTCGGCCCCCTATCGATACGGCGCATCGGCTTCAAGGTTCGCGGCGATGGCGCGCTCCCACTTGTCACCATTGGCGAGCAGCTTGGCCTTGTCGTAGAGCAGCTCCTCGTGCGTTTCGGTGGCGTATTCGAAGTTCGGCCCCTCGACGATCGCATCGACCGGGCAGGCTTCCTGGCAGAAACCGCAATAGATGCACTTGGTCATGTCGATGTCATAGCGGGTGGTGCGGCGGCTGCCGTCCTCGCGCGGTTCGGCCTCGATGGTGATCGCCTGCGCCGGACAGATCGCCTCGCACAGCTTGCACGCGATGCAGCGTTCCTCGCCATTGGGATAGCGGCGCAGCGCATGTTCGCCCCGGAAGCGCGGGCTGATCGGGTTCTTTTCGAACGGATAGTTGATCGTCACCTTGGGCTTGAAGAAATACTTCAGCGTGAGGGCATGCGCCTTCACGAACTCCCACAGGGTGAACGACTTGATGAGATGGAGGGCGGTCACAGCATGTCTCCGTTCTCGTCATTGCGAGGAGCCGCAGGCGACGTGGCAATCCAGCGAGCGCCGTGACTGGATTGCTTCGCTGCGCTCGCAATGACGCGGGGGGTGAACGACTTGATGAGATGCGCGACGGTCATGCGAGATGCCCCCCAAAGTGACCGATCGCCATGAGATAGCCACTGATGAGAACGACGAAGAACAGGCTCAGCGGCAGGAACACCTTCCACCCCAGGCGCATCAGCTGATCGTAGCGATAGCGCGGGACGGTGGCTTTCACCCAGCTGAAGATGAAGAAAAAGAACAGGATCTTGGCGAACAGCCAGAACACCGCGGTCAGCCCTTCGGTGAAGAAGAAGCTGTAGAGGATCGGGATGTCGAGCGGCGGGAGCCAGCCCCCCCAGAACAGGATCGCATTGAGCGCGCACATCAGCAGCACGTTGGCATATTCGCCCAACCAGAACAGCGCGAAGCTCATCGAGGAATATTCAGTCTGGTAACCGGCCACCAGCTCGCTTTCCGCCTCGGTCAGGTCGAACGGCGCGCGCGCGGTTTCGGCCAGCGACGAGATCAGGAACATCACCCACAGCGGGAACAGCAGCGGGTTGAACACGAAACCGTTGACCAGGCCGAGGATATGCCCTTTCTGCGCCAGGATGATGCCGTTCAGGTTGAACGTGCCCGCCCACAGCACCACGCAGATGAGGATGAAGCCGATCGAGACTTCATAGGAGATCATCTGTGCGGCTGCGCGCATGGCCGAGAAGAACGGGTATTTCGAATTGCTCGCCCACCCGCTCATCACCACGCCGTAAACGCCAAGCGAACTGATCGCGAGGATATAGAGCAGGCCGATGTTGATGTCGGCCAGCACCGCCACGGGGCCGAAAGGCACCACCGCCCAGGCCATCAGCGCCACGGTGAAGGTGATGATCGGCGCGATCAGGAAGATGGCCTTGTTCGCCGCGGTGGGGACGATGGTTTCCTGCAGGAACACCTTGAGCCCGTCGGCGAAGCTCTGGAGCAGACCGAAGGGACCGACCACGTTGGGCCCCCTGCGCAGCGCCATCGCCGCCCAGATCTTGCGGTCGATATAGATGATCATCGCCACCGCCAGCATCAGCGGCAGCGCGATCAGCAGAATGCCCGAAACCGTGGCGACGAACCACGCCCATTCGTAGGTCATCCCGAGGGTCTGGAAGAATTCGGTCACCGGCCCGCCTCCAGCATCCGCTCAGCCTGAGCCTGTCGAAGGCCACACGCTGGGCTGGCCGTGTCATCGGGCTTCGACAAGCCCGGCCCGAGCGGGTTTTGGTTCGCTATGTCCATCATTCCGCGGCCTCCGCCAGGGCGCCGCCGTGGAGCAGTTCTGCCGAACAGCGCTGCATCACCGCGCTGGCGCGGGCGATCGGGTTGGTGAGGTAGAAGTCGAGAATCGGATAGGCTGAAATGACGCCTTCCGCCTTGGCCTTGGCATCCGCCTTGGGCAGCGCGCCGAAGCGGGCGAGGCCTTCCTCGCCCAGCGCCGGGACTTGCGCGATCATCGCGGCCTGCAACTGCGCGAAGCTGTCGAAACCGACATTTACGCCCAGCGCATCGGCCAGCGCGCGCAGGATCGTCCAATCCTCGCGCGCATCGCCCGGCGCGAACACCGCCTTCTCGGCGAACTGCACGCGGCCTTCGGTGTTGACGTAGGTGCCGTCCTTCTCGGCAAAGCTCGCGCCCGGCAGGACGATGTCCGCCGCATGCGCGCCCTTGTCGCCGTGGTGGCCGATATAGACCTTGATCGCATCGGCGAAGGGTTCGAAATCCATCTCGTCCGCGCCAAGGCTGATGACCACCCTGGGCCTGGCCGCGACGATGTCCTTCATCCCGCCCTTCTGCGCATAGCCGAGCATCAGCCCGCCCATGCGCGCGGCGCTGAAGTGGAGGACGTTGAAGCCGTTCCACCCGTCCCGCACGAGCTTGTACTTGTCGGCGAAGGCGAGGCCCGCACCCAGCGCGCCCCTGGCCAGCGCCGCGCCGCCCATGATGATCGCCGGACGCTCGGCGCCCTTGAACACCTCGGCGACGTGCTTGGGCGGCTTGCCCAGCACCGACAGGTCCTCGCCCAGGAATTCGGCCGGATAGGTCGGGTCCCACTGGGGGCCGACGATGAACACCCTGGCGCCGCGCTTCACCGCCTTGCGGATGCGCACGTTGACCAGCGCCGCTTCCCAGCGGACATGGCTGCCGACGATCAGCACCGCATCGGCGGTCTCGATCCCGGCGAAGGTCGAGTTGAAATTGACCGCGGCGAGGTTCGACACGTCATAGTCCATGCCGGTCTGGCGCCCTTCGATCAGGCTCGACCCGCAGGCCTTGAGCAGCGCCTTGGCCGCGAACATCGTTTCGCAATCGACCATGTCGCCCGCGATGGCGGCGATGGCCTTGCCCTGCCCCGAGTTCTTATGGGCCTTGGCGATGGCCTTGAAGGCATCGTCCCAGCTGGCCGGCTTGAGGCCGCCCTTCACCCGCATGAACACCTTGTCGAGCCGGCGTTTGCCAAGGCCATCGACCATATAGCGGCCCTTGTCGGACAGCCATTCCTCGTTGACGTCGTCGTTGATCCGCGGAAGCGCGCGCATGACCTCGCGCCCGCGGCTGTCGAGGCGGATATTCGCGCCGACCGCGTCGGATACGTCGATGCTCAGCGTCTTCTTGAGCTCCCACGGGCGCGCTTCGAAGGCGTAAGGTCGCGACGTCAGCGCGCCAACCGGGCACAGGTCGATCACATTGGCCGACAGCTCATGCGTGGCCGCCTGCTCGAGATAGGTGGTGATCTGCATGTCCTCGCCGCGATAGAGCGCGCCGATTTCATCCACGCCCGCGATCTCTTCGGAAAAGCGCACGCAGCGGGTGCAGTGGATGCAGCGGGTCATCACCGTCTTGATCAGCGGGCCCATGTATTTTTCGGTCACCGCGCGCTTGTTTTCGTGAAAGCGCGAGCCGCCGCGGCCATAGGCGATCGACTGGTCCTGCAGATCGCATTCGCCGCCCTGATCGCAGATCGGGCAATCGAGCGGGTGGTTGATGAGCAGGAATTCCATCACCCCCTCGCGTGCCTTCCTGACCATCTCGGTATCGGTGCGGATTTCCTGCCCTTCCTGCGTCGGCAGCGCACAGCTGGCCTGCGGCTTGGGCGGCCCGGGCTTCACCTCGACCAGGCACATGCGGCAATTGCCCGCGATGCTCAGCCGCTCGTGATAGCAGAAGCGCGGGATTTCCTTGCCCGCCAGCTCGCAAGCCTGCAGCACGGTGGCGCCGTCCGGAACCTCGATTTCCTGACCGTCTACGGTGACTTTAGGCATTCGGTGCCCCTTCAATTCCTCGGGCAGAATTCAACGGCAGGAGCTTGTTCCAGTTGGAATAAATCACCCAGACCGAAGCCGCCAGAATCAACGTTGTCGCGATCAAGGCGATGCTAAATGTGGGGAAAAAGCCGGTCCCCATGCCAATCGCCAATGCCCATCCTGTCAAAACAGATACCGTCCATAGCCAAACGCCAAGCCGCAGCATTTTCCAAAACGCAATTCCAGCCAGAAATGCAGCAGCCTTTGGAAGCGCGAGGACAAGCCACTCCTGAGTTGAATAGGGCGGTAGAACCTCAATGGCTCCGTAAATGCTTCCGACAATCGAAATGCCGAAGACAATCAGGAGATAAAGCGCGAAAATCGTAATCGCTGTCGGGCGCCTAGTCACTCCGCCGCCTCCCGCACATGTTCGCCTATCCGCCGTTCCAGCTCCGGGCGGAAGTGACGGATCAGGCCCTGGATCGGCCACGCCGCCGCGTCGCCCAGCGCGCAGATGGTGTGGCCTTCGACCTGCTTGGTCACCTGCTGGAGCATATCGATCTCCTCGACCGCCGCATCGCCGGTGCGCAGCCGTTCCATCACGCGCCACATCCAGCCCGTGCCTTCGCGGCACGGGGTGCACTGGCCGCAACTCTCATGCTTGTAGAAGGCCGAGAGGCGGGCGATGGCGCGGACGATGTCGGTCGACTTGTCCATCACGATCACCGCCGCCGTGCCGAGGCCCGAACCAAGCTCGCGCAGCCCGTCGAAGTCCATCGGCGCGTCCATGATCTGCGCGGCCGGAACCAGCGGGACCGACGAACCACCCGGGATCACCGCCAGCAGATTGTCCCACCCGCCGCGAATGCCGCCGCAATGCTTCTCGATCAGCTCGCGGAAGGGGATACCCATGCTTTCCTCGACCACGCAGGGCCTTTCGACATGCCCGCTGATCTGGAACAGCTTGGTGCCCTTGTTGTTCTCGCGCCCGAAGCTGGAGAACCACCCGGCACCACGCCGCAGGATCGTGGGCGCGACCGCGATGCTCTCGACATTGTTGACCGTGGTCGGGCAGCCATAGAGCCCCGCACCCGCCGGGAACGGGGGTTTCAGGCGCGGCTGGCCCTTCTTGCCTTCGAGGCTTTCGATCATCGCGGTTTCTTCGCCGCAGATGTAGGCGCCCGCGCCGCGGTGCATGAACACGTCGAAGTCATAGCCCGACTTGCAGGCGTTCTTGCCGATCAAGCCCGCCGCATAGGCCTCGTCGATTGCCTTCTGCAGCGTCTCGGCCTCGCGGATATACTCGCCGCGAATGTAGATGTAGGCCGCCCGCGCGCGCATCGCGAAACCGGCGACCAACGCGCCTTCGATCAGCTTGTGCGGATCGTGGCGGATGATCTCGCGGTCCTTGCAACTGCCCGGCTCGCTCTCGTCGGCGTTGATGACCAGGAAACTGGGGCGCCCGTCGCGGCTTTCCTTGGGCATGAACGACCATTTGAGCCCGGTGGGGAAGCCCGCACCGCCGCGACCGCGCAGGCCCGAGGCCTTCACTTCCTCGATAATGGCATCCTGCCCGCGCGCCAGCAGCGCCCTGGTATCGTCCCAGTCACCACGCGCCTGCGCCGCCTTCAGGCCCCAGTCCTGATAGCCGTAGAGGTTGGTGAAGATGCGGTCCTTGTCCAGAAGGCTCACGACCTGCCCCCTTCGTCATGCTGAACTTGTTTCAGCATCCATCGCGCCCCACGAGCGGACGATGCAGGGTGAGAGAGGGACCCTGAAACAAGTTCAGGGTGACGGATGAGGGTAAGGTTCACGCGAA
Source organism: Erythrobacter sp. (assembly GCA_041662105.1). Lineage (GTDB taxonomy): Bacteria > Pseudomonadota > Alphaproteobacteria > Sphingomonadales > Sphingomonadaceae > Qipengyuania. The sequence continues at coordinate 65,778 of JBAZTF010000011.1, forward strand.
ACCTCCCTGCGAGAGGAAATAGAACGCGCCGACCAGCACCATGGCCATCAGCCCGAACTTGATGATGCCGGTCAGCACCTTCCAGGCGACGAAGCACACGACCAGCGCGACGAGGATGGTGGCGATACTCATCACCATTCCTTCCGGTAGTCGTGCCGGTAGTCGTGATTGGCGTCGACCATGGCGGTCAGCGTGGTCGGACCGCCGACAGGTTCGACCGTATGGCGGCCGGGTTCCTGCGTGCCGGTTTTCGGCTGTTCGCCCCGGGCCAGCGCGTCGAGCACCGCGTCGAGCCGTTCGGGCGTCAGGTCCTCGTAATTGTCGTCGTTGATCTGGACCATCGGTGCGCTCGAGCAATTGCCCATGCATTCGACCTCGGTGAGGGTCCACAGGCCATCATCGGAGACATGGCCCTTCTTCATCCCGCGTTTCCTGCAGGTTTCGAACAGCCCGTCCGACCCGCGCAGCATGCACGGCGTGGTGCCGCAGACCTGCACGTGGAAACGGCCCACCGGGCGCAGATTATACATGAAATAGAAGGTCGCGACCTCGAGCACGCGGATCACCGGCATGTCGAGATAGTCGGCGACATATTCGATCACCGGCAGCGGCAACCAGCCCTGCGTGCTGGTTTCCTCGCCGACCTGCCGTTGGGCATAGTCGAGCAGCGCCATCACCGCCGAACGCTGGCGCCCTTCGGGGTATTGAGCGATCGCCTTGTCGGCCTTGGCCTTCCACGCGGGTGAGAAGGCGAACGCGCCCCAGCGCTTGCGCAGCTCGGGGGTATCAGGTGCGGGGGAACGGTCAGCCATTATGCGATTCCATATCCATAACCGTCACCCCGAACAGGCTCGTCATTGCGAGCGAAGCGAAGCAATCCAGTCCCGGCGCTGGCGGGCTCTGGATTGCCGCACCTCGCTGCGCGAGGCTCGCAATGACGGGAGAAGTCAAAATCTTCACCGGTCACACTCCCCGAACACGACGTCGATCGCGCCGAGGATGGCGGTGGCATCGGGCAGCATGTGGCCTTTCGACATGAAATCCATGGCTTGCAGGTGCGAAAAGGCGGTCGGGCGGATCTTGCAGCGATAGGGCTTGTTGCTGCCGTCGCTGACCAGGTAGACGCCGAATTCGCCCTTGGGGCTTTCAGTGGCGACATAGACTTCGCCCGCGGGCACGTGGAAGCCTTCGGTATAGAGCTTGAAGTGGTGGATCAGCGCTTCCATGCTCTGCTTCATCTCGCCGCGCCTGGGGGGAGAAATCTTGCGATCGTCGGAGCAGATCGGCCCTTCGGGCATCTGCGCGAGGCACTGCTTGATGATCTTGGCGCTTTCGTAGACTTCCTTCACGCGCACCATGAAGCGGTCGTAGCAGTCCGAATTGGTGCCGACCGGAATGTCGAACTCCATCCGGTCATAGACGTCGTAGGGCTGGCTCTTGCGCAGGTCCCAGGCAATGCCCGCCGCGCGGATCATCGGGCCGCTGAAGCCCCAGGCCAGCGCGTCGTCCTTGTTCACCAGCGCGATATCGACATTGCGCTGCTTGAAGATGCGATTGTCGAGCACCAGGCTCATCGCGTCGCCGAACAGTTCGGGCAGGCGTGTGTCGACCCACTTGCCGATGTCGACCAGCAGCTTCTCGGGCACGTCCTGGTGGACGCCGCCCGGGCGGAACCAGGCGCTGTGCATCCGCGCGCCCGACGCCCGCTCGAAGAAATTCATGCAGTCTTCGCGCAGCTCGAACACCCACAGGTTCGGGGTCATCGCACCCACGTCCATCACATGCGCGCCGATGTTGAGCATGTGGTTGCAGATGCGGGTCAGTTCGGCGAACAACACGCGCAGGTACTGCGCGCGTTCGGGCACCTCGACATTGAGCAGCTTCTCGATCGCAAGGACGTAGCTGTGTTCCATGCACAGCGGGCTGCAATAGTCGAGCCGGTCGAAGTAGGGCAGCGCCTGCAAATAGGTCTTGTGTTCGATCAGCTTTTCGGTGCCGCGATGCAGCAGCCCGACGTGCGGATCGATCCGTTCGATGATCTCGCCGTCGAGTTCCATCACCATGCGCAGCACGCCATGCGCCGCCGGATGCTGGGGCCCGAAGTTGATCGTGTAGTTGGTAATGACCTCGTCACCGGTGGTGGGCGAGGCTTCGACCTGCATGCTCATGCGCAAATCCACGTGCCCGAATAGCTTTGCGACTTGCCCGATGCATCGCTGACGACGACGTTGGCCGGACGGCTCTGGGCATCGCCCGCGGCCGGACGAACGGTAAGCTTGAAGCCCTCGCCCGCAAAGGTGGTGCCACGCTTGATCGCATCGAGACCGCCGATGGCGGCGTCGGTCATGACCAGCGCATCGCCCACGCGCACCACGGCCTTGCCGGGCAGGGCCTTGTCCTTCATCGCCGCGGCGATCAGCATTTCCTTGCCTGCGACCATCAGCGTGCAACCGCCCTCGCGCGGGCCGAGATTGACCCCGCCCACGTCGCCCAGTTGCTGGAGAGTGGTGAGATCGACATTGGCCGGCGGCGCGGCCTGCGCCACGTTGGGCGCGTCGGGATCGGGCTGCGCCGGGTCGAGCTGTTGCGATCCGTCCTGGCCGATGCGCGCGGCGAAATCATCGGCGCTTTCCTGCTCCGTACCTTGCTGGGAGCAGGCCGCCAGGACGATGAGGGTGAGGGAAAGGAGGAGGCGACGCATCATTCGATGTCCTTCTTCTTCGTGGCCTTCTTCGCGACGGACCTGCGTCTGGCAGGCGCCTTGGAGACGGCCGACTTCCGGGCGGGAGTCTTCTTCGCGGCGGGTTTTTTCGCAGGCGCCTTGTTCTTCGCGGGAGCCTCGGCAGGCTTGGCCGGTGCGGGAGGTGGCGGGGACTCCGCCTTCTCGTCACCCGGCAAGACGTAATCCGCGCCTTCCCAGGGCGACATGAAGTCGAACTGGCGCAGGTCCTGTGCGAGCTGAACCGGTTCGTAGACCACCCGCTTGCGCTCTTCGGAATAGCGCAGCTCCTGATAGCCGGTCAGCGGAAAATCCTTGCGGAACGGATGCCCTTCGAAGCCATAGTCGGTCAGGATGCGGCGCAAATCGGCGTTGCCTGCAAAGACCACGCCATACATGTCGAACACTTCGCGCTCGAGCCACCCGGCGTTGGGCCACAGCGTGGTGACGGTCGGCACGGGCGTGTCCTCGCTCGCGCGGCACTTCACCATCACGCGGCTGTTCCTCGTGAGCGAGAGCAGCATGTAGACCACCTCGAACCGCTCGGCCCGGGCAGGATAGTCCGCCCCGGCGATTTCCATCAGCTGCTGGTATTCGTGCGAATCACGCAGGAGGCGCAGCGCGTGCTCGACGCTCTCGCGCTTCACATGGAGCAAAAGCTCGCCATGCGCCTCGCCCGCCTCGACCAGGTGCGCACCAAGCGCCGCCGAAAGCGTGTCCTTGAGACCCTCGACCTGCGTGAAACGGGGCGCGGAATGTAGTCTTGCCATATCCTTGCCCCTACCTCTGGATCGTGCCCGTGCGGCGGATCTTGCGCTGCAATTGCATTACGCCGTAGAGCAAGGCTTCGGCCGTCGGCGGGCAGCCGGGGACGTAGATGTCGACCGGCACGATGCGGTCGCAGCCGCGCACCACCGAATAGCTGTAGTGATAGTAACCACCGCCATTGGCGCAGCTACCCATCGAGATGACGTATTTGGGGTCCGACATCTGGTCATAGACCTTGCGCAGCGCCGGGGCCATCTTGTTGCACAGCGTGCCCGCGACGATCATCACGTCGGACTGGCGCGGACTGGCGCGCGGGGCGACACCGAAACGCTCCATGTCATAGCGCGGCATGTTGACGTGGATCATCTCGACCGCGCAGCAGGCGAGGCCGAAGGTCATCCACCACAGCGATCCGGTACGTGCCCAGTTGAACAGGTCTTCGGTGCTGGTGACGAGGAAGCCCTTGTCACCCACCTCGGTCTGCAAGGCGCTGAAATAGTCGGCGTCCGGCTGAAGGACGGCGCCCGGCTGTGCCGTCGGCGGCATGATGATGGACTGCCGGCTCATCGGATCACTCCCACTCCAGCGCGCCGACCTTCCACGCATAGGCGAGGCCGACGGCGAGTTCGAACAGGAACACCATCATCGTGGCCCAGCCCGCCCAGCCGGTCAGGTCGAGGCTGACGGCCCAGGGGAACAGGAAGGCCGCTTCGAGGTCGAAGATGATGAACAGGATCGCGATCAGGTAGAAGCGCACATCGAATTGGCTGCGCGGATCCTCGAAGGCGGGAAAGCCGCATTCATACTCGCTCAGCTTCTCGGCGTCCGGGTTATGAGTCCCGGTCAGCCGGGCCACGCCCATCGGCAGGAACACGAACAGCGCCGACAGGCCCACCGCGATGAACAGGAAGATCAGGATCGGAAGATATTGCTCGAGGTCGACCACGTAGGAATCCATCTGGGCTCGAATTTCGGCCTGCCTCTAGGCTGACGGGCGCGCTGGCGCAAGGGGTCGGGCGGTGCAAAATTGGCGAGAACCCCTGCCTGCCGATCCAGCGGCCTGGCGCCCCGCATGGTCCGGGGGACTCATCCGCCCGGGAATTGCCCTGTCTCGCAAAATTTGCTGCTGGCGCACCCTTTGGGAGCCAGTATAGCGGGCTTGGCGGCGGGCGGAACTCGCGCCCGCCAGTTGGGGTTTGAAGGGGGATCATCGAAATGCGCATACTCTCGAAATCCGTGATTTTCGCCATCGCGGCGGCCGCACTACCACTCGCCACCCCGGTCAGTGCACAATTGGTCACTCCGAAGGATCCGCAGGCAATCTCGTCCGCGATCAAGGAGAAAGGCTGGCCGGCCAAGCTGGTCCTGCCCGACGATGACAATCCCTATATCGAGAGCAATTACAACGAAATGAAGTTCATCGTCCTGTTCATGAACTGCGACGATGAGCACCAGAATTGCACGACGCTGCAGTATTACATGGGCTTCAGCGACGCGAAGAACACCACGCTCGAGCAGCTCAACGAGTGGAACAAGACCAAGCGCTTTGGCCGTGCCTATCGCGACGACGCCGACGACCCGGTGCTGGAAATGGACGTCGACCTCGACTTCGGGGGCATCCCGCGCGCCAACCTGCTCGAAACGCTCAACATCTGGTCGTCGCTGATGGACGCCTATCAAGCGCACCTGTTCGGATAAGGCGATATCGCCGGGGCGCCGGGGGCCGGCGCCCTATTTCAACGGCGCCTTGCACAGCTCCTCGCCATGAGTCTTGAGCAAGACGATCGCACGCTCGATACGATCGCGGCGCAGGGTCATGGGCTCGGGCGCATCTGATGGTGTGCCGCGCGCTGCTTGCGCAGAACGCCCCCCATCTCGGCCTTGCGGTCATCCGCCATCGCTTTCTCCCCCTCGACCATGTTGCACCGCAGTGGCGCGTGTCCTATCTCGCCCGCACCCATTCCAGAAGCCAAGGACCCGCCAAGATGACCCAGTTCAGCGCCGCCGATCCCGTTGTGATCCTGTCATACGCCCGCACGCCGATGGGCGGCATGCAGGGCGCCCTTTCCGATGCCTCGGCGACCGATCTGGGTGCGACCGCGGTCAAGGCCGCTGTCGAACGCTCGGGCGTCGCACCCGAGCGGTTCGACCGCACCTATATGGGTTGCGTGCTTCCCGCCGGCCTCGGCCAGGCCCCCGCGCGTCAGGCCTCGATCAAGGCGGGCCTGCCCAGCTCGGTCCAGGCAACCACGGTCAACAAGGTCTGCGGCAGCGGCATGCAGACGGTCATCATGGGCGCCGAAGCGCTCGCCAGCGGCACGGTGGACTATGTCGTCGCGGGCGGCATGGAGAGCATGACCAACGCCCCCTACCTGCTCAAGAAGCACCGTTCGGGCGCGCGCATCGGCCATGATACCGCCTATGACCACATGTTCCTCGACGGGCTCGAGGATGCCTATGACGCGGGCCGCGCGATGGGCAGTTTCGCGCAGGACACAGCCGACGAATACCAGCTGACCCGCGAGGAGATGGACGCCTATTCGATCGAGTCGCTGCGCCGCGCCAATGCCGCGATCGAAGGCGGCGCCTTCGACGGCGAGGTGGTTCCCGTGACCATCGCCGGCCGCGCGGGCGAGGTTGTGGTCGCGCACGACGAGCAGCCCGGCAAGGGCAAGCCCGACAAGATCCCCCAGCTGCGCCCCGCCTTCGCCAAGGACGGCACCATAACCGCGGCGACCTCCTCGTCGATTTCCGATGGCGCGGCTGCGGTCGTGTTGACCCGTGCCAGCGTCGCCAGCAGCAATGGCCAGACCCCGGTGGCGAAGATCGTGGCGATGGCCGCGCACGCGCAGGAGCCCAAGGACTTCACCACCGCCCCGGTCGGCGCGATCCGCAAGGTGCTCGACAGGGCCGGCTGGTCGGCCGCCGATGTCGACCTGTGGGAAGTCAATGAAGCCTTCGCCTGCGTCGCCATGTTCGCGATGCGCGACATCGGCATCCCGCACGACAGGATCAACGTCAACGGCGGCGGCACCGCGCTGGGCCACCCGATCGGTGCCAGCGGCACGCGCATCATCGTGACGCTGCTCAACGCCCTCAGGAAGCAGGGCAAGACCCGCGGTATCGCTTCGCTCTGCATCGGCGGCGGCGAAGCGACGGCGGTCGCGGTCGAGCTGGTCTGACCCGGCCGATTATCACGATTTCCCAAGCGTGCGGCCCTGTGCTAGCAACGGCGCAGGGCCGCACGCGCATTTGGGGAGATGTCATATGCGGAAACTTGCATTCGCTGCGTCGATAATCGTGCTGGCCGCCTGTTCGCAGCCGACGCCCGAACCTGCTGCCGAAGAAACCGTCGCTGCCGAACCCGCTGCTTCGGGCGTCGTCGCCAATGGTTCGCCCGCCGGGATATATGAAGTCACCGCAAAGGATGGAACGGTTGCCACGGCCAACATCAACGCCGACGGGACCTATTCCGATGTCGCGGCCGATGGGACGGTGACGGAAGAAGGCACCTACGCCGTCGTCGACGACAAGACCTGCTTCATGCCGACAACCGAAGGCGCCAAGCCGATGTGCTTCACCGAGAGCGAGCGTGCCGAAGACGGGTCGTTCACCGCGACACCCGACGAAGGCGATCCGGTAACGGTCAAGCCCAAGGCTGCAAGCTAGCCGGTCTGCCCCGGGCGGTAACGGTCGGCAGGAGCAATCCTGCCGACCTTCAAGGTTCGCCCGCACCCCACAGGCGCGCGGCTTCGATCCAGCCCGAGCGCTTTCCGACGGTCAACTCGCACCAGCCGGCATCGCAGTCGCCCAAGGCGCCCGACACGCCCGGTGCGATCCGCCACTTCATCGCGGCGCCGGCCGAAGGACCCACGCGCAGTGCCGTCTCGCCGTGTCCGATGACGATGGCTCCGCGATCAGGGCTGAGCAGGCTCACCACCACCCACCCTCTCGCCCCGTCGGGGTCCTCGATCAAGCGCCAGCCGTCCAGCTTGCGGATGACCTTCACCGGCAGGCCGGGGCGGTGATAGACCCAGTCGATGCGATAGTCCGCACTCGGTCCCACGCGCATATTGAGCTCGCTGGCGCGGACCGTCGCCCAATAGGGCACCTCGCGCTGCTGCGCAGAGGCAGGCGCGACTATCCCAATAACGGACACGAAAAGCAGGAGAAGTGCACGCGCAAGCATGGCGGCCCGCATACATGATTCGCCGCACCGACGACAACCGGATGCGGCAGGAATTGCTGCAGTAATCCCCGCGCGAAGCTTGACCACCCCCCTCGCCTGCCCCTAGCGCTGCACCTTGCATGGAACAGTCGACCGACCCCGTCAGCAAGCGCCTCGAGCGCCGCCCGCGCGTCTTCGTGACGCGGCACCTGATGCCCTCGGTCGAAGATCGCATGGCCGATCTGTTCGACGTCACGCTCAATCGCGATGACCGCCCGCTCACCCGCGACCAGCTGGTCCGCGCGATGCAGCATTGCGACGTGCTGGTCCCGACCGTGACCGACAGGGTCGATGCCGCCATGATCGAGGCTGCAGGCCCCGACATGAAGCTGATCGCCAATTTCGGCGCAGGCACCGAACACCTCGATCTCGAGGCTGCGGCCGCGCGCAGGATCATCGTCACCAACACGCCCGGCGTATTCACCGATGACACCGCCGATATCGCGATGGAAATGATCATCGGCGTGCCCCGCCGCGTGCGCGAAGGCGTGCATCTGGTCCGCAGCGGCGAATGGTCGGGCTGGACGCCCACCTCACTGCTCGGCCGCAAGCTTGGCGGTAAGGTGCTTGGCATCGTGGGAATGGGCCGGATCGGTCAGGCGGTTGCACACCGCGCGCGCGCCTTCGGCCTGGAGATCGCCTATCACAACCGCAAGCGGCTGCCCGAAGCGGTCGAGCGGATGTTCCACGCGCGCTGGGTCGAAAGCCTCGACGACCTCGTCGCGCAGGCCGATATCCTGACGCTCCACTGCCCCGCAGGGCCGGGCACGCATCACATGATCGATGCGCGCCACTTCGCGCTGATGAAGGATGGCGCGTGCCTGGTGAACACCGCGCGCGGCGACCTGATCGACCAGGAGGCACTGCTCGCGGCGCTGGCACAGGGTCGGCTCGCCGGCGTCGGCCTCGACGTCTATCCGGACGAACCCAGTGTCGATCCGCGACTGCTCGATTATCCAAATGTCATGACCCTGCCGCACATCGGCAGCGCGACCCGCGAAGGGCGCGAGGAATCGGGGATCAAGGTCATCGCCAATATCCGCATGTGGGCCGACGGCCACCGACCACCCGATCAGGTGCTGGCGGGGTTAAGGTGAAAGCCAGGTCCTGACTTTGGACGTTTCTCCCGAACCGCCAGGTCTTCGGATGCGTGTTGCCGTTGCTGCCGCCCCATTGCCGGGACAGCGGCGCCAGGGAAAATTATCGGCGCCAGGAATAAATTGCACGCCGTTTCAGTCTTATCTGTCGAACCCACATGGGAGGACACGGATATGGCAGATCATCATTTGGACAGACCGATCGACCGACGCGGCATGCTGGAATGCATGGGCTGGGCCGGAACGGGCACCTTGTTCGCACTCACCAGCGGCATCGCGGCGTCGCTGACGCTCGATCAGGCGCTGGCGGCGACCCCGGGGCCTGTCACCGGCCAGGCACCGCCGGTCAAGCCTTTCAGCTTCCTCCAGATTAGCGACACGCATATCGGCTTCAAAAAAGAGGCGAACCCCGATGTCGTCGGCACGTTGAAGGCAACGATCGCCAAGGTGCGCGCGCTGGCGGTGCAGCCTGATTTCATCGTCCATACGGGCGACATCACGCATCTCGCGACACCCGAGCAGTTCGACACCGCCCAGCAATTGCTGAACGAACTCAACCTGCCAATCCATTTCGTTCCCGGCGAACACGACATCGTCGACGGCACCGATCCGCGCGCCTTTCTCGACCGTTTCGGCAAGGGGACGAAGGGCGATGGCTGGTATAGTTTCGACGCCAATGGCGCGCATTTCATCGCGCTGGTCAACGCCGTCCACCTCGCCGACCGGGGCATGGGATCGCTGGGCGCCGACCAGCTGGCCTGGTTGAAGGACGATATCGCGCATCTGTCGGCTTCGACGCCGATCATCCTGTTGTCGCACTTTCCACTATGGCCGCTGTTTCCCGACTGGGGGTGGGGGACGTCCGATGGCACCGAGGCGCTGGCGCTGCTCAAGCGCTTCGCGTCGGTCACGGCGCTGAACGGACATATCCATCAAGTCCAGCAAAAGACCGAAGGCCGGATGGTTTTCCATGCGGGTCGATCGACCGCCTTTCCGCAGCCCGCGCCGGGCGTCGGTCCAGGCCCGGGACCTCTGGTCGTTCCGCCGGCCGATCTGCTGTCGCGGATTGGAATTTCGAGCATGCTGGTTCGCCAATCGGCATCGCCGCTTGCGATCATCGACCAGACGCTGGCGGAATGATGCCGTGAAAAGCCGTTCCCCAGTGAACGCCGCCGCTTTGCTGATGGTGGCCACCGCTGCCCTGGTCGGCGCGTGGGGCGCCGCCCCGCGTCATGCGCAAGCGGCAGCACCGGTTCCGGCCGCAAGGCTTCCTGCCGGCAATCCGGTTGCAGGCCGGATGCTTTACCAGGCCTGCTCGGGCTGCCATTCGCTCGACGAGAATGACGTCGGGCCCAAGCACCGCGGGGTTGTCGGCCGCAAGGCCGGCGCGGTGGCGGACTATGCCTATTCGGCCGTGATCCGGAAATCGGGGATCGTGTGGACGCCGGCCAATCTCGACCGCTGGCTGACCAACCCGCAAAAGCTGGTGCCAGGTTCGAAAATGTATTTCTCGGTTGCCAACCCCAAGCAGCGGGCCGACATCATCGCCTATCTGGCGCAGCAACACTGATGTACAATGCCATGACTTCGCGGGCCGATCCGACGTGGTGAACGATAATCGATATCACTGGAATCCGCGCCTGCGTACCGTCCGCGATACGCCTGACCGTGATTCGGCGACCGATCAACGGCGCATTGACCGGCAATTGCTACACCACCTCGACGATGCCTATCGCTACGCGCGCTATCTGTCGCGCAATCAGTCGGCGGCCGAAGATATTGTGCAGGAGGCGTTTCTGCGCGCGCTGAAAGCGCATGCATCGTGTCACGGCAATGAAAAGGCATGGCTGTTCGCCATCGTCCGCAACTGCTTCATCGATTGGGGCAAGGCCAATCGGCGCGGAAATAGCGGCGATCCCGCCGAACTGGCGGCGATGTTCGTCGATGACGACACACCCGAAGCCCAGCTGCAACGCCAGTTCGACGTGATGTCGGTTCGCGATGCAATCGCGAGGATTCCCGAACCCTTTCGTGAAGCGATCATCCTGCGCGAACTCGACGCGCTGTCGTACCGCGAGATCGCCGCGATAACCGGCGTCCCGATCGGAACCGTGATGTCGCGACTGGCGCGCGCGCGTATCATGCTCTCCGCGCTGTTCCTGTCCCGCGACCATAAGGAGGACTGCGGATGACCAGTTGCACCAGACGCGAACCCGCGCTCAACGCGTTGTTCGATGGCGAACTCGACGGTCTCAATGCGGCCGAAGTCGAAGCGCACGCGCGCGCCTGTCCGACCTGTGGCGCCTATCTCGCGACCTTGTCGGACGTGCGCGATGCGATGGCATCGACGATGCTGAGCGAGGCCGCCCCAGCAGCGCTGCACCAGCGGATCGAAGCGCTGGTTGCCATGCCCACGGCGAACGGTATCGCGCCAAAGCCGCAGACGACGCGGCGTTATCTACCCTGGATCGGCGGCGGTGTCGTCGGCGCGCTCGCCGCCAGCCTTGCGCTGATGGTCGACACGCCACAGTTCAACGGACCCGATTTACCCGATCAGCTCATCGCCGGCCATATCCGCTCGCTGCAGGCGAGCCATTTGACCGACGTGCTCACTTCCGACCGCCATGTCGTCAGGCCCTGGTTCAACGGCCGGCTCGATTTCTCGCCGCCGGTCGTCGATCTGGCGCAACAAGGTTTCCCCCTTGTCGGCGGTCGGCTCGATTATGTCGACGATCGCCCGGTGGCCGCGCTCGTCTATCGACGTCGGCTCCACACGATCAACCTGTTCATCCGCCGTGCTCCGGACAAGGAATCGCCATTGCCGGCGACCCTTCGCCGCCACACCTATGGCCTTGAGCATTGGGTGGTGGGCGACCTCGAATATTGGGCCGTGTCTGACGTCGACGAGGCCGATCTCGTGAGTTTCCACCGGCTTTTCGTCAAAGCGACATCCTCGTGATCTTTCTGCTGCCACCACCCGCTTGCAGCGAGTGGCCCGCGAACAGCGTCAGGACGTCGATCGCAAGCGGCCGCCCTTCGCCAATCAATCCCCCGTCAAAATCCGCTCGACCAGCTGCGCCACCGAGGGCGTGAAATTGTTCGAATAGAACGGGTCCTGCTTGAAGCGGTAGGCCGCATGGCCGGCGAAGGCGAGGTTCTCGTCCGGGTCGCCGCCATGCGCGATGGCCTGTAGCGTCTTCTGGATACAGAAACTGCGCGGGTCGGCCAGGCGACCCGTGGTGTGGTCGTCATGGTCCTTCCAGCTCGAGAACTGGCAGTGCGACAGGCAGCCCATGCATCCCTGCTGGTCGGCGCGGATCTGCTCGGCGCTTTCGGGGGTGACGAACACCACAGTATCATCGGGCGTCTTGAGCGGTTCGCTGAACCCCTCATGCATCCAGGCCAGCGCCTTGCGCTGGTCGCCGGGGTGGACGAAGTAATATTTCGCCTTGCCGTGGTCGAGCAGCGGAACGGTGCCCTCTTCCTGGTCGCGCTTGAAGATCGGGATCTGGCGGTCCGAGCGGTGGATCAGGTCATAGAGGAAGGGCGTCTTGACCGCGCTCGAATAGAAGCCGGTAGGGCTGAACTTGTGCAGCAGCACATCGCCCGGCTCGACCGTGCGCAGCATGTCCTTCCACACCTGCGGGATCGGGCTTTCGTGCGTCAGCAACGGGCGGGTGCCGAACTGGAAGGCGATCTTGCCCAGCTCGGGATTGTCGATCCAGTCGTTCCATTCGCGCAGGAACCACACCCCGCCGGCCATGACGATGGCGGTGTCTTCGCTGACGCCTTCGGCGCGCATCGTGTCGCGCAGCGCCTTGACGCGGGGATAGGGGTCTTCGGGTTGGCGCGGGTCTTCGGCGTTGGACAGGCCGTTGTGCCCGCCCGCCAGCCAGGGGTCTTCATAGACCACCGCCGCCATCAGTTCGGGAACCCTGGAATAGCTGCGCTTCCACAGCGCGCGGAAGGCGCGCGCCGAACTGATGATCGGCAGGTAGTTGACGTTGAACCGCTGCGCGATCTCGGCCAGCTTGTAGGGCATGCCCGCGCCGCAGGTGACGCCGGCGATCAGCCCCCTGCAGTTTTCCAGCACGCCTTCGAGGACCTGCTGCGCGCCGCCCATTTCCCACAGCACGTTGATGTTGATCGCGCCCTTGCCATCGGCGATCTCGTGGGCGCGCCTGACCTGTTCGGTGGCGCCATCGATGCCATAGCGGACCAGCTGCTCGAAGCGTTCCTTGCGGGTCGCCTGCGGATAGACCTGCGGGATCGGGTCCCCGTCTTCGTCATAGCTGTCGGCATTGACGGCGCTGACCGTGCCGATGCCGCCCGCCGCCGCCCAGGCGCCCGAGCTGGCGTGATTCGTCGCGGACACCCCCTTGCCCCCTTCGACCAGCGGCCAGACTTCCCTGCCGCCGTACAGGATTGGGCGCAGCCCCTTGAAACTCATTATGCTTTCTCTCTTTTCCCTGGACGCATTTCCTGCGTCTGGCCGACCGCCGCCTTGCCTTCGCGACACGGCATGATCTCTCCCGGATCGGGCCTGCTAGCCGCTGCCTTGAACTGTGCATAGTAACCAAGCAGTTCCGGCGCGTCCTTGAATTCCACCAGTTCATAGCCGACCCGCTCGAATTCGCAGGACAGCAGCAGCGGATCGATCCCGTGCCGGTCGGTCGGTCGGTCGATATCGACCACCACCACCTGCCCCCCCGCACGCAGCGCGGGCCACATCCGCCAGAGGAATTCGTAGGGCTGCTCGATCTCATGGTACATATGGACCATGAACACGCGATCGAAACTGTTGGCGGGAAGCTTGGGGTCCGCCGGATCGCCGCGCAGGATCGAAACATTCTCGAGCCCCTCGCGCTCGACCCTTCGGCCAAGGCCTGCCAGCGCATCGCGGTCGATGTCCTGCGCCAGCACCCGGCCCTTTTCGCCCACGCGATCCGCTAGCCGGACCGTGTAATAGCCATTGCCCGCGCCAATGTCGGCCACGGTCATTCCCGGCTCTAGCCCAGCGAGATCCATGACGGTTTGCGCCTCGCCACGGTTGTCGCGCTGCGTCTCGGTCGAGACCTGATACGCACCCTTGCCCGAAACCGGGCGATCGGGCGCGGGAAAATGCGATTTTTCATCACCCGGCGAGGCCATATCGCAGGCCATGCACAGGGCCGCCAGCGGGATCAGGAGTGCGAGGCCGCGCCTCACTCGACATCCTCCACCACCACCGTCTCGCCGGTCACCCGCTGCGCCAGCGACGCGGCGATGAACGGATCGAGCGCACCGTCGAGCACATCGTCGGGCGCGGTCGAGGTCACCCCCGTGCGCAGGTCCTTGACCATCTGGTAGGGCTGCAGGACGTAGCTGCGGATCTGGTGGCCCCAGCCGATGTCGCTCTTGCTCGCGTGTTCGGCGCTGGCCGCTTCCTCGCGCGCGCGCATTTCCGCCTCGTAAAGCCGCGCCTTGAGCATGTTCATCGCAATGTCGCGGTTCTTGTGCTGGCTGCGGTCCTGCTGGCTGGCGACCACGATGCCCGAAGGCTGGTGGGTGATGCGCACCGCGGAGTCCGTCGTGTTGACGTGCTGCCCGCCTGCGCCGCTGGCGCGATAGGTATCGATCTTGAGGTCGGCGGGGTTGATGTCGATTTCGAAACTGTCGTCGATCACCGGATAGACCCAGACCGAGCTGAAGCTGGTGTGGCGCCGCGCCGAACTGTCATAGGGGCTGATCCGCACCAGGCGATGCACGCCGCTTTCGGTCTTGGTGTAGCCATAGGCGTTCTCGCCCTTGAGCAGCAACGTCGCGCTCTTGATCCCGGCCTGGTCGCCCGCCTGGTATTCGACCGTGTCGACCTTGAAGCCCTTGCGCTCGGCCCAGCGGGCATACATGCGCAGCAGCATTTCGGCCCAGTCCTGGCTTTCGGTGCCGCCGGCGCCGGCATGGATTTCGAGATAGGTATCGTTGCCATCGGCTTCGCCCGACAGCAGCGCCTGGACCTTGTCCTTGTCTGCACGTTCAGCCAGGCTCCGAAGCGTCGCCAGCCCGTCGCTGACCACCTCCTCGTCACCCTCGGCCTCGCCCAGTTCGACGAATTCGATGGCGTCGGCCATCTCGCTTTCGATCTCGCGCACGGTGTTGACCGCGGTTTCGAGCCGCTTCTGCTCCTGCGTGATCGCCTGCGCCTGTTTGGGATCGTCCCATAGCCTGGGGTCCTGCACGCGGGCGTCGAGTTCATCGAGACGGCGCAACGCGCGCTCCCAGTCGAGCGACTGGCGTACCAGCGACAGCGCGGCTGCGATCCTCTCGATATGGGCCTGCCCTTCGGCACGCATGGGAAATTCCTTCAGATTTGGTGTGCCGCCCCTAGCGCGCGGGCGACGATTGTAAAGCTGCGGGGGCAGCCGGGCTAGTAGACCCCGCCCTGATCCTCGACAAAATCGTCGGGTCGGGCAGCATTGCCGGGCGCCTTGCTGGGTTCGGGCGCGGGCCCCCGGCGCGCGCGGCGGATCAGTTCGAGTATCTCGTCACGCTTGGCCGCGATCGCATCGGACCGGGTTGCGCGCGGCGGTTCGGTATCGGGCTTGAAGGCTTCCCAGATGATCGAGGCCTTGGGATCGTTCGACGGCGTACCGTCGAACACCCGCTTGCCGCTGACGCGGTCGATCTTGACCATGCGCACACCCGAAGGGGCGACGAAGGCTCCGGCGATCCAGCGCTTGCGGGTCTTTTCGACGAAGCGCTTCATGATCGGGGCGGCGGTGTTGCCACCCTGGACCCATCCGCCCAGATTGCGCGGCTGGTCGAAGCCGACATACATGCCCGCGACGATATCGGGAGAACCGCCGACGAACCAGGCATTGGTCGGGCCATTGGTGGTGCCGGTCTTGCCGAACAACGGCAGATTGAGGTCGCGCAGGCGCACCGCCGTGCCGCGCGTCACCACGCCTTGCAGCATGTGGATCACCTGGAAGGCCGTGCGCGCATCGAGCACCTGCCTGCCCGAAGGTTCGAAACGAGGCATCGGCTTGCCATCCCACTGGTCCATGTTGCAGCCGTTGCAGTCGCGCCTGTCGGCGCGGTAGATCACCTTGCCGCGGCGGTCCTGGACATAGTCGATCACCGATCCGGGATTCTGCCGCCCCCAATTGGCCAGCGCCGCATAGGCATTGACCATGCGCGCCACGGTGGTGTCGCCCGCCCCCAGCGCAAAGGAGTAATAGGGATCGTAGCTGCCGATCCCGACCCGCCTGAAGGTCTGGATGACATTCTGCATCCCGGTGGTATCGGCGATGTGGACGGTCATCAGGTTGCGGCTCTGTTCGAGCCCCCAGCGCATGGTGTGGACCCCGCCGCCGCTGCCGCCGAAATTGCGGAAACACTTCTCGCCCAGCCCCGCGCCCTGATAGACGCAGAAGCTCTGGTCGGGCACCTGCGTGGCCGGGGTCATGCCCTGATCGAGCGCGGCGGCATAGACGAACGGCTTGATCGTCGAACCCGGCTGGCGCAGCGCCTGCGTGGCGCGGTTGAAGGCGCCGAGGCGGCTGTCGAACCCGCCCTGCATCGCCAGGATCCGCCCCGTCTGCGGCGCTTCGGCAAGGAAGGCGCCCGATACTTCGGGGACGCCGCGCAGGGCAAAGCCATTGCCCGATTGCACCGCCGCGACCACATCGCCGACGCCGAGGGTCGAAGGCGGGCTGAGAACCGGGTAGTCCTTGCCGTCGCTGAAGCCGATGGTGGCGCTGCCCCCGGCCGCGGTGATTACCCCGATGCGCCAGTTTTCATAGCTGATGCCAAGGTTCGACGAGGCAAGCTGCGAATGCAGGTCGCCATTGTCGGGATCGAGCGTGGCGACCGGGCCGGTGAAGCCGCGATTGCCGTGATAGCTGAGCAACTGGGCGCGCAGCGCATCGCGCGCCGCGTCCTGCAGGCCCATGTCGAGCGAGGTGCGCACCCACAACCCGCCCGAATAGACGCTGTTCGGTCCGGCGTCCGCGGTTTCGCCGAACCTGTCGATCAACTGGCGCCGTACTTCCTCGAGAAAATAGCCCGCATCGGCAGAGCGTTCGCGCCGCTGCTGGACCAGGCCAAGCGGTCTGGCCTTTGCCGCTGCCGCCGCCTGCGGGGTGACGAAATCATTGGCCACCATCTGGTCGAGCACGAAGTTGCGCCGCTCGATCGCCATGCCCTCGAACTTCGCGCGGCCATAGCGTTCGGGCGCCTTGGGCAGGATCGCGAGAAAGGCCGCTTCATGCAGCTCGAGCTCGCCGACATCCTTGTCGAAATAGGCGCGCGCCGCCGCCTGCACGCCGAAACTGCGGCGACCGAGCGGGATTTCGTTGAGGTAGAGTTCGAGGATTTCCTGCTTGGTCAGCACGCTTTCGATGCGCGTCGCCAGGATCATTTCCTTGAGCTTGCGCGTGACCGAATATTCGTCGCTCAGCAGCAGGTTCTTGGCCACCTGCTGGGTGATGGTCGAGCCGCCGACCGCGCGTTCGCCCGATCCGAACTTGATCGCATAATCGGCCACGGCCCCCAGCGTGCCGGTAATGTCCACGCCGCCGTGGGTGAAGAAGGTCTTGTCCTCCGCCGCAAGGAAGGATTCGATCAACTGCCTGGGGAAATCGGCATATTGCAGCTGCACACGTCGTTCGCGCGCATAGGAATGGACGATTTCGCCATCGATGCCGCGCACCACGGTGGGCAGCGGCGTTTCATAGTCCACCAGCGATTCCGCGTCGGGCAGGTTGCGCGCCAGGATCGCCCAGACGAGCACCATCAGGGCCACGCCGAGTGCCGCCAGGTAGCTCGCGATGCGCAGCCGGCGGCTATGCGCCCAATTGTCCTTGAACCACGCATGAAGCCGCTGCGGATCGCGGCTGATGCGGTAACGGAAATAATCTAGGGGAGGCTGTTCGGACATGGTCTGCGCAGCGCCTCTAGCACGCCCTTTCGGCAAATCGCCAGAAGGAACGGTGCGCGCGGCTCAGCTTTCCCCCCGGCGCGCGAAAAATATGCGGATGGCGCGGGCCATGATCTCGGCGAAATGCCCGCGGCCCTCGGGCGAGGACAGGCGTTTCGCCTCCGTCGCATTGGTGATGAAGCCGCTTTCGAACAGCACCGAGGGGACATCGGGCGCGCGCAGCACCTTGAGAGCGGCGGACCGCAGCGGCTGCGGGTGGAAATCGAGCACGCCCTCTCCCTCGCGCCGGATCAGCCGGGCCAGTTCGTTCGACTGCTCCTGCGTACGGCGTTGCGACAGTTCGACCAGGATGGTGTTCACCGTGTCGCTCTGCCTGCCCAGTTCGAGCCCGTTCAAACGGTCCGAAGCATTCTCGCGCTCGGCAAACCGCGCTGCGGCCTCGCTCGAAGCCTCGTCGGAAAGCGTGTAGATGCTGGCGCCGGCCACCTCCGTCGCGTCCCCCGCGCTGTCGGCGTGGATCGAGATGAACAGGTCGGCATCGAGCCGCCGGGCGATCTCGAACCGTTCGGCGTGGAGCAGGTAACGATCATCGTCACGCGTCAGCGCGACCCGCACCCCGCCTTGCCGCCGCAACTCGTCGCGCAGCGCCTTGGCCAGCGACAGCACGAGGTTCTTCTCGACCAGTCCCTGCCCCGCTGCGCCCGGATCGTGTCCGCCATGCCCGGCATCGATCACCACCAGAGGCAGCGCGGCATCTCCGGCGATTTCGGGCAGGATGGGTACGGTATCGACCTTCGGCAGCTGGACATGGAGAACGTAGCCGCGCCCGATTTCGGGCACGGGCAAGCGCTGCGCGGTGGCTGCCAGCACCGCGAGGATCACCAACGGGACCAGCACCAGGGCAAGGATTTGGATGCGCATCGACATGCCGTTGCTTGGTTACGACCATGTTGTCCGAACGCGCAATATGGTTGCCGCGCGAAACCCACGGTGCTAGCGATCGCACATCGGTTCTCCGGTGCCTTCGTTCGGCGCGAAAATCCGCGACGAAGGGGGCATCGCGAAAACCTCCTATCCCGGTCGGGCGCCATCGTGCATCCGGCCAAACCGCCAACAGGTTGATGCCGGACATGCCCCGTTCCACCCCGATTCCCGCAGTGAAGGCCATCTGCCTCGCCGCGGTTGTGCCGGGCCGGACAGCGCGATTGCAGCGCAAGGGTATTCCCGCAGTCACGAATACCCGGCTTCGCGCGATGCTGCGCAGCAGCCGGTCCGCATATGCCGCGCATCCCTCCACGGGGCGCGGATTTACCAACATGAAGCGCCGCGCAGAGGCAGGGTCCACCCCGCCCGGCAGCGGCTGGAGAACATTACATGGCCACGCGCATGCTTATCGATGCGCGCCACCAGGAAGAAACCCGGGTGGCGGTGCTCAAGGGCAACCGGATTGAGGAATTCGATTTCGAATCCGCCGATCACAGGCAGATCAAGGGCAACATCTATCTCGCCAAGGTAACCAGGGTCGAACCCTCGCTGCAGGCGGCCTTCGTCGATTTCGGCGGCAATCGCCACGGCTTCCTCGCCTTCAGCGAAATCCACCCCGACTACTACCAGATCCCCAAGGAAGATCGCGAGGCCCTGCTCGCCGCCGAAGCCGAAGTGGCCGAGGAAGAGGCGCGGCTGCGCGAAGAGGAGGAAGATCGCGGCGAAATGCCCGGCGATGAATACGACGCCGAGGACGAAAGCGCCGGACAGCTGGCCGAGGACCTGGCCGAAGACGGCATCGAGGAAGTCGATACCTCCGACAAGGACGAAGTCGCCACGATCGAGGATGGCCATGTCGAAAACGGCTTCTCCGACGAGGATGAAGGCGACAACGGCGACGACGAAACAGAGGCCGATGCCGAGGACGAAGGGCGCAGCCCGGGCTACAAGGGCCGTGGCCGCCGCCAGGGCAAGGGTGGCCGCAGCCGCGCCAGGGAAGTCGACGAAGCGCGCGCCAGGCGCATGGCGCTGCGCCGCCGCTACAAGATCCAGGACGTCATCCAGCGCCGTCAGGTGCTGCTGGTCCAGGTCGTCAAGGAAGAGCGCGGCAACAAGGGCGCCGCGCTGACCACCTACCTCAGCCTCGCCGGACGTTACACCGTACTGATGCCCAACAGCAGCCACGGCGGCGGCATCAGCCGCAAGATCTCCAGCGCACAGGACCGCAAGCGGCTCAAGCAGATCGTTTCGGACCTGACCCTGCCAAGGTCGATGGGGCTGATCGTGCGCACCGCGGGCCTCCAGCGCACCAAGCCCGAGATCAAGCGCGATTTCGACTATCTCGCCCGCCTGTGGGACGAGATCCGCGAAAAGACGCTGGCCTCCAGTGCCCCGGCGCTGATCCATTCGGACAGCGACCTGATCAAGCGCGCGATCCGCGACATCTACAACAAGGAAATCGAGGAAGTCGTCGTCGAAGGCGATGTCGGCTACAAGTCGGCCAAGGAATTCATGAAGCTGCTGATGCCCAGCCACGCGCGCCGGGTGAAACAATATGCCGACCCGGTGCCGCTGTTCCAGCGCTATGGCGCGGAAGACCAGCTCAAGGCGATGTATGATCCGGTGGTCCAGCTCAAGAGCGGCGGTTACCTGGTAATCAACCCGACCGAGGCGCTGGTGTCGATCGACATCAACTCGGGCCGCTCCACCAGAGAGCACAATATCGAACAGACCGCGCTTTCGACCAATCTCGAGGCCGCGCGCGAAATCGCCCGCCAGCTGCGCCTGCGCGACATGGCCGGCCTCGTCGTGATCGACTTCATCGACCAGGAGCACCACTCCAACACCCGCAAGGTCGAAAAGGCGATGAAGGAAGCGCTCAAGCACGACCGTGCGCGCATCCAGGTCGGCCGCATCTCGAGCTTCGGCCTGATGGAGATGAGCCGCCAGCGCCTGCGCACCGGCGTGCTCGAGGCGACCACGCGCGACTGCCCGCATTGCGACGGCACCGGCCTCGTGCGCACCGCCTCGTCAGCCGGCCTTTCGGCGCTGCGCCTGATCGAGGAAGAGGCCGCGCGCGGTCGCGGCACGGTCATCACGCTGGCGGCGAGCACCGAGGCTGCGGTCTATCTGCTAAACGAGAAGCGCGCCGATCTGATGGAGATCGAGGAACGCTATGGCGTAACG
Source organism: Erythrobacter sp. (assembly GCA_041662105.1). Taxonomy (GTDB): domain Bacteria; phylum Pseudomonadota; class Alphaproteobacteria; order Sphingomonadales; family Sphingomonadaceae; genus Qipengyuania. The sequence continues at coordinate 86,681 of JBAZTF010000011.1, forward strand.
GTGGTCGTGCGCCCCGAAGGCGAAGATGAAGGCGCCAAGATGAACGTCGCCAGTTCGGGCCCGCGCCCGACCGCGCTGCCGAAGTTCGAGATCATCGTCGAAGACGACGAGGACGATTTCGATGCCGGAACCGATGCCGACGAGGACGAAGCGATGGAGGCGGACGCCGAAGCCGACGACCGTCCCCGCAAGCGTCGCCGCCGGCGCGGCGGTCGCGGCCGCAGCAAGCGCCGCGACGATGAGGCCGGTGAGAGCGAGGCCGGTGAGAGCGAGGCCGGTGAGGACGAGGCCGGTGAGGACGAGGATGGTGAAAGCGAGAACGGCGAGAACGGGGCCGGCAGCGACACCGGGTCGGACGAAACTGCTTTCGAAGGCGACGATGACGGCGATGATCGCCCGAAGAAGCGTCGCCGCCGGGGTGGTCGCCGCCGGGGCGGTCGCGGCCGCGCGAATCACGCCGACGACATGGGCGAGGATGCCGAGGAGGGCACGTTCGACGGCGCCTCTGCTTCGGAGGAAGCGCCGGTAGAGGAAGTGCCGGTAGAAGAAGCGCCGGCCGCCGCCGCTCCGGTCGGGGACATTCCCGCAGGCGATGGTGAAACCAAGCCCAAGCCCAGACGCTCCCGGAAGAAGAAGACCGATGACGCAGCGGCTGACGTGCCGCTTGCCGAAGCGCCGGCGGCAGACGAACCCGCCGCCAAACCGAAGCGCACCCGCAGGAAGAAGGTCGAGTCCGAGGCAGTGGCTGAAACGCCGACCGAAGCGGTGGCGAAAGAAGCCCCCGCTCAGGCTGCCCCCAAACCTGCGCGCGCGCGCAGGAAGAAAATCGAGCCCGAACCCGCTGCCGAAGCGGCCGCCGAGGCCGAAGCCCCCGCATCTCGAGCTCCTGCACCCGAAACTCCCACGCTCGAAGCGGCGGATGGCGAGGACAAGCCGCGCCGCGGCTGGTGGCAGCGCACCTTCGGCGAATAGGCCGGCGAATAGGCAGTTTCATCCTTGCCGGAAGGGGCAGCGCCAAACACGCGCCCCATCCGGCAAGCCGGGTTATTCGTGGCTGGATTCGCGCTAGAGTGATTTCGAGCCGGATGGAATCATCTGGCGATCAGGAAATCACGGTAAAACAAGACCCTAGGACCCTTCCTTGCGCGCCACGCCCCATTCCATCCAGCCCAGCACGCGGGGTGCCTTCTCCAGATAGGCCTGACCCAGTGGTTCGACCGAAAAACCCGCGCCGCGCAGGGCCGACCCGATCGGTCGGGTGAGATGGCATCCCCCGGCCAGCGGCTTCCACAAGGGCTCGATCCGCTGCTGCCACCTGGCAACGCCAGGATCGGGCGCCTTGCCATGTTCGAGGAACAGCATCCTGCCGCCGGGCTTGAGAATTCGCCTCAGCTCGGACAGGACCTGCGCCTGATCGGTCACCGAACACAGCGTGTAGGTGCACACCACCGTATCGAAACTGCCGTCGTTGAACGGGATGGCCTCGCCCACCCCCTGCCGCAGGTCGACCCGCCAGCCCTTGCCGGCGGCCTGCGCACGCGCGTCTTCGAGCAGCCTTTCGTGCGGGTCGATCCCGCTGAAACCGGTCACCCGCGCGGTGTCGTAGAACTTCTGGTTGAGACCGCCGCCACAGCCGATCTCGAACACATTGCCCGTGGCCAGCGGCACCAGCGTGCCGCGCCGCTCCTCGATGGCGGGCTGCCCGCAAGCCATAGTAATGAGCCGTGGCATGACATGCGCATCGTACCAGCTCTTGAACCCCATGCCGTCGTCCCTCTGCGGCCACTCGTCCAGGCAGGCTATCGTGTTCGATCACTGCGGCAAGCAGAATTTCCGCCGCGCGATATATCGACGATGGTTGGTGACGATCCGGTGTGAACAACCACGAACTTGTCTTGAGTGCTTGCCGGCTTTGATCGCATCAAAGTCGGCGCTCCAGGGTCTTGTTTCACCGTGATTTCCTGGTCGCCGGATGATTCCATCTGGTTCGAAATCACTCTAGGTCACCGACTCATAAATTTCATCCAGATTCGGGTAGCGGCGAGTTTGACGAGTGCGAGATAGTTTTCGGGGTATTTTTCGTATCGGGTTGCGATTGCGCGGTAGTGTTTGAGT
>JBAZTF010000012.1:0-65662 GCA_041662105.1 Erythrobacter sp.
CAGCGCGGTCGACCAGCAGTCGGTCGCCGGACAGGACCTTGCGCGCAGCATCGATCTTGCCGCGCGCTCGACCGAGGAAGTCTCGGGCAGCATCGTCGAGGTTCGCGAGACCTCGATGGCGGCGGGCACGGCCGCCAGCCAGGTGTTGAACTCGGCCGAAGCGCTCGAATCGCAGGCGGATGCGCTGCGCGGCAAGGTTCACGCATTCCTCTCGGCAGTCCGCGCAGGGTAGAGTGATTTCGAGCCAGATGGAATCATCTGGCGACCAGGAAATCACGGTAAAACAGGAATCCAGCAGTGCCGACTTTGATACGATCAAGGCCGGCACTGTAACGCACAAGCCGCCACGGTTAAGGGGGCGGTGCGCAGCAGCCTGCGCGCCGCCCTCGTGGCATCATTCCCACCAATAGGGCAGTCGTTGCCGGGTCCCGGTCTCCACCTCGTTCATGCTGCGCGCATCGTAGAGCCGACCGCCCAGCATGACCCGCTCGATATGGTCCGAATTGCGGATGTCCTCGCTCGGATCGGCGGATAGCACCAACAGGTCGGCGAGCTTGCCGACTTCGAGGCTGCCGATGTCGCGCGCCATGCCGAGCGACTGCGCGGAAACGATCGTGCCCGCGCGCAGCGCCTCGGTCGGCGTCATCCCGCCGCGCACGAAGCTCCACAGCTCCCAATGCGAGCCGATGCCCGCCTGCTGGCCATGCGCGCCGATGGCGATCTTGACCCCGCGCTGGCCGAGCTTCTTCGCCTCGCGCGCCGAATCGTCGTCGACGTAGGCCCAATCGGGGGACTTGGTGCGCCGCGCGGTATCGGCAATCAGCTGGCGCGGCGGGGTGTGGACCATCAGCGGATTGGCGAAGACATCGGTCGCCTGCCGCCAGTAAGGATCGCCCGCAAGCCCGCCATAGGTCACCACCAGCGTCGGCGTGTTGTTGGTCTGCGATCCGCTCCAGAACTGCAACAGGTCCTCGTAGAAATGTTCCACCGGGACATTGTGCTCCAGCGTCGAATTGCCGTCGGCGATGAGGTTCATGTCCATCCCGAACAGCGATCCGCCTTCGGCCACGACCAGCATGTTCTCGGCCCTTGCGGCCGCCACCACCTGCTGACGCTGCTCGCGGCGCGGCTGGTTGTAGTTCTTGACCGAGACCCCGCCCTGCGCCTTGATCCGCCGGACATGCGCGAGCGCGTCTTCGTAACCGTCGATGCGGGCATAGATTCCGGGGGCCTTTGCGCCGTAGATCACCTCGCCCGTGGAGAAGATGCGCGGGCCCAGCATCAGCCCTGCCCGCTGGCGCTCGGACGCCTCGAAGATCATGCTCGCCTGCGACGAGGGGTCGTGGATCGTGGTGGTGCCCAGCGCCAGGTTCTGCACCAGCGACCAGTTCTGCTGCGGGACCAGGTCGCCCTGCCCCTGCGCGCCGTGCGCGTGCGCATCGACCAGCCCGGGCATGATCACCTTGCCGCTGGCGTCGATCACCTTGGCCCCCGCGGGAATGGCGACCTGCGCGCGGCTGCCGACCGCGGCAATGCGGTCACCCTCGATCACGATCACGCCGTCATCGATAGCCCCCGTGCCGTCTCCCGTCATGGTCAGGATCCGCGCGCCGGACAGCACCACGGTGCCGCCCGCCTTTGCCGCGGCGACGGTCCGCGCGAGCGAGACACCCGTGGCAGGCGGCTCGAACCCGGGCGCATCCTTGCCCTGCGGCGCATCGGCGAACATCGCGGCGGTGGCCGCGCGATACAGCGTCGGCCCCATCGACCAGGTCAGCGTGCCACCCCCGTCGGTCCAGCCGATATAGTCCGCACCGCCCTTGCTGGCGCGGGTGACGGGGAGCGAGCTGGCCTTTTCGCCCAGCGTCACCGCCTGCCCCCCGGGCAACAGCTGGGTGACGAAGACCTCGTAATTCTCGCGGAACGCCAGCAGGTCGCCGCGCGGGCTGACGCTATAGCCGCTGACCAGTTCGCCTTCGGCATGGACCTGTCGCCGCTGCCCATCGAGGTCGGCCGAGAGCAGCTGCAGCTTGTCCCCGGACCGGCCGAGCAGGAACACGCGGCCGTTGTCGGCCCCGAATTGCGGTTCGGAGGCATCGCGCGCGATCAACGTGGCCGCGCCGCCCGCGCTGGGGACCGCATAGACCCCCTCGTTTTCGGAATATTGGGGTGAGGTCAGATAGCCGCCCGCGCGCTTCTCGAACACGATGGTGCGGCCATCGGGCGAGAATTGCGGCAGCGCATAGTGACCCTGGACCGAAGTCACCGCCCGGGCATTGCGCCCCGCGGCGTCTGCCACCATCACCTGGCCCAATCCGGCATCGGTCCAGCGCACGAAGGTCAGCCGCTTGCCGTCACGCGACCAGCTTGGCCACAGCTCGAGCGCATCGCCGCCACCGGCGAACAAGCGCCGCGGCTCGCCCCCGCCGACCGGCCGGGTGTAAAGCTTGCCCAGGCTTTCGAAGGCCACCGTGCGGCCATCGGGCGACACGCTGGCGAAGCGCGGAATCCTGGCGGTGAAGCTGTCTTGCCCCACCGGGATCACCGGATGCGGGGCATCGGCAACACCGCGCGTATCGTCGATGCGGAAGGGAATGACGGCGGAACCGCTGCCATCGGCAGCGATGCGGCGGATCTTGCCCCTTGCCCAGGCGACGATGCTGCTGCCGTCGGGTGTCCAGTCCATCAGCGGATAGAAGCCATAGACCGCCCAGGTTTCCTGCAGGTCCATCTCGAGATCGCCGTAGATCATCCGTTCGACCCCGGTGGCGAGGTCCTTGACCCACAGTTGGGTCCGGTCCTTGTCGCGGCGGATGAAGGCGAGCGACTTGCCGTCGGGCGACGGCGAGGGGCGCACCGCGCCGCCGAACCCGCTGGCCACGGTAGTCACTTCGGTCGTGGCCAGATCGTAGCGCTCGATCGCGAAGCTCGCTTGCGTCGAATCCTGCGCATATTCGAAGATCGGGCCACCAGTGACATTGCGCGTATAGTAGATCGCATCGCCCGCGGGCGCATAGGTCGGCTCGCCCAGTTCCTTCTGCAGCGCTTCGCTGGCGCGGGCGACCAGCTTGACGCCGCCCCCGCCCGAGACGTGGTAGAGCCACACCTCGCCGGTGCCCGCGCTGCGCTGGGTGGTGAAATGTTTCTTCGCGGCGATGTATTTGCCGTCGGGCGACCAGCTGGGCTGGTTGAGCAGGCGGAAGTCCTCCTTGGTCACTTGCCGCTTGTCCGACCCGTCGGCGTCCATCACCCAGATGTTGTCGCCCCCGGCGCGGTCGGAAGTGAAGGCGATCCGCCTGCCATCGGGCGAAAAGCGCGGCTGCACCTCCCATGCCAGGCCATCCGCGATGCGGGTCGGCGTGCCGCCGGCGATCGGCATGGTATAGATGTCGCCGAGCAGCGAAAAGGCCAGCATGGTCCCGTCGGGCGAGGCATCGACATCCATCCAGGTGCCCTCATCGGTGCGGATCGGGACCTGGCGGATGGTGGCGCCGCGCGGCGCGGTGACGTCCCACTTGTCGTCATCCTTCTGCGGCGCGGTGGCGATAGCGGTGGCGGGGGCCGCCTGGACTGCCAGACCCGACCCATCCCCCGGTCGCTGGTCCGCCGAGGCGCCGACCTCCTGTTCTTCGACCGGGTTGGGACCTGGTTCGGCATCCTGCGCAAAGGCCGCCTGGCCCGCGAACAGGACCGCCAGAACGGACGCGATGCTCGTTTTCATGCAAATTCCCCCAAAAACGTTCCGCTTCATAGGCGGAGCAGCCCCGAGGGCAAATGTCGTTCGTCGAGCCGTATCGACCGCTTTCAGCCGACGCTGGAGCGCTCCACCAGCCTGACGGGCACGCGTCGCTCGGGCTTGTCGTCCCTGCCCGCAAGCGCAGTATCGACGAGCAGCTTGCCCGCCAGCGCGAAGTCGGGCTCGAGCGTGGTCAGCGGGGGCGAGCTGAATTCGCCCGATCCCAGCCCGTCGAAGCCGATCACCCCGACATCCGCGGGAACCGATATCCCGCGCGAGGACAGTTCCTCGAGCGCGCCCAGCGCCATGGCGTCGCACGCGAAGAACAGGCCGTCGAACGTCCTCCCGCTCTCGACCAGCGCGGCAACCGCGTTGCGCCCTTGCGAAACGCGGTCCTCGCCCTCGCTCACCACCGGGTCGCGCGGGATCAGGCCGGCCGCCAGCATGGCGGTGCGATACCCCTCGTAGCGTTCGGAAAACTGGCGTTGCGACGACGCCGTATCGCCGACGAAGACGATATCCTTCGCCTCGCCCCTGACCAGCCTGTCGACCGCGATCTTGCCACCCGCGCGATTGTCGGAGCGGACCCATACGGCATCGTCGAAGGGCGAACCCCAGAAGGCGATCGCATCGGTTTCCCGCGCGCAATCGCGGAAGTAATCCCAGGCAGCGGCATTGGAAGCGGTGCCGATCACCACCACGCCATCGGCCTGCCGCCGCGCGACGTAATGGCCGAAGAAATCCTCGGGCTGCGCCTGGAAGGACACCAGCGCTTCGTAACCGCGTTCGGCGGCGGCGGCACAGGTGCTGCCCAACATGCTGTAGTAGAACGGGTTGATGCTGGCAGCGCCCTGTCCCGCACGGCCGATGACGACGATCGCGATGGTCCCCGTTTCGCCCTTGCGCAGGCCCGCGGCGCGCGCGTTGACGAAATAGCCCAGCTCGGCGGCAGCCTGCTCGACCCGTCGGCGCGTTGCTTCGGTAATGGTTTCCGAACCCGATAGCGCGCGACTGACCGTCGACTGGCTCACCCCAGCCCTTTCGGCAACATCGATCGACGTGACCCGACGTGGCTTGGCCTTGTCGCTGTTCGGCATCCCTCGCCCCACTATTCCTCTGCAACAGCCCTAACCCACTGTTCAAAGGATTGCGATAGGGTCATCCCGGGCTTGCACCGGCGCGATGGCCGCGCATAAGGGGGCAGGTTGCAGGACAAGGCGATGCCACGGGAAAACCGACGCGAAGAACGCTTCATGGTCGAGGTGGCCGGTCGCTATCGTGCGCGCCATGGCGGATCGCGCGACATCTGGATCAAGGACATCTCGGAATATGGCTGTCGCTTCTACGACAAGTTCTCGATTCTCGAGATCAACAGCGCAATCCTGATCAAGGTCGGCAATATCGGCCCGATCCCGGCCGAGGTGAAATGGCGCGACGGCAGCACCGTGGGCGCCCAGTTCGAGCGCCCGCTGCACCCGAGCGTTCTCGAGCATATTCGTCGCGAGATGGATCGCCAAGACACGCTCTGAAATGCCCGGTTCCGCCCAGCGCCGCCTGATCCAGGCGATCCTGTCGTACCTCATGGGTATCGCGACCCGGATTGCCGTCCAGCTGGCCACGCTGCCGATCCTGTTCGCGCACTGGAGCGCCGAACGGGTCGGGACGTGGATGCTGGTTTTCGCGCTGCCTTCCTATTTCGTCGTCGCGGGGGCCGCCTTCGCCAGCGCCGGGGGCAATCTGGCCCTGGCCGCCGCGCATGAGGACAGGTGGGACGAAGCCCGCGCCGCGTTCCGCGCCAGCTGGGTGTGGGCAACGCTCTTCAGCCTCGCGATCGCAGGATTGTCCTACGCCGTGGCCGGACAGGTTCCCGACGCGACAGCGCGCGAGGCCGGCCTGTCCGGCACGGGAGAATTGCGCGCCTGCTCCCTGTGGCTGGGCATCTATGTCGCGGCCATCGCACAGGGATCGGTGATGCTCGTGCCCTTGCGGGTCGGGGGGCGCTATCCGCAGTATTACACCTCGCAGAACCTGGCGGGTCTCGCGGAAATCGCCGTGCTGGCCGCCTGCGTGCCCCAGAGCGGTTCCTTCGAACCGCTCGCCATCGGGCTGGCGATGCTGCGGGTCGCGGTCGCCTTGCTGTCGGGTCTGCTGGCCTGGCGCGCCAGTCCGGCAATGTTTTCCGGCGCCGCGACCGCCCTTGGGCATAGCCTTCGCGCGATTGTCATACCCTCGGCTGCCTTCATGATCCTGCCGATGGTCTATGTGCTCAACCTGCAGGGCTATACGCTGATCGTGGGCGCCATCTTCGGGGCGAAAATGGTTGCCGGCTTCGTCGCGACCCGCGTGATCGTGCGGGCGATCGACCTGGTCATGTCGGTCGTCTACGCCTCGCAGTTCAACGAGGCGGGCTATCTGCGGGAGGAGAAGCGCGAGCTGCAACGGCGACAGCTGGCAACGATGACAAGCCTCACCCTGGTCGGCATCCTGGGATTTTCGGCAATCATGCTGCTCGCCGGGCCGTGGCTCCAGCACCTGCTTACCGCGGGCAAGAGCAGCTTCGATCCCTTGGTGGCCGTGGCGCTGCTGGTTTCGGGCCTGATCCGGGCGCTGGCGACGACCCCGCAGGCGCTGGTCGCGGCGGAAAACAAGCACGGGCGCATGGCCGCGCACTACCTCGTCGCTTCGCTGGCCTGCCTGCCGATCGCCGCCGGCCTTGCGCTGGCAGGGATGCCGCTGACGGTGGTGCTGCTGATGCTGGTTCCGGCCGAACTGGCCCAGACGCTGCCCGCCTTCCGCGCCGCCCTGCACCAGCTGGCCTGGAGCAGGCGCGACCTGCTGCGCGCACTGGTCCACCCGGACCGGTTGACCGACCTGGTCCAGCTTGCGCGATTTATCGGGCGTCGTCGCTGAACCCGGCTTGCGCGGATATGCCAGCACCGTAAACCTTCGCGCGTGTACGACGTCCTGCTCATCGCCTCCTGCCTGCTGTTCGCAGGAATCTGCTTCGCCTATGCGCGGCACGAAGCGGCGAGCCTGTTCCACCCGGCCACGATCTATCTGGGCTTCCACGGCTTCATCTTCGTCATTCGCCCGTTGTTCGCACGCTGGTACGGTTTCGACCTGGTCTATCGGGTCTATGACTTCCAGCCGTCGATGGCGGACAAGATCACCGTGATACTCGGCGCCAACCTGGCAATGCTGGTGTTTACCGGGGTGACGCTGCTGGCTGCCGGCCGGCCGGTCATCGCGGTCCCGGCACAGGCCCGGTTCGACGAATTGCGCCGGTCGCTTGCCGGTCCGATCGTCGCCGCCTGCGTCCTGCTCGCGCCGCTGGCCATCGCCTCGCAGCTGGTTGCCTGGTCGCGCCGTGTGGACCCCTATGCGACCATGGCGCGCGATGCCGGCACAGGCATCATGGTCAATGTCGGCAGCAACGGCTGGTTCGACGATTCCTCGCTGATGCTGGCCCCGCTGACCGTGCTCGTCGTGTGGCTGCTGCGGTATCGCCCCGCCGCGTGGGCAGGCTTTGCCCTGTCCGGCGTGCTGATGCTCGGATCGGGCGGGCGCGGAAGCTTCATCTTCGCCGCGGTCGCGCTGGCGATGATCTATCTGCTCGAGAAGCGCCGCAGCTGGTTCGAGTGGAAGATCGCGCTGCTCGCCGCGGCGAGCCTGGCTTCCTTCAACCTTGTCGTGATCGACCGCGGAGCGGCGGTGCGTGAAGCGTTCGGCGCCGAGACGGGCGAGGCCTATACCTCGGCCTATGAGCTCGACCCGCTCGAGCACATGGACTTCGCCAACCTCGAATATTTCGAGTTCATCGTCTACGCCGTGCCCCGGCGCAGCGGGAGCTGGGACTATTTCGCCCACAATCTGCAGATATTCACCGAACCGGTCCCGCGCGCGCTGTGGAAGGGCAAGCCGATCGGATCGCCGGTCAAGTTCTTCGAATTGTGGGACTATGGGACGCCGATCGGAATGACCATCTCGCTCCCCGGCGCGGGGTGGATGTCGCTGGGCTATCCGGGGATCGCCGTGCAGGCCGCGTTCTTCGCGCTCCTTTACGGCTGGGTCTACACCCGCCTGCTCACGCGATCGGGAGAACCGCTGCCGCGGCTCGCCTATGCCCTCTTCGCCGCGACCTCGCTGGTGGTGTTTCGCGACGGTATCCTGCTGACATTGCTGCGCCAGTTGCCCTTCTACTTCGGCCCCTTCGTCCTCGTGCTGGCCGTGGCCCGGTTCGTGTCCGCGCCCCTGCCGCGACTGTCCGCAACAGCCGGGGGGCAATCGGGCGCCACCAGTCCGGCCGAACGCCGCAAGGAACTCGCGCGGCGCGCCTAGGGCGCCGGCTTTGACTGCATCAAAGTGGGCCCTCCAGAGTCTTGTTTTACCGTGATTTCCTGGTCGCCAGATGATTCCATCCGGCTCGAATCCACTCCAGAAGACTGCTACTGAACCGCAAGCAACTTCGCTTGCGGTGGCGGCGATGCCCGACTAACCCGGGCGGCAAAGGAGAGCCTACCGATGAAGACCCGTGCCGCAGTCGCCTTTGCCCCCAAGCAGCCGCTCGAGATCGTCGAGCTCGACCTCGAAGGGCCCAGAGCGGGCGAAGTGCTGGTGGAAATCATGGCGACGGGCATCTGCCACACCGATGCCTATACGCTCGACGGGTTCGATTCGGAGGGGATCTTCCCGTCCGTGCTGGGGCATGAAGGCGCGGGCGTGGTGCGCGAAGTCGGGCCGGGCGTCACCTCGGTCAAGCCGGGCGATCACGTGATCCCGCTCTACACCCCCGAATGCCGCCAGTGCAAATCGTGCCTGTCGGGCAAGACCAATCTGTGCACCGCGATCCGCGCGACGCAGGGCAAGGGGTTGATGCCCGACGGGACCAGCCGTTTTTCCTACAAGGGGCAGGCGATCCTCCACTACATGGGCTGCTCGACCTTCTCGAACTTCACCGTGCTGCCCGAAATCGCGGTGGCCAAGATCCGCAAGGACGCGCCGTTCAAGACCAGCTGCTATATCGGCTGCGGCGTCACCACCGGGGTCGGCGCAGTGATCAATACCGCCAAGGTGCAGGTGGGCGACAATGTGGTGGTGTTCGGCCTCGGCGGGATCGGGCTCAACGTCATCCAGGGCGCGAGGCTGGCCGGCGCGAACATGATCGTTGGGGTCGACATCAACCCGGCCCGCGAGGAATGGGGCCGCAAGTTCGGCATGACCCACTTCCTCGATACCAGCGCAATGAACCGCGACGAGGTGGTGGCCAGGGTGGTCGAGCTGACCGACGGCGGCGCCGACTATACCTTCGACGCCACGGGCAATACCGATGTGATGCGCACCGCGCTGGAGGCGTGCCATCGCGGCTGGGGCACCAGCATCATCATCGGCGTGGCCGAAGCGGGCAAGGAAATCGCCACCCGTCCGTTCCAGCTGGTCACCGGGCGCAACTGGCGCGGCACCGCCTTCGGCGGCGCCAGGGGCCGCACCGACGTGCCCAGGATCGTCGACTGGTACATGGACGGCAAGATCGCCATCGATCCGATGATCACCCACGTCCTCACGCTCGAGGAGATCAACAAGGGATTCGAGCTGATGCACGCGGGGGAATCGATCCGCAGCGTCGTGGTCTATTGAAACCGGCGCGCGGGGTAGTAAGGTCCCGAATCGAAACCCAAAGGAGAGAAATCGCATGTACAGTCACATGATGGTAGGATCGAACGACATCGCGCGTTCGAAACAGTTCTACGATGCCACCTTCAAGGCCATGGGCGGCAAGGATGGCATCACCGACGACAAGGGTCGCCTGATCTACCTCCACAATGGCGGCATCTTCATCGTCACCAGCCCGATCGACGGCCAGCCTGCCACCCACGGCAATGGCTGCACCATCGGCTTTGCCATGACCCCCGAGCAAGCCGACGCCTGGCACACGGCAGGGATGGAAGCCGGCGGCACCGCGATCGAGGACCCGCCGGGCGTGCGTTCGGGTGGCATGGGCGACCTCTACCTCGCCTATCTGCGCGATCCCGACGGCAACAAGCTGTGCGCGCTGCACCGCATGGGTTCGTAACGCTTGAACAAGCGTGGCGAAGCGGGATTGCTGGCCGACCTGGCATCGCTGGCAATCCCCTTCGCTGCGCATGAACACGTCGCGGTCTTCACCGTAGAGGAAAGCCGCAAGATCGACGCCGGCATCCCCGGCACGCATTCCAAGAACCTGTTCCTCAAGGACGCTGGCGGGGCCTATTGGCTGGTCACCGTCCCCGCCCAGGCGCGGGTCGATCTCAAGGCCCTGCCGGGCGCCATCGGTTGCAAACGGGTGAGCTTCGCCAAGGCGCAGGACATGCAACGTCTGCTGGGCATCGCACCCGGCTCGGTCACCCCCCTCGCCATGATCAACGCCGCACCCGAAAGCGTGAACGTGGTGCTCGACAGCGCGCTCGCCGCGGCTGGCCGCGTGAACGTCCATCCGCTTCGCAACACCGCGACGCTGGGGCTATCCGGCGCGGATATCTTGCGGCTGCTCGCCCATTGGGGCCACCAGCCGCGCGTGGCCGCCATCCCGGCGGTGCAGGAGCCCGCATGACCATAGAGTATCTGTCGCAGAACCTCGCCTTCGAGGGCACGCAGTTCGTCTGCTCGCACCGCTCGCGCGAGACCGGGACCGACATGGCCTTTTCGGTCTATGTCCCGCCGCATATGCCCGGGATCGAACTGCCCGTGCTGTGGTATCTCTCGGGTCTCACCTGCACCCATGCCAACGTCACCGAGAAGGGCGAGTATCGCCGCGCCTGCGCCGAGCATGGCATCATCTTCGTCGCCCCCGACACCAGTCCGCGCGGCCCGGATAAGGATGGAAGGGAGGTGCCCGACGCGGCGGAGGAATACGACTTCGGCAAGGGTGCGGGCTTCTATGTCGATGCGACGCAGGACCCGTGGTCGCAGCACTATCGCATGCGCAGCTATGTCGAGCGCGAGTTGCCCGAGATCATCGCCGAACACTTTCCCGCCGACATGACGCGCCAGGGCATCACCGGTCATTCGATGGGCGGCCACGGCGCGCTGACCATCGGCCTGCGCAGTTCGCTTTCGGACAATCCCGGCCGCTTCCGCTCGATCAGCGCCTTCGCCCCGATCGTCGCGCCCTCGCAGGTGCCCTGGGGCGAGAAGGCGCTGGGTCGCTACCTCGGCGATGATCGCGCGGCCTGGCGCGAATACGATGCGGTGGCGCTGATCGAGGACGGCGCGCGCACCGATCACCTGCTGGTCGACCAGGGGACGGCGGACACTTTCCTCGAGGAACAGCTCAAGCCCAGCCTTCTCGCCATGGCCTGCGCCCGCGCCGGCATGACCCCGGAAATCCGCACGCAACAGGGGTACGACCACTCATACTACTTCATCTCGACCTTCATGGCCGAGCACGTGGCGTGGCACGCAGAGCGGTTGGGAGCCTAACGCGACAACTCGAACACCGCGAATTCGGCGCGGACATTCGCGCCCGCGTTGCCGATCCGCCGCTCGCCTGCGAAGTACCATTCGGCCTCGATCCGCGCGCCCTTTTCCGCGGCGAGCTCGCGGAAGTCGTTCACCGTCACATGGTGGATGTTCTGCGTTGCGTACCAGCTCACCGGCAGGCTGCGCGTCACCGGCATCCGCCCGCCGAACATCAGCGCGGCGCGGGTGCGCCAATGGGCGAAGTTGGGAAACGAAACGAAGGCGCGGCGACCGACGCGCAGCAAATCCTCGAGCATGCAGTCGGGCCGCGCCGCGGTCTGCAGCGTCTGGCTGAGCACCGCGTAATCGAAACCCTTGTCGGGATAATCGGCAAGGTCGCGGTCGGCATCGCCCTGCACCACCGAAAGCCCCCGCGACACGCAGCGTTCGACGCTGGCGCCGTCGATCTCGATCCCGCGCACGTCGCAGTTCTTGTCGCGCAGGGCGAGCATCAGCGCGCCGTCGCCGCAGCCAATGTCGAGCACGCGACTTTCGGGCGCAATATGGTTGGCGATGACAGCAAGGTCGGCGCGCAAGCTCATCCCAGAAACCCCGCGATCACCCGGTCGAGCGCGGGCACGTCGAGCAGGAAGCTGTCGTGGCCGTGCGGCGCGCTGAGTTCGACGAAACTGACCGCCGCGCCCGCAGCGTTGAGCGCGTGCACCACATGGCGGCTTTCCGCGGTGGGGTAGAGCCAGTCGGAATCGAAGCTGACGAGGCAGAAGCGCGCCTGCGCGCCCGCAAAGGCATCGGCCAACCTGCCCCCATGCTCCTCGGCCAGATCGAAATAGTCCATCGCGCGGGTGATATAGAGATAGCTGTTGGCATCGAACCGCCGGGTGAAGCCGCTGCCCTGGTAACGCAGATAGCTTTCGACCTGGAAATCGGCATCGAAGCCGAAGCTCTTGGCCCCTTTCGATCCATCCGGGCGGTCCTGCAGATTGCGCCCGAACTTCTCGGTCAGCGCCTCTTCGGACAGATAGGTGATATGCGCCGCCATGCGCGCCACCGCAAGCCCGCTGTCGGGCGCTTCGCCGCCGTAATAATCGCCATCCTGCCAGCGCGGGTCGGCCATGATCGCCTGCCGCCCCAGCTCGTGGAACGCGATGTTCTGCGCCGAGTGGCGGCTGGTCGAAGCGATCACCAGCACCCGCGCAGCCCGGGTCGGCCAGTTGGCGGCGAGGCTGAGTGCCTGCATCCCGCCCATCGACCCGCCGATCACGCAATAGAGCCGTTCGATCCCCATCTGGTCGAGCAGCGCGATCTGCGCGCGCACCATGTCGCGAATGGTGATGACCGGGAACCGCATGCCGTAAGGCTTTCCATCACTCGCGAGCGAAGCAGGCCCGGTCGAGCCCATACAGCTACCGATGACATTGGCGCAGATCACGTGGAAGCGATCGGTGTCGATCGGCTTGCCGGAACCGACCGAATCCACCCACCAACCAGGCTTCCCGGTGATCGGGTGCGGGCTGGCGACATACTGATCCATGGTCAGCGCATGGCACAGCAGGATCGCGTTCGAGCGATCGGCGTTCAGCGCACCATAGGTTTCGTAGGCGAGCTCGACGCGCGCCAGTTCGCCCCCACCGTCGAGCGGCAGTGCAACAGGCAGGACCAGCGTCTTGGATCGCGCGTTCAAACCAGGCCTTGTGTCATCAAAAAGAACGGTGGTTGGCGGTACCCGCCAGCTTCGCTACCGACAAGCTCAGCACGAACGGGTTGTGAGGGAGGCTCTCTAACCGTTTGCCCCGAGCTTGTCGAAGGGCTCTATTTCTTTCATGGCCGGTAGCCGAAATGGCAGACAAACCAACCCTCAAGCCGTGGATCGAAGCGATCCATGCCTATGTGCCCGGCAAATCCAGCACCTCCGACGGGCGTGCGCTGGTCAAGCTTTCGGCCAATGAGAACCCGCTCGGCTGCAGCCCGGCGGTGCACGAAGCGCTGGCCGGCGCTCGCCAGCCGAACTTCTACCCCGATCCCGACGCCACCGCACTGCGCGACGCCATCGGGGCGGCGCACGGCATCGACCCGGCGCGGATCGTCTGCGGCACCGGCTCGGGCGAACTGCTGCACTGCGCGGTGCAGGCCTTCGCCGGGCCGGGGGACGAGGTGGTGTTCCCGCGCTTCTCCTTCTCGCTCTACCCGCTGCTGGTGTGGAAGGTCGGGGCCGATGCGGTCATGGCAGAGGACAGCGACTACGCGCCCGATGTCGACGCCATCCTCGCTGCCGTGACCGGGCGGACGCGGGTGGTGCTGCTCGACAACCCCAACAACCCAATCGGCACCTGGCTGCCCCGCGCCGAGGTCGAGCGTCTGCACGCCGGCCTGCCGCGCGACGTGCTGCTTGTTGTCGACCAGGCCTATGCCGAGTTTCTCGAAGACGGCGCGGACGACGGCGGGTTCGATCTCGCGGCGCGCCATGACAACGTGCTGGTGACGCGGACCTTCTCCAAGGCATATGGCATTGCGGGCGAGCGGGTGGGCTGGGCGACCGGCGCACCGCATCTGGTCGACGCGCTCAACCGGCTGCGCGGGGCATTCAACGTCACCGCCAGCGGGCAGGCGGCGGCGCTCGCCGCGCTGGGCGATCCCGGTTTCGTGCGCCGCAGCCGCGATGCCAATGCCGCCGCCCGCGCGCGCTTCGTCGACAGGATCGAGGCATTGGGCAACCACGGGCTGCGCGCATTGCCGAGCAAGGCGAACTTCGTCTTCGTGGCGTTCGAAGGCGCGCTGGCGGCGACCACCGCGCTCGATGCGATCGCCGAGGCGGGCTATGCCGTGCGTCACCTGCCCAGCCAGGGTCTGCCGCAGGCGTTGCGCATCACCGTGGGCACGCAGGACCAGATGGATGCGGTTGCCGCCGTGCTGCGCAATCTGTGCGAGGGCGTGGCATGATCCCGCGGAACGTCGCCATCATCGGCCTTGGCCTGATCGGCGGGTCGATCGGGCTCGCAACCCGCGACCTGCTGCCTGGTGTCGCCACCACCGGGTGGGATGCCAGCCCCGACGTGCGCCGCCGCGCCGCCCAGCGCGGCCTGGTCGGCACGGTCTGCGACACCGCCGAAGATGCCGTGCGCGAGGCCGATCTGGTCATCCTGTGCGTTCCCGTGGGCGCGATGGGCATAGCGGCGGCGGCGATCGCCGCGGCGCTTCCGGCGCACGCCGTCGTCAGCGACGTCGGTTCTTCCAAGCGCAGCGTCGGCGAGGCGATTTCGCGCGCGCTGCCCGGCGTGGCCGTGATCCCGGCGCATCCGGTGGCGGGCACCGAGAAGAGCGGCCCCGATGCCGGTTTTGCCGAACTGTTCCGCCACCGCTGGTGCATCGTCACCCCGCCCGCCGACGCGCCCGCGGAAGCACTGGCGACCGTTGCCGACTTCTGGGAGGGGCTGGGCGCCAGGGTCGAGATCATGGACCCCGCGCACCACGACGTGGTGCTGGCGGTGACCAGCCATATCCCGCACCTCATCGCCTATACCATCGTCGGCACCGCCTCCGACCTCGAGGAGGTGACGCGGGGCGAGGTGATCAAATATTCGGCCGGCGGCTTCCGCGATTTCACCCGCATCGCCGCCAGCGACCCGACCATGTGGCGCGACGTGTTCCTGACCAACCGCGATGCCGTGCTCGAAGTGCTGGGCCGCTTCACCGAGGATCTCACCGCGCTCCAGCGCGCGATCCGCAACGGCGATGGCGACACGCTGTTCGACCTGTTCGAACGCACCCGCGCGATCCGCCGCTCGATCATCGAGGAAGGCCAGGACGATGCCCGCCCCGACTTCGGACGGTCGGATCATTAGTTGAGCACGTTGATCGCTTCCGTGACCCGCGCCTCGACCTCGTCGCGCGGCAGGCCGGGCGGGATCGGTTCGCCGAAGCGGTAGGTGATCGTGCCCGGCTTCTTGAGCCGCCGGTGATAGACCGGCCCGCTGTTCACCGCGACCGGGACCACCGGCAGGCCGAGCATCTTGTAGAGCCCCGCGAACCCCGATTGCAGCGCGCGGGTCTCGCCATGCGGCACGCGCGTGCCTTCGGGGAAGATCACCAGCGGGCGCCCTTCGGCGACCCGCGCCTTGGCTGCGCGGATCATTTGCATCAGTGCCTTGGCCCCGGCTTCGCGCTGCACCGGAACCAGCCCGAAATTGGCCGCCGCCCGGCCCCACAGCGGGATCGAGAACAGTTCCTGCTTGGCAAACACCGACGGCAGATAGAACAGGCGCGGGGCATCGATCGCCTCGAAGAAGCTCTCGTGCTTGATCGCGTAGAGCACCGGTTCGGCCAGCGGCTCGCCCTCGACCACGATCCTGCAACCGAGCAGGTTCGTAAGGCACCAGCGCTGCCACTGCGACCAGTTGCGCACCCGCGCACGGAAGGCCTCGACGCTGAACGGCAACGAGGCCAGCGAGGCCGAGGTGATCAGCAGCGAGCCGAAATAGAAGGCTGCATAGAACGCAAGATTCCGCAGGATCCGCATCGTTACCTCAAACCGGCAGGCCTTGCGACACCGCGGCGGCGATCAGCTTGTTGTACTCAAGATAGAGCGTCGCGAGGTCGGGCGTGGACTTCACCGCATCGCGCACGATCATCGTGCCGGCGGGCAGCGCCTCGGCAAATTCCGAGGCCGCGCGGGCCATGTGCCAATCGGTGGTGACGAGCCGGACCGAGGAGAACCGGTTCTCCTTCATCCATTGCGCCGCCTCGCCGGCATTGCTGCGCGTGTCGACCGCCAGATAGCCCAGCGTCACGCAGCAGGTCATCAGCCTGCTCGGGACCTTGAACTGGGCGGCGAATTCCTTCGGCTTGACCTCGGGATCGACGCCCGAGACGAACAGTTCGCGGGCCAGCCCCTCCTCGACCACGTCGATCCCGCGCGCGATCCGGCCGGGGCCGCCGGTCGGGACGATCACCGCATCGGTAAGCTGGCCGGAGACGGGTTGCGGCAAGGTCAGCGCAAAGCCGAGGAAACCGAACACATAGATCAGCACGGCCGAGGCGACGAAACGCAGGATCACAGCATCTTCCGGAGCGAGGACAGCACGGTCATGCGCGCGGTGTAGACTGCAATTGCGACCGCGAAAAGCGGCACTGCCACCAATACCAGCCAGTCGGTGGGGGCAAGGCTGCCCCCTGCTACCAGACCCGAATCGAGCGCCGCGAACTGCGCCGCCATCAGCATCACCGCGGCGCTGCCCAGCACGAGTCCCAGCACGCCGCCGACCAGCGCATCGAGCAGGATCGAACGCTGGAAGATACGCGCGATCTGATCGTCGTTGCCGCCCAGCAGGTGAACGATCTCGATCGTGTCGCGATTGCTGCCCAGGGCATTGCGCGCCGCCAGCCAGACCGCCGCGCCCGCGGTAAATGCGAGCAGCGCGATCAGCCCGAAGGCCATCCAGCGCAAGGTCGACAGCGCGTCGAGGACCGGCGCGAGCCAGTCGGACTGCGCATCGATCCGCGCCGCCGGGGCGATTTCGGCGAGCTTGTCACGGAACCGGTCGAGCGTCGCCGCATCGGCTTGGCCGCGCAGGCGCAGGTCGATCAGCGCGGGAACCGGCAGGGCCCCGTCGATCGCGTCGGTTACCCCGGCGCCAAGCCAGGGTTCCAGCAGCTCCTCGACCCGTTCCTGCGGCATGACGCTGACGCTCGCGACCGCCGTGTCGCGCGCGAGCATTGCGGCGGCGGTCCGCGTCTGGGCATCGCGCAGGGCAGGATCCGGCTCGATGATCTGGACCGTGGCGCTCCCGGCAAGGTCGCCGCTCGCCCGCGCGACCAGGTTCGACAGGGCCAGCCCGCCGGACGCTGCCAGCACGGTCAGCGCCACCATGATCGCGATCACCCAGGGCATCGGCCCGCCCAGCCGCGCGCGCGGCAGGAGGTGCGCCGCGCGCTTGCCGCGAAATGGCGCCAGCCCGCGCTCTGCCGCCCGCACCATGACCGGCGGTCGCTTCACTGACCCGCCCCTACCCGGCGCGGCGGATAGCGCAGCGCGCCGGTCGGGTCGGCCAGCGTGCCCTTGTCGAGCCGCATGATCAGCGATTCTGGGACCTTGCGCAGCAGGTGGACGTCGTGCGTCGCCACCACCACGGTGGTGCCCAGCCGGTTGAGCGCTTCGAACAGCCGGATCAGCTTGAGCGCCATTTCCGGATCGACATTGCCGGTCGGTTCGTCCGCCACCAGCATATCGGGCCGCCCGATCACCGCGCGCGCGATCGCGACGCGCTGCTGTTCGCCGCCCGAAAGCGTCGCCGGTCGCGCATCGGCGCGATGCGACAGCCCGACCCAGTCGAGCATGTCGGAAACCGGCCCCCGCAGGTCCGCCTCGCGCACGCCGGACACGCGCAGCGGCAGCGCGACATTGTCGAAGGCGGACAGGTGCTCGACCAGGCGGAAGTCCTGGAACACCACCCCCATGCGGCGGCGATAGGCGGGCAGACGCTCGCGCGGGAGGGTGATGACGTCGGTTCCGAACATGCGGATCGCCCCGCGTGAGGGGCGCTGGGCAAGGTAAAGCAGCCGCAGCAGCGAGGTCTTGCCCGCGCCGCTCGCCCCGGTGAGGAAATAGAACCGGCTCGGGAACAGCGTGAACGAAATGTTCGACAATACCTCGCGATCGGTACCGTAGCGCAACCCGACATTGTCGAACTGGACGATCTCGGTTTCCGGCTCGCTCACACCCATGCACCCTGTCGGTGAAGAAGATCGATCGCGCCGGTCATGTTCGGGGGGCTATAACCGCGCTTCGGTGTGGAAAAAAGCCGCCTGCGGGGGTTGCGAACAGGCCATTCGCTTGTCGTGATTCGCCAGCGGGCCTAAGGCTTTGGTTAAGATGATCATCGCCTGCCCCGCCTGCTCCACGCGTTACGTGGTGCCCGACAGCGCCATCGGGATCGAAGGCCGGACGGTACGCTGCGCCAAATGCAAGCATAGCTGGTTCCAGGACGGCCCTGATGCCGGGCGGCTGGCGGCGGCTGCCAAAGTCCCCCTGCCGCCTGTTCCGGCACCTGCACCTGCGCCGTCGCCCTCTTTTTCATCGCCCTCTTTTTCGTCGCCCTCTTCCTCGCCGACTGCCCCGGTCGAGGCCGCGCAGGCCCCCGCAGACGATCCCGGGCGGGACATCACGGCGCCTGCGCAGGCAGCGCCACGCATCGGGCCCGATTTCGACGAGACTGCCCCGCCCTATGGCGAGGTGCAGGACGAACTGCCGCCACCTCCCGAACCCGAGGAAGAAGACGCTCCGTCGCGCTTCGACCATGCGCCGCCATTCCGCCCGCGGCGCAACATGGCCAGGCTGTGGACCTGGGCGGCGGTGGTCTTTGCGCTGCTGGCGGTCGGCACGGTCGCGGCGGTCAATTTTGTCGGCCTGCCCGACTGGGTCCCGATCGCCAGACCGTTGTTCGGCGCGGCGCAGCCCGATCTCGAGCTGTCCTTCCCGGTCGAGCAGCAGGATCGCCGCACGCTGCCCAACGGTGCCGAGTTCTTCGGGGCGCGGATCATTGTCAGGAACACTGCGCGCGAAACCCGTCCTGTCCCGCCGGTGCTGATCGTGCTGCGCGACCAGCGCGAACGGCAGGTCTACAGCTGGGTGGTCAACCCGCCCCAGGCGACGCTGGCCCCGGGCGAGGAACTGACCATCAACGAGGCGGTGACCGATGTACCCAAATCGGCGGTCTTCGCCGATATCGGCTGGGCCCCGCGCTGACCCCGCAGAAAGGTGCTTGCGGGCACATGGCGGCGCTGCTAGGGGCGCGCTCCTACCGACGGGAGCGCCTTGCGCGAAGGGCGCTTCCGATACGAGACTGTGTGCGGTCGTGGCGGAATTGGTAGACGCGCAACGTTGAGGTCGTTGTGGGCGAAAGCCCGTGGAAGTTCGAGTCTTCTCGACCGCACCAGACAATCGCCGATCGGCGCGCGGAATATCCCCAGGCAGGCAGGAACGCGGCCCCCCGCACGATGCGGTTGCGACGCGGTCGGCGATTTATGGTTATCGCTGTTTAATTTTGCCGCACATTTCCCTATGCCATGGGGATATGGCCCGTGCAGTCGCATCTTCCCGAGCCCTGAAGCTGCTGATCGCGGGCTGCTGCACGCTGGTTGCGGGCAGTTGGGCCTCGCCTTCGCGAGCCGGTCCCGAGAAGGTCACCGTGCAGACCCCCGTCGCGTTGCGCTTCGGCGTCTTCGCCGTGCCGACGACCGGATTCCGCGAAGTCACTGCTTCCGGAGCGATTACCGGCGCGGGCATATTCTCGCTCGACGACAGCGGGGTCGGTCCGGCGCGTTTCATCGTCGAATATGACCGCGGCAACAACGGGCGGCGCAGGATCGACCTGACTATCGAAGTGGTCCTCTCGGGCCCCGCGGTGCTCACCCAGGGCGGGGTGACGGTCCGGCTGAGCCGGTACCAGACGGACCTGCCGGGATACGGGCTGGTCCAGGCAGGACAAGTGCTGCGGATCGAAATCCCGAATTGCGTCACGCGGGTCTGTTCGCGTTCCTTCAATCTTGGGGGGCGGCTCGATGTCGACCGCAGCTTCGGCGGCGGGCTGGTCGAAATCCCGATCCCGGTCGATGCGGTTGTCGTTTCCACCCGCTGATCCGCCCCGCAGGGGCGGGGCGCTGGCGGTGCTGGCGCTGGCGCTCGCCTTGATCCTTGCCGCGTCTCCCGCAGCGGCCGACGACGGGACAGCTGCGAACGCCATCGGCAACGCCTCCGCCGGCATCATCCAGCCGATCACGGTGGAGGTGATCGAGGACCTGCAGTTCGGAACGCTTGCGGTGGGCCCGGACACCGGCGGAACGATGACCGTCGATCCAGCCAGCGGCACGACCAGCTATTCGGGCGGGCTCGTGGGGGTCTGCGGGACCGGCGGCTGTCAGGCGCATCCCGCGGTGTTCGGCGTGACCGGCGAGCCCGGCAGGCGTTATCGCGTCGACGCCCCCACCTCCGCCGTGGCGCAGCCGGTTACCGGCAACGGACCATCGCTGCCGGTGTCCGACCTTCGCATCGCCATCGCAAGCCTGCCCGGACCCGACCCGGTCGGACGGCTCGATGCGGCCGGCAAGGACCGCTTCCTCCTTGGCGGGACGCTCCAGGTCACGGCGGGAAGCGCGCCCGGATTCTACCGGGCAGATGTTTCGGTGGTTGTCACATATGATTAACGAATCGCGAAAATTTCCGATAAAACCACGCATTCCCGGGACTTGCAGCCCGTAAGAGTTTCTTAAAGCCTAGGTATTAATCCCTATGGATGCGCCGGCTTCAAGCGGGCGCATGATTGTATCCAGGGGACAAGAGAATGAAGAAGCTTATCCTGGCGGTCGCAGCCGCCACCTTTGCAGTTCCGGCCGCCGCCGCGCCGGGCAACACCGCAACCGCCACCGATGGTGCCGCCACTGCGCAGATCGTTTCGCCGATCGCCATTATCCACCAGGCGGGTGAAGCGCTGAACTTCGGTATCATCGTGCCGGATTCGGCCGCGTCGAGCAATATTGCCATCACCACCGCGGGCGTCGGTTCGGTGAGTTCGGGTGGCGCCGTGGTCGTCGACGCTTCGGCCCAGCAGGCCGACGGTTTCGACGTGACCGGCGATCCGAGCCGCAGCTTCAGCATCGCCACGACCGGCGGAACCGTCAGCAACGGTGCCCAGACGATGCCGTTCTCGACCTCGTATGATTCGACCGCGGGTTCGGGCACGCTCAGCGCGGCCGGCACCGCCAGCTTCACCGTCGGCGGCGTGCTGACGGTCGGCGCGGCGCAGGCATCCGGCACCTACACCGGCAGCTACAGCGCGACGGTCACCTACAACTGATCGCATGAGGATCGGCCGCGGTCCACAAACCGGGACCGCGGCCACTTCCCGCGAACAGGGCACCCTTGCGAGCAACCCGGATGACGTTCTCCAAGACCCTCCTCGCCCTGATCGCGGCAGCCATGCCCACCGCAGCTTTCGCCGCACCGGGCGACAGCGCGACCACGGCTGGCGCATCCGACGCCCGGATCGTCGAACCCTTGGCGCTCCAGTCGCTCGAGGACCTGCGTTTCGGGACCTTCGTCCGGCCGACGGCAGCCGGCACGGTCACGATCGCCGCCGACAGCACGGTGACCAGCGCGCTGGATCTGGCAGCCTTTCCGAACGGACGCGGCGCAGCATCGTTCCTTGTCCGCGGTACGGCCAACCGCCTGTTCATCACCTTCCTGCCGACCACCGTCACCATCACCAACGGCACCGCCACCATGCGGGTCGACACCTTCCGCAAGAACGGAGGCGCGGGACTGAACCGGCTCGACGCCAACGGCTATCACGTCCTGACGATCGGCGCGCGCCTGCGGGTCAACGCCAACCAGCAGGCCGGAAACTATTCGGGGAATTTCGCGGTCCGGGTTCTTTATCTCTAAATTAACCATATTAGGGATAAGCGCCGGGCGTATCGCAACGGTCAGGGGCCATCATGAAATCCGTGTCGAAATCTCCTCGTCGCAGCCTGCCTGCTGCCGCCGGTGCGTTGGCGTGCCTGCTCGCCATCGGCCCGGTGGGCGGCATCGCCCAGGACGCCGCGCCCGCCGTTGCGCCCCCGCCTGCCGGGTCGGTCGGTGGCTTCGGCGACGTGAACCTGTTTCCCAAGCGCGTGGTGATCAACGGCGTGCGCGAAATCGCCAATGTCGGACTCTACAACAAGACCGCCAACACCAGCGATTACGAAATCGAGATCATCGACATGGCGATGACCTCCGATGGCCAGCTCGTCGCCTTCGACAACGGCCTCGACGAAGCGACCAGGGCGAAGGTCAAGATTGCCAGCCCGATGCTGCGCTATTCACCCCGCCGGGTCACGCTGCGGGGCAGCGAATCGCAGATCGTGCGGATCATGGCACGGGCCGACAGCAGCCTGGCACCGGGCGAATACCGTTCGCACTTCACGGTCACCTCGCTGCCCGAAAGCGAGGGCTTCAGCATCCAGGACGCAGTCGGCGCGCAGACGCCCGACGCCATCGGTGTGACCATCCGTCCCCGCTTCGGCATTGCCATCCCGGTGATCATCCGCATCGGCCCGACCACGCTTGCGGTCGGGATTACCGATGCCAGCGTGCTGACCGCGCGCGACGGCACCAGCGCAGTCGCCTTCACGGTGACGCGTTCGGGCACGCGCTCGGCCTTCGGCGACGTGGTGGTGAAGGCGCAGGGCGCTTCGGCCCCGATCGCGATTTCAAGGGGTGTGGGCATTTATCCCGAACTCGACAGCCGACAGGTCATCGTCCCGATCTTCCCCGAAACCGATCCCCGCCTGCTGGCGCCGGGAACGCGCCTGTCGATCGAATTCGTGGACGATGACTACGCGCCAGGTAGCAAGCTCGCCGAGCACAGCTTCACGGTGCCGTGAGCAGCCGCGTCTTCGTCCGTGGTGCAGGCACGGTCTGCCTGATCACGGTCGCGCTCGGCTTCGGCCTTACAACCGACAAGAGCGACAACAAGACCAGCGCACGTCCCGGCCCGCGGGACGGTGGGGAAGGGCGTCATGGCCGCCTGTTGCGCGCGCCGCTGCCGACGCCCGGCTTCGGCATGGCCACGCCGACCGGGCAGCCGGTCCCCGTTTCCTCCTTCTCGGTCCGTGCCAGGCGTGCCGCGCTGCTGAGTTCGGCGGGCACAAACTGGCTTGGCACCGCGCCCACCGCGGCGCGCCCGGACCTGCCCGCGCTGCCCGTTCCGCAGCTCGAACAGCCTGCGGTCGGGCCTGTCGCGCCCGACCTCGCCGGACCCGATACACTTTCGCCCGTCGCGCGCCTGGAGACGCTCGAGCCATCTGCTCCGGCAGATCCGCAGATCGCCCCGGCTGCCGCCAGCGCGCCGCTGACCCCGCCCGGAGCCGGGCCTGCCCCGAATTCCGGTGTGTGGGAGCCCGCCCAGATAGGGCTGGTCGAGGCGGCACCGGTCCCTGCGGCGGCGGAGTCGACCCTGCCCCCGGCCGGACCGGAACAGGCCGCCGGTTTCGCCGCCGCCTTTGCTGCGGCACCCCAAGTCGCCGCGCCGGCGGTGACCGAGCAGCCTCGGTCGCTCGCTGTGCCTGCCCCGCTGCCGTCTCCACCCCAGGCCGCCATCGAAACACAGCCGGTTGCGCCGCCCCCGGCCGCCGTGCCAGCCGCAGTTCCACCGCCAGCAGCTCGCGCGGTTGCGGCGGTCCCCGCGGTGCCTCCGGCCCGGCCCGCGCCCGTGCTCGCTCGCACATCACCCCGGCGCACCGCGCTGCGGCTCGAAACCCCGCGTGAGACGGCCCCGCCGCTGGCTCCGGTCGCGCCCGCCGCTCCGGTCGCGCCCGCCGCATCGCCTGCCGCGATACCCGAAAGCTTTGCACCGGGCACCGTCATCCGCGCCACCGACGCGGCACCGGCCAGTGCGCTGGTTCCACCGGCGCGCCAGCGCTCGACCCTGGGCCTGTCCCGCAACACGCCCGATCTCGACCCGGCCGGCGCACCGCCCAACCCGACAGGGGCGCTCGGCGGGGCACCGGGGATCGCCTATACGCCCGCCGCGGGCGAGCCGCTGATCGACCATCAGGACGAGCTGATCCTCGAAGTCCGGGTCGACGGGTTCGAGGAAACCGATACGATCATCGCCTATGGCGCGCGCGCGGGGCTTTATCTGCCGCTTGGGGCGATCGCGCGCATTCTCGACCTGGCGATCGTGGTCGGCGACGGCGGACGCCATGCCGAAGGCTGGATCCTCGACCCGGACCGCACGCTGGCGATCGATATCAAGGCGGGGACGATCACGCTCCCCGGCAGGACCATCCCGATCAACGGTGTGCTTGCCAGCGATTTCGACGGCGAGATGTATTTGCGGCTCGATCAGTTCGGCGCGCTGTTCCCGATCGAGGTCAGGGCGGACCTGCGTTCGCAGGCGATCCGGATCAGGACGCTCGAACCCTTTCCCTTCGAGGAACGCCGCGCGCGCGAGGCACGCCGCGAGAAGCTCGCCAATCGTGCCGCAGGCAGTCCGCGCGACGATTTCGAACGGGCCGACCTGCCCTACCAAGCGCTCTCGATCCCGACGGCCGATGTCGAACTGCGCGCGGTCTCGGACACGGCCAATGGCGAACGGCTCGAAGGCGACCTCCTGCTGGCCGGCGACCTGGGCTATCTCAGCACCGAGGCCTATCTCAGCGGCGACAGCAAATTCGGGCTCACCGCTGCGCGCTTCCTGGTCGGGCGGCTCGATCCCGATGCGAAGCTGCTCGGCCCGCTTTCGGCCACATCCTTCGCGGTCGGCGATGTCTCGACCACTTCGATGCAGCTTGGCCTGCGCAGCATCTCGGGGCGCGGCTTCACCCTGACCAATGCCCCGTCGCAGCAGACTTCGGTGTTCGACAAGGTCGACCTGCGCGGCATTCTGCCCGACGGTTACGAGGTCGAGCTCTATCGCAACGACATCCTTGTCGGATCGACCCGCGAGGCGGTGAACGGCCAGTACGAATTCCTCCAGGTCCCGGTCGATTTCGGGCTCAACGTCTTTCGCCTGGTGTTCTTCGGGCCGCAGGGCCAGCGCAGCGAAACCGTCCAGCAGATCAGCGTGGGCGATGGCCGCGTGCGCAAGGGCCAGCTCGTCTACAGCTTCGATGCCGCGCAGAAAGGCCGCAACCTGCTGGGGGTCACCCCGCCCAATTTCGTCGAACCTTCCGATAGTGGCGACTGGCGCGTCGGCGGGCAGCTGGCCTACGGGCTGACCTCGGGCCTCACCACCATCCTTGGCGGGTCGTGGTTCCAGTCCGAGGGCGAGGATCGCTGGATCGGCACGGCGGGCGTACGCACCAGCATTTCAGGGATCGCGCTGAAGGCCGACTTCGGCGTGGCAGACGGCGGGGCCCATGCCTTTGGCGGCGGTATCGCCGGACGCTTCGGGCACTCCGCGATCACGCTGAGCCATACCGAATACGGCGGGCTGTTCCCCGACGAGACCAAGGCGATCGGCCTTGAGTTCCTGCAGCGTGCGACCGAGCTCGACTTCAACACCAGCTTCACGCTGGGCAATGATATCACCGGGCTGACCGTCCCGCTCACGGCGCGGCTGCGCAACTATGTCGACATCGACGGGCGCAACACGCTGGTCGCTGGCTTCAGGGCCTCGACCCGGCTTTCGGGCCTGCTGGTCTCGAACACGCTCGACTATTCGCGCACCAGCAGCAAGGACATCCAGGCCAATGCGCAACTGTTCGGCAATTTCGACCTGGCCACGATCGGCCGGACCAGGACGAATGGGCGCATTTCGCTGGGCTACCAGATCGCGCCGCAGACCGACATCGTCAATGCCTCGTTCGAGATCAACCATGCGCTCGACGAGCGGACCTCGATCCGCGCCTCGGCGGGTTACCTGTTCAGCGAGGGTGCCCCGGTCTTCAGCCTTTCGGGCGTGCGCGAATTCGACAGGTTCACGCTCGCGCTCGATGCCAATTACAACTTCGTCTCCGACAGTTACTTCGTCGGATTGCGGCTCGGCTTCGGGCTCGGCCGCGATCCGTTGCGACGCGGGCTGTTCGTTGCCCGACCCGGCATCGCCAGCAGCGGCGGGGCGACGCTACGCGCCTTTCGCGACCGCGACGGCGACGGCAGCTATGGCCCCAGCGACGAACTGCTCGAGGGGGTCGATTTCGCGACCTCCAACCAGACCTCGCAGACCGGCGCCGATGGCGTCGCGCG
Organism: Erythrobacter sp.; assembly: GCA_041662105.1. GTDB lineage: Bacteria > Pseudomonadota > Alphaproteobacteria > Sphingomonadales > Sphingomonadaceae > Qipengyuania. Next base: position 25,914 of record JBAZTF010000012.1, read on the forward strand.
GGTCTTTGGGCTCGGCGTCGGGCGGCCGGTCGCGGTCCAGCTCGATCCGACTTCGCTTCCAGACCTCGATCTCGCCTCCGCGAAGCCCGGCGTGGAAATCGTTCCGCGTGCGGGCCGTATCCAGCCGCTCGATTTCGCGGTCATCGCGCTCAGCGAAGTCGAGGGCACGGCGCGCTTCGAAGACACAGCCAACGGGCGCGGCGTGTCCGGCGTTCGGCTGCATCTGGTCGACGAGAAGGGCAAGACCATCGCCTATGCCAAGACCGAGCTCGACGGCTATTTCTTCTTCGAGCGGGTGCCGCCGGGGCAGTACCGGTTGCAGATCGACCCCGAGCAGGTCGAGCGGCTGCAACTGTGCACGCTGCAGCAGGAGGCGGTGTTCATCGGCTATGAATCCAGCCTCGTCAGCCGCGACGTGGCGATCGAAAGCTGCCCGACCCAGTCCATCGCGCGGCGTCGATAACGCTGGCTAGAGTGATTTCGAACCGGATGGAATCATCTGGCGACTAGGAAATCACGGTAAAACTGAATCTAGCGTGCCGAGCGGCCACCATGGCCCGCCCGGACGCTCGGCCTTGAACCGCCCGAGATCGCGCAGCCGTGCCATGAAGGCCGGCTTGAACATCTCGTCGTCCTTGAAGTTCTCGCCGACATCGCTGGGGAAGCTGTCGTACCGGTCGGCGGTCGTCAGCAGGATCTCGCCATAGGGATTGGTCAGGCGCAACGCGGCAATCGCGCCGATTTCGCTTTCGTTGACCAGCAGGTCATATCCGCGCTGGCCATTCCTGAGAGGGCCCGAACTGGCGTTCAGGCGTGGGTCCTCGGCGCGCACGGTCGGTCCGTTGCGCACCACATAGACCGTGGGCGCGTTCCGGCGATATTCCCCGGCGAAGGCTTGCTGCGTCACGGTATCGACCTTGACGATGCCCTTCTGCGCCATCCCGGCGCGGACTTCGCGGTCGACCAGCGCCATGGCGCGATCGAAGAATACCGAGCGCCGCACGCCGCCGTCATAGAGCGACAGCGCCTTGCCATCGGTCCCGGCGATGCGCAATTGCTGGTGGAACACGGGCATCGCCGAAGACGCCATGGTCGCCGCGGCCAGCGCCTCGGTCGCATGCTCCATGCTCTTGGCCGTTTTCACCAGTTCGCGCAGGTCGGCGTAGCGGAAGATGCCGCGCTCGGCCTCGACGAAACCGGCATAGCCTGCCACGCGCGAGGCGCCGATGGCCTCGACCAGGCGATAGTCGCCGCCCGGCGCCAGTGCCTCGATCACCCGCTTGCGCAGGGGCGCGGTGCCGGCCGCCGATCCGAACAATGGCACCTTCGCCAGCCCCGTGCGGTTGACCACCTCGCTTTCGCGCGCGGGCGAATAGCCCCACACCAGCCGGTCGAGCGCATGGCGCCGCATCTGCGGGGTCTGGCCGGGGTCGAGCGCGACCATCAGCATCAGCGTCTGCAGCGAGCCGGTGGAAATCCCGGTGATCACACCGATGTTTTCGAGCCCCAGTTCAACGGACCCGCTGTTGCGGCTCAGCGTGTCGAACAGGCCCGCGCCGAAAGCGCCCCATTGCCCGCCGCCAGAGAGCAGCAGCACGTTGCAATCGGGCCGCCCTTGCTGCTGGTGGCGCAGCACCGCATCGCGGATCGCGCAGGCCAGCGGGTCATCGACCTTGCAGCGCTCCAGCACCGTGGCATCGCGCTGGACATCGCGGATGATCGGCCCCGGATCGCCGTCCATGACATGCGAATAGAACCCCTCGACCTCGAACAGCAATGCGCCGCGGCGGAAGACCTTGAAGGCGACCAGCGCGAGAGAGGCCAGCGCAACGAGTGCCGTGATCGCGCCGAGTATGAAGCTGAGCATGCGCCGCTCCCGTTTCCCTGGAGAGAACAATGCGCCGGCATTGCGGAAAACTCAATCAGCCGTGTGCGCCGAATTCATTGGCAATGGCGGTCGAGATGCGCAGGCACAGGCCATAGGCATCGTCGATCGGATCGATGAACTGCGCACGGATCGCGGCATAGCCTTCGCCCGCGCCGCGCGGATAATCGCCCGGTTCGTCGAGGGTGAAGTCCTCCTTGCGCGGGAAGCTCACCGGATAGGCGCGACGCAGCTGCGCCAGCGCATCCTCGATCCTGAGCGAGAAGACCATTTCCAGCACATCGGTGCGGCTGATGTCGTTGGCACGGCTGAAGGCCGGGACCGAAACCGCCTTGAGGAAGATGTGCTGGAGCAGCGCCAGCCGTACCGCCTGCAGCACGCCGATCAGCCGGCGCACGGCTTCGCGTTGGGGGTGCGGATCGTCGTCGGGCACCAGCGCCAGCAGGCGGTGGAGCTTGAGCGCATCGACCCGCAGGCGCGAGGCGAGGCGACGGAACACGCCGTTGCGATCGTCCGAGATCAGGTATTCGGCCAGCGTTTCGCAGGCTTCGGCCAAATGGTTCTCGGTCCCGCGATAGGGACGGCTCGCCCAATAGGCGGAATTGAACAGCTCGCCATAAGCGGCGACGGTCTTGATGCTGGCCAGCGCGTTCGCGGCGCGCACCAGCCGCATGATCTGGCGCCCGCGCGCGCTTTCCCCGAGCAGCGCGGCGTTGTCTTCGTAATTGCTTTGCGCTGCGCTGCCGACCCCGGCGATGATGTTCACCGGATAGCCCAGCTGCTGGAGGATGGCGTTGTGCGGGATCGCGCGGATCTGGCGCAGGTTCAGGTCGCGGTCGGCGGCAAGGTCCGACTGACGGCGCGACTTGCGGCTGCCGGTCTCGCTCAGCAGGCCGAGGCCGAAGGCGGTGATCGCGCGGCTGTAGGTGCGGCTGGCGAGATGCGCCTGCTGGTGCTCCTTGATCGCGCGGTAGAAATCGAGGCTGAGATCGGTCCGGTGGTAAAAGGGATCGGTCGGCGCGTCAGGGTCGGTGCGGACAGGGCTGTGCTCGATGATGCTGGTCAGCGTCGCCAATGCCAGTTCAGGCGTGGCGAAGAACAGGTAGCCATCGCCACCCTGGAAGCTCGCTTCGGGCTCGATCCGGATCCCTGCGCGGGCGAAACGGCGCTGCGCCCAGGGCGAAAGCGGCCATTCGAGGCGGTCCCTGAAGCTCGACGGGTGCGCGCCGCGCCCCATGCCTTCGCCATGCGTGTCGAAGATCAGCGCGGCGACATCGGTCAGCCCGTTCGCCACCATCGCCTCGGCGAAGCGGCCCTGCAACCGCTCGATCGCGAGGCTGGCGGGGATTTGGCCGACGAAGCGCCCCGCGTCGGAAAAGCCGGTCTGGATCGAAACGCGACCCCGACGGCGGGCATAGGCGCGATAGTCGTCCTCGGCCAGCAGCGCATCGAGGAAGCGCCCGCCATGTTCGAGCGCCGATTCGGTCTCGAACAGCGGCGAGACGTCGACCTTGCCCTCGATCCCGAACAGCTGCGCGAAATAGAGCGCGGCGAGCAGGGTCGCGGGCTGCTCGCATTCGGCCACGAGCATGCGGATCGGCGCATCGGCGTCCACATGCTTGAGGATCTGCGCCATGGCGAGGAACAGGCGCACCGCGGTCGAGCTTTCGACCGCGAGGCTGGCGAAATTGGCACCGACCGGTTCGACCCCGGCGAGCAGTTCGCGCAGCGCCGCGACCGCGCCGCGGCTGCCCAGGTCGATCCCTTCGGCATCGCCCAGCCGCTGGCGGATGGCGTTGTGCAATTGCTTGGCGTTCACGCGGAAGTGGATCCAGCCCATGCCGAGCCCGTCGGCGCGCATCGCCGACGCCAGCGTGCGCAGCGCGATGGCGCGATCGGTCGATGCTCCGGCGGCCTCAGCCTCGAGCCGTTCGACCAGCGGCGCGAGCGAGAGCAGCTTGTCCTCGCCATCGGCCGTAAGCCGGTTGGCCGCCGCCGACAGCGTCGCCGAATCCGCAAGGTCGCCCGAAAAATCCACCGCGCTCGCCGCCGCACGCGCCGCGGCTGCGCGCAGGGTGGCCAGCAGGCCATGGGCCGGATCGATTGCTTCGAGCGAATCGGCATAGCGCTCCAGCCGCTCGGCCTTTTCCAGCAGGCGAAAGGCGATCGAGGTGTACCACTTGATGTCGGTGCGCCCGTCCATGTCGTAGCCGACCCAGCTGGCGAAGCGGAACGGCAGCGGGGCGAGTTCGCGCCACCGGTCGGGCCAGGCCGCGCTGGCCGAACGCAGCACCGCGCCGACGATGTGGTCGCGCGCGTCCTGCGCATGGGCGATTGCCGCCATGGCGCAGCGATGCTCGTAGGGGAGCGTGATCTCGGGCCGTTCGCCGGCATCGGCGCACCCCGTTACACCTCCATTGGAGGCGGCCTGCGCCACCGCCTGCGTCTGCCCCGGCGTCAGCAGGAAAGTCGGGTGGGCGGTGAAGACCGCGTGCAGATGGGGATGTTCCCAGAAGCGGCGGAAGTCGTCGAAATCGGTCGCCACTTCCGCGAGCCGGTCGAGCCGCGCCCGCGCACCGGCGGGATCGACCAGCTTGCGCAAGCGCCCGGCGCGCGATTCGAGCGAGATCGCCTCGAGCTCGCCAACCAGTTTCGCGAGGTCGGCAATGGTCGTCACCCCGTCCTCGAGCTGGCGCGAAAGATCGAGCGAGAGCTGGAAGACCGGGTTGAACAGCGGTGTGTCGGCGGTGCGCGCATGCAGCGTCCGCAACCGGTCCTCGAGCGCGGCGAGGGTCGTCTGGAGCGGCTGGTGGGGCATCGTCGTTCCCTTCGACTGCATGGACGGCGGCTTGAGCGCCCGTTCGGCGGGAAAGCCACCCCGCTGTCAAGGAGCAGGCCGGGTAGCCGGTCATGAATACGGTTGCGGCACCCCGCAGGTTTGGGGGCTGGACAGAGCGCGCGCAAGCCGTCACCCACACGCTCGCATCGACCCGGGCCCACAACCGCATGGTCGCGGCCTGCGGTAGGTGATGGCGGGCTTCACATAAGGGATATAAGGCATGAGCGACTGGACCATCGGCATTATCGGCGGATCGGGTCTCTACGCGATGGATGCGCTGGAAGACGCGCAATGGATCAGGGTCCATTCGCCCTGGGGCGAACCTTCGGACGAGATCCTGTGCGGCACCATCGGCCATGTCCGCGTGCGCTTCCTGCCGCGCCACGGGCGGGGGCACCGCGTGCTCCCCTCCTCGATCAACGCGCGGGCCAATATCGATGCTCTGAAACGCTCCGGGTGCACCGACATCCTCGCGATCAGCGCGGTCGGCTCGCTGTCGGAAGATCTGCCCCCCGGGCGTTTCGTCACGGTCGATCAGTTCATCGACAACACCAAAGGCCGCCCCTCGACCTTTTTCGGGGACGGTTGCGTGGCGCATGTCAGCATGGCCGAACCCACCTGCCCGCGCCTGTCGAAACAGGCCGCGAAGGCCGTGACCGCGGCGGGCGGCGAATGCGCCGAAGGGGCGACCTACCTCGCGATGGAAGGGCCGCAGTTCTCCAGCCGTGCCGAAAGCAAGCTCTACCGCCACTGGGGGGCCGAGGTGATCGGCATGACCGGCATGCCCGAAGCCAGGCTCGCGCGCGAGGCGGAGCTGCCCTATGCCCTGCTGGCGATGGTGACCGACTGGGACAGCTGGCGCGACAACGAGGCGAGCGTCGACGTCGCCGGGGTCATCGCGCAGATGAACCGGAATTCGGCCACCGCGCGCAAGGCGGTGGAGGCGTTCTGCAAGGGCCTGCCCAAGAAACGCAACCCATCGCCGATCGACCACGCGCTGACCGATGCGGTCATCACCGCGCCCGAACAGCGTGACAAGACGCTATTGACCAAGCTCGATGCGGTCGCCGGGAGGCTGCTGCGCCAGCAATGACGCTGGCGACTACCGCTACGGCAACCACCGACTCGGCTTGATTGCGCGCGGCGGCGGGTCCAAGGGCCGGACCCGTCATCGTAACACTTGCAACGAGTCGCATGGCCAGTTCCCCAACCGCCTCCGCTCCCAAGCCGATCTCCCGCCAGGACCTGCGCGCCGCCTATCGCGCACAGGAAGACGGCATTGTCGCCGAACGCATGGCGCAGGCCGCGCGCGCCTCGCAACTGCATGGCGCGGCCGCCGCGCTGGCGGGCCGGCTGATCGAGGGCGCAAGGGCGCGCAAGGCGAGCGGGCTCGACGCCTTCCTCCAGCAATACGGCCTCGCGACCGAGGAAGGCATCGCGCTGATGTGCCTTGCCGAAGCATTGTTGCGCGTGCCCGATGCGGCGACCGCCGACGCGCTGATCCGCGACAAGATCGGCGATATCGACTGGGCCGATCATCTGGGCGAAAGCTCGTCCACCTTCGTCAACGCCGCCACCTTCTCGCTGATGCTGACCGGCGAGGTGCTCGAACGGCCGGAGGAAGCGCAAAAGGGCCTCGGCACGACGCTCAGGCGCGCCGTCAACCGCCTGGGCGAGCCGGTGATCCGCAAGGCGACGCTGCAGGCGATGAAGATCCTTGGCGGGCAATTCGTCTTCGGCCGCACCATCGACGAAGCGCTCAGGCGCGCCGCGCCCGAACGCGCCAAGGGCCTGACCCACAGCTTCGACATGCTCGGCGAAGGGGCGATGACCTATGCCGATGCCGAACGCTATCGCCAGTCCTACGAGCGCGCCATCGCGCGGCTGGCCAGGGAAGCGACCGGCAGGGTCGAAACCGCGCCCGGCATTTCGGTCAAGCTGTCCGCGCTGCACCCCCGATACAGCTTCCTCCACGCCGAAAAGGCGGTGGCCGCGCTGGTGCCGATGGTCCGCGAACTCGCCGTCCACGCGCGCGACGCCAACATCCACTTCACCATCGATGCCGAAGAGGCCGAGCGGCTCGAACTGTCGATGGACATCATCGAGGCGCTGGCGGCGGACGACAGCCTGTTCGCCCGCGCCGACGGCAGCCAGTGGGCCGGCTTCGGCCTTGCCATCCAGGCTTACCAGAAGCGCGGCGTGCCGCTGTGCGACTGGGTCGCGCGGCTGGCGCGCAAGCATGACCGGCGCTTGTTCGTGCGGCTGGTCAAGGGCGCATACTGGGATACCGAGATCAAGCTGTCGCAGGTCGGCGGATACAGCGATTTCCCGGTCTTCACCCGCAAGCTGGCGACCGACGTCAGCTATCTCGCCTGCGCCGAACGGCTGCTGGCGGCGGACGATGCGATCTATCCCGCCTTCGCCACGCACAACGCCTATACCATCGGCGCGATCAAGGCGCTGGCTGGGGCACATCCGGCCTCAAGCAGCGCAGCGGTAGGCCAGGCAAGGAAATTCGAATTCCAAAGGCTCCACGGCATGGGCGAGGATGTCTATGCCGCACTCGCCGCGGCAGAGGGCAATGCCCGCACCAATGTGCGCCTCTATGCCCCGGTCGGCACGCACAAGGACCTGCTTGCCTATCTCGTGCGCCGCCTGCTCGAAAACGGGGCCAACAGCAGCTTCGTCAACCGCATGGCCGATGCCGACGTTCCGGTGAGCGAGCTGGTGACCGACCCGGTGGCCGATCTCGCCGCGATGGAGCCCTATCGCAACCCGGCGATCCCGCTGCCGCGCGACATATTGCCGGGCCGGGTCAATTCGGCGGGCGTCGACCTTGCCGACCCGGCAGTGCGCGAACCGCTGCTCGCCCGGCTCGCCGCGCTCGACAGCCGCCAATGGCATGCCGAGCCGACCTGTGTCTCGACTGCCGAGGGCGAGATCGCGGCGATCGCCAAGCCGCACGACCGCAGGCAGACCGTCGGCACCCGCCGCGATGTGCTGCCCCAAGAGGTGGCCGAGGCGATCGCGCGCGCGCAGGCGATCCAGCCGGGCTGGGACGCGCTGGGTGGCGAAAAGCGCGCGCTGCTGCTCGAAGCCGCCGCCGAGCTGTTCGAGGAGCATACCGACGAAATCCTCAGCCTGTGCCAGCGCGAAGCGGGCAAGACGCTGGTCGACGCGGTGCTCGAACTGCGCGAGGCGGTCGATTTCCTGCGCTATTACGCGGGTGAGGCGCGGCGGTTGTTCAGCGCGCCGATTCCGCTGCCCGGGCCGACCGGCGAGGAAAACCGCCTGACGCTGGCCGGGCGCGGCGTCTTCGCCACGATCAGTCCATGGAACTTCCCGCTGGCGATCTTCATCGGCCCCGCCGCCGCCGCGCTCGCAGCGGGCAACACCGTGCTTGCCAAGCCGGCCGAACAGACCCCGCTGATCGCCGCGCTGGCGGTCAGGCTGTGCCACGAGGCCGGCATTCCGCAAGACGTGCTCCAGCTCGTCACCGGCGCGGGCGATGTCGGCGCGATGATCACCGCCGACCCGCGCATCGCCGGCGTCGCCTTCACCGGATCGACCCGGACCGCGCAGGCGATCAACCGCAGCCTTGCCGCGCGCGACGCGCCGATCGCAACCTTCATCGCCGAAACCGGCGGGCAGAACGCGATGATCGTCGATTCGACCGCGCTGCCCGAACAGGTGACGCGCGACGTCGTGGCCTCGGCCTTCCAGAGCGCGGGCCAGCGCTGTTCGGCGCTGCGCGTGCTCTATATACAGGACGACGTCGCCGACGGCATGCTCGAGATGATCCGCGGCGCCTTCGCGGCGCTGGACGTGGGCGATCCCGAAGCGCTCGCCACCGATGTCGGCCCGGTGATCGATCCCGAAGCGCAGGCCGCGCTCGAACAGCACATCGCCCAGTGCCAGCAGGCGAACTGCCCGACCTGGCGGCGCGAACTCGATCCGGCGCTGGCCGGCGGCTGCTTCGTCGCCCCGGCGATCATCGAGATCGGCTCGATCCTCGACTTGCAGCGAGAGAATTTCGGCCCGGTGCTGCACGTGGTGCGCTTCAAGGCGCAAGACCTGCCGCAGGTGGTACGCGACATCAACGCGACCGGCTACGGGCTGACGCTGGGCCTCCATTCGCGGCTCGAGGCGACGCGCGACTATGTCGAGCGCCATGCGCGGGTCGGCAATTTCTACGTCAACCGCAACCAGATCGGCGCGGTGGTCGAAAGCCAGCCCTTCGGCGGCGAGGGCCTGTCGGGCACCGGCCCCAAGGCCGGCGGCCCGCACTACGTCCTGCGCTTCGCCACCGAGCGCGTGGTGTGCATCGACACCACGGCGGCGGGTGGAAACGCGACGCTGCTGGCGGGTTAAATGAAGGCCACAGAAATCCGCTCAGCCTGAGCCTGTCGAAGGCCACGCGCGAACGGTTGTCCCAAGGCCTTCAACCCTGTCGGTTCCGCGCCAGTTCCGAAATCCGGTCCCATTCGCCCGCAATCAGCGCCTGCTTCTTCGCCCGGCTCCAGCCCTTGATCTTGCGCTCGGCCTCGAAAGCTTCATCGCGCGTCGGAAATTCCTCGGACCACTGAAGTTTCACTGGCAGACGCTTCGCGGTGTATCCGCCCAGCGCCCCGGACTGGTGCTGTGCCAACCGGGTTTCGAGGTCATCTGTGTGTCCCGCATAATAGCTGCCGTCATTGCACAGGAGGAGGTAGGCGTAGAAGGCCACTCCAAGGGGTTAAGACCAGCGCATGGCCTTCGACAAGCTCAGGCTGAGCGAGTTTGGTGCGATCTGACACGCACCACAATATGATGTCCCGCAATTGCTACCCTCCCCACTCACTGAATTTGTCCCCCACATCCGCTCAGCCTGAGCCTGTCGAAGGCCGATTTCCGCAATTGCGCAAAAGGGGATATCCCGCCCCCTTCGCTTGCCCCCGCCAGCCCAATCGGGAATCCCACACCCATGGCGATTCTTTCGGACAAATGGATCCGCGACAAGGCGATGAACGCGGGGATGATCGAGCCCTTCGTCGAGGCGCAGCGGCGCGAGGGGGTGATCAGCTACGGCCTGTCGAGCTATGGCTATGACGCGCGCGTGGCGCCCGAGTTCAAGATCTTCACCAACGTCGACAGCGCGGTGGTCGATCCCAAGGACTTCGCCGCCAACAGCTTCGTCGACCGCGAGACCGATATCTGCGTGATCCCGCCCAACAGCTTCGCGCTGGCCCGCACGGTCGAATATTTCCGCGTGCCCGAGGATGTGCTGGTCATCTGCCTCGGCAAGAGCACCTATGCGCGCTGCGGGATCATCGTCAACGTCACCCCATTGGAGCCAGGCTGGGAAGGCCATGTGACGCTCGAATTCTCGAACACCACCCCGCTCCCGGCGAAGATCTACGCCAACGAAGGCGCATGCCAGTTCCTGTTCCTGGCTGGCAACGAGCGCTGCGAGACGAGCTACAAGGACCGCGCGGGCAAATACATGGGCCAGCGCGGGGTCACGCTGCCGCGGCTCTAGTGGATAGAATCTAACGCTTGATGCCCTCTTTTGACAGCTGCGATAATCTTGTTGGGATCGGCGGTCCAGGTGAAGGGCCTGGGCTTGTGATTATGCTCGGCGAGGAAGCGGTTGATGGCGCTTTGGAGGTCGACGACCGAGCGGAAGACGCCTCGCGCCAGGCGGCGCTTGGTCAGCTTGGCGAAGAAGCCCTCGACCGCGTTGAGCCACGAGCAGGATGTTGGGGTAAAGTGGAAGGTGAAGCGCGAATGGCGGCCGAGCCAGGCACACCTTGGCGTGTTTGTGCGTGGCATAATTGTCGAGGATCACGTGCACCGCCTTGTCGGCTGGCTCGCTGGCATCGATCGTGTTCAGGAAGCGGATGAACTCCTGATGCCGGTGCCGCTGCATGTTGCGCCCGATCACGGTTCCATCGAGGATATTGAGCGCGGCAAACAGCGTGGTGGTGCCGTTGCGCTTGTAATCATGGGTCATCGTGCCGAGCCGCCCTTTCTTGAGCGGCAGTTCCGGCTGGGTGCGGTCGGGCGCCTGTATCTGGCTTTTCTCGTCGAACGACAGCACGATGGCATGCGCGGGCGGATCGACATAGAGCCCGACGACATCGCGCAGCTTGTCGGCGAACTTCGGATCGTTGGACAGCTTGAACTGCCGGAAAGGGACTGTCAGGATTTTCGTGTGTGGGCGGGCATAATGGGCAAGAAGGAGTCCCGCTATGTCCCGACGCAAGGAGCCGGTGATCCCGGCTGATTTACTCGATCAACTTCTGGCCGGCGGCGCTGCAGCAGGGTGGCCTGCTGGATTCTCTGAAGAAGGCGCTGGCCGAACGTGCGCTTAATGCCGAGATGGATCATCATCTCGGGCGCGAGGACCAGGCTGGCAACAATCGCAACGGCTATGGCCGCAAGACCGTCGTTACCGACACCGGCAAGATCGAGATCGAGGTACCCCGCGATCGGGCGGGCAGCTTCGATCCACAACTGATCGCCAAGTACCAGCGCCGTTTTCCCGGCTTCGACGACAAGATCGTGTCGAAGTCACGTCGCAGGGTCGGCTCACCTCCCGTCGGCCTCACTTTCCAGAGGCCCAGCTTGGCAAAACCGCTCACCGCCCGACGTATTTCATCGACCGACAGGTCAGCCGGCCTGTTGCACGACTTCCTGTAACCGTCGGGCAAGCAATAGGTGCAGCGGAAATTGCAGATATCAGTCAGCGACAGGCGCAGATATTCGAAGCCGCCGCCCGATACCGTCGGTCAGCCGCGTCGAGCCGCCAGCCGCCAACGGCAGTACATCTCTGGTGCGAGTGTTGTTCACTGAACCAGTGGCCCGTCAGCGACTGGCAGGTCGACGCCTTCGATGGTCGTCTGACTAGCAAGGATCGAGAGATACTGCGCCATGGCTTTGCGATAGCTCGCTTCCTCAAGATATTCGCGGATCGATGCCTCGACCGCTTCGAAGGGCAGCTGGCGCCCTTCGACTTTGCGACCGGCGCGGATCACATGAACGCCGAACGGCGACTTCACCGGCTCCGCGCACAGTTCGCCTTCCTCGAGTGAGAACAAGGCTTGTTCGAATTCCGCGACAGTCTGCCCTTTCCCGATCTGCCCCAGATTGCCGCCATGCTCTTTTGAAGGGCAGGCCGATTTTGCCTTCGCCAGATCGGCAAAGCACGCAAGGTCCTGCTGAATCTCGCGGATTGCCATCCGCGCATCGCCCACAGCTAGGCTGTATTCGAATGTATCGTCCGGGCTTGCCGAGAACAGGATATGCTCGGCTTCGACCAGTGTCTCGCTCGTGAACCGCTCCCGGTTTTTATCGTAGAAGCGGCGAGCTTCCTCTTCGTTGGCCACCGGCACTTCGACTTCCTGGGTAAGTAGGGTATCGATACGGGCGTCGTCATCTGCCAGAGTCCGTCCTTCAGCATCGGAACGATCATCCGCGACGATCTCCAACCGGTCCGCTTCGGCCAATAGCAACTGCCTGATTGTAAGCGCCTCTGCCGCCTCATTCCACGCAGTTTCGGGATCGGGTGCCGGGTGGTTTTGCGCTTCTGCGGCGATCTCCCCCGCGGCGATCTCGATCCCTCCGACCCGCACCGGCGCGCGCTCCATAACCTCAGCCATGGCTCAGCTTCCGGCGCGAGCGCACGACCTGGTAACCGCCGCGCCACAGATAGCGGACTGGCGCAGACAACATGTGCACCAGCCGTGTGAAGGGAAACAGGACGAAGATCGTGAGCCCCAGGAACAGGTGCAGTTTGAAGATGATATGGACATCGCCAATGTGGCTCGCGGCATCGCCCTGGAAGGTAAAGATGCCCTGCGCCCAGTTCATGAATTTGACCATTTCCTCGCCGTCGAGATGCCCGGCAGAAAGGGGGATCGTCGCCAATCCCAGCGCCAGCTGAGCCCACAGGATCAGGATGATCATATTGTCGCTGAAACTGGAGCTCGCTCGCACTCGAGGGTCGAAGAAGCGACGGTGGATCAATAGCGTTGCGCCGATGATTGCTGCGACCCCCGCAAACCCGCCAGCCACGATCGCCAGGAGCTGTTTCGCGCCATGGCTGATGCCCAGCGCATCGAATAGGGCGATGGGGGTAAGCAGGCCGACGAGATGGCCGACGAAGATGAAGAGCACGCCGACATGGAACAGCACTGATCCGGCCATCAGCTGCCTGCGCCGCAAGAGCTGGCTGGAGCCCGAGCGCCATGTGTAAGGCTCGCGGTCAAAGCGAATGACCGATCCGATCGCAAGAACTGCAAACGCGATGTAAGGATAGATGCCGTAGAGCAGGTGGTGGATGAAGTCTTCCATGGCTCAATTCCTTGCCGAGGATTGGGTTGCAAGCGGTTCGCGCATCCGGTCGAGCATCTCGCCAACTTTCGGGCAGGCCGCATTCGGATCAGGCACCGCCTCGGCACCGAAGCGGATTTGCTCCTCTTCCCACTGCGCATCGAGCGCCTCCAGGTCTTGTGGGTCATCCGCAGGAGGGAGCGCATTCTGGGTTTCTTCGCTTATCTCGACCCCGGCGATGTCACACAGGATCGCAAACACAGGGGCATAGTCTGAACCCTTCTCCGCCAGTCGCGCATTCAGCGCGACGAGCACAACGCCTGGTTCGGCCAGCATGTTGCGCGCAGCGTCGCCCGGCAGAACGGAGCAATAATCGAGAAACAGGGGCAGGTAGTCGGGCAGTTCGTTACCGGTTGGTTCAAGGCCGGCAGTCAGGTAGCGCTCTCGCAGATCGACCATCGCCTGCCCACGGTCGCGGCTTTCGCCATGAACGTGTTCGAAAAGGTGCAGGCTGTGCGCTCGCCCGCGATCGAAGAGGTCCACGTAGATTTCCTGCGCATCATAGATGTCGCTGGTGGCAAGGCGTTTGAGCAAGGCATCCAACGCCTTGACGGAACCGACCGGGAGCGAGCTGTCGGCCGCAAGACGCTGGCGGATTTCGCCGGCTACGGCCTGCAAGTTCTTGCTGGGATACTGCAACAGCAGCGAAAGCAGATGGAGCGATTTCATCAGAATACCTCAGTCGGGGTCTGGAGTTTTTTGCGTTTGGCTGGCACGCCGAACAGATTCGGTTCGCCGTTTCCACCCGAGCAGCCATTGCCGAAGGAGAAGCCGCAAGAACCACGCTCGTCGAACATGTCCTCGGCGTCTTCGCGGTGACCGGTCGGGATCACAAAGCGATCTTCGTAGTCGGCCAGCGCCATGATCTTGTACATGTCCTCAATCTGGGCACTGGTGAGGCCAACATCGGTCGCAATCGCTTCGTTGTGCACGCCCTCGACGGTCTTGGCTCGCATGTAACCGCGCATGGCCAGCATTCGTTCAAGGCAGACCGCGATCGGCTCCTCGTCACCGGCGGTCAGCAGGTTTGCGAGATACTTGAGTGGAATGCGCAAGGATCGGATGTCAGGCATCCCATTGTTGACCGCGATGTCACCGGCATTGGCCGCCGCGCTGATCGGTGAGAGCGGCGGGACGTACCAGACCATCGGCAAGGTGCGGTATTCCGGGTGAAGCGGGAACGCGACCTTCCACTCCATCGCCATCTTGTAGACGGGCGACTTGCGTGCGGCCTCGATCCAGGCATCGGGAACCCCGTCCTTGCGCGCCTGCTCGATCACTTCTGGGTCGTTGGGGTCGAGGAATATATCGAGCTGGGCTTGATAGAGATCCTCGACGCTCGCTGCCGACGCTGCTTCCTCGATACGGTCCGCATCATAGAGCATTACGCCGAGGTAGCGGATACGCCCGACACAGGTTTCCGAGCAGACCGTGGGCTGCCCGGCCTCGATGCGCGGGTAGCAGAAGATGCACTTCTCGCTCTTCCCGGTTTTCCAGTTGTAATAGATCTTCTTGTAGGGGCAACCCGAGACGCACATGCGCCAGCCGCGACAAGCCTCCTGATCGATCAGGACGATGCCGTCTTCCTCACGCTTGTAGATCGCGCCCGACGGGCAGGCCGCAACGCATGTGGGGTTGAGGCAGTGCTCGCACAGCCTCGGCAGGTACATCATGAAAGTGTTTTCGAACTGACCGTAAATCTCCTTCTGGACCCCTTCGAAGTTATAGTCCTCGGAGCGTTTCGAGAATTCGCCGCCCAGGATTTCCTCCCAGTTCGGCCCCCATTCGATCTTCTCCATGCGCTCTCCGCTAATCAGGCTGCGCGGACGAGCCGTCGGGAATGCCTTGCTTTCACCGGCCTTTTGCAGGTGCGCATAGTCAAAGGTGAAGGGTTCGTAGTAATCGTCGATTTCCGGCAGGTCGGGATTGGCGAAAATCTTTGCTAGAACCCGCCACTTGCCGCCCATCTTCGGGCGGATCGAACCACCGGGCGTGCGAACCCAGCCGCCATTCCATCGCTTCTGGTTTTCCCAGTCCTTGGGATAACCGATGCCCGGCTTGGTCTCGACATTGTTGAACCAGGCGTATTCCATGCCTTCGCGACTGGTCCATACGTTCTTGCAGGTGACCGAACAGGTATGGCAGCCGATGCACTTGTCGAGATTGAGGACCTTGCCAATCTGAGCGCGGACTTTCATGCTGCAGTCTCCCCTTCAGCCAGCGCTCCTTCGAGCCAGTCGACCTTTTGCAGTTTGCGAACGATGACGTATTCATCGCGGTTCGAGCCCACGGTACCGTAGTAGTTGAAGCTGTAAGCCAGCTGGACATAGCCACCGATCATATGCGTGGGCTTCAGCACCGCACGGGTCACCGAATTGTGGATGCCCCCGCGCTGGCCGGTAAGCGGCGAGCCGGGCATATTGGTGATCTTTTCCTGCGCGTGATACATGAACAGGGTGCCTTCCTTTATCCGCTGCGACACGACCACGCGGGCCACCAGCGCACCGTTGGAATTGAAGGTCTCGACCCAGTCGTTGTCGACCAACCCAACTTTGGCGGCATCGACCTCGCTCATCCAGACAATCGGTCCGCCGCGCGACAGCGTGAGCATCAGCAAATTGTCGGTATAGGTCGAGTGGATGCCCCATTTCTGGTGCGGGGTGATGAAGTTGAGTACCACGTGCGGCGCGTCTTTGGCCTCGTCCAGCATCGGTTTGACCGCCTTGGTGTCGATTGGCGGACGGTAGACGCAGAAGCCCTCGCCGAATGCACGCATCCACTTGTGATCCTGATACAGCTGCTGCCGTCCGGTCAGCGTGCGCCACGGGATCAGTTCATGAACATTTGTGTAGCCGGCATTGTAACAGACATGCTCGCTTTCGAGGCCCGACCATGTGGGCGAGGAAATGATCTTCCTTGGCTGCGCCTGGATATCGCGGAAGCGGATTTTCTCCTCTTCCTTGGACAGGGCCAGATGGGTGTGATCGCGGCCTGTCTTTTTCGACAGATCGCCCCATGCCTTTACCGCGACTTCGCCATTGGTTTCGGGCGCGAGCATCAAAATGACCTCGGCGGCATCAATGGCAGTATCGATCTGCGGCATTCCCTTGGTCGGTCCGTCGTCAAGCACCCTGCCGTTGAGATTTCGCAGATTCTCAACCTCAAGCTCGGTGTTCCAGCCGATTCCCTTGCCGCTATTGCCCAGCTTGTCCATCAGTGGGCCAAGCGCAGTGAAACGCTTGTAAAGATTGGGATAATCCCGCTCAACCATCGCAACATTGGCCATGGTCTGACCCGGAATGGGTTCCACATCGCCCTTGCCCCAGTCAGCCACATCGTAGGGCTGCGCAATTTCATTGGGGCTGTCGTGCTGGATCGGGGTCAGCACCACGTCCTGTTCGACGCCAAGCACTTCCGGGGCCACTTCGGAGAATTTCTTGGCGATCCCCTTGTAGATGTCCCAGTCGCTGCGCGATTCCCACACCGGATCGACCGCTGCCGATAGGGGGTGAATGAAAGGGTGCATGTCCGAGGTGTTGAGGTCGTCCTTCTCATACCAGCTCGCCGTGGGCAGCACGATGTCGGAATAGACGCAGGTGGTCGACATCCGAAAGTCGAGCGTAACGAGCAAGTCGAGTTTGCCCTTCGGTGCATCGTCGTGCCACTTCACTTCCTTGGGCTTTTGCGCCCCGGTTTCGCCCAGATCCTTGCCCTGAACGCCATGCGCCGTGCCAAGCAAATGCTTGAGGAAATACTCGTGGCCCTTGCCCGAAGAGCCAAGCAGGTTCGAACGCCACACGAACATGTTTCGCGGCCAGTTCGCCGGATCATCCGGGTCGAAGCAGGACATCTCGAGCTCGCCCGATTTGAGCGCATCGGTGACATAATCCTTCGCCTCCCGGCCAGAAGCCTTCGCAGCTTTGCCAACCTCCAACGGGTTGGTCTTGAGCTGCGGCGCCGACGGCAACCAGCCCATCCGTTCAGCCCGCGCATTGTAGTCGATCAGACTCGCATCCCAGTCGCCATCAGGCGCGGTCGGGGAAAGGATTTCTCCCACGTCCAGCGTTTCGTATCGCCACTGGTCGGTGTGCGCGTAGAAGAAGCTGGTCGAATTCATGTGGCGCGGCGGGCGGTTCCAGTCGAGCGCAAAGGCGAGCGCTGTCCAACCGGTTTGGGGGCGCAATTTTTCCTGCCCCACATAGTGCGACCATCCACCGCCCGACTGTCCCACGCAACCGCACATCACCAAGAGATTGATGATGCCGCGATAGTTCATGTCCATGTGGTACCAGTGATTGAGCCCCGCCCCGAGGATCACCATCGACTTACCTTTGGTGATCTCGGCATTGCCGGCAAATTCGCGCGCAATGGTGATTATCTGATCGGCTGGGACGCCGGTGATCTTCTCCGCCCAGGCCGGAGTGTAGGGCACCATCTCGTCATAATCGTGTGCGACGTGATCGCCGCCGAGGCCGCGATCGAGGCCATAGTTGGCGCAGAACAGGTCGAAGACTGTAGCGACGAAGGCCTTGCCACCCTTGAGTTGCAACTGGCGCACCGGCACCCGCCGATTGAGCACGCTCGGATGATCCGTACCTTTGAAATAATCGTGTTCGCGATTGCCGAAATAGGGGAAGGACACCTCGACCACTTCGTCGTGCCTGCCTTCGAGAATGTTGGTCATCCTCAGTCCGGTATCGTTCCCGCGCCCGTCTTTTTCTTCCAGGTTCCACTTACCCTGCTCGCCCCACCGGAAGCCTGCCGAACCGTTGGGCGCAACCACTTCATCGGTCTTGTCGTCGATCGCGACCGTCTTCCAGTCGGGATTATTTTCCTCGCTGAGTCCACCGAGGAAATCGGCCGCACGCAAGAGGTTCTCGGGCACATAGGCGCCGTCCTTCTCGACCAGTCGTACCAGCATCGGCATGTCGGAATACCTGCGGCAATAATCCTCGAAATACTCTGCCTGCCGATCGAGGTGGTACTCGCGCAGGATCACATGGCCCATGGCCATTGCCAGTGCCGCGTCGGTGCCCTGCTTGGGGTTGAGCCAGAGGTCGGCGAACTTGGTCGCCTCGGCATAGTCGGGGCTGACCACGGCCACCTTTGTGCCGCGATAGCGCGCTTCGGTCATGAAGTGCGCGTCGGGCGTGCGCGTTTGCGGCACATTCGATCCCCACATCATCAGGAATCCGGCATTGTACCAGTCCGCACTTTCGGGAACATCGGTCTGCTCGCCCCATGTCTGCGGGGAGGACGGCGGGAGGTCGCAATACCAGTCATAGAAGCTCAAACAGGTGCCGCCGAGCAGCGAAAGGTAGCGCGAGCCGGCTGCGTAACTGACCATCGACATCGCCGGGATCGGCGAGAAGCCGATCACCCGATCGGGGCCATATATCTTGGCGGTATAGGCATTGGCCGCAGCTATGATCTCGTTCACTTCGTCCCAGGTCGAACGGACGAAACCGCCATGACCACGGATTGCGGTGTAGCTCTTGCGCTTGGCCGGATCCTCCACGATCGAAGCCCAGGCCGCCACCGGCGTGCGCGCCGCGCGCGCCGCGCGCCACAGCTTCAATAGGCGCGAGCGCACCATCGGGTATTTGAGCCGCTGGGCCGAATAGATGTACCAGCTGTAGCTTGCCCCGCGCGGACAGCCGCGCGGCTCGTGGTTGGGCAGATCGGGCCGGGTGCGCGGATAGTCGGTCTGCTGCGTTTCCCAGGTGATGATCCCGCCCTTGACGTAAATCTTCCAACTGCACGAGCCGGTGCAGTTCACGCCATGGGTGGAGCGCACGATCTTGTCGTGCTGCCAGCGCTTGCGATAGGCATCCTCCCAGTCCCTGTTCTCATTGGTCGTCACACCGTGCCCATCGGCAAAGGCCACTCTCTTCTGTTTGAAGTAGGTCAGGCGGTCGAGAAGCTTGCTCATGCGTTGGCTCCCTTAAGCTGAGCGTGTGATTCAACCGCGACAGGCGCCCGGCCGCGTTCGATATTGTGCAGCAGGCCGCCGCGGCGGGTGTAGGCCCACCAGGTCAACGCCGCACAGCTGGCGTAGAAGATCAGGAAGCCCCACAGCGCCGCCATCGGCGATCCGGTGGCGGCAATCGCGCTGCCGAAGCTTTTGGGGATGAAGAAGGCACCATATGCGGCGATGGCCGAGGTAAAGCCGACGATTGCCGCCGATTCCTTTTCTGCCTGCCGCCGCTGAGCCTCGGCTCCGAGTTCAGGCATCAACCGGGGCACTTCCTGCCGCATGATCGCGGGGATCATCTGGAAGGTCGAGGCATTGCCCACCCCGGTCATGAAGAACATGAAGATGAACATCCCCAGGAAGCCCCACCAATTACCCGCCTGAAGGAACCAGATCACGCCCAGCACGCCCAGCATCATCGCCACGAACACCCAGAAGGTGACGCGCCCGCCGCCCCAGCGATCGGACACCCAGCCGGTGGCCGCGCGGCTGAGCGCACCCACCAGCGGGCCGAGGAACACGAACTTGAGCACGTCGACATCAGGGAACTGATGTTTGGCCAGCAGCGGCAGACCGGCGGAAAAGCCGATGAAGCTGCCGAAAGTGCCGGTGTAGAGCCAGCACATAAGCCAGTTATGCTTGCGCTGGAAAATCACCGCCTGTTCGGCGAAGCTGGCCCTGGCATCGGCAATGTCGTTCATCCCGAACCAGGCAAGCAGTGTGCTGGCGATGATGAAGGGTACCCAGATGAAGCCCGCGTTCTGCAGCCACAGCTGGCCACCATCGGCGGTCTGCTGCGGGGCGCCGCCCATGGCGCCGAACACACCCGCCACGATGACCAGCGGCACGGCAAACTGCATCACCGAGACACCGAGATTGCCCAGCCCGGCATTGAGCGCCAGCGCGTTCCCTTTCTGCGCCTTCGGGAAGAAGAAGCTGATGTTCGACATGGAGGAGGCGAAGTTGCCGCCGCCGAAGCCACACAGCAGCGCCAGCACCAGGAAGATGATGTAGGGCGTATCCGGGTTCTGGACGGCATAGCCGATGCCGAAAGCCGGGATCAGCAGCGACGTGGTGGACATGGTGGTCCACAGCCGCCCGCCGAAGATCGGCACCACGAAGCTGTAGAAGATCCGCAGCGTCGCGCCGGAAAGGCCCGGCAGAGCGGCCAGCCAGAATAGCTGATCGGTGGTATAGGCGAAGCCGATGGAAGGCAGCTTGGCGACTACCATCGACCACACCATCCAGACCGAGAATGCCAGCAGCAGGGCAGGGATCGAAATGTAGAGATTGCGCCGGGCAATCCTTTCGCCCGTCCGTTCCCAAAAACCGGGATCTTCGGGTTTCCATTCGGCAAGAACCTTGCCCGGCGTTGCCGAGGCATGCTTCTCCTCATCGTGGATGCCGGCCATTTCCGGGAATTCCGGTAGCGAGCGAGTGTCGATACCGCTGGCCTTCTGTTCCATCTGGCGGATGGCGATATGCATCCATGCGAGCGCAATGCCAACGAGCGCGAAGAGCACCATGAAGCAGCTGGTCCAGATACCGGTAAGGTCGCTGACGGCACCGAAGACTATCGGGAGGACAAAGCCGCCAAGGCCGCCAACCAGCCCGACCAGGCCACCGACCGAGCCAACATGTCCCGGATAATAGACCGGGATATGCTTGTAGACCGCCGCCTTGCCTAGCGACATGAAGAAGCCAAGCACGAACACGGTCACGACGAAGGGCACCAGGCTCATCGAAGTCGAGAAAGTGATGTCGCCGTCGATCCCGTGGATCACGTAATCGGTCGCCGGATAGGACAGCATGAACAGGCAGGTGAGCGACACGCCAAAGGTGGTGTACATGATCTTGCGCGCGCCATATTTGTCCGACAGCACGCCGCCATAGGCGCGGAATACGCTGGCCGAGAGCGAGAAGGTTGCCGCCAGCATGCCTGCCAGCTTCACATCGATGCCGTAAAGGCCGACCATGTAATTGGGCAACCACAGCGCCAGCGCAACGAACGCACCGAACACGAAGAAGTAATAGAGCGAGAAGCGCCACACCTGCTCGTTGCGCAGCGGCTCGAGCTGTTCGAGCAAACTCCTCGCCTTGACACCGCTGACCTTGCGGGCAGCGAATTCGGGGTCGTCCTTGGCAAAGACGTAAAACAGTGCGGCAACCAGCGCGAGCGCGCCCGCCCAGACCTGAGCCACGCCCTGCCAACCGACCGCCACCATGACCCAGGGAGCGAGGAACTTCGTCACCGCCGCACCGACATTGCCCATGCCGAAAAAGCCGAGCGCAGAGCCTTGCTTTTCGAGCGGGTAGAACTTGGAGACATAGGCGACCCCGACGGCAAAACCGCCGCCGGCAAGCCCCAACCCCAACGCGGCGAGCAGCATCACAGAATAGCTGCCCGCGTAAGACAGCAGGAATGTGGATAGCGCCGAAGCCAGCATGGTGACGGGAAACACGATCCGCCCACCGTACTGATCGGTCCAGACGCCCAGCAACAAACGGCTGAGCGACCCGGTCAGGATCGGCGTACCCACCAGCAGGCCGAATTGCGTATCGCTCAGTCCCAGCTCAGCCTTGATCTCGATCCCGGCTATCGCGAAGATCGTCCAGACGGCAAAACAGATAGTGAACGCGAAAGTACTTAGACCGAGCGCCCGATGCTGTTCGCTGGTGGTCGCAATTGCCTGACTTGCCATAGCATGATCCTCGATCAAGAAGCGCGTGACGACAGAGCGATGTGGCTGCGCCCAGCTGTCTTCTTTGACGAGTATCACATTTCGAGTCAGAGCCTGGGGAATCGCAAATCGGCATGATGCTCGACATGACTGGGGATTGCAGGGGTCGGCTCATGACTTGATAGTTATCAAATTGGTCGTTAGCTCGACATGAAACAGGCAAGGAACTTGGCGTTCATGCGAATCGGCGAGAAGCCAGAAATCGCCCGACTTCCGTTATTTCACAATATGGCGGAAGAGCAGCGGGACCTGGTCCTCACAAGGTCCTATTTGCAGGTCTTTCCTCCGCAGCTTACCTTGTTCGAAGCGGGACATCGTGCCGACTTCCTGCATGTGCTCGTCGACGGGCTGGTCGAGCTTTTTGTAGAAGGGGCCGGGCGGGATATCACGATGCGCATCGTTGAGCCGGTCTCAAGCTACATCCTCGCTGCCGCCGTGACCGATATGCCTTATTTGATGTCGGCAAGAACGCTGACGTCCTCACGCATCCTGCTCGTTCCAGCGTCGGAAATGCGCGAGGCTGTCAGGCAGGATGCCGCCCTAATGCAGGCGACCATGCACGAACTGGCCCTCGGATATCGCGATCTCGTTCGCGCCTTGACGGATATGAAGCTGCGTCAGTCGGCTGAGCGGCTTGGGAACTACTTGCTGGAATACAGCAATCGTCTCGGCGGCGTGCCGGAGTTCGAGCTGAACGGCGAAAAGCGGCTGCTTGCATCACTGCTCGGCATGACCCCGGAGAATCTCTCGCGCGCCTTTGGTACGCTCAGGAACCATGGCGTAGCGCTTAAGGGACCGTCGATCTTGATCGAAGACAGGGAGAAATTGGCACGCTATGCAAGGCCCGATCCCGTGCCGAGCGACCGAGGCTAGAAGGTCGCCTGCAACTGCAACCAGCCCTTGGTGGTGTCAGCCGAGTAAGCATTGGCGTCGTAGTGCGCGAGTTTCGCGAGGAGGGTCATGTTGCTCCGGATTGGATAGGCCACCAGCAAGTCCAGTTCCCGCCCGTATGACTGATCCGTGGCGGTAGCCCTGAAATCATGCACGATCCCGCGCAGCAGCAGCCCGTTCAGCGACGAGCCTTTTCCAAAGCGGTAGCTGATATCGCCATAGAGATCGCGCAAGCCGTCCGACGGAGTCACCAGAAACTTATCGGCCCAGCCATTGAAGGCATGCAGCGTTGCTAGTGGGGTCTGCAGGGCGGTCGCGCCATCGCCCTCGAGCCGTTCCAGGCCCGCCTTGACAGTGAAGCCACCGATAGAAATTCCGGGTTCGATTTGCAGGTAATCAAGCGAGAAATCGGCCGGATTCGGTCCGAGATCGCGCTGGTTTGCATATTCCACGGTATAAAGAAGCTTGGCGTTCTCCCCCACCGACTGCGCCCCCGAAAGCCGCAGCCCGAGCGTTTGCGAACTTGCCGCAGGTGCATCGGGTATGTCGAGGAAATAACCGTAGACGGACACCGTGCCGACCGATGCAATGGCATAGGCAGCATGGACATTGTGGATATCGCTACCACGCCAGACCCCTTGCGGTGAATCCGGCCCGAATATCCGGTCGACCCGCCAGGCATGGAAATAGTCGATCGCAGCCCCATCGAGCGGTTTCACCGTGACCTGCGCCAGATCGAAAGTCTGGTCGTTTTGGCGCCAGTCGACCGAACCGATCCAGCGTTGATTGTCGAAATTCACCTTTTGACGTCCTGCGACCACCTCGACTGATGTGTGCGGCCGCCAACGTACGAAGGCGCGGTTGAGCAGCACGTCGGATGGGTCGGCCACGACCGGAAATTGCACGAGCCCGTTGACCGTGTCGTTGAAGTCCTCGGGGCCAAGCCTGACCACCGCTTCGCCCTCGACAAGAGCGCTAAGACCGTTCCATTCGTCGGTTTCGATCCCTCCCCTGATCCTCAGCGTCGACGCGATGGCATCTTCGGGCAGGCTTTCCTGATCGACCACTTCGAGCCGGTACCTGAGATCGAGATAGGGATCGAAAGGCAAGTCACCGCCTGCTTGCGCCAGCGCCGGCATGGGAGTCGTGGTCGCAAGAGCGGTAGCCGCGAGCGAAAGGATCGTCTTGTTCATGGACACCCGAATAGAAGCCAGCGTGCCAAAGTAATTGATCCATGTCAAAGCCGTGGACGCGCGATACAATCATGGAGGCAATATGATTCTGGACGATTTCACTCTTGCCCGCGTGGTCCATGTGGTGTCGATCGTCGGCTGGATCGGGGGCGTCTGGTTTGTGACCTTTGTCGTCATGCCTGCGATCGCAAGATCCGAAGCACCCGATGACCGACTCCATGCCTTTCACAAGATCGAGCAGTGTTTTTCGGTCCAGGCCAAAGTCTGGGTCCTACTGGCAGGAGCATCCGGATTCTGGATGACCTGGCGCGGCAACATGTGGTGGCGGTTCGCCGAACCGGCCTACTGGTGGATGCTCGCGATGTTCGCCTTGTGGCTGCTTTTTTTCCTGATGCTGTTCGTGGCCGAGCCGCTGGTGCTGCATCGCCGGATGGACGAATCTCCAACGCCGGAGCGCGAATTTCGGCTGATGGTACGGACCCACCGCATCCTGTCGGTGTTCGCATTGATCACCACTCTGGGAGCGATGGCTGGCGCTCATGGGCTGATTTGAGAAGAACTTCCATGAATCCATCGATCCTTCTGGCCGCACCGCACCGCCTGCCCTTCCTGACCGGCTCGCTTGCCTTCGGTGGGCTACTGATATGGTGGCTGATGCAACAAGCGCAGCTACACGCAGGGCTGACAGGAATCCCGACCACCATTCTGCCTTCCACTCTGCTCCATGGGCCGGCCATGATCTATCTTGGCCTGAGTCCCTTTATCTTCGGATTCCTGTTCACGGTATTCCCGCGCTGGATCGGCCTGCCGGATCTTGCGGCTCGCCAATTCGCTCCGGCCAGCCTCCTGCTGCTGATCGGTGCAATGCTGGTACTCATCGCTCTTGGCGTCGGCCTCGATACCCTGCTCTTGCCGGGTTTCGGGCTGCTTGCCCTTGGCTGGTCACTGGCGATTCTGGTCCTTCTTGGCGTCCTTTTTCGCGGGTCGAGAGCGGGCAAGCCGCCCTGCCGGCACGCATGGTCGGTGCTCGCTGGGCTCGCACTCGGCTTGCTCGGCCTGCTTTCGGTCCTCATCTTTGTCGGTGTGGGTGCGGCGGAGTACCTGCTCCACGCCAACAGGATCGGGATAGGCGGATTTCTGATCCCGATTTTCCTGACGGTTGCCCACCGCATGGTCCCTTTCTTCGCTGGCAACGTGGTACAAGGTTACGTCCCCTGGCGACCCGATTGGCTGCTTTTCGTCCTTTGGTTCCTCCTGCTTGCGCGATTGGCGGGAGAGCTCCTGCAAATTGCCTGTCTGGCAATGGTGGCTAACGGCGCGCTTGCGGCAGTCACCGGCCTGATGCTCTGGCAATGGTGGCCCAAGGCACGCGCGCCCGGCCTCCTGACTGTGCTCGTATGGGGCTTTGCCTGGGGGCCTGCGGGTTTCGCGCTAGCAGCTCTCGATGGAGTTGCACTGTCGCTCGGGCGGGGGCCTGATCACACCTTGATGATTGGATTTGCCGGGAGCCTGCTCGTCGCGATGGTTACCCGTGTGACGCAGGGGCATTCGGGTCGGCCATTGACAATGCCGGGCCTTGCATGGCTCGCATTCGGTGCAGTCCAGCTTGCCGCTGTCATCCGGCTTGGGGCGGCAGCCAAACAGGAATCGGGGGCCGCCTTGCTGCTGTCGATCGGCGTGCTCGCCCTCGGAATGCTGCCATGGCTTCTGCGCAATGCCGGTATTTACCTAGCACCACGAAGCGACGGGAAGGCAGGATAGGCAAGTGGAAGCGGCACCCCAACTTTCCCCCGACGAAGCACTCGAGCTGCTCAAGGGGGGCAATCGTCGACTTCTCGATGATACTACCTATGAGCCATCGATGGACCGGATGCGCCGGCTTGAACTCGCAGCAGCGCAGCGTCCTTTTCCAGCCTATTTGAGTTGCTCGGATTCGCGGGTGCCGCCCAAATTATTGTTCGAGCGTGGTCTTGGATCACGAGGCCTGTGGGGCACTCAACGCAGCTGTATCGCTTGCTCGCGGCAAAAGGCCAGGTTCTTGGGGAACATCTCCAAAGTCCTTCAGTCCCTGCTACTCGCGGTGCTCGAGACCGATCCGTGGTCCGACCATATCGTCGTGCTGCAGCGGTCAGCAATGTCAGGCGCGTCGTCCGCGAGCTGCAGGAAGAAGGTTCACCTGCCCTCCTCGAGCCTCAGCGCAGTGGCAAGCTCAAGGTCGTTGGAGCCTTCTATCACCTCGGCAGCGGCAAAGTGGACTTTCTCGAGCACGGCACGTGACCCCCAAGCAATTGTCGTTGGCACAGGACGACAGCCCGGAAGGAGAAATGGAAGACATGAAAGCCAACCGTCCCACCGCGGCCAGCGAGACCCATGATATAATCAACCAGCCCCCGCCACTGGTCGGTTTCAACCGTTTCCTCTCGGATCAAGCGTTCCGCGATGCCGTAGATCTCAGTGGAGCAGCTTGTCACTTCGGCCGGCTGGACGACTTCGGAAGCCGCACGGGGTCGATTGAAGTCATAGGCTGGGGCGAGGAGGCGAACCGCAATCCACCGGTGCTCGAAACCCATGACCGCTTCGGTCACCGCTTGGACGAGGTTCGATTCCACCCCGCATATCACCAGTTGATGTCGCTGGGATTGGGTGCGGGAACTGCGGCTGTTGCCTGGGACGGCACCAAGGCCGGACACACGCTCCATGCTGCGCTCGGTTTCCTCCTGGGCCAGGCCGAGGCAGGAACCGGCTGCCCGATGACAATGACCTACGCCGCCGTAGCAGCGCTGCGCCTTAATCCTGAGGTGGGAGGTGAATGGATCGCGAAGATCAAAGCATCGCAGTATGATCCATCGTACCGTCCCGCAGCCGAGAAGGCGGGTGTCACTATCGGCATGGCCATGACCGAAAAGCAGGGCGGCTCGGACGTTCGCTCCAACACGACCAGAGCCGAACGGGGCGATGGGGCCTATCGGTTGACGGGGCACAAATGGTTCTGTTCGGCCCCGATGTGCGATGCCTTCCTGACTCTGGCCTATACCGAGGCAGGGCTGACCTGTTTTCTGGTCCCCCGCTGGATGCCCGATGGCGAGCGCAACGCCGGTTTCCGTATCATGCGGCTCAAGAACAAGCTCGGAGACCGCTCAAACGCATCGTCGGAGATAGAATATCACGCCGCCTACGCAGAACGGATCGGCGAAGAAGGGAGAGGCGTATCCACCATCATCCAAATGGTACAGCATACTCGCCTGGACTGTATCGTCGGCTCCGCGGCGACCATGCGCGCGGCGCTCGCCGAAGCACTTTGGCACACTCGCCATCGTTCGGCGTTCCAACGCAGTCTCGTGGATCAGCCGGCAATGGCGGCCGTACTCGCGGACCTTGCCGTGGAAAGCGAGGCGGCAACAGCGCTTGCCTTCAAGGTCGCTAGCGCGTTCGACATGGAGGACCCGCTTGGCAGGCTCCTGACTCCGATAGCCAAGTTCTGGGTCTGCAAGCGTGCACCGGGCATGGTGTACGAGGCGATGGAGTGCCTCGGCGGCGGGGGTTATGTTGAGGATGGGCCGATGCCGCGCCTGTTCCGGCAATCCCCCCTGAATGCGATTTGGGAGGGCTCGGGAAATGTCATCGCACTCGACGTCCTTCGCGTCATGGACCGCGAGCCGCAATCGGTAGACGCGCTCCAGGGGCTGCTGGATGCCGCACGGGACCGTTTTTCGGCGTATGATCGCTGGGTCGAGGCGCTCGAATTCGGGTTCCGCAGCGAAGGACAAGCACGCAATTGCGTTGAGCGACTGGCGCTCGCGACGCAGGCAGCGGTGCTTATAATGGGCGACAGTCCCATCGCCGAAGCATTCTGTCGCTTGCGACTGGAACGGCCAGCATCGGTTTACGGTAGTTCGGACGCAGTCATCGAAGCGCGCGAGATCATAGATCGGGCGATGCCCTCGCGGTGACCAAGAGAAGTGGCGCATCACCCTCGACACACTTCACGGGCCACTATCGATCATGGCTTCGCTGACAGACGGTAGAAGTTCGATTCACGCCTCTATCGGGGCTGCAGAAGAATTTTCGCGCTTTGATATCGATCAAGGGAACGTCTCCATATTGTGTCTACACAATCCCTGACTGCACAACATATGGTGATACAACAGATAATCTGCTGCTTGTAGGTCGAAGGGAGATCAGGGGTCATGGCAACGAAACCGGAGAGTTTGGTTCTCGAGCATCCAGTGGCGGGCGGAAGCGCTTTCAACCCGCTTGTGATGGGTCCGGGATCACAGGAGCGAGGCAGCAAGATCGACTGCACCGATACGGTAGGAGAGTATATTTCCGGAGCCGACTGGCGCATCAAGGCCAATGCCAATGTCGGCTATTCGCATGCAGGTCTCATCAGCAATGTCGCAGGGAAGGTCATTGCCAATTTCTGGCTCGACCAGATCTATGCCCCTGAAGAAGGGTTGGCACATCGACGCGGCGACATCCACATACACGATCTCGATTGCCTGACCGGCTATTGCGCAGGATGGTCCCTTCGCGCGTTGCTGAACGATGGCTTCAACGGGGTTGCAGGCCGCGTCTCCTCGCGCCCACCGAGGCATTTTCGCGAAGCACTCGGCCAGATGAGTAATTTTCTCGGCATCCTTCAATCCGAATGGGCCGGAGCACAGGCATTTTCGAGCTTCGACACCTACCTGGCGCCCTATGTCTTTTACGACAACCTAGGCTTTGCCGAAGTCAAGAAGGCGGTCAGGCAGTTCGTCTATAACCTCAATGTCCCTGCGCGCTGGGGCCAATCCCCGTTCACCAACATCACTCTCGACATCGTCGTGCCGGAGGATCTGCGGAGCCTTTATCCGACCTACCGCGACGAACACCTCTTCAAGGCCATCGTAGACGAGAAGCTGTTCGCCCGGGCCCAGGCGCGGGACATGGGGTTGCGCAGCCTCGAGGACATGACTTTCGCGCATTTTGCGCCAGAGATGGAACTGATCAATCTGGCCTACTACGAGGTGATGACCGAGGGCGATGCAACGGGCCAGCCCTTCACCTTCCCAATCCCTACCGTAAATATCACCGATGACTTCGACTGGGACAGCAAGGTCGCGACCGCGATCTTCGAGAACGCCGCCAAAGTCGGCTCATCCTATTTCCAGAACTTCATCGGCAGCCAGTACATTCGCAATCCGGCTACGGGCGAGCGTCGACCCAACCCGGAGGCCTATTCGCCGGGCGCAGTGCGCTCGATGTGCTGTCGATTGCAGCTTGACCTGCGGGAGTTGTTGAAGCGTGGCAACGGCCTGTTCGGTTCGGCGGAAATGACGGGATCGCTAGGTGTTGTGACGATCAACATGGCCGCGCTCGGCTATCGCTTCAGGGGGGATCTGCCGGGCCTGATGGGCGAACTCGATCGGCTGATGGACATTGCCAGATCGACGCTCGAGAAGAAGCGCGCCTTCGTCCAGCAGATGTACGATCGGGGCCTTTACCCGTTTACCTCACGGTACCTGCCGTTCCTTCGCAACCATTTCTCGACCATCGGCGTCAATGGCATGAACGAGATGGTGCGGAACTTCACGCGGGACGCATCCGACCTGACCCGACATGACGGCGTCGACATGGCACTTGGCATCCTGGATCGCATGCGGGCGAAGCTGGTCGCCTATCAGGAGCAAACCGGAAACCTCTACAATCTGGAGGCAACCCCTGCAGAGGGCACGACTTATCGCTTTGCCAAGGAAGATCGGAAACGGTTTCCCGACATCATCCAGGCCGGGAATGGGGACAACATTTATTATACCAATTCATCCCAGATTCCCGTCGACCATACCGACGATCCCTTCGAAGCGCTCGAATTGCAGGACGACCTGCAATGCAAGTACACAGGCGGTACGGTGTTGCATCTCTACATGAGCGAGAAGCTGTCGAGCGCCGACGCGGCGCGAAACTTCCTGAGGAAAGTGCTTACCAACTTTCGCCTGCCCTATGTCACGCTGACTCCGGTCTTTTCGGTCTGCGACACACATGGCTATTTGGAGGGGGAACAGCCCGAGTGCCCCACATGCGGCGAGAAAACCAAGGTCTGGACCCGGGTCATGGGTTATTTCCGGCCTGTCGACAGTTTCAACAAGGGTAAGCAGGGAGAGCACCGCCAGCGCCGCCACTTTACCGAGACGTCGGCAATGGTGGGCAACCTCTTTCCCCCGTCGCACTGATATGAATACGGTGACCTCACCGAGGGTGAGTGGACGGCGGCTGCGGCACGGTAACGCGCTACCGTTTCATGCCCTGACCCCCTTCACGATGCTCGATTTTCCCGATCGTACTGCGTGCATCGCTTGGGTGGCAGGCTGCAATATGCGCTGCGGATACTGCCATAACCCCCAGATCGTGCTCCAGAAGGGCTCGCTCGGGGAAGCGGCAGTCCTTGCATTTCTCGAACGGCGGCGAGGCCTGCTGGATGGAGTAGTGTTGTCCGGCGGGGAAGCCACCACCTGGCCGGGGCTGCATGCCTTCGCCCAGCGCGCGACCGGACTGGGTTTCGCGCTCAAGCTCGACACCAACGGCCTGCGCCCGGAGGTGATAGCACGGTTGCTGGAGGACGAACTCGTCGACAGGATAGCACTGGACTACAAGGCGCCGCCGCTCAAATTCCGTGAGGTAACAGGCGTTGCCGCCTGGAACCGATTTTCTTCGACGCTGGATCTGCTGAGCACCCAGGACAAGGTTCCCTTCGAGGTTCGAACCACTGCCCATGCGGACCTGCTCGACCGCAGCGATCTGCTTGAGATCGCGCGCGACCTCCGTCGTCGGGGCTATCGCGGGCCTTGGACCCTGCAGCAGGCCCTCGCCGGCCCGGATCGCCCTACGCTGGGGAATCTTCGTACCAACCCGACAAAAGTCGATATCGCGTGGCTCACCCAGCGTAGTCCGCTCCGTATCGTGGCCCAGTAGTTCCACTGCCAATTCAGGACATCGCGCATGGCCGACGGGGACGCGGTTGCCGAGACCCTGTTGAGGATCACCGGCCGCGGTGACGTGACTGCCGACCGCAAGCATAAGGAGGCGTGGACGGGGAAAGCTGTCAGCCGACCCCTTCTTGCGTTTCCTCGTGGACATTTTTTGCCTGAACGGACCGCCATCGGTCAGAGAAGCGACGTTCCTCACTGCCTGGGCTATCCAGCACGTCATCGACACAAACCCCGGCGGGGTCGATGAGCAAATACGCATCGCAGTCATGGAGCGAGACCCCGGCGGCGCTTGGCAGTCTCGCCTCCTCACCGACAACGAAGTTGATAACCAAGGCCAGGCGGTCGAGAGCGCGCGTCAGTCACTTCGCGATTGGCGAGATAGCCTCACTCCGCCCGATAATGGTGACGAGGCGGACAACGGCATTCCGGCTCCGCCAACCGCATAACCCGCACCCCACCGGACATCGGCGCCCGGTCCTGTCACTGTCCTAGTTCGTCATGCGGTTATGCCTCGTGGTTTGCATCCGCGTGGCGATATGGTGGCGACACAGATTGAGGGCGCAATTTTGCCTCGCCTTTAAGGCGATTATCTCACTGATTTATCTAGGAAAACTGGAGCGGGCGAAGGGATTCGAACCCTCGACCCCAACCTTGGCAAAATGACCGAGGCCCTCCACCGCGTCTACCCTATCCCACGCTAATGTTCGATAAGGCACTATAAAATATCACTTATTTCAACAATCAGCTACGCCAGAGCTGCCCGGCGCTTACCGGCAATTTCTTCTCGCTTGCTTACATTGTGCTTACATTGCCATCGCGTCCGGGTTGTGTAAGCAAAATGCCGGAAAGGAAACCGGCATGGGCAAGCTCACGAAGAAGACCGTCGATAGCATGGCGATACCCGCCAAGGGACAGGCCTTTTTATGGGACGATGAACTGCGCGGCTTCGGCATTCGCGCCATTCCGTCCGGCCTGAAGGTCTTCGTGCTCCAGTACCGGAACGAGGAAGGGCGTAGTCGCCGGATCGTCCTGGGGCGCTTTGGCGTGCTGACCGTCGAGCAGGCCCGCAAGCAGGCGCTGATGAAATTGGGTGCGGTTGCCGGTGGCGCCGACCCCGCCGAGGAACGCGCCCAGTCCCGGGCCGCCATCACCATTCGCGAAGTCTGTAACTGGTATCTCGAAAATGCCGAAGCCGGCATCATCCTGGGACGCAAGCACCGGCCGATCAAGGCCTCCACCCTTGCCATGGACCGCAGCCGGATCGAGACCCACATCGTTCCTCTGATCGGTACGCGACAGGTCCGCGCGTTACGCATCGCGGACATCGAGAAGATGCAGATGGACATCGTGGCTGGAAAAACTGCCAGGCCGCGCAAGAGCGGTAAGCGCGGCGGCAAGGCCGCAGGCGGCCCCGGCGTCGCTGGACGTGCCGTCTCTACGCTGCAAAGCCTGCTCTCCCACGCGCTCCGATATGACATCGTCGAGAACAATCCTGCTGCAGGCGTCCGCAAGATTGCAGGCAAGCCACGCACCCGCCGACTGAGTGCCGCCGAAATTCGGGCGCTTGGCGAGGCGATCGAGATAGCCGAACGTAACGAGAAAAACCCGACCGGCATTGCCGCTGTGCGAATGTTGCTCCTGACTGGATACCGCATCTCCGAAGTCACCGGCATGGAGCGCTCATGGCTCCATGCCGACCGCGGCTATGTCCACTTTCCCGATACCAAGACCGACGGCCAGGTCCGTCCGATCGGGCAAGCTGCAATTCAACTGCTCAGGTCCCTGCCTGAGAAACGGGGACTCCCCCTGTTCTTCCCATCCGACTTCGTGGATCGGCCTTATTCGGGTGTTCCGGAAACGCTGCGAGCAATCTGCTCAATCGCCGGGATCAAGGGAGTAACGCCGCATGTCCTTCGGCATACCTTTGGCAGTGTGGCTGGCGACTTGGGCTTCTCGGAGCTTACGATCAAGGCGCTGCTCGGTCATGGCGCCCGCGGATCAACCCAGAACTACGTCCATATCGACGAGGCTCAACGCCTCGCCGTCGAGCGCGTTTCGGCGAAAATCGATCAGTTGCTGAAGCGGGAAGTCGGCGAGGTGCTCGAATTGGCCGCCTGAAACGGGAGCAGGCTCGCTAGGCAGGTCGGATCTCCGCGATCCCAACCCTGAAACCAAGGGGGACGAGAATCGTCGAAATGAGGCGCGCCTGGCTTGCGTGCATCGAGTCTCCGGGAGCCTTGACCTCCACGAACCGGATTTCATCATCGCGCCAGAGCGTAAGGTCCGGCCATCCAGCGCGCAGGTCATAGGGCGCTTCGGCGAACAGCGTGGCAATCTCCCGCAGCCTAGTCGTGCCCAGGCAATCAAAGAGGCCGAGGACTTGGTCCCGCCTTATGCCCGGATAAAACGCCGGCGTTTCCCCCGCGGTTGTCGCAATGATCGTCCAGTTCCGCTCGATTTGTTTGCGCGTGGCGCGGCTTATCGATTCAAGGAGTTGGTCGCGATCAAATCGATCCTCGGGGAATGACACGTTCTGCGCATAAAGCGCCTCGACGAAAGTGTCAGAATGGCGTGGCGGAAGAGGATCGAATGACGCCGCCTTGATCAAGGTGAGCATCAGCCCACCCTCGGCCGCAGCACCGGTCCAGCCGTCGGCAACGTAATGGTCCAGGGCGGCCAACTCGACCAGGTTCAGCGCGTCGGTAGGGCGCAGGCGCCATTCCTTCCCGGCTCCCTTTTCCAGCTGGACTACTTCATGTTCGATGCCGAGCCTTTGGGCCTGCTGCTCGAAGCGGCTGATCTTCACGGTCGCGCCCTTTGCACCCTTGGGCATTTTCGAACGCTGCAGCTTCGCGAGCTTCCTCGAGACGCCGACCTGCGGATCGATCGAGAGCGCCTTGTCGTAAGCGGCGATGGCATCGTCGATTTCTTCGGCCTGCTCGTGCAATTCGCCACGAAGGCGGAGAGCTCTGGCTTGCTGCCAGGCCTCGCCTCGCGCAACGGCGGCATCCAGTCCGGCCAGGATGGCCGCGCGCAATTCCGGTGCGGGATTGCCGCCTTGCGATGCAACGATCGACCGCATGACCTCGATGTCGCCAGCGCCGATACGCCTGAGTTGCCAGCCCTCTCGATCGACCATCTCACCCTTGAAATCGTAGCCGACGCGCTCATCGTCGTTGCCGATCAGGTAGACGCACCGATTGGTCGTATCGAATTCGTAGCGGGCAGCCCAGCCGGCTTCCTGTTCCCAGCTCGCGATCTCCTGGCCCACGTCGAGGTCGAAGAGAAAGTATCGGCAACTGTCGGGACTGCCAGGGGCGTTGGCCGTCTGGCAAATCGCGAACCGGCCGTCATCTGACAGCCCGCTGCTCGCCATGTTTGCCGAAAACGGACGATCGACAATCTTTTGCCCATCGACCCGAAAAGCCACCAGCCGGCTGTTCAGTCCGTCTCCGAACATCCAGTCGCTCAAAATGAACGTGCCATTTTCAGCGAGATGGCCATCCTGCGGTCGTTCGAGACGGCCTTTGGCAAGAACCTGGCCTTCGTCGGTCAACAGGGTCCAGCTTCCATGTCCCTCGTACCGATGTCCGCCGACCGTGCCTTCGGGGTTCCTGTCTTGCCAGATGAGGTGGAACCTGCCGTCAGACGAAGCCGCATGGGGACCGAAGAAGTCGAGAACCGGGATGCGGACAAGGCCGTGACTGAACGGCTTGATCTCAAGGCGACCGGTGCCTTGTGGCCGCGCTGCTTTCTCCGGTGCCGGGCCATTGCCGAACAGGCGTTGCAGAAACCCCTTCATGCGGCAGCGTTCAAGGCATGTTGAAGTTCGGCAATCGCCTCGACGACCTCATCGAAGGGCGGCGGCTCGCCGAAGATCATGGCGCTCATCGCTCGGTAGTCCTGGCGCAAGTCATCGATCATCCCTCCTTCCGGGCACAATGCAAAAGTCGGGGCTCGCGCGGAAGCCAGATCGAAGTCCGGGCGATTGAAGAACATGCGGGCATGCGCAACGCAGTCTTCGCCCAGTGCCCGGTTCGCCATCGCTACCTGGCCGACCTCGGACCGGGTCAGTCGAAAAAGGTCGTAATAATGGCGTGAAATGCGCTGGCCGTTGCCGCGCAACTGACCGCGGATTTCATACCATCGTCGCAACCCGTGGATGATCACGACCTTGTCCCAGAATGTCCGCTCCGCATCGACCACGGTGATGCCCGGAACGGCCAGATCGATGCCCGGAACATCGGCATCGACATAGGGTGTGATCGTCCGGAGTGAGTTGGGATCGAGCGCCGATTTGGCGCCTGATTCAATCTTCACCGACTTGGCGATATAGGCATCGGTCGGCGTTACGCTGGAATAGACAAGCAAGAGCGTCTGCCGGTCGAGCGTGTCCGGCTCGATGTGGATGGCATCTTTGGCGAGACCAGTGCGCGCGCAGGTCTCGACACAAAGACCTGCGAGGCGTTCTGTCAATGGTCCGTTGATATAGGCTTCGCAGGCGTCCCTTATCGCATCGAGCGCGGCAACGCGCTTCTTGCCGCTGAGCGCCGCCAGTTCTTCAACGGACGCGGGCAGTCCCAGATCGTCGCGAAAGACTGTCACATCGATGTCTTCGGAAAAGCGCTCGATCAGGCCGAACGCCTTGGAGAGCGAGGTGCCGCCCTTGAATAGCAGACGTGGCCCTTCCCCCAGACCGTTGAACAGGGCGTCCAGCGTCCAGCAAACCCAGAAGTCCTTCTCAACATTCTGTGGCGTCGTCCCGAGGCGCTGGGCTGTCGCGGTGAACAGGCCATTGCGGGTTTGTGCGTCCGCACGCAGGATTTCGTCGAACCCTGCATTCATACCGTGGGCTTCTCGCTGGTCACAAGCGGTCGCAGCATATCCTGCATCCAGGAAGGTAGAGTGGTCATGCCATCGGCAAGATCGGCCCGCAATGTCGCGCCGTGGCGAGGGTCGGTCAGAAGGGAGACCAGCCGGTCGCGCCATTGGCTGGCGTCATCCCCTGACATGGTGTCGCGCAGCCAGTGAAGGGCCTGGACTATCCGCATAGCCGGACGTCCAGCCCAGAACAGCTTGCTGGCGGCGGTCTGCTTGAAGGTGATCGTGAGATTGTCGAGCTTGATGGACTTCTGTCGCGCCTCGCTGTGTACGACGATCCTGGCCGGCACGGCATTGGTGAAGCCGAGATCGTTGGCGGCGGTCATTCCATCGACCAGCACGCGGATCTGGTCCCGGCGCGCGACAGCATCGATGACCGCGCGTGGATCGGGTGCGCTGTCCTGGCGGGTCAGACTGTTGAACTGCGGCTTGTCATAGAGTCCGCGATCGATCCGGCGGAGTTCGCCCCATTTCACCAGACGCTGGAGGGTCTTGTCGACCGCATCGCGGCTCGCAAGGTCGAGGAAGTCGGCCGGCGTCCAGACAGCATTCGCCGCTCCCCGGCCGACGCGGCCGAGGATCTGCGCTTTCAGTCCGGAAGGCACTTTATCCATGTCCGAAATATGTAGCATGATTTCGGACATGATCCAACTGACTTCTGTCCGAAAAATGTAGACGAATTTCGGACGCAACAGGTCGCTGCGTTGACTTGCCATGGCGACCAATGCAAACTCGCGGCCGGCCTCCAGCAGAGGCCTGCCGCCTGCAACAGCGAAGCCAGAATGG
Organism: Erythrobacter sp.; assembly: GCA_041662105.1. Lineage (GTDB taxonomy): Bacteria > Pseudomonadota > Alphaproteobacteria > Sphingomonadales > Sphingomonadaceae > Qipengyuania. Next base: position 62,442 of record JBAZTF010000012.1, read on the forward strand.
CACTGCAACTGACGAACCACCCATCGCGTTTTCGCGGCTTTGGGGGCGGTAGCAGGCGACGCCGGTCCGAAGCTGACGGAGACCTGCGATGTCATTTGAATACGAAACTCTCGCCGGGCTGAAATCGCTCGCCAGAAAGATCCAGGCCGACAACGATCTGCCGCATCACCAGGCACTGGAACTGGCTGCCCGGCACGGCGGATTTGCTGGATATATCGATGCAAAACGCAAGCTGCCGGAGAAGCGGCAGTCCCTGTTTGGCGTCACCGTCCGCCAGGACTGGTGGGGTTATGAATCCAAGGACGGTGGCACCGCCGAAATAACTTTGCACCTCAAGACGCCGCTCCCCGAACTCATGAAGCCCCACCACCTGACGGGCTATTTCGGGGCGTGCAAGCTCCGCTCGTCAGAGGTCATCGAGCGCTCCGGTCGCCAGCGCCATGCCGATGAAACCCAATGGTACATCGGTCGGATCGCGCGTGCTCTCCAATTCATGGATGCAACGGGACTGAAGCCTTCCGATGCGCGCCGATGCTACCCAGGGGCGGACTGGGACGGCCGACCGCCCGTCGCCGATCATGATCACGCCTGGTATGACCCCAAAGCCCGCGTCCACGTGCTCTCAACCGAGCCATATCCCGGCCGGTCCGAACAAAATGCCGATGATCAGGCTTCCTGGGAAATGAAGCATGGCTGGACCACCTTCTACGTGAACTGGGGTGGCATATACGGTAACGGCACCGAACTGATCCTGTGCTGCCCACAGGCCTATGCCGAAACCTTGAAGGGGAAGATCGCGCTACTCGAGGCAGCGCCAGCCGCTATCGGAGATGACGATGTTATCATCTATACCTATCCGCCAATACCGCGCACTCGCGCCATGATCGCTTAGGGTTGAGCCGGGAGGGGGAAAGCCTTCCCCTGAGCCGGAGCCGCTGTGACGTCTCCGGCTACCCCTTCAAGCGGGGACACCCCGCAACGCCCCGAGAAGCGGAGCGGGGCCGATGACGCGCTCTGTCCCGCAGGCCCTTCGGGCTTGCTCCTTAGGGCACGGCGTTTGAAGAGAATGGCCCCGCACACACTCTGAACCGGCGGTCGTAGTATCATGCGCAGGCGTCGAAAGCCGACAGGCCCCGCCTTTCCGCCTGCACGAGCAGCGTGAGCAATTCCCGCCTCCTTTCAGGGTGCGGTCTCTTGTTTCAGCAATCTCGCTCGCCGCTCGCGCGACCGTCAGCATGAGCAGGTGAGAGTGAGAGGATGGCGGGTTTCGCCGTGACGGGCTGAGGGTCGAGAGAGAGTCTCGCGGCCGTCCGTCATGGAGGTTTTCCCATGAGCATGCAGGTTCTCGATGCGCACCGCGATGTGGGCGGCTACAAGGTGGATGTTTCTCGCGGCGAGCGGATAGGTCGCGTTTCTTCGGAGTGGTTCTCGCGCCCCGACGATGAGCGTTTCCTCTCGCTCGGCGATCTCGCGCAGTCAGTGCGCGGGCGTTCCGAACGCAGTCGCACCCGTGTCGTCGAAAGCGCGCTCATCCATGTCGAGGCGAACCGCAACGATCCCGAGCGCCTGGCGCTGATGCTGCCCGGCGCCGACACTCCGGTCACGCCGACCCACTGGAGCTTTGGCCAGCTCGCAAGCCAGGTCGGCGCCCCCGCTGCCTACCTCCGCCAGCTTCCGGCCCCGCTGGCGGCAATCAACCTGCAATATGGCCTGACCTCGAACCGGACCGAGCAGATCAAGACACTGGAAACCGACAACGGTCGCGTTGAACTGCGCGCTGTCACCGGCCCCGATTATGGACGCATCTACGACCACGAACTGGTCGAAGCCGTGCAGAAGATTGCCGGCAACGGCACCGGCGACACCCGCTGGAAGGTGCCGGGCGTGCTCGACTGGTCGACCGGCGTCTACAATCCGCGCGTCGACATCTCCAAGGACACGACCACCCTCTACGCCTCGGATCGCGATGTCTTCCTGTTCCTGGTCGACGATCTCAATCCGATCGAAGCCGGCCGCCTCCCTGACGGCTCACCCGATCTCTACTTCCGCGGTTTCTACTGCTGGAACTCCGAGGTCGGGGCCAAGACGCTCGGTATGGCGAGCTTCTACCTGCGGGCGGTTTGCCAAAACCGGAACCTTTGGGGCGTCGAGGACTTTGAGGAAATCTCCATCCGCCACAGCAAATATGCCGCGAACCGCTTCGCCCACGAAGCCGCACCGGCGCTGGAAGGCTTCGCCAACTCCTCTCCGCTGCCCTTCGTCAACGGCATCAAGGCGGCGCGCGAACGTATTGTTGCCCGCACCGACGACGACCGCAGCGATTTCCTGCGCGCGCGGGGCTTCTCCAAGGCCGAGACCGGCAAGATCATCGAGACCGTGCTCGCTGAGGAAGGCCGACCTCCCGAATCGATCTTCGATTTCGTGCAGGGCATCACCGCGCTCGCGCGCGGCAAAGCCCATCAGGATGCCCGGCTCGACATGGAAGGCAAAGCCAAGAAGCTGCTCGACCGGGTCCATTGATCGGGACTCACCCCGTCTGTTCTCATGCGTGGCGCTGCCTTCTCAGAGTGAGAGGGCGGCGCTTCGCTTCGTGACGGGTCGAGGCCTGAGAGAGAGTTTCTCAGGCGGCCCGTCATGGAGAATTGCCATGACCAAGACCCAATCCAAGTCACTGCCCAAGCTCGTGCTCAGTTCGTCACGCGACATTCCCTTTTCCCAGCTGGTGCTGAGCCAGAAGAATGTCCGGCGCGTAAAGGCCGGCCTCTCGATCGAGGATCTGGCCGAAGACATCTACCGTCGTACCCTGCTCCAGAGCCTCAACGTCCGGCCGGTCGTCGATGCCGATGGCAAGGAAACCGGCCAGTTCGAGGTGCCCGCCGGGGGCCGCCGGTTCCGCGCACTCGAACTGCTGGTGAAATCGAAGCGGATGGCGAAGGACCAGCCAGTCCCCTGCGTCGTGCGCGAGGCCGGCATCGCCGAGGAGGACTCGCTCGCCGAAAACGTCATGCGCGAAGGGCTCCACCCGCTCGACCAGTTCCGTGCCTTCAGCGCGCTGGTCGAGGCAGGGCTGTCCGAAGAGGACATCGCGGCCCGGTTCTTCGTCTCGGTCTCGACCGTGCGCCAGCGTCTGCGGCTCGCCTCGGTCTCGCCCAGTCTGCTCGACGTCTACGGCGATGACGGCATGTCGCTCGAACAGCTCATGGCCTTCTCGGTCACCGATA
>JBAZTF010000013.1:0-61537 GCA_041662105.1 Erythrobacter sp.
TTCTGCAAACTCAAAGAGTTCAAGCGCATCGCCATGCGCGCCTGCAAAACCGACCAGAGCTTCGAAGCCTTGATCTACCTCTGCTCGGCTGTCATCAATGCCCGATGAATCTCAACAGACCCTAGAGCGCTTCCGACTTTGATTGCATCAAAGTCTGCACTCTAGATTCTAGTCTTACCGTGATTTCCTGGTCGCCAGATGATTCCATCTGGCTCGAAATCACTCTAGCTGATGATTGCTCTGCCGTTTCACGCGCCGTCACAAACGCCTGTCCTTTGCGTCCACCATTTGCATCACCAATTGGCCGACCTCGGACACGAAATCGGGATTTGAACGCATCAGAGCCGCCGACGTGCGACCTTGCTCAAGCATGATCACGCTGCGACGAACTTCGGCCACGTTCGGCAGATTCGCTGTCAGGTCTCTGCCACCCTTCGCAATTCGGCCAATGCTCAAGGCTTGCCCAACGCGCAGTTGACAGCGACAGCTGGCAGTTTTCGTTACGAGCCCACAGGATTTCATCACGAACGCCGTCACCGCTGTACGCGCCCGACGCAATCGTTGCCGGTACGCAGCGGGGTCAATGTCCAGGATATCGGCTGCTTCGATGGCCGACACTTCGAATATCTCACCGAGGATGTATGCAATTCTAAGGTCACGCGACAAGCAGACCAGCATCGCCAGCGTGCAGCCGACCTTTACCTCCTCGACGGCGAGCCTGGCTTCGACATCATTCAGACCATGGTCCGAAAGCGGGGAAAGGCCCGTCTCCAAATCTGCCGCGAAAGCTTCGAGGCTGAGTTGCATCGCTTCGATGGCACCGCGCTTGCGTTCGTGCACCAAATGGCGGCATGCGATCCTGAATGCCCAGGCACCCGCCGATTCAACGTCGCGGATCGAGCCAAGGTGGGTGATGATTTTGACAAGTATCTCCTGTGTCGCGTCCTCCGCGTCGGCGCGGTTGCCCAGCATGCGCATCGCCACGTTGAACACAGGCCGCTCTGCCGAACGGACTATGGCATCGAGGGCGGCGCGGTCTCCTTCCCGCGCCGCCACGACCTGATCGGCCGCAAGCCTGATCATGTTTCCAAGAGGCCCTTGAGCGCCACCATTTCGCCCGCAAGTATTTCCATCTGCGCGCTCAGCGCGCCTTCGAGCATTTCGAGCGGAACCGGCGGGGCCATCAGCACGAAGCTGTAAACCGCCCGCCCGGCCCCGTCGGGAGTCACCCGCGAATAGGCCATGCCTTCAGTCCCGTCAGGAAACGTCATTTTCCAGTCGATCGTGCCATGGTCCTCATGCGTGATGGTCTGCAGCGCAATCGGCACTGCGCCATTGGGCGTTACCAGTTCCGCTGAATGTGCATCGGCACTCTGGAACGCATGCGTCCATTTCGGAAGGTTGGACGGTTCCGCCACGAAGGCGAATACGGCCGTGGCGGGTTTGTCGATGCCGATGCTTTGCACGTCGAAGGTCTTCATCTGCGTTGCTCCTTGTTGATCGGAACCGAAGCGTCCGGCCCGTATTCATAAGGAGGAATGGCGCGCCGCATCTGTGACTCAGCAGGAAAAATATTCTTGGAGACAGCCTTCATGGCGGCGCGCTGCGTTTCACATTGCGGGCGGCGCCCATGCGAGATTGCAGGACGCTACAGCACCACCCTTCGTTATCCTGGCACCAAATCCTTCGATTCCGGCCTCCCGGAAGTACCCTGGAATGCTTCCGGCTTTGCTTGTATCACAGTCGCACTGCTGGATTCTTGTTTTACCGTGATTTCCTGATCGCCAGATGATTCCATCCGGCTCGAAATCACTCTAGATACGCCTCCAGCGAAAATACCACACTTCGTGGCCATAGACGGTGCGCGCCTTGTGTTCATAGCGCGTCTCGGGCCAGCCGGAGGGGCGGTTTTCCCAGTTCGCGCGCGCGCCGGCCACCCATTCGAACGTGCCGGCAAAGCGGCGCATCACCATCAGCGCATGGCGCAGATAGACCGGGTGATCGGTGCCGAAGCGGAACTCGCCGCCGGGTTTCAGCTTGTCGGCGAACATCTGCACCGGGCCGTCGTTCATCATCCGCCGCTTGGCGTGTTTGGCCTTGGGCCAGGGATCGGGGTGGAGCAGATAGAGCATGGTCAGTGCGCCGTCGGGCACGCGGCGCAGCACCGCCAGCGCATCGCCGTGGTGGATGCGGACATTGGCCAGCGCGCGGTCGCGCACATGGGTCAGCGCCTGCGCCACGCCGTTGACGAAGGGTTCGGCGCCGATGAAGCCGTGGCCGGGCAGCAGGTCGGCGCGTTCGGCCATGTGCTCGCCGCCGCCGAAGCCGATCTCGAAATGCAGCGGGCGGTCAGAGCCGAACAGCCGTTCCGCCGTCACCGGACCCTCGGCTGGGACCGCGATCTGCGGCAGCAGCCGGTCGACCAGGTCCTGCTGGCCCGCGCGCAGCGGCTTGCCCTGGCTGCGGCCGTAGAGCCGGCCCAGGGTCGTGGGATCGCCTTCCTTGTACGCGCTCATGGCGCGCGCGTTGGCAGCGGACCCGCCGGGGGTCAAGCGTGCGGGCGATTGTTCGTCGCGACAGGGCTGCACCGCCTGCGCGCGCCGGCCTTCCAAAAAAATTGGGATGGACGCCCGAAGTTGGCTGTGGTGACCTTAGGCCATGTCGGTCACGCCCCTCCCGCCCAGCACAGTCGCGGCGCTGTGCGACAAGGAACTGGAAATCCTGCGCCTGCTGGCCAGCGGGCACACCGCCAAGTCGATCGCCGCTCGCCTCGGGCGCTCCGAAGCTGCGATCAACGAACGCCTGCGCGAGGCACGGCGCAAGACGGGGGTGGGCAGCAGTCGCGAACTGGCGCGCCTGCTCGATGCCCAAAAAATCTGGGACGAAAATATCGATCTTACAAAGGCAAGCTGCGCGACCGATGCCCTGTCCCAGCCCCAGAGTGTGGGGCGTTCATGGCAAAAAGGAACGATGCTCATGCTTCTCACGATACCGGTCGCCGCCGTCGGACTCCTGCTTTCCGCAGCGGGTTCGCTGGATCTGGCAAAGCCCATGTCGACGGTCGATACCGCCGCTGGCGCACCCTCGCCGCTGGTCGGCAACTGGTCGCTCGATGTCGACCGGATACCAGCCCAGGAGCGCCCCCGCCGGGTCACCATCACCTTCCAGGTCTCGCCGGACCAGCACTGGACGACTCGCGTCGAGATCGTCGGACCCGATGGTTCGACCAGCCATGCGGAATCGACCGCGGCCCTCGATGGGGTGCCGGTTTCCATCAGCGGGACCATGCGCTTCATCGACACGGTTGCGCTGCGCCAGCCCGCGCCGGACACGCTGGTGATGACCCTGGGCAAGAACGGTTCCCCGGTGTCGACGCGCGTCTACACCGTCGCGAAGGATGCCAGGTCGATGACGGAAACCATCATCTGGGCAAGCGAAGGCGTGCCGAAGCTCGAAACCACCTATTTCGCGCGCGCGGGGTAGTCGCCGCCGCTTACCTCCACGCCATCCAGATGCCGTAGGCACTGGTGATGGTCAGTACGATGCCGACCATGATCAGCATCAGCTTGGGACTGAAGTGCTTGGCGGCGAAGGCTCCACAGGGTGCGGCGACGATCCCGCCGATCAGCAGGCCAAGCGTCGCGCCCGCCAGGTCGGCAATGCCGATCTGGGAAACGAAGGTCGCCGAAACCGCCAGGGTCAGGAAGAACTCGACCGAGTTGACCGTTCCCACGACCTTGCGCGGTTCGGCGCCCTGGATCAGCAGGTTGCTGGTCACCACCGGGCCCCAGCCGCCCCCGCCGGCGGCGTCGAGGAACCCGCCGACAAGGCCGAGCGGGGCGATGTGCCGGGCTTCCTTGAGCTTGGGCGGATAGAGCAGTCCGCGGATCAGCAGGTAGACCCCGATCCCGGCGAGATAGAGCAGCACGAAGGGCTTTATCACCGCGGCGTCGATCGAACTGAGCAGATAGGCGCCGGTGACGCCGCCGATCACGCCGGGGACCAGCAGCCGGACGAACAGCTTCCTGTCGATGTTGCCGTTGAGCAGGTGGCTGATGCCCGACGTCGCGGTGGTGAAGCATTCGACCACATGGACGCGCTGCGAGGCGAGCGCGGGGGGCATGCCGAGCAGGCCGACCAGCAGCGTATTGGAGATCACGCCAAAGGCCATGCCCAGCGCGCCATCCACCATCTGCGCGGCGAATCCGATCAGGATGAAGGGGATAAGCGCCCCCAGGTCGAAACCAATCAGGTCCATGTAACAGGGGCGTCCTTCGCCGGTTGAGCCTCTGCGATTACAGGGTCGCGACGCCATCGCCGAGATTAGAAAAACGCGCGCCCCTGAAAGCAAAACGCCCGGGACCTGTCCGTCCCGGGCGCCCTTGCCATTCTCATCCAGGAGAAATTCGTATCAGGCGGCCTCGGCCTCTTCGCCCGGGTCGCGCAGCACGTAACCGCGGCCCCACACGGTCTCGATGTAATTCTCGCCGCCGCAGGCGTGGCTGAGCTTCTTGCGCAGCTTGCAGATGAACACGTCGATGATCTTGAGCTCGGGCTCGTCCATGCCGCCGTAAAGGTGGTTGAGGAACATTTCCTTGGTCAGCGTGGTGCCCTTGCGCAGCGAAAGCAGCTCGAGCATCGCGTATTCCTTGCCGGTCAGGTGGACACGCGCGCCATCGACCTCGACGGTCTTGGCATCGAGGTTCACCGCCAGCTTGCCGGTGCGGATGATCGACTGGCTGTGGCCCTTCGAACGGCGCACAACGGCGTGGATGCGGGCGACCAGCTCTTCGCGGTGGAACGGCTTGGTCACATAGTCGTCGGCACCGAAGCCGAACGAGCGGATCTTGGAGTCCATCTCGGCAATGCCCGAGAGGATCAGCACCGGCGTCTGCACCTTGGCGACGCGCAGTTTCTTGAGCACGTCGTAACCGTGCATGTCGGGCAGGTTCAGGTCGAGCAGGATGATGTCGTAGTCATACAGCTTGCCCAGATCGAGGCCTTCCTCGCCCAGGTCGGTCGAATAGACGTTGAAGCCTTCGGTCGTGAGCATGAGCTCGATTGCCTTGGCGGTTGTCGGCTCGTCTTCGATCAGCAGTACGCGCATGGGTGTTCCCCCTAGCCCCTAACTCGCGGTAACCCCTCGATAAGAGGTGTTGCCCCGTATTAACCACGTCAGGTCTGAACGGAAAAGGTTAACGTGAGGTAAAGGCCGTTAACTTTTTTGAGTGTTGCAGCGCGGACTCACGGTTCGATGCCGATGTTCCGCGCACCCGCCGCCTGGCCGTAACCGGATGCTCGACGCGGATGCGTTCGCCCGCTTCGGGCAGGCTCCGCCGCGGTGTCAGAAGTGCGAGGCGAGCTTTTTCTGCCGCCGGCGCTGCGCGCTCGATCCGATGCCGATCGCTTCGCGGTATTTGGCGACCGTGCGCCGGGCGAGATCGTAGCCCTCGTGCCCCAGCGCCGCTGCCAGCGCCTCGTCGGACAGCACCTTCGCGGGGTCTTCGGCATCGCATAGCGCACGGATGCGCGCCTTGATCGCTTCGGAAGATGCCCCCTCGCCGTCGGCCGCGGCAACCCCGCTGGAAAAGAAATACTTGAGCTCGAACGTGCCGCGCGGGCAGGACAGGTATTTGTTGCTGGTCACGCGGCTGACCGTGCTTTCGTGCATCTCGATCGCCTCGGCCACTTCGCGCAGCGTCAGCGGGCGCATCGCGGTGACGCCTTCGCGGAAGAAGCCATCCTGCCGCTTGACGATTTCGGCGGCGGTCTTGAGGATCGTCCGCTGGCGCTGGTCGAGCGCCCTGATCAGCCAGTCGGCCTCGCCCAGCTGCTCGTTGAGCCAGGCCTGCGAAGCCTTGTCGCGCGCCCCGGCCCTGAGCGCGACGTAATATTCACGATTGACCACCAGCCGCGGCAGGCTGGCCTCGTTGAGGCGGATGTCCCACCCGCCTTCGGTGGGGGACAGCAGCACATCGGGCACCACCGCGGCTTCGGCCGCGCCGCCGAAGCGCAGCCCGGGCCGGGGATCGTAGGCACGCAATTCCGCCAGCATGTCGGCGAAATCCTCGTCATCGACGCCGCACAGCCGCTTGAGCCGCGCGACTTCCCCCGCCGCGACCAGCTCGAGGTTGGCGATCAGCCGCACCATGCAGGGATCGTAGCGGTCGGCCTCCTTTGCCTGGAGCGCGAGGCATTCGGCCAGGTCGCGCGCGCCGACCCCGGTGGGGTCGAGCGACTGGACCAGTTCCAGTGCGCGCTCCGCCTCGGCCAGCGGCGCGCCGAGTTCTTCGGCGATGGGGCGCAGCCCGGTGCGCAGGTAACCGGCCTCGTCGAGTTCGCCGATGATGCGCAGCGCGATGCGCGCTTCGCCCGGATGCCGCGCCGCGGTGCCGACCTGGCCGGACAGGTGTTCGGCCAGCGTCGGGCCCGCGGCCGAGCGGTTCTCGAAATCGGGCAGGTCTTCCGCGCCACCGCCGGACGCGGCCCGGCCCCAGTCGCCCATGTCCCCCGGCGCGGCTTCCGGGTCGAGCGCGGCGCGAGAGATGTCGAGCGCCTCGGTGCCGTCGAAACCGGGCGCGCTGTCGTGTTCCATGGTGGAGGGGGGGGCTTCCTCGCCCGCTTCGCGGCGGACTTCGCCCATGTCCAGCAGCGGGTTCGATTCGAGCGCTTCGGCAACGAAGCCCTCGATCTCGAGATTGGACAGCGCCAGCAGCTTGATCGCCTGCTGCAACTGCGGCGTCATCACCAGCGATTGGGTTTGCCGCAGGTCCAGCCTCGGGCCCAGCGCCATGGTTCAGCTCCCCCCGACCCTCGGCATCAGAGGGTGAAGCTCTCGCCGAGGTAGAGCCGCCGCACGTTCTCGTCCGCCACCAGCGCCTGCGGGGTGCCCGCAAACAGCACCTGCCCGCCGTAGATGATGCAGGCGCGATCGACGATCTCCAGCGTTTCGCGCACGTTGTGATCGGTGATGAGTACGCCGATGCCGCGGGTCTTGAGGTCCCTCACCAGATCGCGGATATCGCTGATCGACAGCGGATCGATCCCCGCGAACGGCTCGTCGAGCAGCATGATCGAAGGCTTGGCCGCCAGCGCGCGGGCGATTTCGCAGCGCCGCCGCTCGCCGCCCGACAATGCCATCGCCGCGCTGGCGCGCAGGCGGGCAAGGCCGAATTCCTCGAGCAGCCGCTCAAGCTCCTGCTCGCGCGTCGCCGCGTCGGGTTCGACCATTTCGAGCACGCAATTGATGTTCTGTTCGACGGTCATGCCGCGAAAGATGCTGGTTTCCTGCGGCAGATAGCCCAGGCCCAGGATCGCGCGGCGATACATCGGCAAATTGGTGACGTCCTGGCCATCCATCAGGATGCGGCCGCCATCGGGGCGCACGAGGCCCATGATCGAATAGAAGCAGGTCGTCTTGCCCGCGCCGTTGGGGCCGAGCAGGCCCAGCACCTCGCCCTTGCCCACGGTCAGCGAAATATCGGTCAGGATCGCGCGCTTGTCATAGCTCTTGGCGATCGAGATCACCTCCAGCCCGCCCTGCGGGATCGGCGGCGCGGCGTCGTGGAGCGGATCGATTGCGGGCGCTTGGTCGATATCTGCCATGGCCGCGACATAGGCAGGACCGGGGCGGCTGAAAACCCCGCGCGACGCTTTGTGCGACGATTTGGCAGGATTCCTGCATGGAACGCGGATGGGTCGCGCCTCGACCACATCGGGACAAGCCGCGTCCGCTCCTGGGGTGCGCTTGCCAGCGAGGCGCAAATTTGAAACAATGCGACTCATAAGGCAAAGGACGGGGGAAGTGTCCATGGTCAAGGCGATCGACGAGGACCGGACGGTTCACGAAAACGGCGGATCCCGCCCGCGCGATTGGCGCAAGGCGATGAGCGACAATGTCGCGCTTGCGCTGCTCGTCTACACCGCCTTGCAGATTTTCGTTACCGTGCATGCCATGCAGAAGGGCATGCACTCGATCGCACCCTATATCCTGCTGGTGCTGCTGGTGGCGGGGATCATTCCCTTTTGCCGCAAGTACGAACATCGCTGGACCACTCTGTCCGACGAGCAGGCGGTCGACCCGGAACTGGCAGGTGCCTTCCGGCGCGACCAGATCGCACTGTGGCTGCTGGCGATCCTGACCCCGCTGGTGCTGACCGGCTTCTTCATGCTGATCTTCGCCTGATTGCCGGCGCGCGCGGTTGCCAGTCGCCGGTGCGATCCCTACCTGCGCTGCGATGAAAGCCACAGAAATCTCCCGCCCGTGATCGGTAGCGACCAGGCGATTGAGCGCTGCCGCCTGCTGGTCGACCTTGCGCGCAGCAAGGGCGCGGATGCCGCCGATGCGGTGTGCCGTGCAAGCACGTCCGAAAGCGTCAGCATGCGGCTGGGCGCGCTGGAGGGGGTCGCGCGGTCGGAGAGCGAGGAAATCGGCCTCAGGGTCTTTGTCGGGCAACGCTCGTCCTCGATCCACACCAGCGATTTCGGCGCCGAGGGACTTGCAGTGCTGGCCGAACGCGCGGTCGAGATGGCGCGGCTGGCGCCAGAGGATCACTATGCCGGGCTCGCGCCGGAGGACCGCCTGTTTGCAGGTGACGTGCCCGATCTCGAACTGTCCGATGCGGGCGAACCCACGCCGCAGGCGTTGCGCGAACTGGCGCTGGCGGCCGAGGATGCCGCGCGCGCGGTGGCGGGCGTGACCAATTCCAATGGCGGCAGCGCGGGATATTCGCGCTCGGTCTTCGGCCTCGCGACATCGCATGGCTTCGCGCGCGGCTATGCCAGCGGCGCATACACGCTCTCGGCCAGCGTGGTCGCGGGCGAAGGGGCGGACAAGCAGACCGATTATGCCTATCGCACCACGCGCCACCGTGCCGACCTGCCCGAACCGGTGGCGATCGGGCGCGAAGCGGGCGAGCGCGCGGTGCGCAAGGTCGGGCCGGGATCGATCGCATCGGGCCGGATGCCGGTGGTGTTCGACCCGCGCGTCGGCTCGGGCGTGCTCGGCCACCTACTCTCGGCGATGAGCGGGCCGTCGATCGCGCGCAAGGCCAGCTTCCTGCTGGGGCGCGAGGACGAGCAGCTGTTCGACAGCGCGATTCGCGTGATCGAGCAGCCGCTGCGGGTGCGCGGGCTACGCTCGCGCGCCTTCGACGGCGAGGGCGTGGCCTGTGCGGACCGCGTGCTGGTCGAGGGCGGAAGGCTGACCGGCTGGCTGACCAATGCCGCCTGTGCCGCGCAGCTCGGGATCGGGCTGACCGGCCACGCCGGGCGCGGCGGCGGCGGGGCGCCAGGCATCGCCCTGGGCAATGTTGTGCTGGCTCCGGGCAGCGCCGGCACCGCCGAACTCATCGCCGATATCGAGGACGGGCTCTATGTCACCGGCCTGTTCGGACAGGGGGTCAACCTGGTCACCGGCGATTACAGCCGCGGTGCGGCGGGCCTGCGCATACGCAACGGGCAGCTGGCCGAACCGGTGGCCGGGATCACCATCGCCTCGACCCTTCCCGAGATGTTCCGGGCGCTGGTCCCGGCCAGCGATCTGGAACTGCTGCACGGGATCGATGTGCCGACCCTGCGGATCGACAACATGGCGGTGGCGGGGGAGTGAACCCGCGTCCCTGTGGCCGGACTTACTTGCCCGCCTTGTAGCGTTCGATCGCTTCGGTCACGATCCCGCGCGCCTCGGCCGCGTCACCCCACTTGCCGATGCGGACCCACTTGTCCGTCTCGAGATCCTTGTAGTGGGTGAAGAAGTGTTCGATCTGCTGGAAGATGATCGAAGGCAGGTCCTTGGTCTCGCCGACGTCCGAATAATAGGGGAAGGTCGTGTCCACGGGGACGCAGATCAGCTTTTCGTCGCCGCCGTGCTCGTCCTCGAGGTTGAGCACGCCGATCGGGCGCGCGCGCACCACGCAGCCGGGGATGAAGGGCGAACGCGAGATCACCAGCGCGTCGAGCGGATCGCCGTCGGGCGACAGCGTGTGCGGCACGAAGCCGTAGTTGGCGGGATAGCGCATCGGCGTGTGCAGGATGCGGTCGACGAACAAGGCGCCCGATTCCTTGTCGAATTCGTATTTGACCGGTTCGCCGCCGGTCGGGACCTCGATGATGACGTTGAGGCTTTCGGGCGGATTGTCGCCCACGGGGATCCTGTCGATGCGCATGACGCGTCCTTGCTATGTGTTCGTCCCTCTCCCCAGAAAGACTTTGCGACGGCGCCCTTAGAGGCGCACCGCCAAACCCGCAACCCGCACGCTACGGCAATTTCGGTGCCAGCAGGCGGTCAAGGCCGTGTTCGCCGTCGCCCGTCGCTTCGATCCAGGGGTAGCGCAGGCCCGCGTGGTAATCGATCGCAAGCGTGTCATAGCGTTCGCCGCGCTTGACCAGCAGCTCGATCGGCCGCTGTTCCGACTTCGCGGTAGTGATCGCATCGCGGATCGCGTCCTGCGAATAGGCGATCGCGCCCACCGCCACGACCTGCGCGCCATTGACGATCCCGGCGTTGAAGGCCGGACCGTCCCACAAGGTGGCGATGACCTTGCCGTCCTTGTCGAGGTTGATGCCGAGCGAATGGAACAGGTCGAGGTAGTTCCCGCCGCTCATCCGCCCCTTGTGATAGGGGTTGGGCTCTTCCTTCCACGCCAGCTGGTAGCCGGCCATCTCGATCCCGCGCAGCGGCGCGGGCTGATCGGGCTGGCGCAGGCGCGTGTCGAGAAAGCCGGCCCAGTCATAGGGGTGGATCGCGTTCAGCGTCGCGACGACTTCGGCGAAATCATAGGTCAGCTCGCCCCAGTCGTCGCCGGTCTTGCCGAAGAAGGCGCTGGCGAAATCGTCGAGCCCCTTCCTGCCCTGCGTTCCCTTGCGGATGATCTGGTCCGCCTCGAGCCAGGTCAGCGCGCCCTCGGTATAGTAATCCTCGCTGCGCTGGAGCGATGGGTAGGGGTGCGGGCGCCGCGCGTTGACGATCGGATCGTAGGTGGTGTCCTGCACGCTGCGCCAGGCGCGGCCCGGCTGTCCTTCGGAATAAGTCGCCGCCGCCAGCGCGAGCGTGCCGAGGATCGTGTCCTTCTTCTGCAGGCCCGATCGCGCCGCCAGCACCCAGCCCCAGAACTGCGTCTGGCCTTCATAGACCCACAGCAAATCGTCCTGCATCGGGGTGCGATAATCGGGCGTCCACAGCCCTTCGGGACGGCGGAACTTGCCGTTCCAGCTGTGCACCAGCTCGTGGCTGACGACATTGTGGTCCCAGTCCAGCTCGTCCCACTTGATCAGCGCATTGGGTTCGTACTGGTTTTCCGCCGAACGGTGGTGTTCGAGCCCGATCCCGCCCATCCGCTCGGTCATGGCGAGGAGGATGTCGTAATGGTCGAAGTGGCGCGCGCCGAACAATGCATCGGCCTCGCCGATCAGCTTCTCGAAGCGCTTGAGGTTTTCCGGGGCGAGCGCGAGGTATCTGGGGGCATCGGCCACCGCATCGAGGCGGACGTTCTCGCCCACCACCCACTGCCGGGCATAGCTGCCCGCGAAGATCGGCGAATCGACCAGCGTTTCGTAATCGACCGCCGCCCAGCCCAGCGTATCGCCCTGGCGCGCCTTGCCGTCGAGCGCGGTGAACACCTCCCACCCTTGCGGCACGGTCACGCTGGGCGCCACCGCGATGCGGCGGGTGTAATGGCCTTCGGGATAGAGGCTCATCTTCTCCCACTGCAGGTTGAGCATTTCCTGCGTCATGGTGATGCGCCCCTCGCTGCCGGTGATCGGCGAGGTGTGGACGAAGCTGGCGACCACTTCGCGCGTGCCGGCGGGCACAGTCACGGTGAAGCGATAGACGTCGAGCGTGTCGCGCTTCCAGCTGAGCGGCTTGCCGCCCGCGCTGAAGCGGATGTTCGACAGCTGGGCGATCGGCCCGCGCGGCGCGTGGTTGCCGGGCAGCCATTCGGGGAACAGCAGCACCAGCTCGCGCGTGTCGGCGGGCACCGGGATGGTTTCGGTCACGCGATAGACGCCGCGCTGCGTGTCGCTGGCATCGATGGCCAGCCGGATCGTCCCGCCGGGCCAGGGCGTATCCTGCGGCAGCGGGGTCGCATCGTGCAATGGCGGCGCGACCGGCGCGGAATTGGCCTCGGGACGGGCCTCGGCGGGGGCCGAGAACAGAGGGGCGGTGAACAGGAGGGCGGCGGCGAGCGCGAGCGGCGCGGTACGGATCATCATGTCGGGCGTCATGCGAAATGCGGCAGTCCAAGGCAAGCGGCGGTTCGACGAGCGGCTTTCCCCGTCCCGCCGAACGCGCTAGGTGCGCGCCCGACATGAACAAGACTCCCGCCAGAACCCCCCAGGCCATTCGCGGCACGCAGGATATTTTCGGCGCCGAAGCCGAAGCCTTCGCCTTCGTGGTCGAAACCTTCGAGCGCGTGCGGCGGCTCTACCGCTTCCGCCGGGTCGAAATGCCGGTGTTCGAAAGGACCGAAGTGTTCAGCCGCGCGATCGGCGAAACCACCGATGTCGTGTCGAAAGAGATGTATTCCTTCGTGGATCGCGGCGGCGAAAGCCTGACGCTGCGCCCCGAATTCACCGCGGGGATCGCGCGCGCCTTCCTCACCAACGGCTGGCAGCAGCACGCCCCGCTCAAGCTCGCGACCCACGGGCCGCTGTTTCGTTACGAACGCCCGCAAAAGGGCCGCTATCGCCAGTTCCACCAGATCGACGCCGAGATCATCGGCGCCGCCGAACCGCAGGCCGATGTCGAGCTGCTGGCGATGGCCGATCAGGTGATCCGCGAGCTTGGGATCGAGGGGGTGACGCTGCACCTCAACACGCTGGGCGATGCGGCAAGCCGCGATGCCTGGCGCGCCGCGCTGGTCGGGCATTTCCGCGCCGTGAAGGGCGAATTGTCCGAAGATTCGCAGGAGCGGCTGGAGAAGAACCCGCTGCGCATCCTCGACAGCAAGGACCCGCGCGACAAGCGCTTCGTCGCCGATGCGCCGAAGATCGACGCCTATTTGTCGGATGAGGCGCGCGCCTTCTTCGATGCGGTAACCAGCGGGCTCGACGCGGCGGGGGTGAAGTGGACCCGCGCCAAAAGCCTGGTGCGGGGCTTGGACTACTATCGCCACACCGCCTTCGAATTCATTCCCGACGCTGGCAGCGAGGCGGCGGGCAGGCTCGGCAGCCAGAGCACCATCCTGGGCGGCGGGCGTTATGACGGGCTGATGGAAAGCCTCGGCGGCGCGCCCACGCCCGCGGTCGGCTGGGCCGCGGGGATCGAGCGGCTGGCGATGCTGGTGGGGGATGCGAAGGATGAGGAGAATGTGGCTACGAGGCCATTCGTTACCTTTGTAGTTGAAGACGACGACTCAATTTGTGTTGGGCAGAAGTGCGTCTTTGCGGCACGTGAGGCGGGAATTTCATCTGAGCTCATCACCACGGGCAGTGCAAAGAAGCGCTTTGAGAAAGCCAAGAAACTGAGTGGTATTTGGATCGCTTTGATCGATTCGAATATTACAGAACTAGGGCAGATCGCCAATGTGCGGTGGAGGTTGGTTCACGGCTTTCCATCGATCGATGGCGAGCTCGAAAAATCTCTCTGGTCGGTGCTTTGCAAAGAGTTCGATGTATCGAGTTGGCAAGGCAACAGTGGCATTAAGCCGGGCGTCGAACACCAGCTCTTCCCGAACGGCTATTTCTCCGAATGACCATACCCGCCTCCCGCCTCGACCAGATCACACCTCTCGCCAAAAGCTTCGAACGGTAACCTCGGGCTGGACCCTGGGTCCCGCTGATTTTTTTGCACACTAAGGCACGAAGATGCCGCACAGGACGCCCTCTTCGTGCCTTCGTGTCTTCGTGTGAACCAAAACGATCTGGTGCCTCTGGCACGGGCGGGCATGTGAACGCCTCCTCTTGGGTGCTTACCGGCCGCAAATAATGCCTGCCTTGCCATCTTTTCCCGTCACCCCGGACATGATCCGGGGTCTCGCTTCTCTTCTCGCGGCGGGTCAATAAGCAAGCGGGAACCCAGACGAATTCGGTGTTTCGCGCAGAGGCCGCAGAGAAAGTGGAGGACGCAGAGAGAAAACTCCGCGCTCTCTGCAACCTCTGCGCCCTCTGCGCAAAACTGCTACAAG
The DNA here is from genome assembly GCA_041662105.1 of Erythrobacter sp. Lineage (GTDB taxonomy): Bacteria > Pseudomonadota > Alphaproteobacteria > Sphingomonadales > Sphingomonadaceae > Qipengyuania. The sequence continues at coordinate 14,127 of JBAZTF010000013.1, forward strand.
GTTCCCGCTCCTCCTCGCGGCGGGGGCCGGGATGATGAGGTGAGGATGGCAAGGGCCTTTCCTACACCCTGCTTCCTTCGCTAAGGCGCTGGAGAATCAACGCCGAAGCGACTGGGCCCGGGGGGGCATGCCCCGCGTATGACAACCGCCCTGCCGAGAGCAAAAGGCTATTAATTCAAGCGAGTAACCGACTTTCCAGCGGTTGACACCCTGTCAACTTCGTCAACCCAATGTCACCCAGCCACCCCATGACCATACCCGCCGCCCGCCTCGACCAGATCACGCATCGCTTTGCCGAGCTCGAGGCGCGCATGGCTTCGGGCACGCTCGAGGGCGAGGCCTTCGTGCGCGCCAGCCGCGATTATGCCGAGCTCGAGCCGGTGGCCAGGGTGGCGCGTGAAGTGCGCGGCATTCGCGAAGAGATCGCCGAACTCGCGCTGCTGGTCGAGGACCCGGAGATGAAGGCGCTGGCCGACGAGGAACTCGCGCGGCTGCGCCAGCGCCTGCCCCAGGCCGAGCGCGAGCTGGCCATCGCCATGCTCCCGCGCGATGCGGCCGACAGCCGCCCCGCGATGCTCGAAATCCGCGCGGGCACCGGCGGCGACGAGGCGGCGCTGTTCGCGGGCGACCTTTACCGCATGTACGAACGCTTCGCCGCCGATCAGGGCTGGCGGGTCGAACCGGTCAGCATGAACGCCAGCGAAGTCGGCGGCTTCAAGGAAATCGTCGCCAGTGTCACCGGGCAGGGCGTCTTCGCCAGGCTCAAGTTCGAAAGCGGCGTCCACCGCGTCCAGCGCGTGCCCGAAACCGAAAGCGGCGGGCGCATCCACACCAGCGCCGCGACCGTGGCGGTATTGCCCGAACCCGACGAGGTCGACGTGCAGATCGATCCGGGCGACCTCAAGATCGACGTCTATCGCGCCAGCGGCGCGGGCGGGCAGCACGTCAACACCACCGACAGCGCGGTGCGCATCACGCACCTGCCGACGGGCACCGTGGTCACCTGCCAGGACGCGCGCAGCCAGCACAAGAACCGCGAGAAGGCGATGCAGGTGCTGCGCGCGCGGCTTTATGAGGCGCAGCGCGAGGCGACGCATGGCGCCGAAGCCGAAGCGCGCAAGGCCATGGTCGGCAGCGGCGACCGCTCCGAACGCATCCGCACCTACAATTTCCCGCAAGGCCGCGTGACCGACCACCGCATCGGGCTGACCTTGCACAAGCTGCCCGAAATCCTCGCCGGGCCGGGGCTCGCCGAACTGATCGACGCGCTGATCGCCGAGGACGAGGCCAAGCGGCTCGCGGCGATGAGCGAGTGAGCGCAAACGGGCAAGCCACCACCCCCCAACCCCCTCCTCTGAAGAGGAGGGGGAGAATGCCGCGCTACCCGAAAGCCCCCTCCTCTTCAGAGGAGGGGGTTGGGGGTGGTGGCCCCTCGGACGATTGGCTGCGCCCACGCGCCGCCGAGATGCGCAAGAATCCACCCGAGCCGGAGCGGCGCATGTGGAATGCGCTGAGGCGGAGCCAGCTTGCGGGTCACAAGTTTCGCAGGCAGGCGATCATCGGTGCGCGGATCGTCGATTTCTTCTGCCCGGCCAAGGGCGTGATCGTCGAAATCGATGGGGACACCCATGATGCCGACCGCGACCATGATCGCGACATCGCAATGCTGTCCGAATTCGGTTTCAGGACGATTCGTTTCAGCAATCACGATGTGACGTGGAATATTGATGGCGTGCTTGAAAGCCTGCGCGCAATCCTGAACGAAGCGCCCGATCGCTGGGCGGGCCGCACCACCCCCCAACCCCCTCCTCTGAAGAGGAGGGGGAGCAGTGTGGCCGATGCCTTGCGCGGGGCCGCCGAACGACTTTCCGCCACCAGCGATACCGCACGGCTCGATGCCGAACTGCTGATGGCGCAGGCGCTGGGCGTTTCGCGTTCCGACCTGCTGCTCAAGCATATGCGCGATCCCGCGCCCGGTGGCTTTGCCGCACTGATCGAGCGGCGGGTCGCACACGAGCCGGTGGCGCATATCACCGGGCGGCAGGAATTCTTCGGTCTCGATCTCGCCGTGACGCGCGACACGCTGATCCCGCGCGGCGACAGCGAGACCATCGTATTGGCCGCGCTTGAGGCCGCGCCCGATGCGGCGCGCGTGCTCGACATGGGCACGGGCACGGGGGCGCTGCTGCTGGCCTTCCTGCATGAACGCCCGGCGGCGCAGGGCATCGGGATCGACGCCTCGCCTGCCGCGCTGGCGGTGGCGCGGGGAAATGCCCGACGCCTCGGCCTCGCGGCGCGCGCGGAGTTCCCCCTCGCTTCGTGGCTCGACGAGGGCTGGGCCGACAGTCTAGGCCGGTTCGACCTCATCCTGTGCAACCCGCCCTATGTCGAGGCGGATGCCGCGCTCGATCCCGACGTGCGCGACTATGAACCCGCCTGTGCCCTGTTCGCCGGACCTGAGGGGCTTGACGACTATCGCGCGATCATCCCGCAGCTTGGCAAGCTGCTTTTGCCGGAAGGCATCGCAGTGCTCGAAATCGGCGCGACTCAGGCGCAGGCCGTGTCGACAATCGCCCGCGAATCGAGCTTCGCGGCCGAGCTGCGACACGACCTCGGCGGGCGGCCGCGCGCACTGATTCTCAGATAGAGTGATTTCGAGCCGGATGGAATCATCTGGCGACTAGGAAATCGCGGTAAAACAAGGATATAGAGTGCCGACTTTGCTGCAATCGAAGGCGGGAGCACTCTAGGGCTTGGCAAAGGTGATTCGACGCTCTACCTCTGGCCGCAGGCCAGTGGTGTGCGACGCGTTCGTTCGGAGCGTTCGTACCAGTGGTCTAGCTCCGACATATGCAGTTGCGGTGCGCGGCCATCAGCCCCGCATACCATGCACAAGACTGGGGCACGCGATCCGCGACAAGCGCGGGCGCGCAAGGGGTCACGCGGCCAGAGGCGAACCGGTGGTTCGCGCCGCGAATTTTATGAGGACCAGCTACCCTTGAACAACAATCGCAATAACCGTCGTCGCGGACGCGGGAACAATCGCAACCAGGGCGGCGGCGGCAATGCCAACCGCATCGACAGCCGTGCGCGCGGCAACGCCCCGCAGTTGCTCGACAAGTACAAGAAGCTGGCCCAGGATGCGCAGCACAACGGCGACCGGGTGCAGATGGAATACTACCTGCAGTTCGCCGACCACTATTTCCGCGTGATCGCCGACAACAAGGCGCGCCAGGACGAGTCCCGCGGCAAGCGCTTCGACGAGCGAGAGCTGGATGAATTCGAGGACGAAGACGGCGAGGATCGCCGCCACCACCAGAGCACCCGCCGCGAGCGCGCCCGCCGTGACGAGCGCCGCGACGATCGCGATGGCGAACGCGGGGACGAGCCGCAGGGCGAAGGTGGCGAAGGCGACGGCAGCGCATACGAGCCGGTCGAAAACCCCTTCACCCGCCGCGAGGACGAACCGCGCAAGCGCCGCGCCCCGCGCAAGGCGGTCCGGCGTGACGCGGGGGAGGCAGGCGAAAGGGGGGGCGAAATCGATGCAGCCGTGCTGCCGCCCGCTCTTGGCTCGAACGACGATGATGCGGGCGAAAAGCCCGCTCCGCGCCGCCGTCGCCGCAAGCAGGAAGACAGCGAAGCGGCCAGCGCGGCCTGATCGCGCTTGATTGGTTGAACCAGGGCCCTATTGGGCGAAGCCGATGGACATGACCCTCGGCTTCGCCCGCCGCCACCCTCGATGGACCTCGCTGGTGCTGGGCGCGCTGGTCGCGCTCGGTTTTCCGCCGCTCCAGTTGTGGCCGCTGGCTTTGGTGGGGATGGGCGCCTTCGCGCTGCTCATCGCCGACAGCCCCGCGCGCAAGGATGCCTTCCTGCGCGGCTGGCTGTTCGGATGGGCGCATTTCACCGTCACCGACAACTGGATCGCCACCGCCTTCACCTATCAGGCGCAGATGCCCGTCGCGCTCGGCTGGGTCGCGGTGCCGCTGGTTTCGCTCTACCTCGCGGTCTATCCCGCGATCGCGGCGCTGCTCGCACACACGATTGCCCGCCGCGCGCCTCTGCCCGCTTTCGCCCTCGCTTTCGGGGCGAGCTGGGTGCTTGCCGAATGGCTGCGCAGCTGGGTCTTCACCGGCTATGCTTGGGGGCCGTTCTCGCTGGCACTCATGGGCGGCTGGGACCGGCCGGGGCTGGGCGTGTTGCTGCCCTTTAGCGGGACCTATGCGCTTTCGGGCATCGCGGTGGCGCTGGCCGGGTTCGGCGCGTGGCTGGTGGCGGCGCGCCGGTGGCTGCCGCTCGGCGCCCTTGCGGTGGCGCTGGGTGCGGGAATGCATTGGCCCGCCGCGCAGCGTGACGACGGCACGCTACCGCTGACGCTGGTCCAGCCGAACCTCAAGCAGGAAGAGATCGCCGACCCGACCAAGTTCGAAGGCCAGTTCCAGAACCTCGCGCAGCTCAGCATGCCGCTGGCCCCGCTCGACCGGCGGCTGGTGCTGTGGCCCGAAAGCGGGGTGCCCGACTATCTGCGCGAAGGCTATCCGCAGCGCTATTACAACCAGATGACCGCGGCCGGCGACCCGGTCTTCGCGCGGCGGCGGATCGGCAGCGTGCTGGGCCGGGGCGGGTTGTTGCTGACCGGGGTGGTCGATCTCGAGATTGGCGAGGTCGACGGGCTGCGCAGGGCCGTGGGCGCCTATAATACCATCACGCCGATCGATGCCGAGGGCAGGCTCGGCAGGCGTTACGCCAAGGCGCATCTTGTCCCCTATGGCGAATACCTGCCGCTGCGCTGGCTGCTCGCGCCGCTCGGGGCGTCGCGTTTTGTCGCAGGGTCGATCGAGTTCATCCCCGGCCCCGGGCCGCAGACCTTCGATCTGGGCGATTACGGCAAGGCCGGGATGCAGGTCTGCTATGAAATCGTCTTCTCGGGCGAGGTTTCCGAACGCGGCAATCGCCCCGATTACCTGTTCAATCCCTCGAACGATGGCTGGTTCGGGGCCTGGGGGCCGCCGCAGCACCTTGGCCAGGCGCGGATGCGCGCGGTGGAGGAAGGGCTGCCCGTGCTGCGTTCCACCACCACCGGGATCAGCGCGGTGATCGACGCGCGCGGCGTGGTCCGCAATCACGTGCCGCGCCACGTCGCAGGCCGCATCGACACGCTGGTGCCGCCTGCCGCGCCGCCCACCTGGTTCGCGCGCGCCGGCCACTGGCTGACGCTGGGATGGGGGCTGTTGCTGCTGACGTTTTCGCTGGTTGCCATCCGGCGGGCGGGAGGCTACCTGCGCAGCTGACACATAAATGTTTCTTTATATCGGGACCCCCAGCTGCATGCGCACCAACTACCTGTTCACTTCCGAAAGCGTTTCGGAAGGCCATCCGGACAAGGTTTCCGACCAGATCAGCGATGCCATCGTCGACCTGATGCTGGCCAAGGACCCCGAGGCGCGTATCGCCTGCGAGACGATGACCACGACCCAGCGCGTGATCCTCTCGGGCGAGATTCGTTGCGCCCCGATGTATGATGCGACGAACCCCGACTGGGCCGAGAACGGCGGCTGGGCGCCGGGTGCGAAGGAAGAGATCGAGCGGGCGGTGCGTCACACCGTGCGCGACATCGGTTACGAGCAGGTCGGTTTCCACTGGCAGACGCTGACCTTCGAGAACCATTTGCACGGCCAGAGCGCGCATATCGCGCAGGGCGTCGATGCCAGCGGCAACAAGGACGAAGGCGCAGGCGACCAGGGCATCATGTTCGGTTTTGCCTGCGACGAAACGCCCGATCTGATGCCGGCCACGATCGACTATTCGCACAAGATCCTCGAGCGGCTCGCCGCCGACCGCAAGAGCGGTGCCGCGCCCTTCCTCGAACCCGATGCCAAGAGCCAGATCACGCTGCGTTACGAGAACGGCCGGCCGGTCGAATGCACCGCCGTGGTGGTCTCGACCCAGCACGCACCCGGCTATCACGAAGGCGAGAAGGAGGCGACGCTCAAGGCCTATGTCCGGCGCGTGGTCGGCGAGATCCTGCCAGCCGGCTGGATCACCGGCGCGACCGAATGGCACATCAACCCCACCGGCGCCTTCGAGATCGGCGGACCCGATGGCGACGCGGGCCTGACCGGTCGCAAGATCATCGTCGACACCTATGGCGGCGCGGCCCCGCATGGCGGCGGCGCCTTCAGCGGCAAGGACCCGACCAAGGTCGACCGTTCGGCCGCCTATATCACCCGCTACCTCGCCAAGAACATCGTTGCTGCCGGACTCGCCCATCGCTGCACGATCCAGCTGAGCTATGCGATCGGCGTGTCGAAGCCGCTGTCGCTCTATGTCGACACCCACGGCACCGCCGCCGCCGGGGTGACCGACGAAGGGCTGGAGGAGGCGATCCGCGGGATCGACAAGCTCGACGGCCTGACCCCCCGGGGCATCCGCACGCATCTCGGCCTCAACAAGCCGATCTACCGCCAGACCGCCGCCTATGGCCATTTCGGGCGGCAGCCCGAGGGCGATTACTTCCCGTGGGAGCGGACCGATCTGATCGCGGACCTGAAGGCGGCCTTTGCCTGAAGCGGCGGGGGCGGCGATGGACGACCCCCTGCGCCAACAGCCCCGTATCGTCGAACTCGATGCCCTGCGCGGGCTTGCGGTGATCGGGATCGCGTGGATGAATGTCTACGTCTATGCGCTGCCGCAGCAGGCCTATTACAACCCTGCTGCCTATGGCGCGGAATCGGGGCTCGACTACGCAGTCTGGGCGGGCAGCTTCGTGTTCATCGAGAACAAGTTCCGCACGATCTTCGCCCTGCTGTTCGGGACCGGCATCGCGATCATGTGGGGGCGCGATGGGGGGTGGAGCGGCCATCTTGCGCGCATGGCGGTGCTGTTTGCGATCGGGATCGTTCACGCGACACTCCTGGCCAGCAACGATATCCTGCGCGTCTATGCGCTGGCGGGGCTCGTGCTGCCGCTGTTCCTGCGGCTCGACTGGAATGGGCTGGTGCTGGCCGCGGTCGCCGCGATGGCGTTGCACCTGCTGGGCGGCTATGTCTGGCTGTCGCGCCAGCCCGAGGCGTTCTTCGCGCTCAATTACGGTGCCGATCCCGCCGGTCTCGCCAATGCGCTGGCGATCGGGCGCGAGGATATCGGTGCGCGGATCGCGCGCAGGATCGGCCTGCTGCCGGGTTCGCTGGTGACGGTTGCCGCCGCGATCCCGGCCAATTTGACCGCGATGCTTGCGGGAGTGGCCCTGTGGCGCAGCGGCGCATCCCCCGCGCTCTGGTCGCGGCATCGCGCGCGCGCGCTGGTGATCGTGTGCCTGCTGATCGGATGGCCGACCGTGGCGCTGGTTGCCCTCTCCACCTGCCTGCTCGGCTTCGACCCGGCGGGCGTGGCGCGCAATGCGCTGCTCGTCTCGGTTCCCTTCAGCATGCTCATGGGCTTCGCCTATGCGGTTGGCGCGCTTGCGCTTTTCGGTAGCCATGCCGGGTCGCGCTGGGTCCGGCTGCTGGCGTCTGTCGGCCGGCTCTCGCTGACCAATTACCTGATGACCAGCGTCATTTTCGCCGCGCTGTTCGCCGATTGGGGACTCGGGCTTTTCGCGCAGCTTCCCCGCAGCCAGGTGTTCGCGCTGTCATTCATTCCCGGCCTCGCGATGCTGGCGTGGTCTGCGCAATGGCTTCGCCATTTCGACAAGGGACCGGCGGAAACCGCATGGCGGTGGATGGCGAAGGCGCTGGCGCGGGACCGGCGCGATGGCTGAATCCTTGTCCTGGAGTGATTTCCTGATCGCCAGATGAGAGATTCCATCCGGCTCGAGATCATTCTAGCCATGCTCCCCCTTGCGCGGGCTGGGATGGTCGAGCGCGAGTTCGGCGTCGGAGAAGGTGAAGGGGCTGCGCACCCCCGGGATGCCGTCGAGATCGATCCGCATCCCGCGCGCAATGACCTGGCAATCGGCAAAGACCTGGTCGATCGCGTTGATCGGCCCCGCCGGAATGCCCGCTTCGCCACATTCGGCGAGCAGTTCCTCCTTCTGCCACTTGGCCGTCTCGCCCGCGATCAGCGCGTCGAGATCGGCGCGATTGGCGAGCCGGCCTTCATTGCTGGCGAAGCGTTCGTCGGCCAGCAGGTCCTCGCGGCCGAGAAGCGTCAGCAGGCGCCGGAACAGCCCGTCGTTGGCGGGCGCCAGCACCACTTCGCCATCGGCCACCGGGAACACGCCATAGGCGCTGACCTGCGCGTGCTCGTTGCCCATGCGCAGCGGGTTGGTGCCGGTGACGAGGAAGTGCATCGCCTGGCTGGCGAGCAGCCCGACCGAACAGTCGAGCAGCGCCATGTCGACGTGCTGGCCCTTCCCCTGCATCGGCCCGGTCCGCTCGCGCATCGCCAGCGCGGCCTGGATGCCGATCACCGCATAGAGCCCGCAGGCAAGGTCGGAGATCGACACGCCCATCTTGATCGGTCGGCCCTGCGGCTCGCCGGTCAGCGCCATGAAGCCGCTCATCCCCTGGATGACGAAGTCGTAGCCGGCCTCATGCGCGCGCGGCCCGGTCTGGCCGAAGCCGGTGATCGAGCAATAGACCAGCCCCGGGTTGGCTTCGGACAGCACTTCATAGTCGAGCCCGAACTTCGCCAGCGTGCCGGTCTTGAAATTCTCCAGCACCACATCGGCGCCTTCGGCCAGCGCGCGTACGCGGGCGAGGTCGTCGGGGTTCCTGAAATCGGCGACGATGCCGCGCTTGCCGCGGTTGGTGCCGTGGTAATAGGCCGCTTCGCGCGCGCCGCCGTCGCGCTCGATCCACGGCGGGCCCCACAGCCTCGTCCCGTCACCATCGGGGCTTTCGACCTTGATGACGTCGGCCCCGAGGTCGGCCAGAATTTGCCCGGCCCAGGGACCGGCGAGCACACGGGCGAGTTCGAGGACCTTGAGCCCGGCAAGCGGGGCCCGGGGGTTGCGCGGTTGATCGAGCCACATGGCCAGCGCTGCTGCGCCTCCCGACCGCGCCGGTCAAGCGCTCACTCTCCCCGTCGCCTTGCGGACAGCATGGTGCTGAGCGGATGTCGGCGGCAAGGCCGTTGCGTTACAAAATGTAATGCGCGCTCGTCTTGGTGGCGATTTCGTCGGCCGTGACGCCGGGTGCCAACTCGATCAGCCGGAACGGGCTGGCATGGTCGGGCCGCTGGAACACGGCAAGGTCGGTGATGATCATGTCGACCACGTTCCTGCCGGTCAGCGGCAGCGTGCAGGCGGGGATGAATTTGGGGCTGCCATCCCTGGCATTGTGCTCCATCACCACGATGATCTTCTTGACGCCTGCGACGAGGTCCATCGCGCCGCCCATGCCCTTGATCATCTTGCCCGGGATCATCCAGTTGGCGATGTCGCCGTTCTCGGCCACTTCCATCGCGCCCAGCACGGTCAGGTCGATGTGCCCGCCGCGGATCATGGCAAAGCTGGCGGCGCTGTCGAAATAGGCGCTGTAGGGCAGTTCGCTGATGGTCTGCTTGCCCGCGTTGATGAGATCGGCGTCGACCTCGTCGGGATAGGGGAAGGGGCCGATGCCGAGCATGCCGTTCTCGCTCTGCAGCGTGACATGCATGCCTTCGGGGATGTGGTTCGCCACCAGCGTCGGGATGCCGATGCCCAGGTTGACGTAATAGCCATCCTTCAACTCGCGCGCGGCGCGCGCGGCCATCTGGTTGCGGTCCCAGCCGGTGCGGGTCGCGGTATCGGTCATCCTATTCGCCTTCGTTCGTGATGTCGGGCGCGGTGCGCGTGGGGGTGTCGGGGGTCCAGCGCGCGTCGGGCGGAAAGACGTCGTCGATCGTGCCTTTTTGCCATGCGCCATAGGCGGCGTTGGGAATGAGGAACCAGCCATTGCCCCACAGCCGCGCGATATCGCCGCGCGCGGCAAGCTCGCGGCGCTGATGGACGGTGAGAGCCTTGTCGTTGAACCGTTCGGCAAAATCGCCGAGGTTGTCGCCGCCCAGCGCGATGACGCAGTAGCTGTCCGAAATCGTCCTGCGGCGGCCGTCCTTGTTTCCGCCCAGCGCATCGTCGCCCGCCAGGAACAGCGTTTCGCCGTGCACCGCCGGGCCGACCCCGGCCTTCTCGATCGCGGCAATGGTGCCCGCGGCGGTGCTGCTGGGGCGGTTGGTGTTGTAGACCACCGCGATCCCCGCTTCGCGCAGGCGGCGGATGCCGGTGACCGCGCCGGGTACGGGCACGGCATAGGGCGCGCCGTCTTTGGCCCATTTGGTGAAGTCGTCCGGCCTGAACGGATTGCCGAGCGCAAGCCAGTATTCGTAGCCGCGGTTGAGGATGACCGTTTCATCGACGTCGAACACCGCGGCGAAGGGTTTCTGCGTCCCGTCGGCGCGCTGGCAGGCGGGCGTGCCGATGCCGCCGGGTGCATCGGGCAGACCCAGCGGGACCGACTGCGGCAGCTTGCGCTGGCGCGAGACGGCGATCGTGTAGTCGGCCAACGCACGCCATGCCTGGACCGCGGCGGCGGCGGCTTCGCCCGAACCATAGGTCCAGCGCATCGGGTCGGGCGCGGGTGCGTCGCCGCCGAGCGTGGCGGCAGCAGGCGCGGCAACCGGCACCGGTGCGCTGGCCACTTCGGCAGGCGCAGTCGCGCAACCGGCGAGGGCGAGCGCCGCGAGGACGGCGGTTCCCCCTGAGCGCTTGCGGCCGGCGAATTCGCGATCGGCTGCGAGGATATTGGCTCCCAGCGAAGGCATCATGCGCTCACGCGCTCGCGCGTGGTGACGAACTCGATCTTCTTGTCGTAGGGTGCGCCCACGATCATGCGCTGGACATAGACGCCGGGCAGGTGGATGCAGTCGGGATCGAGGCTGCCTGCGGGGACCACTTCCTCGACCTCGACCACGCAGACCTTGCCGCAGGTCGCGGCCGGAAGGTTGAAGTTGCGCGCGGTCTTGCGGAACACCAGGTTTCCGGTCTCGTCGGCCTTCCACGCCTTGACGATGGCGAGATCGGCGAAGATGCCGCGTTCGAGGATATATTCCTCGCCATCGAAGACCTTCACTTCCTTGCCCTGGGCGACCTGCGTGCCGACACCGGTCCTGGTATAGAAACCGGGAATGCCCGCGCCGCCCGCGCGCATGCGTTCGGCCAGCGTGCCTTGCGGGCAGAATTCGACCTCGAGCTCGCCCGAGAGGAACTGCCGTTCGAATTCCTTGTTCTCGCCGACATAGGACGAGATCATCTTCCTTACCTGGCGCGTGCGCAGCAGCATGCCGATGCCTTCGCCGTCGATCCCGGCATTGTTGCTGGCGAAGGTGAGGCGCTTCACCCCCGAATCGCGGATTGCGGTGAGCAGGTTTTCGGGAATCCCGCAAAGGCCGAAGCCCCCGCTGGCGATCAGCATGTCGTCCACGAGCAACCCCTCGAGGGCAGCGGCGGCGTCCGGGTAGAGCTTGTCCATGGGCGCGGCTTAACCGCTTGAAATGCGTCTGTCACGAGCTTGCCGCAGCGGTGCGCGCGGCCACTTGTGATTTGCTGCGATGCAAAACAGTGCAACCGGTCTGCGACCAGAACAGTATATATAATTCAATATGTTATGTAGGCAACGGTCACTCCCTGTTGCAGTGCACGCAACAATCCTTGTTCTTTTCGCACTTGCACAAAAGGCGGCTGGCCAGCATATCCCGCCTGCCTTTCAGGCATCCTCTCCCAAGACTTTCAAGCCCGGTGGGTCCGCCCGCCGGGCTTTTTTCTTGGCATTCCCGAAAAGGTCGCCGATCCTCGTTCATTGCATCGTCAAGCCCCAGCCCCCAGCTTGGGCCTGGACGAGCGAACGGACGAAGGGACCTTGCCCCCATGGCGGATGCTGACGCAGCAGTAGCGGAAAAGACGGTCAGGCTGCAGGTTGCGGCCGCGCGGCAGGAGGAGAGCGGGCAGGGCATTGCCCGCATGCCGCGCTCGGCCTTCCAGGCGCTGGGCATCACCCAGGGCGATGTGATCGAGATCACGGGCAAGCGGTCGACCGCGGCAATCGCGATGGCCGCCTACGACGAGGACCAGAGCCTCGACGTGGTCCGGCTCGACGGGCTCCAGCGCGGCAATGCCGAGGTCGGCTCGGGCGAACACGTCCGGATTGCGGCGGCCCGCTCGCGCCCCGCAACGCGTGTCGTCTTCGCCCCCGCCCAGCGCGAAATCCGGCTGCAGGGCCCGGCGCAGGCGCTCAAGCGCAACTTCTTCGGCAAGTCGGTCGTCGCGGGCGACCTGGTGGCGACGACGGGCCAGCAGCCGGTGCAGGACATGCCGCCCGAGGTGCGCCGCATGTTCAACGCGCCGGCCTATGCGCTGACCCAGATCCGCCTGACCGTCGTCTCGACGGTGCCCAAGGGCATCGTCCATATCGACGAAGCCACCGAGGTCGAACTGCGCGCCGAGTTCGAGGCGCCGCGCGATGGCCGGGCAATGGTCAATTACGACGATGTCGGCGGGATGGGCGAAACCATCCAGCAATTGCGCGAGATGGTCGAGCTGCCGCTGCGCTATCCCGAACTGTTCACGCGGCTGGGGGTCGATCCGCCCAAGGGCGTGTTGCTGCATGGTGCGCCGGGAACGGGCAAGACCCGCCTCGCGCAGGCGGTGGCCAATGAAAGCGAGGCGAGCTTCTTCACCATCAACGGGCCTGAAATCATGGGCTCGGGCTATGGCGAGAGCGAGAAGCGTCTGCGCGAAGTGTTCGAGGAGGCGGCGAAATCCGCCCCGGCGATCATCTTCATCGACGAGATCGATTCGATCGCGCCCAAGCGCGAGCGCGTGTCGGGCGAGGCGGAAAAGCGCCTCGTCGCGCAGTTGCTGACGCTGATGGACGGGCTCGAGGCGCGCGCGAACCTGGTGGTCATCGCCGCGACCAACCGGCCCGAAGCGATCGACGAGGCGCTGCGTCGCCCCGGCCGTTTCGACCGCGAGATCGTGATCGGGGTGCCCGACGAGAAGGGCCGCCGCGAGATCCTCGGCATCCACACGCGCGGCATGCCGCTGGGCGACAAGGTCGATCTCGACGAGCTGGCGCGCGCCACCTACGGCTTCGTCGGCGCCGATATCGCCGCGCTCGCGCGCGAAGCCGCGATCGACGCGGTGCGCCGGATCATGCCGCGGCTCGACCTCGACGAACGCACCGTTCCGCAGGAAGTGCTCGACGATCTCTACGTCAGCCGCGAGGATTTCCTCGCCGCGCTCAAGCGTATCCAGCCTTCGGCCATGCGCGAGGTGATGGTGCAGATGCCCAATGTCCGCTGGAGCGACATCGGCGGCATCCCCGATGCGATCGAGACGCTCAAGGAAGGGATCGAACTCCCGCTCAGGAATCCCGAGGCCTTCCGCCGCCTGGGCATCCGCCCGGCCAAGGGCTTCCTGCTCTACGGCCCGCCGGGCACCGGCAAGACGCTGCTGGCCAAGGCGGTGGCCAAGGAGGCCGAGGCGAACTTCATCTCGATGAAGTCGAGCGACCTCCTGTCCAAGTGGTACGGCGAGAGCGAACAGCAGATCGCGCGCCTGTTCAAGCGCGCCCGCGCGGTGGCGCCGTGCGTGCTGTTCATCGACGAGATCGACAGCCTGGTGCCCGCGCGCGGATCGGGGCAGGGCGAACCGCAGGTCACGGGCCGCGTGGTCAACACCATCCTGGCCGAAATGGACGGGCTGGAGGAACTGCAGTCGGTGGTGGTCATCGGCGCGACCAACCGTCCGGCGCTGATCGACCCGGCCTTGGTGCGCCCCGGGCGCTTCGACGAGCTGGTCTATGTCGGCACACCCGACAGGCCGGGCCGCGAGCAGATCCTCGGCATCCACACCGCCAACATGCCGCTGGCCAGGGGCGTCAAGCTGGCGGACATCGCGGCAAGGACCGACCGCTATACCGGCGCGGATCTCGAGGACGTGGTCCGCCGCGCGGGGCTCAACGCGATCCAGCGCGCCGGCGGCGAGGTCAAGTCGGTCACCGCGGCGGATTTCGAGGAAGCGCTCAAGGACAGCCGGGCAACGGTCACGCCCGAGATGGAAAGCGAATACCAGAAGATGCGCGGCGAGCTGAAGAAACGCGCCGCCGAGGTCCATCCGATCGGCTTCCTCCACGAAGGCATGGTCGAAAGCACCCGTGCGGCCAAGCACGAATAAGCGGCGCTACCCGCCCTGTTTCGCACGCTGGTTGGCCGCCTCGACCTCGAGCCGGTGGCGGATCAGCGCGCCGGGCTGCTCCTTGCGCAGCCAGCCGAGCATGTGTTCGCGCACGTCGCAGCGCAGGGTGAACAGATCGCCGATCGTCGCCGCGCTCATCGCCAGCCGCAGCTCGATGCTCTCGGGATAGGCCTCGGTCATCAGAAGCTGCAAATTGCGTCCGTCCCACAGCGGGTGCTGCTTGACGAAGCGCTCGAACTCGGTGCGGATCGGCGCGACTTCGGTGTCGGGATCGAGATGGAGGAACACCGGGCCGGTCAGCTTCTCGTTGATCCGCGACCAGTTCTCGAAGCTCTGTTCGAGGAAGCGGCTGGTCGGGACGACGATGACGCGTTCGTCCCAGGTGCGCACGGTGACGAAGCTCATGCGGATTTCCTCGACCCGGCCCGTCTGCCCGTCGACCTTGACCAGGTCGCCAAGCCGCAGCGGCTGGGTCAGTGCCATCTGCAGGCCGGCGATCAGCGATTTCAGCGCGGGCTGCGCGGCGGCGCCCACCGCCAGCGCGGCAAGCCCGGCCGATGCGAGCATGGTGGTGCCCACATCGCGCACGCCCGGGATATTGAACAGGACCAGCGACAGCGTGATCACCACGATCGCGACGCGGATCGTGCGCGAGAGGACCGCGATGCGCGTCAGCCGCCCGCGTTCGGCCACCGGATCGGCGGAGGCGCTGACCTGTTCGGCAAAGCCGACCGCGACGCCCTTGACCGCCGCATAGGCGACCCAGCCGAGCACGGCGGGGGTGAGGAAGCGCGCCAGCAGGTCCCATTCCGGCCCGGCCAGCGCGTCGTTCCCGGCCGCGATCGCAATCGCGAAGGTGACCAGCGCGAACCGCATCGGGCGGCGGGTCCTGGCCACCACCACGTCGTCGAGCGGGGTCTGCGATTGGCTGGCGAGGCGTTTGAGGAGGGCGAAGCCGATCCAGTGGGCCACCAGCGCGCCCGCGATCGAGATCGCGAGCACGGTCAGGACTCCGATGAGATCGGCAGTGGGGATGGCCCAGCTGCGCGGCAGGAAACTCTCGAACATCACTCGCCTGCCTATGGCGCCGTCGCGCGGGTTTCAAGCCGCCCGTTCATTCGGCCAGTGGCAGGTCGATGGTCACCACCAGCCCGTCGGGCGCGAAGTCGCGCGTGATAGTGCCGCCGAACTGTCGTGCGGCGCTGTCCATCATCATGGTGCCGAAACCCCTGGTTCCGGGCGGCCCCACGAGCTTGGCGCCGCGCTCGTGCCAGGTCAGCCGGATGCGCTCGCCTTCGCGCACCCAGCCGATGTCGAGCGACCCGCCGCAGCTCCAGGCGCCGTATTTGACGGCATTGGTGGTCAGCTCGTGCAACACGAGCCCGAGCGGGGTGACCTGCCTGGAGGGCAGCAGCACCTGCGGGCCGGCGATGGTGGCGGGCTGGCTGGCGGAGCGATAGGGCGCGATGGTGGTTTCGACCAGCTGCGCGAGCGCGGCGACCGGCCGCTCGCTTTCGCCCTGGGTAACCTCGTGCGCGGTCAGCAGCGCGCGGATACGGTCGCTGATGCTTTCGGCCACCTCGCTCGCCTCGGGCTTGCCGCGCGCGCTCATCTGGACGATCGCCAGGATCACGGCGAACAGGTTCTTGACCCGGTGGTTGAGTTCGCGCGCAAGCAGGTCGGCGCGGTCGCGCGCCCGCGCGAGCTCCGCGGCCTGCGCCGCCTCCGCATCCGCGCGGGCGGCGCGACCTACCAATGTGGCCCCTGCCGTCATCGCCAGAACCAGCAGCGCCAGCAACCCGCCGAGCAGCGGGAGCGCCCGCGCTTCGGCCTGGGCGGCTTTCGAGGTCGCCTCGCCGAGGGCGGCGCTTTCGATCTGCTCCATCTCGCGGATCGCCCGGTTGAGCCGTTCCATCGCCTCGACGCCTTCGTCGGTCAGCACCGCGCGGCGGGCATCGAGCACGCGCCCGTCTTCGAGCAGCGCCACGCTGGTTTCCATCTCGGCGAACTTGGCGCGGGCCAGCGTGTCGATTTCGTCGATCAGTTCCGCTTGTCGCGGCGTGGCATCTTCGCCCAGCAGGCCGCGCAGCCTGTCGAGCGCGGGGCCGATCTGCGCGCGCCCGACCCGATAGGGTTCGAGATAGCGCCGGTCGAGCGTGATCAGATAGCCGCGCTGCCCGGTCTCGCTGCTGGTGGTGGTGCGGCCGATCCGGCGCAGCTGGTCCAGCAGCTCGACGGTCTTTTCCGCCTGGTGGCGCTGCGCCCGTTCGGCTTCGATCGTCATGTAATCGAGGAACAGCAGCGCCAGCATCGCCGCGCCGATGATCGCCAGCAGGGCGAAGTTCACCCAGCGAAAGCCCCCCCCGCGCAGCGCAAAGGCGAAGCTGCGCTTCAGTGCGCGGCCCCCCAGCTGGCGCCGGTCCCGATCTCGACGCCCAGCGGAACGCTCAGCTCGACCGCCGGGCGTGCCGCCTGCGCCATGACCCGCCCGATCACCGGCGATGCGGCGGCGATATCGGCTTCGGGCAGTTCGAACACCAGCTCGTCATGCACCTGCAGCAGCATGCGCACATGGCCCAGTCCGGCAGCCTCGAGCGCGGGCATCATCCGCGCCATGGCGCGCTTGATGATATCCGCGCTGGTCCCCTGGATCGGCGCGTTGATCGCCGCGCGTTCGCTGCCCGCGCGTTCGGCGGGGTTCTTCGAATTGATCCGCGGGAACCAGGTCTTGCGCCCGAACAGCGTCTGCGAATAGCCGCGCTCGCGCACGCTTTCGAGCGTCGCGTGGATATAGGCCTGGATGCCCGGGAAGCGCTGGAAATAGGTGTCGATCATCGCCTGCGCCTCTTCGGGCGAGACCCCCAGCCGTCCGGCCAGGCCCCAGCGCGAGATGCCGTAGAGGATGGCGAAGTTGATCGTCTTGGCGCGCCCGCGCGTGTCGCGATCGACCTGGCCGAACATCTCCATCGCGGTGCGCGCGTGGATGTCCTCGCCCGCGGCGAAGGCCTGCTTGAGGCTGGGCACGTCGGCCATATGCGCGGCAAGCCGCAGCTCGATCTGCGAATAGTCGGCGGCCAGCAGGACATTGCCCGGCTCGGCCACGAAGGCTTCGCGGATCTGGCGCCCGATTTCGGTGCGGATCGGGATGTTCTGCAGGTTGGGGTCGGTCGACGACAGCCGCCCGGTCTGCGCCCCCACCAGCGAATAGCTGGTGTGGACGCGCCCGGTTTCGGGATTGATCGCCTCCTGCAGCGCATCGGTATAGGTCGATTTGAGCTTGGCCAGCTGGCGCCATTCGAGGACCTTGTCGGCAATCGTCGCGCCTTCGCCCGAAAGCCGTTCGAGGATCGCCTGATCGGTCGAATACTGCCCGCTCTTGCCCTTGCGTCCGCCCTTGTAGCCCAGCTTGTCGAACAGGATATCGCCAAGCTGCTTGGGGCTGCCCACGGTGAAGGGCTCGCCCGCCAGCTGGTGGATCTCGCCTTCGAGCCGTGCGGTCTCCTTGGCGAATTCCTCGGACAGCCTGGCCAGGTGCGCGCGGTCGACGCGGATGCCGTGCCGCTCCATCTGCGCCACCACGGACACCAGCGGGCGGTCGACCCGTTCATAGACCCGGGTGCCGCCCTCTTCGGCCAGGCGCGGCTTGAGCAACGCGTGCAGCCGCCAGGTCACGTCGGCATCCTCGGCGGCATATTCGGTTGCCTTGTCGAGCGGGACCTCGCCGAAGGGTATGGCCTTCCTGCCTGTGCCGCACACGTCCTTGAAGGCGATGCAGCCGTGGCCCAGGTGGCGTTCGGCCAGCTCGTCCATCCCATGCCCGCCGCCGATCCCGTCGAGGCTGCGCCCCGCGTCGAGATCGAAGCTGATCACCATGGTGTCGTCGATCGGCGCCACCCTGATTGCCTGGCGCGCGAGCACGTTGAGGTCGTATTTGCCGTTGTGGAAGATCTTGAGCACCGCATCGCTTTCGAGCAGCGGCTTGAGCGCGGCGAGCGCCGCCGCCTTGTCGACCTGGAGCGGCTTTTCGGCGAACATGTCGCTCCCGCCATGACCCAGCGGGATATAGCAGGCCTCGTTGGGCCCGAGCGCGAGGCTGACCCCGACCAGTTCGGCGCGGATCGCATCGAGGCTGCTGGTCTCGGTATCGACCGCCACCAGCCGCGCGGCCTGCGCGCGCGCGATCCAGTGGTCGAGCCGCTCCATGGTCTGCACGCATTCATAGGCCGTGCGGTCGATGGTCGGCATTTCGGGCAGCGGCTGGCGGTTGCCCGTCTCGCTGGCGGGCGCGCCGGCGGTTTCCTGCCTGGCCGGGTGGAGGTTTGTCGGACGCGACGGGCTGCCCCTGCCCGCATCGAGCCGCTTGAGCAGGCTGGTGAAGCCATGCCTGGCCAGGAAGGCGGCGAGCGGTTCGGGCGGCACGCCCTCGAGCCTGAAACCGTCGAGCGGTTCGGGAAGGGCGCAATCCTCCTTGAGCGTGACCAGCACGCGGCTGAGTTCGGCCATGGCGCGGCCCTCGACCAGCCGTTCCTGCAGCTTCGACGCCTTCATCGCGGGCGCGGCGTCGAGCGCGGCGGCAAGCGAGCCATGCTCGGCGATGAGCTTCGAAGCGGTCTTGGGACCGACCCCGTAGATTCCGGGAATATTGTCGACGCTGTCGCCCATCAGCGCCAGCACGTCGCCCACCAGCTCGGGCACGACGCCGAATTTCTCCTCGACCTCGTCGCGATAGATGCGCTGGTTCTTCATCGTGTCGAGCATGTCGATCCGCGCGCCGTCCTGTTCGCCGACGAGCTGCATCAGGTCCTTGTCGGAGGAAACGATGGTGACGTTCCAGCCCTGATTTTGCGCGGCGCGGGCATAGGAGGCGATGAGATCGTCGGCCTCCAGCCCCTCTTGCTCGATGCAGGGCAGGCTGAAGGCGCGGGTGGCATCGCGGATCAGCGGGAACTGCGGCCGCAAATCCTCCGGCGGGGGCGGCCGGTTGGCCTTGTATTGGGGGTAGATGTCGTTGCGGAAGCTGTGCGAACCCTTGTCGAGGATCACCGCGAGGTGGGTCGGGCCGTCGGCCTTGTCGAGATCGTCGGCGAGCTTCCACAGCATGGTGGTATAGCCATAGACCGCGCCCACGGGCGTGCCTTCGGGGTCGGTCAGCGGCGGCAGCCGGTGATAGGCGCGGAAGATATAGGCGGACCCGTCGACGAGGTAGAGATGCGGTTTGGCAGCCATCAGCGCGGCTTAGCAGCGCCTCGCACGCATGGGGAGCGCTTTTGCCGCCATCTTTCGGGGCCTGCGAATATCTCGCAAAATCAACTGTATCGCGAATAGGACCGGCGTAATCCTGGCGAAATTCCTTGCGAGGCCACAATCCGGCCATTATTCAGCCACCGTGAGGCCTGATTCCGGGGCTCGCGTGGAAGGGCGGCTTCCGGGTCGCGATTTCCGCACTCTAACTCGCTGTTCAAGGAACTACCTATGCGCAAGATCGCACTCGCCGCCGCCGTTTCGGCCGCCGCTCTGGCTCTCGCCGCCTGCTCGGAAAAGACCGAAGACGCCGCTGAAGCCACCGCTGAAAGCATGGCAAACGATGCCGAAGCCAATGCCGACGCTGCCGGCGAAACCATGGAAGCCGCTGGCGATGCCGTGGCCGAGACCGCCGAAGACGCGGCCGACAAGGTCGAAGAAACCGCCGACGCGATGGCGAAAGAAGCCGAATAATCGGGACAGCACCTTCGAACGGCTATGCGGTTCGAAACAGGCTTCGAAACAGGCAAGGGCGGTGCCGTGCGGCGCCGCCCTTTTGCTTTGCGGTCAATAGGTCCTGACCCTATTTCGAACCGTAGGATGCCCCGGCCCAGTTGCGGTGGCTTTCCGCGCTATAGCCATCGTGCAGCGCCCGGGCGATCTGGGCGATCCGCGTTTCACGATCGAGTCGCGTGCCCTGCCCGGTGACGTAGATCGCCACTGCGACCGCGCGCCCGTCGGGGGTCTCGAGGATGCCGACGTCGCTCGAGGTGTTGCTGAGCGAGCCGGTCTTGTGGCTGACCCGCACTCCGGCCGGCATCAGCGCGGGAATGCGGCGCTTGCCGGTGACCGTACGGCTCATCGCGCCGAGCAGGACGCGGCGGCTGTCTTCGCTCAGGAACCTGCCCTGATAGAGTCCGGCGAGCAGTTGGACCATTGCCTTGGGCGTGGCGCTGTCGCGTCGATCTATGTGGTTGGCCGGGTTGAATTCGCCGTCGTCGCGAACCAGCGTGGCGATGTCGCGATCGAGGCTGAAATCCTTGATGCCCTGGCGGCGAACCCAGTCATTGACCCGCGCGGGCCCGCCGACAACGCGCAGCAGCGCATCGGTAGCGGCGTTGTTCGACCGGGTGATCATCATCTCGATCAGGTCGAGGGCGGGAAAGTGCTGGCCTTCGCTGACCGGCGCGCGCGCGCTGGAAAAGGGTGTCGAGCGCTGCGGCAGCAGCAGCGGGAATTCGCTCGTCAGGCTCCACCGGCCCTGCTCGACCCCTTCGAGGAAGGTGGCCGCGATCGCGATCTTGCTGGTGCTGGCCATCGGAAACCGCTGATCGCCCAGCACGCCGACATAGCGGCCCGTCGACAGGTCGACCGCGGCCACGCCGATGCGGCCGCGCGATCCTTCGGCAATGGCGGCGATCTGGCGTTCAAGGTCGCTGCCGTAACGCGCCTCGAAAGCCTGCGGCCCGCGCGGCTCGGTGCCCAGCGCCGTGTCGAACGATGTCTCGAATGACTCCGCATCGCCCTGCGCAGCCGTCGGCATCGCCAGCATCATCGCGCCCGCTGCCAGAACCGTCCCGAGAAATCCTGTCCGCATCGTGCCTCGGTACTACGCCTATGGTTATCACATGATTAAGCCGACCGATAAATCGGGCGCAAGCGCGACGCGACGAAAAGTGTTCCTCCCGCGACAGGCTCTTTTCCCGTCGGCAATTTTCCGGAAACAAGGATGCGCGCCCCGGCGGCATCGGCTATTCGCGGCCCAGGCCGTTCGGATACATCTACGCCATTGCCAAGCCGCGCCAAGCTGTTAGCCAGTCCCTTTCGGAATTTAGGGGAGTTCCACATGATTGCACGCCTGTCGTTCGCCGCCGCCTTGCTGGCGTCCGCCGCACCGCTCTGCGCCGCCGATGATGTCCCGATCGTCCTGCCCGGGGCCCCGGGCCAGGCGCCGCGGGTGATCGACGGCCGGCAGGCGATCGCGCTGGCGAACACCAGCTTTTCGCCGGGCGACGTCGCCTTCATGCAGGGCATGATCGTCCACCATCAGCAGGCGGTCGACATGGCCCAACTGGTCAAGGCGCGCACCAACAACGACGCGATCCTCAAGACCGCCGACCGGATCGAGGCGAGCCAGCAGGACGAGATGAAGTTCATGCGCGGCTGGCTCGATCAACGTGGCCAGGAGCTTGCGATACCGGGCATGGGCCATGCGCACCACACGATGAAGGGCATGGCCAGCCAGACGCAGATGACGGCGCTCGAGGCGACCAATGGCACCGCGTTCGACCGCATGTTCCTCGAACTGATGGTCGCGCATCACAAGGGCGCGGTGACCATGGTCGACGAACTCCACAACCTGCGCGGGACCGCCTACGACCCGGTGATGTTCGAGTTCACCAATGATGTGGTGACCGACCAGAAGGCCGAAATCGACCGGATGAACGGCGTGCTTACCGGGCTTTCGACCGATCCGCGCGCCACGCTCAGGCCGGGTTTCCGCGATGCGGGCGAGGCGATCATGAACCTGCGTCTGGTCACCGCCATGCCAAAGCCGGACGGCTTCTTCGACCCGGCCAACCCGGCGCAGTTGCAGCCGCGGATCGAGCAGAAGCCCAAGGGGGGCGAGGCGCCTGCCCCGGCGAAGCAGGGCGAGGAGGACAAGCCCAAATTCGGCGAGCGCGGCTCGCTGCTCGACTTCGCCTTCACCGACATGGCCTTTGCGGGCGATATGCTGGTGGCGGGCAGTTACCACGGGTTCAACGCCTACAGGCTGGGCGAGGACGGCGTGCCGCAACTGGTCAGCTCGACCGTGTGCCCCGGCGGGCAGGGCGACGTTTCGATCGCCGGCAATATCCTGGTGATGAGCGTGCAGGATGCCCGCGCGCGGGTCGATTGCGGGCTGGGCGGGGTCGATGACCGGGTCAGCCCCGAACGCTTCCGCGGGATCCGCATCTTCGACATTTCCGACATCACCCGCCCGCGCCAGGTCGGGCAGGTGCAGACCTGCCGCGGCAGCCACACGCATTCGATCGTCAGCGCCGACGATGCGCGGCTGGTGGTCTACAATTCGGGCACCAGCTATGTCCGCGATACCGACGAGCTGGTGGGTTGCTATGAACTGGGCGGCGACAACACCGCATTGTTCAGCATCGACGTGATCGAGATCCCGCTGGCCGATCCGTCCAAGGCGCGCATCGTCGACCGCCCGCGTGTCTTTGCCAGGGATGGCGAGATCGCCGGCCTGTGGCGCGGCGGCGATCACGGCGACGGGACGCAGGACACCTTCCGCACCGATATGTGCCACGACATCACCGTGTTTCCGGCCAGGAACCTTGCCGCAGGGGCCTGTTCGGGCAACGGCATCATCCTCGACATCACGGACCCGCTCAAGCCCAGGCGGATCGACGACGTGACCGACAAGGGCTTTGCCTACTGGCATTCGGCGACCTTCAACAATGACGGGACCAAGGTGCTCTTCACCGACGAATGGGGCGGCGGCGCGCGCCCGCGCTGCCAGGCGGGCGATCCGAAGAACTGGGGCGCCGATGCCTTCTATGGCATCGAGAACGGCAAGCTGGTCTATCGCGGGACCTACAAGCTGCCCGCGCCGCAGACCGACAAGGAGAACTGCGTCGCGCACAATGGCTCGATCATCCCGGTGCCGGGGCGCGATATCTTCGTGCAGGCCTGGTATCAGGGCGGGCTTTCGGTGATCGATTTCACCGACCCGGCGAACATCCGCGAAATCGCCTTCTTCGACCGCGGGCCGATCGACAAGGATCAGCTGGTCACCGGCGGGTACTGGTCGGCCTATTGGTACAAGGGCCGCATCTACGCGACCGAGATCAGCCGCGGGCTCGACGTCTTCGCGCTCGAACCCAGCGCGTTCCTGACGAAAGAGGAAATCGCGGCGGCCGAAGCGGCGATCTATCCCGGCGACGTGTTCAACCCGCAGACCCAGGCGCAGGTCACCTGGCCGGCCGAGGTCGTCGCGGCAGCGGAGGCGAGCCGCAAGGGGGGGTGACAGCGTGCCTTTGCCTGCGAGGGCCTGCGAGGAACGCCCTGACTCGAATCAGATCAAGAGGTGCGTTTTCTTGTCAGATTCAATCACTGCTACGTAATTTCAATACGTCAAGCTACTCGGTCTTAACTTGACATTCAGACTCTGTGGTCTATTTGTAGCGGCAGGCATAGCCTATGAGGTCCCATAGGGGCTGGCAGAGGGTCGCGTTTTCGCGGCCCTTTCGCTTTTCGGGTCAGCGACCTTCGCGCACCAGTTCGAAGCAGCTGTATTTGATGCCCCTGGAGGGCAGTTCATCATCCGACAACGTACAATCGATCAGCTTGCCTTCTTCGCGCAGGATGGAAAGTGGACGGTAGTCGACGTAGCCTCCGCGACATATGGGATAGAGGTACAGGTCGGCTATCTGAACCATTGGTGATGACTTGTACTTCGGGCGAAACTCGCGAAGTGTGTGTCCCAAATCACCATTTGTGAGAGGCGCGTACTTCTCACTTGTCGCCACTGCGAAGGGCATTCCGGCTTCGCGCAGGTCGCGGAAATACCCGGCGAGCCACCCATCCGCTTGCTTGTCCGCCCTTTCGGGAAACACGCGAAGCCGACGGCCTTCTGATATCGCCGCCTTGGCTGCTCGCTCGACCACGACCGAGAAGGCGGTCTTGCAGAGTGACCAGCGCTGCCGCCCGTACTTTTCGAGGTATCGGTTGTTGTACCCCGGTCGGTCGATCACACAGGCGATACCGCGAACGGGCATTGCGATCAAAGTCGCCGCCAAATCCTCATGGAAACGCTCGAACTCAGGGATCGACAGGTGCTTGAGCCAGTTGAACTCGCCTTTGCGGAAGCGAATGTCAGACGAATGCAAGGGATAGGTGATATCCCATCTCCGACAAAAGTCGCTGTGCAACTGCCGCGCGGCGCTTTCGTCCTCGGAAGCCAGTAGGATGCCGCCAAGCGCAAACCAGTCCGGACGGTCCGGATCGGCTATGGCCTTGCATCCACGATCCGGGTTTCGCGTCCCGGAGTCATCAAGATAGAGGAGAAGATCAGGCATTGCCAAAAAAGGGGCCGATGGCGAAATGTTCCACCCCGGCCCCTTCTGGTGTCGCAATGGCTTAGAAGCCCATGCCGCCCATGCCGCCCATGTCGGGCATCGCCGGGGCCGGCTTGTCTTCCGGCTTGTCGGTGATCGCGGCTTCGGTGGTGATCAGCAGGCCCGAGACCGAGGCCGCGTCCTGCAGTGCGGTGCGCACGACCTTGGTCGGGTCGATCACGCCGGCAGCGACGAGGTTTTCGTAAGTGTCGGTCGCGGCGTTGAAGCCGAGCGTTTCGTCGTTGGCGTCGATCAGCTTGCCCGCGACGACCGCGCCGTCATGGCCGGCGTTGGTCGCGATCTGGCGCACCGGGGCCTGGATCGCGCGGCGGATGATGTCGATGCCGCGGGTCTGGTCGTCGTTGGCACCGGCCAGCCCGTCGAGCGCCCTGGTGGCATAGAGCAGCGCGGTGCCGCCGCCCGGGACGATGCCTTCCTCGACCGCGGCGCGGGTCGCGTGCAGCGCGTCGTCGACGCGGTCCTTGCGCTCCTTCACCTCGACTTCGGTGGCACCGCCGACCTTGATCACCGCCACACCGCCGGCCAGCTTGGCGAGACGCTCTTGCAGCTTCTCGCGGTCGTAATCGCTGCTGGTGTTGTCGATCTGCGTGCGGATCTCGCCGACGCGGGCCTTGATGTCCGCGGGGTCACCGGCACCGTCGACGATGGTGGTGTTGTCCTTGTCGATGGTGACCTTCTTGGCCTGGCCGAGCATGCCCAGCGTGACGTTCTCGAGCTTGATGCCGAGGTCTTCGCTGATCATCTCGCCCTTGGTCAGGATCGCGATGTCCTGCAGCATCGCCTTGCGGCGATCGCCGAAGCCGGGGGCCTTGACCGCGGCAACCTTGAGGCCGCCGCGCAGCTTGTTGACCACCAGCGTGGCCAGCGCTTCGCCTTCGATGTCTTCCGCGATGATCAGCAGCGGACGGCCCGACTGGACCGAAGCTTCGAGCACCGGCAGCATCGACTGCAGGTTCGACAGCTTCTTCTCGTGGATCAGGATATACGGGTTCTCGAGTTCGACCGTCATCTTTTCCGGGTTGGTGATGAAGTAGGGCGAAAGGTAACCGCGGTCGAACTGCATGCCTTCGACGACATCGAGTTCGAATTCGAGGCCCTTGGCCTCTTCCACGGTGATCACGCCTTCCTTGCCGACCTTTTCCATGGCTTCGGCGATCTTTTCGCCGACTTCACGGTCGCCATTGGCCGAAATGATCCCGACCTGCGCGATTTCCGACGAGCCGGCGACTTCCTTCGAACGGCCCTTGAGGTTTTCGACGACCTTCTCGACCGCGAGGTCGATGCCGCGCTTGAGGTCCATCGGGTTCATGCCGGCGGCAACCGACTTCATGCCTTCGTTGACGATCGCCTGGGCGAGCACGGTGGCGGTGGTGGTGCCGTCACCGGCGAGGTCGTTGGTCTTGCTGGCGACTTCGCGCAGCATCTGCGCGCCCATGTTCTCGAACTTGTCCTTCAGTTCGATTTCCTTGGCGACGGTGACGCCGTCCTTGGTGATGCGGGGCGCGCCGAAGCTCTTGTCGATCACGACATTGCGGCCCTTGGGGCCCAGCGTGACCTTGACGGCATTGGCGAGGGTATCGACGCCGCGCAGAATGCCTTCGCGCGCGTCACGGCCGAACTTCACGTCCTTGGCAGCCATTGGTGTATCTCCTGGAATTCGTGTGTCTGGTGGAAAACGTCAGGATTCGGTGATCAGCCGATGATCCCCATGATGTCGCTTTCCTTCATGATCAGCAGGTCTTCGCCGTCGATCTTGACTTCGGTGCCGGACCACTTGCCGAACAGCACGCGGTCGCCCGCCTTGACGTCGAGCGGGGTGAGCTTGCCGTCTTCGGCCCTGGAACCCGAACCGACGGCGATGATTTCGCCCTCGCTCGGCTTTTCCTTGGCGCTGTCGGGGATGATGATCCCGCCGGCGGTCTTTTCTTCGGCTTCGATGCGACGGACCAGAACGCGGTCGTGCAGCGGACGAAATGCCATGATGATGACCTCTCTTCTTACGAGTGTGAAACGTGCCTTGGCACTCCCCTATCGAGAGTGCCAGCGAGGCGCATTTGGTGCCCTGCCGGGGGCGAGTCAACCGGTTGGCGGCGAAATTTTTTGGACCAGCCGTCTCAGTCGGCGGGATTGGTATCGACCGTCAGGCCCAATCGTTCGCGCAGCGCCCAGCGCCAGCTCAGCAGCCCGGCGGCAAAGATCAGCCCGGTGGCCAGCCCGATCCACACGCCGGTCCCTTCGAGCGGGGTGGAAAAGCCCAGCCAGACGGCCGTGCCGAAACCGGGCGCCCAATAGCTGAAGATCGCGATCAGCATCGGCATGCGCGTGTCCTGCAACCCGCGCAGCGCACCGGCGGCCACCGCCTGCACCCCGTCGAACAGCTGGAATGCCGCGGCGACGACCATGTAGCGGATGGCAAAATCGGCCATGGCCGCATTGCCCGGCAGTCCGGGGTCGACATAGATGCGCAGCAGCGCGCCCGGCGCCAGGATCATCGCTGCGGCGGTGGTTACCATGAAGCCGCCGCCCATGACGATGCCGGCCCAACCTGCGCGCCCTATCGCCGCCGCATCGCGCGCGCCGAAGTGATAACCGACCCGGATCGTCGTCGCCTGGCCGATGCCGAAGGGGATCTGGAAGGCGAGCGACGCGATCTGCAGCGCGACCGCGTGGCCGGCCAGTTCGGATGCGCCGAAACGCCCCATCAGCAGCGCCGCGCCGCTGAACAGGCCGGCCTCGGCCACCACGGTCAGCGAGACCGGCAGGCCCAGCCGCACCAGCTGGCCCAGCCGCGACCATTCGGGCCGCCACCACTTGCCGAAGATGCGATAGCGCCGCAGCCGCCGGTCGCGCGCGATCGCCACCACATAGGCGAGGACGACATAGGCGGCGGTGGTCACGCTGGCGAGCGCCGACCCGTTGAGCCCCAGCGCGGGGGCGCCGAAATGGCCGAAGACGAAGGTATAATTGACGAACAGGCTGACCAGCAGCGCCGAAGCGGTGATCGCGGTGGCGAAGACCGGGCGGCCCAGCGCCGAAACGAAGCTGCGCAGGACATTGGCGATGATCATCGGGATCATCGCCCACATGATCACCCGCAGGAAGCCGCCGGCCAGCGCCGCGAGTTCGCGATCCTGCCCGGCAGCCAGCATCACCGCTTCGCCCTGATAGCAGACCGACATGCCGATCACGCCGCAGACCACCGCCAGCCACATGCCCATGCGGGTCGATCGCCGCACTTCGCGCACCGCGTGGCGGCGCCGGCCGAGTTCTTCCGCGATCAGCGCGGCGACCATGCCCGTGAGGCCCGCCAGCGCCCACATCAGCAGCCCGAACAGCGAAATCGCCAGCGACGAGGCGGCAAGTTCCCTTTCGCCCAGCCGCGCGACGAAGATCACGTCGACCGCATGGACCAGCATCTGCAACAGGTTGGCAAGCGCCAGCGGCAGGGCGAGACGAAAGGTCTCGCGCAATTCGTCGCGCCAGCCGGCGGTGCCGATCGGCAGGGGTTCAAGGGCGTGGTCGTGCGTCATGCAGCCGGTCCGGATAGGCGCGACGGCCCGGCATTTCAAACGCTTGTCGTCAGGCCGCTGTCTTCCGCCGTCGGGTGTGGCTGCGCGGCGACAAGGGCAACCCGGCGCAAACAGGCATGGTCGACAGGCATGGTCGACAAGTGCGATCAGCCCCGTCCGGCTGAAACGAACGCAATTGCGGCATCCTGCGGATCATCGCCCGGGGCCGGCGGCCGGCCCTTTTCCGGTTGACCCTTTCCCCCGTTTGCCACACATTCGGGCAACCGAATATTAACCCGGCCGGCGCTAAGACCGGCAGTACGAAGAGGTCGCGAATGATTCAATCCTTCCCGGGCGGGAAAGGCGCGTTCGTTATGCAGGCACGGCTCGAAGCAGCGGCGAACCCGCTCGGTCAGCGCGGCGAACCGCGCCGCCGCCTCTTCCTTTCGGGAAGCGCATCGCAAACGGGCGCCTCGTGCGAGGTGCTGGTGCACAACCTGTCGTCGACCGGCATGTTGCTCAGCACCCAAGGCCGGTTGGACCTCGACGAACCGCTCGTGGTGGTCTTTGCCGAGATCGGCGAATGCCTCGCGCGGATCGTGTGGTCGGCCGAAGGCTTGTTCGGCTGCCGCTTCGACGAGCCGCTGACCAAGGCGCAGATGAGCGCCATCCTGTTGCGGTCAGAGCCGCTGCAATTGCCGCCGCGCCCCATCACGCCTGTCGAGGAAGCCCCCCAAGCGGAAGCGTTTGGTGAGCGGATCAGGCGGTTGCGCAGGCAATCGGGCCTGTCGATGGTCGATTTCGCCAACAGCTTCGGGGTGACCAAGCCGACCTTGTGGAAATGGGAAACCGGGCGTGCCCACCCGCGTCAGGCGGTGCTGCGCAGGCTTGCCGACCGCTTCGGCATGAGCGAGCAGGAACTGCTGTTCGGACCGGGGGAGCGCCCCGCGCGCGCGCAGCCGCCCGATCATCGCCCCGTCCGGCCCGGGACGCTGGCCGAAACCGTCGCCCGCAGCCGCACCGTCATCGCGCGCGAGGCCGGCGTTTCCCCTTCGCAGGTCTCGATCGCCATCGACTGGAGCTGACCCGAAACCGGTCACCTGCCCATTGCGATTCGCGCAACCGCGGTTGCCGTGATAAGCCTGCGCAGGACTCGGGAGGGGTCATGCGAACTATCAGGCGCACCTTCTTGCTGGGAACGATCGCCACCGCGTGGACGATGGCGAGCGTTCACGCATCTGCACAAGACGCGCCGCGCCCCGCGCTGGCTGTCGGCGCGGCGACCGGCTTCGGCACCGATTTCGGCACCGATTTCGACACCGAATTCGACACCGAATCCGATGGGGCTGCGATGGAGGGTTACGACCGGCCGGTGATCCGTTTCGGCCGGGCGGTCGACCTTGCCGGTGCCGACATCCTGCCACCGGTTGCCGGTGCGGCGCAGCTGACCGGCGGCAGGCCCGCTGGGTGGCCGCTGGCGTGCGCGCGGGTGACCAGCGGCTATGGCATGCGCTACCACCCGATCCTGGGCGAAACGCGCTTCCATGCGGGGGTCGACCTTGCCGCGCCGGCCGGGACGCCGGTGGTGGCCACGTCGGGCGGGCGGGTGGCGCTGGCCGGGTGGAGCGGGAACTATGGCATACTGGTAGCCCTGAACCACGCGGGATCGCTCGAAACCCGCTATGCGCATCTTTCCGCCGTCGCGGTTCGTCCCGGGCAGGCGGTGCAGGCCGGGCAGGTCATCGGCTATGTCGGCACCACCGGCCGCTCCACCGGCCCGCACCTGCATTACGAAACCCGGGTCGCCGGCCATCCCACCAATCCCGGCGGTTGAGGCCGCCCTGCCCGAAATCGCGTCAGCGGGTGGCCAGCAGCACGCTGTCCGAATTGGGATCGTAACGCAGGTCGACGCCTGAATTCCTCAGTTCGCCAAAGCTGATCAGGCCGCTTCCCTTGAAGGTGGCCGAGGCGCCCGCGCGTGCGAGGAGGTCGAGGACATCGCCCGCATCGACCAGCAGCCGCGAATCGCCGTCGACATGGACCGGCAGGGTGCCAAGCTCCTGCGCGCCCATGCGCACGGGTTTGCGCACCACGATCGCGTCCCCGCCCACCGATTCGCCGCCCGCCCCGGGCGTGGCGATATCGAATTCGAGCGGGATGAAGGGCGCGGGGTGCTTCCCGGGCGGCGGCGCGGGGCGCAGCCCGGCCAAGGGTGCGGGCGCATTCGCGGCGGTGGCGGGAAGCGCCACGGGACCGGTCGCGGGGCCGATCGCTGGGGGGGCCTCCTGCGCGCTTTCGGCGATCGCCTGGACGATTGCGTCCGCCTGCGCATCGATGTGCGCGGGCACCATGGCCGGTTCGGGCAGGCGCACGCGGCTGTAGCGCGGCATGGCGGCGCGGGTGACGAAACCCTGGTCCCAGCCCATGGCCAGCGTCGAGATCGCCAGCGCGATGCCCGCCACGACGATCCCGGCAGCCAGCAGCATGATGCCCCGATGCCTTCCCCTTGCGCCGACCGTTGCGGGCACGAAACCCTCCCTCAAACCTCGCGGGCGAAGGCTAGCACAGCCCTGTGGCCCGGGCGAGAGCACCGCGTCACCCGGCGGCTCAGGCGTATAGCCGGCTGCGATAGGTCACGTTGACCCGGTCGGACAGCATCAGATAGGGCAGCCATACGAAGATGCTGACCGCCACCTTGGTGATATTGCCCTGCAACAGTTCGCGCAGCGCGATCGCCACCTCGGGCGGGACATCGCCCTGCGCGCCGACCGCCTGCGCGATGGCGAACTGCATCGCGATGTCGATCGCCCAGACGATCGCCAGCATCCGCGGGAAGAAGGGAATCGTGCGCAGCGCCATGACGAAGCACACCGCATAGAGGAAATTCATCGCGATCACGTCGAACGCCATGGCCACGAAGATCGTCCGGCCCCAGGCGGGGGCCATCGCGCCCATCGCCGGAACCGCCAGCAGGAATTCGCCGCTGCGCAGCACCACGTTGAGCAGCATCCCGATCAGCAGCGAGGCGAGGAATCCGGCCGGGCCGAACAGCGGGTGGGCGCGGGCAGTGGCCCGGTCGACCGGGCGCCAGCGGCCCACCACCGCCAGGCGGAACCCGGGTTGCCACTTGACCGCGCCCTGCGGAAAGGCGGCTTCGGCCAGCCGCAACCCCGCGATCGGGGCCAGCCCGATCAGCGCATAGGGCAGGAACACGCCGGCGAAACCGGCCAGGTCGGCGATGGAGGTCGGCGCGGTGGCGATCCTGAACAGCGCCAGCGCCATCCAGCCGGTGATCCACCACGGCAGCGCCGCTTCGAGGAAGCGGCGGATTCCCCCCGCGATCCGCCGCGAACGGCGTTCGATCGCAGCGGCATGACGCATGGCCGCGGTACGAAAATTGTCCCGGATTGAAACCATGCGCAGCATAATGTCGCTTGCGAGCCGACAATTCAATCCGCCCGGCCCGAACCGCCCATCGCGCCCGGATGCCCGACTCATCGGGCGAAAACAGGGTTAAATATTTGCGAATCACCCACTTAGCACCGCCCGCACGGTGATGCCAGCTGGCCATGCAGATCCATATGTTAACCGAAAAGGTAAATGAATTTTACAGTAAGATGCTGATTTTAAAAGATAAAAGAAATCGGTATCGTAAAAGTTGACTGGATTCGTAACTGTGGAATGATACAGGGGTTCCGTGAGGGAACGGCGTTTCTGAACCGGCGTCACTGTCGGCAAAACAGAAGATGGTCGCGCCGGTTCCAGAGATACCCGCACGGACAGGGCAGCCGGAAATAGAGGCCGGAGCCTTTGTGCATCGGGTGGGGGGACCCCCGCCAGCTTGTTTGGGGTATAGTATCATGACCAATTTCCTGAAGACTTTCGTCGCTGACGAATCGGGCGCTTCGGCGGCCGAATATGCGCTGATCCTGATCGTTGTCGGCATCGCCATTGTTGGCGGTGCCAGCGTGCTCGCCACCTCGATCGGCGGCGCGATGAGCAACACTGCAACCTGCATCAACGACCCGACCGTAGCTAACGCCTGCTAAGGCAGGACAGGAATGGACGGTCCCCGTTTCGGGGGGCCGTCCATTTCGCTCTGTGGGGTGCAGTAACCGGGGGTGACGCATGGAACGGCGCAATATCATCATCGTCGCGGCAGCCGTATTGCTCGGCCTGATCGCAGTCTATCTCACCAACGCCTATTTCTCGGGCGTCGAGGAACAGCAGGAACGCGTTGCCGAACAGCAGCAGCTGGTCCGCGTGGCCGTGGCCGCGCAGGATCTCGATTTCGGATCGCCGCTGACCTCCGATACGGTGCGGCTGGTCAACTGGCCTTCGCAATCGGTTCCGCCCGGCGCGATCACCGACATGGCCAAATTCGCCGGAACCGACGTGGCGATCCGCCCCATCGCGCAGGGCGAACCGGTGCTGCAATCGAGGATTTCCAACCGTGCGGTGCTGTCCGAAAACATCCCGGAAAACCTGCGCGCGGTGACCATTCCGGTGAACGAAGTGGCCGGTGTGGCCGGCTTCGTCACGCCGGGCGACGTGGTCGACGTGCTGATGACCCGCACCATCCCGGGCGGCGAGGATGAAAAGGTCACCTCGGTCGTGCTCGAAAACGCGCAGGTGATCGCGATCGATCGCCGCGCTTCGGAAAAGAACACCGAACCGCAGGAACTCAAGATGGCGACGCTGCTGACCGACCAGTACAATGCGCAGAAACTCGCGCTCGCCGCCGAAAGCGGCCGATTGACGCTGGCGCTGCGCAATGTCGAAAACCAGGCCATCGGCGCGACCCGCATCGTCACCACCCGCGACCTGCCGGGCGGGCGGCTGCGCTATTCATCGGCGCGCGGGGGCAGCGCCCCGGCGCGCGGCGGCGGCGCGGTTCCCTTTCGCACGCCCGGCGCACCCGCCGTCCCGGCCAGCGCCGTCGCGCCCGCATACAGCGGGCCGACCATGACAATCTATCGCGGCACCGAAGCTGCGCGCCAGGAGGTGAACCGTGGCACGAATTGATCCGCTCCGCCGCGCGCTCGCCGCCGCGTCCTTTCCCCTGGCCTTTCCCCTGGCCTTTCCCCTGGCCTTTCCTCTGGCCCTGCCGCTGGCGCTGGCTGCGGCCACCCCCGCGGCGGCACAGTCCACCGGCGCCGGCATCCATGCCGGGACGCTCGAAATCCCGGTCAACAAGAGCCAGGTGGTGACGGCCGACCGCCCCATCGCCAAGGCGCTGATCGGCAATGCAGAGATCGCCGATATCGTCGCGCTGACCGAAAACTCGCTCTACGTGCTGGGCAAGGGGATGGGGACCACCAGCCTCACGCTCTACGACGCGCGCGGACGGGTGCTGTCGGTGATGGACGTATCGGTCGGCCCCGATGCCGAGGCGTTCCGCCAGCAGGCGGCACAGCTGATCCCCGGCAGCGACATCGACGCGCATATATCGGGCGATTCGCTGGTGCTGACCGGCATCGCCAACGATGCGGGCACGATCGACCGCGCGGTGCGGCTGGCCGCAACCTATGCCGGCGAAAAGGTCGTCAACATGATCGCGCTGGGCAGCAGCCAGCAGGTCATGCTCGAGGTCAGGTTCGCCGAGGTCAACCGCTCGGTGGGCGAAGACGTCGGCGTGCGCGGCTTCGCCATCGACCGCGACGGCGATTTCGGGGCATCCTTCGGCCCCGGCGCGGGCCTGACGCCCGGCACGGTCGACAACCCGGGCAATATCCTCAGTTTTTCCGCCATCCAGAACAGTTTCGGGGTGATCGGGGCGACGTTCAGCGCGCTGGGCATCGATTTCGATACCTATCTCAACGCGCTGGAGGAAAAGGGCTTCGCCAAGACGCTGGCCGAGCCGGTGCTGGTCGCGCTGTCGGGCGAACGGGCATCGTTCCTGGCGGGCGGCGAATTCCCGATCCCCGTGGTCCAGGGTAGTGGCGGCGGCGGGGGCGGCACCGCGGGCAATGGCGGCAACAACGGCATCACCATCGAATTCAAGCCCTTCGGCGTGAGCCTGGGCTTTACCCCCACGGTGCTGGGCGACAACACCATCAACCTGGTGGTCGAACCCGAAGTCAGTTCGATCGACCCGGCGGCATCGATCCAGATCAACGGGTTGACGATCCCCGGCCTGCAGACGCGCAGGGCCTCGACCACGCTCGAACTGCGCGACGGCGAAAGCTTTGCCATCGCCGGGCTGTTGCAGCAGGATTTCAAGACCACGGTCAACCAGGTCCCGCTGCTCGGCAGCATCCCGATCCTGGGCGCGCTGTTCCGTTCGACCCAGTTCCAGAAGGGCGAGACCGAGCTGCTGATCGTGGTGACGCCGCGGCTGGTCAAGCCGATCAGGCCATCGCAGGTGCGCCTGCCCACCGATCGCGTGCGCGATGTGGGGGCGGCCGAAACCGTGCTGTCGGGCGAACCCTATGATCCGGTCCCGGCGGGCGAACTCGCCGCGCCCAGGCAGCCCGCCACCAGCCAGGGGAACGATTATGAATATTGACAAGCAGCTGCGCCGGGCGCTGGCCGCCATGCTCCCGCTCGCGCTCGTGGCGGGATGCGCCGACCGCTCGATCCTCGAAGCGCCGGGCGATGCCGCCTTCGGCGAGGCCAACCGCCAGACGATGATGGCGCAGGTCGTCAACCCCGAACCCGAATACGATGGCGAAATGACCACCAGCGGCGATCACGCCGCGCAGGCGATCGAACGCTACCGCGCCGACGAGGTGAAGCAGCCGGTCAGCATCCGCACCACCGACGTGGGCGAAGGCCCGGAATAGGACAGGCGAGGAGCAAATGCGCTGGTTGGAGAGATTCAGGACGGACGAGAGCGGCGCAAGCGCGGCGCTCTATGCGCTGGCGCTCCCCGCGCTGGTCGCCGCGGTGGGTATCGGCTTCGATTATGCCCGCGTTGCCGGGATGGACTCCGAACTCCAGAACGCCGCCGACCATGCCGCGCTGGCGGGTGCGACGCAGCTGGACCAGAGCGATGGGTCGATCGGGCGAGCAACGGCAGCGGCACGCAACGGGCTTGCCACGAATTCCACCTTGTTCGCCAACGATGGGTCGGGGACAACCGTCACTATCCCGACCACCGGGGTGTTCTTCTACGAAACGCAGGCCAATGCCGAAGCGAGCGCCAACCCGATCGATGTCGGGGCAACGGGCGCCGATGCGCGGGCGCGATTCATCCGGGTCGTGGTCGACACGCGCCGGGCCAACTATGCGCTCACCCCGGTCGTGGGGGCTTTTTTCGGCGATATCGCTGCCGAAGCGGTGGCCGGGATCGGTTCGGCCTTGTGCCGCACCCCGCCGCTGATGATCTGCAACCCGCTCGAACCGCTGAACAACACCAACAAGAACTTCCCCTTCAACGCGAACGACTACGAAGGTATCGGGCTGTTTCTGAAAGGCGGGGCCAATGGCGGCGGGGGCGCATGGGCTCCGGGCAATTTCGGCTATCTCGACACCATTCCCGGAACCGGGGGCGGCACGCCCGACCTGCGCAAGGCGCTGGGCTGGGACATCCCCCCGGGCGAATGCGTGTCCAAGACGGCCAACGATTCGGTCGATACCGATACGGGCAACAAGACCGACATCGCGGATTCGATCAACACGCGCTTCGATATCTACAACGGCGATGTGTCCTGCCCGACCGGTGGCAATTGTCCGGCTTCGATCAACAGCCAGAAGGACGTGATCCACGACCCGCTCGACTTCGGGGGCACCAATGCCTGCAAGCTGCATTCGAACGGCTGGAAGGAGCTGGCCGCGGAGGTAGATCGCTACCTGCCCGGCAGCAACGACGCACTCCCCGTTGGTTCTGCGCCCAAGTCGATGGGGCATCCGCGCGACATCTGCCATTCTACCGACCCCCACGCATGCTCAGGGCCGCTGGGGGACGGTTTCTGGGATCGCGACGCCTATTTCGCCTCGCATTACCGCAAGGCGGACGGAACCTATTGGGACGCGGCCACCTGGCAGGCCAGGACCGGGTTTACGAAGAGCGGCGGCACGGGAACGCGCTATCGCTATCCCACGCGCTATCAGATTTACAGTTGGGAAATCGCGAACCGGAACACCCAGCCGAACGCTGACGGCATTGCCGTGCTGGGCCAGAATCCGAGCGATGCCTTCGGCGGGCCGCAGTGCAGTGCGGGCAAGGGTTTCGGCAGCGGCACCGTTCCGTCCGATACGGTTGCCGACCGGCGGCGGCTTTCCGTCGCGGTCATCAACTGCCAGGCACACAGCGTGAACGGCAATTCCCGGGCGGTCCCGGTGGTCGAGTTCATGGACGTCTTCCTGGTGCAGCCTTCGCTCAACCGCGATCGCACCCGCAAGGACGAGATCTATGCCGAGATCATCGGCAAGACCGCAGCCGGATCGGCCGGCGAGACAGCAGGGACGGTCATCCGCCGCGATGTACCGTTTCTGATCAAGTGACGAACTTGCGATCCTTTGCACGCCGGCAGGACGGCGCTGCCGCCGCCGAACTGGCGCTGTTGCTGCCGCTGCTGGTGCTGATGCTGTTCGGCGCGATCGAGGTGTCGTATTATTTCTACAGCCAGCACCAGGTGGTGAAGGGCGTGCGCGATGGCGCGCGCTTTGCCAGCAGGCAGAGTTTTGAATCGATCAATTGCACGTCGGGCTATTCCTTGCCGTCGGCGATCGAGACGTCGATCAAGGAAGTCACGCGTACAGGACAGACCTCGGGCGGCACTGCGCGCGTGCCCGGGTGGGACAACACCGATGTCGTGGTTGCAGTCAGCTGCCCTGCAACGCCCCTCACCACGGGAATTTACAGAACGGAGCCCAATGCGCCGGTTATCACCGTGACCGCAAACGTCGCCTATCAATCGCTGTTCGACGGCGTTGGCATCCTGACGGATTCCTACCAGCTCAATGCGGCGCAACAAGCTGCGGTGATGGGCATATGAGCACGCGTCGCCTCTTGCGCAGGCTGTTGGCCGAAGAGACCGCAGCGGCGGGCGAATTCGCCCTGTTGCTGCCGATCATTCTGCTGTTCCTGCTCGGCATCATCGACGCCGGTCGCTATGCCTATGATTTCAATCGCGGCGAGAAA
Organism: Erythrobacter sp.; assembly: GCA_041662105.1. GTDB lineage: Bacteria > Pseudomonadota > Alphaproteobacteria > Sphingomonadales > Sphingomonadaceae > Qipengyuania. The sequence goes on from JBAZTF010000013.1 coordinate 51,276, forward strand.
GCGACCCAGATCGGTGCCCGCGTGGCGGTGGTCACCGCACCGCTGGTGAGTGAGCTGAGCTCTTACAGTTTCGTTGGTTCCACCCTGGGCCAGGGCGACCGCATTCCGCAGGATGCGCTGGGGACGATCACCTGCACGTCCACCGCTTGTACCTGCACCACCACGCCATGCCTCGGCGGCACGCTAACGCTCGACGCTGCGGCGTTCGCCGTGATGGCAACCCGCGTGAAGCAGATCTGGCCAATGGTCGAGGATGCCGACATCGCGGTCGACTATTCGGGATCGGGGCTGGGATACGCGGGCAATCCGACTGGAATGGATGTCGCGCCGTTCGTGACTGTGCGACTGACCAATATGAACTTTACCTCAATAGTATTGCTTGGGACGTCGGTTGGATTCCCGGAATTTCAATATACACTGACAATGGAAGATGGATCTGGGGGGCAATACAATTAACACGTCGAATTTCACTTAAGGTTTTCACGGAATATTTTTGGAAAGAACCATGGGCCACGGCGAATACATTGTTGATCGAATGAAGGGGACCGAGTTGCATCTGTCTGCACCACTTTCGGTCATTGCCTCGCCCGATCACATCGAGGCGCTGCGCTCTTCCAGCGGGTCGAGCTGGCTGGCCGATGCCAATTACATCGCCATTGCCGCAGGTGATCCGATTCCCGATCACGAACTTGGCCGGTCGGGGATCGTCCTGTTCGAAGTCGATCCGGCCATCCCGGCGAGCATGGACCGTATCCGCCACCTGCACCGCACGCGGCCGGACATGCCGCAGATCGTGGCCATGCATGACGTCGACCTGAAGCTCGTCCGCACGCTCGTGCGCGAAGGCGTGGCCGATGTGGTCGAATTGCCGTTCTCTGCCGAAGAGATCCTTCAGACGGTCGTCGCCGTACTCGAAGCCCATCGCGATGCCGTGGGCAGCGAGGTGAAGCTGGCGCCGCTGATCGCGGTAACCCGGGCGCTGGGCGGCTCGGGCGCGACCACCATCGCCAGCCATCTGGGTGCCGCGCTTGCGCAGGGCGGTACGAAAGCCAGGGTCTGCATCTTCGATCTCGATATCCAGTTCGGGCGGATGACCGAGGTGCTCGGCATCACCCCGCGCAGGACGCTCAGCGATCTGCTCGATGCCGGCGACCGGATGGACAGCGCATTGCTCAATACGGTCGCGCAGAGCCACCCGAGCGGGATCGATCTGATCGCCGCGCCTGCCGAAATCGTTCCGATCGAAGCACTGAAGGTCGAGGACCTGATGCGGCTCATCGACCTTGCGCGCAGCGAATACGACTATGTCGTGCTCGACCTTCCGGCGAGCCTGACCAACTGGTCGCTCGCGGTTCTTGCCAGCGCCAGCGACATCGTGATGGTGGTCGAACAGAGCCTGGCGAGCCTGCGGCAGGCGCGGCGTCGGCTCGACCTGTTCCGCACTCTCGGGCTCGACCATCGGCTGGTCTCGGTCGTGGTCAACCGCACCGAGAGGAAGCTGTTCAGCTCGATCAACATGGGCGATGTGGAAAAGGCGCTCGGCCGCCCCGTGCTCGCGGGCATCGTTGCCGACCAGGCCACGCTGGCCCCGGCGCAGGATCGCGGGGTCCTGGCAGGAACGATCCGGCGCAAGTGCCAGTTCGTCGCCGATATCGACAATCTGGCCGAGCTTATCGCCGCCCGGGTCGCGGAGGACGCGCGATGAAGTGGCAGCTCGGCAGTCCGAAGGGGGCAAACCTCGCGCTGCCCGACGATCCGGGCCATGCGCCGCAGCCGATCCGCTCGTTCGAGGTCGACGCGGAGATTGAAAAGCTCCTCACGCTCAAGACCACGATCCATCGCAAGCTGCTCGACCGGATCAACCTGGGCATGCTCGAGCGCCTGTCGCGCGAACAGATCGAGGAGGAGATCGGCGACATCGTGCTCGCCCTGCTGATCGAGGAGGATGCGGCGCTCAACGCCGCCGAGCGCAAGCGGCTGGTCGGCGAAGTGCTCGACGAACTGCTCGGCCTGGGCCCGCTCGAACCGCTGCTGGCGGACGATACGATCACCGATATCCTGGTCAACGGGCACAAGGACGTGTTCGTCGAGCGGTTCGGCCTGCTCGAGCGGGTGACCACGCGGTTCCAGGACGAACGCCACCTGCTGCGCATCATCCAGAAGATCGTCAGCGCGGTGGGGCGCCGCGTCGATGAATCCTCGCCCTTCGTCGATGCGCGGCTGGCCGACGGGTCGCGCGTCAACGCGATCGTCGCGCCGCTGGCGCTCGACGGTTCGCTGCTTTCGATCCGCAAGTTCGCCAAGAAGCGCATCGGCATGGAAAAGCTCATCGAGCTGGGCAGCATTCCCGCCGCGGTGGCCGAAGTCCTCTCGGCCATCGTCCGTTCGCGGCGCAACGTGCTGATTTCGGGCGGCACCGGTTCGGGCAAGACCACGCTGCTCAACGCGCTGTCCTCCTACATCGACGGGCGCGAGCGCATCGTCACCATCGAGGATTCGGCCGAACTGCAGCTGCAGCAGGAACATGTCGCCCGGCTCGAAACCCGCCCGCCCAACATCGAGGGGCGCGGCGAGGTCACGCAGCGCGAGCTGGTCAAGAACGCGCTGCGCATGCGGCCCGACCGCATCATCGTGGGCGAGGTGCGCGCGGGCGAAGCCTTCGACATGCTCCAGGCGATGAACACCGGCCACGATGGTTCGATGACCACGGTTCATGCCAATACCGCGCGCGATTCGCTCGCCCGTGTCGAACAGATGGTGGGCATGAGCGGGGTGGAGATTTCGCCCGCTTCGGCACGCGCGCAGATCGCCTCGGCGGTCAATGTCGTCATCCAGATCGGGCGGCAGGCCGATGGCCGCCGCCGCCTGCTGAGCGTATCCGAGCTGGTCGGGATGGAAGGCCAGACGATCTCGATGCAGGAAATCTTCCGCTTCAAGATGGAAGGCCGGGGTGAAAACGGCGAGGTGCTGGGCAGGCACGAGGCGACCGGCATCAGGCCCAAGTTCCTCGACAGCGCCGCCGAACACGGCATTGCCCTGCCGGCGGACCTGTTCCGGCCCAACCTCGACCTGGGGAGGGCCTGATGTTTTCCGGCGATGTCACGCGCCTGCTGATCCTGCTGGCGGTTTTCGCCTCGATCTTCCTCGCCTCGCAGCTGTTCCTGCGCGTGGCGGTGGAGGGGCGCGCGCACCTTGGCGCGGTCAACAAGCGCCTGAAGCTGATCGCCAGCGGGCACAAGCGCGAAGAGATCCTCGGTGCCTTGCGCAAACACGATCCGATCGGCAATCCGATCAGCCTGGGCCTCCTCAGCCGCCCGTACAACGCGTTCCGGCGCAATCTGATGATGGCCGCCGTGCCCTTCGGTTTCGCCCAGATCGTGCTGGGCATCGTCGCGCTGTTTGCCTTGCTGATGCTGGTCATCACCGTCTTTGCCCTCTCGTCGGGCTATGCGCTGACGTTCGGGGTGATCCAGCTCATCTTCGCGGTCGCCGCCGCGGCCGCCGTCGGGCTGCCGGTGCTTGCGGTGAGCTATCTCGCGCAGCGGCGGCGCAAGACCATGCAGGAACAATTCCCGGTCGCGCTCGACATCTTCGTGCGCGCGCTGCGGTCGGGCCATCCGGTTTCCTCCGCGATCGAGCTGCTGACCAAGGAGATGAACGATCCGATCGGGTCGGAATTCGGCCTGATCGCCGACGAGATTTCCTATGGCGCGGACCTCAATGAAGTGCTGGAGGACATGGCCGAGCGCTGGGATCTCGACGACCTGCGCATGTTTTCGGTCTCGCTTTCGGTGCAGAACGAAACCGGGGGCAATCTGGCCGAGATCCTCGACAGCCTTTCCAAGGTCATCCGCGAACGGGCGAGCCTTTACCTCAAGGTCCGCGCGCTCAGCTCGGAAGGGCGGATGACCGGCTGGCTGCTGACCGCGCTGCCGGTACTGACCTTCGTCATCCTGTTCTCGATGAACCCGCAATTCTACCTCGAGGTGGCGGGCGACCCGATCTTCCTGATCGGCTTTCCGGCGATGATCCTGTGGTTCTTCGTCGGGGTGTTCTGGATCAGGAACATGGTGAATCTGAAGGTGTGAGATGGTGAACTTTCTCGTCACGAACCAGCTGGCCAGGCTGTCGCTGCTTGCGCTGGTCTTCGCGCTGGTGATCTTTGCCGTCATCAGCTTCGGCCGGATTTCCGCGCGCCGCATCGAGACCCGCCAGAACATCCAGCAGATCGCCGGAGGAGGGATCAGGCGGCGCGATTCATTGCAGGACAAGCGGACCAGTGCGTGGAGCGAGCTTGCCGAACGGCTGGAACGGGCGGGCCTCGACCTGTCCGATACCAAGGGCGATGTGCTGCGCGACAGGCTGCTGGCTGCGGGCTATACCGCACCCTCGGCGCCCAAGATCTTCACGCTGGCGCGGCTGGTGCTGATCTTTGCGGTGCCGCTGCTGCTGATGGGGTATCTGCAGGTGGCTGGAGTGGAACTGGGCGGCGCCAGGCTCTATCTCTACGGTTCGCTGGCGGCCTTGATCGGCCTGTACATTCCCAACCTCGTGGTTTCCGCAAGGGCCGACCGTCGCCGCGAGGCGGTGACCAACGGCTTTCCCGACTGTCTCGACCTGATGCTCGTCTGCGTCGAGGCGGGCCTGGGGCTCGAAGCCTCGATGGACCGCGTCGGCCGCGAGATGGTGCAGTCGCATCCGCTGATCGCGGGGATCCTGCTGGAGGTGACGCTGCAACTGCGCGCCGGGGCGCGGCGCGAGGATGCCCTGCGCCGCATGGGCGAGAAGAGCGGCGTCGCCGAGATCAAGAGCTTCGCCACGCTGCTGATCCAGTCGGACAAGCTGGGCACCAGCGTTGCCGACACGCTCAGGGTCTATTCGGCGGAGATGCGCGAGAAGCGCCGGATGCGGGCGGAAGAACGCGCGCACCGCCTGCCGGTGCTGATCTCGATCCCGCTGGTGGTGAACATGCTGCCGACGATGATCGGCGTCCTCATGATGCCCGGTATCATTCGCGTTATCCGGGAACTCTTGCCTGCAATGGGAGGGAACTGACCATGCCGCATTTCAAGAACATCCTGGTGGTTGGTGCAATGGCCGCGGCTGTCGCGGGATGCCAGTCGTCACCGTGGCACGGACGCTTCATGGCGCGCGCCGATGCTGCGGCGTCGTACAGGGCCGCGGGGGGCGGCGCGCAGCAACTCGAAGAGGGCAGACAACATCTGCGGGATGGCAATATCTCGCGCGCCGTGGCGCTGTTCCAGCTGGCGCGCATGGACCGCGACACCGCGGCCGAGGCCAGCAACGGCCTGGCCGTCGCCTATGCCAAGCTCGGTCGTGCGGATCTGGCGGAACGCTATTTCCGCACGGCGATCATGCTCGAACCCGATGATACGCGCTACGTCGCCAACCTGTTGCGCTTGCAGGGCCAGGTCATGCTGGCGCGGCAACGATCTTCGGCCGCCCGCCTTGCGTCGGCGCCCTTGCCCGCCACGGCTGCCAATGGGCCCGTCCGCGCCCGCGAAGCCGAGCCGGTGCACCGCGTTTCGGAGGGTGAGTTCCGCATCCGGACGATCGAACCCGATCGTGTTCCCACGATGACGATCGGATATCGTCAGGCCGCTGCCAGGCCCGCCGAAGATACACCCGCGCCGGAAGCATCCGCAGCCGAACTGGCCAGCGCAGGCACGGCGCGCAGCTTCGAGGTGGTGTTCGCGCCGTGGCTGCGGAAATAGCGCTGGCGCTGGCGGTGGCGATTGCGCTGATCGGGGCCGGCGGGGACGTCGTATCCCGCCGCATCCCCAACCTGCTGGTTCTGGCGCTGGCCGCCGCCGCGCTGGCGGCAACCGCCCTCGGTTCCGGCTGGTCGGGTATCGGTTCGGTGGCGGTGCATTCCGTCGTGGCGCTGGCGGCGGGGATGCTGTTGTTCGCGGGCCGCCTGATCGGTGCCGGCGACGCGAAGTTCTATGCAGCGGCGGCGCTGGCGGTGCCGCTCGACCGGGCTCTTGCGATGTTGGGCTGGGTGGCCTTGAGCGGGCTTGTCCTGGTTGCCCTGATGTTTGCCTGGTATCGCGGGCTCAAGGTAACCCGCGGTGAAACCAAACAGAGCTGGACGCTCCCCTACGGAGTCCCGATTTTCTGCGGATTCGTGGCTGAGTCGTTCCCGGATCTGGGCCAGAGTTTCTAGCCTGGCGACCCATCCTTGCGCTCCGAATGATCGGAATCAGGCAACCATGAGTGGTTTCCTGCCCGATCACCCATTTCGGGACACGTCCAAAATCGGTCCTGCGGTGGGAATAAATCCAATTTTATCAGATTGATAATGAGATAGTTTCAGTTGAAACCCTGGGTGCTCGAAAATTTCCCAAAGGGTTAATTCTATTGCAACCATACTGGATCGCTGATTTCATCGCGCCAACGAATCATCGCGTGCCGGGACCGTCCCGTCGTCGCGGATAAAGACTCGGAACGGGCCGCGAAGCACAGGAACTGACGAAGTTTTTCGTCCGGCTGGTTTCGGGCATCGTTCGCCGTTCCCGCTGCTTCGCGCTCAGCATCGACGCCGTCGGTGTTCTTCCGTTCCCATCGGAGGGATTGAGTAATGATGGATTTTACCGGCCGCGGGCACGCAGATGGTGGCTTGGAGAATCTCGAGGATCCGTCCGGCGAGCTTGGGCAGGTTCCCGCCGACCTGCTGGCGCAGGCGAGCCTGGGTGCCCAGCAGACGCTGGTTGTCGGACCCGACAATGTGGTGCGGCTTCCTGCGGGCGTCTCGCTCGATGCCCTTTCGGTCGATGGTCGCGACCTCGTCATCACTCTCGAGGACGGCTCCGTCATCCGCATCCCCGATGGCGCGATCATCGTCCCGCAGTTCGAGGTCGATGGCGTTACCGTCCCTCCGCAGAACATTGCCGCGCTGCTGACGGGAAGCGAACCCGCGCCCGAAGCGGGGGCCGTGCAGAGCTCGGGCGGCAATTTTGCCGGCGAGGTGGGGGATATCCAGGCGGCTTACGGGCTTGGCGACCTGCTCCCCTATACCGAACTCGCCTTCCCCGAATTCCCCGACAGGGAGATCATTCCCGATATCGTCGACGAGGACGAGCAGCCGACCATCGTCATCGTGACGCCGGATAATCCGGCCGGCGCCGTCAATGCGACCGCCCAGGTGAACGAGGCCGGCCTTCCCGCGCGCAACGGCGAACCGGAAGGTTCGAATTCGGCCAGCGACGCGGAAATCACCACCGGGACGATCGTCTTCACCACGCCCGATGGCTTTGCCTCGCTGACCATCAACGGGGTTGCCGTCAGCGCGGTGGGCCAGACCATCGCCGGCGAATTCGGCACGCTGACCATCACCGCGATCGGCGACGGCCAGCTCGGCTACAGCTATGCGCTGACCGACAACACGCTGAGCCCCGAGGTCGACAGTTTCGCGGTCACCGTGACCGAGGTCGATGGCGACACCGCGTCTGCCACGCTGGACATCAGCATCATCGACGACGTGCCCGACGCGGTGGACGAGGTCGCGCTGACGATCGTCGAGGATGATCCGGCCGGATTGTCCGGAAACGTCATCGACAACGACGTCGAGGGTGCCGATGGCGCGCGCGTCACATCGGTCAATATCGGCGGAACCGATTATGCGATCGCCGCGAGCGGAACCACCCCGGTGGTGACTGCCAATGGCGCTTACACCTTCGATGCGCTGGGCAACTGGACCTTCGATCCGAACCCCGGGCTCAACCAGTCGGACGGCCCGATCGATGCCTCCTTCACCTATACGCTGAGCGATGGCGACGGGGACAGCGACACGGCGGTCCAGCCGATCTCGATCGCCGACGGGGCGGGGCCGGCGGACCCGGCACCGATCGTCCTGCCGCTCGACGACCAGAACCTGGCCGACGGCAGCACGCCGGCGGGCGTGGATTTTGCGGCGGACACGCTGCATTTTGTCGCGGGTTCCGATCCGTTCGCGAGCTTTGCGTTCGGCGACACCTCGGGGCTGCTTGGCGGGCTGACATGGGTGCGGGTCGATGACACGACGATCACGGGCTCGGATGGCGGCCGCCTGGTGGTGACGCTGACGCTGTCGGTGAGCGGCGATGACGCGACGGTGACGGCGGTGCTGAACGACAATTACCTGGGCCACCCGGGGATCGATATCGACGATCTTGCAATGCTGGGCTCGGTGGAGGTGATCGCGACCGACACCGATGGCGATACCGCCACCGGCGGGGTGCTGGTGCGCGTGTCGGACGATCTGCCCGATGCGCTGGACGAAGGTCCGCGCATGGTGGCCGAGGATGCGGTCGGCACGATCGGCGGCGATGTGACGGCGAACGACAGCGCGGGGGCGGACGGGGCGCGGGTGACCTCGTTCACGGTTGGCGGGGTGACGACGCAGGTGCCGCAGGACGGGAGCGCGGCGAGCTATGCGAACGCGAACGGCACCTACACGCTGACGATGAGCGGGGTGTGGACCTTCGATCCGAACCCCGGGCTCGACCAGTCGGACGGCCCGATCGATGCCTCGTTCAGCTATACGCTGAGCGATGGCGACGGGGACAGCGACACGGCGGTCCAGCCGATCTCGATTACCGATGGTGGAGGCCCTGTGGCGGGCGAGCCGGTCAGCCTGACCGTCGACGATCAGAATCTCGCCGATGGTTCGGATCCGGCCACGCCGGTCACCGATTCCGCGATGATCGCCTTCACCCCCGGTTCCGATGCGATCGTCTCGATCGTGTTCGACGACAGTGCTACTGCGCTCGACAATCTCGACGGTGGCCTGAGCTGGGAGCGTGTTTCGGACACGCAGATCGTCGGGCGCAGCGGCGAAGAGATCATCGTCACGCTCGACCTTTCGGTCACGGGTTCGACGGCAACGGTGACCGTCACCCTGAGCGACAATTACGCGCTCCATCCCGGCCTCGGCGACGATCTCGCCGCGCTGGGCTCGGTGCTCGTGGTCGCAACCGATCTCGACGGCGATCAGGCTTCGTCTTCGGTCTCGGTCAGCGTTTCCGACGACCTGCCCACGCTTGCGGCATCCGCCCCCGAGGCCGGCTCGCTCGCAGTCGACGAGAGCGTTTTCGGCACCGATGCCATGGCCGATTTTTCCGGCCTGTTCACGCCGGACTACAACGCCGACGGACCAGGCAGCGTCTCGGGTTACACGCTCGGCGTTGCGGCTGGCTCGACCGGCCTCGTCGATACGCTGTCGGGCGAAGCGGTGGTGCTGTCGCTCGAGGGCGGCGCCGTGGTCGGACGGACCGAGACCGGCGGCGAGGTGGTCTTCGTCCTGACCGTCGATGCGAGCGGCATCGTCACGCTCGATCAGCAACGCGCGGTGGTCCACGCCGATACCACCGATCACGACGATCCGGCCGGCCTCGCCGACCCCGATCTCATCACCCTGTCGGCGACCGTGACCGATGGCGATGGCGACACCGCGACCGCTACGGCTTCGCTTGGTGGAGCGCTGAGCTTGCGTGATGATGGCCCGGCCATCGACGCGTCAGCGGTCGATGGCGATGCGATCGTCCTGACCACGCAGGACGCCGACACGATCGGCGCTGCCTCCGATACCGACACCACTACCGCGGATTTCGGCGCGTCGTTCTCTATCGCGGACTCCTCGTTTGGAGCCGATGGTGCCGGCGGTATCGCCTGGAGCTACGCCTTCGTGCTCGACGGTCCGGATTCGGGCCTGACCAGCAATGGCGTTGGCGTGACGCTGGCCTTCGAAGGAGCCGACATCGTCGGTTCGGCCAATGGGACCGAGGTCTTCCGCCTGTCGGTCGATCCCGCGACCGGCGTGGTCACGCTGACGCAATATCAGGAGATCGATCATGCGCTGCCGGGCGAAAGCTCGGCGCCTTATGACGATCAGCTGGCGGTCCTCGCCGACGGCGCCCTTTCCTTGCAGGGGACCGCAACGATCACCGACGGCGACGGCGACCAGGCCAGCGAGACCGTTTCGCTCGACCTGGGCGGCAACATTCGCTTTGCGGATGATGGCCCGACGGTGACGACGCGCGGGGAATCGTCTCCGCTGGTGGTGGACGACACCACCCTCAGCGTCGATGCCGACACGGATTATTCAGACCGTTTCGTGTTCGATTTTGGCGCTGACGGAGCAGCGTCTGGCGGTGGCGAGAGCTATGCGCTGGGCGTTGGCGCGGGTTCGAGCGGGCTGACCGACACGCTGACGGGCGAGGCGGTGGTGCTGACGCTCGAGGGCGGCCAGGTGGTTGGCCGGA
>JBAZTF010000014.1:0-61488 GCA_041662105.1 Erythrobacter sp.
GCGCTGAGCTATGTGGTGAGCGCGGGCTCGATCGTGGCGAGCGCGAACGGTGCGCCGGTGTTCACGATGACGCTGGACGCGGACGGGACGTGGGCGTTCACGCTCGAGGGCGTGCTCGACCATCCGGTGAACAGCACCGAGGACGACATCGCCATCGAGTTCGCCGGCCTGGTGGTCGCAACCGACGCCGACGGCGACAGCGTGACCGCAACCGGCTCGCTGGTGGTCACGGTCGACGACGATATGCCGAGCGTGACGGTCACCGGCGAGCCGCAGCCGCTGGTGGTGGACGACAGCGACTTTGCCAGTGATGCGAGCTTCGATTACTCGGATGTGTTCACGCTGGCCTATGGCGCTGATGGAGCAGCGTCTGGCGGTGGCGAGAGCTATGCGCTGGGCGTTGGCGCGGGTTCGAGCGGGCTGACCGACACGCTGACGGGCGAGGCGGTGGTGCTGACGCTCGAGGGCGGCCAGGTGGTTGGCCGGACCGAGGTCGGCGGCGATATCGTGTTCGTGGTGAGCGTCGATGCGAGCGGGACGGTCACGCTCGACCAGCAGCGTTCGGTCTATCACGCCGATCCGACGGCGGACAATGAGCCGACCGGGCTTGCGAGCGGGGACCTGATCACGCTGAGCGCGAGCGCGACCGATGGCGACGGCGACAGCGCGAGCGAGACGATCTCGATCGGCAGCGACCTGGTGTTCCTCGACGATGCGCCGAGCGTGGGCAGCAATGCCGAGGTCCAGCTGGACGACGAGACGCAGGCCGGGGGCATTGCCGGGGGGATGGGCGACGTCGATCCGGACACGGCGAACACCGGCGGCACGCTGGCGCATGACTTTGGCAACGATGGTGGCACGATCGCCTTTTTGACGAGCGGTGCGCCTGCGGGGTTCCAGTATGTGGCGAGCGGGGACGACATCCTCGTGCAGCAGATGCAGGGCGGCAGCTGGGTCACGGTGGTGACCGTCACGCTGAACCCCGATAGCGGCGCCTATACGGTGACGCAGAACGCCAATGTGCTGCATGCGGCGGGCGCTGACGAGAACGATGCCTCGTTCACGCTGACCTATCGTGTGACCGATGGCGACCTCGACACCGAGGATGGGGCGCTGACGATCACCGTCGACGACGATACGCCGGTGGCGAACGATCTGGCGAGCCTGTCGGGCTCGGTGGACGAGGATGCGCTGGCAGGCGGGATCGAAGGCGGCGTGGGCGACATCGACGCTGGCGCGGGCACGGTCGGGCTGGCGACGGGGGGCAGCGTTGCGGCGCTGTTCGCCTCGGGCGCGGACAGCCCGCTGAGCTATGCGTTCGAGACCGCCGCTTCGAGCCAGACCTATCTGACCGGCCTGGGGCTGAGCTCGGGCACGGTGGCGCTGAGCTATGTGGTGAGCGCGGGCTCGATCGTGGCGAGCGCGAACGGTGCGCCGGTGTTCACGATGACGCTGGACGCGGACGGGACGTGGGCGTTCACGCTCGAGGGCGTGCTCGACCATCCGGCGAACAGCACCGAGGACGACATCGCCATCGAGTTCGCCGGCCTGGTGGTCGCAACCGACGCCGACGGCGACAGCGTGACCGCAACCGGCTCGCTGGTGGTCACGGTCGACGACGATATGCCGGTTGCGGTGGCACCGGTGGCGGTCGAAGTGACCAACGGAGCTTCTGCTCCCACGGCCCCGATCGCGCTCGACGGCGACGGCACGCTTTCCGACAATTACGGCGCGGACGGGCCGGGCACGGTGCGCTTCCTCGCGTCGCTCGACGGGATGGACAGCGGCCTGACTTCGAGCTTCCAGCCGATCACCTATGTGCTGGACGACGATCAGACGCTGCGTGGCGTTGCCGGGGGACAGACGATCTTCACCGTGACGCTTGATCCGGCAAGCGGGACCTATGTGGTCGACATGGACGGGTCGATCGATTCGGTCCAGAACATCGAGTTCAACCCGGTGGTGGCGCAGTTCGTGGGGGGCAACGGGAGCTGGACCGGCTTCGTGCCTATCGGCGACAGCGTGACATCGCCTAACGACGACGACAGCCTCGACCTGCTGCTGACGCCTTCAATCGACGGAGTCCTGGCCGGCACGATCAACTCGACGGCCAATTCCGGCGGTGTCGACGGTGGCGCTTCGGTCGGGAGCGGCGAGACCTTCCGCGTCGACTTCGTCGTCGATCTGCGCGGCAATCCGGCCGACACGACGCAGAACGACTATGCGGCGCTGGCCAATCGCGACCATGTCTTCGACGGGCACTATATCGTGAACGGGGCCACCGCGCTGCTCAAGTCGACCACGGGTTCGACCGTGCAGATCACCGCCTTCGACGATGCCGACGGGAATACCGTCGTGGGCGATGGGGCGATCGATACGATCACCGGTGTGGCTATCACGTGGCGCGGCACGCCCTGGGTCGGCGGCAATGGCGAGGCAATCATCATCCAAAGCGGCACGTACACGATCAATGGCCGCGATTTCACGGTTACCTTCAACAATGATGGCACCGTCAGCGTTGCCGGGGTGGAAGGCGATCCCGGTTCCAGCCAGGTGGGTACGCAAATCGCCGTTTTCACCGATGATGGCTTCAACAGCGTCGAATACACCTGGCAGGCAGGCGACACATTCCAGATCGGCGGTTTCGGCGCGACCACACTGACGACCGATCCGGTCTCGTTCGACCTGCCGGTCGAGGTGGTCGACGGCGATGGCGATGTTTCCTCGAGCGGCAACATCCACATCACCGCGGTCACCCCCGACCCGATGATGGCCGAGGCGCTTGCCAGCGATGTCGCGGCGACGAAACTCGCGAGTGCATCGCAGTTCACGGCGATCCAGGGCGCGGAGCTTGTCGCTGCCAACGATACCCGTCAGGCCGACGCCCGCTCGGTCGGGATGATGGCGCTCGCTGCGGCGGCATCGGGGCTGGATATCGAGCAGGTGTCCGCCGCGGCCCATGACCAGCAGTTCGCGAATTCGCCGGTCAGCGGGTCGTTGCCGCAAGCCCGGGCCGATGCCATGGCACAGGCCAGCGAAGCCGATGGCGGACACCGTCCGGGCCCAGGGCAGATCGACCTGCCGGATCCGCAGGCGATGGAGGCAAACGTCGCCGCGCAATCATCGGTTGCGCCCCGGTTCGATCCGCTGCCGCCCCACGATGGCCTGCAGATGCAGGACGGCGGTCGATCCGCTGCCCCGCCGAGCGCGCAGCCAGGCGTCGAACAGCCGATCGGTCACGATTTCGCCGGTGCCTTGTCCTTCGCCCAGCCGATGGCGGGCATGGAGCAGTTGCTGGTCCTCGCCCAGCAGGGTGCCGCGGGCATCGCAGCCGATCGACCGAATGCCCAGAACGCCCTGACCCAGATCGCGCAGGACGTGGGCATGGACAATCTGATCGACCATTTCGCCCCGGCTGCCGGCCAGGCGCCAGGCTCCGGCCCGGCGTTCTTTGCCGAAGCGCCGCTGCTGGCCGCTTTCCTCGACCAGCAAGTCGGTTCGCACCATGCCGGTGCGCCGGCGATCGATATCCTGCACGACGCCGCAGCCATGGCGGAGGCAGCAATCCATGCCTGAGAGGCTTTCAGCAACGATGAGGGGACGATGATGGAACACCAAAAGGTTTTGGCCGGGCTGGCGACCATGGCGCTCGCCGTGGTGGCAACACCAGCCCTGGCCCAGGACGACTGGTCGGGAATGGACCTCTCGACCCTGCGTGGCGAGGTGCAGAGGCGCCATGACGGGGCGCTGGCGAAGACCATCGATGACGCGACGGTCAATGCCGACGATCCCCGCTATATCTGGGCTTCCGAGGCGAAGGCGCAGTGCGGCATCGCGCTGGGCTTCCTCAAGTCGAACACGCGCGACGAGGTCTCGCTGTCCAAGTGCCGCGCGGCCCATGACCGGATGAATGCCGCGCCGCGACCGCCGATTGCGATCCCGGCGCCGCAAGCTGTGTCACAGGTCTGCGACCGCGAGCTGCCCGGGCTGATCTTCTTCGAATTCGATTCGGCGACGCCGGGGCCCGAAGCGACGCAGATCGTCGAGTATGTGACGACGAATGCGGGGCCGTGCAACTGGCGCTCGTTCACCGTGGTCGGCCACACCGACCGTTCGGGTGCGAATGCCTACAACCTCGCGCTGTCGCAGCGGCGTGCGGATGCCATCGCGTCGCTGATGGGGGCGGGGGGCATCCCGCAGGGCGCCATCGCGACATCGGCGCGAGGCGAAGAGCACCCGCGCGTGCCGACCGAAGACGGGGTGCGCGAATTGCAGAACCGCCGTGTCGAAATCCAGGTCAACGAATAGGAGAGGTGGGGGACCATGCACAAGCACACCCTGGCCGCGTTTGCGGCAATCATGTTGGCCAGCGCCGCGCCGTCGGCGATAGCCCAGGCCACCGATGGCGAAACGGTTTCGATGCAGGAGGCGATCGAAGTCGCGATGCAATCGAATCCCGAGATCATCCAGGCCCAGTTCAACAAGGAAGCGATCGAATTCGAACGCAAGCAGGCGCAGGGCCTGTATGCGCCGCGGGTCAATATCGAGGCTTCGGCCGGCATTCGCCGGCTTGAAAACAACACCAGGCGAGCGCTCAACATCGCAAACGAGGAGCTCTATCCCCTGGAAGCGGGGATAACCGGCGAATGGACGGTCATCGATTTCGGCCGGCGCCGTGGCGAGCTGCTCCGTCAGGCGGCCAGGGTCGACGGGGCATCGCTCCGCGTGGTCGAACGGTCCGAATTCATCGCCCTCCAGGTTGCGCGGCAGTATCTCGACATCCTGCTGCAGCAGCGCGTGGTTGCCGCCGCGCAGGATAACGCCACCTTCCACGAGGCGCTGGTCGCGGACCTCGGCAAGGGGGTCGACCAGGGGTCGATCAGCATCGCCGATCGCCAGCAGGCGGAGGAACGGCTCGAAGCGGCGCGGGTTCAGCAGGAAGAAGCCGAACAGGCGCTCAAGAACGCCAATATCACGCTGCGCCGGCTCACCGGGCTCGACGTGGCGGGGGTGACGCTCCCGCCCAATCTCGTCGGAAACATGCCACCCGATGTTGCCTCGGCCGTCGGGATGGCGCGGCTGCGCAATCCGCTGGTGCGCGAGGCGCAGGCCGATGTCGATGCCGCCAACGCGCTCGTAACCTCCGCCAAGGGCGATCTCTATCCCACCATCGGGCTCGAGGTGAACGGCCGGATCGGTGATGATATCGACGGGTTCAGGGGCGAGACGAACGATGTGCAGGGCCGCGTGGTGCTGCGCTGGAACCTGTTCGACGGCGGGATCAAGCATGCCCGGGTCCAGGAAACGGTCCGCCAGGCCAGCCTGTCCCGCTATGCCCTGCATGAACGGCAGCGCGGGGCGGAAGAAGACGTCCGGCTCGCCTGGCAGGCGCTGGAAACGCAGGGCCGGGTGGTTCAGGCGCTCGCCCGCCAGAGCCAGGTCAGCGACGACCTGCTGCTGTCCTATCGCAGCCAGTTCAATGTCGGGCGGCGTTCGCTGCTCGACGTGCTCGATGCGCAGAACACCCGCTTCAATACGCAGGTGCGTCTTGAAACGGCACGCTTCTCGCAATTGTTCGCGCAGTATCAGACGCTCGCTGCTACGAACACCTTCCTCGACGCGCTCAAGCTGGCGCCGGGCGCCGGTGCCGGATCGGCTGAAAGGGAGAGGTTCGATTATGGTCCCCCCACGCCTGCCGAGCTGCAGCGTCGCGTTTACCCCCAATAGGGGAAGGGTGGTGTATGGTGTCGAATATTGACGGCATCACCGATGGCGTTGCGATCGATTGCCTGAGCGAGTGCGTCAGCGAGCTGGCGCGCCGCTTTGGTCCATCGTTCGATTCCTCGCTGCTCGACCAGCTGCCGCGCACCAGCGAGGGAAGGCTGCCCTGGCACCAGGCCGGGGCGGCCCTCGATCTGTCGCGGCTGAACTATGATCCGCTGCGGCTGCGCAAGCTACCGCGCGCTGCCGCCAGCTATCCGGCCCTTGTGCGGCTTGCCGGGGACGAGACTGCCATCGTGCTCGAAGCGCGCGAGGCCGACCTGCTGGTCTGGCGCCCGACGACAAGGGCGGAACGCTGGGAAAGTTTCGACGAATTGCAGGCGCAGTATGCCGGGGGCATGGTCCGCATTTTCGCGAACCCGGACGAGCTGCGCGCCAACGAGGCACCGTGGCACGAGAAGGCGCGCGCGCATTGGTTCTGGAGCGAACTGCGCAAGGAACGGCGGGCCTTTGCCCCGGTCTTCCTCGCCTCGTTCCTGATCAACCTGCTCGCGATCGCGCTGCCGATCTTCACCATGAACGTCTATGACCGGGTGATCCCCAACAAGGCCGCCGAAACGCTGTGGATCCTCGGGGCCGGGGTGGTGATCGCTTTCGGCTTCGAATTCGCGCTGCGCCGCGCCCGCACCGCGGTGATCGACGAGATCACCCGGCGGCTCGACCTGCGCCTGTCGCAGAAGATCTTCAGCCGGCTGCTCGCCGCACCGCTCGCGGAACGGCAGGGGCACACCGGATCGCTGGCGGCGCGCGTGGCCGAGTTCACCACGGTCCGGGATTTCTTCGCTTCGACCACGGTGGTCATGGCGATCGACGTGCTGTTCCTGTTCGTGTTCGTATTCGTCATCGCGATCATCGCCGGATGGCTGGCGCTGGTGCCGCTGGCGATCGTCGCCGCGATGCTGGTGGCCGGCTATGTCCTCCAGCGCCGCGTCGTCGCCGCGTCGCGCGATGCGCAGGCCGATCACGGTTTGCAGCAGACGCTGCTGGTCGAATCGCTCGGCGGCATGGAAACGCTCAAGAGCCTGTCGGGCGAAGGCGCGATGCTGTCGCGCTGGCACCGCCTGGCGGACATCGGCACGCATTCGCAGCAGCGCCTGCGCGATGTGAGTTCCTATGCCGTGGGCCTGGCGCAGACCTTCCAGCAGGTTTCGACCGTGTCGCTGGTGATCGGCGGCTATTACCTGTTCGCGGCGGGCGAGATCAGCATGGGTGCGATCATCGCCATCGTGATGCTGTCCTCGCGCTCGCTCTCGCCGGCGGGGCAGATCGCCTTCCTGCTCACCCGCGGGCGGCAGGCGCAGGAAACGCTCGACAGCATCGAACGCATGTTCGAAGGCGGGGACGAACGCCGCGCCGGCAGCAGCCTTTCCTCGGCCACCCTGCACCGTCCCACGGTCAGGCTGGAAGGCCTGGGCTTTGCCTATGGCGAAGGTTCGCAAGAAGCGCTGGCGGGCATCGACCTGACCTTCGCGCCGGGCGAGCGGGTGGCGATCGTCGGGCGTGTCGCATCGGGCAAGTCGACGCTCGGCCGCGTGATCTGCGGCCTCTACCCGCCCGGTTCCGGCGCGCTGGTGGTCAACGGCATGGACAGCCGCCAGTTCCGCCCCGAACAGCTGCGCCGCGCGCTGCGTTTCGTCGGCCAGGATGCGGTGCTGTTCACCGGTTCGATCAAGGACAATCTGGCGCTGTCGGACCCCTATGCCGGCGACGACCGGCTGATTTCGGCACTGCGCATGACCGGCGCCGACCAGTTCCTGTCGCGCGATGCCGGCGGGTTCGACCGCCCGGTGGGCGAGGACGGGCGGCAGCTTTCGGGCGGCCAGCGGGCGTTCCTCGCCCTCAGCCGGGCGCTGGTCGATCCGGCCGAACTGCTGTTCCTCGACGAACCGACCGGCGCGATGGACAGCGAGACCGAAAGGCTCTTCGTCGAACGCCTGGGCGCGGCGATCACGCCCGAACAGACGCTGATCATCGCCACGCATCGCCCGGCGCTGTTCTCGATCTGCGACCGGTTGATCGTGCTCGATCGCGGGCGCGTGGTCGCCGATGGCCCGGTGAGCCAGATCCTGGCGGAGGCCGGATCGACTCTCGCACAGGAGCGCAAGCCATGATCGGGGACCGCCTGGGACGCGCGCTGGCGCTTGCCGGCGTGCTGGTCTCGACGCTGCTCGCCGGAGGCGCGGTGGTTTCGCCGACCGAACCCGCGCGCGCCATGCCGATGCTCGATGTCCGGCTATCCGCGCAGATGGCGAGCATGTCGACCGGCGCCGACCAGCCGCTGGCCGTGGCCGGCGATGCGGCCGAGGCGCGCAATGCGCTGATCCCGCTCAGCAGGCTGAGGCTGGAGAGCCCCGGGCGGTTGGGCCGGATGCCCATGTCCGCGACCAGCGCGGCGACGGCCGAGCGGTGCCTGGCGCAGACGATCTATTACGAGGCCGCGCTCGAGCCGGTTGCGGGCCAGCGCGCCGTGGCCCAGGTGGTGCTCAACCGCGTGCGCCACCCGGCCTATCCCAATTCGGTGTGCGGGGTGGTCTACGAAGGCGCCAGCAGGCCCGTTTGCCAGTTCAGCTTCACCTGCGACGGATCGCTGCTGCGCCGTCCGTCCCAGCCCTATTGGGACCGGTCGATGCGGATCGCCAGGGAAATGCTGGCTGGCGGCACCGCAATGGAGGTCGGCACGGCCACGCACTACCACGCTGACTATGTGGTGCCGCGCTGGGCCTATACGCTGGGCAAGATCACGCAAATCGGACGCCACATCTTCTATCGCTTTCACGGCTCCTATGGATCGGGCGGAATGTTCAGCCAGCGCTGGTCGGGGCACGAGACCATCCCTTCGCTCGACTTCGACAGCCTGCGGTTGAAACTCGCAGCGCAACAGGAGGGGGAGGCCGAGCAGGCGCTTATCGTCCCGGGGACCACCGTGAGCGTGGACGTGAAGGATCGCCATGCCGCCAGCGATGTCGGCGGGCGTCTCGATACCACCACCCAGTGGCGGCTTTCCATTCCCGATCCAGTCCGGCTGAGCGCAGGATACCGGGCGACGCTGGCGGGCCAGTCGGATCCCCTCGCGCCGTCCGCGGGTAATTCGAACGAGTCCGGGACAGACCAATGACATCGCTACGAGAGCGGTTCGCAGCGCTGCAAGGGCGGTTCGCCGCGCTCGACGCCCCCCGCAAGGTCATCATGATTTCGGCGGTAGGCATGGCGCTGCTGTTCGTCTGGGCGGGCTTTGCCCAGGTCGAACAGATCACGCGCGGCACGGGGAAGGTCATTCCGTCGAGCAAGGCCCAGCTGGTCCAGCCGGCCGAGGCCTCGGTGATCGCCGAGATTCTCGTCCGCGGCGGCCAGAGCGTGAAGAAGGGCGACCTGCTGGTGCGGCTCGACGATGCCCAATCATCCTCTGCGCTGGGCCAGCTGGAGGAAGAGAACCGCCGGCTGGCGGTGCGGGCGGAGCGGCTGGAGAACGAGGCCTCGGGCGCGGCGCTGGGCTGCGCAGAGGGCGGCCTGTGCGCGGAAGAACAGCGCCTGCAGCAGGTCAGGACCGCCACGGCGCGCGCCCGCGAGAGCGCGCTGGGCTCGGCCATCGAACAGCGGCGGCGCGACCTGCAGGAGGCGCAGGCCACCGTGGGCGCGCTCGAAAACAGCGCGCGGCTGGCCAATGAGCAGGTGCAGATGCTCGAACCGCTGGCGCGCCAGAACATCGTGCCCAAGACCGAACTGCTCCAGGCGCGGCGCGACCTGGTCGACACGCAGGGTCGGCTGGCGGCGGCGCGGCAGGCGGTCGGTCGCGCGGCGGCCTCGATCCGCGAGGCGCAGGCCGATCTCAGCCAGGCACGGCTCGATTTCCGCCAGCAGGCGCTGGCCGAACGCAGCGAGGTCACGACCAAGCTGGCCGTCAATGAAGAGAGCATCCGCGGCGCTGCCGCCCGCCAGCAGCGCAACGAACTGCGCGCGCCGGCGGACGGGGTGGTCAACGATGTCCAGATCACCACCGTCGGCGGCTTCGTGAACGCGGGCGAGAAGATCATGCAGGTGGTGCCGGTCGGCGACAAGCTGCTGGTCGAGGCGCGCATCGAGCCCAGCGACCGCGCCTTCATCAAGGTCGGCGATCCGGCCAACGTCAAGGTCACCGCCTATGACTTCTCGATCTACGGCGGGCTGCGCGGCAAGGTGCAGCAGGTTTCGGCCGACAGCATCTATGACGAAGCCGAACGCAAGGCGTTCTATACCGTGGTGATCGAGACCGACCGGTCCTATATCACCAAGAACGGGCAGCGCCTGCCGATCGTCCCGGGCATGATCTGCGATGTCGAGATCATCACCGGCCGCCACAGCATCCTGGCCTATCTGTTCAAACCGGTCAGCAAGGCCTTCGATCGCGCGCTGACCGAACGCTGACCGGGGTGCAGCTCAGTAGCCGTGCAGGAAGCTGCGCGCGCCGTTGAAGCTCAGCACGGGCTGGTAATCGTTGGCCTGCGCCGCATCGAGCACGGCATCGGTCGCATTGTCGAGCATGCGGAAGCCCGCTGGCGTGCGCACGATCAGCACCGCGTGGTCCGCCCGCCGCACGAGATCGCGCGCGATCGTCAGGAACATGTCCTCGCGCGCGATGCCGCCCGCCGCCAGCATGTGCATCTTGAGCAGCGCGATATCCTCGCAGTCGCCCTTGCGCAGTTGCAGCGTGCGGCGCGGCCCGGCCCAGTAATCCACCTTGGCGAAGAGCGCCGCATCGTCGGCATAGGCGATCGCGTGGTTGACCCAGCGATTGACCGCCCCGAGCCGGTCTTCGAGCCTGTCGCCGGAGGTGATCGCCGTTCTCGCCTCGCGCCCGAACTGCGGCTTTTCCCGGCTGACGCGATCCCACGATGCGTCGAAGCCGGTCCGGCCTATCGCAACCTTGCGGCTGGCGAGGAATTCGCCGGGAAGGACCGCCCGACGGGTTGCGATCGTCGAGGGCAGGCCCGCTCCGGCCTGCGGCGCGCAATCGAGCACCGGTGCCACGGCGGCAAGGGCCGGGGCCAGCGGCTTGACCTCGCTCACCGTCACGGCGGACGGTGCGGCGCCCGGGATCAGCGATCCGAGACTGCCCAGGCCGGCTTGCCGGGCGCGCATGGTTTCGAGCGCGCTTTCGGCCCCGCCCAGCACGGCCGATGCCTTCGAGGCATAGGACGATCGTGCCGCAAGCAGGGTTTCGGGAGCCATGGTGCCGACCGGACAGGCTTCAGCGACGAGCGCGGCTGACAGGCCCGGCACGAGCAGCGGAACGATCGTCGCCGATTGCGCCGGCAGCATGGCGGGCGCCATGCCTGCCGCAGCCGCGGGCATCGCCATGCCCGCGAGCGCCGCAGCCGAACCGGCAAGGGTGGCCCGGATACCCCTCGATCGGATGGTCGCACGCTTCATGGTGCCCAGGATAGGCACGCAACCTCAAGGCGCGGTTTCAGCTGTTGGTTAACGCGCCTTTGTGAATTCGGGCCCGGCGCGGGACAGCGGGGTATTTCAATGGTAGCGCCCCGACCGAGCGGCAAGCTGCGGCTGGACGCGCAAAAAGGGCGGCGCCTTGCGGCACCGCCCTTGCTTGATCAGCAGACGCTGCTCGAAGCGTAAGCCGCGGGCTTACTTGAGTTCGACGGTGCCGCCGGCAGCTTCGATCTTGCCCTTGATCTCTTCGGCTTCGGCCTTGTTCACGCCTTCCTTGACCGCCTTGGGGGCGCTTTCGACGAGAGCCTTGGCTTCGGTCAGGCCCAGGCCGGTGATGGCGCGGACTTCCTTGATGACCTGGATCTTCTTGCCGCCGTCACCGGTGAGGATGACGTCGAATTCGGTCTGTTCCTCGACAGCGGCACCGGCGTCACCACCGCCAGCGGCGGGGGCAGCGACGGCAACGGCAGCGGCGGCGCTGACGCCCCACTCTTCTTCGAGCGCCTTGGCAAGCTCGGCGGCTTCCATGACGGTCAGCTTCGACAGTTCTTCAACAAGCTTGGCGATATCGGCCATGATGTTTCACTCCAAAAAATAGGCCGGGGCGGTCGTTTCCATGCCCCGATGAATAAATCGCGATAATGCGATGAACCTGGCTTACGCCGCTTCCTTGGCGCCATAGGCACCGAAGACGCGGGCGAGCTTGCTTGCGGGGGCGTTGACGAGCTGGACAAGCTTGGTTGCCGGCGCGTTGACGAGACCCACGATCCTGCCACGCAGTTCGTCGAGGCTGGGCATCGAGGCGAGCGCCTTGACCCCGGCTTCGTCGAGCTTGGCTGCGCCCATCGAACCGCCGACGATTTCGATCTTGTCGGTGGTCTTGGCGAACTCCACCACGGCCTTGGCCGCGGCCACCGGGTCCTCTGAATAGGCGAGGGCGGTGGGACCGGTCAGGTACTCGTCGAGACCTGCATAGTCGGTGTCCTTCAGGGCGAGCCTGGCGAGACGGTTCTTCGCAACCTTGTAGGACGCACCGGCTTCGCGCATCTTCGCACGCAGTTCGGTCGACTGCGCGACCGAAAGCCCCAGGTTGCGGGTGATGACCACCACGCCGGCCTGGGCGAAGACTTTGCTGAGCTGGGCGACCGAATCGGCTTTCTGCGAACGATCCATGCCATACTCCTTCACATGTGGTCGCGCCGGGATGGCTCCCGATGCGACCGGCTACGTTTGCCTGCCCTTGCAAAGGCAGGGGTCCGTGCCGAAAATCCGGCACGGGCGAGTCCGTCGATCAGGGAAGGAGGTGCGCCTTGCCAAAAGCTTGGAGAACGGCGCGAAACGACGATGCCTTGCGGCACCGCGTGAAATCTCTGTCCCCGTCTAGGCTGGAAATTAAGCAGGCCCGATTGCCTGCACCAACTGTCTTGGACGGATGAACGGCCCGCGCTCGCGCGCTTGCCGGTCGGGGTGCGCCTCTAGCGCAATCGGTGGGCAAGTCAAGCCGCCCGTTCGGCCGTGCCGCCGTGCGCCGCCGCCGCGTGGCCAGCGCAAAGAGGCCCGCCCCTTGCGGGACAGGCCTCTCGCGTATCTTGACCGAACCGCGCCGTGGGCGCGGCCAACCGGAAGATTATTCGGCAGCAGCCTTTTCTTCGGCCATCGCATCGGCCGGGGCGGCTTCTTCGGCCATCGCATCGGCCGGGGCGGCTTCTTCGGCCATCGCGTCGGTGGCTTCGGCAGCCGGAGCTTCTTCGGTCATGGTTTCGGTCGCGGCGGTTTCTTCGGCCGGAGCAGCTTCTTCAGCCTTCTCACCGCAAGCGGCGAGGGTCAGCGCGAAGGGGAGAGCGGCGACGAGAGCGATCTTCTTCATGGGTATAAATTCCTATGTTCGCCTGGATTGGCGAGGCCGCAAAATAGCCATATTTTCGCCCGGGTGAAGACACATTTTGCATCCGGGCGATTTTTCTTGTCAGACAGGGGCATCCTCGCGCGCCTGCGCCGCCAGGAGTGTGACGCCTTTTCGGCCCGCGGCACGACGGGCGGCATAGACCCCGCCGCCCGTTAAGGTGAGCGCAAGGTAGCCCACCAGAAGCGAATCGATCGCCATTGCCGTCCAGTCCAGCCCGACGGGCAGCCAGATCACCGCCACGATCGCCAGTGCATAGTGTAGTGCCATGAGCGGCAGGAGCGATGCGATCGCAAGGGCGATGGCGTACCAGAACGATCCGTGCATGATGGCGGCGGACCGGATTGGCCCGATCGCGCCATTGCCGAGCGGCCAGGCCACCACCAAGGCCGACAGATATATCAGCACGATCTGCGACAATACCGCCCTGCCGGCGGACAGACCCGTCGCCGCCGTTCCCTCCGCCCCCAGCAACTCCCCCGGTGACGGGCCGAACAGCGCCCAGCCAATCTCTGCGGCGCTGACGACAAAAATCACCAGCCAGAGACCGAAGGCGGGCCATTCGATCCGCGCGGCCCGCCGCGGATCGTGCCCGAACATGACGTAACGGGTGAACCAGTATCCCGGCAGCAGAAGCGCCATGGTCTTGGCGAAGCCGAACTGCAACCTCAGCGGATCGGCTTCTGCCGCCCTGGCCCCGGCTTCGCTGACATACATTCCCGCCTGCAACTCGACCACGTGCTGGGCGAATTCGACCAGGGCGGGGATGGCGAAGAGCAGGGGGCAGGCCAGCACGAAGGCAAAGGCCGAACGATAAACGTCCGCAATGTCTCTTTTGAGCATTGTCATTCTCCATTGTAGCCGAGCAGGTCGCCCGGTTGGCATTCGAGTTCGCGGCAGATCGCGGCGAGGGTGGAGAAACGGATCGCCCTGGCCTTGCCGGTCTTGAGAATCGAGACGTTGGCGAGCGTCAGGCCGATGCGTTCGGCAAGTTGCGTCATGGTCATGCCGCGCCGTAGCAGCAGTTCGTCGAGTCGGACGACGATTGCGGTGCCTTGCGCGGCGGACATCAGACGGTACCCTCCAAATCTTCACGCATCGCTGCGCCTTCGCGAAACACGTGAGCGAGCACGAACAGCATGGGCACGGCGATCCAGCCGGTGAGCGAGAACGACCAGCCGAAATATTCTCCCGTCGCGGCGCTCGCCCGGGTGGACAGCCAGCCGAAGACGAGATCGGCAATATTGATCGCAAGCAGAGCCCAGCCGATGGATCGCAGGCGTTTGGCGCTTGTTTCGGTAAAGGCGGCACCTTTGGCAGCATCGAGCACCAGCGCCGACAATCGGGTGAGGATGAAGTGGACGCCGATCGCACACGGAACAAGCAACAGGGTGAGGCCGAAAAGATAGCTCTTCATCGTTTCGCGAGGTGGGCCCTCTGCGAAGCGATTGAATAACGCATCATGGAAGCTGGCAGGTCCAAAAAGCATGAGTGAAAACAGAAAGATCAGCAGGACGGCAACTATCCAGTTGAGCCAGTTGGTCAGGCGCAGCACCTTTGCGATCAAAGAAAACATTGGCAGGCTCCCTTATCGAAATTCGATATAGGATGATCCATGCCTTATCGTCAATCGATAATATCGAAAAACGATATATTGCCGATAGCCATGCTCCTGTTGACCGGTGGTGCCCACCCCTCTATACGCCCCTCGACCGCACGCTTCGAGCGAGTCCGATTCATGCGCGGGGATCGGACACAGGATGGAAGCGGCGTTTCCATAATCGCGACGCTTGAATAGCTGCAGCAAGCCACCGGGACCGGTGCGCGCGACGCTGCGGCCTTTTCGCGTCGCGGCGATGGTTCTCACGCGCATGAGACACGAATTACCGGCGCTGTCCGCGCAACAGACCGGACAGCTTGCGGCGCACACGAGAAGAGGTACACACCCCTTATGGCTACCAAGGCGAAGGCTCCGAAGAAGACCCGGGGCGCGAAGGCATCGGGCACGGCGAAGCGCCGCATCCGCAAGATCTTCGGCGACATCCACGAAGTCGTCGAGATGCCCAACCTGATCGAGGTCCAGCGCGAGAGCTACGAACAGTTCCTGCGTTCGGACAAGACGACCGGATATGTCTCGGGCCTGGAAAAGACCCTGCGTTCGGTGTTCCCGATCCGCGACTTCGCCGGCACCGCCGAACTCGATTTCGTCCACTACGAGCTCGAACCGCCCAAATACGACATCGTCGAATGCCGCCAGCGCGGCATCACCTATGCCGCGCCGATGAAGGTGACGCTGCGCCTGATCGTGTTCGAGGTCGACCAGGAAACCGAAACCCGCAGCGTGCTCGATATCAAGGAGCAGGACGTCTACATGGGCGACATGCCGCTCATGACCGAAAACGGCACCTTCATCATCAACGGCACCGAACGCGTGATCGTGTCGCAGATGCACCGTTCGCCGGGCGTGCTGTTCGACCATGACCGCGGCAAGACCCATTCTTCGGGCAAGCTGCTGTTCGCCGCGCGGATCATCCCGTACCGCGGCAGCTGGCTCGACTTCGAATTCGATGCCAAGGATATCGTCAACGTGCGGATCGACCGCAAGCGCAAGCTGCCGGTCACCGCGCTGCTCTATGCCCTCGGCCTCGATGCCGAGGACATCCTCGACTACTTCTACAACAAAGTCGCCTGGAAGCGTGCCAGGAACGGCTGGGAAATCCCCTTCGTCGCCGAACAGTGGCGCGGGCAGAAGCCGGCCTTTGCGCTGGTCGACGCCAAGACCGGCGAGGAAGTCTTCCCCGCCGGCACCAAGATCAGCCCGCGCGCCGCCAACAAGGCGGCCAAGGACGGGCTCGCCACGCTGCTGCTGCCGACCGAGGAAATCTTCGGCCGTTACGCCAGCTGCGACATGATCGACGAGAAGACCGGCCGCATCTACATCGAGGCGGGTGACGAAGTCGCCGCCGAGAACCTCGAGGCGCTGGACAAGGCGGGCATCGACGCGCTCGACCTGCTCGACATCGATCACGTCAACACCGGCCCGTGGATCCGCAACACGCTGCAGATCGACAAGGCCGAGAACCGCGACGAAGGTCTCGAGGCGATCTACAAGGTCATGCGCCCGGGCGAACCGCCGACCAAGGAGACCGCCGAAGCGCTGTTCGAAGGCCTGTTCTTCGATGCCGAGCGTTACGACCTGTCGGCGGTCGGCCGCGTCAAGCTCAACATGCGGCTCGAACTCGATGCCGAGGACACCGTCACCACGCTGCGCAAGGAAGATATCCTCGCCGTGGTCAAGGAGCTGGTCAACCTCAAGGACGGCAAGGGCGAGGTCGACGACATCGACAACCTCGGCAACCGCCGCGTCCGCTCGGTCGGCGAACTGCTCGAAAACCAGTACCGCGTCGGCCTGCTGCGCATGGAACGCGCGGTCAAGGAACGCATGAGCAGCGTCGACGTGTCGACCGTGATGCCCAACGACCTGATCAACGCCAAGCCCGCCGTGGCCGCGGTGCGCGAGTTCTTCGGTTCCAGCCAGCTGTCGCAGTTCATGGACCAGACCAACCCGCTGTCGGAAGTCACCCACAAGCGCCGCGTTTCGGCGCTTGGTCCGGGCGGCCTCACCCGCGAGCGCGCCGGTTTCGAAGTGCGCGACGTGCACCCGACGCACTATGGCCGCATCTGCCCGATCGAAACGCCCGAAGGCCCGAACATCGGCCTCATCAACTCGCTCTCGACCTTCGCCCGCGTCAACAAATACGGCTTCATCGAGACGCCGTATCGCAAGGTGACCGACGGCAAGGTGACCGACGAGGTGGTCTATCTTTCGGCGATGGAAGAACAGAAGCACACCGTTGCGCAGGCTTCGGCCGAACTCAACGATGACGGCTCGTTCGTCGAAGAGCTGGTTTCGGCCCGCCACGACGGCGACAATCTGATGGCCCCGCGCGAGCACATCACGCTGATGGACGTTTCGCCCAAGCAGCTCGTCTCGGTCGCGGCCTCGCTCATTCCGTTCCTCGAAAACGACGACGCCAACCGCGCGCTGATGGGCTCGAACATGCAGCGCCAGGCGGTGCCGCTGGTCAAGGCCGAGGCGCCCTTCGTGGGCACCGGCATGGAAGAGACCGTGGCGCGTGACAGCGGCGCGGCGATCGCGGCCAACCGCGGCGGCATCGTCGACCAGGTCGACGCGACCCGGATCGTGATCCGCGCCATCGGCGATGTCGAACCCGGCCAGTCGGGCGTCGACATCTATCGCCTGCAGAAGTTCGAGCGTTCGAACCAGTCGACCTGCATCAACCAGCGCCCGCTGGTCAAGGTGGGCGACGCGATCGAAGCCGGCGACATCATCGCCGACGGTCCCTCGACCGAGCTGGGCGAACTGGCGCTGGGCCGCAACAGCCTCGTCGCGTTCATGCCGTGGAACGGCTACAACTACGAGGACTCGATCCTGATCTCCGAACGGATCGTGAAGGACGACGTCTTCACCTCGATCCACATCGACGAGTTCGAGGTCATGGCCCGCGACACCAAGCTGGGTCCGGAAGACATCACCCGCGACATCCCCAATGTCGGCGAGGAAGCGCTGCGCAACCTCGACGAGGCGGGCATCGTCTACATCGGCGCCGAAGTGCATCCGGGCGATATCCTGGTCGGCAAGATCACGCCCAAGGGCGAAAGCCCGATGACGCCCGAAGAAAAGCTGCTGCGCGCCATCTTCGGCGAAAAGGCCAGCGACGTGCGCGACACCTCGCTCCGCCTGCCGCCGGGCGTGGCGGGCACCATCGTCGACGTGCGCGTGTTCAACCGCCACGGCATCGAGATCGACGACCGTACCCGCGCGATCCAGAACGAGGAGATCGAACGCCTGCGCAAGGACGCCAACGACGAACGCGCGATCCTCAACCGGGCGACCTACAACCGCCTGAAGGACATGCTTGCCGGCCAGACCGCTTCGGCGGCGCCGAAGGGCATCAAGAAGGGGTCCGAGATCACCGAAGCGGTGCTCGAGGAGGTCGATCGCCACGAATGGTTCAAGTTCGCGGTGGCCGACGATGGCCGCCAGGCGCAGCTCGAAGCGGTCAAGTCGCAGTACGACGAAGCCGTCAAGACGATCGAGGAGAGGTTCGAGGACCGCAGG
This sequence comes from Erythrobacter sp., assembly GCA_041662105.1. Classification (GTDB taxonomy): domain Bacteria; phylum Pseudomonadota; class Alphaproteobacteria; order Sphingomonadales; family Sphingomonadaceae; genus Qipengyuania. The sequence goes on from JBAZTF010000014.1 coordinate 18,252, forward strand.
GAGAAGCTCGAGCGTGGTGACGAACTCGCCCCGGGCGTGCTCAAGATGGTCAAGGTCTTCGTTGCGGTGAAGCGCAAGCTGCAGCCGGGCGACAAGATGGCCGGCCGCCACGGGAACAAGGGTGTGATTTCGCGCATCCTGCCGGTCGAGGACATGCCGTTCCTCGAAGACGGGACCCCGGTCGACCTCGTGCTCAACCCGCTGGGCGTGCCTTCGCGCATGAACGTGGGGCAGATCTTCGAAACGCACCTTGGCATGGCGGCCCGCAATCTGGGCCACCAGATCGCGGGCGCGCTGGACGAGTGGCGCGCGGCCAACCCCAACGCGGCCGAAGACTACGCCGCCGCCAAGCCGCCCGAAGCGGTCGTGGAACGGCTCAAGGACATCTATGGCGAGCAGTACCACGCCGAGATCGAGGCGCGGTCGACCGCCGAGATCGTCGAGCTGGCGAGCAACGTCAGGACCGGCATCCCCATGGGCACCCCGGTGTTCGACGGCGCACGCGAAAGCGACGTGACGATCCAGCTGGGCAAGGCCGGGCTCGACAGTTCGGGCCAGTCGGTGCTCTACGACGGCCGCACCGGCGAGCCGTTCGACCGCAAGGTCACCGTGGGCATCATCTACATGCTCAAGCTGCACCACCTGGTCGACGACAAGATCCACGCGCGTTCGATCGGCCCCTACAGCCTCGTCACCCAGCAGCCGCTGGGCGGCAAGGCGCAGTTCGGCGGCCAGCGCTTCGGCGAAATGGAGGTCTGGGCGCTCCAGGCCTACGGCGCCGCCTATACGCTGCAGGAAATCCTGACCGTGAAGTCGGACGACGTGATCGGGCGCACCAAGGTCTACGAAGCGATCGTCAAGGGCGACGACACTTTCGAGGCGGGCATTCCCGAAAGCTTCAACGTGCTGGTCAAGGAAATGCGCAGCCTGGGCCTCAACGTCGAACTGAAGTCGCATGGCGAAGAGGGCGAGGACGGCCTCGCGATCGCGGCGGAATAAGTGTCTCCCTCTCCCCTTCGGGGGAAAGGGTCGGGGAGTGGGGGCTGGCAGGCCTGCCGCTCCGAGCCAATTCGAAGGGGGTATTCCCCCTCTCCCAACCCTCTCTCCCGAAGGGGAAAGGGCTTGAAGGAAGAAGCAGATGAACGAACTGACCAAATTCACCAACCAGCTGGCCAAGCCGGAAACCTTCGACGAGATCCAGATCGGCATCGCGTCGCCCGAGCGCATCCGCAGCTGGTCCTTCGGCGAAATCAAGAAGCCGGAAACGATCAACTACCGCACGTTCAAGCCCGAGCGTGACGGGTTGTTCTGCGCGCGCATCTTCGGCCCGGTGAAGGATTACGAGTGCCTGTGCGGCAAGTACAAGCGCATGAAGTACAAGGGCGTCGTGTGCGAGAAGTGCGGCGTCGAGGTGACCGTGACCAAGGTCCGCCGCGAGCGCATGGGCCATATCGAACTGGCCGCCCCGGTCGCGCACATCTGGTTCCTCAAGTCGCTGCCCAGCCGCATCGGCCTGCTGCTCGACATGCAGCTCAAGCAGCTCGAGCGCGTGCTCTATTTCGAGAGCTACATCGTCACCGAACCCGGGCTGACCCCGCTCGACAAGTTCCAGCTGCTCACCGAAGACGAGCTGCTCGAAGCGCAGGACGAATATGGCGAAGACAGCTTCAGCGCCTCGATCGGTGCCGAAGCGGTCAAGGTCATGCTGATGGATCTCGACCTCGAGCGCGAGAAGGAAGACCTGCTCGAAGAGCTGGCGACCACCAAGTCGACGCTCAAGCCCAAGAAGATCATCAAGCGCCTCAAGGTGGTCGAAAGCTTCATCGAATCGGGCAACCGCCCCGAATGGATGATCCTCGAAGTGATCCCGGTCATCCCGCCCGAACTGCGCCCGCTGGTGCCGCTCGACGGCGGCCGCTTCGCCACCTCGGACCTCAACGACCTCTACCGTCGCGTGATCAACCGCAACAACCGCCTGAAGCGCCTGATGGAGCTGCGCGCGCCCGACATCATCGTCCGCAACGAAAAGCGCATGCTGCAGGAAGCGGTCGACGCGCTGTTCGACAACGGCCGCCGCGGCCGCGTGATCACCGGCGCCAACAAGCGTCCGCTGAAATCGCTCTCCGACATGCTCAAGGGCAAGCAGGGCCGCTTCCGCCAGAACCTGCTCGGCAAGCGCGTCGACTATTCGGGCCGTTCGGTGATCGTCACCGGTCCCGAGCTCAAGCTGCACCAGTGCGGCCTGCCCAAGAAGATGGCGCTCGAGCTGTTCAAGCCGTTCATCTACGCCCGCCTCGACGCCAAGGGCCTGTCGATGACGCTCAAGCAGGCCAAGAAGTGGGTCGAGAAGGAACGCAAGGAAGTCTGGGACATCCTGGATGAGGTGATCCGCGAACACCCGGTGCTGCTCAACCGCGCGCCGACGCTCCACCGCCTCGGCATCCAGGCGTTCGAGCCGGTGCTGATCGAGGGCAAGGCGATCCAGCTGCACCCGCTGGTCTGCGCCGCGTTCAACGCCGACTTCGACGGCGACCAGATGGCCGTGCACGTCCCGCTGAGCCTCGAGGCGCAGCTCGAAGCGCGCGTGTTGATGATGAGCACCAACAACATCCTCTCGCCCGCCAACGGCAAACCGATCATCGTGCCGTCGCAGGACATGGTGCTGGGCCTCTATTACCTGTCGATGGAACGGCAGGAGAAGACCCCCGAATTCACCGAGGATTCGGACGGCAACAAGGTCGAGAAGCTGCAGATGTTCTCGGACATGGCCGAGGTGCACCAGGCGCTCGAGATCAAGGCGGTCACGCTGCACACCAGGATCATCTCCCGCGTGCCGCAGGCCGATGAGAGCGGCAAGGTCTCGATGGTCCGTTTCGAGACCACGCCGGGCCGCATGCTGATCGGCGAATGCCTGCCCAAGAACCACAAGGTGCCCTTCGATATCGTCAACCGCCTGCTGACCAAGAAGGACATCGCCGACGTGATCGACGAGGTCTATCGCCACACCGGCCAGAAGGACACCGTGCTGTTCGCCGACGCCATCATGGCGCTGGGTTTCCGCCACGCGTTCAAGGCTGGCATCTCGTTCGGCAAGGACGACATGATCATCCCCGAAGAGAAGGTGGAACTGGTCGAGGCGACCAAGGCGCAGGTGGCCGATTACGAGCAGCAGTACCAGGACGGCCTCATCACCCAGCAGGAAAAATACAACAAGGTGATCGACGCCTGGAGCCGTTGCGGCGACCAGGTGGCCGATGCCATGATGGACAAGATCCGCGCCAAGCCGATCGGCGACGACGGCAAGGAAGCCCAGATCAACTCGATCTACATGATGAGCCACTCGGGCGCGCGCGGCAGCCCGGCGCAGATGAAGCAGCTGGCCGGCATGCGCGGCCTGATGGCCAAGCCGTCGGGCGAGATCATCGAGAACCCGATCATCTCGAACTTCAAGGAAGGCCTCAACGTCCTCGAATATTTCAACTCGACCCACGGCGCGCGCAAGGGTCTCGCGGATACGGCGCTCAAGACCGCCAATTCGGGTTACCTGACCCGCCGCCTGGTCGACGTGTCGCAGGACTGCGTCATCATCGAAGAGGATTGCGGCACCCAAAACGCGCTGGAAATGCGCGCGATCGTGCAGGGCGGTTCGGTGATCGCCTCGATCGGCGAACGCATCCTTGGCCGCACCACGGCCGAAGACATCGTCAACGCCGCGACCAACGACGTGATCGTGCCCGCCGGCACGCTGATCGACGAACCGATGGTCAAGGCGATCGAGGAAGCCGAAGTGCAGGTCGCCAAGATCCGCTCGCCGCTGGTCTGCGAAGCCGCTCAGGGCGTCTGCGCGACCTGCTATGGCCGCGACCTCGCCCGCGGCACCCCGGTCAACATCGGCGAAGCCGTCGGCGTCATCGCGGCGCAGTCGATCGGCGAGCCGGGCACGCAGCTGACCATGCGTACCTTCCACATCGGCGGCGCGGCGAAGATCAACGAGACCAGCCACCTCGAATCGATCTCGGACGGCAAGGTCGTCTATCGCGACATGCCGACCATCGTCGACAAGAAGGGGCGCATCCTCAGCCTCGCCCGCAACGGCGAGCTGGCGGTGATCGACGCCGAGGGTCGCGAGCGCGAGATCCACAAGGTGCCCTATGGCACCGTGCTGATGCACAAGGACGGCGAGAAGGTGAAGGAAGGCGAACGCCTGGCCGAATGGGACCCGTTCTCGCTGCCGATCATCACCGAAACCTCGGGCGTGGTGAAGTACCAGGACCTGATCGACAGCGCGACCATGGAAGAACGCGTCGACGATGCCACCGGCATCGCCCAGCGCGTGGTCACCGAACTGCGCGCCTCGGGCCGCAAGCGCAAGGAAGACCTGCGTCCGCGGCTGACCCTGTTCAACGAGGCAGGGGCCGAAAGCGAGGCCGCGCGCTACATGCTGGCGCCGGGTTCCACGCTGTCGGTCGAGGACGGCCAGCAGGTCGAAGCGGGCGACATCCTCGCGCGTGCCAGCCGCGAGGCGGCCAAGACCCGCGACATCACCGGCGGCCTGCCGCGCGTTGCCGAGCTGTTCGAAGCCCGCCTGCCCAAGGACAATGCGATCATCGCCAAGATTTCGGGCAAGATCGAATTCGTCCGCGAATACAAGGCCAAGCGCAAGATCGCGATCGTGCCGGAGGAAGGCGATGCCGTCGAATATTTGATCCCCAAGACCAAGGTGATCGACGTGCAGGAAGGCGACTATGTGAAGAAGGGCGACACGCTGATTTCCGGTTCGCCCAACCCGCACGACATCCTCGAAGTGCTGGGCGTCGAGGCGCTTGCCGAATATCTCGTCAACGAGATCCAGGAAGTCTATCGCCTCCAGGGCGTGAAGATCAACGACAAGCACATCGAGGTGATCGTTCGCCAGATGCTGCAGAAGGTCGAGATCACCGACGGCGGCGACACCACGCTGCTGCCGGGCGAACAGGTCGACCTCGAGGAACTCAACGAGACCAACGCCAGGCTGCCCAAGGGCAAGCAGCCGGCGGTGGGGACGCCGATCCTCCTGGGCATCACCAAGGCCTCGCTGCAGACCCGTTCCTTCATCTCGGCGGCTTCCTTCCAGGAGACCACCCGCGTGCTCACCCAGGCCGCGGTCGAGGGCAAGAGGGACATGCTGATCGGGCTCAAGGAGAACGTGATCGTCGGCCGTCTCATCCCCGCCGGTACCGGCGCGGGCATGAACCGGATGCGCATCACCGCCTCGAGCCGCGACGCCGCGCTGCGCGCGCAGTGGAAGCGGGCGCAGGAAGCGATCATCGCGGCCAACAGCGCCGAGGAAGAGCATGCGGCGGAACTCGCCCAGGGCCGCGAAGCGGCGATCGGCGACGATCCGCTGGCGGCGGTCGAGGGCGAGACCCACGGCACCGATGCCGATGCCGGTGACTACCTCAACGAAGGGGCTGCCAACGGCGAGTAAGCCGTCCCTTTTCCGTCCATCTGTGGCATCCGAAGGCCCCGCGGAGCGATCCGCGGGGCCCTTCGCATGTCCGGCCAACCCCTGCGGGCACAGCGATATTCCTTCCTTAACCGTAAAGATGTAAGTCATCGTCGATCGAGATGACCCATCCTGCTCCGCATAGCGACGACGTGCGTCTGCAAATCCTCGTCCGCAGGCTCCATGCCGTATCGTTCGGGGGGCCGATGGCGATAATGTCGAGCTTCACCTCGACCGCCGTCCTGCTGGGCATTTACCACGATACGCTGAGCCATCCCGCCCCGGTCATCTGGGCCGCCGGCATAGCGGCGATCCTCGCAGCGAGAATGGTCCTGCTGCGCCTGACCGATATGGCATCGACCGACATCGACTATGTCGAGGCCAGCCTGCGCAAGGTCATGCTGGTGATGGGGGCGATCAGCCTGGCCTGGGCCCTGGGCATTCCGATGTTCGCGATCCTTGGGCGCGCCAGTGCCTTGCCGGCGCTGTCGGGAATCGCGGCGGCCATGTTCGTCGGCGTGCTGTTGCTGCATCGCAGTGTACCGCGCGCGGGTTATGCCCACATCATCTTCCTCGGCACGGGCATGGCGATAGCCTCGATCGTCACCTATGGCAGTCATTCCTGGCCATTGCTCCTGCTCCTGATCGTCTATGCGGTCACGTTGTGGATTGCGATCGAACGGCTCGACCGCCAATTCGTCGAGGGCATCGTCAACGAGATCGGCAGCGTCGAAGCGGCCGATACGGTGGCGATGCTGCTGCATGATTTCGAGGAACAATCGAGCGACTGGCTGTGGACGGTGGGGCCCGACGGGGCGCTGCGCAGCGTCGCCCCCCGCTTTGCCGCGGCCATCGGCAGCGATACCGAACGGCTGGAGGAGAAACCGCTGATCCAGCTGTTCCAGCATGGCGAAGAGCGCGACCGGCTGGCCCGCCACCTGATCGAATGCAGCCCATTTCGCGACCTGCTGGTGAAGCTGACGGTCGAAGGCGAGCTGCGCTATTGGCGGCTTTCGGCGCGCCCGCGCGACGATGGCCGGATGACCGGCGTCGCGCGCGACGTCACGCATGACCGGCTGATCGAGGAACGCGTCGCCTTCATGGCGCATTATGACAGCCTCACTGGCCTGGCGAACCGCTATCTGTTCAACGAACGGCTGCGCAAGCTGCTGGGCGAAGGCGACAAGCGCGCGGGCGACGTGGCATTGTTCTACCTCGATCTCGACGACTTCAAGGCGGTCAACGATACGCGCGGGCACCTTGTCGGGGATCGCCTGTTGCGCGAAATCGGCCATCGGCTCGAGCAGGAGGTGCGCGGGGAAGACCTGGTGGCGCGGCTCGGCGGCGACGAATTCGCCGTATTGATCGAGACCCGCGCCGGTATGGGCATGTTGATCGAACGCGCGCATCGCTTCCTGTCGGTCGTGCGCGAACCCCATGAGATCGAGGGGCAGATCTATCGCGTTTCGACCAGCGTCGGCGTGGCGCGCTGCATCGAGGGCGACTGCGATGCCGAAGAGCTGATGCGGCGCGCCGACCTCGCCCTGTTCGCGGCCAAGCGCAAGGGGCGCGACACGCTGGCGATGTTCGAGCCGGCGCTCGACCGCGCGGCGCACGCGCGGCGCGAGCTCGAAAGCGATCTGCGCGATGCCATCTCCCGCGGCCAGCTGCGGCTCCACTACCAGCCTGTGATCGACCTCGATAGCGGTGCCATCACCGGTTACGAGGCGCTGCTGCGCTGGCATCATCCGCGGCACGGGCTGATCGGTCCGGCGGACTTCCTGGCGATTGCCGAGGAAACCGGGCTGATCCTGCCGATCGGCGGCTGGGTCATCCGTCAGGCGCTGGCCGAAATTTCGCGCTGGAAGGGCGATTTCCGCATCGCCATCAACCTGTCGCCGACGCAGGTGCTCAGTCCCAATCTGGTGGCCTTGGTGGCGCAGGCGCTGCACAGCAACGGCATCGCGCCGGAACGGGTCGAGTTCGAGATCACCGAACATGTCCTGATGCTCGAAAGCGAAACCGGCAACGATACGCTGGCCCGGCTGCGCGAACTCGGAACGCGCATCGCGCTCGACGACTTCGGGACCGGCTATTCCTCGCTGGGTTACCTGCGCCAGACGCTGTTCGATCGTATCAAGATCGATCGCAAATTCGTGACCGGGATCGAAGACGATCCCAATGCGCAGGCGATCGTCTCCAGCATCACGCGCCTCGCCGAAGCAATGGGCATGCAGACGACCGCCGAGGGGATCGAGAACCGCGGCCAGCTGGACCTGCTGCGCAAGCTGGGCTGCCAGGAGGCGCAGGGCTTCCTGATCTGCGAACCGGCCCCCGGCGATGCCTTCGCAACGCCCGCGGCGGTCGAAGCGGCGATGATCGGCAGGGGCTCCGAAGTGCTCGATTATCGCAAGGCGCGCGAGGCGGCGATGAAGCGGCGCGAGGGGCGGCAAGCCTGACGTCTCGCCAAGGCGCGCGCGCTGGGCTATCGGCGCATCCATGCCTGTGATCACGCGCTTCGCGCCATCCCCGACCGGCCGGCTCCATGTCGGCAATATCCGCACCGCGCTGCACAACTGGATGCTGGCGCGCAAGGCGGGCGCCAGGGGGCAAGGCCGCTTCCTGCTGCGGATCGACGACACCGATGCCGAACGCAGCCGCGAGGAATATGTCGAGGCGATCCGCGCCGATCTCGCCTGGCTGGGGCTGGAACCGGACGGGGAGGAGCGCCAGAGCCTGCGGCTCGAACTCTATGAAGCCGCGTTCGAAGCCTTGCGCGCGGCGGACCGGGTCTATCCCTGCTATGAGAGCGGTCAGGAGCTCGATCTCAAGCGCAAGATAGCTCTCGGGCGCGGGCTGCCGCCGATCTATGACCGCGCGGCGCTCAAGCTCAGCGCCGCTGAACGCGCTGCAAAAGAGGCCGACGGGATCAAGCCGCATTGGCGCTTCAAGCTCGACCATGCCGAGCTAATCGAATGGGTGGACGGCATCCGCGGGCCGCAGCATTTCGAGGCGGCGAGCCTTTCGGATCCGGTGATCCGCCGCGCCGACGGCAGCTGGCTCTACATGCTGCCCAGCGCGATCGACGATCTCGACATGGGCGTTACCGATGTGCTGCGCGGCGAAGACCACGTCAGCAATACTGCCGTGCAAATCCAGATGTTTACCGCGCTTGTTGCTGCACACTATGCTGCGCAGCAAATTCCGCGTTTCGCGCATGAGGCGCTGCTCGTCGGGCGTGAGGGCAAGCTGTCGAAACGGCTCGGCGCGCTGGGCTGCGATGCGTTTCGCGAACAGGGGATCGAACCGCAGGCGCTGGTGGCGCTGCTGGCGCGGCTGGGCACTTCGCTGCCGGTCGAACCGATCGCCGATCGCGCCGTGCTGATCGACAGTTTCGATCTTTCCACCTTCGGCCGCGCCCCGGCGAAATTCGACGATGCGGAACTGGAGCGGATCAACGCCGCGCTGGTCCACCAGATGGATTTCGCCGGCATCGCGCATCGCCTGCCTGCGGGGATGGACGAAGCAGGCTGGCATGCGATCCGGCCCAACATCAGCCATCTGGGCGAGGCGGCCGACTGGTGGCGGCTGGTCACCGGACCGATCGCGCACCCGGATTTCTCGGACGAGGACCGTGCCTATCTCGCCCAGGCAGCGCGGCTGCTGCAATGGAGCGATAACCCCTGGCACGGGCTGACCGGTGCGCTCAAGGATGCGACCGGGCGCAAGGGCAAGCCGCTGTTCCTGCCACTGCGCCAGGCGCTGACGGGGATGGACCACGGCCCCGACATGGCCGAGCTGCTGCCGCTGATCGGCGAGGAGCGCGCGCGTCTTCGCCTCGTCAGTGCCGTGCAGGCATGATCGCGCGCAGGGTTGCTGCAGTGTAGACCTTGCTTTGCCATGTTGCAGGTTGCAAAAGTCCCCCTCGTTGATTAAGTTCGCTTTGTGTTCCATCGGAGCAGGAGGTCTGCCTTGAGCGTTCTCGAATTACTTGGCCTTGCTCCCAGCGAGCGCGACAGGCGGATGAAAGAGCTCGTCGCACACTCCTATCAAAAGATCGAAGTCGTTGGTCGCGGCACGATCAAGATCGATCCGGAGGAGGTCCGCTCTTCCAAAGAATTCCGCGACGCTCGCGAGAAGGCACGGTTGATCGTCCAGTCCTAGCGGGAAGCGGCGTATGCTGGTCCTGCTAATTTTCCCGGTCTTGGTGGCGGGCTTCGTGGCTTGTCACATTCACCCTGTGGAATCCTATCGGCTCCATCGATACGAGGGGCAGTATCTTTATCTGAAGAGTGCAGAGTTCGGGCTCTATTGCTTCTTTCTGGCCTTGGTCGTCGGCTTGGGCCTGCATCTTACCCTGCCGGACAAGCTAAGCGTCGCGCGTTTTTCGCTGGGCTTGAATCTGGTCGCCTGGCTGGCAGGAGCGATGAAGAACCTGGGCGCGACGGCCGATGGCGAAGCCGACAAGATGGCCTGGTTCGTCCTGCTGTCGCTGCTAACTTTCCTCGCTGCGTGGGTGCTCAAGGGCTGGGCACATCTGCGGCTGCGCCGACGCTTCGGCATCTGGCAAACCCGCGTGCATGTGATCGGCCAGATTCTTGAGGACAGCCCGCTCGACAATCTGCTGTTCACCGTTTCGCTGGTTCGCGGCAGATATGTCATGCTGAGCATGGACGACCGCAAGGTTTATGTCGGCAAGGTAGTCAACCTTGGCGAGCCGTCGGCAACCTCGGGGATGGATCAAGACGTTACGCTTGTCCCGTTGATGAGCGGCCATCGCGACAAGGACACGCTGAGGGTCAACTTCGATACCTTCTATGCGGAGGTCAACACCGGAATATCCATCTCCCTGCGACAAGACCGGATCGTCTCTGCGACCGAGTTCGACTTCGATGCCTATGAGGTGTGGAACGCACCCACGGGCGAACCCGACACCGCCGCGAAAAAGCCCGGGGCGACCGCACCCAAGCCTCGCGCTGCGAAACCTGCTGCGTCGACAGCGAGTAAGAAAGCTGCGGAACGCAAGGCCGCGCCGAAGACAACGCCGCCGCGCGCCGCGCATTGACAGACCTCACCCCGCGCGGGCCGCCCCATCGCGTAAGGCGGTCGGTTCGGCCTAATCCCCGTGCTTCGCCAGTTCGTCGCCGCTCAGCGTGACGACGTGGAGCAGGTTGGTGCTGCCCGGGGTTCCGAAGGGCACGCCCGCCAGCGCGATCAGCTTGCTGCCGGCCTCGCCGAAACCATGGCGCAGCGCCATGCGCTTGCCCTTGGCGATCATCTCTTCGAAGCTGCCGATGTCCTTGGTCGCCACCGCATGCGCGCCCCACAGCAGGCCCATCCGGCGCGCGGTCTTCATGCTGGGGGTGAGCACCAGCATCGGCACGCTGGGCCGCTCGCGCGCAACGCGGCGCGCGGTCGATCCGCTGCCGGTGAAGACGGTGATCGCCGAAACGCTGACCGTGTCGGCGATGGTCATGCAGGCGTGGCTCAGCGCGTCGGCGGTGGTCGGATCGGGCGGGGTGTCGAGCAGGCGCACGCGTTCGATATAGTTCTCGTCGCGCTCCACCTGCCGGGCGATCTTGTGCATGATGGTGACCGCTTCCTCGGGCCATGCGCCCGCCGCGGTCTCGGCGCTCAGCATCACCGCGTCGGCCCCGTCATAGACCGCATTGGCGACGTCGGACACTTCGGCGCGGGTCGGCGCGGGGCTTTCGATCATGCTTTCGAGCATCTGCGTGGCGACGATCACCGGCTTGCCCTTGAGGCGCGAGGCGTTGACGATTGACTTCTGCAGCGGCGGGACTTCCTGCGGCTCGAGCTCGACACCCAGGTCGCCGCGCGCGACCATGATGCCATCGGCCAGCTCGATGATCTCGTCGAGCCGGCGCACCGCCATCGGCTTCTCGATCTTGGCGCACAGCGCGGGGCCGTTGCCCGAAGCGCCGCCCATCAGCTTGCGCGCTTCGGCAAGGTCTTCGGGCCGCTGGACGAAGCTGAGGCCGATCCAGTCGACCCCCTGCGCGATCGCGAAGGCGAGGTCCCTGCGGTCCTTGTCGGTCAGCGCCGGGATCGGCACTTCGGCGTCGGGCACGTTCACGCCCTTGCGGTCGGAGATGACCCCGCCGACTTCGGCCGAACAGAGGATTTTTTCATCGTCGGCGCTGATCACCCGCAGGCGGATCTTGCCATCGTTGATCAGCAGGCGCTGGCCCTTGCCCAGCAGGCCGAACAGTTCGGGATGCGGCAGTTCGACGCGCGTTTCGTCGCCTGGGGTCGGGTCGCGGTCGAGCGTGAAGTGGCCCGAATGGCGGATCACCGCCTGCCCGTCCCTGAACTTGCCCACGCGCAGCTTGGGCCCCTGCAGGTCGGCGAGGATCGCGATCGGGCGGTGAAATTCCTTCTCCATCGCGCGGATCGCATGGATCGTCTGCTCATGGTCGGCGTGTTCGCCGTGGCTCATGTTGACGCGGAAGGCGTCGACCCCGGCCTTGAACAGCCGGGCGAGCATTTCGGGCGAGCGGCTGGCGGGACCCACGGTGGCGAGGATCTTGACCTTGCGGCCCCGTGGGTCGACGCGCTTGGGATCGACGCGTCTGGGATCGAGCTTTTGCATGAACGACGCCTATGGCACAGGTGCGTGGCAACTCAAGGACAACAGCGTCATGGATACGAATACAGACCCGCTCGACCAGCTTCCCGATGCCGTGGCGGCAAGCGCCTTGCGCCGGCTGGTGCGACATCTGCGCCATCGCCACGATGCGCAGAACATCGATCTGATGGGGCTGGCCGGGTTCTGCCGCAATTGCCTGGCCGACTGGATTCTCGAGGGCGGCTTCGCGGGCGACAAATCGGCCGCGCGCGAACTGATCCACGGGATGCCGCAGGATGAATGGAAGGCCACCCGCCAGAGCCCCGCAACGCCCGGGCAGATCGAACGGATGGCGGCCAGCATCGCGAAAAACGCACAGGAATAGGGATTCGCACCCTTCACCCGGCGCGGGCCGCTGGCTATCGCAGCCGCATCCGCCCTCGCGGCGATTCTCACAGCACCGGAGCACTATTGAAATGGCCGAAGCCACCGACGACCGCCTGCGCCTCCTGATCGAGCGCATCGAACGCCTCGAGGAAGAAAAGAAGGGCATCGCCGACGACATCCGCGACGTCTATGCCGAGGGAAAAGCGGTCGGTTACGACACCAAGCTCATGCGGCAGCTGTACCGCTTGCGGAAGATGAAGCCGGACGACCGGCGCGAAATGGAGATCCTGCTGGAGACATATAAGGCTGCCATCGGGATGGTTTGATGCGGGTCAATCCGAATCGAGATCGCCGCGCACGGTGGCTTCATAGAGCGCGACCGTGGCAGGATCACCGGCCTTGAGCTTTTCGAAGACGTCGTCCAGCTTCCCAAGGTAACCCTTGAGAGCGAGATTGGATACCGACATGACCTGTGTTGTCTCGTGCAAGAACCAGAACATGGCTTTGACACAAAGGTCGACCTGCGGTTTCGACAGCAAAAGGTCATCGCCCGATTTGGGGTGAGTAACCCTGTTGCGCACGTCGATTGCGTTGAGCAATCCGTTCCAATCCGCCCCCGAGAAATCGATCCCCCCCCTGATTGTTGATGCGCGCGGCAATTCGATCGATTAGGCGGATGGAATTGGGAAGCGGGATGAAGCGAGCTTGGGTACTGATTTTCCCCTGTGGGGAAACCAGATGAACGGATTCCAGCAAGACGGCTTGCTCATCGGGTTCAAGCCCGTAGGTCGTGTTTGCCACCTCTATGATGTGTTGACGGAATATCCATGCAGTGCCTTCGATTGCTGCAAATGCAGTTCGCACCACATCTCGCATATGGGATTGGCTACCTGATTTCTCCAGTCGAGCCATCGATGCGGCAAAGTCTGTTACAAGGATTTCCGTAAAGTTGGCGTTTGCCATATTACTGCTCGCTCTGGATTTTCTCAGTTCGATGTTGCATCGCCGAACTGTAGAGGACAACTTGAGAGGTCAAGAAATATGGCAGCCCAACTGCCCGAACGCCGCGTGATCCTGGTCACCACCACCCCGACGATCGAGGGGCATCCGATCCAGGCCTATCTTGGCCTGGTTTCGGGCGAGGTGATCCTCGGTGCCAATATCTTTCGCGACATGTTCGCCGGTTTCCGCGACTTTTTCGGCGGGCGCGCCGGCAGCTACGAACGGGTTTTGCAGGACGCGCGCCAGCGCGCGGTGCAGGAAATGCAGACCGAATGCGACCGGCGCGGCGGCAATGCCGTGGTCGGGGTCGATCTCGATTACGAGGTGATCGGTTCCAAGGGCTCGATGCTGATGGTCAGCGCCAGCGGCACGGCGGTGCGGGTCTGACCGTCCTGACGGGGGCTGCGCGGCCGGGAGCTCAGCACTCCATTTCGGCCAGGCTCTGCGCGTTCGAAATGCCGCGGTTGTTGCGATCGCGGACATTGAGCGCCGCTTCGTAGCGGATCAGCTGCCTCTGCACGACCCCATCGAAAAACAGGGGTTCGTACTGGAAGGAAACTTCGGCGAACATCACGGCGGTTCCCGCCACCGAAGTGATCCGGTGGCCCGCCTTGCCCAGGCCGTTGGCCAGCGAGGAATCGCTCCGGCCATCGCCTTGCGTGCCATAGGCGGGATCGACCGCAAGTTCGCCCCAGCAGCGTTGCCATTCGATTTTCTGGCCCTTGCCGTTCCCCTTGTTGTCATTCTCCTGCAGCGATGAAAGCACCACGCGGCCGTTGTTTTCGAAATCGATCGATTGGCCGATGACGCCCGCTCCGGCGAAAATCTCGTAGACGTTGGCCTCGTCCATGCCCGAGGTGACCCGGCCGGCATTGTCCGCGACGGTGTTGGCGATTTCGCTGACGCGCATGTGGGTGAGCGCGAAATTGGCCAATTCGAGGCCGGAAACGATCATGAACGCCATGACCGGCGCGACCATCGCAAATTCGACCATCGCCACGCCGTCATCCGCCCCGCGCAGCTGCCGCCAGATATTGCCGGGCCGTATCATGGCGCCACCCCGCAGATAACAGGCGGGGTCGCCTGGATCTCGTAGGGCTGGTTGCGCACGGCGGTCTCCACGGTGAAGTCGATATAGGGCGAAAAGCCGAGCAGTTCGGCGGTCGGGAAAAGGCGCTTGACCCGGACGTTGACCGAATAGAAGCTGACGTCGTTGGCCCCGCCGACCCCGGTGCGCCCCGAATCGAGATCGTAATCCCCGTCTTCGTCGAGGTCTTCGAAACAGTCGCCGTCGAATTCATCGTACTGGCCGTTGCCGTCCTTGTCGCTGACAAGGCGTTCGGGATTGCCGATACCGTTGAAATCGAAATAGTTGCGCTGGCTGATCACGTAAGTCGCGTTCGGGGCAACCACGCCGATCTGCTGCCTGAGCGTCGCCTCGACGCGCTCTTCGGTCGTCGCGCCCGATGCCACGAAGACCGGATCCTCGACCGATGCCCGCCGGCTCGTATCGTCGAGCGCGCCCTGGGTGACGGCCCTGATGTAATATTGGTGGCCCAGGTCCATCCCGCCCATAAGCAACATCAGGAAGGGCGTCAGCAGCAGGCCGAACTCGACGGTCGAAACACCGCGCGCATCGCCACGAAGGGGGGGGATCCGCGCCATCATCGGGTCAGCCGCAAATTGCCGATTCCCCTGCCGATTTCGGCGAACACATCCTCGAGGTCGGATCCGTCGCTCACGAAGAAGTTGCTGCTGCTGGTCGCGCATCCTTCGATATCGGAAGTGTCGGTAACGTCGAGGGCGATGACCCAGACCGTCACCCTCATGGCCTTGGCAAGGGTGCAGGCATCCTTGAAGCGCGAGATGTGCCTGGAATTCTGCGTGCCCGACCCTTCCAGGCGCTGCTGGTAGGTTTCGACCCCATAGGCCGAATAGAGCGTGGGGCCGGTCTCCAGCCTGCCGTCGGTCATGAACACTATGTGCTGGTTGACCGGGACGGGGCCGCGGGTTTCGGGGTTGTCGGCGGCGAAATATCCGTTGCGCGAAATGAACCGCAGGCCCCACAGCATGCCGATGTCGTGATAGGTGCCGCCGGTAACCCGCGAAGTCGCGGCGTTGATCGCGTTGGTATAGGCCGTCTCGCTGTCATAGGTGCGCAGCGTCGTCGCTTCGGAAGGGCAGCCGTACTGGGTCATGCCCCGCTGCACCCCTGGATCGTAACGCCCGAACTGGTGCGCCGTGTCATTGGCGCTGGCGGCGACGGTATCGACGTCTGCGAGGGTGATGGTGGTGGCGTATCTGATCGGATTGGTGCTGCGGCCGATCGATGCGCGTTCTTCGATGCAGCCGTCGCCGCTGGTGCGGAAGCCCTGCGTGTTGGCGTTGCTGTTGTTGCCGTTGGTGCCCCATGTCGACTGGTTTATGTGGACCGTCTTCGACGTGTAGGTGAGCCTGCCGAACCGCGTGCGCACGTCCACATATTGCTGTTGCGTCAGGATATCGCGATTGCCCAGCGAGCGGGCGATATTGACGGTATGCGAATAGGGCACGATGCCGAAGCGGGTGGTCGATCCGTTCGCATCCTCGAGCGCGCGGTACAGGCCGACGGCACCGCTGCGCAGCGAATCGATCTTCGGCGGGCCACCGGTCGACGGCGGGAACGCCATCGACCCGGTCACGTCGAGCACCAGCACGATGTCGTTGTCGCCGACATCCTTTGCGGCGTTGCAGTCCACGCTGACGGGGATGGTGTCATAGCCGAAAATCCGCATCAGCCCGGTGGGAATGGCCGCGCTCGCGCTGCCCAGAAGCTCGGTGTTCCTGGTCGGGTTCTGTTCGACCGCGAAGGTCAGGTCGCGCGCGCTGTAGGTGCCGTCCGGGAAGTTGAATTCGAAGAACCGGCGCGCCTCGTCGCGGTCGGAGGGCCTGAAGCTCGTGCCCTCCATCACCTGGCGGCCCGCCAGCACGCCGGCGTCGCACGACTTCTGCAGCTTGGACCGCGCCATGTAGGCGACGCTGATATCCATCGCCCCGCCGACCAGGGCGATCAGCGGAAGGATACCGGCGGCGAACATCGGCAGGACATTACCCCCGGTGTCGCGAATCAAACGTCGAAAGACCTGGGGGGTCATGCTGCATCTCCGCCTATTTCCTGGCGAACATTTAGTAGCTTATTGATTTCAAAATATCTAAAGAGATGCTTAATTTGACATTAATTTGATTGGTATATTTTTCCTTAACTATGTGTAAAATGAAACATTTTTCATCCTTCTACATGGGTTTGTAAAAATTTCCGACAGATTCCTGCGCCGCCGCGCGCAATACGGCTGCGTTCAATATTAAATTATTATAGTAATTCTGAAATAAATTTCATGAATACTGGCAATCATTCGCCGCCGTTCGCGTCGAATACGGCGATCGCGAAAATCGCAAGGCGCGATCGCGGCTCAGGCGGCGCCGTTCGCCAGCAGCACCAGCCCGATGAAGGCGCCGTTGTGGAGCAGGTGCAGCACCATGCTCGACCACAGGCCATGGGTAACGCGGGCATAGCCCAGTATCAGCCCGATCGAGAATTGGGGCAGCACCAGCGGCAGCAATGCCAGCAGGTTCCCTTCGGCGAAGTTGAGCAGGTGCGCGCTGGCGAACAGCAGCGCGCTGAGCCAGTAGGCGAACGGGAACACCCGCGCGAACCAGCGCATCGCGCCGCGCCGGCGCAGCAGGAACAGCGCGAGTGCGGCGAGCAGCACCCCGCCGAGCGCGGCCAGCGCCGCCGCAACGGCGCCCGTCTGATCCCGCGCGGGCGCGAAGAGGGCGGCCGCGGTCGCACCGCCGCCGACCAGGCAGAACAAGGCCAGCAGATGCCCCGGGCGGCCGGACAGCCAGCCGCGGAAGACCAGCTCTTCGACCAGCGGGGCGAACAGCACGGCCACGGCGATGATCGTCGGGCTCAGTTCCATCCCCGCCAATGCGGTTTCGGGCAGTTCCACCCCGATGGCGCTGACCAGCCCGCCGATCGCGAGCAGCACAGCCATGATCGCCAGGTCGAGCAGCAGCAGGCGCGCGGCGGCGGCAAGGCTGGCAAGATTGGGCGGCGGCGCGCGATCGGGCAGCACCGGGCGCCCGAGGAACGCCCCGAAGCGCGCCCATTCGCCGCGCAGCGTGGTTGCGTGGGTGACTTGCGCCGTGCCCCTTGTCGTCATTGCATCCATGCGGCTAAGGCGACCCCCGGGTTCTCTCGAACACCTTTCCACCACCGCAAGGCAAAAGCGAAACCATGGCCGGCCATTCGAAATTCAAGAACATCATGCATCGCAAGGGCGCGCAGGACAAGAAGCGCTCGGCGATGTTTTCCAAGCTGTCCCGCGAAATCACCGTCGCGGCCAAGATGGGCATGCCCGATCCCGACATGAACCCGCGTCTGCGGCTGGCGGTCAACGCGGCCCGGGCGCAGTCGATGCCCAAGGACAATATCCAGCGCGCGATCGACAAGGCCAGCCTGGCCGGCGGTGAGGATTACGAGGAGGTCCGCTACGAAGGCTATGGCCCGGGCGGTGTCGCGCTGATCGTCGAGGCGCTGACCGACAATCGCAACCGCACCGCCACCAACATGCGCACCGCCTTCTCCAAGAACGGCGGCAATCTTGGTTCGGAAGGTTCGGTGAGCCATGGGTTCGAGCGGCTTGGCCTGATCGAATATCCGGCGGGCGCGGGCGACGAGGACAAGGTGTTCGAAGCCGCGATCGAGGCGGGTGCGGACGATGTCGAAAGTGACATGGGCGAAGATGGCGGCCATTCGATCTGGACCGCGCCCGATGCGCTGCACGAGGTTGCGGGCAATCTCGAAAAGGCCCTCGGCGAGGCGCAAAGCGTCAAGCTGGCGTGGAAGCCGAGCATCACCGTGGCGATGGACGAAGGCGGCGCGAGCACGCTGCTCAAGCTGGTCGATACGCTCGACGATGATGACGACGTCCAGACCGTGTGGGGCAATTACGAGATTTCCGACGAAATCATGGAGAAGCTCGGTTGATCGCTGCCGAAACAGGCGGGGCGGAGTGCTGAGCTGGAGCCTCGTCGCCAAGGCGCTGCTGGCCGGCGCCATGATCGCGGCGATTGCCGAGGTCGGGCGGCGGCTGCCGGCGATGGGCGCGCTGATCGCCAGCCTGCCGCTGGTCTCGATCCTGGGCATGATCTTCCTGTGGATGGCGCGCCCCGATGCCGAAAACATGGCGCGCCATGCCGAGGCGACCTTGTGGTACGTGCTGCCCAGCCTGCCGATGTTCCTGCTGATCCCGGCGCTGCTGCGCCACGGCACGAATTTCTGGCTGGCGCTGGCGCTGGGCTGTGCGCTGACCGTCGCGCTCTATCTGGGCATGATGCAGTTCGGCCCGCGGCTGGGGCTGCGCCTGTGATCGCGCGATGATCATACTCGGCCTCGATCCCTCGCTCAGCTGCACCGGCTGGGGCGTGATCCGGGCTGAAGGCTCGCGCATCGCGCATCTCGCCAACGGTCAGGTGCCGACCGATGCCAAGGCCCCGATGACCCATCGGCTGGCCGCGTTGCAGGCGGCGCTGGCCCAGGTCATCGCCGCGCACCGTCCCGACCGCGCGGCGGTGGAGGAGGTCTTCCTCAACAAGAACCCGCAATCGACGCTCAAGCTGGCGCAGGCGCGCGGCGCGGTGCTGGCGGCCTGCGGGGCGGCGGGGCTGGCGGTCAACGAACACGCCGCGCGGCTGGTCAAGAAGGCGGTGGTCGGCACCGGCGGGGCCGAGAAGGCGCAGGTCCAGGCGATGCTCGGCGTGCTGTTGCCGGGTGTGAGAGTAGCCGGCGCCGATGCCGCCGATGCGCTCGCCGTGGCGATCGCCGATGCGCACCTGTCCTACAGCCATCCAACAGGCTAGGGCGGGGTTATGGCCGCGCGATTTGCCCCGATTGCCCTCGGAAAACGGCACCCTGCGGGCCCCGGCGAAGTTTTCGCCCGGACCGTGTTCCATGTGTTCCATCGTGTAGGACAGGCAAGTTGAGCATCCATTTCTACGGCATCCCCAATTGCGACACGGTCAGGAAGGCGCGCATCTGGCTGGAGGGGCAGGGTCTCGAGCATGTCTTTCACGATTACAGGAAGGAAGGGGCCGATCCGGCGAAGCTGGCGGCATGGATCGAGGCCAGGGGTCTCGATGCCGTGCTCAACCGGCGCGGCACCACCTTTCGCAAGCTGACCGAGGATCAGAAGGCCGGTATCGACACGGCCAGGGCGGTGGCGCTGATGGTCGAACAGCCCGGCATGATCAAGCGCCCGGTGGTCGAATATCCCGGCGGGCTGCTGGTCGGTTTCGATGCTGATGCCTGGGCGGCCGCGCTGGGGTGAGGCGCGCGCGGCGCCGGGCGGGCTGGCGTGTCAGTAACCGCTGTTGGGGCCCCAGCCGTCATTCGAACTGTTCGTGACGCTGCGGGCATTGTCGTTTGCGGCGCCATTGATTGTCCGCTTGAGCGACGCGAAATCGTAGCCCGACCCATATACGAGGCCCAGCACGATCAGCCCGGCAAGGAGGAGCTTCTTAAACATGGCTGCCAGTAATACGCCCGGTCTGGTTAAAATTGCCCTAACGGGCCTGTTCGGCCTGTTCGCAGCGGTCGATCCGCTTGCCGCGGGCGAGATGCTGGTGATCGCGCATCGCGGTGCCAGCGGCGAGCGGCCCGAACATACGCTGGCGGCCTATGAGCGCGCGATCGATCAGGGGGCGGACTATATCGAGCCTGACCTGGTGGTGACCAGCGACCTGGTGCTGGTCGCGCGGCACGAGAACGAGTTGTCGGGCACCACCGACGTCGCCGCGCATGAGGAGTTTGCCGAGCGCAGGCGCAGCAAGACCATCGACGGGCAACTGGTCAGCGGCTGGTTCGCGGAAGACTTTACCCTGGCCGAACTGCGCACGCTCCGCGCGAAGGAACGCATTGCGGGCATCCGTCCCGCCAACGCCCGTTTCGACGGACTCCATACCGTCCCGACCTTTGCCGAGATCCTCCAGCTGGTGCGCGCCAAGGAGGCCGAGAGCGGGCGACGGATCGGCATCTATCCCGAACTCAAGCACCCGAGCTTCCTGCTGCAGTCGGAAGGGATCGACAGTGTCGACCTGCTGGCGAGCGCGCTGCGTCAGGCCGATCTCGACGATGCCGGTGACCCGGTGTTCATCCAATGCTTCGAAGTCGGGCCGCTCAAGCGGCTCAATGCCATGGTCGGCGTCCCGCTGGTGTTGCTGGTCGCGCAGGGCGAGGGGCCGGCGGACGAGCCGGGCCTCGCCTACGCCGAGATGCTGACACCGTCAGGCCTGGCCGAAATCGCGCGCTACGCCGATGCCATCGGCGCGGACCTGCGGCTGGTGTTCGGGCCGCAAGGCGCGCCGTCGGGTCTGGTCGAGGACGCCCATGCCGCCGGGCTCAAGGTCCATGGCTGGACGCTGCGCAAGGAAAACGCCTTCCTCCCGCCCACGCTGCGCCGGGGAACGGCGGAAAACGGCACCGGCGACGTGGCGGGGATGGTTGCTATCCTCAAGGCGCACGGGCTCGACGGTGTCTTCACCGACGATCCGGGACGCGTGGTCAGCGCGCTCGCGCGGTTGCCAGGTAGTTGAGCGACAGGTCGTCCGACAGGTGCAGGCGCTTTGTTGGCGAGAAGGCAATCCCGCGCGGCTCGCCCATCGTCATGCCCACTTCGGCCAGCAGTTCGGCCAGTTCCTGCGGCGTGACGAAATCGTCCCAGTGGTGGGTGCCCCTGGGGATCAGCCCGAAACTCTCCGCCGCGCCGATCATCAGCAGGCGCGAGGCGGGGGTGCGGTTGGGGGTGGACAGCACCATCAGCCCGCCTGGCGCGAGCCGCGCGGCGAGCGCGGCGAGGAAGGCGCGCTTGTCGGCGACATGCTCGATCACCTCCATCGCGGTGAGGAGGTCGAAGCGCCCGATATCGAGCGCCCCGATTTCGCCCGCCATGTAGCGGATATCGAGGCCGCTCCCTTCGGCATGGGCCGCGGCGGCGGCGATATTCTCGGGTGCGGCATCGACCCCGGTCACATCCGCGCCCAGTCGCGCCAGCGGTTCGCACAGCAGGCCCGCGCCGCAGCCGACGTCGAGCGCGCTCTTGCCCGCGAGCGGTTTGCGGGTCGCGGTATCGCCGCCCCAGTGCCGGTCGACCGCCTCGCGCAGGAAGCCCAGCCGCACCGGGTTGAGCCGGTGGAGCATGGCCGATGAGCCCTTGGGGTCCCACCAGTCGCGCGCCAGCTGGCCGAAATGCGCGGCCTCGTCGGGCCGGATCGTTTGCCCGCTCGTTTCGGTGCGTGAAGATTTGCTACGTGTGTCGGTTGTTGCATCGCCCATGCGCTCTGGCTAGCAGCCACCACTCGACCATTCCAGCACGGAGACGCCGCACTTGGCCCGCATCGTGATGAAATTCGGCGGCACTTCGATGGCCGGGTCCGAGCGCATCCGCCGCGTGGCCAATATCGTGCGCAAGCAGCAGGCGCGCGGGCACGAGGTCGCGGTGGTGGTTTCGGCGATGGCGGGCGAGACCGACCGGCTGGTCAATTTCTGCCGCGAAGCCAATGCGCTGTACGATCCGGCGGAATACGACGTGGTCGTCGCCAGCGGCGAACAGGTCACCGCGGGCCTGCTCGCGCTCACGCTCCAGTCGCTCGGCTGCAAGGCGCGCAGCTGGCTGGGCTGGCAACTGCCGATCCACACGATCGAGGCGCACGCCAAGGCGCGCATCGATTCGATCGAGGCGGACGCGCTGGTCGCCTCGATGCGGCGCGGCGAAATCGCGGTGATCCCCGGATTTCAGGGCCTTTGCGCCGATGGCCGGGTGACCACGCTCGGCCGCGGCGGTTCGGATACCTCGGCGGTGGCGGTGGCGGCGGCGATCGAGGCCGACCGCTGCGACATCTATACCGACGTCGACGGCGTCTACACCACCGACCCGCGTATCGTCGCCAAGGCGAAGAAGCAGAAGGCGGTGACCTACGAGGAAATGCTCGAGCTCGCGAGCGTCGGGGCCAAGGTGCTCCAGACGCGCTCGGTCGGGCTTGCGATGAAAGAGGGCGTGCGGGTGCAGGTCCTCTCGAGCTTCGTCGGCGAGGATGCGATTCCCGCCGACGAGCTTCCGGGCACGATGATCGTCTCGGAAGAGGAAATGAACGAACTGGTGGAGAAGGGCGACATGGAACGCCAGCACGTGACCGGCATCGCGCATGACAAGAACGAGGCCAAGGTGATCCTCACCCGCGTTCCCGACAAGCCGGGCGCGGTGGCGCATATCTTCGAACCGCTCGCCCGGGCCGCGATCAATGTCGACATGATCATCCAGAACGTCGGGCGCGACAAGGGCGAAACCGACGTGACCTTCACCGTGCCGATGGCCGACCTGGCGCGCGCGCAGGCGCTGCTCGAGGACAAGCGCGACGAGATCGGCTACAACCGGCTGATCACCGACAGCAAGATCGCCAAGATCAGCGTCGTCGGCGTGGGCATGAAGAGCCATGCGGGCGTTGCCAGCACCATGTTCCAGGCGCTGGCCGACCGGGGCATCAATATCCAGGCGATCACCACCAGCGAAATCAAGGTCAGCGTGCTGATCGACGAGGACGAGACCGAGCTTGCGGTGCGCGTGCTGCACACCGCCTATGGGCTGGACGCCAAAGACGAGGCGGCGTAAGTCTTTCCTCGACAACGTGCTCGACGAATGGAGCGATTTCGCAATTGATAGCTGGCTGATGGCATTCCGTTTTGCCGGAATGCTGTTCGTTGGGCTGGTTATCTCAACACTGACCGGGAAAGTGGACCTCGGTGCATGGGCGAACATCTGGGCGCGATGGCAGGTGGCGGGGCTTATTGTCTCTGTGGCTGGAGTCTTGCTTGCGCTCGCGTTGCGTGTGGAGCGGGCATTTGCCAAGCAACATAAGGATCGACGCTCGCCAGCGAATGGCGGGAGGGCTTTGGCGCGCAAGAGGCCGGAGAGGCGTCAACGCGGCAATCGGAAACGTAAGGGTAGAGTATAGGCCACACCGCGAAAATCCTGCTGCATGGATCGGGTGAACCCGGGCGCGAGTTCGTCATCTCGGCCAGGCGGCCCGGGGCCTGTGCCGTCGCCTGCGTTTCCTGCGACAGCGCACATCGGCTATCAATGAAAAGGGTCGGTCCCGCGAAGCGACCGACCCTTCCCTTGCGCTGGGATGGACGCTGCCGGTCAGCCGGGGAAGCGTCGACCACTCGCCAGAATCGCGGCACGACGGCCATTGGCATTGTCGAGCGCGAGGCGAACCTGTTCCTGATAGCTCGCGCGCGCGGCA
The DNA here is from genome assembly GCA_041662105.1 of Erythrobacter sp. Lineage (GTDB taxonomy): Bacteria > Pseudomonadota > Alphaproteobacteria > Sphingomonadales > Sphingomonadaceae > Qipengyuania. The sequence continues at coordinate 42,053 of JBAZTF010000014.1, forward strand.
ACGATGCAGTGGCGGTATTCGCTGGCGGTGCGCAGGTCGCGGGCCCAGGGCCGGCTCCCGCAAACGGTGCGCTCGGCTGCGCGCAGGCGGGTCTCGAGCGTCGCGCGACCGGCCTCGGTGGTGAGGTCGAGGTCGCCGAATGCGACCACTGCCGTAGCGCTTTGGGCTGCGGCGGGGGCAGATACAGTGGCAAGGCCGAGGGCGGAGATAAGGGCAGCTTTGAACATCACGAAGTCCTTCCTGCTCTCCCTTGGGATGGAGCGTCAGCCGGATCGAGGGGAGAGGGTGCCCGGCCGACGCGGACCCTTTCGCAGAAGTCGGTTACGGATTGCGGACGTGTGTAATTTTATTTTACGACAACGCAATCATGATACTGTCGTCGAGCCGACGCGCTACGGTCACAGCTGGCGCGGGCCGGCAGGCTTGCCGCGCGAGTCGCTTGCCCGGCACCACATCTCCGACTAACGGCAGCGCCCATGACTAGCTATCCCAAGACCGCGCGCCTGATGCAGCGCGGGGCTGAATTCCTCGGCAGCGAAACCGCGATCCTGTGCGGCGCGATGAGCTGGGTGTCGGAGCGCAATCTTGTCTCCGCCATATCCAATGCCGGCGGCTTCGGCGTGATCGCCTGCGGGGCGATGACGCCCGAACTGCTCGATACCGAGATTGCGGCGACCAGGGCGCTGACCGACAGGCCGTTCGGCGTGAACCTCATCACCATGCACCCGCAGCTGTTCGATCTGATCGAGGTCTGCGGCAGGCATGGGGTGGGCCATGTGGTGCTGGCTGGCGGCATCCCGCCCAAGGGCAGCGTCGAGGCGATCAAGACCGGCCATGGAAGCGGAGGGGGCGCCAGGGTCATCTGCTTTGCGCCCACGCTGGCGCTGGCGAAGAAGCTGCTGCGATCGGGCGCGGATGCGCTGGTGATCGAGGGGATGGAAGCGGGCGGCCATATCGGCCCGGTTTCTACCAGCGTGCTGGCGCAGGAAATGCTGCCCGAACTGGCCGGGGAGCACCTGATCTTCGTGGCCGGCGGGATCGGGCGCGGGCAGGCGATCGCGGGCTATCTCGAAATGGGCGCGGCGGGCGTCCAGCTGGGCACGCGCTTCGCCTGCGCGAGCGAGAGCATCGCGCATCCCGATTTCAAGAAGGCCTTTTTCCGCGCCTCGGCCCGCGATGCGGTGGCCAGCGTCCAGGTCGACCCGCGCCTGCCGGTGATCCCCGTCCGCGCGCTCAAGAACAAGGGCACCGAGGAATTCACCCGGAAACAGATCGAGGTCGCCGGCGTTCTCGATCGTGAGGAAATCGGGATGGAAGAGGCGCAACTCCAGATCGAACATTACTGGGCCGGCGCCTTGCGCCGCGCGGTGATCGATGGCGATGTCGAAAACGGCAGCCTGATGGCCGGCCAGTCGGTCGGCATGCTCAGGGAAGAGGAGCCGGTCGCCACCATCATCGCCAAGCTGATGACGCAATGCGAGGATGCGCTCGCGCGGCGCTAGAGATGGATATCCGGCGGCTCGATCTCGATGTCGCGATCTATCGCGACCGGGTGCAGGTCACCGAAAGGGCTACCGGTTCCTTCGTCGACCAGCGCGCCGAATACCCCTTCTCCTCGGACCAGTCGCTGGTCGCGCATTCGCGCAATCTCGAGGATACGCTGGTGCGCGCGATCCGCCAGCTGCTCAAGGGCGGCTTCATGCTCGACCAGCCCAGCGCGCGGGTGATTGCCAGCGAACTGCCGCTTTCGCCCGACCAGCGCGCGATGGTCGAAACCGCGCTGCGCGAAGCGGGCATCCGCGACGTCACCTTCGCGCTGTAAGCGCGTTTGGGCGGGAAGCTGGCGGCGGTGGTTCAACCGATCCCGGCGGCACATTTCCGTCGTCCTTGTGCAACCTGTCGCGCCGCGCGGACGAATGCTTGTCCATCCCGCATTGGCGGATAAGATGGCCGGACGAGGGGTGGCAGGAGAAAAACACCATGTGCGACGAACAACAGCTTGCCCGGTGGGCGAAGGAAGGGATTACGCGGCGGCACTTCGGCGTCGGCGCGCTGGCGGGTGTCGCCGTGGCCTGCGCACCGTCCGAGAGCGCGGCGGGCGAATCGGGCGACGGCCGCCTTGCGGAAGGCAAGGTGGCCTTCACCACGCCCGACGGCACCATGGACGGCGAATTCTACCATCCCGCCACGGGCAAGCATCCCGGCGTGATTTTCTGGACCGATATCGCCGGTATTCGCCCGGCCAAGCGCGAGATGGCCAGACGGCTGGCAGCGGCTGGCTATGCGGTCTTGCTCGCCAATCCCTATTACCGCGACGTGGCGGGGCAGCAGTTCGCCGATTTCGCCGATTTCGCCGGCAATGGCGGGTGGGGCAAGGTCACCCCCTGGCGTTCGAAGTTCACCGTCGCGACGGTTCAGACCGATGCCAGGGCCTGCGCCGAATGGCTGTTGGGGCAGGATGCGGTCGATGCCGAACGCGGGATCGGCACCCAGGGTTATTGCATGACCGGCGGCTTTGCCGTGGCCGCGCCGTCCGCGCACGATTCGATCCGTGCCGGGGCGAGCTTCCATGGCGGCGGCCTGGTTCGCGCCGAGGGGGCCAGCCCGCACAAGGTCCTGCGCGGCGGTGCGCATTACCTGATCGCCATCGGCCAGAACGACGATGCCAGCGCGCCGGGCGACAAGGATGCCCTGCGCGCCGCGGCCGATGCCGCGGGCGCCACGGCACAGATCGAGGTCTATCCCGCCGATCATGGCTGGTGCGTGCCCGACAGCCCGAGTTATGACGAAATCCAGGCCGAACGCGCATGGTCGCGGCTGCTGGAGCTTTATCGCACCGCGCTCTGAAGCTCCCGGTTTCGCTTGCGACCAGCCTCCTGCGCGCTACCATGGCGGCAAAGTGGAGGCTTGTTCGCTATGACCGAATTCCTGCTTGGCCTGCTCGTGCTGCTGACGCTCCTGTTCCTGATGATGGGGGTGCGCGTGGTCAAGCAGGGTTACGTCTATACCATCGAACGCTTCGGCAGGTTCACCATGTCGGCCGATCCGGGCCTGCACCTGATCATCCCGTTCATGGATCGCGTCGGGCGCAAGATCAACATGATGGAGCAGGTGCTCGACATCCCGGGGCAGGAGATCATCACCGCGGACAACGCCATGGTCGGCGTCGATGCGGTGGTGTTCTTCCAGGTGCTCGACGCGGGCAAGGCGGCCTATGAGGTGTCGAACCTCTACCAGGCGATCATGGCGCTCACCACCACCAACCTGCGCACGGTGATGGGCTCGATGGACCTCGACGAGACGCTGTCCAAGCGCGACGAGATCAACGCCCGCCTGCTCAGCGTGGTCGACCATGCGACCTCGCCCTGGGGGGTCAAGATCACCCGTGTGGAGATCAAGGATATCCGCCCGCCGCACGATATTTCCGAAGCCATGGCGCGGCAGATGAAGGCCGAGCGGCTCAAGCGCGCCGAAATCCTCGAGGCCGAGGGTGACCGTGCATCGAACATACTGCGCGCCGAAGGCGACAAGCAATCCGCCATCCTCAAGGCCGAAGGCAAGCGCGAAGCCGCCTTCCGCGATGCCGAGGCGCGCGAGCGCGCGGCCGAAGCCGAAGCCAAGGCAACCGAACTCGTCTCCAACGCCATCGCCGCCTCGGGCAACCAGGCGATCAATTATTTCGTCGCGCAGGAATATACCAAGGCGGTTGCCAAATTTGCCGAAAGCCCCAATGCCAAGACCATCCTGTTCCCGGTCGAAACCACCCAGCTGATCGGCTCGCTCGGCGGGATCGGCGAACTGATCCGCGGCAGCTTCGGCGATACGCCGGGCACGCTCGATACCGGCACCTTGATCCAGCCGCCGCACGAGCAGGTTGCGGTGCGGCGCCCCACCGTGCCGCGCGCGGGGGATAGCGGTCGCTAGGCTATGGAAGCGATCGAAGCCTATTGGATATGGCTGGCGGTGGGCCTGGTGCTCGCCGGGCTCGAGATGCTCGTTCCGGGGGTCTATCTGATCTGGCTGGCGCTGGCGGCGATCGTGGTCGCCGCGCTGACCTTCGTCTCCGGCCCGGCGCTGGCGATGCAGGTGATCGCCTTTGTCTCGCTCGCGCTGATCTTCGCCTTTTCGGCCAAGCGCTGGCTGGGCGAACGGCCCATCGTTTCCACCGATCCGCTGCTCAACAACCGCGTCGGGCGGTTGGTGGGCGAGACGGCGGTGGTGACCGCCGCGATCGAAGGCGGCGCGGGCCGCGTGCGCGTGGGCGACAGCGAATGGATCGCGCGCGGGCCCGATGTTGCGGCGGGCGAGCGGGTGCGCATCACGGGCAGCCGGGGGTCCGAACTGCTGGTCGAGCCGATCGCCCTGCTGGGCGGAGGCGATCCGCCCTAGCCCTGCCGGTCGGCAAAGCGGCCGTGCTTGCGATAGCGCACCATCCACTTGTCGAGGAACAGGCCCAGCGGCCTGGCGATGATGCCCAGCCTGTCGAGCCCGGGCAGCCTGCCCGAAGCGACATTGCCCGCCTCGAGCAGCCGCCACTGGTCCGACGACATCGGCGTGCCGGGTAGCGCCGCGAACAGCGCGGCAAGCGGATCGGGCACCGCCAGCAGGGTGCGGCGGCGGCCCTGCGCGGCGGCGATACGGCGGTTGAGGTCCCTCATCGTCAGCACTTCGGGACCGGCCAGTTCATAGGTCTTGCCGCCATGCGCGCCCGGATCCTCCAGCGCATTCGCCACCGCTTCGGCGACGTCATCGACATAGACCGGCTGCAGCTTCGCCTCTGGGCCGAACACCGGCACCACGGGCAGGGTGGCGATCAGTCCGGCGAACATGGTGATGAAGCTGTCGTCCTTGCCGAACAGGACCGAAGGCCGCAGCACCGTCGCCCTGGGGAAAGCCGCCAGCACGCGCCGTTCGCCCTCCCGCTTGGCCACGGCATAGGCGACCGGGTCCTCGGGATCGCCCGCACCGGTGATTGCGCTGACATGGACGAAGGCCTGTGCGCCCTGCGCCGTGGCGGCCTCGGCCATCCAGCCGGGTGCCTCGCCCATCAGGCGGTGGAGATTGCCCTCGAAGCTGCCGACCAGGTTGACCACCGCATCGGCCCCATGGAGGCATCGCTCAATGCTCTTGCGGTCGGTCGCGTCGCACCGCGCGAACTGGATCTGGCCGAGATTGGCCAGCGGCTTGAGCTTGAACGACCGCTCGGGGTTGCGGCTGGCGATACGCAGGCGCGCGCCCCGCTGGAGCAGGGCCTGCGCCACATATTGCCCGATGAAGCCGCTGCCGCCCATCAGCACCACCAGCCTGCCGTCCAATCCCTTGCCGCTTGCCATCGAAATCGCCCGTTTCCTTGCGCGTGGTATCCTCGCTGCGCCCCTAGCGCCAACCGTCAGATGCCCGCAAGCGTTCCCGGATACCGATTGCGGTTGACAAGAATCGCACCACTTCGCTAGGGGCGCGCTCCTACCCGGCCCGGACAAGGATGCTCCGCGGCCAGCATGTGTGCCCAGATGGCGGAATTGGTAGACGCACCGTCTTCAGGTGGCGGCGCTCGTAAGGGCGTGGAGGTTCGAGTCCTCTTCTGGGCACCATCAACTCACTTCCCGACGTAGCTAAGAGTATCGCCAAAACGGCGGAATTCTGCTAGTTTTCAGCATAGTTCGTCGCGGAGTGTGTCTCGATGTTTCTGGCTGATCCAACGATTCGGTGCATAGATTTGTGTATGTATCTGCGGCTGGTGCTGCACTTATATACACACCCCGAGAGCGGGAGGGCATCGTCATGGCTTTGAACGATGTCGCCATCAAGGCGCTGAAGCCCAAGGATCGAGTCTTTGCAGTGGCCGACGAGAAAGGCCTTTGCATTGAGGTCGCCGTTAGCGGATCGAAGCTGTGGCGATTCCGGTATCGTTTCGGCGGCAAGCCGAAAGTCCTCTCCTTTGGCCGCTACCCGGAAGTCACACTCAAAGAGGCGCGCCAGCGGCGTGATGATGCGCGCGGCCAACTGCGTGACGGTATCGACCCCGGCGTTGAGCGCAAACGCGCCAAGCTGACCGCTCGCTTCAATTCCGCAAATACATTCAGGGCCGTTGCTGAGGAATACATTGAGCACAAGCTGGTCAAAGAAGGGAAGGCCGCCGTTACGGTCCAAAAGGCAAAATGGCTGCTCCTGCAGATGAAGCCGATCTGGGACCAGCCCCTTGTCGAAATTAAGCCAGCCGAGGTTTTTGGAGTTCTTCGTCGCTTGGAGGGACAGCGAAAGCATGAAACGGCCAAGCGCTGCCGTTCATTCACCAGCCGCGTGTTTCGCTACGCAGCCGCGACGGGGCGAGCGGAGAGCGACCCAGCCGCGATGCTTGCGGGGCAATTGATCGCCCCGAAGGTGAAACACCATGCGGCGATCTTGGAGCCTCGTAAGCTGGGGGAACTGTTGCGGAGCATAGATGCCTTCGAAGGTGCCCCGATTACCCGGCTGGCCTTGCAGGTTGCGCCGCACGTCATGGCGAGGCCGGGTGAACTACGACAGGCAACATGGGACGAGTTCGATCTCGACGCCAAGATTTGGCGCATCAAACCTGAGCGCATGAAGATGCGCCGCCCCCATGCAATTCCGCTGTCCGAGCAGGTTTTGGGCTATCTGCGCGAGTTGCAGCAGTTCAGTGGGCCGGAAGGCTACGTTTTTCCGGCATTTCACACAACGCGCCGCCCAATGAGCGAGAACACGATGAACCAAGCGTTCCGCCGCATGGGATACACCAGGGATGAAGTGACAGCCCACGGTCTGCGCACGACAGCCTCGACCCTCCTCAATGAAAGCGGGAAGTGGCATCCTGATGCGATCGAGCGCGCGTTAGCGCATGGGGACAGCGATGCCGTCAGAGGCATCTATAATCGCGGGCATTATTGGGACGATCGCGTAAGGATGATGACGTGGTGGAGCGATTATCTCGATCGACTTCGCATAGGAGGTGACGTTGTCGAGTTCAAAAACACCGGAAAGAACTAGGCACCCTCTCAAGCCTGCCAATCCAAAGGCACTTGAAGGCGAGGTCGCCGAACAAGTTCGGAGAAGGCTGCTATCCAGTTCCGAAGCAATTGTGAAAATTCGCTCTAGCCGGAACGATGATTTTCACGTCCCCTTCGCTGCCAGCTTGTTCAGGACAGCAATGGGAGATGAGACTTTCGAGGCGCTTCTGGAATGCGACGGTGATGATCGCCTTTCACAGTTGATCGCTTTGGTGAGAATTGGCGGGCTAATCGCAGGAAGTTCCTTCGAGCAATCCAGCCGTCAGGTTTGCGAAGATGACGCGAGCGCGATCGTCAGAGACCTGCTGACGCTTTACGATACTCAGGCAAAGGATGGTCCGCCCGCATGGCTATTGCCGAGAGGCAAGAAGCGATCGACCCTGGCAGAGGCCGAACATCATCGCCGGGCGGTAGTTTGGCAGCGCTTCATCTCGACTGCTCGTGAGAGCAACTCGACCGGAATAGATGAAGTGGCGGAGCGCTACGGCGTGGATTCACGGACTGTCAGAAACTGGATGGTGAAGTGTCAGGACGATCCGAGAATGCAGTATCGGCTGGGTCAAGCTGAAGGTTTTCTAAAAGAGGATACCGGGGAACGGATCGCCGCGATTTTCGAAGACCAATTCATCAAGGTTGTTTGGATGAAACAACGAAACGAGCATCATGGGCGCGGTAAGCCCGGACACTATCTTGAGTTGTTGGCGAGGCAGGCAGACGACTATCGCCGTCTAATCGGGAAGGATAAATTTCCGAAGCCAAACCAGTAGGTTGAAATGAATGCGCCACATTCGTTTCCCGACTACCTTGTTCCCCTCCCATACGATCTGATTACTAAACTCTGCTGTCCCGCGCGATGTCCGCGCGTTTCAGGAGACAGCAGATGTTACAGCACGATGGCGCTTTGGCGCGGCCGAAGTTCCTAACCCTCGCCCAGTTTGCGGATCGCTATCAGGTCAGCCGTTCCACGATCTATCGCCTTGCCCAAGGGGGCTCTTTCGAAATCATCAAGTTCGGCAGGTCGAGCCGGATCGCATTTGATGAAGCGGAGGCATGGGCGGCTACTCTCCCGGTCATGGGAGGCCGCGCATGAAGACCTTCAACAATCTCACTGCCTGCTTTCTCGTCATCGGTGGGCTCAAGATTTTTCCATGCCGGGAGGGCGGGCCATCAGCGAAAGCACCATACACCAGACGCGGGTTTAAGGAGGCGAGCAACGATTCGGCATTGGTGAGCGCGTGGTCGTCGCAGTTCCCAAATGCACTCTGGGGACTGCCCTGCGCCATAAACGGCGTAGTGGTTCTTGATGCCGATCGGCACGGCAAAGGCGATGGTGTTAGCAATGTCATGCGCCTGTTCGAACAAAACCAGTTCGACTGCCATCAAGTTCCGATGGTTGCGACCCCGAGAGGCGGATACCACTTCTACTTTCGTCGGCCTGATTGGTTGGGGCGAACGCGGGCGACGCTATGCGACGCGGTGGACATTAGAGATGATGCCTACGTTATCGCTCCCGGCTGCAAAATGGCCGATGGCGGCACTTACGAACTGGTCGAAGGCAGCTTTACGGAATGGGCGGAGTTAATTGTCGCTGGCGCCTTGAGGCCACCTCCAACGTGGCTCGTTTCGCTTCTGCTCCGTCCTACAGCGCCGCGGCCAAGGGCTTTTCGGGAAGACGTCGATGACGAAACCCTACGCAACCAGATGCGAGGAATTATTCGGACGGTGATCGACGCTCAAGAAGGCGAACGGAATTCGTCGCTTTATTGGGCCGCATGTCGGTTTGCCGAGTTCGTCCGAGACGATCTTGTGCTGCACGACTTTGCGGAAGCGTTGCTTGAAGAGGCAGGCGCTCGGGTCGGACTGCCAGTGCGTGAAACGCGTGCCACTGTCGCAAGCGGCTTGCGCAAGGCTTGGGAGGGCGATCACGATGCCCGCTAAACCTGCTAATCGTGCGAATTTTATTCAGGCTGATGCCAAGGCTCTGATAGCTGAGGTGGCAGCCGAACAGGTCCAGTTTGGCGAAAGGCGTCCGCTGTTTCGAGAATTGCCGCCGCCGCCACAATTCCCGGTTGATGCCCTCGGCCCGCTCAAGAATGCTGCGCTCGCCATCCAGTCCAAGACGCAGGCCCCGATCGAGATTTGTGCGCAATCCGTACTCGCTGCAGCGACCCTTGCGGTTCAAGCGCATATCGACGTTGAGTTGCCGGGCGGCGGCATCAAGCCCGTCGTGAACATGTTCGTTTCTATTGCCGAAAGCGGCGAACGCAAAACCAGCGTGGACAAGATCGCGCTCGCCCCCGTGCGGGACATGGAATCGCAATGGAATAGGGAGCACAAACTCGCATCGGCAGATTACGAGAACCGTCTTGTCGCGTGGAAAACCGCACGGGCAGGTGTGAAGAAAGGGTCTGCCGACGATTTACTGGCCGCACTGGGACAGATCGGGATGGAGCCAGAGGCTCCACCGCATCCGATGTTGATCTGCTCGGACGTGACCCCAGAGGCCTTGGTGCTGCATCTTGAGAAAGGCAGGCCGATGGCAGGGCTGTTTACCGCCGAAGGCGGTATCCTTATCGGAGGTGCTGCATTCACCGACGAGAGCCGGATGCGCACGGCAGGACTGCTCAATAGCCTTTGGGACGGCGAGCCGATGAGGCGGCAGCGCGTTGGCACGGGAACGACATTTCTCCCCGGTCGCCGCTGCTGTGCACATATCATGATGCAGCAAGTCGTCGCGGACAGGCTGCTTGGCGACTCCATGCTGGACGGCATAGGGATGCTGGCGCGGATGCTGATCGTCGCGCCCGAAAGTACGGCGGGCACTCGGCTCTTCAAACACGATGCGCCCGAGAATGCCGCGATCCTTAAAGCCTATAACGATCGGATCACGGCGTTGCTGCGCTTGGAACCTCCCACCAACGATCTCAACGATCGGGAACTCGTTCCACGGGTGCTGCGATTGGATGCCGATGCCAGCGCGGCGTGGATCATCTTTCACGATTAATGCGAAGTGGCGATTGGAAAGAACGGCGGGCTCGTTACCATCAAGGCCTTCGCCGCTAAATTGGCCGAACATGCTGGGCGGCTTTCGGCAGTTCTGACCGCCTATACCGATCCGCAGGCGCAGGCCGTTCCACTTTGGGCGATGGAGTCGGGCATCCAGTTGGCGGGGCACTTCGCCAAGGAAATGTTGCGACTGCATGGTGGGGCGAGTATCCCGCTACCGTTGCGTCACGCACAGAAGCTGCTCGAATGGTGGCAACGGCGCGATGATCCGATCCTGCACCTTGCCAAGATTTACCAATATGGCCCGCCAGACCTGCGAACCGCGAAAGCTGCCAAGGAGGCGGTTAAAGCGCTGGTCGACCACGGATGGGTTGAGCGCTTGGAGCCGGGAATTGAAGTGGAGGGCAAGCCTCGAAAAGACGTTTTCCGTCTGGTGCCATGACACCGGCTGAAAGATGATTAGCAGGTTCGCACGATTAGCAGTGCCTCGCGTGCGATATGTTTGTGCATCGGCTTGACGATGAAGGCGCGGCGCGCAATTTTTATTAGGTAAACCAAGGAAACGCGAACCCAGCCGATCCCGAGTGCGAATTATATAGGTTGAGTCTTCTCTATGCCCTCTCCGTTGGAATCATGGCGGCGCGGTCCGCGATCGAGTTTCGTGCTCGGAACGGAAGCCGGTGTCTATGCGCTGTTCCTACGTGACGCTTCGGCGATCCCTGAGATTACGCCCGGACCGAACGGGTTGATCTATATCGGGCTGGCGGCCAATCGAAACGGATTGAAGGGCCGCTGCCACTTTAACGCGCGGACTCGGAACCACTCGCCCCGCAAGAGTCTCGCTGTCCTTCTGATGGAGGAACTTGGGCTGGTGCCGATCCTCGTAACCAAGCCAAATTCAGCCGACACTTGGGGCTTGGACGTGGCGTCAGAAGCCCGCCTAAGCGACTGGATGCATCACAATCTAGACCTTGCCGTTGAGCCTTGCCGTAATCCCGATGCGCGCGAGAGTGAATTGGTCGCTCGATATGCGCCGCCACTAAATTTGACCAAGTGCGTCCAGAGCGATCAGCATCGGAGGATTTCGGAGTCCCGAAAGCGAGTTCAGGCGTCTGTTTCCGCGAACGGTCAGATAACGGATCAGACGGCGAGCCGCCGCGCCAATGCTCAGTCAAATGGTCGTCGCGGTCCAGTCGGTGCCGAGTTCGATACTGCTAATGCGATCGCCGCTCGCTTCGGCCTCAATGAAAAATCTTATCGCCAGCAGTTGCGGAATTCGATCGCCTGGTATCGCAAGCCACAGGATTGGACATTCCCCGTCGACTCCCGCGAATGGCGCGACATGATCGCCGTTGCAGAACGCATGGGGCGCAGCGACTAGCTGCTGCTGCCGTCAAGCAAGGCTTGCGGATCGACCTTCAACGCCTCGGCAATCCGCACCATGACGAGCAGGCTGGGATTGCGCCGCCCTCTTTCAATGCCGCCCACATAGGTCAGGTCGATGTTGGCTTCGAAGGCGAGTTGTTCTTGGGTCAGCCCCGCCGACTGGCGCAACCTCCGCACATTCCCTCCAACAATTCCGCGCCAGTCCGCCATTGCCAGAGGAATGACAATCGGGCTTATATTCTCTAGGGAATATAGTCCCTATTGCGATCCGAGAGGAAAATGATGGCGCGGAAGTTCGTAGCTTTGGGCAACATTCGGGGTGTGCCGATCGAGAAGATCATAAAGCGCGTCGGACGACCGAACTCGATCTCTGTGACCGCAGATGGCCAATTGTACCAATGGATCAAAACAGGGATTTTTGGCGGCTAACACTACGCCATTTCAGTCGATCACGAGGGAAACGCGATCGGCTTTACACACCAATTTTCTCGATAGGGGGCGGGCACATGAAATTCATCTTTGGCGCAGTCGCGCTTTGCTCGGTCCTGTCGGCACCGGCATTCGCGCAGAGTCAGGCGCAGCAGGACCGGATCGACCGAGTTGCCCAATTGGTTGTGACTGCGCCCATCTGCCAGCGCCTCGGAATGACGGTTGACCCCGAAATCGGCACAAAAGTCGAAGCGGCATTCCAAACTGAAACGGCAGCGTGGCAGCTTGCCCCTGCCATCGTCGATGCATTGAAGGCTGCCGCGCTACGTCGCCAGAACGCGATGCTCCGGGTGGACCTCGAAGCCACTGCGGGCAACGCAAGGACCGACGAGCAGCTTCGCGGCATCAACACGATCCTGATGGGCTATGGTCACACTTGCATAGAAGCCACTCGTGACCCGATCTTTTCGCAGGTCATCACCGCACCGCCCAGCTATGATCTGACGACAGCCGTTACTGCATTTTCGGATAGCTTGCTGGCAGGCGGCGGACTGGCAAGCTGGCAGACACCGGCCATACAAGCGCGAGGCGACATGATGATGCTCGCTGGCACGTGCCGGGCGCAGATTGGTTCTGCGCGCTCCGATGCGCTGGTGAGCGAGTTCGGCCAGACTGATGACGCGCGGGTTCGCGGCTATTATCGGCAGGCATTCGACTTGGGATTGGCTGACACCGAACTCAATTTCACGCTGGCGCAATGCAATCGTGCCATCACCAATCAGCGGAACGATATAGCGGCGGCTGGACGCTGATTACCTTAAAACACGTTATCCAGCGCCACAGCGCCGCTATGAGGGCGGTCAACTGCATGGGGTGCCCCCTACCGCCCGCGAACGCAAATCGCTGTCATATGCGGCGTTTACGCGAAGAATTGGGGCGGATGATGCGCCGCTCTTTCGATCGACAAGGCCGGGGCAAGCATATGCGGTTGGCGCGTAAAACAACTTAAAACATGAGGTCGCGACGTCGCTACCCAGAGTCGTGCCCGGCGTTCCAATACTTTCGGCTCATGACACAAAATGTAGGCTTAGATGGAGAAGGCTAATATCAACCGCGAATGTCTTGAACGCCATCAACGGCTTGCCTGGCACTAAGGGCCACTCGTCTCACCGCCATTGACGCTCGACTCGTCGATCCCGTATGCCTCCGTCAAAATTTTGCGGGGATCGTGCGGGTGGAAAGTGCCGAGGGAACGTTAGAGAATCTTGCTCGCGCAGCACAAGATACGCGCCGCGTGCAAGGTGCGACCCACCGGTTCTATCGCTATCCCGCCCGGTTCTCGCCGCTGTTTGTCCAAGCTGCGATCGAGCAATTCACGAAGCCCGGCGATCTTGTCTTCGACCCCTTCGTAGGTGGAGGGACGACCCTCGTCGAAGCAATGCGCTTGGGCCGTGCTGGCGTCGGCTCAGACATCAACGAACTGGCGATTTTCATAAGCCAAGTGAAGACAACCCTGCTTTCGGAACCTGCCGAACAGCAGCTGCGACGGTGGACGGCTGGCGTCGGGGAATACGTCAACATGCACGCGGCAGCGGACGCGGACGGCAAGTGGCGGGAAAGCGGCTACTTCAAGCACATGGAGGCGAATGGCGTCTGGCGGTATCGCAAGGCTATCCAGCAGGTGCTGAACGCCATCGCATGGCTGCCGGACAATACGAGCCGGGAGTTTGCCCGCTGCGCCCTGTTGAGGACGGCCCAGGTCGCGTTGGACGGCAAGCGGTCGCCACCTCCCATATCGACGTTTCGGACGCGGTTGGTCGGCTATCTGTCCGAAATGTTGGACGACATGGCCGCGCTGCGCCGCGAGACGGCGGGCGTTCAGCCCCAGCCGTGTCGAGTCTTGAAGCAATCGGCTGACCAGGCCCACGCGAGCGGCGTCTTCGACCAGCAGAAGCCCCGGCTCATCCTAACCTCGCCGCCATATCCTGGCGTTCACGTCCTTTACCATCGGTGGCAGATCGGCGGACGACGAGAGACCGCAGCGCCTTACTGGATCGCAAACCGCCTCGACGGTGACGGCGAGCGTTACTACACGCTCGGCCACCGCAAGGAGAAAGGCCTTGCGACCTATTTTCGCAACCTGGAAGCGTCTTTCCGTTCAATCGCCAAGGTCTGTTCGCCGGAGACGATCATCGTGCAGGTTGTCGCCTTCGCGGACCCGGAGTGGCAGCTAAGCCGCTATCTCGAAGCCCTTACGAACGCTGGCCTCAAAGAGGTCGGCCAAGGCGAGCAAGAGCGCCTATGGCGCGACGTTCCCAACCGCCGCTGGCACGCGCTTTCGCAAGCCAAGCATTCGAGCGCTCGCGAGGTCGTACTGTTCCACCGCCTCGCTTAGGCTGCTTCCGCGAGCTTCGGCTTGAGCAGCAGGTCGAGCTTACCGAGATGACGGATCATCGGGATTAAGACCAAGGCCGCAGCGTTCGTCACTTGATCGGCGCGCTCGCGCACCACGTCACCATCCGCATTCTTGCCGAGGCCGTGGATCACCGACATTCCGAGCAGCAGCATGCCGACGCGGAACTGCTCGCGAACAAGGTCTTCCTTGCCCTTCGCATGTTTAAGCTCATTCAGCAGGTGAATGTTGTCCTGGTTGAGAAAGAAGTCGAACTTTGCCTTCTCGCCGCCGGTGTCGGCCCGCAGGACGCGCAACACCGAGTGCTCATTGAGCCCGTAGCCGTCCCACTCGTCCTTGCTGATCCACGTGGCGGTCGGCAGTTCGATACCGGCCTGGTCCGTGGTGTCGTTGCCGTCATTCTTCGGATTGTTCTTCTTCTGCTTCTTCGTGTCCGAGGCGTCATGATCCTGGTACGGGATCAGCTCGATCTTGGCTTTGCTGACCAGCGGTTCGAGCATCTGATCGTCTGACACGGTCACCCGCAGCGGCACTTGCTTTCCGACCGGCTCGTCCCCTTCGAGCGTGATCGTGAGCGTCGCGTTGCCCCGATAAAGGTTCATCGAGCGCTGCGTGACCGCGACCCACGCACCGTTGAGTTCCTGCTCGACGGTGTAGGAGCCCGGCTCCTTCGACCGCCCGAAGTAGTTGTCCTCAACGTCCGTCTCGAAGCTCAGGCGGATCGCGCGGCCCTTTTCCGCCTTCCGGCTGAACTCCTCGTCCTGGGCACGACCGCGAAAGCGGAAGTATGAGGGGAAGAGCTTGCCATCGAACTTATCGGTTGCCGCCGACTGCTTGATGTTGAACGGCGTCTTTAGCTTCTGGCCGCTCAGAAAGATCGACGCCAAGGACGGCGAAGACGAAAGAATCTCCTTCAGCGTATCCTCAAGGCTTGAGTTGTCCTCCGCCTTCTCCTTGATCTTCTCCTCGCGCCGCCGATTGTTGAACTCGCGCAGCAGCGGGTGGTGGTTCAGCACGTCTTCCAATTCGCGTTCGACAGCGGTGCGGAACTCCGACTTTGCCAGCGACTCACGCGAGTTCATGAACAGCTCTTCGAGAGCGGTGCGGCTAAGCTCTGAGCAGTCGAGAGACACCATCAGCGAGTCCGCGACATAGTCGAGGCCGACTTTGCTCCGGGTGAAGATCTGCGGGCTGAGCGTGCCGTGCGTCTGGCCGTTGACTACGAACAGCACACCTTCCGACCGGTTCAGGTAGGTGGCCGCTTTCTTGGCCTTGAACCCGAACAGGCTGATGCGGAATTTCTGGCCGGCGACGACCATCTCGTCGTGCTTAGGAAAGTCCTGTTCCAGGTTGTCGCCCTTATCGTCAGCGAGGCGGACGAGAACGCCGGTAGCCGGGTTTGCGAAGCTGCGGTCGGAGTCGCCTTTGTAAGCCCTGCACTCGTGCATCATGTAGGGCAGAGCGGGACTGGGGAGCCGCGTGTCGATCTGCCGCAACAGGCCGTCACTCAACAAGACGTGGGACCGGTACGTGTACTCGTAGTGGTAGAGCTTGATTAACGCCCCATACTCCTGCGGCAGCGCATAGGCGTTATTGCCCTTCGGGCGAATGGGGAGGCTATCGGCGTTGAACGTCAGAAGCATCGGCTTCTTCTCGTCGCCGCTCGGGATCGGCGCGAGGTAGCGATAGACGGAACTGCGCTCACCGTTCGTCGGCTCCATGCGGCGAACGATGGTGAAGCTCCACGGATTGTCGGCACCATCCGGGAGGAGCGCCGGATTCCGCCGCGTCAGCACGAGCTGGAAGTGATGCAGCCCGCCGCAGAAGCGAAGTGCTCCAGTTCCTCCCATGTTGAACTTCCCTTGCACGAAGGGGATGCGTAGCTTGTTCGACTTCGCCAGCGACATGAACGTGTCCGGCACCGCCACTGGCGTCTGCCCCTCGCCCAGGTCGCTGATCGACAAGCAGGGATTGGTTTTCGAGCCCGTGGCGGAAATGCTGATATATTCCGCCTGTTCGCGCCGCTGCTTCCGTACCCAATGTTCGATGCGACCATTCGCCGTCTTATCCGGATCGCTTCCCTCGACCAGACTCGCAATGGCGCGGCGAACCGACGTGGGGGCTTCCTTGCTAGTCGGGTCGATTTTGTGGCTCAGGCATTCGTTCATCAACCGGGCGTCTATGCTGTTGACTACCTTTTCGACGAGCGCCGCAATCGGGTCAGACTGCTGCGCCCCGATGACTGCATAATTGTTCTCATTGTCGCCAAGGTCGCGCCAAACGGCGTGATCGTCCCAGTAACTCGCCTTCTGCAAAATGCTAACAACCTCGTCCGGGCTATCAGCATGGACCAACGCCATGCACAGTTCATGGGCCTTCATCTCGCCTCCGTCTACAGCTTGAAGTTCTTCTCACGCGACAGCTTCGGCGCGGAGAATTTGCTCTCAATTTCCCCCACTGCGTCCTTCAACGCCTTTACGATCTTCCGAACTTCGGCCTCTTCCCACTCGTAGAGGTGCCGGTTCGAAAGGTTCCCGATTCTTCGGATGGAGTCCAGAGCGCGATTAGTCCGCCCCTCTGCTAGCTCTCTGAACTTGTCGTGTTTCTCTGACATCCGCGCAACGACTCGCCTCTAGAGGTTGAAAATCACCGCGATACTCAGGCTATAATTCTCCCAAGTCAACTCAGTATCGGTGCATAAATCCAAGTTATGAAGGCGGATATCGGAGCAATATGACGTCGAGCGCGTTTGGAGCCCGAACCTAGCGACACTGCCCAGGTAGCTTCGAGCGGCGAAAACTACCACTCACGAGAGCACATTGCGTATAGAGATGTGCATATGTCGTGTTTGACAAGACAAATTGTTACGATAACACAACTATCTAGGGATCAGATTCGATGCCTCTTCTGGCACCATTTACTCTTCTCGGAACATCTCAAAAGCGTATTAAACCCGCAGAAATCCAAGGGAATTGGCCCTTGGATCGTGCCGGATCGTCCCGCCTTTTCTCGGGGGTTCCGCGCATTTTTGCGGGCCTTTGCGAAAACCGCATCGGGAAAAGGCCCGACATGCCTCTGGCCGAGACTCGGCTGCGCGTCCATCAAGACGAAAGGTAAGCCCTGCAAGGTTGCTGACCAGCGCGGCCTCTATCCCTGAGCAATGCCGCCATCTCTGGGCCTATCGGGCGCGTCTGCTGCAACGACCATCCTTTGCCCGCGCGCGGAACGAGGCGCGGCCGTTCCGGCGCTATTTCCCGTTGGGTGCACAATTCCCGTTGGGTGCACCAGGCCGCGGCTGGAATGATTTCGAGCCGGGTGGAACCATCCGATGGCCCGAAGTTCCAGACTTTCGGGGAAAATCGAGTAACGAAGAAATGGTGCCGCTTACAGGACTCGAACCTGTGGCCCCATCATTACGAATGATGTGCTCTACCAACTGAGCTAAAGCGGCACGTCCCGCAGGTGCATCGTGCACCTGTCGGAATGTGGAGGCCGAGCCGGAATCGAACCGGCGTATACGGATTTGCAGTCCGCTGCGTCACCACTCCGCCATCGGGCCTCGCCCCGTCGTCACCGACGGGAAGCGGCGCCCTAGCGATTCTGCGCGGCGATGGCAATCGCAAGCTGCGCGGCCTTGCGCAACGTCAGGCTGGACGTGCGCGCGCGCCGCCGCGATGAAGGGGGATGAGCATTGCCAGTATCCTCGATCCGATTTCGTCCGGCGGCGGCCTGGTCCGCTTCGAAAACCTCGATTCCTGGCGGCAGGGGCGCACGCTATATGGCGGGGCCTCGGCGCTGATCGCCTACACCGCGGCGGTCCGTGCCTTTCCCGGCCTGCCCCCGCTGCGCGCTGCGCAGATCGCCTTCGTCGCGCCGCCCGGGCCCGAGGTCGAGCTGCGCCGCGAAATCGTCCGCCAGGGGCGCAACGTCGCGCAGGTGCGCAGCGAGATCTGGTGCGAAGGCCGGTGCATGCTGACCGCCTTCTGGCTGTTCGGCGGCGGGCGCGAACCGAATGCGGCGCATCCCGCCGCGCCGATTGCCGACTGGCCCGGGCCGCCGCACGAAGCACAGGGCGCGATGACCGGAAGGGAACCGAATTACGGTGATGGTGTGGACGGCGCTCTGTTGAGGTTTTGATTCGCTTGCAGCGATCCTCCACGGTGTGACTGTCGAAAGTCCACCCAAGGAGCACCGTCCACACCATCACCGTGACTCCAAAGGAACGGAGAATTAAGTGCATTTAGTAAACTGTCCCCGGAATTTCTACCCGGAATTTCGAAGTTCTTAGAAATGGGCTTTCAGCATGATTAAAATCCGACAACATAGCAAGAAAAATTGTATATGGAGAAAACTCTCTTGCACAATGAAGTTGTTGTTAATTTTTGGTGCACTATCCGTTGCGACGGCCTGCAGTCAAAGCGAGAATTTACAAGAGAAGGCATTTAGATCTTATTGTAAGAATTATCAATTTGTTCTCGATGATAATCGAGATGATTTACAGCAATTGCGCAGGGAAATTGCGCTCGGCAACCTTGACGTCGAAAGAGATTTAAGGATTGATTTTAAGTCCTCTAGGCGTAAGGGGTCGAAAGTTATGCCAGCGGGGATCTTTATCTCGTTTGTTAAGCTGGAAATTACAACGAACTCGATGAAAAGGGTCGAAATCGAACTTCCACAAACCAAGATATCGCGAAAAACGTTATTGTCGTTTTCGGCGCCGAGGTCCTATGTTTCGGACTGCTTTTCTATATCGAAAACAACAATATACGATTACATAAAGGGTGGCGTATATGAATGAGGGTCAGAATCAGGCGGCCGGAGCGCAATTACGGTGTCAGTTTACTAAATACACTTAATTCTCCGCTTCCTTGGGCTTCGGCCCGCGTTTGCGTGGTTTGAGGGTGCGGCCGGTCTTCTCTTCCAGTTCTCCCAGCCATGTGCTGCTGGAAAATTCCGGAAATTCCGGGGACAGTATACTCAATTGCGCTCGCTAAGGCGCGAAGGCGCCAAGGATTTGGAGGGCGGGCGCGGAATTCTTTGCGTCTTTGCGTCTTTGCGTCTTTGCGTCTTTGCGTGAGAAATTCCCCTCCGCCATGCTGCGCATGGCCCCCTCGCCCAGAGAGGGAGGATCGCGGCGTCTCCCCCGGAGGTGAGGGGAAAATCGGGCACTTGCACCA
>JBAZTF010000015.1:0-27798 GCA_041662105.1 Erythrobacter sp.
AATTCTTTGCGTCTTTGCGTCTTTGCGTGAGAAATGCCCCTCCGCCATGCTGCGCATGGCCCCCTCGCCCAGAGAGGGAGGATCGCGGCGTCTCCCCCGCAGGAAAATTCCGGGAAAATTCCGGGGAAAATTCCGGGGACAGTATACTCAATTGCGCTCGCTAAGGCGCGAAGGCGCCAAGGATTTGGAGGGCGGGCGCGGAATTCTTTGCGTCTTTGCGTCTTTGCGTGAGAAATTCCCCTCCGCCATGCTGCGCATGGCCCCCACGCCCAGAGAGGGAAGATCGCGGCGTCTTCCCCGGAGGTGAGGGGAAAATCGGGCACTTGCACCACTTCAGCGACGCCCCCCGCTATTCTTGCCCTGGACAGTGTCGCATGTGTCGCGCTTTTCCCAACACAGCGGCCCCACGCCCGGCACCCACGCGCGCATGTCGGGTTCGTCCGAAACCTTCCACGGCACCCCCGCGCGGGTGAGGAACAGCCGCTCCATTTCGGGGCGGGTGAAGGGGCGCGAACCGACGCGGCCGAACACCGCGATCTGGCCGCCGGTCTCGTCGACGCCGCGGTCACGGTCGAGACCCTTGCTCAGCGCCAGCGCCGGTCCCTTGGTCCTCGCCCAGGCGATCAGTTCGGGCTTGGGCGCGGGACTGAAGCCATAGAAATTGGGCTGGCTGTCGGGCGTGGTGAGCTGGAGCACCTTCATCCCGTTGCGGCCATCGGCGACATAGGCGAACAGCGTGGCATTGGTCGAGCCGACGATCACATCCTCCGCGTCGTTCAGAGCGCCATCGAGCGTCACCCGCTGATAGACCGAGGGCGAAAGCGGGCGGGTAACGTCGAGGATCACCAGCCCGTCCCGCTTTGCCGCGACATAGGCATAGGTGCGCGCGATATAGAGCCGCCGCGCATCGGCCAGCGGCACCGTCGCCTGCGGCATGGCCACCGGATTGCGCATGTCGGTGACGTCGAACAGCTTCACGCCATCGGCATCGGTGACCCAGAGATAGCGGAACTGGATCGCCGAAGCGCGCGCATCGGTAAGCTCGCGCACCGCCATCAGCTGCGGGCGGGACGGGGTCGACAGGTCGACCACCACCAGCCCGGCCCTGGCCGCGATATAGGCGATATCGCCCGCCAGCGTGATATGCCGCGCCCCGTCGAGCACATGGTCGGGGTTCCATGCGGTCGTGCCGTCCGACAGCCTGGCCCGCTTGAGCGTGTTGTTGCGGAATTCGCCGTCGGCCATGGTCTCGATGTTGACCAGCACCAGCCCTTCGACCGCATCGGTAATCACCGCATAGCCGTAGATCGGCTTCATCGCCTGTTCTTCATTGACCTGCAGCAGCGTCATCGGCGTGCCGTCTTCGTTGAGCACCGGGTTGCCCGCGGCATCCTTGACCTCGGTCGCGGCCATGGCCTTGTTGCGGTCGGGGCGGACGGGCTGGTTGGTCGCCAGCGCCATGCAGGTGGCGTTGCTGGTCTTTACATGGCTGTCATGCCCCAGCGCGCTGAACGGCGCGGTGAGGATGCGTTCCGACACGCCCTTGTTGGCGATCGAGGCGACGTCATAGACGCGAAAGCCGCCCTTGCCTTCGGCCACGAACATGTATTCGCCGCGCAGTTGCAGGCAGCGCACCGCATCGCGCGTGCCCTCATGCACATTGGCGAATTCCTCCAGCGCTCGGGTTTCGCCGCTGAGGTTGCCGTCGAAGGCCTTGCCGCGCACCCAGTTCCCGAGTTCGCGCCCATTGTCCTCGACATGCATCCGCCAATAGTCGGGATAGGCGTAGCGGTGGAGATAGGAGCCGATCACCGCCTGCGGTTCGTCCCATTCGGTGACGCGCACGGCGGTGAAGCCGCCCGCCTCGCCGACCCAGGCGTTGAGGCCGACGAAATTGACGAAATTGGTCCCCAGCAGCAGCGTCTGGGTCAAAATTGCATTGTTGTCGTCCTTGTCCGACAGGTGGCAATCGCTGCAGGTCTTGGTTTCCTGCGTGCGGACCGTGTGCGGGAAATGCGGCGCGAAGGCCTGGCTCGAATAGCCCGAGGCGGCGACCGGGGGCTGCTGGACGTAGATCCGCTCGCGGTTGATATTGGTCGAGGACAGCACCAGCGCGCTGGTCGAACGGATCGGCGCCACCTGATTGCCCTTGGTGGTCATGTGGCGGCCCAGCTGGAACATCTCGTCGCGCGCAACCTGCGGGTTGTAGGTCGCGAAGTTGCGCGTCTCCTCGTCCGAGAAGTGGTGCATCTTCGTCTTCCAGTTGGCCTCGATCGGCAGGTGGCAGCCGCCGCAGCTGGTGGTCCACGACAGGTGGCAGGTGAAGCAGGCCATCTCGCCTTCGCCATGCGCGCGGTCTTCGGGCGCGATGCCGGTGCCGAATTCGAACAGCCCGGTTTCCGCGCCCGTGCGGCTCATCAGCTTGGCGCGGGCGGCCTTGGGATTGAAATGCGGGTTCGCCGGATCGACGCTGTCCCTGACCAGCCGCACCTCCCATTCGAGCCTGGGATCGACGATCGAACGCTGCACCAGCACCTGCCGCCCGTCGGCGCCATAGGTCCATTCGAAGCGGCGCTTGCCATCGGGGTTGCGCAGCAGCGACAGGTCGGTGCCCCTGGGCGGCGCGGCGGGGCCGCTGGTCAGCAGCGTGGGATAGGCATCGGCGGTGCCGTGGCAATCCTTGCAGCCGATCTCGACCGCATTGGCGACCTCGGCATAGATCAGGCCATTGCCATGGGCGTCCTGCGCGAAATGGCAGTCGGCGCATTGCAGGCCCTTTTCGGCATGGATGTCCATCAAATGGACCGCCTTGCCGGGATTGGTGCCCGGATCGACGAACTTGCCTTCGCCGTTCCTGCGCCACTTCTCGGGATCGTCGGGCGCCACGATATGGCCGGTGTCGGTGCCCCACGTCGCCATGTTGCCCAGCGCATCGAGCAGATTGCCCGCGCGGTCGCGCTTGAAGATGCCGCGAAAATTCCAGCCGTGGCCGTGATAATCGGCGAACTGCGTGTCCTTGAGCTGGGGATTGAGGTCATAGACGTTGCGCAGGAAATCGAGATCGGCCCACTTGCCCTTGGGAGAAGCGGCTTCGGGGTTGCGCTCGGTCACCGCGTGCACTTCGGCCGCGGTCGGGTATTTCTGCTTCTCGGGCCACATGTGCGGCGCGTCGGACTCATAGTCCCACATGGTGTAGCCGAGGTAGCTGTTCAGGAAGATGTTGGGCTGGTGCATGTGGCAGTTCATGCACTGCGCGGTCGGGATCGAGCGGGTGAATGTGTGGCGGATCGGATGGCCGGATTCACGCACCTGCCCCTCGTCGCCATGCGCGATATCGGCATAGGCCGCTGCCGCGTGCCTCAGCTCCTCTCCGGGCTGCTTGACCTTGCCGTGGCCGCCGCCATGCTCATCCCCGCGCATCCCTTCGTAGAGCGCGGCAATCGTCGGATCGACGGTCTGCGTCTGCCCGTCGCGGCCATATTGCGCATAGACCAGCGAATGGCGCGGCTCGCGATCATTGGCATAGACCACGTGGCAGCCCGAACAGCCCGAATGGCGATAGTCGCCCGGCTGGTCGTTGGTGCCCATGAACCACATGAAGGGATCGTTGAGGCGGGTCTTGTGGATGTTGAGCACCGGGATCGCCACGCGCAGCCCGGTGCCCGGACCGCGGTTCGACTGCTTGAGGTCGGGCCGGCCCGGCTCCTCGAGCCGCTGGATCGAGCCCGATGGGCTGGGCAGCCCGATCTCGGGAAATTGCGATCCGATCGTGCGCCCGCCGCGTTCGAACACGCGGAAAATGTCGCCCGGCGGGATCACGTGCCAGGTCGGCAGCGGGTACAGCGCCGCCAGCGCGCCGCGCTTCGCCTGCGCCTCGGTCACCGTTCCCGCCGGGGCGCCGGGGCTCTCCAGCTTTGCCGGATCGCCATCGCGCGTATAGGCCTCGCCCGCGACATAGCGTTTGAACGGCAGGATCCCGTTGTTGTAGGCCGCCCCGCCCCACAGCATCGCGCCCGACGCCATGATCGAGCGTTCGGCCGCCTCGATCGTCCCGATATGGCAGGCCCCGCAGGCCTCGCGCGCCACGCGATAATCGCTCGGATTGACGAAGCGGACGAAGACCGGGTCTTCCTTGTTGAGCAGCGCATAGGACCGCTCGGGGTTGGCCGAAGAGGGATAGTGCCAGGCCTCGGGGTATTTCGGCAGCACATGCGCCGCCTCGCGCGCGGCGACATAGGCCGGATCGTCATGCGCCAGTTCGCTGTCGCCCCTGATCGCCGGATTGCCGCCGTGGCAGTCGGTGCAGCCCAGCCGCACCGCGGGGGTTTCGTGCATCGTCGCCTGGTCGGTGCGCAGATGGCAGGAAAAGCAGCCTTCGGACTTGGCCAGCATCTGGTCGATCGTCTGGATGCGCGGGGCGGCTGCGGCAGTGACGAGGGCGTAATCGCGCTCGACCGGCTTTTCCTCCTCCGACGCGCGCAGCCCCGCCACCCCGGCGAAGATCGCCAGCGCGAGGGCGAGGAGAAGCTTGCCGAACCAGTGCATCAATAGCTCACGATCACATTGGCCAGCACCGAGTAATAGGCGCCGGGGTTGCCGAGGCTGGTGAAGAGGTCATCGAAGCCCTTGCCCGAAATCAGCGCCGCGCCGGACAGGCGCAAGACGATGTTCTGCGTGGCCCTGGGCCGCCAGATCGCCGCTGCCGACAGGTCCCAGCCGATGTCCCTGGGGATCGAGCCCTCGTTGCGCAGCGCCTGCAGCGTCGCCGTGTCCTCGAACCACAGATGGTTGGCATTGCCCGACAGGCGAACCTCGGGCGTCAGGTCGAAATCGAACCCGGCGCCGATCAGCATCAGCCCGGGGTTGTTGAAGTTCGACTGCCCCTGTTCCTTCGAACTGCGCAGCGAATTGAGGATGCCGTTGCGCCCGTTGACCGAAACTACGCGTCCGCCGCCGGCGAAGGGGATCGTCTGGCGGATCCAGTACGAAGTGTCGGCGCCCGCGAAGATCGGGTTCTCGAAGATTGCGTCGAAGCCGGTTTCGCTGTCGTCGTAGGGGTCGCCATCGCCGCTGGCATAGGCGGCCGACAGGCGAAAGCGCATCCAGTCATGATCGTAACTCGCCTCGATCGCGGCGAAGAAGGCGCTGATATCCGCCGGCCGGTCGGTGAAGAACGAATTGCGGTCCTCGCCAAAGGCGTAATAGGCGCTGCCCGTCAGATTGATCCGCCCGATCCGCCCATCGGCATTGTAGCCGAGATAGAACGCATCATATTCGCGCCCGCGCAGCGTGCCGAGCAGGGCAGGGCGCACGGGGAAACCATTGTCGTCGATCTCGATCTCGCCCGCCTCGCGGTTCATGTTGTAGGCGAAGGTCAGCTGGCTGGTCAGCGCGGGGATCAGGAAATCCTGGCGATAGAGGTTGGCGATGAACACCAAGTCGTTGCGCGGCGACTGCACCACCGAGTTGAGCCCGCTGTTGGTGTCCTTTTCCAGCCGCCAGAACGCGGCGAGGTTGTATTGCAGACGGTTGTTGTCGCGATTGCCGAAGAAGCGCAGGCCCAATTGCTGGTCGTTGAACAGGAAGCCGCGAAAATCGGCCTGGAACGGCTGGATACCGATCCGCACCGAATCGAAATCGTACCGATCGGACACGTTGCGCAAGTGATAGTCGATGAAGGCTTCCTGCACGCCCAGGAAGTGGTCGAACCGATGCGTCGGCTTCGACGGTTCGACGAACAGCACGCGCCGTTCGGGCACGTCGACATAATTGGCGTTGAGCGCCAGCGTCACCCGGTATTCGATATTGGGCGGCTTGTAGGCGGTGCTGCCCTTGAGCAGTGCCGCGCCGAGGATGAAGGTCTGCGAGAAGACATGGCTCGCGTCCTTGCCGAAGACATTGAGGCTCTGCGGACGCTGCGTGGTCTGCACCCCGACGGGAATGGGGAAGCTGCGCGGCTCCAGCACCGTGTCGCTCACCGCATTGACCGCGAAGAACCAGTCGTCGCCCCTGATCGGCAGCCACGGCACCTTGGCGCGGTCGATCGGCCGGTCGCCCTTGTAGGTGTTCTGGTTATAGGGATCCCACCAGCGTTGCTTGACCAGCCCCAGGCTCTGGATCAGGCGCCAGCGGTCGGGGATCGGTATCGCATCGACCGGGAACGCCTCGGGCGGGGGTGCGCGCACCGCGCCTTCATTGGCCTGCGTCACCTCGTCAGGCAGCGGTTCGGTATAGTCGGGGCGGCGGCGGCCTTCGATGATCCGGGTGTCGACCGGGGGCGGCTCACCCGGCTCGGGATTGACCTGCGGCGGCTGCGCCGGCGGCTCGGTCGCTTCCTGCGGCGCGGCGGCCAGCATCAGCATCGGCAGGATGAGTTCCGGGCCCATCACAGCCCCTCGCACACATTCTGCTTCGGATCGTCGAGGAAAGGCGCGAAGGGGCAGTTGACGTAGCGCAGCCGCACCCCGCGCCCGTTGACATCGACCACGATCTGGTCGGCGCGGATGGCGAACGCGGCATTGCCGACCGTGCCCACGCGCTGCCCGCCGTTGTTGAGGCCGAGGAAGCTGGCCATGTCGTCCTGATCGATACCATCGCCCGAAACGCCGATCCCGCCGACCAGCTGCCCGCCGCGATAGATCGGGACCGATCCGGGGAATATCTGGATGCCGTTGGCGACGCGCTTGGTCCCGCCGGGGGCATCGGGCAGGCGGGTGCAGCCGCGCGGCGTATCGGGCTGGACCCCGCCCGACAGCACGAAGCCGAGATGTTCGACGAGGTTGGGGATGATGAGATCGGTCTGCAGCCCGGTCATGAAGGGGCTGAAGCGCTGCGGGTCCTCGACCGAAAGCGGGCCGGCGAGGGGCCCCACTTCGCCATCGGGGAAATAGGGCCGCGACAGATTGCCGCCCGAACGGTCGGCGAAGGCGATGGCGCCGGTCAGCGCGTTCGGATCGTTGAGCAGGCTGCGCACCCGCTGGACATAGTTCGGGATCGGCGCGGGCCCGGCCAGCAATTGCTGCGCGGCGAGCGGGCTCGAGAAGAAGGCCGCGGTACGCGCCTTCTGCAGGCTGACGTCGGTGCCGAACAGCGGCCCGTCGGGCGTGCGCACGATGCCCAGCACCGCGCCATGCGTGTCGACCAGGCTCACCGTCGCCTGCATCCGGCTGTCGAGCGGCTGGCGGATCTGCGCGCGCGCGCGGGTGAAGACGGTGAAGGCTTCCTCGAGGATCGCGCGCACTTCGGCCGCGGTCAGCGGCTGGGCCACGCTGGCGCCATCGGTCCCCGCGCGCACGGGATAGCGGCCGGCCCCGGCACCGTCGCTCAGCACATAGGCATCGCGCAGCGCGAATTCGGCCGCACTGCTCTGGCGCACGCCCGAAGCTTCGGTGCCATAGGCGGTCCCGCCCCGCAGCACCCCGTCGGTATATCCGGTAACCGCGACCAGACTGCCCGCCGGACCGTTGATCGCCCCGAAGCTGGTCTGCAAGGGGCCGAGCCCGCCTTCCTGCGCATCGCTGAAGCGCAGGCTGGTGCCGTCGACGGTGATCCGGTCGGCCTGGATCGCGCGGGGGGCAGCGAAGCCCTGCGTGCCCGCAAGCGCCGCGAACTCTTCGGGATCGGCATCGTGATCGAGAATATCGGGGTCGAAACCGTAGCTCCCGTCACCCTCGACGCCGATGGCGCCCACCACCGCGCCGTTCTTGTAGAGCGGCAGCCCGCCCGAATCGGCCGCCAGGCCCAACGGTGAGCGCTTGGGCCCGATCAGCCCGTCCTGCATCCGCGTCGAAAGGTCCGAACAGGGCAGCTGGCTGAACTGCACCCCGAACAGCGGCCCGCTCTCCAGCCCGACCGTGCTCGGCGCAGGGGGAAAATGCTGCTGGACGATCTGGCTCGCGGTGCGGGTCGAGAAGGCATTGCCGCCGCTGGAAAGATAGGCCCCGGTGATCGCCTTGGCGATGGCCGCCGCCGCACTGGGCACGGCGAGGCCCTGCAGCCCGACCAGCTGCCCTGCCGCGCCGATACCACCGATCTGGCGGCGGCTGACCTGTGTATTGGCGGGCGCGCCGGTCATCTGGAACACGGCGAGGACATTGCCCACACGGTCGACCACCGCGATCGTCGCATTCAGCCCGCGCGCCTGCGCCTCGCCCACCGCCTGCGCGATGATCTGCTGCACCTCGGCCTGCGTCAGCGCGACCTGCGGCGGATCGGCGAAGAAGCGCCCGGCGGGCGGCGGTGTTGGCGTGGGGGTCGGCGCAGGGCCGCCTCCCCCGCCCGACGCGCCGCCGCCGCACCCGGCCAGCGCTAGCGCCGTGGCCCCGGCCAGACAGGTCAAGGCGTTGCGCCGCATCAGCGCAGGCTCCCGATCGCACTCGCGGCGCTTCCCAGCGCGCGGCGGAATTCCGCCGGGCGATAGGCCTCGGGCGCGCTCACCGCGGCATAGGCGCGATTGATGTTGGTCCTGATGCCCGCCGCCGCGCCGACCGTCACCCGCCCTTCGCGGACCAGCGCATTGAGCAGCGTATCGAGCGCCATCACCGCCTGAACCGAACCGGCATAGTCGGTGAAGCGCGCGGCACTCGCCTTACCCGCGACATTGGCGATCACGTCGAAGGCGCCATCGCCGCCATAGGAACGCGCGGCGAGCGCATCGGACAGCGCCTGCGCCCTATCGCGCAGCGTCATCGCGGCCGCCTGCGCGCTGGCGCGGTCCTGCCCCATGGCGCGGTGGAAGGCCTTGCTCGCCGCGTCGAACGCCCCGCTCGCGTCCGGCGCCAGCGTATCGCTGACGGCGGACAGCATGATGATGTTTTCATCGTTGAACGGCGGATTGCCGAAGGGGATCGGGCGACCGGGATTGCTTTCGAAGGTCAGTCTGCGCGCGGGGCCATCGGTGATCGGGCGATGGCACGAATGGCAGTCGTAGAAATAGAATTGCGGGAACATCCCCGCCATGCCGAAGGCCGGACGGGCGAACAGGTCGGTCGCGCGCGCCACCGCTTCGGCCTGGCCCACCGCCCACAGCCGCACGCTGTCGGTACGGCCCTTGCGACTGGCGTAATCGGCATCCTCGGCATGGTGCTGCTGGAGCGAGGAGAACAGGTCGAGCTCGAACGAGATGCGCGGATGGCCCGCGGCCATCATCGCATGCGTCACGAACTGGCCGGTGCCGGTGCTGCCGTAATGGCAGTCGAGACAGACCCTTGCCCGCACCTGCGGACGTTCGAGCGGAACCAGCCCCGCGCGAACGTTCGCGGCATGGCTCGCCGCCTTCTCGTAATGCACCTGCAGCCAGCCCTCGGCCGCGCCATGGCAGCTTTCGCAGCCGACCCCGTCGCTGGTGTGGAAGCGCGCGCCGCGCCGCGCCTCGGGCACGTAGGTCGAATGGCAGCCGAGGCAGGCGCTGGCCGAAGTCGCCGCGCCCAGGCCCAGCGTGTCGGCGATCTGCCGCCCGCGCTGGCTGGCGAGCACCGAAAAGGCGCGGCTATGCGCGCCGCTGGCCGATGAGGGTTCCTGCCAGGTGGCGATCTCGTCCTGACGCACCACCGCGCCATTGCCTTCGGAACGGCCGTGGCAGGTCGACCCGGCGCAGGTCGCGACCCCTTCGAAGGTCCCGCCGCCGCTGGCCTGCGCGCGCACATCCCCGGCGGGCAAAGCCGCAATGGCTGCAAAGGTCACAACGCCCAGCACGAGCGAGCCACAGGCGACAAGGTGCGAACGCCCAAGACGTCGCAGGCCTTGCCACCATCCCCGATTTGCAGCAGGCCCCATGCCCATCAGCCATCCCCCGCTCCGGTGCCGCGGCACCGCCGACTAATCCTGTCCGCCCCGCCCCAGGGCAATCACCCGGACTGCGCGCCCGTCAGTCCGCCAGGCGTTCGCTCAACTGCTCCAGCTGGCTGTCGCACCCGTTCTGCATCAGCGCCACGGCCAGGTCCTCGGGATTGTCGGGCGCACTGTCGAGCAGGACGAACTCGATGTCCTGCGCCGGACTGCCCGCCGGGCCGGACAGACGGTATTCGAGATTCTCGGTCAGCGGCAGTTCCTCAGCACTCAACGCTGCGGTCGAATCCCCGTCGCCGAACTTCACATGAACATGGAAGTCGGACACTGCGGACCCCAAGACCCAGGTCTTGGCCCCGGCAAAATCGGACCGCCAGAAACTGACCGTATCGCTGTTCGCGAGGCAGACCTTGCCGGCCTTAGACACATCGACGTTCCACAGGCTGGGATTGACCGCCGCCGCCGCGCCGCCGCCGCCACGCACCGCGCCGGTCCTGACCCGCGCGCCCGATTGCTGGCGCGTGAGCATGGCAAAGGTCGTCCGCTTGCTGACCCCGCGCGCACCCACGCGCTGGGTGCCCGGACCGCGCAGCACACGGGTGCCGCCATTGGTCAGCACGGTCAGCGTATCGCCCGCCTCGAGCACCACCGCCTGTTCGTCGTCGAGTTTCTTGCCGACCGGATATTGCGCGGCCGAAGGCCCGCTGGATTTAACCACCACCCCGGCCTGCGCGGCCGAGGCGAGCGCCAGCGCGGTCCCCGCCAGCGCCGAAACCGCGAGACGTGTCTTAACCGAGAACATAGGTCCCTCCCTCGCCCGGATTGCATATCCGGTGTAGCAGATTTTCCAGTGCCTTGTCAGCCGGGTGGCGGCCGACAAGTTCAGCGACGATCGCGGTTGCCGTAGCATTGTCCGCAACCGTCAGATTGCAGGCTTGCGCCAACCGGGCGCGATCTTCCGCCGGAAAATCGGGCGCGGGCTCCATCAGGTCGACCGGTCTCGCCCGGCCGCGCAGGGTGACCCGGCCCATCGCCCGCCACCAGTCGAGGCCCGACCGCCCGGCAAATTCGCTGCTCGCCATGACCGAGGAATCGAGCGCCTTGTTCGCTGCCTCGAGCCGCGCCGCCGTGTTCATGCTGTCGCCCAGCGCCGTATACTGGATACGGTTGACGCCGCCGAAATTGCCGACCACCGCCTCGCCCCAGTGCAGGCCGACGCGGGTCTTGCCGATCGGCGGCAGGCTGGCATCCATCGCGGCGACTTCGGCGCGAAACTGCTCGCCCGCCTGCCAGATGGCATAGCCGCATTTCGCCGCGCGCATCCCGTCATCGGGCCGTGCGATCGGTGCGCCCCAGAATGCCACCACCGCATCGCCCACGAATTTGTCGATCACCCCGCCATGATCGAGCACCACGTCGCTGAGCAGGTCGAGATAGCGGTTGAGCAGCTTGGCGACCATTTCCGGCGCGATCGCGTGGCTCATCTTGGTAAAGCCCTCGAGGTCGGAGAACAGGACGAAAAGCTCCTTCTTTTCGCCATGCAGGCCCAGCAGCTTGGGATGCTCGAGGATTTCCTCGGCCATTTCCTTGGGCAGATACTTGCCCAGAGCCCCCTGTGCAAAGTTGCGTTCGACCGCCCCGCTCGCGCGTGCGGCGGAGGTGACCGCGGAAAAGGCGATGATCCAGCCAAGCAGCCAGCCGAAAGCGGGGATCCCCAGCGTATCCACGCCAGTCGCCTCCATCACGAAGGGCACACCGAGGAAGGTGGCAAACTGCGCCACCAGCAGCACGTAGATCCGCCAATTGCCCCATTCGAGCAGGCCGGTGAGCACGGCGGTTACGATGACCAGCAGCGCCATCGCCCACAGCGTGATCCCGGCCACCGGGGCCGGGCGATTGCCGTCGAGCATCTGTGCGAGCATATCGGCATGGACCCGCAGCCCGGGCGGGCTTTCGCCGGTCACGCTGGAGAAGGTCGTCTCGACCCGGTCGTAATCGGTGATGTCCCCGCCGATCAGCACATAGCGCCCGGCAATGTTCTCACCCAGCAGCTGCCGCGCCTCGGGCACGGCGAGCAGGTCGCTGTCGATGAAATTGTCGATCTGGAGTTCGGGATAGAGCGGTTCGCCCTCGAACGCCGGGTGCCGATAGCGCAGCGAACCGGTAAAGCCGGGCAGGGTCAGCGCTCCATCGCCCGCGGCGGCCAGCATGGCGCGGCCGAGCAATGGCGGCAGGTCGGGCTCGATGCTCGGCCAGCGCCGGGTTGTCCCGTAGGATTCGTCGAGCCTGATGCTGGCGGGCCGTGCCCCGCTCCCTTCAAGCCGCCGGATGAATGCGTCGAGATACCGCTGCTGTTCCCAGATGATATCGGCTTCATTGGTGGCGAAACCGGCATAGCCGATCAGCACCGGGGTCTTCATCGAACGCAGCACCGCGATCAGCTCGTCATCCTCGTCCTGCGGCTGGTCGAACAGGATATCGATCCCGATCGCCTTGGGTCCGAGCGCATCGAGATTGCGCAGCGCGCGGGCCAGCAGCCCACGATCGAGCGGCGAACGCTTGCGCGCGGCGATCAGCGTCTGGTCGTCATAGACCACCATGGTGATCCGCTCGTCCTGCGAAACCTTGGGGGCCAGCAGCGAGCTGCGCAGATCGTAGAGCGCACGTTCGGCATCGCCCGCGCCGGGCGTCTTCATGTCGACGGTTTCCGCGCCCGCCGTCCGCATCGAACGGGGGATCGCCTGATAGGGAATGTCCCAGCTGTAGCGCGCGAGGAAGATCGACAGCACCACCAGCATCGCCGTGAGCGCAAGGCGGCGCGGGCCCGCCTCGCGCACATTGCGCCAGCCCCTGATGAACAGGTTGTCCTGTTTCGCTTCGCTCAATTCCGCCCCTCCTCGGCGTGTATCGAGCGACCCTTTGTTGTTCTCGCCGAAGGGGTTGTAGAGCGCCAGCCGCGCCCCGCAACCCCGTTAACCTCAGCCCTGTCCGGGTTCGGCGAAAGCGAGCACCGGCTTGCGCGCGGCGAGCGTCTCGTCGAGCCTGCGGCGCGGCGCATAATGCGGCGCGCTGTGCAGGCAGGCGTCCCCCGCCCTGGCGCGTTCGGCCAGGCTGCGCAGCGCGCCGATGAACTGGTCGAGCGCCGCCTTGCTCTCGGTCTCGGTCGGTTCGATCAGCATCGCGCCATGCACCACCAGCGGGAAATACATGGTCATCGGGTGATAGCCCTCGTCGATCATCGCCTTGGCGAGGTCGAGCGTGGAGACGCCCTGGGCGAAGCCCTTGTCGCTGAACAGCGCCTCGTGCATGCACGGGCCGCTGTGGCCGAAGGGCGCGTCGAGCACATCCTCGAGGCTGCGCAGGATATAGTTGGCGTTGAGCACGGCATCTTCCGCCACCTGCTTGAGCCCGTCGGCCCCGTGGCTGAGGATATAGGCCAGCGCCCGGGTGAACATGCCCATCTGGCCCTGGAAGGCCGCCATGCGCCCGAAGGCCTGCGTGTGCGCGAATTCGCCCGCGTTCTCTTCCTCGACGAGATGGACCACCCCGTCCGCGGTGCGCGCGGTGAAGGGCAGCGGACCGAAGGGCGCCAGCGCTTCGGACAGCACCACCGGGCCAGAGCCCGGGCCGCCGCCGCCATGCGGGGTGGAAAAGGTCTTGTGCAAATTGATGTGCATCGCATCGACGCCAAGGTCGCCCGGGCGCACCTTGCCCACGATGGCGTTGAAGTTCGCCCCGTCGCAATAGACGAAAGCGCCCGCCGCGTGGACCGCGTCGGAAATCGCCTTCATGTCGCGTTCGAACAGCCCGCAGGTATTGGGGTTGGTGATCATCACCCCGGCCACGTCGGGCCCGAGGCGCGCCTTGAGCGCCGCAAGGTCGACCCGTCCTTGCGCGGTCGCCGGGATGTTTTCCACCCGGTAGCCGGCAAATGCCGCGGTGGCCGGGTTGGTGCCATGCGCGCTTTCGGGGACGAGGATCACCTCGCGCGCATCGCCGCGCGCTTCGAGCGCGGCGCGGATGCACAATATGCCGCACAGCTCGCCATGCGCGCCGGCCTTGGGGCTCATCGCCACGCCATGCATGCCGGTCAGCGTAATCAGCCAGTGCGCCAGTTCGTTCATCACCTCGAGCGCGC
The DNA here is from genome assembly GCA_041662105.1 of Erythrobacter sp. Classification (GTDB taxonomy): domain Bacteria; phylum Pseudomonadota; class Alphaproteobacteria; order Sphingomonadales; family Sphingomonadaceae; genus Qipengyuania. Next base: position 13,925 of record JBAZTF010000015.1, read on the forward strand.
CGCGCACCGTATCGACCGGCTGCAGCGGATGGACGTCGGCAAAGCCGGGCATCCGCGCGACCTGCTCGTTGAGGCGCGGGTTGTGCTTCATCGTGCACGAACCGAGCGGGAACAGGCCCAGGTCGATGGCATAGTTCTGGCGCGACAGGCGCGTGTAGTGACGCACCGCCTCGGGCTCGGACAGGCCGGGCAGGCCGATTCCAGCCGTCCGCTCGAACCCGCCCAGGCGGTTGGCTCCACCTTGGGGTTCGGGCAGGTCGACGCCACTCGTCCCGACATGGCCGATCTCGAACAGCAGCGGTTCTTCGAGCATCAGCGCGCGGTTGCCGGTGGCGGTATCGGGGCCGCTCATGGCGTTGTGGCCGGTGGCCGGGGTGCCGGGCTTCCAGCCCGATGCGTTGGGCGCGCTCATCGGTCCGTCTCCTTGGCCAGCACATCCTCAAGCGCGCAGGCAAGCGTTTCGATGTCCTCCCCGGTGGCGGTTTCGGTGACCGCGACGAGCAACCCATTGGCAAGCTCGGCATGGCCGGGGAACAGGCGGCCGAGCGATACGCCGGCAAGCACGCCCTGTTCGGTCAGCTTGCGCACGATCGCGCGGGCATCGCCATCGAGCAGCACGGTGAATTCGTTGAAGAAGCTGTCGTTGAGCAGCGTGATCCCCGACACCCTGGCCAGCCGGTCGGCGGCGAGGCAGGCGAGGCGGTGGTTCTCCGCCGCCAGTTGCCGCAGCCCCTTTTCGCCCAGCAGCGTCATGTGCACGCTGAAAGCCAGCGCGCACAGGCCCGAATTGGTGCAGATATTGCTGGTCGCCTTCTCGCGGCGGATATGCTGTTCGCGGGTCGAGAGCGTGAGCACGAAGCCGCGCTTGCCCTCGGCATCCTGCGTTTCGCCGCACAGCCGACCGGGCATCTGGCGCACATGCCTGGGATCGCGCACCGCGAACAGGCCGAGATAGGGCCCGCCGAACTGCAGGCCGACGCCGATCGCCTGGCCTTCGCCCACCACGATGTCCGCGCCCAGTTCGCCCGGGCTCTTGATCGCGCCCAGCGCCACCGGTTCGGTGTTGACCGCGATCAGCAGCGCGCCCCTGGCATGCGCCGCCTCGGCAATCTCTGCCAGGTCGGGAATGCGGCCGAGGATGTCGGGGTATTGCACCACCACGCAGCTGGTCTGTTCGTCGATCCGCGCGATCAGCCCGGCATTGTCGGGCTGCGACTGGATCGAGGGCAGCGAATCGGCGATCTCGTCCTCGGTGAAGCGGGCCATGGTCTTGACGACTTCGGCATAATGCGGGTGCAGTGCGCCCGAGAGGACCACGCGCTTGCGCCGGGTCACCCGCCCCGCCATCGCCACCGCTTCCCAGCACGCGGTCGAGCCGTCGTACATCGAGGCGTTGGCCACCGCGCAGCCATAGAGCCGCGCGACCTGGCTCTGGAACTCGAACAGCATCTGCAGCGTGCCCTGCGCGATTTCGGGCTGGTAGGGCGTATAGGCGGTCAGGAACTCGCCACGCTGGATGATATGATCGACCGTGGCCGGGATATGGTGGCGATAGGCGCCCGCGCCGAGGAAGAAGGCCGCATCGGCCGCCGCCAGGTTCTTCCTCGACAGCCGCCGCATGTGCCTTTCGACCGCCATTTCGCTGGCGTGCATCGGCAGGCCCGCGATCGGCCCCGAAAGCCGCGCCTCTTCGGGCACGTCGGCGAACAGGGCATCGATATCCGGGGCCCCGATCTTGGCGAGCATCGCCGAACGGTCGGCATCGGTCAGGGGTAGGTAGCGCATTTCTTCTCCTTACCCCCTCCTCTTCAGAGGAGGGGCAACGAGACTTGGCGGCTTGCCGCCTAGTCGCAGTGGGGTGGTGCAAAGGACACTCGTTCGGCTTGCCACCACCCCCAACCCCCTCCTCTGAAGAGGAGGGGGCTAGAGAGCATCAAAGACTGTCACAGAAAGCCTTGTAAGCCGCCTCGTCCATCAAGCCGTCGAGCTGGCTCGCATCGGCGATGGTCATCCTGAAGAACCAGCCGTCACCTTCGGGCGCGGTGTTGACCAGCGCGGGGTCATCCTCGAGCGCCGAATTGCCTTCGGTGACTTCGCCCGCGATCGGGGCGTAGACGTCGCTCGCCGCCTTGACGCTTTCGACCACCGCCGCATCGCCGCCCTTGCTCAGCGCGGTGCCGGCAGCGGGCAGTTCGACGAAGACGATGTCGCCCAGCTGACCTTGCGCATAGTCGGTGATGCCGACGGTCGCGCTGTCGCCATCGACCTCGATCCATTCGTGTTCATCGGTAAAGTAACGGGCCATCGGATCATTTCCCCCTGTGATAGCGGTGCGGGACGAACGGCGTCGGGACCACCGTGGCCGCCAGACGCTTCGAACGGACGAGGATTTCGAGCGCAGAGCCGGTGCCCGCATGCTCGCTGGCGACATAGGCCATGGCGATGGGTGCGCCGAGCGTGGGCGAAAAACCACCGCTGGTCACCACGCCGACCCTGGCATCGCCGACAAAGACTTCGGCCCCCTCGCGCGCGGGCAGGCGGCCTTCGAGCTTGAGCCCGACCCAGCGGCGCGCGGTGCCATCCACGATTTCGCGATTGATGCGCGCTGCGCCCGGATAGCCGCCTGCGGTCCGGCGGCGCTTGTTGATGCCGAACACCAGCCCCGCCTCGATGGGCGAGGTTTCGGGCGAAAGGTCGTGGCCATAAAGTGGCAGGCCCGCTTCGAGCCGCAGGCTGTCGCGCGCGCCCAGCCCGATGGGCTTCACTTCGGGTTCGCCGCACAGCAGGTCGGCAATTTCCGCCGCGGCCTTGCCGGGAAGCGAGATCTCGAACCCGTCTTCGCCGGTGTAGCCCGCGCGCGCGATGGTCACGGCGTGCCCGGCGATGGTGTAGTGGCCGAACTTCATGAAGGTCAGTTCGCAGAGCGGAGTATCGCCCTTGGCATGGCGCGCCAGCGCATCGACCGCCCTGGGGCCCTGCAGCGCCAGCAGCGCCTGTTCGTCGAGATGGTTGAGCGTGATGTCATCGGGCAGGCTTTCGCGCAAATGGCCGATATCGTCCCACTTGGTCGCGCCGTTGACCACGAGATAGAGGCAATCGGCCCAGCGCGAGACCATCAGGTCGTCGAGCACGCCGCCGTCCTCGTCGAGCAACAGCGAATAGCGCTGCATCCCCAGCTTGAGCGTCGACAGGTCGATCGGCAGCACCGTTTCGACCGCCGCATCGAGATCAGGGCCGGACAGCAGCAACTGGCCCATATGGCTGACATCGAACAGGCCCGCGCTGGTGCGCGTCCATTCGTGTTCGGCGACGATGCCTTCGTACTGGATCGGCATCCAGTAACCGGCAAACTCCACCATCCGCGCGCGCTTGCCGCGGTGCCAGGCGTCCAGCGGCAGCGTGCCGGTTTCCGGTTCTTCGAATTCGGTTTCTTCGCTCATCAACAGTCCCGACAGCATGGCCGCCCCTTGCGGAGCACATTGAATTCCATGCCCCCTCTGTCGGGAAACCTGAGAGACTGGCCGGCCAATTTTCGCCAATAAGGCGGTCCGGCTTACCCCTTCGGTGGTCACCCTTGCGGGCGACGCTTTCCAGAGTGTCGATGGCGGCGCACGGTCCATGGGCCTGAGAGTTTCCGGGGCGGTTGCTCCTTCGGCGCCGACGGATTTCCCCGCCGGACTCTCCCGTGCGCGCCCGCCGCAGAATCGCTTCCGCAGCCGACGCAATCGCCCTGCGCGATTAGCCGCGCCCGGTCAATGGGGCTGGAATCTTTCACGCAATCGTATGGGGATTGCCTTCGCGCAAAACCCGCCGCATTCCGCCCGCAGGGAGCATGGGGTCACGATGAGCGTCAACGAAGTCTATCTGATCGCGCTGCTGATCATCTTCGCATTGCCGTGGCTGTTCTGGCGGCTGCTGCGCACCGATTACTGGGCGCCGCTGGTGGTGGTGCAGATCGTTGGCGGGATATTGCTCGGCCCCGGCGTGCTGGGCGCGGCCTTGCCCGATTATTACGCCTTTGTCTTCCGGTCCGAAGTGATCGCAATGCTCAATGGCATCGCGCTGTGGGCGGTCATGCTGTTCGTCTGGATCGCGGGCGTAGAGCTGGACCTGTCGCAGGCCTGGAGCCACCGTCGCGAAACGGGGATTACCGCCGGCCTTGCGCTGGGCATGCCGCTGGCGCTTGGCGCGGGCGCGGCGCTGGTGATGCTGCAATGGCCCGGCTGGCAGGGTGACAGGGGCGCAAGCTGGCAGGTGGTACTGGGCCTGGGCATGAGCTGCGCGGTCACCGCGCTGCCGATCCTGGTGCTGTTCATGGAAAAGCTCGCGATCCTGCGCCAGCCGCTGGGCCAGCGGATCCTGCGTTACGCCAGCCTCGACGATATCGCGATCTGGGGCGTGCTGGCGCTGATCCTGCTCGACTGGGAACGGATCGGGCGGCAGGCGACCTTCCTTGCCGCCTTCGCCGTTGCGGCATATTTCATCAGCAAGCTGATGGCGCGGCTGAACCAGGCGGATCGCTGGGCGGTGGGCCTGATCTGGCTGGCGCTGTGCGGGCTGGCGGGCGACTGGTCGGGGCTGCACTTCATGGTCGGCGCGTTTCTGGCGGGCGCCGTGCTCGATGCCCAATGGTACGGGCACGAAGCGATGGACCGCTTCCGCAACATCGTGCTGCTGACGGTGATGCCGGTATTCTTCCTTTCGACCGGGTTGCGCACGCAGTGGGAGGTCGGCGGGCTGGCGGTGTTCGGCGCGGCCGCGCTGCTGCTGGCAGCCGCGGTGGCAGGCAAGCTGCTCGGCACCGCGCTCGCAGGAAAGGTCCTCGGCTGGGCGAAGGGCGAAGCGCGGCTGATCGGCTGGCTGCTGCAGACCAAGGCGCTGATCATGATCATCTTCGCCAACATCCTGCTCGACAAGCAGGTCATCACCAACACCGCCTTCACCGCATTGCTGCTGATGGCGGTGGCGAGCACGATGCTGACGATCCCGCTGGCCACCCCGGTGCTGCGCCGGCTCGACGGGGTCAGGACGCGCGACAGCTAGTCGAGATTGGGGCGCAGCCAGCGTTCGGCGGTCGCCATGTCGACCCCGCGCCGCCGCGCATAATCTTCCAGCTGATCGCGCCCGATCCGGGCGACGCCGAAATACTGCGCCTCGGGATGGCCGAAGTAGAACCCGCTGACCGCCGCGGTGGGATACATGGCGAAATTCTCGGTCAGGGCGAGGCCCGCGTTCGCCGGCGCATCGAGCAGTTCGAACAGGGTCAGCTTCAGGCTGTGGTCGGGACAGGCGGGATAGCCGGGCGCCGGGCGGATGCCGCGATACTGCTCGCGGATCAGCGCCTCGTTGGTCAGTTGCTCCTGCGGCGCATAGCCCCACAACTCGGTACGCACGTGCCGGTGCAGCCGTTCGGCAAAGGCTTCGGCGAAGCGGTCGGCCAGCGCCTTGAGCAGGATGTCCGAATAATCGTCCTTCTCCGCCTTGAACCGCGCCGAATGCGGTTCGATCCCGTGGATGCCGACCGCGAAGCCGCCGATCCAGTCGCCCGCCGGGTCGATGAAATCGGCAAGGCACATATTCGCCCTGTCGCGGCTCTTCCTGACCTGCTGGCGCAGGAAGGGGAGCGCGATATGACGCTCCTCTTCCTCGATGTGGATGGTCACATCGTCCACATCGCGGGCGCAGGGCCAGAAGCCGCAAACGCCCTTCGCGGCGAGCCATTTCTCGGCGATGATCCGGTCGAGCATCGCCTCGGCATCGGCCTTGAGGCTGCGCGCGCTTTCACCCACCACCGGGTCGTCGAGGATCGCGGGATAGGTGCCGTGCAATTCCCAGGCGCGGAAGAACGGGGTCCAGTCGAAATACTGCCGCAAATCGGCAAGGTCCCAGTCCGCGAAGGAATGGATGCCGGGCTGGAGCGGCGGGGCCGCCTTGTCGCTGAGGAAGGCATCGTAGTAATTCGCCCGCGCATCCTCGATGCTCAGCAGTTCGCTCTGCCCCTTGCCCGCGCGCGCATCGCGGACATGGGCATAATCGGCCGCGGTGGTTTCGATGAATTCGACCGCCTGCGTGTCCGACAGCAGCCGGCTGGCGACGCCCACCGCGCGGCTGGCGTCGAGCACATGGATCACCGGCCCGCCATAGGCCGGATCGATCCGCAGCGCGGTGTGGACCTTGCTGGTGGTCGCCCCGCCGATCAGCAGCGGCATGGTCATCTCCGCGCGCTGCATCTCTTCCGCCACGGTCACCATCTCGTCGAGCGAGGGGGTAATGAGGCCCGAAAGCCCGATCATGTCGGCCGCGTTCTCGTTCGCCGCGGCGAGGACCTGCTGCCAGGGCACCATCACGCCGAGGTCGATCACCTCGTAGCCGTTGCACTGCAGGACCACCCCGACGATGTTCTTGCCGATATCGTGCACGTCGCCCTTGACCGTCGCCATGACGATAGTGCCCTTGGAGCGGTGGGCGAGCCCGCTCGCTTCCTTCTCCGCCTCGATGAAGGGGATGAGATGCGCGACCGCCTTCTTCATCACGCGGGCGCTCTTGACCACTTGCGGGAGGAACATCTTGCCGCTGCCGAACAGGTCGCCGACCACGTTCATGCCGTCCATCAGCGGCCCTTCGATCACCTCGATCGGGCGCGCGACGCTCTGCCGTGCCTCTTCGGTATCCTCGACCACATGCGCGTCGATGCCCTTGACCAGCGCGTGTTCGAGCCGCTGCGCCACCGGCCAGCCGCGCCATTCCTGCGCCGCCTTCTCGTCCGCGGCGCTCTGGCCCTTGTAGCTTTCCGCAAGCGCGATCAGCCGTTCGGTCGCATCTGCGCGGCGCATCAGGATCACGTCCTCGCAGGCTTCGCGCAGCGCGGGATCGATCCGGTCGTAGACATCGAGCTGGCCGGCATTGACGATCGCCATGTCGAGCCCGGCGGGGATCGCATGGTAGAGGAACACCGAATGCATCGCGCGGCGCACGGTTTCGTTGCCGCGAAAGCTGAAGCTGAGGTTCGAAAGGCCACCACTGGTGCGCGCGTGGGGACAGCGCGCCTTGATCTCGCTCACCGCCTCGATGAAATCGAGCCCGTAGCGGTCGTGCTCCTCGATCCCCGTCGCCACCGCGAAGATATTGGGATCGAAGATGATATCCTCGGGCGGGAAGCCGATTCCGGTGAGCAGGTCATAGGCGCGCGCGCAGATTTCGACCTTGCGCTCCCTCGTATCGGCCTGACCGGTCTCGTCGAAGGCCATCACCACCGCCGCCGCGCCATAGTCCATGCATTTGCGCGCGTGTTCGAGGAACGGCGCTTCGCCTTCCTTCATGCTGATCGAATTGACGATCGGCTTGCCCGACACGCATTTCAGCCCGGCTTCGATCACCTCCCACCTGGAACTGTCGATCATCACCGGCACACGCGCGATATCGGGTTCGGCGGCGATCAGCTTGAGGAAGCAGGTCATCGCCTCGATCGCGTCGAGCAGGCCTTCGTCCATGTTGACGTCGATCACCTGCGCGCCGTTTTCGACCTGCTGGCGCGCGACCTCGACCGCCTTGTCGTAATCGCCCGCAAGGATCAGCTTCTTGAACGCGGCCGAGCCGGTGACATTGGTGCGCTCGCCGATGTTGACGAAGCGGGCGGTGGTATTCTGTTCGGTCATCAGGCTGCAATCGTGAAGGGTTCGAGGCCGGCAAGGTGCATGTCGGGGGCGATCTGCGGCACGCGGCGCGGGGCCAGGCCGTCGACCGCCCTGGCCATCGCGGCGATATGCGCGGGCGTCGAGCCGCAGCAACCGCCCAGCGCGTTGATCCGCCCGTTTTCGGCCCACAGACGGGTCAGCGCGGCGGTGGTGTCGGGCAATTCGTCATATTCGCCCAGATCATTGGGCAGGCCGGCATTGGGATAGGCCATCAGGTAAGTGTCGGCGATGGCGGAAAGCAGTTGCACGTGCGGGCGCAACTGCTCCGCGCCGAAGCTGCAATTGAGGCCGATGGTCAGCGGCCTGGCATGGCGCACCGTGTACCAGAAGGCCTCGACCGTATGGCCCGACAGGTTGCGGCCCGACAGGTCGGTAAGCGTGAGCGAGATCATCAGCGGGATATCGCGGCTCAGTTCGCGCTCGAGCTGTTTCACCGCCATGATCGCGGCCTTGCAGTTGAGCGTGTCGAACACCGTCTCGACCAGGATGAAGTCCACCCCGCCTTCGACCAGCGCGGCGCATTGTTCGCGGTAGACCTCGACCATGGTGTCGAAATCGACCTCGCGAAAGCCCGGGTCCTCGACATCGGGCGAAAGCGACAGCGTCTTGTTGGTCGGCCCCACCGCGCCCACGACGAAGCGCGGCACGCCATCGCGCGCCGTTGCGGCATCGACCGCCGCGCGGATGATCCGCGCGGCGGCGACATTGATGTCATGCACCAGCGCTTCGGCCCCGTAATCGGCCTGGCTGATGCGGTTGGCGTTGAAGGTGTTGGTGGCGAGGATATGCGCGCCGGCATCGATATAGCTGTCGCAGATCGCGCGGATCACCTGCGGCCGGGTCAGGTTGACGAGATCGTTGTTGCCCTTCTGGTCCTGCGCCAGCCCGGTATCGCCTGCATAGTCGGCTGCCGCCAGCTTCGCGCGCTGGACCTCGGTGCCATAGGGGCCGTCCTTGACCAGGATGCGCTGCGCCGCCGCAGCCTCGAATTCTTCACGCTTGGACATCGATCAGGCCTTCGGGCGCAGGCCGAGCATGTGGCAGATGGCATAGCTCAGCTCGGCGCGGTTGAGGGTGTAGAAGTGAAACTGGCGCACCCCGCCCGCATAGAGGCGGCGGCACAGTTCGGCGGCAATCGTGGCGCTGACCAGCTGGCGCGCCTCGGGGTGGTCGTCGAGGCCTTCGAACAGCCCCGCCATCCAGTGCGGGATCGCGGTGCCGCACAGCCCGCTCATCCGCTGGACCGCGGCGAAGCTCAGCACCGGCATGATGCCGGGCACGATTTCGCCCCTGATCCCGGCCGCCGCCGCCCTGTCGCGAAATGCGAAGAAGCATTGCGGGTCGAAGAAGAACTGGGTGATCGCGCGCGTCGCCCCGGCCTCGAACTTGGCCTTGAGATTGTCGATATCGGCCTGCGCGTCGGGCGAATCCGGGTGGATTTCGGGATAGGCCGCGCAGGAAATCTCGAAATCGGCGATCTTCCTGAGGCCCGCGATCAGTTCCACCGCATTGGCGTAACCGCCGGGATGCGGGGCGTATCTGGCGGCGCCGTCGGGCGGGTCCCCGCGCAGCGCCACGATATGGCGGATACCTTCGGCCCAATAGTGGCGTGCGACCTCGTCGACTTCCTCGCGCGTGGCGTTGACGCAGGTGAGATGCGCGGCCGCGGGAATGCCCGCCTCGCTCTGGATGCGCACGACCTGCTGGTGGGTGCGCTCGCGCGTCGACCCGCCCGCGCCATAGGTGACGCTGGCAAAGCGCGGGCCGAGCGGCTTGAGCGTCTCGACGCTGTGCCACAGCGTCTCGGCCATCTTCTCGTTCTTGGGTGGGAAGAATTCGAAGCTGACCTCGATATCGCCGGGCAGGCCCGAGAACAGCGGGGTTTCGAGCGCGCGCTGGGCTTCGCGCATCTGGTCGAGCGTGGGGCTCACGAGGCCACCCTCCGTTGCTGGGCACAACGACGGGCTATCCAGATCTTCACCACCAGTTCGCCGTCCTCGAGCGCGATTGGCGCTGCCGGCTCGAACCCGGCGCCGGACAATAGTTTCTGCATCTGGCTATCCTCGAAACCGAGCCGCGCATGCGCATGGCGGTCGCGCAGCTCCTCGTGCTGGTGCGCCGCGAAGTCGGCGATGGCGATGCGACCGCCGGGCCGCGTCACCCGCGCGGCTTCGGCCAGCGCATCGGCGGGTGCCTGCGCGAAATGCAGCACCTGGTGGAACAGTACCGTGTCGAAGCTCGCGGCGACAAAGGGCAGCGAGGCGAAATCGCCCTGTATCAGCTCGACCCGCTCGGTCGGCAAGTGCTGCAGCTTGGCCCGCGCGACGCGCAGCATGGCGAGGCTCTTGTCGAGCGCGACGATATGGTCTGCGCGCTGGGCGAACAATTCCGCCATGCGCCCGGTGCCCGTACCGATGTCGAGCAGCCGTCCCAGCGGCGCATCATCCAGTGCATCGACCATGGTCCGTTCGATCGCCTCGTCAGAACTGTGCAGGCGGCGCAGCTCGTCCCAGTCATCGGCATGGCTGGCGAAATAGGCCTGCGCCTCCGCCTCGCGGTGGCTGCGGATCTCGGCCAGCTTGCGCCGGTCTCCCTCGCAGACGTCGGCGAAGGCTGGATCTTCGGCCTCGGCATCGGCCAGCAATCGAGCAATGCCGCCGCGCAGCGAAGGTCCCTGGGTGCCGGGCGCAAAGCCGCGCACGAAAGTCCAGCTTCCTTCGCGCCGCCGTTCGGCCAGACCGGCATCGCACAGTATGCCGATATGCCGCGAAACGCGCGGCTGGCTCTGGCCCAGCACCTGCGCGATTTCGCCCACCGCCAGCTCCATCGAATCGAGCAGGCGCACGATCCGCAGCCGCGTGGGATCGGCCAGTGCGCGAAAGACGGTTTCGGTCTGCATTGCCGGCAGAGGATATAAGGAAAATTTTATATCTGCAAATCGAATGCGGCCCGATCGGCTGAAAGAATGGCTTTCCCCCGCGATCCCCCGGCCCAAACCGGAAATTAACCATTCGGGGCGATCACGGGCGGGCAATGCCGACCGTCCCCACCGATCCCGCGCCCGAGCGCGAACGCTTCGTCGAAGACCTGCTCGAGTACATGACGCTCGAGGAGAAGGCGGGGCAATTGGCGCTGACGCCGCATCCGGTCGACGATCCGGCCTTCCTCGACCAGCTTCGCAGGGGCCTCGTGGGCGGCGTTATCGCCAGCCTCCCGGCGGGTGAGGTGCAGATGATCCAGCGCATCGCCACCGAGGAAACGCGGCTCGGCATCCCGCTGTTCATCGCCAGGGACACCACCCAGGGGCTGCGCACCCGCATCCCGCCGCCGGTCAGCGTGGCCTGCAGCTGGGACCTCGAGGCCATCGAAGCCGCCGAACGGCTGATCGGCGAAGAGGCCGCGGCGCTCGGCATCAACTGGGCGCTGGCCCCGACGCTGGCGACCGCCCCGTTCCTTTGCGAGGCAGGCTTTGCCCAATCGAGCGGCGAATCGGTCTGGTTCGCCTCGCATATCGCCGCAGCCCGCATCCGCGGGTTGCAGGCAAGCGACGAAACCGGGCGGGTGCAGGTGCTCGCCTGCCTGCAACTTGGCCTGCAACTTGGCCTGCAATCTGATCCGCGGGATCGCCGCAATCCTGGCGACCATGACCCGGATGCCCGATCGCGGCGCCTGCGCGGCATCGCCGGAATCATCGAGCAGGCCAGGCCCGCCGGCGTTGCTCCCGAAACGGTCCTGCGGATAGTGGATGCGGGCACCGCCGACACGAGCGAGGCGACCGCGATGCTCAAGCGCCCGGGCGGCTATGCCGGCATGTTGCTGTCCGACTGGGCCAGCCTGGCCGAGCGCGCGGGCCAGCTACCCTCGTCGCCCGGCTTCGTTTCGCTCTCGGTCGAACGACTGGTCGCGGCGGTGCAGGGCCGCGCTATCGCCAAGGCCGAACTGGATGATGCCGTGCGCAGGGTCCTTGCCGCGAAATACGACCTCGGCCTGTTCCGTTCGAGCTTCGCGCCCGCGCGCGCTTCGACAGCGGCCCCGCGCAGCGTTCGCGATCCCGCGCTCGACCTGGCGCGCAAGTCGATCGTCCTGCTGCGCAACGACCCGGCGCTGCTGCCGCTCACCATCGATTCGGGCGAAGTCCTCATCGTGGGCAGCGCGGCCCGCGACCGCGGCTTGCCGATGGATGGCGGCGATGGCCAGGCAGCCAGCGTGATCGATGGGCTGGAAGAACTCGGCATCGCCTGCAAATTCGTTCCCGGTCTCGCGCTGCGACACGAAGGGGCAAGGGTCGACCGGATGATCGATGCCGACCGCATGGCGATCGGCATGGCGGGCGAAGCGGCCCGCCGTTCGCGCACCGTGATCTGCGTGCTCGGCGAAGTCCTCGCCGCCCCGGGCGCCCCGCTGCCCGAGGCCGTCGCCACCTTGCTGGAAACACTCCGCGCAGCCAATCCGCGGCTGGTCGTGATCACGCTCGGCAGCCACCCGATCGATCCGGACATCGGCGGCGAACCGCTGCCGTGCATTCTCCATGCCGGATTACTGGGAACCTACTCGGGGCAGGCCATCGCCGAAATCCTGTCCGGCGACCATGATCCGGGAGGCCGATTGCCCTATGCCATCCGCACCAGCGGTGGCACCGAACGCCTGCCCTTTGGTCACGGCCTGTCCTATGCCGATTTCGCCCTGACCGATTTCGCGGTCGAGCTGGGTGCCGACCGGGTCCTGGCCAGCGCGGTCTTCACCAACCTCGGCGAGCGCGAGGGCAGCGAGGTCGCCCAGCTGTTCGTTCGCCGGATCGATCCGAACCAGCCCCTGGCAAAGCCGGTGCTGCACGGTTTCAGGCGGGTTTCCCTGCGCCCCGGCGGGCGCGAGAGCGTCACGTTCGAGCTTGGTGCCGAAGAGATCGGCGTTTCCGGTGCGGGGGGGCGGCGCGCGGTGGAAGCGGGCAGCTATGAGGTGCGCCTGGGCTTCAACGCCAGGCGCACGCAGACCGGCGAAATCTATGTGCCCCAGGGCGTTGCCGAGGCCATGACGAGCAACCGCCCGCAATCGGCAATTGCGGCGCCATCCCCCGGCCTGCGCAGGGCCTGACCCGCCTCCCGGCAGTTACGCGGGGGATGCACTTCTTGCAGCGGCTTCGCCATCGCGTTGCGAATTCTGCATCAATTGCTGTTGCCGCACGATATCCTGCAAATCGTGCAGCCTGCCGCCTGTCCGTCGTCTCAAGAGTCTACGTGGCCTCACGCCCTACGAAGCCATCTGTAAAGCGTGGACAGATGAGCCAGCTCGATTCATATCAAATCCGCACCATCAATCGCCGGGACCAAACATCTAGGATGTCATTGCCCGCGGGTAAGCCGTCAAAGCTGGTGCCGCGATAGGAGATGACCGTCTCGTTGTTCCATTCGTAGGCGATGCCGTAGAAGCCTGCGATGACGCCGGGTCTACCGGCTTCAACATCGCTTTGATTGGTCACCCTCGCAGTTCCGATGAAGCGATTACGCTCTACTTGCCCGTTAGCAGTGTCGCTGGGGTTTAAAAAAACGCCCTGCCCATAACCGCGATTGTATGCGTCCAGAGCCAGCAGAGACAAAAATACATCTCGGTTCATTTTCTAACCTCCGTGCTGAAGGAATTGGGTGATAAGCGCGCTGCAAGCTCTGGTTTGTCAAAATCTTCGAAGCGATCGCCGTTTAGTTGGTTAGGCCATAGACTTCTCATCCACCCCAACCGCTTGTCAATCCCGGTGGTGACCGCATCATCGCTCAGTTCAACCGTAATGCGCTTCAGTTTCACGCCCTCGCCAAAGGTAGCCGCCAGATCATCGGGATCGACCTCCGCAACGCTGGTCGGATCGGTGAGATCGCCAAAGGTCACCATCATCGGATAGGCTGAGCGCTCCGGTATCCACGCGACCGGGGGGAAGGTGCGCGGCACTTCGATCTTGCCCTTGATCAGCAGCACGTTGTCGAATTTTTCGTCACCTTCCTCGCCTGCGACTTCGGGGGCAAGCATCTGCATAACCTTGCTGGCCCACTCGATATCATTATCCGAACGAAGCAGGGCAAACAGCGTCTTCCCGCCGGGCAGATCGACCGCCACGGCCTCGCCCTTGATCCGGCGGTAAATCTGCGAGTGTAAAGGACTGCCGCCCGCGCGCCCCATGCTCTGCTCAACCTC
>JBAZTF010000016.1:0-13407 GCA_041662105.1 Erythrobacter sp.
TGGTGCAAGTGCCCGATTTTCCCCTCACCTCCGGGGGAGACGCCGCGATCCTCCCTCTCTGGGCGAGGGGGCCATGCGCAGCATGGCGGAGGGGAATTTCTCACGCAAAGACGCAAAGACGCAAAGAATTCCGCGCCCGCCCTCCAAATCCTTGGCGCCTTCACGCCTTAGCGAGCGCAATTGAGTATACTGTCCCCGGAATTCAGATTGATCGAAAAACACTCTAGTAAACTGGCACCGTAATCCCGCGCCCGCCCTCCAAATCCTTGGCGCCTTCGCGCCTTAGCGAGCGCAATTGAGTATACTGTCCCCCTAAATTGCTAGGGTAGATCCGTCCCGCTGGGCCGCCGCGGCATATCACTTGCGTCCACCGGAAGCGCCGGCCGGCGCCGCGAGGTAGCGGTCAAACCATGCTATCGTACGCTCGAAGGCGTCCCGGACATTCGCAGGCGATTGCGACAGGCCGTGACCTTCCCCGCCGTAGCGACGCAGTTCGGCCGTCTTGCCCTGTGCGTAGAGCGAATAAAAGAACTGTTCCGCCTGGGACTGGTTGCCACGGATGTCAGCGTCGCCATGGATCAGCAACAACGGCGCGGACACGCCCTTTGCGTAGGTAAGCGGCGAGTTGACAGTGTAGCCGCGCGCGTCAACCCAGGGTGCCACTTGCTGGCCAAATTGCCCTACCTCTGCCCAATTGTCGCTCTTTTCGTGTTCAATGCCGCGAAAACCTTGGGCCAGCGGGTCGAACTCACCGTACAGGCTGGCCAGTTCCGACACACCCGCGATGGCGACCGCTGCCTTGAACCGGCGCGTCTGGCTTAGCAGGCCCAGTACGCTGTAGCCACCAAAGCTATGGCCGATCACACCGAGCCGATCGGGGTCGGCGATGCCGAGGGCGACGAGCTTGTCGATGGCCGGTAGCACCCCGACGGGCAGCTGTGCGTAGATGTTGCCCTTGCTTCGATCGAGCGGCATGGATGGCACTGCGACGACATAGCCGCGAGCAGCATAGAGCCTGAGATTGTAGAGCCCGGGCTGAAGCGGATTCGTGAGAAAGTCATTAGCGAGCGACTGTACGTCGTATCCGCCGTACACCCATAATAATGTCGGATATCGTTGTCCCGGCCTATAGCCTGGCGGCAGAATGACCGCAGCGTTTACGGACTGCCCATCCGCCAGACGATAGTCGACCAGCCTGGCTTCCCCCCAATTGATCTGATTCGAACCGGCGTTCAATCGGAGCAGTTCGCGCTGCTCCCCGTTCGCGAAGCTCGCCTGATGGAGCGAGATGCCGGTCTGATCGGACTGGCTATACAAAAGCCTGCCGCGCGTCGCGTCGACGTCGAGGAGTTCGCCGCCGACTGCCGGCATCGATGCACCTGCCGTCGCGGTTCGCGGATCGAGAAGCGTCAGCCGGAACTGTCCGTCGGTTCCACGAAGCAGGAGGAGTTGCCCCTCGGACGGGGTGTCCGACTTTGCCGGCATCATAATCATGCCGTCACCACCAAGGTCGGAGACCTTGACCCGCTTGGCGTTCGATTCAGCGAGCTTGAGTATCTTCGTACCGTTGACCGCAACCAGCGATCCGTCGCGGCCGCGCAGCACGGATTCGGCGGGAACGCCATCGACATCGCGCATCGGGGACCTTCGACCGCTTCGGTCAAGCCACCACCATTTGCCGTCGGCTCCTCTCGCCAGGAGCGCCCGATTGCTGATCCAGCGCACCGGCGAAGCGCGAAAACGGTCCGCATCCGCAGGCTCGTTTCCCACCGACAGCGGTGCGAGCGAAGTCACGGTGCCATCGGCCGCTTCAGCGACGAAGAGTGGCGTCTCCGTTGCACTCGCAGACGCGCGCGCCCGAAAGGCTACGGAGCGACTGTTCGGAGACCAGCCGAAGAGTTCCAACGGCAGGCGTGCGGCGGCGGGCATGATCGACCAGCGCAGCTTCGTTCCGGGGGCGAGGTCCGCGAACCCCAGACGGCGCTCCACCGTCCAGGCATATTCGCGCGCATTGGGCAATGGCTCGCCCCCCGGCTGCAGGGCACTTGTAGAGGCGAAGATCGCCAGCAGGCGCCCGTCAGGTGAAATTGACAGCGTAAGGCCGCTGCGGAACGGATAGGCCGGCACGGAGCCTATTGTGAACTGGGTGCCCGCGCGCACGTCGAACGTTCGAACGACGGCTTCGGTGACGTTCGGATCGGCGGTCGTCCGCGCCGTTCCGCTCCCGACCACGCTCGCCGTTGCCAGAGCGCCCTCACGCAGTCGGACAGCGTCCTGGGCGGCGGCGCGATATCGCTTGGCGAACTGATCGACGGCGATCGATACCTCACCGGGCGGCAAGGTGACTGCAAGGAGACGATGGTCGTCGAGCCAGACGAAGGGCGCGTTGTCCTCAACGATGCCTTGCCGACAGGAATGTGCGCTGGTGTCGCGATCGGCGCCGCCACGCAGATCGAGCTTGTCGATGGCGCTGCCGAACCGCGACTGCGTCATCACGGCCTGGTTGCTGACCCGGCCTACCTTGTCCGTCGCCCGGTCCCAGAGATAGAGGCGCACGTTATCTCCGCCGCGCGGCTCGGCCCCTTGCGGAGCCGTCGACAGCATGGCGATACGCTGCCCGTCCGGCGACCATGTAGCACACCAGAAACCTGCAGCGCTTGCCAGGCCTTGCGTCAGGGCACGGCGCTTTCCCGTCCGCGTCGAGATCAGCACGACGTCGCTGCGTGTCGGATCAAGATCGTAGGATGCGCGACCGAATATCTCTCCCGGCCTCGCCCCTCGTCGAACCACCGCGGCGATCCATTCGCCATCGGGCGATATCGTCGCGCGATCGAGTTGCTCCATGCTGAATAGGTCGTCGAGCGAGAGGGGGTGTTTCGCGGCGACGGGTGCCGACGGCCCTTGCGCGAGCGCCGCCCCGCACAGGCCCACGGACAAGAATGCGGCGGCGACTAACCCTGGAAAATTGATCGACAACTTCTTCTATCCTCATACTATTCTGGGGCCATTGCGAAAGCGTGGGATTACGGTGCCAGTTTACTAAATGCACTTAATTCCCCGTTCCTTAGGCCAGCTTGGTGTATTAAGTAAACTGGCACCGTAATCCTGCCGACATCATGCAGCCGCCCCGCCACATCGCCCAGCACATCCGCCCCGAATTGTCCGGCGAACTGCGCTGTAAGCCTGCCAACCAGCGCGAGATGATCGGCAAGCGGCCCCCACCGCTCTTCCGAACAATTCTCAAGAGAATGCGCGAATATCGGCAGGCTGGTAGAATCGGCGAGACGCTTCATAGTCTGCGAATAGAGCGCAGAAGACGGCATACTGTCTACAGCACTCTAATCGAAATCAACGTCCCAATCGAGACCGAACGCGAAGTAAAGCGAACGGAGCGCCCGCCAATCCGTTGTCGCCATTTCCAGCAACAGTTTTTCGAGCCGGGATCGATCAAGCCCCGCAACGCGCCCTGCAATCTCGCCGATCCTGTCCGGGGGAGCGCTCCCTTGTGGACCAGCTTCGTTTGCGACAAGGGCGGTCGCCACCATATGCTTGCAAAATCCGGTATCCTCATAGGCAGGGCAGGCGCAATGCCCCGAAATCCTTGACCCTGGCCGTTTCAGCCAGACCGTATAGTCGCTCGTGCCGAAGGCAGCGGCAAGCACGCCGTCGTCATTGACACTCAGCAAGGCAATATGGCCATGATCGGCATAATCCTGGCCGCGCGCGAACGCCTTCTCTCCAGCCAGTTCGCGGAGTTTGTCCGTATCGTAAAGCGGGGGGCTGCGGGACTTCATATGTGCGGCTGCAGGATCGGATCGTTTTCGATCATGTGCAAGGCTTCATCCAGCGTAACCGACCCGTGATAGGGGAGCCACTGTCCCGTATGCCGGTGCCACATGATGTGGAAGCGTGTTTCGGTCAGGCATTCCTCGTCATGATCGAGCCGCACCCAGGCTGAATCGAATTCTTCGCCGGCATTGTCTTCCCAGCCCGAACGATAACGTATGATGAAGCTGTATTTGCTGCCGCGCCATTTCCCGTGGAGCGCAATAGGATAGTTCCACTGGGTCGGTCTGATTTCCGGCAGGAAGCGAGGTGTCAGGCGTTTAGCAATGAATGCCTCGCAGCGCTGGCCGATCACTGATTTCTCGTCTTTGGTCAGAACCTTGACGCGGGCCCAGCGGCTAACTGGCTGGGTCTTTCTAACCATACCCGTACCCCCCGCTCGATTGTCCAATGCTGGCTAGCTTTGGCCGTCATCACGATCAATGGCAAAATTACCGTCAGGTAGAACGATGGCCTGACGGCCATTCGGGTGGCCCGGAAATGGCGAATCAGAATGTTTTGCCCGAACGGCCGATCCCGTATCTTCAACAGAAACTCCGTAAAGTTTCGAAAATATGTGATAATCTACGCCCTTCCGAGCTGCGCCCTTACTCCCACTCGATCGTCCCTGGCGGTTTCGAGGTATAGTCGTAAACCACGCGGTTGACGCCCTTCACCTCGTTGATGATCCGGGTCGCGACACGGGACAGGAACCGCGCATCGAAGGGGTAGATGTCGGCGGTCATGCCATCGGTGCTGGTCACCGCGCGCAAGGCGCAGACGTTGTCGTAGGTGCGATAATCGCCCATCACGCCGACGGTCTTGACCGGCAGCAGCACGGCAAAGGCCTGCCAGATCGCGTCATAGAGGCCCGCGTTGCGGATTTCCTCGAGATAGATCGCATCGGCCTTGCGCAGGATGTCGCAGCGTTCCCTGGTCACCTCGCCGGGGATGCGGATGGCGAGGCCCGGGCCGGGGAAGGGATGGCGGCCGACGAAGATTTCGGGCAGACCGAGTTCGCGGCCGAGCGCGCGAACCTCGTCCTTGAACAGTTCGCGCAGCGGCTCGACCAGCTTCATGTTCATCCGTTCGGGCAGGCCGCCGACATTGTGGTGGCTCTTGATCGTCACCGAAGGCCCGCCGGTGAAGCTGACGCTCTCGATCACGTCGGGATAGAGCGTGCCCTGCGCGAGGAAATCGGCCCCGCCGATCTTCTTCGCCTCTTGCTCGAACACGTCGATGAAGGTCTTGCCGATGAACTTGCGCTTTTTCTCCGGGTCGGTCTCGCCTTCGAGGCCGGACAGGAACATCTCCTCCGCATCCACATGGACCAGCGGGATGTTGTAATGGTCGCGGAACAGCGTGACGACCTGTTCCGCCTCGTGCATCCGCATCAGCCCGTGGTCGACGAAGACGCAGGTCAACCGGTCGCCGATCGCCTCGTGGATCAGCACCGCGGCAACCGCGCTGTCGACCCCGCCCGACAACCCGCAGATGACCTTGCCTCCATCGGGGCCGACACCAACCTGCGCGCGGATCTCCTCGATCTTGGTCTTGCGGAATTCGGCCATGGTCCAGTCGCCCGCAAGGCCGCAGACGTGGCGCACGAAATTGGCGATCAGCCTGGCGCCGTCGGGCGTGTGGACCACTTCGGGGTGGAATTGGGTGCCGTAGAACTTGCGCGTCTCATCGGCGATCACCGCAAAGGGGGCGCCGTCGCTGGTGGCGACGATCTCAAATCCGGGAGCGAACCGGGTGACCTTGTCGCCATGGCTCATCCACACCTGGTGGCGTTCGCCTTCCTGCCACAAGCCGTCGAACAGCGCGCAGCGCCTGGTGACGGTGAGATAGGCGCGGCCGAATTCGCCGCCTTCGCCGGTTTCATGCCCGGGGCGGACCTCGCCGCCGAGTTGGTGGGTCATGACCTGCTGGCCATAGCAGATGCCGAGGATCGGCACGCCCGCTTCGAACAGCATTTGCGGCGCGCGCGGGCTGCCTTCCTCGGGTACGCCGGCGGGCGAGCCCGACAGGATGATGCCCTTGGGCTTGAGGCGGCGAAACGCCTCCTGCGCCATGGTGAAGGGGGCAATTTCGGAATAGACCCCGGCTTCGCGCACGCGGCGGGCGATGAGCTGGGTAACCTGGCTGCCGAAATCGACGATCAGGATGGAATCGGGCCGGGAATCGATGGTCTGCGCGTCGTCCATGGCGCCCCGTTAGGGGCACCAAGCCGCCGCTGTCCAGCATTGGCGGTTGCAAGCGGCGCACAGCGACCGCCCTTTGGGTCAGCCCTGCCGGACCGGATGCCGGCAGCACCGCAACACAGTTGCATAGAACGCAACATTTCTCGAGGTTTTCTCACTTTAGTTCGCAAGCCTGCAATATTATTACAAATCCCAGACGGATGTCGTCCCTCCCCTCCCTCCCGTGGGGTGCCATCCGCCGAGACAGTCGGGCCCACGCACCCCCCATGCGTCCGCCTGCACTGGCCTTCCTTGCCCGCGCGGCCCGCCCTTCGGGGCTTGCCGCCCCGGCAAGGCGATATGGCAGCGAGTAGAGACGCGGCCGCCGGTTCAACCTCTCCCCCCCCCCCCTGAACCGGCGCCGCGCCTCGAACTGCACCCCTCCGCACCGGCCGCAGGCCGTGCGGACAACAGCAAAGGAATGGGCAATGACCCCCATCGCCAACCGCCTGATCGTGCTGGTTCTTGCAACCGGCCTCAGCACGCTGATGCTCGGCCACACGGTCGTCGCCTGATCGGCTAACGAGAGTCGTTCCGGTTCCGATCGAACCGAAACGACTCTCGTCTACCCTTCGTTTGCCGCGATTTCCTGGTCGCCAGATGATTCCATCTGGCTCGAAATCACTCTAGATTCTTGTTTTACCGTTATTTCCTAGTCGCCAGATGATTCCATCTGGCTCGAAATCACTCTAGCCGGGCAGGCCCAGGCGCATCGCCATATCGCGCAGCTCCGTCTTGAGGAGCTTGCCGATATGGCTGCGCGGCATTTCCTCGATTGCGTGCAACTGCGCCAGCCGCTGGGTCTTGCCCAACCGCGCATTGACCGCCGCGCGAATATCCTCGCAGGCGCGCGCCGTACCGGCGAGCGTGACGAAGCCGACCGGGGTTTCGCCCCAGCGTTCGGATGGTACGCCGATCACCGCCGCTTCGATCACATCGTCCTCGCGGGACAGCTCGTCCTCGAGGTCGACCGGGAAGATGTTGAACCCGCCCGAGATGATCATGTCCTTGGCGCGGCCGACCAGTTCGACGAAACCGTCCGCGTCGACCCGCCCGATATCGCCCATGCGCTGCCACGCTTCGCCGGTTGCGGGATCGGTCCAGTATCCCTCGCGCGTCTTGTCGGGCTGGTTCCTGTAGCCGCTCATCATCGCCTGGCTGCGTCCGACGAGATTGCCCGGCGTGCCCGGTGGCACCGCGCGGTCCTCGTCGTCGAGCACCTTCAATTCGCTGCCCGGCGCGGGCCGGCCCACGGTGTGCAGCTTGTCGGGGAACCTGTGTGCTTCGAGCAGGCACACAACCCCGCCTTCGGTCATCGAATAGATCTCGATCAGCGCGCCCGGCATCCGCTCGAGCACCTCGCGCTTGAGGTCGGCCGGGAAAGGCGCGGAGGTGCAGTATTTGAGCTGGAGCGCCGAGAGGTCGAACGCGTCGAAGCACGGCTCCTGCATCAGCCGGCGATATTGCACCGGCACCAGCATGGTCATCGTGGTGCGGTCCCGCGCCGCGAATTCGAGCCAGCGCAGCGCGTCGAACTTGCGCATCACGCGCACCATGCCGCCGGCCAGCAGCGGGGGCAGGAAGGCGACCATGGTGGTGTTCGAATAGAGCGGGGTCGATGCGAAGCTGCGCACCGGCAGTCCGGCCTCGAGCCAGCTTGCGGCGGTCGCGGCGAACTGTCGCCAGCGCATCTGGTGCGAATGGACGATCCCCTTGGGAATGCCCGTGGTGCCGCTCGAATAGATGATGTTGAACGGGTCCTGCGGGTCCGGCACGAATCCGGGCGCGCGCGCGCCTGCCGGGGCCATCCAGCGATCGAGCTCTTCGTCGAGCACGATACGGGTCATCCCGGGAAAGCAGTCCTCGCCCAGTTCGGCCAGCCTGGCCCGGTCGATGAAGATATGCTTCGCGCCCGAATCGGCGGCCATGCCGACCAGCTGTTCGGGGCTGGCGCTGGTGGTCAGCGGCGCGGCGACCCCGCCTGCGCGCACCGCGGCGAGGAACACCAGCGCATAGGGAACAGAGGAATAGCCGAGGATCGCCACCGCCTGGCCGCGCTGGAGCCCATCCTCGACCAACCGCGCGGCGATCCGCTCCACCCGCTCACCCAGCTGTGCCCAGCCGATCTCGCCCGTGTCGTCGCGCATGGCGATCCTGTCGCCCAGTGCGGCGGCGTTGGCCGCAAGGATGGCGGAAAAATCGCCGAAGGGTTCGGCGAGCAAGGCGGCGGTCTGCGTTTCTCCCATGTCGCTATCCTTAAGGGGCGCATCGGCATTGTCGAGAGGGTAGCTACGGCACGCCGATCGATGCTGGCGCGATCGCCGCGGGCGACCTAGGATCGCCCGCATGCGAGACTGGGAGAGACGGCTGATGCACAAGGTATCCTGGGCCTTGCTGGCCTTGCTGGCCGGCAGCACAAGCACGCTTCTTGCGCGGGATGGCGCGCCACCACGCATCCTCGCGATCTTCGCGCATCCTGACGACGAGACCGTCGCTGCCCCCGCACTGGCCGATGCCGCGCGCCGCGGCGCGCATGTCCGCATCGCCTATGCCACGCAGGGCGACCTTTCAGCTCCCGAAACCGAGCTTGGCCCCGGGCCCGCAATCGCCACGCTGCGCAGCGGGGAAGCGCGCTGTGCATCTCGCGCGCTCGGCCTGGCCAACCCGGTCCTGTTCGATTTCGGCGACGGCCAACTGGGCGCGGTGGCGCGCCCGCCATGGGCGCCGCTGCGCAGCCTGCAGGATCGCCTCGCCGCGCTGATCGAAGACGAACGACCCGATATCGTCATCACCTGGGGGCCGGACGGCGGCTATGGCCATCCCGACCATCGGCTGGTGGGTGCGGTGACCACCCAGATCGTCGCCGCGCAGGGCGAAGGCCGCGCGCTGCTGCTCTACCCCGCCATGGCGAGCGGCACGCTGCCCCCGATTCCCGAACTGGTGGCGATGGGCTGGGCCGAGACCGCACCCGATCTGCTCACGATCCATGCGGGCTTCGCGCCCGAAGCGATGGATGCCGCGACGACGGCCTTTGCCTGCCATGCCAGCCAGTACGACGCGGCGACACGCCGCGCACTGGTCCCGGCGCTGGCAGCCAGCGTGTGGCAGGGGGGCGTGCCCTTCCGCCCCGCGCTCGATCGGGCGCGAGGGGAGGACCTGCTGGCGCTCGACCGCTAGGTGTTCGGTCCCAGCATGTGATGGTGTAATTTTGTCACCGTCGCAGCGGAGGGGCCTATGGGACAGGTTCTACATGGCAGCGCCAAGACCACGCACGCCATTCGAGGCGAGCCGCAGCGATCGCAAGGCTACCAAGCTGGCTGCCGCCGCCTTCCTCAAGATGCTGGTCAGGTCCGTGCCCTACAGCATCCACACAGTCCTGACCGACAATCCTGTCCTGAGCGACTGCCGCAGGCAGGCAGTCGAAGGGGGCGTCCAGTTCGTCCAGCTCCAGCGCGGCCAGAGCCGACAATGGCTGATCCACATCTTCGAGCGGGTCTGCCTGGAAAATGGCATCGAGCACAGGCTCACCAAGCCTTACCACCCCTGGACCAACGGTCAGGCCGAGCGGATGGTTCGAACCATCAAGGAAGCGACCGTCACATCCTTCCACTACGCGTCAATCAACCAACTGCGACGACACGTCAGCGACTGGCTGACCGCCTACAACTTCGCCAAGCAGCTCAAGGCCCTGAAGTTCAGAACCCCATACCAGGCCATCGAGGAACTCTGGAAATCAAAGCCCGATGTCTTTATCATCAAGCCCAGCCATCACATGCCGGGACCAAACAGCTAGACCCGCTGCATCAGTTCGATGCGGTTGCCGAAGGGATCGGCGATGTCGCCCCTGACATAGCCCACCAGCTTCTTGCCCGGCTTGAACGGTATGCCCGCCTGTTCGAGCCGCGTGACCAGCGTGCGCAGGTCGCGCACCAGCAGCGCGGGGTGCGCGCGGCGCGCGGGGAGGAAGCCGTCCTCCACCCCGCAATGGATCGCGATGCCACCGCCTTCGAACCAGCACCCGCCATTGACCGCGAGGTGCGGCGGCTTGGCCACTTCGGCGAGGCCCATGACCCCTTCCCAGAAGCGCCGCGCATGCACCTCCCCGCCATGCGGCATGGCCAGCTGGACATGGTCGATGCCGATGATCTGGCTCATATGCGTTCTGCCTGTGCCACCGCATCGCTCGCGCGCAGGGCGCTGAGGATGCGCGACAGGTGCGGCAGGTCCTGCACCTCGAGCTCGGCCTCGTAGGTGGTGAAGGGGTGTTCGAGCTGGGTCTGCTCGAGCGTGGTCACATTGCTGTGGTTCTGCGCGAAGATCGTCGCCATTTCGGCCAGCGTGCCGGGCCGGTCATAGAGCGTCACGCGCAGGCGGCCGACCGCGCCGCGCGATCGCTTGCCCCAGCTGAGATCGAGCCAGTCGGTGTCGATCCCGCTGGCCAGCCGATGGCAGTCGATCGCATGGACCTCCACCCCTTCGCCCGCCTTGCGGATGCCGACGATGCGGTCGCCGGGAACCGGGTGGCAGCACTGGGCCAGGCGAAAGCCGACCCCGGGGGTGAGCCCGCGGATCGACAGCGCCTTGCCGCTGCGGCTCCAGTCGGGTTCGTCCTCGAGCTCGGCGGTGCAGCCGGGAACCAGCGCCTCCATCACCGCGCGGTCCTCGATCTTGGCCGCGCCGACCGCATAGTAGAGGTCCTCTTCCTCGTCCATCTCGAGCCGCTTGAGCGCCTCGTGGGTCGCCTTCTTGCCGATCTTCGCGGGGACGCGCAACGCGATCTCGTCGAACAGCTTCTTGCCGATCTCGGCCACTTCGGCGCGTTCCTTGAGGCGCACCGCGCGGCGGATCGAGGCGCGCGCCTTGCCGGTAACGACGAAGCCCAGCCAGCTCATCTGCGGTTCGGCCTTGGCGCTCTTGATGATCTCGACCACGTCGCCGTTGTTGAGCTGCGTGCGCAGCGGCATATGGCGCCCGTTGATCCTGGCGCCGACGGTCTGCGCGCCAAGGTCGGTATGCACGGCAAAGGCGAAGTCCACCGGGGTCGCGCCCTTGGGCAGCTGGAACAGCGCGCCCTTGGGCGTGAAGGCGAAGATGCGGTCCTGGTAGACCGCCAGCCGCGTGTGTTCGAGCAGTTCCTCGGCATCGTGGCTGGCATCGACGATCTCGATCAGGTCGCGCAGCCAGCCGACCTGCCCGTCGGGGCGGTCGCCCTGCTTGTAGGCCCAATGCGCGGCATAGCCGAATTCGTTGAGCCGGTGCATCTCGCGCGTGCGGATCTGCACCTCGACGCGCATCGACTTGCCGTAGATCAGCGAGGTGTGCAGCGACCGGTAGCCGTTGGTCTTGGGGGTCGAGATATAATCCTTGAACCTGCCCGGCAGGAATTGCCAGGTGGTATGCAGGACACCCAGCGCGCGATAGCAGCCGGCCACATCCTCGGTGATGATCCGGAACGCCATGATGTCGGTCACCTGTTCGAAGCTGACATGGCGTTCGGCCATCTTGCGCCAGATCGAATAGGGATGCTTTTCGCGGCCCGAAACTTCGGTCTTGATCCCGGCTTCGGCCAGCGCGTGCTTCATGTCGAGCGCGATGGCATCGACCTGGCCCCCGTCCTGGCTGCGGATCTGGTCGAGCCGCTGGGTGATCGTGCGATAGGCCTCAGGCTCGACCTGCTCGAAGGCGAGCATCTGCATCTCGCGCATATATTCGTACATGCCCACGCGCTCTGCCAGCGGGGCATAGATGTCCATCGTCTCGCGCGCGATGCGCTGGCGCTTTTCGGGGCTCTTGATGAAATGCAGCGTGCGCATATTGTGCAGCCGGTCGCCCAGCTTGACCAGCAGCACGCGGATGTCCTCGCTCATCGCGAGCAGGAACTTCCTCAGGTTCTCCGCCGCGCGGTCGTTTTCGGGCATCTGCTCGATCTTGGAGAGCTTGGTCACCCCGTCGACCAGCCGCGCCACATCGGGCCCGAAGTTCTTCTCGATATCCTCGATCGTCGCCAGCGTATCCTCGACCGTGTCGTGGAGCAGCGCGGTGACGATGGTTTCCTGGTCGAGCTTGAGGTCGGTCATCAGGCCGGCCACTTCGACCGGGTGGCTGAAATAGGGATCGCCCGATGCGCGGGTCTGCGTGCCGTGCTTCTGCACGGTATAGACATAGGCGCGATTGAGCATCGCCTCGTCGGCGTCGGGGTCGTAATCGAGGACCCGCTCTACGAGTTCGTACTGGCGCAGCATCGCGTTTGCACGATGCGAGGATTCGCACCGCCTTTGCAACGCAAAAAACCGTCCTGCCCCGCCAATCGCCATCCCCACGCGTCCGGCCCCGGCACGATAGCGCGCACGATGGGGCATCATCCATGCGAAAATTGGGGGCTGCGCCATCATCCCGGGGCCAGACGGCAAATATTTCGACAGATCGGGTGCCGGACCACGATCCGGGCGCGAATAGTACCCCGCAACAGCGCGCCGATTGACATCCAGGATCGTAACCTGATAATTTTGCGATGAAAAATCTCTTTTCCTGTTGACATTGCGGGAGGATGGTAAGTGATTCACTGCTTGAATCACCATTTCGGTGATTCGCAAGAAACAGGAAAGGAAAGACATGAGCTATATGGGTCAAGCAGCATTCATGCCTGCAAGCGGCATTCAGGAATTGAACTTCGATGAGATTGGGGCAGCTGACGGCGGAATTCTTCCTCTATTGGCAATTGCATATGTTGGTATTGGCCTGAGTAGTGGGGTCCTGATCGCAGGAGGGGGGTTTCTTGCTGGGGTAGCTTTATATGACGCCCTTCACTAAAAATAACGCCGGGCCATGGTTGATATTATTTGGATTAGCTATTGTATTATTATTTTTAATAGGGATGGCCATGGGGTATCAAGTTTCACTTAGTTTCGACGAGGTAGCTTGGCATGCTTAAAAAACATTCATACGATGACATTTTTGATTTAGAAGACATTGAGATAGACTTGGTTAGCGGAGGTGCCGTTCCCTTTATTGCGATTGGGGTTGCTGCAGTTGCATTGTTCGTAGCATCCGCAGCCTTTGGTTATCATGTTGCCGAAACTTCTCAATAAAATGTATTAAATCGAACAGGCTGGCATGCATAGACATGTCAGCCTGTTCGATTTAATAGTGGCGTCAAATATAATTACTGGAAATTCCGGGGACAGTATACTTATTTCCCGGGGAAGCCTGCGCCTCGCTCGTGCCAACTCGAATGATGGGGATCACGTCATGAAACGGCGAACCGTTCTCTCTGCCCTCTTGGTGTCGCTTGCAGCATCTCTGCTCCCTAGCTGCGCCTTGGCCGAGGACAAGGCACCCG
>JBAZTF010000017.1:0-7628 GCA_041662105.1 Erythrobacter sp.
CCGGCGCGTCGGCCTTCGGCGCGGCGCGGGTCACGTCCGCGCGCGAAGGCGGAGGCAAGGCGCGGACCAGCGCCGAGAGTTCGACCGCCTGGCTGCTCAGTCCCATCGACAGCCCGACATGGATGGCGGTGGCGACAACCGCCGCGCCGAGCGCCATGACCCAGATCGGTACGATGAAGCGCTGCGGCTCGTCGGATGCGACCACGCCCTTCCAGTTGGGCGACAATGGCGCGCCCTCGGCGTCCGCATCGCGCAGGAAGCGCGCGGCCGCCACGCGAACGGCATTGAGCGAGCGGTCGCCTGAGCGGCCGGGCACGCGGTACTTGCCGCGGAAGCCGAGCGCCATGCAAGCATACTGCAGCTCCAGCAATTCTCGATCACGGTTGGGATGGCGTTCCAGTTCGTCGAGGCGCGTGAAGAACTGTGTGCCGGCATCGACGTCGCCGCGCAGCATGACCACCAGCGGTTGCCGTGGCCAGGCGCTGGCGCCGCCCCAAGGCGTGTTCAGGGCCAGGTCATCGAGCAACGCCGCGACCACCCAGGCCGCCTGGTCGGCGCGCTCCATCGAGGACCCCGCCGACATGGCCGTGTCGCGCGCCCTCACCAGTTCCTCGAGCAATCGCGTGCGCAGCGCTTCCGGGTTCTCCGGCGGCAGCGCGCTTTCAAGCTCGGGCGCGAATTCGAGCAATGCCGCGAATGCGTTGACCAGAGCGTTCGGGTGGGTGCGCGACCGCCTGACCGCCGCGCCGGCCAGGAGCGGCGCCGTCTGCCGCGGCATCGGGGCTCCGGTCAATCGTATGCGGGTGCGTTCGCGATCCTCCGACAGCCCGAAAGGATCATCGCGGCTCATCATCTCACCTGTTCACCGAATAGCAGTCCACCTGCGGCTCGCTTGGCAACACGCCCGAGACCCCGATGACGAAGCCCGGAGCATCGAGCAACGACGCCCAATGCTCGCTTTTCTGATCGAGTTCGAGGCATAGCCGATCGCCATCGTACGGAATCTCGCGCGGCTGCGAGTGCAGCGGCTTGAGCGGGATGCCGGGCAGGCGCGACTTCCACAGGCCCTCGAACTGGTCGGCCGAGCCGACAGTCGCCTGATTGACGAAGATCTTCCTTAGCGCGTCCTCCGACAACTCCGAACCGACCCGGATGACGATCCGGCTCGCCACCAGCAGCTTCGGGTTGTCGATGCGGATTTTCCAGACATTGGTCGAATGCCGCATGACCGGCAACGCGCGCGATTTCGGCTCGATGTAGCGCAAGCTGAGGATCAGCGAGCGCAGCGCATCGGCCAGCGCCGAATAGGCGGGGCCCGGCGCCATGTGGTCATACGCGGGCAACTCGGCCAGCCGCCGCGCGCTCGATCCGTAGGTGGCCATCGAGCCGGCGAGCCCGGCAAGTTCCAGGTATAGTTCGGCCGGATGGAAAACATCCTGCGCCAGCATGTGGGCCAGCCGCGGGCGCGCTGCGTTGGCGAGATTGAGCATCAGCAGGTCTTCGACGCTGCGCCCAGGTCCGCCCATCACCATCTTGCCATGCGCCTCGGCGATCTGGTCGAGGCCGGTGACAACTTCCAGCAGCAATTGCCGGTACCAGGCCACCGCGCCGGTCACCAGTGTCGGCGGCAGGAACGTCTCGTCCAATGAAACCCCGCCATCGGCTCGAATCCCCTTGATGTCCGCGATCGGCAGGGCCGTATAGCCGCCGACCGACTTGCCGGGTGCGAGCAGCAGCGCCTGCGGACGGGCGATTTCTATTTCCTCCGGGTCTGAACCGCCCTGGACGGCGTCCCGCACTGAAACGATCCGCCCGTGGTAGCGTGCGCCCGAGGCGGCCGCGTGCGCCGGATCGAAGCCGATCCCGCCGGAGGGCTCCAGCGGCAACGCGACCAGCACCGGCCCGGCGCTCGTGTCCGGCGTGACCGGCAGCGGCCGCGGCGCGTCCATCATGTCCGGGATCGAGAAGGGTGTCCCGTCCGGGAAGATGCCGCGCGCCGACAGGATCGAGATCTGCCCGGCCTCCAGCAATGCCTGGTCCAGCGTCAGCTGTTGAAAGCCGAACGTATGCAATTGCCCGGCCTGCAACGCGCCGCGCACCGTCGCCTCGAAGAAGCGATCCTGCTGCTGGAAATGCTGGGTCCGCAGGAAAAGTCCTTCGGACCACAGCACCCTGTTTGCATCGCTCATGCCGCTACTTTCCGCATCGAGCTCCCCTTGCCCTGGCCGCTAGGCGGAGATTCCGCCGCTGCCAAGTTTGACGTTGATCGTGAATTTCGATCCCGGCGACACCGACTTGGTCGTCCGCCAGTTCCTGCCGCCGGGTTCCCGGATCAGCGCAACGAAGCCCAGCGCGGTGGCGTCAGGCTCGACTGTGATGGTCTTTGACGCGGATTTTCCCGGACCGACGGCGATCTGGTCGGATCCGATGAGATCGCCCGCCAGCGCCGAGCCGGCATCGCCCTGCAGGGCGAAGTAGTCGGCGGAGTTGAACTTTCCGGTGCCGCGCAGCCTCATCACGAGGATCGTCACCGGCCGGTCGCCGCCTCCCGGCCCCTGGTTCATGCCGGCGCCACCGGTCACGTTGACGGTGATGACAGATGGTTTCGGCGGACCGCTCTGGCAAGCCGCAAGAAGCCCCGTCGCGCCCAGGGCAACGACAAATTGACGTCGATCGATCATCTCTCACTCCTCCTCATAGGCGTCCCGAAAATCAGCGCCGATCTCGCCAAGAAAGCTCTTTTCCGCGCTCTCGGCGATTTCACGATGGCGTTTCTGGTAAAGCTCCCACAGCCTGGCGCCGCGCCCACCCGAGAGCAGCGTGCCGATCGCTGAATTCGACTTCAGCTCTTCCTCGATCGCCGCCGGCTCGAAACGGTCGACCATGCGCCGCAACGCCGCCTGCACGCCGCGCCAGGCGCGGACGTGATGTTGCGCGAGATCGCGGACCGCATCCGCGATCGCCGCTTCCCCGGCTAGAAAGCCGGGGCTGCGCTCGGCGATGAGCGTGACAATGGCATCGTCGACCGTCGGCAGAAACTTGAGCGGATTGACTTCGGAGGCGCCGACCATGGTCTGGGCGACGCGGGCGTTGCCTTTTTCCTCGGCGCGCTTGCGCAGAAGCTGCATCAGCCCTTCCATCATCAGGCGGTATTCGCGGCCGAACTTCTCCATTTCCGCGACGCTGTCGCGCCCGGGAAAATCCGCTTCCTCGACGCCCATTCCGTGCAGGAATGCCGAGCGAAGCGCCATGGCGCCAGGCGGCGCCGAGTCCGGCGGGCGGGCCGGTTTGGCTGCCGCGCCCAGGCGCTGTGGGGGAGGCGCATCCGCCGCCTTGATGGGCAGATCCCATGGATTGGCGGATTGTGGACGCTGGGCCATGCGCCCGCGCTGCACGCTCGGGCCGGCACCGTTTGTCGAATTTGGCGCCGCTGCCGGTTCGAAACCAAGGTCGTCATGGAAGTCGGAATGTTTTCCGGCAACGATCTCGGCCGCGCGGCTGAGGGACGGTACCGGGTCGAAACCGAAAGGATCCGGCGCGGTCGCCGCGCCGCCTGGTTCGGTAAAGGGAGCGCCGTCTTTCGATGCGGGTGTTGAAACCGGATCGAGGCTGAACGGATCATCGAAGGCGGGCGAACCGCGCTGGCTGGAGGCGGCGCGCTCGAATGCGCCCGCGACCGGCTGCTCGAACGGGTTCGGCAGATCGGCCGGGCGCGGTTTTCGCGGCTCTTCTTCCACCGTGGCGGAAAAAAAGTCGTCGCGGCCGATGCTCACCGGCGACCAGGATGCGGGCGGCTGGCGCTCCGAAGCAGGCTGGCCGGAGGCGGGCGCTTGGACGCCCGGCTGCTGCAGATCGACATGGACGACGTAGTCGCCGAGCCTCAGCCGCATGCCGCTTTGCAGGCGCGTCGACTTGCCGGCGCCGAGCGGGCTGTCGGAGTCGTTGATGAACAGGCCGCTGCTTGACATGTCGGTGACGAAATATCCGTCCCGCCCGCCAGCGATCCTGCAATGGGCGCGGGAAACGAACATGTCGGGATCGTTGATCTGCCAGCCCGCGTCCGCGCCGCGGCCAATCACCAGCTCACCCTCGTCCAGCCGGGTCTGCCGTACCGCCTGGCTGCGCGGCCCTTGTTCCAGTGTCAGCAGCAGGCTCATGCCGCAGCCCCCGCCATTTCGGGCCGCCAGCCGACAATTGTTCGCAGCCGCAGATCGTCGGCATCGCCTCTTTCGACGGGCCGCGCAAGCCAGGCCGTCCGGCCGAGCTGTACTGCCCCGATACGCGGTGACGGCACGGCTTCACGCGCCAGGACGATGCGCAGGTCAACGTCGAGCGTCTCCCCCACCAGGTCGCGAACGGCCTGCCCGAACAGTTTGAGGCGAGGGCCGCCCGGCAGGAAAGCCTTGAACTCTTCGAGACCGACGGGGCCGACGCGCAGCTCGATCCTGCTCTGGCGATTGAAAACGCGCGGACCGATCGTCGCCCCCTGGCCGAGCGCCGCATAGGACTTCGCAAGCCGGGTCTGCAGCCCGGTCGGGATCGTTATCCAGGCGGCGACGAACTCCTTTATCCGAACCGGGACCCTGAATGCCTCAGCCAGGAATAGCGTCAGCCGTTCAGGGCCGTCGACCTGGCTGGCGAGCGAAGCTGCCTGGCGCAGCTTCACCGTATCGAGATCTGGGCTCTGGGTTCCGGGAAGTCCGATCCCGGCCATTGCCTCAAGCATGGCGCGAACGCGGCCGCCGACCACGCGTTCGACCTGCACCGCGGGATGCGCGTCCGCCCAGGCGCGGTAGTAGAGCGCAATCATGCGATGCTGAAGGATGTTGGCAAAGTCGACGAACGTCGTGTCGCTGGTCTGCTGGGCGTCGGCGCCGGAGAACCAGCGCTGCGACAGCCGGTCGAGCACCCAGCGCGTCAGGTGCAGCGGCATCGGGCCTTCCGGTCCCAGCAGGCCGAGATTGGCAACCGTAACCCTTGCAGGCACCTTGCCGCTGGCTTGGCGAAATTCCACCAGGTCCCGCGCCGAAAACGCGAGGCGGACATGCTGGCCAAGCCTGGCCGGTTCGCGGTCGGGCCGTCCGGAATGGCCAAACAGGCCACCCCGCTGTTCAAGACGGCGCAGCAGTTCGAAAAAGTCGAACGCTTCCGACAGACCTTCGGCCCGGTCCGGTTCGGACCTGTCTAGATCAGGTAGCGATTGCCGGGCGTCATCGGCCATGGCACATCCTCCTGCTTCTGCAACAGCCGCGTGCGGGTCCGCACGAAGCCGTTTATCCCGGCATGGCGGGCAAACAGCCGCGCCAGTAAGGCCGAAAGCAGCAAGCTGCTTTGTCCGGCCAGCACCGATTGATCGACATGCAGCGTCACTTCGGTGCCGCGCCCGAAGCACATCGGCCCATCGATCCGCAGCCTTTCGATGACCGGCCGCGAATCGACACGCACGATCGAATGCACGTTGCGGGCAAGGCTCGGATCGCCACGGTCGGCATAGAGCTCGAGCAGCGCATGCAGGGGGTCGATGCCGCGGCCTTCCTTGGCGAGGCTGAGAAAATTGAGTGCAAGCTGCGCCACCAGCCGCCAGGCGAGATCGTCGGCCCGGGATTCGCCATTCGCCCCCGTGGGCAGCGCCGCGGGAATAGAAGGCTGCGGCGGGCGCAACGCACCGAGCAACCGGACGGATTCGACCGGATCACCGGCTTCCAGCGTCAGGGTCGGATTGTCATCGAGGATCGGCAGGTCACGATTGGTGCAAAGCGCCATGATGTCGAGCCGCTTCAGGGCCCGGTTCGTGGCGCTGGCCGGTGGTCGCGACACGGCCAGGAAAACGTCGTCGCCTGTATAGGATGTGCGCGTCAGGCCGTCGCGCCGTTCATCCTCCGTCGCCCGGCGAGTGCGTCGTTCCGTCGAATAGACCCAGCCGCTGCCGCGATCTTGCCCGAGGCTGAACAGTTCCGGTATTTCGGCGTCGGTGCCCTCGCTGTCGGCGTCCTCGACGCGGATGACACGATAGATCTCGAAGTCGCGGGCCCGTGTACGGTCGGCGTGCAGCACCTGCCGCGTCCTGCGCGCATCGAGCTCGACGACGTTGCACTCGCGCTCGAACAGATTGATGATCGGCGTCGCGAAAAGTTCGAAATCCGCCGGCGTCAGGTCGGCAAGCTCGGGCACCGGGCGGCGGAACAGGAAGATGATCTCCAGCCCGCCTTCGCATTTGCGCACAACGGGATTCAGTCCCGATACGCGCGCATAGTGAAAGCGCTCGGGCATCATGAAATATTCGCGCAGCAGGCGGTACCCTTCGAAGGTCGGCCGGGTCCGGGGCATCAAGGCCTCGTCGTCGCCGATGCCGACCATTTCGGGTGCCGGCATGGGCGAAAGCCGGTTGGTCTTGCCCTCCGGTCGTGCGCCGACAGCCACGCAGGCGCCGAAGATCGCGTCGAAGAGAAGCGGCGCCTTGGTGCGTCCGGAAAAATAGAGGTCAAGCTGGTCGAGCGCCAATTCGTCGAGCTTGCCTTTTCCGGTCCGCGCCAGCATCAGGCGCAGCGCCGCCTCGCCGCCGACGCCGCCGATCGGCCCTATGCCTGCCGCCGCCAGCGCGCTGCGATCCTGGAAATAGCTGACCGAAGTGATCGCTATCGGCCACAGGGTGATGTCCTGCGCGGTGGAGAACGTGCAGCGCGTCGACAGGCCCGGACGCAGGCTGGAGACCAGCCGCGTGTTGCGCTTGACAACGTGGCCGGCCAGCATGGTCTGGACCTGTTGGCCGGGTTTCAGCACCGCCATCGCCGTTGCCGGCGCCGGCGTGACCAGATCGGGATAAAGAACATCGAGCACGCTTCGCGAAAACCGCGAGCGCTCGGCATCGACTTTCAGCCGGGTCCGCGCGGCCAGGAAGGCGACACCGTCGAGCAGCCTTTCGACATAGGGATCCGGGCAGGGGACCGTATCGAGGGAAAGGTTGCGCGCGACCGCCGGATGCATGTCGGCGAATTCCGCCGCGAGACCGCGGATGTGGCTCAACTCCTCCTCGTAATATTCGACGAACACCCTGTCCATTTCAGGCGTCCCTGATTTCGGTCCGCGCCAGGCCGTTGTCGAGATTGATCATGGTGCGCAGGCGCATGCGTTCCGGTGTCGGCGTCATGATCAGCACAGCGTCGATCTCGATCTTCAGCCCCACGGTCTTGTCGCCCAGCGTGACGGTCACCTTCGTCGCGCCTTCCTTGAGGCGGGGCTCGAAGGTGGCGAGCACCGAGCGGATTTCGCGCGCCAGCACGTCGCGGTCGAAGTCACGGGACGAGCGCCCCGAGAAGGACGGCACGCCGTAATTGACCACGCTTCGCCGGACCTCTGGAAAATCGGCGAGCGAGGGCGGATTGTCCGCCATCTGCTCATTTTCCAGGTCGGAAAGCAGCGGCGTGGCCTCGAAGCGCTCGGTGTTGAACAGAGCCTCGATGTCGCGCCGCACCGCTTCCCTCAGCACGCGGGCCGATACCACCACGCCCCGGCTTTCGATTTCAGCGCGGTGTTGGCTTTGAAAGGCCAGGCGATGCAGACGCCGTTTCTGATCGGGCGTCAGTTCGGCATCGGCGTCGATAGACCGCGCGCTGCCCGCGACGAAGGTG
>JBAZTF010000018.1:0-6378 GCA_041662105.1 Erythrobacter sp.
CCTTCACCATTCCCGACATCGTGGCGCGCGGCGAGTTGAGGCCGCTACGCGATCCTGGTGCCACAGGTATCGACGATGCTTGAAGCCCCTTATGTAGGTTTTCTGTTCCGTTGCTACTCAAACCCCGATTGCCGCTGCGGCGACTGGCTGGACGGCGCTTGGCGGAAATGGTGCAACCGAACTAGCATTGATCTCGCAAAGCGCATAGGAGCCATCGCTGATGGCTTCACCAGGGCGAAATAGGAAGTCGGCGTCCCAAAGAAGCGGAAGATCGTGGTCGGCGATCGACAGCAACCTTTGCATCTCTGGAATCCAGCGATCCTCCATCGCTTTCCGTAAGGCTGCGAAGCGCGTCACCTCCGGTCCGAACATGGCGCGGCCCATCGGCTGTGGGGTTGACGACGTTGTATCAATGGCCGTTGGCGTCATCAGCGCAGTGATCAGGTTGTGCCCAAAGCCAACCACTCGGTGCCCGCACACGTAGCAGCGGACCATGCCCTCGGACGACTGCGGCTGATAAGCCTGATCGATCAGCACGCCGCCGTCGTTTAGAAACGGCACCCACCTTTCCAAGCACTCGGCTAGGCTGATGCGCTCCGATTTGCTTCCTTGGCGGGCCTCTTGAACTTTCACCGACGTTTTCAAAGCCGGAGCGTTTCCCGCTTCGTCTAGTTGGACACGCCATACATTCCTGCCGCCGTTGCCGTAGTTCGGCTTCAGCACGCGCGGGCCTGCGGCAAGATGTTCGGGGAAACGAGCGCGAAGGCCTTCAGCGTCCACGTATCGATCGACATCGCTGCCCCATTCCATGGATCGCGTTGTGTAGAGCACTTCCTTGACGCCGATTTTGGCGATCACGTCAGGATGCGCGCTGACGACAACGCCGCACGCCGCGACTTCGCGCAGCATCGGGTCGAGCACCGAGCGGTCGCCTGAAATGTCCAACGGATTCACCCAGACCAGCACCGCGTCGAACGACAGCAACTCGTCACGAATGTCGCGAACCGCTTCGTCTCTGTACAGTACAGGCCTTGTGGTCGCCCCGAACGACCGCAAGGCTTGAACGATCGGCCACTGCCGAGCTTCATGAAAGCGATGCGTCCACTCGGCCGCTTGTCCGCGCCAAAGAAGAGCGATGTTCGGGCCGGATGTCACTGTTGCATCTCCCATCGGACCTGCCCCCTTTGTGGTCGCCAACTCAGGTGTCGCGCAGAAGTGGGTGTTGATCCTCGGCGGACGGGTCAGCCGCCGCCGCGCAAAGCCGCGGCATAGCGGCGGTCGACCACTTCCCAGTCGATGTTGCGGAAGAAGGCGTCGACGTATTTGGCGGCGGCGGTGCCGTAATCCATGTGAAAACTATGCTCGTACATATCGAGCGCCAGCAGCGGCACGCCGGCGATTGCGCCGTGCATATGATCCCACGCCCAATGGTTGTGCAGCGAGCGGGTGTGGAGATTGTAGACGAGCACGCACCAACCTGATCCGCCGGCAAGACTCATGCCGGTGCGGCGGAAGTCGGTCTCCCAGCGGTCGAACGAGCCGAACGCCGCGCCCAGCGCGTCGCGGATCGAGCCGGCTGCTTGACCGTTGCCGCCCAGCCCGTCGAAATAGATTTCATGGAGCACGACCGAGCCGGTGCGGTGCAGCTCCTCGCGCTTGAGGCCGCCATAGACCACCGGCGGTAGGTCCGGGTCAGCGAGCGCGGCGGCAAGGCGTGTTTCGATCATATTCAACGCCTTGACCGAGCCGGCATAATTGTTCTCGTGGTGCGATGTGATCAGCCTTTCGGAGAGGCCGTGGAGCCTGGCGGGATCGAACCTGAGCGGCTTGATCTGATGATTGCCGGCGAATGCGAGGACATTCGTCGGCGCTGCGGTCGGCGTCTGCGCCGAGGCTTCGTTCATAGTCATGGCTGCGGCTCCAATGCCAAGAGTTGCGATTGCACTGCGTCGGGAAAATTGGTCGATCGTCACACGTCACTCCCTTCAGATGATCATTACATATGCGGCCCCGAGGACGGAGCAGACGCCGAGCACCGGCAGCATGCCGGCCTTGAACCGGAACATGGCGAGGATCGCACCCACCGCCAGCGCTAACGCGGGCCAGTCGACGGACGTCAGGACTGGGAGATCGATGGCGCCGGCCGCGAACGGCACTTCGCGGACTTGCCCGAACAAGGTGTGAATCCCGAACCAGACTGCCAGATTGAGAATGACACCCACCACTGCGGCGGTGATCGCCGAAAGCGCGGCCGACAATGCGCGGTTGCCGCGCAGGCGTTCGATGAACGGCGCGCCGGCGAAGATCCACAGGAAGCAGGGCAGGAAAGTGACCCAGGTGGTGAGAATCGCGCCCAACGTCGCGGCGATGAGCGGCGGCAGTCCGGTGGCCTCGCGGAAGGCTGCCAGAAAGCCGACGAACTGCGTCACCATGATCAGCGGCCCGGGCGTGGTCTCGGCCATGCCGAGCCCGTCGAGCATCTCGCCGGGCTGGAGCCAGCCATAGGTCTCGACTGCCTCCTGCGCGACATAGGCGAGCACCGCATAGGCGCCGCCGAAGGTCACCACCGCCATCTGGCTGAAGAAGGTGGCGATGCGGCTGAACACGTCGTCGGGGCCGAACGCGAACAGCAGCGCTGCGACCGGCCCGAGCCAGAGCAGCAGCAGGACGCCGGAGATGCGCAGCGACCAAGAGAGGTTCGGCCGGGCATGGTCGGGAAGGCCCTCGCCAAGAGCGGTGTCGCGGTCGTGGACTATCTCAGCGCCGGCGGGACCATGTCCGCCGCCGCCCTTGAATGCGGCGTAACCAGCGCGGCCACCGAAGAAGCCGATCAGCGCGGCGGCAAGCACGATCAGCGGGAAGGGCACGTCGAGCACGAAGATCGCGACGAACGCCAGCGCGGCAAAACCGCGCATGACGTTGTTCTTCAAGGCACGCGAACCCACCCGGACCACCGCCTGTAGCACCACCGCCAGCACGGCGGCCTTCAATCCGAAGAACAATCCCTCGACCAGCGGCACTTCGCCGAGCAGCACATAGACATAGCTGAGCCCTAAAATCGCGAGGAAGCCGGGCAGCACGAATAGCGCGCCCGCGACCAGGCCGCCCTTGGTCTTATGGAGCAACCAGCCAATATAGACAGCTAGCTGTTGCGCTTCAGGGCCGGGCAGCAGCATGCAATAGTTGAGCGCGTGGAGGAACCGCTCCTCGCCGATCCAGCGCTTCTCCTCGACCAGGATGCGATGCATCACCGCTATCTGGCCCGCCGGTCCGCCGAAGCTGAGCAGCGCGACCCTGATCCAGACGCGCACCGCCTCGCCAAAGCTGATGCCGTGCTCGTGCAGCGTCTCGACTGCGATTTCAGCGCGTGCGCTGGCCTCCATCTTTAGTCCTCTTTTCGCCGGGTGAAGTGAGCATAGAATCCGTCGAGCGCGGTCGATCCGCGCGCGATCCGCTCCTCGTCGTCGTCGGTGCCGGCACAGATGCCGGCGATAAGCGCGCTCACTCCCGGAGTTTCCGGGCGCTCGAACCGAGCATCGGCAATATCAAGGTCGTGAACAATTTCGCCGAGCGCCCGCAGCGCGGGGTCGGTCTCGAGACCGGTGCGGAACACCAAGGTCTCGAAGGAGCAGCGGTCGCCTTCGTGGGTGAACTCAGCGTCCGCCATGTCGAACCTCAGTTCGTCAGGCTCCGGCACATATCCTTTGCCCTCGACGAACTTGAAGCTCGCCTCGGGGTCGATGAAGCGGCGAATGAGCCAGGCGGACGCGATGCGATCGACATGGACATGGCGGCGCGTCACCCAAACGCGGCGCTTTAGCTCCGCCGGGGTCAGCTCGGGCGCACTGGGGCCGCTCACATCGGGATGTTGGTGAGAGCGGCGGTCCGCCTCGGTGATGGCGGCCTGTGCCGCCTGCCGACCATGCGCACCGAAAAAGTCGATCGCGGCGACCTCGTTCAGGCGTTTGCGCAGGCGGCCCACATCCGCCGCCGCGACATACTCGCCCTCACACAGCGCGCGCGCCTCGCGTGCCAACTCCTCATAGTCGGCGTCACGCGCAGCGTCGAACACTCCGCGCAGCTCCGCATCGCCCATGCCGCCGACAAGGCGCGCTTCGAGGATCAGCGCCTCGCCGCCATTTTCGGTGATCTCGCGATGCAGTTCTTCGAACAGCGCGCGCGTGTCCTCGCGATTGGGGAGCGCATGGACGGCGTTCTTGAGCGGCGCGGCCCCGATCGCCTGCAAACGCCGCCAGACCTTCACCCGCAAATAGGCAGGCTTAGCCGGAAGCTGCGGGATCAGGAGCAACCAAGGGGAAGCTTGTGTGTTTGTCATAGTTGTATCGTCACTAGCCTACAAGTGTAAGGGTTGCATCACAAGCCTCATGAGCATAGGACTGCTTATCCCGAAGAAAGAAACCGGAGCGCAATGTCGCGGCTCGCCGGCGGCGCGCTCGCATGACGTGAGGCTTTCCGTGTCGAGTGCGCTGATGAAGGATCAATTATGCTGAAAAAGACCATCGCCTTGGGATTCGCCAGCCTCCTGCTGGCAAGCCCGGCATGGGCAGCGCCGGACTGGTCGGCTGTCGACCGGGCGATAGGACGAGCGGGGGCCGAACAGCCGGGGGGCGTTCACCGCTACAGCTTCCCGCGTTCGGACCTGAGCGTCACGCTGGATGGGGTGACGATCAAGCCCTCCCTCGCGCTCGGTTCCTGGGCGGCGTTTCAGCCGATGGGCGACGAGGCGATGGTGATGGGCGATCTCGTGCTGACCCACGACGAGGTGAACCCCGTTTTGAGCCGCCTGCTCGCAAGCGGTTTTACGATCACCGCGCTCCACAATCACCTGCTCCGCTCTTCGCCTGCGACCATGTACATGCACATTGCCGGCCACGGCGACCCGGTGAAGCTCGCGGCCGCGCTCCGGCAAGCGCTATCAGCCAGTCGGACCCCGCTCGCCGCGCCGCAATCGCCTTCGGCCAGCGCAGCCGCATCGCGGCTCGACCTCGATGTGGCCGCGCTCAACCGGTTGATGGGCGGTGAGGGCAAGACGGCCGGTGGCATCCTCCAATACAGCTTTCCGCGCGCCGAGCGGCTGATGGACGGCGATATGGAGACTCCGCCGACGATGGGCACGGCGACCGCGATCAACTTTCAGCCAACCGGGGACGGCCGAGCCGCCATCACCGGCGATTTCGTACTTGTCGCAAACGAGGTCGATCCGGTCCTGCGCGTGCTGCGGACGAACGGGATCGAGGTCACGGCGCTGCATAATCATATGCTAAACGACGAGCCGCGGCTGTTCTTCATGCACTTCTGGGCCAACGACGACGCAGCCAAGCTCGCCCGTGGGCTGCGCGCGGCGCTCGACAGGATGAACAATCAGAGGAGTTGAACTCGGACGACGGCTCATTGGGCCGTAACCGCCGCCCGCCCGACCCCACGGCCCTTATGCAGGAAGTGGAATGGAACATGGGTAGCAAACGAACTCTCACTGTTGTCGCAGGCGTGGGCGCGGCCGCGCTGGCGATCGCGGGCGTGGCGATCGCGCAAAACCACGAGGCGAACGAAAACCGGATAATCGGCAAGCACAGCGAACGAGACATCCCGCTTGCTCAGGTGCCCGAGGCCGCGATGAACGCGGCACGCGCGCAACTCGCGTCAATAAGCAAAGCGGAGCAAGTCACCCGAAAGGCGGACGGAAGCACGCTCTATGAAATCAAGGGCAAGAACAGCGACGGAAAGACGATCGAACTGTTCGTCACGCCCGAAGGCCAGGTGCTCGGCCGCGAATGATGGATCAGCACGGGGCGCCGGCCGTCGAGGGCCGTGCGCCCCTTCCGAAATGATACTGCGGAATAGGAGACGAAAATGCGGCCAAGGCGATGGATATTGTTATGCGCCGCTTTGGCCGCCCTGCCTGATAGTGCGATCGGCCAAACCGAACCCGCGTCGGCGACGGGCTCGGCGTTGTTCGTAAGCTGTCAAGCGAATGAGCCGCGATGCGGCGCTTACCTCCAAGGCGTGCTCGACATGATGATCGTCGCGCGAAAAGCGGAATGCCGCGCTCCACGCTATGACCGATCGGCGCTGCGCGCGGCATATTTACGCTGGGCGGAGCAGAATAGCTATTTTATGAGTGTTCATATGGTGGCCGGAGCTGAACGCTCGTTAGCGAAGGCTTGGCCATGTCAGTAGCATCGTACCCCGCGGCGTAGCCTGCCCGGCGGCTGCCTTTGAGGGCAGGCGGAGCGTCCGCCTGGCGGTGAATTCCGCCAGCTCAACGATCCCATGTCGCGCCTCAAGCTCGCTAATTAGCCGATGTTCGCATTATGTCTGCCAAATCGTTGTCTGGCGCACAAACCTTGAGGTGACGCC
>JBAZTF010000019.1:0-4712 GCA_041662105.1 Erythrobacter sp.
CGATGTGCAGATCCGCAACAGCGGCAAGCAAGAGGGGGTCTATGGCCAGGCTCTGATCGAGTTCTGGAAGATCAAGGTCCTGGGCGGCGTTCGCAAGAACTGGTTCGAAAGCACATCGCAGACGTTTTTCGCGGGCCCGTCGCCATTATTGGTGCAACGCAAGAGTGGCGTATCACCGAGCGGCGGCGTCATCTTCGACGCCACGGACAACCTTTCGATCTTCGCCAACTATGCGCGAGGCGAGCAGGCCACGTTCACGGTCGCCAAGGATGGCTCCATCCTGCCGAACATCATCACCAACAACAAGGAAGTGGGCGTCAAGCTCGACGTCTTCCAAAAGCGCGCGACGGTCAATGCGTCCTATTTCGATATCCAGCAGGACAATATCATCGTTCGTGACCCAACGGATCCGACCAACCTCTTCCCCGGACCGGGGCAGCGCGGGCGGGGCGTCGATCTGAACATCGCCGGGCAGTTGTCGCCGGGATGGACGGTGCTGGCGTCGCTGACGCACACCAAATATGCGCTGCTGACCACGAATGCCCTTCAGACCGTCGTGGCGAACCAGCCGCGTGACACGTACAGCGTCTATTCGACCTATCGCACGAAGATTTCGGAGGGTGTCAGCGGCGGCGTATCGGCCGGCCTGTACGGGCGGTCGAGCTCGTTCGCCAACCTGCTGGGCCAGTATGTCGTACCGTCGTCGCGGCAGATCGATGCGAATGCCTTCCTGAGTGTGAGGGGCTTCGACATCAATATCGGTGTCCGCAATATCCTCGATCGCCGAAACTACGGGTCGACCTCGATCTTCTCTTACGTGCCGGTCGGAGAGCCGCGCAGCGTGCGCCTCAGCATTTCCAAGCGCCTGTTTTGATCGGGTATCGCAGACCGATGACGCCGCCACCTGTCAATGTAGAGGAGACCCGCCGCGAGGCGGGTCTTCGGTTCTCCCAGCCGGGGCGCGAACGCTGGGCCTATGCTTGGCGTTTAAGCACGCGCTATTTCGTGTCGGACGACTGGAAATGGGCGTGGTTCCTGGTCGCCTGCTATTGCGCGATCGAGATCGGCACCACCTACGCCTTTCTGCTGTCCAATCAGTGGCAGCGCCATTTCTACGATGCGATCGAACAGCGGCAGGGCGGGTTGTTCCTGTCGCTGGTCTTCGCCTTCTCGATGATCATCGTTCTCCAGATCGGGACGGCCTTCGCGCACAATCTCGTCGGCTGGACGCTGTCGATGCGGTGGCGCCAATGGCTGACCGAATGGTATCTGGGCCGCTGGTTCGCCCGCGATCGCTTCTATGAGATCGAGCGGTTGCGGATGATCGACAATCCCGACCAGCGCATCGCCGAAGACGTGAAGGAATTCACGGCGATGGGCTTGGTGTACGGGACATCGCCGCTCGCCATCGTGATCGCGCTCGTCTTCAGTCTGGTGCGCGCGATCGTCTTCGCCGCCATATTGCTGCAGACATCCTCGCCGATCAGCATTCCCCTTTTCGGCCATCGCATCCCTCTGCCCGGCGGCGACCTCGTCTGGTTCGCGATCGTCTATGTCCTGTTTGGCACGGT
The DNA here is from genome assembly GCA_041662105.1 of Erythrobacter sp. GTDB lineage: Bacteria > Pseudomonadota > Alphaproteobacteria > Sphingomonadales > Sphingomonadaceae > Qipengyuania. The sequence goes on from JBAZTF010000019.1 coordinate 1,572, forward strand.
GTTCATCACCTGGATCGGCAAGCCGTTCGTCCGGCGCCGGATGCTTGAGCAGCATTTCGAAGCCGACTTCCGTAGCGACCTGCTGCATGTTCGGCGCAACAGCGAACAGATCGCTTTTTCCGGCGCGCAGGGGATCGAACAGAGCGGACTTCGCATCGCCTTCGACAACATCCGGCGCAATTGGTACCGCATGATGCTGGCCAATGCGGGTTTGCAGGTAGGGCAGGGCGTCTATCAGCAGGTCATGGGCATCGTCCCGCTGTTTCTGGCCGTGCCGAAATACTTCGCGGGCGCGATCAGCTTCGGTCAGGTCCAGGCGGCGCGCGACGCCTTCGCGCAGTTCGCGGGCAGTCTGTCCTATATCGTTACCGCCTATCCGAGCATCGCCCGCCAGATCGCCAACATCAATCGTCTGAAGGCGCTGGACGATGCGATCGATTATGAGCGGCCGCGTGGCATCGGCTTTACGCCCGGCGGCGCGCCCGAGGGCGTCGCGATCAGCGCGGCGGGTCTGATGCTGCGTCGCCCGAATGGCGAGCCTTTGCTGTCGGTCGCCGACTGGACCATCCGCGATGGCGAGCGCTGGGTGATCGAAGGGCCTTCGGGCACGGGCAAGACCACCCTGCTGCGCGCCATCGCCGGACTGTGGCCGGATGGATCGGGCCAGGTCGCGATGACCCGGCGCGGTACGGCGATGCTGGTGCCGCAGCGGCTCTACCTGCCGCTCGGCACGCTCAAGAACGCCATCTGCTTCCCCGACCGGACCGAGGATCACGATGATGCGGCCATCGCGCGGCTGCTGAAGCGGGTCCGGCTCGAGGCCCATATCGAGGCCATGCACGAGTCGCGCATGTGGCAGGACGAATTGTCGCCCGGCGAGCAGCAGCGCGTGGCGCTCGCCCGCATCCTGCTTCAGCGTCCGACCTTGCTGGTGCTGGACGAGGCGACGAGCGCGCTCGACGCGGACAACGCCGCGCATTTCTACCAGTCGGTGCTCGACGCCATGCCCGAGGCGACCATCGTCAGCGTGGTGCACGATGAGAAGCTGGCCGCCTATCACACCGATCGCCTGCAACTGCATCACGGCCACGCCACCGCCGCCCGTATCGAGGTTCAGGCGTGACCAGGCTGCTCACCCAGACCGAGACCGAACTGCGCGAGGCCGCCCAGCTGGCGGTGGAGCTGGCGGGCCGGCGTGGCGCTCGAGCCCGCGCCTCGGTCCATCATGACGCCGTCGCCAGGATCGCGGTGCGCGACGGCGAGGTGGAGACGGCCGAGCGCAGCGGCGGTCAGGGCCTGGGCCTGACCGTGTTTCACGAAGGGCGCCGCGGATCGGCCTCAACCGCCGGGTTCGATCGGGCGGCGGTGGAGCGGGTCGTCGAGGAGGCGATGCTGATCGCCGGACATGTCCAGCCCGATCCAGACGCCGACATGCCCTCCGCCGATGCGCTCGCCTTTTCCGGTCCGGCGCCGTTGCTCTACGCCGACAGTCCCCGTGGTCCGGCGACGCTGCTGGACGCGGCGAACACGATGAACCGCATCGCCATCGGCGTCGCCGCCGCCGACAGCCGCCTGCGCGCGGGCGAGTCGGTGGCGGTGGCGACCGAAGGCCTCTGGGCGCTGGCGACCAGCGACGGATTCTGCCGCAGCGCGCTGCGCTCCAACGACGCCCGCTGGACGGTGATGTTGGCGCAGGACGAGGGCGGCGGCATTTCCGACTTCTGCCAATCGCAGGAACGACGGGCCGACGCTCTATCGTCCGCTGAACAGCTCGCGAAGACCGCCGCCGACCGCGCCCGCGGGGCCCTGGGGGCGCGCTCGGTCGAGAGCCGTCGCTGCCCGGTGCTGTTCGAGCCGCGCGTCGCCGCCACTCTGGTCGGCGAGCTGGCGGGCGCGCTGACCGGCGCGGCGCAACATCGGCGCATGAGTTTCCTGCCCGATCCGATCGGACGCGGCGTGGCCGCCGCGCACCTTGATCTTCACGAAGACCCGTTCGAGCCGCTGGGTCTGGCCAGCGGCGGCTTCGACAGCGAGGGGATCGCCGGATCGCCGCGCGCCATCCTCCGGTCCGGCGTGGTCGAGGGGCTCTTCCTGTCCAGCTTCACGGGGCGCAAGCTGGGCATGCCCTCGACCGGCAATGCCGATGGTTACTACAATCTGCGGCTGACCAGCACGGCCGAAAGCGGCGACTGGGGCGAGATGCTGCGGATGCTGGGCGCCGGGCTGGTCGTCACCCAGTTTCAGGGCGGCAAGACCGATCCCGCCAGCGGCAACTGGACCCAGGCGGTGCGGGGCCTCTGGGTCGAGGACGGACAGGTGGTCCATGCCGTCACCGACGTGACGCTGGCCGGGACCATGCCCGCGATGCTGAACGGCGTCCGCGCGGTCGGCCGGGATGTCGAGCGGCTGGGCGCGATCCGCACCGGTTCGATCCTGATCGATGACATGCTGGTGGGAGGCAGGGCATGAACGGCGGCGCCCTCGCGATCGACCGCGCACGCTCGGCGTTGCTCGGTCCGGCCGGACTCGACGAAGCGGCGATCGCCCGCGCGCTGGGCGAGCTGGCCGGAGGCGGCGCGGATTTCGCCGACCTCTATTTCGAGACGACCAGCATGCGCAGTTGGGGGCTGGAAGGCGGGCGCGTCACCCAGGGCGGCTTTGTCATGCGCCAGGGCGTCGGCGCGCGCGCGGCCCATGCCGGTCAGGTGAGCTTCGCCCACTCCGCCGACATCCGCGAGGGCGCGCTGCTCGACACCGTGCGCGCGGTGCGGACGCTGGAGCGTCGCGGGGAGTCGGGGCGACATCCGCAAGGTGTCGCGCTGAACCGCCGGGTCGCGGGACATGATCTCTATCCCGCGGTCGATCCGGTCGCGGTCGAGGACGCCGGCGCCTGGATCGCGATCCTGAAACGGATCGACGAACAGGCGCGCGCGCACGATCCGCGCATCGCGCGGGTCGACGCCAACGTCCGCGCGACCGACACGACGGTGCTGGTCGCCGATGCCGACGGTTTGCTGGCTGGCGACGTGCGGCCCATGACCATCCTGTCGATGGTGGTGATCGCCGAGCACAACGGTCAGCGCGCGCGCGGACAGGCGGGTCTGGGCCGGCGCGCCGGCCTGGACGGGTTCGATGCGGCCT
>JBAZTF010000020.1:0-3785 GCA_041662105.1 Erythrobacter sp.
GTCGCGTATCTCATAGTCCGTATTGCTCCAGCCGTGGATTCCGTTCTCGTCGTGGAGCAGGCCCAATTGCGGCGGTTCGGTCACGTCGATTTCGGCCATCAGGTTGCTGGTCGTCGCATCCCAGCCGGCGAACTCGATGCCGGCGATCTTGCGGACCAGGCTGCGCCCGCCGTCACACCCGACGAGATAGCTGGCCCGCAATGGATCGCCCTCGGACAGCGCGATCTCGATCCCTGCTTCATCCTCGGCAAAACCCGTCACCTCGCGCCCGCGGTGGATCGGCACGCCAAGCTCCGCGATCCAGCCGGCCAGGATTCGCTCGATATGATTCTGCCACAGCGCGAGGCCATGATTGCGGCGGGTGGGGAAATCGCTGATGTCCAGCCGGTTCCAGGCGTATCCGGCAACCTGCGCCACTTGCCCTTCCGCCATAAAGCGATCGGCGATGCCGCGCTGATCGAACACTTCGATCGTGCGGGCATGCAGGCCACCGGCGCGCGAGCCGACAAGATCCTGATTGGTCCGCCGCTCGACGATCGCAACGTCGATGCCGGCCAACGCCAGCTCCCCGGCCAGCATCATTCCGGTTGGGCCACCTCCGGCAATTACCACGGCGTGATCGTTAGTTCGCATGTCGTCGCTCCCTGATTCGGTTTCGGGAGCAGGTCCATACGCGGCGTGGCGGGTCTTGAAGCAAGCCCCTTGCGAACTACATATCGAAGTGGCGGAAGGGGCTAATCCTCGTCCGGGCGCGCGCGGTCCTCGATCCGCTCGTCATGGCCGCTCCCCGAACTCAGGAAAACCAGACCCATCAGCGCGGCCGCGAGCAGCACCGATGCGCCGACCCCCGCGATCGTCGCGATCATCATGTGGATCGGGATCGGGCCGTTGTAGATCCACAGCGCGGTCAGCGATGCGACCACCGCGAAGAGCGCGACCAACGCCATCCAGCGCATCAGCCGCCGATACCGCGCCCAGGCGAAGCGGGCATATTCGGGATCGTCGAGATTGGGCTTGGGGATCGCCATGTCTTTCCTTTGCGCGCCCGACATGGGATGATCCAGCGCATAAGCCAAGCCAGGAGGGAAACATGACGATCCAGGCGGTGCTCGGCGGCAAGGGCCGCGAGATCATATCGGTGACGGCGGAGACCAGCGTGCGCGAGGCGGTGGCGCTGCTCGCCGAAAGGCGCATCGGCGCGGTGCCGGTGATGGCGGGCGGCGCGGTCGCCGGAATATTCTCCGAACGCGACGTTATTACCGGCCTGGCCCAGCAGGGCGCGGCAAGCCTCGATCGGACCGTGGGGGAGGTCATGACCGCCCCAGCGATCACGGTGGCGCAGGGCGATTCGGTGCTGGCGGCGCTGTCGCTGATGACGCAGCGACGTGTCCGGCATCTGCCGGTGGTGGAGGCGAGCGGCGTGCTGGGTTTCGTGTCGATAGGCGATCTGGTCAAATACCGCATCGAGCAGATCGAGGCCGAGGCGCAGGCAATGCGCGCCTATATCCAACAGGCCTAGCTTGTCGGCGCGCGGTTGCGGATGACCGCGACCAGTTCGGCAAGCGACGCGCGCGCGATCAGCAGCAACAACGCGAGGTAGAGCGCACCACCGGTGAGCACCAGGGCCGCCAGCCGCGGCAGATCGGGCATCGCCGTGAGTAGCCGGTCGAGGAGGGCAACGCCCAGCGCCATCAGCACCGACGCCGCCGCGACCGGCGCCAGCGCGCGCGAGAAATCGCCTGCGCGCACCTCCAGCACTGGCAATGAACGCCGCGCCGAGATCAGGAAATACACTGGCATCGCGACGATCCACGCGATCGCCAGCCCCTCGATCCCCCGATTGACCCCGGCCAGATAGGCGATCGGCAACAATACCGCGCCGATCATGGCGTTGCGCGCGGCGATTTCGGGATGGCCGCGCGCGTCGGTCGCGGGGACCATCAGCGCTTGCAGCGTCATGAACGGCATGGCCAGCGCGACCAGCCGGACGATCGGCGCAGTCTCCAGCCATTTGGGGCCGAGGACGATGTGGACCAGCGGCTCGGCCGTTGCGGCGAGACCCAGGAAGAAGGGCAGCGCCAGCAGCATCACCATCCGCGTCGCGCGCACGAAGGCAATGCTCGCCAGCGCCGAATCGTGCTGGATGCGCGAGAAGGCGGAAAAAGACACCTCGTTCAGCGGCGGCACGATCTTGTTGAGGAAGATCTGCGCCAGGAACAACGCGGTGGTGTAGATGCCCAGCGTATGCGCATCGAAGGCGCGGCCGGCGATGAAGATGTCGGCCTGGCTCAGCAGGAACTGGAACAGCTGGGTCAGCGCCATCGCCCCGCCGAACCCGGCGAGCGCGCGGCCGCCGCGGAAATCGAAGCTCGGCCAGACGAGCGAGCGCGCGCCGATGGTGAAGCCCACCGCGCGGGTCGTGAACAGCACCATCGGCGCGAACACCAGGGTCCACACGCCCCATCCGGCGAGCGCGCCGCCCAAGGCGGTGAGCGCCGCGAGCAGCGCGGCTGTGATGTTGACGAAGCCCTGCAGCCGGTAATCCATCCGCCGCGCAAGCAGGGCATAGGGCAGCGCGATGAAGGGCGTCGTCAGGAACAGCAGCGATTGCACCTGCAGCAGCGTCTCCACCCGCGGCTCACGGAAATAGGCGGCGGCGAGCGGGGCGATCAGCAGCTGCGCGCCCGCCAGCAACAGATTGACCACGATCAGCATGCCGAACATCTGGCGGATGTCGCGGTCGGATACCTCGGCCTTCTGCACGATCGCGCTCGCCAGCCCCCAGCCGTTCGCCAGTGCGAGGAAAGCGAGGACCACGCCGGTCATGGCGAACAGCCCGTAATCCTCGGGCTGCAGGATCCGAATCACCAGGAAGGTCGAAGCCCACATCACCAGTTGGGCGACGATCTGCGATCCCGAACGCCAGATTACGGCGCTCCTGACCTGCGAAAACAGGCCGGACGAATCGGGATTCGGCGGATTCGCGGGGGCTTCCATGACGATCGCCATACGCTCCGGGGTGTTTCGCAAGCGTTAAACCCGCGTATTTCTGCCGGTTTCAGGGGGCGTTGAAACAAAATTGCAAATCGATGTTGACGGCCTTGGACCTCCCCCATATATGCCACTCCACCGCAGCGACGGGCCACACGGTCCGTTGCGGTGGTCGCCAAAATCGAAGACGCCCGGTCACCCCGGTAAAACGGGATAGGATCAGGCGTCGGCGTTTTGCGCTCTTTGACATTGTTGGTACAGATGAAGGGACATGTGGGCGGCGGCTCCGGGTCTGAACATTCAAGGTGTTCGGTACTCGGTTAAAGCCAAGCCAGTTCATATGTCTCGTTACATATCCACTAGTATATGTGATGTGCAGGAATTGGCTCCTTGAAATGAGCTTGTTCGCCGGGGCCATTCCGCCTCGGTTGACAGGAACATCAAACTTGAGAGTTTGATCCTGGCTCAGAACGAACGCTGGCGGCATGCCTAACACATGCAAGTCGAACGAGACCTTCGGGTCTAGTGGCGCACGGGTGCGTAACACGTGGGAATCTGCCCTTGGGTTCGGAATAACAGTTGGAAACGACTGCTAATACCGGATGATGACGTAAGTCCAAAGATTTATCGCCCAAGGATGAGCCCGCGTCGGATTAGCTAGTTGGTGGGGTAAAGGCCTACCAAGGCGACGATCCGTAGCTGGTCTGAGAGGATGATCAGCCACACTGGGACTGAGACACGGCCCAGACTCCTACGGGAGGCAGCAGTGGGGAATATTGGACAATGGGCGAAAG
>JBAZTF010000021.1:0-3306 GCA_041662105.1 Erythrobacter sp.
GGGCGCGAAAGCGGCGGTCGTACTGAAATCCTCGCCGGCCTCGCCGAGGGGGAAAAGGTCGTCGCCTCGGGTCAGTTCCTGCTCGATTCCGAAGCGAGCCTGACGGGCATTCCCGTCAGGGCGATCGAGGCTGCCCCAGCGAGTGGCGCCAAGTGATCGCCGCCGTCATTCGCTGGTCAATCGCCCAGCGCCTGTTCGTCTTGCTGGCCGCCCTGTTGGTGGTCGCAGCAGGCGTCATCGCGGTCCGATCGACCGCCATCGACGCACTGCCCGACCTGTCCGACGTGCAGGTCATCATCCGCACCAACTACCCCGGCCAAGCACCGCGCATCGTCGAGAATCAGGTCACCTATCCGCTGGCGACGACGATGCTGTCGGTGCCCGGCGCGCGCGTCGTGCGGGGCTATTCGTTCGTCGGCTACAGCCTTGTGTACGTGCTGTTCGAGGATGGCACCGACCTTTATTGGGCGCGCAGCCGCGTGCTCGAATATCTGAGCCAGGTGCAGACACAATTGCCAGCGGGCGCAAAGACCGAACTCGGCCCGGACGCGACCGGGGTCGGCTGGATCTACGAATATGCGCTGGTCGACCGGAGCGGTCGCAACGATTTGTCGCAGTTGCGCAGCCTGCAGGACTGGTTCTTGCGCTATGAACTGAAGACCATCCCGGGCGTCAGCGAAGTCGCCGCGGTCGGCGGGATGGTGCGGCAGTATCAGGTCGTGCTCGATCCGGACAAACTGATTGCTTACGGCGTCACGCACGAAGCGGTGATCGACGCCATCAAGCGCGGCAATCAGGAGGCCGGCGGCTCGGTGATCGAGCAAGCCGAGACCGAATATATCGTCCGCGCGAACGGCTATCTCGCCAATCTCGATGACTTCCGCGCGCTGCCGATCAAGACGACGGCGGGCGGTGTGCCCGTCACATTGGCCGATGTCGCGACGGTACAGGTTGGACCCGACATGCGGCGCGGCGTCGCCGAGCTCAACGGCGAAGGCGAGGTTGCAGGCGGCATCATCATTCTCAGATCGGGTGCCAATGCCCGTGCGGCGATCGCTGCGGTCAAGGCAAAGCTCGAAACATTGAAAGCAAGCCTGCCGCCGGGGGTCGAGATCGTCCCGACCTATGACCGCTCGGCGTTGATCGGTCGATCGGTCGACAATCTCACCAGCAAGCTAATCGAGGAGTTCATCGTCGTCGCGGTCGTTTGCGCGCTGTTTCTGTGGCACGTCCGCTCGGCGCTGGTCGCTGTGGTGACGTTGCCGCTCGGCATTCTCGCGGCGTTCATCGTTATGCGCACGCAAGGCATCAACGCCAACATCATGTCGCTCGGTGGGATCGCGATTGCCATCGGCGCGATGGTGGACGCCGCCGTGGTGATGATCGAGAACGCCCACAAGCATCTGGAGCATTGGACAAGGGACAACCCGGACGCCGAACTGAAGGGTGCTGCCCGCTGGGCGGTGATCGCCGAGGCGGCGGCAGAGGTCGGCCCTGCACTGTTTCTCAGCCTGATGATCATCGCGCTGTCGTTCATCCCCGTCTTCGCGCTGCAGGGGCAGGAAGGCCGGCTGTTCGCGCCGCTTGCCTTCACCAAAACCTATGCGATGGCAGCGGCCGCGATCCTGTCGGTGACGCTGGTGCCGGTGCTGATGGGCTATCTGATCCGGGGGCGCATTCCGGCTGAAAGCGCCAACCCGATCAACCGCGTGCTGACCGCACTCTATCGGCCAGCGCTCGACTGGGTGCTGGTCCATCCGAAGCGGACGCTGGTGATTGCGGGCCTCGTCTTTGCGACCAGCCTGTTCCCGCTATCGCAGCTTGGTGGCGAGTTCATGCCGCAAATCGACGAAGGCGACCTGCTCTATATGCCCTCCGCGCTGCCCGGTATCTCGACCGCCAAGGCCGCGCAACTGCTCCAGCAGACCGACAGGCTGATCAAGACGGTTCCCGAGGTCGACAGCGTGTTCGGCAAGGCGGGGCGCGCTGAGACCGCGACCGATCCCGCGCCGATGGAGATGTTCGAGACGACGATCCGGTTCAAGCCACGTGACCAATGGCGTCCGGGGATGACGCCCGACAAGCTGATCGATGCGCTCGACCACGCGGTGAAAGTCCCTGGTCTCGCCAATTTCTGGATACCGCCGATCCGCAACCGGATCGACATGCTCGCCACCGGCATCAAGAGCGCGATCGGGATCAAGGTCGCGGGCGCCGACATCGCCCAGATCGACGCGACCGCCAAGCGGATCGAAACCGTCGCGAAAACCGTGCCTAATGTGTCGTCAGTGCTCGCCGAGCGACTGACCGGCGGGCGTTACATCGATGTCGATATCGATCGTTTTGCCGCCTCACGGTTCGGCATGAACATCGCCGATGTCCAGTCGATCGTTTCCAGCGCGATCGGCGGCGAGACCGTCGGGCAGACGGTCGAGGGGCTCGCACGCTATCCGATCAGCGTGCGCTACCCGCGCGAGCTGCGCGACAGTGCCGACGCGCTACGCAACCTGCGCTTTCTGGCACCCGGTGGACAGCAGGTGACGCTCGGCACCGTCGCCTCGATCAGCACCAGCGAAGGCCCGCCGATGCTGCGAAGCGAAAACGGGCGCCCGGTGACGTGGATCTATGTCGATGCGCGGGGTCGCGACCTGACCTCGATCGTCGCCGATCTGCAGCGGGTCATCTCGCGCGATGTAAAGCTGCCGCCCGGCATCAGCGTCAGTTTTACCGGTCAGTTCGAATATCTCCAGCGCGCCCGCGAGCGGCTGACGGTGGTAGTGCCGGCGACGCTGCTGATCATCTTCGTGCTGCTCTATGTCACGTTCGGACGATTCGACGAGGCGTTGCTGGTGATGGCGACGTTGCCCTTCGCGTTGACTGGTGGATTCTGGTTGCTCTGGCTGCTTGGCTATAACCAATCAGTGGCGACGGCCGTCGGGTTCATCGCGCTGGCGGGCGTCGCGGCGGAGTTTGGCGTGGTGATGCTGATCTATCTCAAACACGCGCTCGCCGATCGCGGCATCGACCCGTCCCCGACCGAGGTCGAGGCAGCGGTGCGCGAGGGCGCGTTGCTGCGCGTTCGCCCCAAAGCGATGACGGTCGCGGTGATCCTGGCGGGGCTGTTCCCCGTGCTAATCGGCACCGGCACGGGTTCGGAGGTTACCAGCCGCATCGCGGCGCCGATGATCGGCGGGATGCTGACCGCACCGCTGCTGTCGATGCTGGTCATTCCCGCCGGGTATCTGCTGATGCGACGGCGTCGATCCCATACCCAAGGTGCAAAAGAAGGAGTTACCGTATGAAAAA
>JBAZTF010000022.1:0-2693 GCA_041662105.1 Erythrobacter sp.
CGAAGAACTCAAGGTTCGTGCCCGCGCCGTCGGCCTGTGGAACCTGTTCCTGCCCGATCCCGCGCATGGCCCCGGTCTGAGCAACCTGGAGTACGCGCGCCTGGCCGAGCGCATGGGCCGCTCGATGATCGCCTCGGAAATCTTCAATTGCTCGGCGCCCGATACCGGCAACATGGAAGTGCTGCACAACTTTGCTTCCAAGGAACAACAGACGCAGTGGCTGACGCCGTTGCTGGCCGGCGAGATTCGCTCCGCGTTCGCGATGACCGAGCCGGACGTCGCGTCCTCGGATGCGACGAACATCCGCCTGCCGATCGAACGCGACGGCGATGAGTTCGTGCTCAACGGCCGCAAGTGGTGGACCACCGGTGCTGGCGACCCGCGTTGCCGGATCCTGATCGTGATGGGCGTGACCAGCCCGACGGCGGCGCCGCATCGCCGCCAGTCGATGGTCCTGGTGCCGATGGCGACGCCGGGCGTGAGCGTAGTACGGCCGCTGCGCGTGTTCGGCTACGACGATGCGCCGTTCGGCCATGCCGAAATGGCTTTCGAAAACGTCCGCGTTCCGGTCGGCAACCTCATCCATACCGAAGGCAGCGGTTTTGAAATTGCCCAGGCGCGCCTGGGGCCGGGACGCATCCATCACTGCATGCGCCTGATCGGCCTGGCGCAGCGCGCGCTGGAAGCGATGATCGAGCGCGCGCGGACGCGCGTCGCCTTCGGGGTGCCGCTGGGCCAGCTGGGCATGGCGCAGGAAGCGATTGCATTGTCGCGCTGCGAAATCGAACAGGCGCGCCTGCTGACCCTCCAGGCCGCGGCGACACTCGACAGCCGCGGCGGCAAGGGCGCGAAAGACCTGATCGGGATGATCAAGATCGTCGCCCCGCGCATGGCCTGCGCGGTGATCGACCGCGCGATCCAGATCCATGGCGGCGGCGGGCTATCGCAGGATCATTTCCTGGCCCAGGCCTACGCCGGCGCGCGTTCGCTGCGCCTGGCCGACGGTCCCGACGAGGTGCACCTCGCGGCGCTGGCGCGTTCCATGCTCAAGGCCTGAGCGCCGGCCTGTCCACCGATCCTGCCGTGCTGCGTTAATCTCCTGCAGGCGCAAACCGCGCCCTCACGGAGACCCGCAATGACGTTCGGAAAGACCGCCCAGACCATCCTGTTCACCGCCCTCGTCTGCCTTGCCGCCGGCCTGTTCTCCGGCTATACGCTGGCCGGGCAACCGCGCATGCAAGCGGCGCTCGACCACCTGCAGGCCGCCGAGAACGAACTGTCCGCTGCCGACAACGACAAGGGCGGCCACCGCAAGCAAGCGCTGGAATTGACTCGTCGCGCCATGGCCCAGGTTCGCCAGGGCATGCGCTACGACCGCAAGCGCTGATCCTTGCCGGCGCGCCCCGCCAGGCTGGCGGGCGCGCCGGACGTGGGCGATGATCGGACGATGAGTTCGCTCGATCTTCCCGACATCGCCCTCGCCACCTATCTGGAACACAGCGTACCGGGCTTTCGCGGGCCCTTGCGCTCGACCAAGTTCAAGGGCGGGCAATCCAACCCCACCTACCTGATCGAGACGACCGACGGTAAGTACGTCCTGCGGCGCAAGCCGCCCGGGAAGCTGCTGGCCTCGGCGCATGCGGTGGATCGCGAGTTCCGCGTACTCAGCGCCTTGCATGGCAGCGCCGTGCCGGTGGCGCGGCCGCTGCACCTGTGTCGCGACGAGTCGGTCATCGGCTCCATGTTCTACCTGATGCAGTACGTGGACGGCCGCATTTTCTGGGATCCGTCACTGCCGGACCTGCCAATCGAGCAACGCGGCGCGCACTACGACGCGCTGATCACCACCCTGGCCGACTTGCACAGTGTCGACATCGCCGCCGTCGGCTTGTCCGACTTCGGCAAGCCGGGAAACTATTTTTCGCGGCAGATTTCCCGTTGGGGCGAGCAGTACCGCGCCAGCGAAACGCAATCGATCCCGGCGATGAACGCGCTGATCGACCAGTTGCCGGCGCGCTGTCCCGCCGATGATGGCGTGGTCGCGCTGACCCACGGCGATTACCGGATCGACAACCTGATGTTTGACCGCGACCGGCCGAAGGTCATCGCCGTCGTCGACTGGGAACTGTCCACGCTCGGCCATCCGCTGGCCGACCTGGGCTATCTGTGCATGGCCCTGCGCCTGCCGCGCAATCCGGCCCTGCCCGGTCTGGCCGGTCTGGATCGCGCCGAACTGGGCATCCCCGAAGAAGCCGCCATGCTGCGCCGCTACACCGAACTGAGCGGTCGGCCGATGCCGGCCGACTGGCCCTTCGTCCTCGCCTTCAGCTTCTTCCGCCTGGCCGCCATCGCCCAGGGCGTCGCCAAGCGCGCCCAACAAGGCAACGCGTCCAGCGACCAGGCCGCGCAAGCCGGACAGATGACCGCCCTCCTCGCCAGGACCGGCCTGCAAACCCTCCACCCCTGACCGGCTCCTGTAGGAGCGGCTTCAGCCGCGATGCTCTTCCGCACTTCCGTGGGAGCGCTGCGCTTCCGCACATCCATCGCGGCTGAAGCCGCTCCTACAACGACGACAGCTGCTCGCGGGTGCTCCAGGCTTTGATGCGCGCCGCGATTTCGCGCACGCCCTCGGTCAGCGCCGCGGGTCCCGGCTGCAGGATGATCGGCGATTTGATTTCGAACAGTTGCTGATC
>JBAZTF010000023.1:0-2594 GCA_041662105.1 Erythrobacter sp.
CGATGAGGGCACCACGGTGTTGTAGGCGCGACCCAGACGCGTGATCGAATCGAGCAGGATGACGACATCGCGCTTGTGCTCGACCAGCCGCTTGGCCTTCTCGATCACCATTTCGGCGACCTGGACGTGTCGCTGCGCGGGTTCGTCGAAGGTCGAGGAGATCACCTCGCCATTCACGCTGCGCTGCATGTCGGTCACTTCCTCGGGCCGCTCGTCGATCAGCAGCACGATGAGGAACACCTCGGGGTGGTTGTCGGTGATCGCCTTGGCGATGTTCTGGAGGAGGACGGTCTTGCCGACCCGCGGCGGCGCGACGATCAGCGCGCGCTGGCCCTTGCCCTGCGGCGAGACGATGTCGATCACCCGCGCCGACTTGTCCTTCACCGTCGGATCGTGCGGATCGAGGGTCAGCTTCTCTTCGGGATAGAGCGGGGTGAGGTTGTCGAAATTGACGCGGTGGCGGACCGCTTCGGGATCGTCGAAATTGATCGTCGAGAGCTTGGTCAGCGCGAAATAGCGCTCGCCGTCCTTGGGCGCGCGAATCTCGCCTTCGACCGTGTCGCCGGTGCGCAGACCGAAGCGGCGCACCTGGTTGGGCGAGATGTAGATGTCGTCGGGGCCGGCGAGATAGTTGGCCTCGGGGCTGCGCAGGAAGCCGAAGCCGTCCTGCAGCACCTCGATGGTGCCAAGGCCCATGATCTGGTCGCCATTTTCGGCCTGCGCCTTCAGGATGCCGAACAGCAGATCCTGCTTGCGCATGGTCGATGCGCCCTCGACGCCGAGCTCTTCGGCCATTTCGACCAGCTCGGCAGGGGCTTTTTTCTTCAAGTCTTTTAAATGCATTGGGAATGTCCGCGTGGGGTTTGGATGTGGCCGGGCAATGGAACTGCGGCTGGCACAAGCGGGGAATGTAAAGGGATTCGCATGTCGCGACGGACGCCGCGCAACGGTTGTCGGCGGGTTACGGCGCGGCTGGATTCAAGTCAAGCGCGTCAGAACGGCTTGACGATCACCAGTGTGACGATGATCGCGACGGCGATCCCCGGCACCTCATTGGCGATGCGCAGCGCCTTGCCGGAAAGCTTGCGTTCGCCCTTGGCCAGCCGCCCGGCATATCCCAGCATCCAGCCATGGTAGCCGGACAGCAGGATCACCAACAGCAGCTTGGCGTGGAACCAGCCCATGCTCCAGGCGCCAATGGTGGTGGCGAGCAGCAGCCCGAGCACCCAGACGATCACCATAGACGGCGCCAGGATGATCCGGCGCAACTTGTCCTCGCGCTCGATCCATTTGGCTTCCTCGGGGCTGCCCGGCGCCGATTCCTGATGATAGACGAGGAAGCGCGGGAACATGAACAGCCCCGCCATCCAGAAGATGACGAAGATCAGATGCGCGGCCTTCAGCCAGGGATACCACGCCTGCAGCAGCGCGATCATGATCGTGATCCCCTCACCCGTGCCAGCAGCCGTTCGACATGCGCGATGGGCGTATCGGGCAAAATGCCGTGGCCGAGATTGAAGATATGGGGCCGCCCGGCAAACGCATCAAGGATCGCGGCGATCGCGGCATCCAGTTCCGTCCCGCCGGCGATCAGCGCGAGTGGATCGAGATTGCCCTGTACCGGCAGGTCGTCGGACAGGTTCTTCGCCGCCCAGACCGGATCGACCGTCTCGTCCAGCCCGATCGCGTCGGGCTTCACGCCTTCGGCATAAGCGGCCAGTTTTCCTCCCGCACCCTTGGGGAACCCGATCACCGGCACGCCCGGATGGCGTTCGCGCAAGGCCGCGACGATGCGTGCATTGGGCTCGATCACCCAACGCTCGAACTGCGCGGGACTAAGGCTGCCCGCCCAGCTGTCGAACAGCTGCACCGCATCCACGCCCGCCTCGATCTGACCGGAGAGATACTCGACGGTCAGTCCGATGATCGCATCGATGATACGGGTAAAACGCGCCGGATCACCGTACGCCATCCGCCGCGTGTCGGCCTGATCGCGGCTACCCTGACCGGCGACCATGTAGGTCGCAACGGTCCAGGGCGATCCTGCGAAACCGAGGAACGTTGTGGCAGGCGGCAGATCGGCTTGCACCCGCCGAACCGTTTCATAAACCGGATCGAGCCGTGCGGGTGCCGACGAGAGTTCCGCCGGGGCATTCTCGGCCAGCTTGGGCGCAAGTCGCGGGCCTTCGCCGGTCTCGAACCACAGATCCTGTCCCAGCGCCCAGGGCACCATCAGGATATCGGAAAATAGGATCGCGCCGTCGAAGCCGAAGCGGCGGATCGGCTGCAGCGTCACCTCGGCCGCGGCGACCGGATCGGTTGCGAGTTCGAGGAACCCGCCCTTGTCCTCCCGCAGCGCACGATATTCGGGCAGATAGCGCCCGGCCTGGCGCATCAGCCACACCGGCGGGGTTTCCCGAACCTCACCCTTCAACACGGCGAGCAATGGGCGATCGATCGCGGTCAGAACCGGCTCCTCTTCACTATAAGAAGGAATCTTTAGATAGGTTGTAGCTGTAGTGGGCGGGCGAAGGCCGGGGATTAGGCGGGCGTCCCGCAAATGCCAACAGCTTGACTCGTCAGCCCCGACGCGC